>NZ_JAVDUO010000008.1:0-3790 GCF_031456385.1 Luteibacter sp. 3190 | reverse complement strand
GTGCGCCGGCTCCACAGAGGGTTGTAAACGAGTGACAAGCGTCCGGGGTCGACCGGAGGATTGTATTAAGACGGTGAAGCGTCTTGGGGTTATATGGTCAAGCCTCACGGCTCATTAGTACGCGTAAGCTCAATGCATTGCTGCACTTCCACACCGCGCCTATCAACCACCTAGTCTTGATGGTGCCTTAAGGAGAGTCAAGCTCTCGGGAGATCTCATCTTGGGGCGTGCTTCCCGCTTAGATGCTTTCAGCGGTTATCACTTCCGTTCGTAGCTACCGGGCAATGCCATGGGCATGACAACCCGAACACCAGCGGAACGTCCACTCCGGTCCTCTCGTACTAGGAGCAGCCCCCCTCAAATCTCCAACGCCCACGACAGATAGGGACCGAACTGTCTCACGACGTTCTGAACCCAGCTCGCGTACCACTTTAAATGGCGAACAGCCATACCCTTGGGACCGGCTACAGCCCCAGGATGTGATGAGCCGACATCGAGGTGCCAAACACCGCCGTCGATATGAACTCTTGGGCGGTATCAGCCTGTTATCCCCGGAGTACCTTTTATCCGTTGAGCGATGGCCCTTCCATACAGAACCACCGGATCACTAAGACCTACTTTCGTACCTGCTTGATCCGTCGATCTCGCAGTCAAGCACGCTTATGCCTTTGCACACAGTGCGCGATGTCCGACCGCGCTGAGCGTACCTTCGTGCTCCTCCGTTACTCTTTGGGAGGAGACCGCCCCAGTCAAACTACCCACCATACACGGTCCCCGATCCGGATTACGGACCTAGGTTAGAACGTCAAGCACTTCAGGGTGGTATTTCAAGGATGGCTCCACCGAAACTAGCGTCTCGGTTTCATAGCCTCCCACCTATCCTACACAGAAGAACTCAACGTTCAGTGTAAAGCTATAGTAAAGGTTCACGGGGTCTTTCCGTCTTGCCGCGGGAACGCTGCATCTTCACAGCGATTTCAATTTCACTGAGTCTCGGGTGGAGACAGCGCCGCTGTCGTTACGCCATTCGTGCAGGTCGGAACTTACCCGACAAGGAATTTCGCTACCTTAGGACCGTTATAGTTACGGCCGCCGTTTACTGGGGCTTCGATCAAGAGCTTCGCCTTGCGGCTGACCCCATCAATTAACCTTCCAGCACCGGGCAGGCGTCACACCCTATACGTCCACTTTCGTGTTTGCAGAGTGCTGTGTTTTTGATAAACAGTCGCAGCGGCCAGGTTACTGCGACCCCTCGATGCTCAGTCACGCACGTGACCACACCAAGGGGCGCACCTTCTCCCGAAGTTACGGTGCCATTTTGCCTAGTTCCTTCACCCGAGTTCTCTCAAGCGCCTTGGGATTCTCACCCTGCCTACCAGTGTCGGTTTACGGTACGGTTTTTCTACAGCTGAAGCTTAGTGGCTTTTCCTGGAAGCGTGGTGTCAGTCACTTCGTCCTCATAGGACTGGTCTCGGTGCTCGGCATAAGTGATCCCGGATTTGCCTAAGATCACTGCCTACCGCCTTTCCCCAGGACAACCAACGCCTGGTAGACCTAACCTTCTCCGTCCCCACATCGCACTGTAGAAAAGTGCAGGAATATTAACCTGCTTCCCATCGACTACGCATTTCTGCCTCGCCTTAGGGGCCGACTCACCCTGCGCCGATGAACGTTGCGCGAGGAAACCTTGGGCTTTCGGCGGGGGGGCTTTTCACCCCCCTTATCGTTACTCATGTCAGCATTCGCACTTCCGATACCTCCAGCAAGCCTTACGACTCACCTTCACAGGCCTACGGAACGCTCCTCTACCGCGTACAGGTCAAAACCTGTACACCCCGAGCTTCGGTGCATAGCTTAGCCCCGTTAAATCTTCCGCGCAGACCGACTCGACCAGTGAGCTATTACGCTTTCTTTAAAGGGTGGCTGCTTCTAAGCCAACCTCCTGGCTGTCTATGCCTTTCCACATCGTTTTCCACTTAGCTATGACTTTGGGACCTTAGCTGCGGGTCTGGGTTGTTTCCCTTTTCACGACGGACGTTAGCACCCGCCGTGTGTCTCCCGTGTAGCACGTGTTGGTATTCGGAGTTTGCCATGGTTTGGTAAGTCTCAATGACCCCCTAGCCATAACAGTGCTCTACCCCCAACAGTGTTCGCACGAGGCGCTACCTAAATAGCTTTCGAGGAGAACCAGCTATCTCCGAGTTTGTTTAGCCTTTCACTCCGATCCTCAACTCATCCCCATCTATTGCAACAGATGTGGGTTCGGTCCTCCAGTGCGTGTTACCGCACCTTCAACCTGGTCAAGGATAGATCACTCGGTTTCGGGTCTACTGCCAGAGACTATTCGCCCTATTCAGACTCGGTTTCCCTTCGCCTCCCCTATACGGTTAAGCTTGCCACTGACAGTAAGTCGCTGACCCATTATACAAAAGGTACGCAGTCACCCTTGCGGGCTTCCACTGCTTGTACGTATACGGTTTCAGGGTCTATTTCACTCCCCTCTCCGGGGTTCTTTTCGCCTTTCCCTCACGGTACTAGTTCGCTATCGGTCAGTCAGGAGTATTTAGCCTTGGAGGATGGTCCCCCCATGTTCAGACAGGGTTTCACGTGCCCCGCCTTACTCAATTTCATGCCATGCACCCTTTCGTCTACCGGGCTATCACCGTCTACGGCCAGCTTTTCCACGCTGTTCGACTAGAATGTACGACACTTTTGGGCTAGTCCGCGTTCGCTCGTCGCTACTGACGGAATCTCGGTTGATTTCTTTTCCTCCGGGTACTTAGATATTTCAGTTCCCCGGGTTCGCTTCGCATAGCTATGTATTCACTATGCGATACCGCCTGAGCGGTGGGTTTCCCCATTCGGACATTGCCGGATCAAAGCTTGTTGCCAGCTCCCCGACACTTTTCGCAGGCTGCCACGTCCTTCATCGCCTCTGACTGCCAAGGCATCCACCGTATACGCTTAGTCGCTTGACCATATAACCCCAAGTCGCCTCGGGGCCTATTCGCACAAGCCACTTCGTTTCGCCTTAACACTTGCCTCGGTTCGGTTCGAACCAAGACGCTTGTCACTCGTTTACAGATTTTCAAAGAACACCAGGCCGGCCTCAGTGCCGGTTGGCTTCAAAACATGATCTTTGTGTGCGTACACATCCAACACCGGAACTGGTGGAGCCTGTCGGGATCGAACCGACGACCCTCTGCTTGCAAAGCAGATGCTCTCCCAGCTGAGCTAAGGCCCCATAAGTGCTCTCAAGTGGTGGGTCTGGGTGGACTCGAACCACCGACCTCACCCTTATCAGGGGTGCGCTCTAACCACCTGAGCTACAGACCCATAAGGCTTCGCTTACGGTTGCATGCCCATGGCATGCGTGGATGTGCAGGTGACTTGTGTGGAAGCCTTGCGATGAAACGCGTGTCGTTTCTCGAAAGGAGGTGATCCAGCCGCACCTTCCGATACGGCTACCTTGTTACGACTTCACCCCAGTCATGAACCACTCCGTGGTCGTCGTCCCCCTTGCGGTTAGACTAACGGCTTCTGGAGCAGCTCACTCCCATGGTGTGACGGGCGGTGTGTACAAGGCCCGGGAACGTATTCACCGCAGCATAGCTGATCTGCGATTACTAGCGATTCCGACTTCATGGAGTCGAGTTGCAGACTCCAATCCGGACTGGGATCGGCTTTCTGGGATTAGCTCCACCTCGCGGTATCGCAACCCTCTGTACCGACCATTGTAGTACGTGTGTAGCCCTGGCCGTAAGGGCCATGATGACTTGACGTCATCCCC
>NZ_JAVDUO010000007.1:0-15982 GCF_031456385.1 Luteibacter sp. 3190 | reverse complement strand
CGGGTCGGCGATTCGTATTCCACGTGCGCGGTCGAGATCGTGATGCCGCGCGCCTTCTCTTCCGGCGCCGCGTCGATCGAACCGTAGTCCTTGAACTCGCCGCCGAAGCGCTCGGCGCCGATCTTCGTGAGCGCTGCCGTGAGCGTGGTCTTGCCGTGATCGACGTGACCGATGGTGCCGACGTTGACGTGCGGCTTCTTACGCTCGAACTTACCCTTTGCCATGACCTGAAACCTCTGAAAGAACGTTGTGTGTTTTGAAGAAGAAGCCCTTATCAGGACTTCTTCATGACCTCGTCGGCGATATTCTTCGGCGCCGGCTCGTAGTGGTCGAATTCCATCGTGAACGTGGCGCGACCCTGCGTCTGCGAACGGAGCGACGTGGCGTAGCCGAACATCTCACCGAGCGGAATCATCGCGTTGACGGTCTTGCCCGACGGCGTCTCTTCCTGACCGGTCAGCATGCCGCGACGACGCGAGATATCGCCCATCACGTCACCGACGTAGTCTTCCGGCGTCACGACCTCGACCTTCATGATCGGCTCGAGCAGCACCGGCTGCGCCTTCGCGAAGCCCTGCTTGAACGCCATCGACGCGGCGAGCTTGAACGCCATTTCGGACGAGTCGACGTCATGGTACGAACCGAAGACGAGCTTGACCTTCGTGTTCACGACCGGGAAGCCGGCGAGCGGACCCGAGGTGATCGTCTCGCGGAGGCCCTTTTCGACCGACGGGATGAATTCCTTCGGAATCACGCCGCCCGTGATGTCGTTGATGAACAGGAAGTCGTCCTTGATCTGCGCGGCGAGCTTCTCGTCGGCACGATCGGCGTCGGTGATCGGGGAGAGCTCGATCACGACGTGACCGTACTGACCCTTACCACCCGACTGCTTGGCGTGCTTGTAGTCCGACTTGACGTCCGACGCCTGAATCGTTTCGCGGTACGCGACCTGCGGCTTGCCGACGTTGGCCTCGACGTTGAACTCGCGGCGCATGCGGTCCACCAGGATGTCCAGGTGAAGCTCGCCCATGCCCGAGATGATCGTCTGGCCCGACTCTTCGTCCGTGCGGACGCGGAACGACGGATCTTCCGCGGCCAGACGGCCGAGGGCGATACCCATCTTTTCCTGGTCCGACTTCGTCTTCGGCTCGACCGCCATCGAGATCACCGGCTCCGGGAACGACATGCGCTCGAGGGTGATGATGTGGTCCTGCGCGCACAGCGTGTCACCGGTCGTGACGTCCTTCAGGCCGACCGCCGCGGCGATGTCGCCGGCGCGGACTTCCTTCAGTTCGTGACGCTCGTTGGCGTGCATCTGCAGGATGCGGCCGATGCGCTCCTTCTTCGACTTGACCGGGTTGTACACCTGGTCACCGGCGTTCAGCGTGCCCGAATAGACACGGAAGAACGTCAGCGCGCCGACGAACGGATCGGTCATGATCTTGAACGCGAGCGCCGAGAACGGAGCGTCGTCCTTGGCCGGACGGGTATCCGGCTGCTCGTCTTCGTTGACGCCTTCGACCGGCGGACGATCGATCGGCGACGGCAGCAGGTTCACCACCGCGTCGAGCATCGCCTGGACGCCCTTGTTCTTGAACGCCGTGCCGCAGAAGACCGGAATGATCTCGCTCTTCAGCGTGCGCAGGCGCAGGCCTTCGATGATCTCGGCCTCGGTCAGCTCTTCGCCGCCCAGGTACTTGTCCATCATCTCTTCCGTGGCTTCCGCCGCGGCTTCGATCATGGCCGTACGATCTTCTTCGGCCTTGGCCTGGAGTTCCGCCGGAATGTCGACGTATTCGAACTTCATGCCCTGGGACTCCATGTCCCACTTGATGGCCTTCATCTTGAGGAGATCGACGACGCCTTCGAAGTTGTCTTCGGCGCCGATCGGCACCTGCATCGGCACCGGGTTGGCGGCGAGACGCGACTTCAGCTGGTCGACGACCTTGTAGAAGTTCGCACCCGTGCGGTCCATCTTGTTGACGAACGCGAGGCGCGGAACCTTGTACCGGTTGGCCTGACGCCACACGGTTTCCGACTGCGGCTGCACGCCACCCACGGCGCAGAGCACGAACACCGCACCGTCGAGCACGCGGAGCGAGCGCTCCACCTCGATGGTGAAGTCGACGTGTCCCGGGGTGTCGATGATGTTGAAGCGGTGCTCGGGCAGCGAACGGTCCATGCCCTTCCAGAACGCCGTGGTGGCGGCGGAAGTGATGGTGATACCGCGCTCCTGCTCCTGCTCCATCCAGTCCATCGTCGCGGCACCGTCATGCACCTCGCCAATCTTGTGACTGACACCGGTGTAGAACAGGATGCGCTCCGTGGTCGTGGTCTTACCGGCATCGATGTGAGCCATGATGCCGAAATTGCGGTAGCGCTCGATGGGCGTAGTGCGTGCCACGGTCTTTCCTCAATCTGAAGCTGTAATTACCAGCGGTAATGCGAGAAGGCCTTGTTGGCCTCCGCCATGCGGTGCGTTTCTTCGCGCTTCTTGACAGCGCCGCCACGGGATTCCGAGGCTTCGAGCAGTTCGGCGGCCAGCTTGCGCGGCATGGACGTCTCGCCGCGCTTGCGCGCCGCGTCGATCACCCAGCGCATGGCAAGCGCCATACGACGGCCCGGACGGACTTCGACCGGCACCTGGTACGTGGCACCGCCGACGCGGCGGGACTTCACCTCGACGGCCGGGGCGATGTTGCCCAGGGCCTTCTCGACGAGCTGCACCGGCTCGGCGTTCTTCTCGCCGATGTGCTGCAGCGCACCGTAGACGATCGCTTCGGCGACGGACTTCTTGCCGGACTTCATCACCATGTTGATGAAGCGGGCGATCAGCTGGCTTCCGTGCTTCGGGTCCGGGAGGACCACACGGGCGGGATGGGAACCTTTACGCGACATAATTCTTGTCCTCTACTCAGCTCTTCGGGCGCTTGGCGCCGTACTTCGAGCGCGACTTGCGACGCTTGGTCACGCCGGCGCAGTCGAGACTGCCGCGAACCGTGTGGTAACGCACACCCGGGAGATCCTTGACGCGACCGCCACGGATCAGGACCACCGAGTGCTCCTGAAGATTGTGACCTTCGCCACCGATGTAGCTGATGACTTCGAAACCGTTGGTGAGGCGCACCTTGGCAACCTTACGCAGCGCCGAGTTCGGCTTCTTCGGGGTGGTCGTATAAACGCGCGTGCAGACCCCGCGGCGCTGCGGGCTGCTCTGCAGGGCCGGCGAGGCGCTCTTGTACGCCTTCGGGCTGCGGGATTTGCGCACCAACTGGTTGACTGTCGTCATGCGAAGCTATTCCTGAGAAACATAAAGGCAGACCGAAAGATCGGTCCGCCAGAGAAACTGTTGTTGACGTGCGCCGCCCGCGAAGCGGACTGGCGCCCATCGTCCCTGAATCCGAACACGAGGCGCCTCCATGCGCCTCATTTCGTATGTACGAGCAAAACCCGTATACGGGCCTTACTCGGCGCTATCGTTGGACCCGGCGGGTGCCTCTTCGAACGTGACGACCGGTGCCGAACCCGAGAGGGTTTCGAGCTCCGAGGCCGTCAGGCCGCCCTGGCTACGACGCGCGGCGTGGTAAGCCAGACCCGTACCCGCAGGGATTAGCCGCCCAACAATAACATTTTCCTTCAGGCCACGCAACGTGTCGCGGGTGCCACGGACCGCCGCCTCGGTGAGGACGCGGGTGGTCTCCTGGAACGAAGCCGCCGAGATGAACGACTCGGTGGCCAGCGACGCCTTGGTGATGCCCAGCAGGACCGATTCGAACTCGGCGCGACGCTCGCCCCGGGCTTCGGCGCGATCGTTCTCCTCGTTGATCCGGACGCGCTCGACCTGCTCGCCGCGCAGGTACGTGCTGTCCCCCGCCTCGGTGATCTCGACCTTGCGCAGCATCTGGCGAATGATCGCTTCGATGTGCTTGTCGTTGATCTTCACGCCCTGCAGGCGGTAGACGTCCTGGATTTCCTTGACCAGGTACGACGCCAGCGGCTCGACACCCAGCAGGCGCAGGATGTCGTGCGGATTCGGCTCGCCGTCGACGACCGTCTCGCCCTTCTCCACGTGCTCGCCTTCGAACACGATGACCTGACGCCACTTGGGAATCAGCTCCTCGTGCTCGTTGCCGTCCACGTCCTTGATGATCAGGCGCTGCTTGCCCTTGGTGTCCTTGCCGAAGCTGACGATGCCCGAACGCTCCGCGAGGATCGCCGGCTCCTTCGGCTTGCGGGCTTCGAACAGGTCGGCGACGCGCGGAAGACCACCGGTGATGTCGCGGGTCTTCGACGTTTCCTGCGGGATACGGGCGACGACGTCACCCACGCCCACTTCGGCGCCGTTCTGGATCGAGACGATCGCGCCGGCCGGCAGGAAGTACTGAGCCGCGATGTCGGTACCCGGCAGCTTGAGCTCGCGGCCCTTGCTGTCTTCCAGGCGGACGATCGGGCGCAGGTCCTTCGCCTGCGTGCCGCGACGCTTCGGATCCGTGACCACCGCCGACTCGAGGCCGGTCAGTTCGTCCGTCTGCGACTGGACGGTCACGCCATCGATGAAGTCGATGAAGCGGACCACACCGGCCACTTCCGTGACGATCGGGTGGGTGTGCGGATCCCAGTTCGCGACGGTCTGGCCGGCCTTGACCGGATCGCCGTCCTTCACCGTGATCGTCGCACCGTAAGGCACCTTGTAACGCTCACGCTCGCGACCGTTGGCATCGATGACGCTCACTTCGCCCGAACGCGAGACGGCGACCAGGTGACCCTGGCTGTGCTCGACCGACTTCAGGTTGTTGAACTTCAGCGCGCCCGTGGTGCGGACCGTGACGTTGTCGACCGCCGCCGCTCGCGATGCCGCACCACCGATGTGGAACGTACGCATCGTCAGCTGGGTACCCGGCTCGCCGATCGACTGAGCGGCGACGACACCCACGGCCTCGCCCATGTTGACCAGGTGACCGCGAGCGAGGTCGCGGCCGTAGCACAGGGCGCACACGCCGTGGCTCGCACGACAGGTGATCGGCGAACGGACCTTGATCAGCTGCACGCCGGCCTTGTCGAGCTTGTCGACCAGCGACTCGTCGAGCAGCGTGTCGCGCGTGACGATCGCCTGATCGTCGTCGCCCGGGGCGTAGACGTCTTCGACGACCACGCGGCCGAGCACGCGCTCGCGCAGCGGCTCGACCACGTCGCCGCCTTCCACGATCGGGGACATCAGGATGCCGTCTTCCGTGCCGCAATCGTGCTCGGTGATGACGACGTCCTGCGCCACGTCGACGAGACGACGGGTCAGGTAACCGGAGTTCGCGGTCTTCAGCGCGGTATCCGCGAGGCCCTTACGGGCACCGTGGGTCGAGTTGAAGTACTGTAGGACGTTCAGGCCTTCGCGGAAGTTCGCCTTGATGGGCGTCTCGATGATCGAGCCGTCCGGACGCGCCATCAGGCCGCGCATACCCGCCAGCTGACGAATCTGGGCCGCGCTACCACGCGCGCCCGAGTCCGCCATGATGTACAGCGAGTTCATGGACTTCTGGTTGACCGTGTTGCCTTCCTGGTCCTGCACCTTCTCCGTGCCGATACCGTCGATCATCGCCTTGGCGACGAGTTCGTTGGTACGCGACCAGATGTCGACCACCTTGTTGTAGCGCTCGCCGGCCGTGACGAGACCCGACTGGTACTGCTCCTGGATCTCGACGACTTCCTTCTCGGCTTCCTCGAGGATGCCCTTCTTCTCGCCCGGGATCTTCATGTCGTCGATGCCGATCGAGATGCCGGCGCGCGTCGCGAAACGGAAGCCGGTGTACATCAGCTTGTCCGCGAACACGACCGATTCCTTCAGGCCGAGGAGACGGTAGCTCTGGTTGATCAGGCGCGAGATGTTCTTCTTGGTCAGCTCGGTGTTGACCAGCGCGAACGGCAGGCCTTCCGGGATGATCTCGGCGAGCAGCGCACGACCCACCGTGGTGTCCACGAGGGCCAGGCGCTCGACGCGCTCGCCATCGACGGTCTCCACGGTGCGCACGCGCACCTTGACCTTGGCGTGCAGCTCGACGGCGCGGTTGTCGTACGCACGGCGCACTTCGCCGACGTTCGCGAACACCATGCCGGCGCCCTTCGCGTTGATCAGCTCGCGCGTCATGTAGTACAGGCCGAGCACGACGTCCTGCGACGGCACGATGATCGGCTCGCCGTTCGCCGGCGACAGGATGTTGTTCGACGACATCATCAGGGCGCGGGCTTCCAGCTGCGCCTCGATCGACAGCGGCACGTGGACGGCCATCTGGTCACCGTCGAAGTCGGCGTTGAACGCCGTGCAGACGAGCGGATGCAGCTGGATCGCCTTGCCTTCGATCAGCACCGGCTCGAACGCCTGGATACCCAGACGGTGCAGGGTCGGTGCGCGGTTGAGCATGACCGGATGCTCGCGGATGACTTCCTCGAGGATGTCCCACACCTGGGCTTCCTCGCGCTCGACGAGCTTCTTCGCGGCCTTGATGGTCGTGGCTTCGCCACGAGCCTGCAGCTTCGCGAAGATGAAGGGCTTGAACAGCTCGAGCGCCATCTTCTTCGGCAGGCCGCACTGGTGCAGGCGCAGCGTCGGGCCGACCACGATGACCGAACGGCCCGAGTAGTCGACGCGCTTGCCGAGCAGGTTCTGACGGAAGCGACCCTGCTTGCCCTTGATCATGTCCGCGAGCGACTTCAGCGCGCGCTTGTTCGTGCCGGTGATGGCACGGCCGCGGCGGCCGTTGTCGAGCAGCGCGTCGACCGACTCCTGCAGCATGCGCTTCTCGTTGCGCACGATGATGTCGGGCGCGGCGAGCTCGAGCAGGCGCTTGAGGCGGTTGTTGCGGTTGATGACGCGGCGGTACAGGTCGTTGAGATCCGACGTCGCGAAACGGCCGCCGTCCAGCGGGACGAGCGGACGCAGGTCGGGCGGCAGCACCGGCAGGACGGTGAGCACCATCCATTCCGGTTTGTTGCCCGACTCGAGGAACGCCTCGATCAGCTTCACGCGCTTGGTGAGGCGCTTGAGCTTGGTCTCGGAATTCGTCGACGCGATCTCTTCCTTCAGGCGAATGACTTCGCCCGGGAGGTCGAGGCTCTTGAGCAGTTCGTAGACGGCCTCGGCACCCATGCGGGCGTCGAACTCGTCGCCGTGCTCTTCGGTCGCTTCCAGGTACTGGTCTTCGCTGAGCAGCTGGCCGCGCTCGAGCGCGGTCAGGCCCGGATCGATCACGACGAAGGCTTCGAAGTACAGGATGCGCTCGATGTCACGCAGCGTCATGTCCAGCATGAGGCCGATGCGCGACGGCAGCGACTTCAGGAACCAGATGTGCGCCGTCGGGCTGGCGAGCTCGATGTGGCCCATGCGCTCGCGACGGACCTTGGCCAGCGTGACCTCGGTGCCGCACTTCTCGCAGACGACGCCGCGATGCTTCATGCGCTTGTACTTGCCGCACAGGCATTCGTAGTCCTTGATGGGACCGAAAATGGCCGCGCAGAACAGACCGTCACGCTCGGGCTTGAACGTGCGGTAGTTGATGGTTTCCGGCTTCTTCACTTCGCCGTACGACCACGACCGGATCAGCTCCGGCGAAGCCAGAGCGATCTTGATCGCGTCGAAGTCCAGCGTCTGTCGCTGCTGGTTGAACAGATTGAGCAGGTCTTTCATGCGTAATCTCCGGTAGCCGCGACGATCACTTGATCTCTTCGAGTTCGATGTCGATACCGAGCGAGCGGATTTCCTTCACGAGCACGTTGAAGGACTCCGGCATGCCTGCGGCCATTTCGTGGTTGCCGTCCACAATGTTCTTGTACATCTGGTTGCGACCCTGCACGTCGTCCGACTTGACGGTCAGCATTTCCTGCAGGGTGTACGCCGCGCCGTAGGCTTCCAGCGCCCAGACTTCCATTTCGCCGAAGCGCTGGCCGCCGAACTGCGCCTTGCCGCCCAGCGGCTGCTGGGTGACGAGCGAGTACGGACCGGTCGAACGCGCGTGCATCTTGTCGTCGACGAGGTGGTTCAGCTTCAGCATGTGCATGTAGCCGACGGTGACCGGGCGATCGAACGCCTCGCCGGTGCGGCCGTCGTACAGCGTGGTCTGGCCCGACTCGGGCAGGCCCGCCAGCTTCAGCATGTGCTTGATCTCGGTTTCCTCGGCGCCGTCGAACACCGGCGTCGCCATCGGCACGCCGTCGCGCAGGTTGTCGGCCAGCTGGACGATCTCGGCGTCCGACATCGACTTGAGGTCGACGTGGCGCACCGCGCCTTCCGCACCGGCGTTGCCGTGGTTGTAGACCTCGTCGAGGAACTCGCGCAGCTTCGCGGGCTTCTCGTTCGCCTCGATCATGGCCGAGATCTTGTGACCCAGGCCCTTCGCCGCCCAGCCGAGGTGAACCTCGAGGATCTGGCCGATGTTCATACGCGAAGGCACGCCCAGCGGGTTCAGGCAGATGTCGACCGGACGACCGTCGGCGGAGAACGGCATGTCCTCGACCGGCACGATCATCGACACGACACCCTTGTTGCCGTGGCGGCCGGCCATCTTGTCGCCCGGCTGGATGCGGCGCTTGACGGCCAGGTAGACCTTGACCATCTTGAGCACGCCCGGAGCGAGGTCGTCGCCCTGGGTGATCTTGCCCTGCTTCTCCTTGAAGCGCTTGTCGAAGGCCTCGCGATGACGCTTGACCTGGTCGGCCGCGCGCTCGAGGAACTCCGAGACTTCCTCTTCCTTGACGTTGATCTTGAACCAGTCGTCCTTCTTCAGCGTGTCGAGGTACGCGTCGTCGATGACCGTGCCACGCTTCAGGCCGCCCGGGCCGCTCATCGCGGACTTGCCGACGAGCTGGGCGCGCATGCGCGCGTAGATCGCACCTTCGAGGATGCGGAACTGGTCGTCGAGATCCTTGCGGATACGCTTCAGCTCGGTCTCTTCGATCTGCTTGGCGCGCTTGTCCTTCTCGATGCCGTCGCGGGTGAAGACCTGCACGTCGATGACGTTGCCGTCCATGCCCGGGGGCACGCGGAGCGAGCTGTCCTTCACGTCCGAGGCCTTCTCGCCGAAGATCGCGCGGAGCAGCTTCTCTTCCGGCGTGAGCTGGCTCTCGCCCTTCGGCGTGACCTTGCCCACGAGGATGTCGCCGGCCTTCACTTCCGCACCGATGTACACGATGCCGGACTCGTCGAGACGGGCGAGCGCCTGCTCGCCGACGTTCGGGATGTCGGCCGTGATTTCCTCGGCGCCGAGCTTCGTGTCGCGGGCGATGCAGGTCATCTCCTCGATGTGGATCGAGGTGTAGCGATCTTCCTGGACCACTCGCTCGGAGATCAGGATCGAGTCTTCGAAGTTGTAGCCGTTCCACGGCATGAACGCGACGAGCATGTTCTGTCCGAGCGCGAGCTCGCCGAGGTCGGTCGAGGAACCGTCCGCCAGCGTGTCGCCCACCGCCACCACGTCACCGACGTTCACCAGCGGACGCTGGTTGAGGTTGGTGTTCTGGTTGGAGCGGGTGTACTTCGTCAGCGTGTAGATATCCACGCCGGCGTCGTTCTCGTCCACTTCCGCTTCGTTCACGCGCACGACGATACGGGCGGCATCGACCTGGTCGATGACACCGCCGCGCTTGGCGGACACGGTGACGCCCGAGTCGCGCGCCACGGCGCGCTCGATGCCCGTGCCGACGAGCGGCTTCTGGCTGCGCAGGGTCGGGACGGCCTGGCGCTGCATGTTCGCGCCCATCAGCGCGCGGTTCGCGTCATCGTGCTCGAGGAACGGCACGAGCGCCGCCGCGACCGACACGGTCTGCATCGGCGAGACGTCCATGTAGTTGATCTCGGACGACGGACGCAGCTCCGACTCGCCGCGGAAGCGGCACGACACGAAGTCTTCCAGGAACTTGCCGTCCTTCGACAGGGGCGAGTTCGCCTGGGCGATCACGTGGTCGCCTTCCTCGATCGCGGAGAGGTAATCGACCTTGTCGGTCACCTTGCCGTTCTCGACCTTGCGGTACGGCGTCTCGAGGAAGCCGTAGGTGTTGGTGCGCGCGTAGACGGCGAGCGAGTTGATCAGGCCGATGTTCGGACCTTCCGGCGTTTCGATCGTGCAGACGCGGCCGTAGTGGGTCGGGTGGACGTCGCGGACTTCGAAGCCGGCGCGCTCGCGCGTCAGGCCGCCCGGTCCGAGCGCCGACACGCGGCGCTTGTGGGTCACTTCGGACAGCGGGTTGTTCTGGTCCATGAACTGCGAGAGCTGCGACGAACCGAAGAACTCCTTCACCGCCGCCGCGACCGGCTTGGCGTTGATCAGTTCCTGCGGGGTCAGGCCCTCGGACTCGGCCAGCGACAGACGCTCGCGAACCGCGCGCTCGACGCGGACGAGACCGATGCGGAAGGTGTTCTCCGCCATTTCGCCGACCGAACGCACGCGGCGGTTACCGAGAT
The DNA here is from genome assembly GCF_031456385.1 of Luteibacter sp. 3190. Lineage (NCBI taxonomy): Bacteria > Pseudomonadati > Pseudomonadota > Gammaproteobacteria > Lysobacterales > Rhodanobacteraceae > Luteibacter > Luteibacter sp. 3190. Next base: position 5,538 of record NZ_JAVDUO010000007.1, on the reverse strand, counting down.
GATCGATATCGTCGACCGTGCCGGTGCCGTTGCGGATGTCGATCAGGACGCGCAGCACGTCGAGGATGTCCGACGTCTCGCCCTGCTCGGCGACCAGACGCTGGCTCTCCTCTTCCTTGCGCTCCGCGAAGTACTTGTAGTCGTACAGCACGCCCGGACCGATGACGTCCTTGCGGCCGACGCGACGGTTGAACTTCATGCGGCCGACGGCCGAGAGGTCGTAACGGTCGAAGGTGAAGAACAGGTTGAAGAACAGGTTCTGCGCGGCGTCCTTGGTCGGCGGCTCGCCCGGACGCATCATCCGGTAGATTTCGACCAGGGCCTCGAGCTGCGTGCGCGTGTTGTCGATGCGCAGCGTGTTCGAGATGTACGCGCCACGATCGAGGTCGTTGACGTACAGCGTCGGCACGGTCTCGATACCGCCCTTGCGCAGGCGCTCGAGGTGCTCGGCGGTCAGCTCGTCGTTGGCCGCGGCGATGATCTCGCCGGTGTCCTTGTCAATCATGTCGATCGCGACGATGCGGCCGACCGGATAGTCTTCCGGCACTTCGAGCGTCGTGATCTTCTCGTTCGCCAGCTGGCGGACGTGGCGCGCGGTGATGCGCTTGCCGGCTTCGACCAGCACCTTGCCGTCGACCACGAGGTCGAACGAGAGGGTTTCACCACGCAGGCGCTCGGCGACGAGGTCGAGCGTGACGGTGCCCTTCTTGCCGAGGTGGAAGACGTTGTGCTCGAAGAAGATGCTGAGCATCTCTTCGTTCGTGTAGCCGAGCGCGCGCAGCAGCACGGTCACCGGCAGCTTGCGGCGACGGTCGATACGCGTGAACAGGGCGTCCTTCGGGTCGAACTCGAAGTCGAGCCACGAACCACGGTAAGGAATGACGCGCGCGGAGAAGAGCAGCTTGCCCGAGCTGTGCGTCTTGCCGCGGTCGTGATCGAAGAACACGCCCGGCGAACGGTGCAGCTGCGAGACGATGACGCGCTCGGTGCCGTTGATGATGAAGGTGCCGGTGTCGGTCATGAGCGGGATCTCGCCCATGTAGACCTCCTGCTCCTTGACGTACTTCACGGCCTTCTTCGAGGCCGGGCTGTCCTTGTCGTAGATGACCAGGCGGACGGTCGTGCGCAGCGGCGCGCCGAACGTCATGCCGCGGTTGCGGCACTCGCGCTCGTCGAACGCCGGCTCGCCGAGCCGGTAATCCACGTATTCGAGGGCGGCGTTGCCGGAGTAGCTGGAAATCGGGAACACCGACTTCAGGGCGGCGTGCAGGCCCTTGTCTTCACGCTGCTTGGAGTTGACCTGCTCCTGCAGGAATTCCTTGTACGAGTCGGTCTGGATCGTCAGCAGGTTGGGCACGCCCAGCACGGGCGGACGCTTGCCGAAATCCTTACGGATGCGCTTCTTCTCGGTAAACGAGTAGGTCATGGTGGGTACCGCCTCGGTTCTCAGTGGCGCCGGCGATGCACGCGCCGGCTAAATGGTGAATCGAAAATCGGAGATCGGGATTCGAACCGCGGAGCCCGTCGAGGCGCTCTCGAATCGCGATGTCCCATTTCCGACGGAACGGACATGGAACGTGGAACGTGGCCTTCGGGAACGGCCAAAGCCCGGGGACTTACGCCCCCGGGCTCACTTGACGCTATGTCGAACAACCGGCGCGCAAGGCGCCGATTACTTCAGTTCGACCGTGGCGCCCGCAGCTTCGAGATCCTTCTTGAACTTGTCGGCATCTTCCTTCGAAGCCGCTTCCTTCACGACGCCGCCGGCCTCGGTGAGGTCCTTGGCTTCCTTCAGGCCCAGGCCCGTGATGGCGCGGACGGCCTTGATCACGTCGACCTTCTTGTCGCCAGCGGACTTCAGGATGACGTCGAATTCGGTCTGCGCTTCGGCAGCCGGGCCAGCAGCGGCCGGGCCAGCGACGGCGACCGGAGCGGCAGCCGAGACGCCGAAGGTGTCTTCGATCGACTTCACCAGCTCCATGATTTCCATCAGGGACTTGGCCTTGATGGCTTCGACGATCTGTTCGGTGGTCAGGGTGGACATTGTTTCTTACCTTCTGAAATAGGGTCGTATGGAAATAGGTCGACGATCAGGCTTCAGCGGGGGCTTCGGCGGCGACTTCGCCACCACCCTGCTTCTCGCCAACAGCCTTGACAGCGCGCGCGAACATCGTGACCGGCTCGTTGAGGACGCGAGCCAGCATGGCCAGCGCTTCCTGACGGGTCGGCAGCGAGGCAAGCACGTCGACGTGGGCGGCCGGAAGGAGCTTGCCTTCCACGGACACGACCTTCGTCTTGAGCTTGTCGTTGGTCTTCGCGAATTCCTTGATCAGGCGGCCAGCGGCGCCCGGCTCCTCGGTCGAGAACGCATAGAGCAGCGGACCGACGAGAGCGTCCTTGACGATCTCGAATTCGGTACCGGCCACGGCGCGTGCGGCGAGGGTGTTCTTGACGACTTTCAGGAACACGCCCGTTTCACGAGCCTTCTTGCGCATCTCGGTCATCTGGGAGACCGTGGTGCCCGCGTATTCGGCGGCGACCAAGGAGTGAGCCTTCGCGGCGACTTCTGCCAGCTCGGCGACTACTTCTTGCTTCTGGGACAGATTGAGAGCCATTGCACTCCTCCAATTGAACTCCGCTCACGACTCCTGCCGCTTGCGGTCCTGGGCGACATCGTCCTGACGTCGGGGACGGGAACGTCCCGGGTGGTGGCCTTTCCAGATTCGAAACGAATTCCAGAAGGGGCTGCACCATCTACGCAGGCTGGATCGATGAAGGCATCCGATTAAGCGAACCCGCTGCCGACGACGGCGTTTCCATGCCAACACGAGCTCCCTGCTCGTCGCCGTCGCGCGCTGCTCGCGCCTACGGTCTTTGACGGCTGCCCCGGCATTTCAACCGGGGCTGCCCTCAAAAACGTGCCCTCGCCGGACTTGCCGGCGAGGGTCGTAACACTTACTTGGCCGAGGTGTTCACGGTCGAGGTATCGACCGGCACGCCCACGCCCATGGTGCTCGACAGCGAGACCTTCTGGATGTACTGACCCTTCGCGGCGGCCGGCTTGGCCTTCAGCAGATCGGAGATCAGCGCATTCAGGTTGTCCGCCAGCTGGGCGGCTTCGAAGCTCGCCTTGCCGATGGTGGCGTGGATGATGCCGCCCTTGTCGTTACGGAACTTGACCTGGCCGGCCTTCGCGTTCTTGACGGCCGTGACGACGTCGGCGGTGACCGAGCCATCCTTCGGGTTCGGCATCAGGCCGCGGGGACCGAGCACCTGACCGAGCTTACCGACGACGCGCATGGCGTCCGGCGTCGCGATGACGCGGCCGTAGTTCAGATCGCCAGCGGCCATCTTCTCGGCGAGGTCGTCCATACCGACGGCGTCGGCGCCCGCCGCGAGAGCGGCGTCAGCCTTCTCGCCGGCCGGCACGAACACGGCGACGCGGACGGTCTTGCCGGTGCCGTGCGGCAGCAGCGACGAACCGCGGACGCCCTGGTCGGACTTCTTCGCGTCGATGCCCAGACGGACGGACACGTCGACCGACTCGGCGAACTTCGCCTTGGCGTTGTCCTTGACGATCTTCAGCGCTTCGTCGAGACCATAGGTCTTGCCGGGCTGGACGGCGGCCGAGGCGGCCTTCATACGCTTGGTGAGCTTTGCCATGTCTTAACCCTCCACCACCAGACCCATGGAACGCGCGCTGCCGGCGATCGTACGCACGGCGGCATCGAGATCGGCAGCCGTGAGATCCGGCTCCTTCTGCTTCGCGATTTCCTCGAGCTGGGCGCGGGTGACCTTGCCCACCTTGTCGGTGTTCGGCTTCTGCGAGCCCTTGGCCACGCCCGTGATCTTCTTGAGGAGGATCGAGGCCGGCGGGGTCTTCGTGATGAAGGTGAAGGTACGGTCCGAGTAGGCCGTGATCACGACCGGGATCGGAAGACCCGGCTCGAGCTTCTGCGTGGCGGCATTGAACGCCTTGCAGAACTCCATGATGTTCAGGCCGCGCTGACCGAGCGCCGGACCGACCGGCGGCGAGGGGTTGGCCTGACCGGCCTTCACCTGCAACTTGATGTAACCAATGACTTTCTTTGCCATGTATGTTTCCTCGCGAGTGCTGTCGCCTTGCGGCTCCTCGCTGTAGACCGTCCCTGGGGGTGGTGGATCCGCGCCTGCGGACCCCTTAAACACGGACACGCCGGAGCACAAAGCTCCAGCGTGAACCGGGCATTATAGGCTCCTCACACGGTCTATGCAAACCCCGTGCCGGGAGGGGTCGGCCGGGGCCGACCGGGGTGTCTTACGCCTTCTCCACCTGGCCGAATTCGAGCTCGACCGGGGTGGAACGACCGAAGATGAGCACCGCGACGCGCAGGCGGCTCTTCTCGTAATTGACTTCTTCGACGACGCCGTTGAAGTCGTTGAACGGACCATCGGTGACGCGGACCATCTCGCCTGGCTCGAAGAGAACCTTCGGACGCGGCTTCTCGACACCTTCGCGGACGCGGCTCAGGATGGCATCGGCCTCGCTGTCGCGGATCGGGTGCGGACGGTCGGCGGTGCCGCCGATGAACCCCATGACCTTCGGGGTTTCCTTGACCAGGTGCCAGCACTCGTCGTCGATACGCGGGGTCTTGCCGCTCGTATCCGTTTCGATCTGGACCAGGACGTAACCGGGGAAGAACTTGCGCTCGCTGCGGCGCTTCTGGCCGCCGCGCATTTCGATGACTTCCTCGGTCGGAACCAGGATTTCGCCGAACTTCTCTTCCATGCCCTCGCGCTTGACGCGCTCGTCGAGGGCCTTGCGAACCTGCTGTTCGAACCCGGAATAGGCGTGAACCACGTACCAGCGCTTGCTCATGCCTTACCTCAATGTCCGAGCTTCAGCAGCCAATCGAGCACGACCGTCTTCAACAACCAGTCGATGAGCCCCATCAGCAGCGAAAGGATGATGACGACCACGATGATGACACCGGTCGTCTTCAGGGTTTCGTCGCGCGACGGCCAGACGACCTTGCGCAATTCGAACTGCGATTCGGCGATGAAGCCACGCAGACGACGGCCGGGCGCGGTGAAGGCACCGATCGCCATGGCGGCCGCGACAGCCACGATAACGCCGACCACGCGCGCGAACGACGGCACGCTGGGGTTATCGCTGAAATAGTAGAAACCGACGATGCCTGCGGCGAGCACGACCAGCGCAAGCGCCAGCTTGCCGATATCGGCCGGGCCCAGACCCTTGGCTTCTTGTGCCTTCGTATTCATGCGCACTCAGGAGTGGCACGCCAGGAGGGACTCGAACCCCCAACCTGCGGTTTTGGAGACCGCTGCTCTGCCAATTGAGCTACTGGCGTACAGGTGAAACAGTGGAACCGCGAGAGCGGGCGACCGATGGCCGACCCGCCTCGCGACCGGGTGCCGACCCCGAAGGACCGGCATCGCTTGTCTTACTTGATGATCTTCGACACCACGCCGGCGCCGACGGTGCGGCCGCCTTCGCGGATCGCGAAGCGCAGACCTTCGTCCATCGCGATCGGGAAA
>NZ_JAVDUO010000006.1:0-143849 GCF_031456385.1 Luteibacter sp. 3190 | reverse complement strand
GGTGGGCGGTGTCGGCGCGCGCCCTGCGCGCGACATGTTTTGAGGCCGTGAGCTTCAGGGCCTGAGCTCCTCGCGAAAGGATGTCGCGCGCAGGGCGCGCTCCTACAGCGGTGTTATCCACATGCGGTGTGGATACGCCTTGCATAACCGTGTGGACAAGTCCGCTTCGCGCTTCGGCGTCAACGGGTTGCGTTGTGCTGGTCATTCGGTGACCAGGGCGCGGGACGGCCGCGTCACGGGCCGCAGACCTGCCATAATGCGCGCATGTCCGAGCACCGCATCATTTCTTCCGCCGCCGCCATGGACGACGAGGCGCTGGAAGCGAGCATCCGTCCGAAGAGGCTGGCCGAGTACCTCGGGCAGCGGACGGTGCGCGAGCAGATGGCCATCTATATCGAGGCCGCCCGCCGTCGCGGCGGGGCGCTGGACCATACGCTGATCTTCGGGCCGCCCGGGCTCGGCAAGACGACGCTTTCCCACGTGATCGCCAACGAGCTCGGGGTGAGCGTCCGCTCCACGTCGGGCCCGGTGCTCGAGCGCGCCGGCGATCTCGCCGCGCTGCTGACGAACCTCGAGGCCAACGACGTCCTCTTCGTCGACGAGATCCACCGCCTTTCGCCCGTGGTGGAAGAGGTGCTCTACCCGGCGATGGAAGACTTCCAGATCGACATCATGATCGGCGAGGGCCCCGCGGCCCGCTCGATCAAGCTGGACCTGCCACCCTTCACGCTGATCGGCGCGACCACCCGTGCCGGCCTGCTCACGGGCCCGCTGCGCGACCGCTTCGGCATCATCCAGCGGCTGGAGTTCTACAGCGTGGACGAGCTGACCGCGATCGTCCGCCGCGCGGCGCGCATCTTCGGCATCGAATGCGAGCTCGAAGGGGCGGTGGAAATCGCCCGCCGCTCGCGCGGCACCCCGCGTATCGCCAACCGCCTGCTGCGCCGCGTGCGGGACTTCGCCGAGGTCCGGGGCGACGGCCGCATCACGCACGAGCTGGCGCGCGCCGCGACCGACATGCTCAAGGTGGATGCCGAGGGTTTCGACGACCTGGACCGCCGCCTGCTCGGCACGATCATCCGCAATTTCGACGGTGGCCCGGTCGGCGTCGAATCGCTCGCCGCCGCGCTCAGCGAGGACCGCGGCACGCTCGAGGACGTCGTGGAGCCCTACCTGATCCAGCAGGGATACCTGATCCGGACCGCCCGCGGCCGCATGGCCTCGGCCAAGGCCTGGCGACACCTGGGGCTCAATCCGCCGCCGCGCCAGAACGCCACCCCGGACCTGTTTTCGGACGAGGCATGAGCGTCTTCCGCTGGCCCGTGCGCATCTACTGGGAAGACACCGACGCGGGCGGGGTGGTCTACCACGCCAACTACGTGCGTTTCATGGAGCGCGCCAGGACGGAGTGGCTGCGGGCGCAGGGCATCGACCAGCTGGCCCTGCGGCGGACGACCGGCCTGGGCTTCGTGGTGCGCGACATGCACCTCGATTTCCTGCGGCCGGCCCGTCTGGATGATGAACTTCAGGTCAGCGTGGTCGTCAAAGAACGCCGTTCAGCCAGTATGCTGTTCGATCAGGAGATCGTGCGAGGGGACGAATCGCTGGTGCGCGCCACGGTGCGCGCGGCCTGTGTGAACCTCGATACGATGCGCCCGGCCCAGATCCCCGCGGATCTGTTCCCAGAAGATTTTTCCTTTACCCGATAGCCAGATACCCGGCGGAGAGCCTGCAAGCGATGAACGGTGGACTGAACATTTTCAAGCTGGTCGCGGAAGCGAGCCTGCCGGTACAACTGGTGATGCTCCTCCTGCTGGTGTTCTCGTTCCTGTCGTGGGTGATCATCATCCGCAAGTACAGCCAGCTGAAGACGGCCCACGACAACGCCGAGACCTTCGAAGACCGCTTCTGGTCGGGCGCCGACCTGGCCGCCCTGTTCCGGGAAGTGGGCAACCGCGAGGGCCAGCACGGTATCGAGAACGTGTTCGAGGCCGGCTTCCGCGAGTTCGCGCGCCAGCGCCAGCGCCGCGTCACCGACGCCAACCGCGTCATCGAGGGCTCCGAGCGCGCCATGCGCGTGGCCGGCACCCGCGAGATCGGCAAGCTCGAGCAGAACCTCGAATTCCTCGCCAACGTCGGTTCGATCAGCCCGTACGTCGGTCTGTTCGGCACGGTCTGGGGCATCATGGGCGCCTTCCAGGGCCTGGGCGAGATGAAGGACGTGACGATCTCGGTCGTCGCCCCGCACATTTCCGAGGCGCTGATCGCCACGGCCATGGGTCTGTTCGCCGCCATTCCGGCCGTCTGGGCGTACAACCGCTACGCCAACAAGGTCGAGCGCATCGCGTCGCGCTACGAGGTGTTCCAGGAAGAGTTCTCCTCGGTCCTGCAGCGCCAGATCCACTCCGACGAAGTGGCCTGAGCCCCACATGGCCACGCGTAACGTCTACCGCCGGCACAAGCGGAAGCTGAAGTCCGAGATCAACGTCGTGCCGTACATCGACGTGATGCTCGTGCTGCTGATCATCTTCATGGTCACCACGCCCATGATGAACCTCGGCGTCGACATCCAGCTGCCGCAGACCAAGGCAAAGTCCCTCCAGGACAAGAAAGACCCCGTCGTCGTGTCCGTCGACGAGGCGGGCCAGATCTACCTCACCGCCAATGGCGCCAAGCGCGAGCCGGTGAGCGCGGACGAGTTCAGGACGAAGATCACGGCGTTCCACAACGCCAACCCGGAGCTCCAGGTGCTCGTGGCGGGCGACCAGCGCGTCGGCTACGGCAAGGTCTATTCGATCCTCCCGATCCTCCAGGAAGCGGGCGTCTCCAAGATCGGCCTGATGAGCCAGCCGGAGTCGGGCGCGCAGAATGGAAAACCGTAACGGCACGCCCCGCGCGGTCGTCCTCGCCGCGCTCCTGCACGTCGCGATCGTGGCCTTCCTGGGCCTCGCCGTCATCCCGTGCTCGGATTACGAGAAATGGGCCGAAGCGCTCGGCCTGCCGGCGGAGTGGAACCCGCTGAAGTGTCCCGCGCCGCTCGAGCTTCCGGGCCAGATCATCGAGGCCACGCTCGTGGGCCCGACCGGCAGCCCGCCGCCGAAGGCCACCAAGGTCAAGCCGACGCCGGACACCACGCCGCCGCCGCCCGTGGTGCCGACGCCGCCTCCGCCGCAGCCCGAGAAGCCGAAGGTCGAGACCCTGCCGCCGCCGCCGAAGCAGCCGGACCTCAAGGACCAGGAAGAAGTCGTCGACGACGCGGTCCAGAAGGCCGAGGACGCCAAGCGCCTGCAGGAAGAGAAGCAGCGCCAGCGCCAGGCCGAGCTCGACGCCCAGGCCGAGCAGAAGAAGAAAGAGAAGCAGAAGGAAATCGACGACATCTTCAAGCAGCTCGACGCGGCGAAGGCGCAGACCAAGAAGGCCGACACCACGAAGAAGCAGGCCGAGCAGCAATTGAAGGACCTGCAGAACGCCAAGGACGACGGCCTGCCGGACCTGCCGCCAGCCGACCAGAAGCAGTCGGGCACGAACGGCCGCGACACCGGCAAGCTGGGGCAGTACCTGGCCGCGATCCAGAACTCGGTGACGAGCAACTGGCTGCGTCCGGACAACATGCCCAATGCCTCCTGCCAGGTGCATATCGTCCAGGTGCCGGGCGGCCAGGTGCTGAGCGCCAAGGTCGACTCCAGCTGCCCGTACGATGCCGCCGGCCGGGCGTCGATCGAAAACGCCGTGCTGCGAGCCCAGCCGTTGCCCTACCAGGGCTTCGAGGACGTCTTCCAGCGCAACCTCACCTTCACGTTCAGGCCGCAATGATGGTGCGCGTCCCGCCCCGGGCTCATGCCGGGGCGGGGCGGTTCATAGACCGGTCACGCACGAAGCGACCGTCGCGCTAACATTTCGCCGCCGTCCCACATCTTCAGGTCGCAATGAACCAGCCCATGCGCAGAATGCTTTCCCGACTCGCCATCCTCGTCGTCGCGCTGACCGGCTTCGTGGCCGGCCCCGCCGCCGCCCAGTCGCTCAACGTGGACATCGTCGGCGGCCTGAAGACGGCGACCCCGATCGCGGTCGTTCCGTTCGCCCAGGCCGGCGGCGCGCCGCTGCCGACCGACGTCGCGGACGTCATCCGCAACGACTTCAACCGATCGGGCAAGTTCCGCTCGCTCGACAAGGCCGACATCGTCGAGACCCCGTCGCAGGGCTCGGACATCAAGTTCGCCACCTGGCGTCTGCTCAAGCAGGATTTCCTCACCATCGGCCGCATCAGCGACGCCGGCGGCGGCATGCTCAAGGTCGACTACGAGCTGTGGGACGTGAACAAGCAGCAGAGCCTGCTGGCGCAGTCGTTCACCGCCCCGGCGGGTGACCTGCGTGGCGTCGCCCACCAGATCGCCGACCAGATCTACGAAAAGATCACCGGCGTCCGCGGCGCGTTCTGGACCCGCATCGCGTACATCACCGCGGTCGGCGTCGGCAACAACACCACCTATTCGCTCATCGTGGCCGACTCCGACGGCTTCAACCCGCAGGTCGTGGCCCGCTCGCGCGAGTCGCTGCTGGGTCCGGCCTGGTCGCCCGACGGCAGCAAGATCGCCTACGTCTCGTTCGAGAGCGGCAACTCGGCGGTCTACGTGCAGAACATCAACACCGGTTCGCGCAGCCTGATCGCCTCGCACCCGCGCGGCATCAACAGCGCCCCGGCCTGGTCGCCGGACGGCAGCAAGCTCGCCGTGAGCCTGTCGTACGTCGGCAACCCCGAGATCTTCGTCATCGACGTGGGCAGCCGCGCGGAAACCCGCCTGACCAACAACTTCGCGATCGACACCGAACCGACCTTCACCCCGGACGGCCAGAGCATCATCTTCACCTCCGATCGCTCGGGTAAGCCGCAGCTCTACCAGATGTCCGCATCGGGTGGCGCGGCCCAGCGCCTGACCTTCCAGGGCGGCTTCAACGCCAGTGCGTCGGTGAGCTACGACGGCAAGCAGATTGCGATGGTGCAGGGCAACGGGAACGTGTATCGTATCGCCATCATGGACCGTAGTCTGGGTGGGCAGGTGCGCTTCGTTTCCCCGGGTAACGTGGACGATTCGCCCAGCTTCGCGCCCAATGCCAGCATGCTGCTCTATGCGGCGTCGCAGGGTACGCGAGGCGTCCTGTATGCGGTTTCGGCAGACGGTCTGGTGCGCCAGCGTCTCGTCCTCTCGGACGGCGACGTGCGCGAACCGTCCTGGGGACCCTATCGACAGCGCTGATGGCGCGCCCTCGCGGGCGGCGACATAAGCAAAGTCCAGGGAGGGGCGCGGCGTGGCCGCGCCTTTTCTGCGGACGGAGTTCCATCGGCGGTCGCCCCCTGGGCGGCCGTCGGTACGAAAGACGACGGGTGCGGGACAGCACCCGTCGGCGTAGATGTAAGTAGAAAAACAGCCGGACAACCGGCGGTGCCTGTCCCGAAACGAAAACCGACTGTCGGAACTCAACTGTTGAAGGAACGTCCCATGAATAAGACCGTTACCGTCACCCTGGCTGCCCTGCTCTGCGTTGGCGCGGCCGCGTGCTCCAAGAAGAACACCAAGCCGGCTCCGATGCCGGAGCAGCAGCCGGTCGCCCAGACCCAGGCCCCGACCAGCGATGGCAAGTACCAGCCGTCCGATCTCGACACCGACGCTTGCCTGCGTCAGCGCGTCGTCTACTTCGACTTCGACAAGAACGACGTCAAGCCGGAGTTCCAGCAGATCATCGCTTGCCACGCCAAGTACCTGCAGGACCGTCCGCAGTCGGCGATGACCCTCGAGGGCAACACCGACGAGCGCGGCACGCGCGAGTACAACCTGGGCCTCGGCGAGCGCCGTGGCAATGCCGTCTCCAGCGCCCTCCAGGCCGCTGGCGGTTCGGCTGCCCAGGTCAACGTGACCAGCTATGGCAAGGAAAAGCCGGTGTGCCGCGAGCACAACGAAGACTGCTGGGCCAAGAACCGTCGCGTTGAGATCGTCTACACCGCGAAGTAAGTAATGAAGAAGACACTGGCTACCAGTTACATGGCCAGGCTTGGCGTGGCGGGCGCATTCGCGTCCGCCACGCTTTTTGCCGTCGTGGCCCACGCCCAGGACTCCCGCCTCAGCCTCGCAGACCGCGTGTCGCGGCTCGAGCAGCAGTCGCAGGCGCAGGCCGGCACGACGTCGCTGGTCAACCAGGTCAACGATCTCCAGCAGCAGGTGTCGCAGCTGCAGGGGCAGATCGAAGAGCTCCAGCACCAGAACCAGCAACTCCAGGATTCCCAGAAGGCGCAGTACGCGGATCTCGATTCGCGCCTGGGTCGTCTCGAAAAGGGCGGTGCCGCCTCCGCGCAGCCCGCGCCTTCGGCCACGACGCCGTCGGCTCCGCCTCCGGCGGCCGTTGCCGCCACCCCGGCCGCCCAGGCCACGCAGGCTTCCGCCGCGGCGCCCCAGAGCGCGCCGTCGCAGCCCGCGAGCGCCGACCAGCAGGCCGCCTACGACGCCGCGTTCAAGTCGCTGCGCGCCGGCGATTACGTCACGGCCTCGCGCGGTTTCCGCGACTTCCTGGTGAAGTACCCGGACAGCCCGCTCGCGCCCAACGCCTATTACTGGCTGGGCGAGTCTTACTACGTGACCATGAACTACCCGGTCGCGATCGAAGCGTTCCAGCGCCTCGTCAAGCAGTACCCGCAGAGCGACAAGGTCTCCGACGGCCTGCTCAAGGTGGGCTACTGCCAGATCGAACTGAAGCAGCAGGACGCCGCCGTGGCGACCCTGAAGCAGGTCACCACCAAGTATCCGGGCACCAAGGCCGCGGGTCTCGCACAGGAACGCCTGCGCCGCCTGCAGCGCCAGACGGCCAACTGACGTCATGACTGGCAACACCGCAACTCCGGCGGACGTCTCGCCGGCATCGCCCGTCGCGGAACGCCTGCGCATCACCGAAATCTTCCATTCCGTGCAGGGCGAGGCCGACGCGATCGGCTGGCCCACGGTCTTCGTCCGCCTCACTGGCTGCCCGCTGCGCTGCGTGTGGTGCGATACCGAGTATTCGTTCCACGGTGGCCAGTGGCACGACATCGACGCGATCCTCGCCGAGGTCGCCAGCCACGGCGCGCGGCACGTCTGCGTGACCGGCGGCGAGCCGCTGTCACAGAAGCGCTGCCTGATCCTGCTGCGCAAGCTGTGCGATGCCGGGTACGAGGTATCGCTCGAAACCTCGGGCGCCCTCGACGTCTCCGCCGTCGACCCGCGCGTGCGCAAGGTGATGGACCTCAAGGCGCCGGATTCCGGCGAGAGCGCCCGCAATCGCTGGGCGAACCTCGACCACCTGCTGCCGCACGACCAGGTGAAGTTCGTGATCGCCAGCCGCGCCGACTTCGAATGGTCGCGCGACGTCGTGGCCGAGCACGCGCTCGACCGCAAGGTGATGGTGCTGTTTTCTCCCGTGTGGTCGAAGGTCCAGCCGCGCGAACTCGCCGAATGGATCCTCGCCGAACGCCTGCCGGTACGTTTTCAGTTGCAGCTGCACAAGCTGCTGTGGAACGACGCCGCGGGACACTGATTCGAATCAGGTAACGACGTCATGAATGCTCCGAACGCTCCCCGCAAGGCCGTGATCCTGGTGTCCGGCGGCATGGATTCCGCGGTTACGATCGCGATGGCCCGCGAGCAGGGCTTCGAGGTGTATGCGCTGAGCGTCGCCTACGGGCAGCGCCACAGTTCCGAGCTCGAGGCGTCGGAGCGCGTGTCGAACCTGCTTGGCGCGGTCGTGCACAAGACGGTGCACGTCGACCTGCGCAGTATCGGTGGCTCGGCGCTCACGGCGGATATCGACGTGCCGGAGGAAGGCGGCGACGGCATCCCCGTTACCTACGTACCCGCCCGCAACACGATCATGCTGTCGATCGCGCTCGGCTGGGCCGAAGTGCTCGGCTCGACGGACATCTTCTGCGGCGTCAACGCCGTGGACTACTCCGGGTACCCCGATTGCCGTCCCGCGTTCATCGAGGCCTTCGAGGCGCTGGCGAACGTCGCGACGAAGGCGGGCGTCGAAGGCGCCGGCATCCGCATCCACGCACCCCTGATGCAGATGGGCAAGGGCGACATCGTGCGCGAGGGCATGCGCCTCGGTGTGGATTTCGCGGAAACCGTGAGCTGCTACCAGGCCGATGCGCAGGGTCGCGCCTGCGGACACTGCGACGCCTGCCGCCTGCGCGCCGAAGGCTTCGCCAAGGCCGGTGTGCCGGATCCGACGCGTTACGTGTGATTCGTCTCGCCGTGGATACCGGCGTGCGCCGGTATGACGTATCGGGAGCGCATGGCGCGCAAGAAGCGAATGGTGGGTCGTGCCGGATTCGAACCGGCGACCTACGGATTAAAAGTCCGCTGCTCTACCAACTGAGCTAACGACCCACACGCGGGAACCGGCAAGTTTACGAGGCGGCGGCCGACGGCACAACCCGAGCGGGTGCCGCGTTCAGGTGGCCACGACGATCGCCTCGACATCGCCGCCCGCTTCGCGCCACGCGCCGAGACCCCCCGTGAGGGGGCGCACGTTCGCGAACCCGAGCTTGCTCAGCCGCTCGGCGACCTTGGCCGCGGAGACTTCGTTGGGGCACGAGCAATAGATGACCACGGAGCTGTGACGGGGCAGGGTGGCCAGTTCGACGTCTGCGGTCGCGAGATCGAACAGCTTCGATCCGGGAATGACGAACGGGTCGTCGCGCCGGCTCATCGCCGAGCGCACGTCGACGATCAGCGCGCCGGGCTCGCTGGCGAGCAGCATCGACAGTTCGTCCACCGAGATCCGCGTCTTGCGCAGGCGCATGATCAGCACCGTGCGGCGCACGTAGCGGAACACGATCCACAGCGCCAGCGCGATGAGCCCCGCGGCGGCGAGGCCGATGCCGAACTGGCGAAGGATCGCGAGCACCGCGTCGATCTGCCGGTAGAACAGCATGCCGGCGGACAGGCCCACGGAAATCCACAACGCGGCGCCGAGGAGGTCGTAGACGGTGAAGCGCGAGAACCGCGTGTCGCTGGCGCCCGCGATCGGAATGGCGACCAATGAGAGCCCCGGTATGAAGCGCGACACCAGCAGGAGCTTGACGCCGCGCTTCTCGAAGAAGCCGCTCGCCCGGCGCACGCAGGTGTCCGGCGAGAGCGAGATGCGGCAGAGCCCGTCCAGTACGCGGTAACCGAAGCGACGGCCGGTCAGGAACCAGGCGGCGTCGCCGAGGAACGCGCCGGCGAGGGCGGCGACGAACGTGCCGATGATGAGCAGCGGGTCGCGCGCGGCGACCAGCGTGCTGCCGACGACGATGAGCGTCGGCATCGCGGGCACGGGCAGCCCGACGGCGCCCGCGAACACGCCGACGAACGCCACGATGGGCGCGGTGTCCGACCAGTTGATGCTCGCCACGCCCGCGTTCCTCGAAAAGGTTCTTCAGGTAGCAATCCGCGAACGATACGCCGGTCCGCGGTCGGCGGACAGGGGCCGGTCAGATCGCCGGGTGACGGCTCAACGCGGCGGCCGTGCGGGCGGACGCGCCGATCGCCATGGCATCGAATTCCGCCCAGAACAGGCTGCCGCGCCCCGGGCTCGAGCGCACCCCGATGCGGCCGCCGAGCGTGTCGGCGATGCGCCGCGCGACGGCCAGTCCGAGCCCGTATCCTGGATGGCCGGGGAGTCGGGTGAACTCTTCGAACACGCGCGTTTCCAGGCCGGGCTCGAGGCCCATGCCGTTGTCGCGCACCTCGAGCCGGATCGCGTCGCCGCGTCGACGGAGCGCCACCAGCACGCGGCCGTGCGGCGTGCTCAGCACCGCGTTGGCGACCAGTCGATGGAGCAGTTCGCCGAACAACGCGGGATCGGTCCGGATCGGCAGGCGGCCGCCGCGCCAGCGGACGTCCACGCCGAGGCGCGCCGCGTCGGCCTCGATGCCCGCGCGGCCGCGCACGAAGAGATCGGACGCGATGAGGTCGACCGTGGCGGGTTCGACGGCCCCGGCGTCGAAGCGCGCCATCTCCAGCAGGCCGTCCAGCAGTTCGCCAAGCCGGGTAAGGCTGCTGCGCATCTGCCCGAGCACCGCGCGCTGGCGCAGGTCCTCGCCGGGCTGCATCCCGGCGACGAACAGGGAAAGCGCCTGAAGCGGCTGTCGGAAGTGGTCCCCGACCTGTTCCACGAAGCGCGTATGCCGCGCGATGTCCTGCAGGCGTTGGCGCAGCGCGTCGGCGAGGGCGGCGTCGTGCCGCGCGCGAAGCTCGACGAGCTCGTCGAGCAGTGCGTCGATCTGGTGCCACTCGTCGGCGTCCGGCGCGACGTGCGTGCCGCGCGGATGCAGGAAACGGTCGATGCGGCTGCGGACGCGCTCCACGGGCGCGACCACCTCCCGCTCGATCGCACGCCGCGCGAACGCGAAGACGATCATGACGCCGGCGCATAACAGCAACGTCATGAGCAACCCGGCGACGCGACGTTCGTGTGCCGCGCTGCCGTCGCTTACCGTTTCCAGGTTGCCCTTGCTGGTGTTCACGAGCAGACGCAGCGCGCGCGCCTCGTCGAAACGGCGGCCGCTGTCCACGACGAGATCCGGGGCGTCGTCGCGGTGCAGGATCGCAAGCCGCGTCGACGGGCTGCGCGAGAGCGCGCTGGCGAGCGCGTTGCGCAGCGCGTCGTCGCCGCTCCATCCCTCCAGGGACGATCCGATACGCATGGACTGGATACGTGCCACGGCCTGCGACTCGGCATCGATGGCGCGCATGTGCTGCACACCGAGCATGATCGACAGCGCGAGCGCGACGGCGACCATCGGCAGCAGTCCCTTGAGGACGAGCTGCCGTCGCAACGATGCTGGCCTTCCTGGCGTTGGCGGCGACGCGGTCATGAGGCGGCCTTCTGGCACGAAGCTTCATGACGAATCTATGAAACGCGCGTTCGTCGCGCGATAGACAAGGGGAGCTAACCTTGCCGGCCTATACCTTTCGGTCTATCACTTGTCGCGGAGCCGCGCGATGAGCGCATCGTGGTCGATGCGGATCTTGCGGAATCGCGCGTCGCGCGCGCCGTCGCTCACCCACTGCGCCGACTCGGCGCGGCGTTTTTCCAGGGCGTATTCGATATCGGCGAAAGGTACGAGCTCCGCGTTGCCGGCAGGCGCGAAGCCGCTGATGTCGTGGATGAGCTTCAGGTTCGCCTCTTCGCGCGCACCGTCCTTGCCCTTCCCGTAGCCCGTGATGAAGGCGGCCACCTGTTCGCGCAGCGCGGGAGGCAGGTCGTTGCGGATGACGATCACCGCGTGCGGAATCAGGGACGATTTCCACAGCACGTGCAGCCGCGCGTACTGGTCCGGGAAGTGCTGCCGGAAGCGCTCCAGGTCGGCCGAGTTGTTCGTCGCGACGTCCACCTCGCCGTTGGCGACGGCCAGCGCGTTGTTCTGGTGGTTGTCGATGTGCACGCTGGCGAAGAACGTGTCCGAATCCAGTCCGCGTGCCGCGAACAGCTGGGTTTCCGGCACAAGGTAGCCCGAAACGGAGAGTGCCTCGCCGCGCGCGAAGCGCCACTTGCCGGGCCGCGCCAGCAACTGGTCGACGGTGCGGATGCGCGAATCGGTCGCCGTGAGCAGCACGGCGTAGTAACCGCGGGAGCCGTCGCCGCGCGTCAGCCGGCCGATCACCTGCATGTTCTGCCGGGTGACGGCGTCGAGCGCGAGGCGTCCCGACAGGAACGCGATGTCGACGCGCTGCTCGCTGATCGCCTGCGCGATGCCTTCGTAGGTGGTCACGGAGATGGCACGGATGGGGCGACCCAGTGCCTTGTGCAGGTCGTCCAGCATCGGCCGCCACGCGTCCAGCGATTCGGCGGGACCGCCGATGGGGAGGATGCCGAAGGTCAGTGGCGCATCGGGATCGACGCTGCCCGCCGAGGTGCCCATCGCGGGCATCTGGAACAGCACGCAGGCGAACCACGCGGCAAGCCAGCCGCGCAGCCACAACCTCGCCGCACCGTTCACGCCTGATCGCATCGCGCCTGCCCCGCGTCGTGTCCGCGTACTTCGCGATCCGTGCGTCCCCCGACCCGCATCCAGGCCGGCGGTATGGTTCCGGTGCCGGTCGTCAGTCGCCCAGGTGCTGGGCGGCGACCAGCGCCTCGAGGCGGTTGCGCACGTGGAGCGCGCGGAAGATCGCCGCGAGATGAATCTTGACGGTGCCCTCGCTGATGCCGAGCTCGCGTGCGATCAACTTGTTCGGGCGGCCCTTGGCCAGCAGCTTGAGCACGTCGATCTGGCGCTCGGTGAGCACGGTGGCCAGGCGCTCCTTCGTCGTCAGTCCGTCGCCGTTGGAAGCGAACGCCGGCGCCATCGTCGGTACCGAGGCGGATTTCATCGCTTCGGGCGGCACGTAGATGCCGCCGCCGACGACGAGCCGTACGGCGTTGAGGATGACGTCGGGAGGCGACGACTTCGGTATGTAGCCCTGGACGCCGAGATCGAGCACATGGCGAATGGCCGAGGGGTCTTCGGTGCCCGAGAGCACGATGACCGGCCGCGCCCGCGACGAGCCATCGTCGCCCGGGTCCTTCAGCGCCGCCACGGCATGCTCGATGTGTTTGACGCCATCGGCGCCGGGCATGGCCATGTCGATCAGCGCGACCTCGGGAAGCGGCTGGGTCGCGAGCACGCGTTCCAGCTGCGCCACGGTTTCGGCCTCGACGAAAACGACGTCGTCGCCCAGCTCGCGAAGCTTGAGCTTCACGCCTTCGATGATGAGCCGATGATCGTCCGCGATCAGGACACGCATGCCTTCCCTCCGCCCGCGTGGACCGCGAGCCACCCCGTTGACCGGGACCATAGCCTCACCGGGGCGCCACGGCAAGCAGGCCATCCGGTCTCAGACGGCCGCATGATGGACAGTCCACGCCGAAACCATTACCTGGTGCAGCCGCTCGGGTGAGACGGGCTTGAACAGCACCTGCGTCGTCGCCTGGTCGATGTTGCGCAGGAAGTCGCCGCGCGTCTCGCCGGTGATGAGTACGCGGGCGAACGGCGGTGGATCGCCGGGGCGGCGCCGGTAGTAACGATCCAGCAGCGCGAGCACGTCGAGGCCGGTGCCCTCGCGCAGGCGCAGGTCCGAGATCACGATGTCCGGCGGCTGCATCCACTGATGCACGGCCTCCATGGCCTGCTGTGCGTCTTCGGCCGTCATCACCTCGCAGCCCCAGCTGCCCAGCAGATAGCTGATGCCCGCCAGGATGGTCGGCTCGTCGTCGATGACGAGCACGCGCATGCCGACGATGTCGCGCGGGATGCCGGGCGACGGTGCGGGCGCGGCCACCGGCTCGGCCGTGCCGACACCCGGCTGCGCTTCCGGCAACGTGACCGAGAACAGCGTGCCCTTGCCGGGTTTGGACCGCACGCTGGCGCGCGTGCCGAGCAGGCCGGCGAGCTTCTGCACCGTGGACAGCCCGAGGCCCAGACCCCGCCGCGTGCCCTCCGGTCGTCCCGCTTCGGGGCCGCTCTCCACGCGGTAGAACTCGTCGAAGATGTGCTGCAGGTGTTCGCTCGCGATGCCGAGGCCGGTGTCCCAGACATCGACCCGGACGGAGCCGTCGAGCCGGCGCCGCGCGCCTACCAGCACGCCGCCGCAGCGCGTGTAGCGCAACGCGTTGCTCACGAGGTTGTTCAGGATGCGCGCGAGCATCGTGCGGTCGGCGCGCACCCAGAGGCCCGTGGTGCGCACGACCAGGCGCAGATCGTGCTGCTCGGCCACCATGCGGAAGTTCACGCTCACTTCCTCGAACACCTCATCGAGCGGCACGTCGCGTACCACCGCCGGCATCGCGCCGGTCTCGAGCCGGGAGAGGTCGAGCAGTTCGCCGAACAGGTGGTCGAGGGATTCCACGCACTCCTGGATGTGGGCGATGCGGTTGAGCCGGATCGGATCGTATTCGTCCACCGCGAGGCCGGACGAGAAGAGGGTCAGCGCATAGAGCGGCTGGCGCAGGTCGTGCGAGGCCGCGGCGAGGAAGCGCGCCTTGGCGACGCTGGCCGCCTCCAGCGCGGCGTTCTTGCGGGCCAGTTCCTCGGTGGCCGCGACGATCTCGCGCTCCATGCCGATCTGCGCGTGCAGCAGCTTGGAAGCGGCGCCGTTGAAGCCGCGTTGCAGATCGCCGATCTCCGTATCGTCCGTGACCGGAACGACGACGGTGCGGTCGCCGAGGCCGAGCTGGCGCACCGCGATGGCCAGGCTCCGCAGCGGCGCGCTCAGCCAGCGCGCGGTCGACCAGCCGATCATCACGGCGATCAGCAGGCTGAGCGCGAGCCACACCAGCGCGTTGTGCACGCTCGCGCGTTGCGCGGCGATCGCGTCCTCGACGCTGACGTCCACGGTGACGGAGCCCACGGCGCGGTGCGTCGTCGGATCGAGGATCTCGCGTGCGACGGTCAGGCTGTCGTCGTCGCCACCGACCGAGCCGTTGACCCGGTCGGCCACGATCTCACCGTCGCGGTTCGCGATGCGGACGCGCGATACCTGCGGCAACTGCACGATCGACTGCGCGATACGCCCGAGTTCGCGGCGCTCGCCCGTCCGTAGCGCGTCGCCCGACACCGAGGCCGCCTGCTGGGCGATGGCGTCCGCGGTGGAGCGGCCCATCTCGTGCAGGGTGTCCATCTGGTGGCGGGTGAGGAGCGTGACCAGCAGGACCGCGCTGATGGCGGTGGGGACGAGCGCGACGCACGTCAGGCGCTGCACGAGCGACGTGCGGCGCCAAACCTTTTCCAGCCATGGAGCGGTCATGTCACGCATTCGGTTCCCCCGGCACGGCGCCTTGGGGCGGCGAGCGAGGCTTTAGCCTAGCGCAGAAACACGGGTGGGTCAGTCGTCGCGGCGCAGGCGCGAACGGATAGTCCGGATGGCCAGGGGCAGGATCGTGAGCACCGCGAACGCGCCCAGCGGGAGCAGGATGCGGCCGTCCAGGAACCTGCCGGCCGTGATCGGGCCGTCGCTGGCGAGCGTGGCCGCGAGGCCCGCACCGACCGAACTCTCCACGAAGAGCGAGACGGTGCCGCCCAGCCACGTGGCGCCGAGGAAGAGCCAGAGGGGACAGCGCAGCCAGGCCAGCGCCACGGTCATGGCGCCCAGCGGCACGATGGGGACGAAGCGCAGCGCGAGGGTGTACGTGACGGGGTGCGCGGCGTAGCCCTCGCGCAGCTTGCGCGCGAAGGCCGGGGGTTCGCGGCCGCCCGGGCCGAACGCATAGCGGCTGGCGAGATAGAGCAGCAGCGAGCCGAGGACGAGCGCCACCGACGACAGGGCCGTGCCTTCCAGGGCGCCGAAGAGCAGGCCACCCGCGAGGACGATCACGATCGTGCCGGGCACGCCCGTCGCGATGGCCAGGGTCAGCACGCCCACGTACGCGAAGCGCGCGAGGACGGGATTCGCGGCGATGCCCGATCGGAGCATGCCTTCGTCGGCCAGCAGGCGGTGCGGGTCGAAACGGTCGAGCACGCCGCCGGCGAGCAGCGTCGCGCCAGCGGCCAGCAGCAGGCACAGCGGCAGGATGGCGCGCCAGCGGGTCACCGGGCGCGCCGCGCGATCAATATGCGACGCCCGATTCGCCGTAACGGCGCAGCACCTCGCGCGCGCGGTCGCGCAGGATGTCGCGCCGAACCGCGATGCCGCGACGCTCGAGCTCGCCGATCCAGTCGGCAGGCAGGGGGCCTTCGTCGAACGGGGTGAGTTCCTCGACGTCTTCCGAGCGGGCGCCGATCAGGAGCTCGTCGATGCCCGCCCAGACGGTCGCGCCATAGCACTGGCAGCAGGGCTGGGAGCTCGTCGCCAGCACGAAGCGGCTGCCGTCCTCGTTGAGGCGGAACCGCTGCAGGCGCTGCTGCGCCGTCATGTACGCCATCATCTCGGCGTGCGCCACCGAGCAGGTGTGCGGCACGACGCGGTTGGTGCCCACCGAAACGATGCGGTCGTCGCCGTCGAACACCACCGCGCCGAACGGGCCGCCGGTGGCGAGATCGACGTTGCGCGCCGAGAGTTCGATCGCGAGGCCGACCTTGGCCTCGTCGCCGGGGTACGTCGTGGTCGTGTCGACCGCGTCGTGCACCCAGGCGGGCAGCGTGAGATGGATCTGCGCGTAGAGCATCAGGCCTGCTTCGCCCACGAATCGCGCAGGGTCACCACGCGGTTGAACACCGGTGCGTCGTGCGTGTGGTCGTGCATGTCGGCGACGAAATAGCCCAGGCGCTCGAACTGCATGCGGTCCTCGCGCGCCGCGCCGGCGGCCGCGGGTTCGACGAAGCCGTGCACGACGCGGCGCGAATGCGGGTTGATGTGGTCCTTGTACGTCTTGCCGTCGCTGTCGTCGTCGGGATCGGTGACGTCGAACAGGCGATCGTACAGGCGCACCACGGCCGGCACGGCGTCGCGCGCGCTGACCCAGTGGATCGTGCCCTTCACCTTGCGGTCCGAGCCCGGCATGCCGGTGCGCGTTTCCGGATCGAGCGTGCAGCGCAGCTCGACCACGTTGCCCGCGTCGTCCTTGATCACCTCGTCGCAGCGCACGATGCCGACGCCGCGCAGCCGCACCTCGCCTTCCGGCTTCAGGCGATGGAAGCCCTTCGGCGGCACTTCCGCGAAGTCCTCGCGCTCGATCCACAGCTCGCGCGAGAATGGCACGCTGCGGCTGCCGAACGACTCGTCCTTGGGATGGTTGGCGAACGTGAGCGTCTCGGCGTGCGCGTCGTCGAGGTTGGTGATCGTGAGCTTCAGCGGGTCGATCACGGCCATGCGGCGCGGCGCGGTGCCATCGAGGTCTTCGCGCACGGCGCCTTCGAGGACGCTCATGTCGATCGTGCTGTTCTGCTTGCTGACGCCGATGCGCTCCCAGAACAGGCGAATGCCCGCCGGCGTGAAGCCGCGACGGCGCACGCCGGCGATCGTGGGCATGCGCGGATCGTCCCAGCCGTCGACCAGGTTCTCGGACACCAGCGTGATCAGCTTGCGCTTGCTCATCACCGTGTAGTTGAGGTTGCCGCGCGAGAACTCGATCTGTCGCGGCTTGCTCGGCGACGTGGGCAGGCCGGCCTTGAGCAGGGGCTCCCACAGCGCGGGATCGTTGGCGAGATCGACCTTGTCGACGCACCAGTCGTACAGCGGGCGGTGATCTTCGAACTCGAGCGTGCACAGCGAGTGCGTGATGCCTTCCAGCGCGTCCGAGAGCGAATGCGCGAAGTCGTACATCGGGTAGATTGGCCACGCGTCGCCGGTGTTCTGGTGGTGCACCTTGCGCACGCGGTACAGCGCCGGATCGCGCAGGTTGATGTTGCCGGCCGTCATGTCGATCTTCGCGCGCAGCGTCTTGCTGCCGTCGGCGAACTCGCCCGCGCGCATGCGCTGGAAGAGGTCGAGGTTCTCCTCGATCGAACGGTCGCGGTACGGCGAGTTGCGGCCGGGCTCGGTGAGCGTGCCGCGGTACTCGCGCACCTCGTCGGCGCTGAGGTCGTCGACGTAGGCGACGCCGAGACGGATCAGCTTGAGCGCCGAGCGGTAGAACACCTCGAAGTAATCGGAGGCATGGCGCAGTTCGGCCCACTCGAAACCGAGCCACTTCACGTCGCGCTGGATCGCCTCGACGTACTCGACGTCTTCCTTCGACGGGTTGGTGTCGTCGAAGCGGAGGTTGCACGTGCCGTGGAATTCCGCGCCGAGGCCGAAGTTCAGGCAGATCGACTTGGCATGCCCGAGGTGCAGGTAGCCGTTCGGCTCCGGCGGGAAGCGGGTATGGATGACCTTGTGCTTGCCGGAGGCCAGGTCGTCGCGGACGATCTGGCGGATGAAATGCTGCTGCAGGACGGGCGTTTCGGTCGACATCGAAAGGACTCGGAGAAGTGGGGCGCGCAAACGGGGGAGTTTACCTCCGTTGGGCCCCGGACGCTTGCCGGACGCGCCGCCGACGGGTAGCGTGGAACCATGCGCATCGCCTACCACGCCGAGTCCCTGATCGACGCCCACCTCGTCAAGGACGCCCTCGAGCGGGCGGAGATCCCGGCGTTCATCGCCGGCGAATTCCTCACCGGCGCGGTGGGTCAGTTGCCGGCGCGCGACTTCCTCGCGGTGATGGTGCCCGACGGCGCGGCGGAAGCCGCCGAGGGCATCGTGCGCGCGATCGACGCCCAGCTGGCCGAGGCGCGTGCCGCCGCCGCGTCCGACGACGACTTCGGCGCGGTCACGTTTCCGGCCTGAAACGCCCCGACATTCTTCCAGGATCACCCATGCAGGCCTTCCACGACCTCGTCCGCGACGTGCCGGACTTTCCGCGTCCAGGCATCATGTTCAAGGACATCACCCCCTTGCTGGCCGATGCCGCCGCGTTCGGCGCGTGCATCGACGCGCTGTGCGAACCGTGGCGCGGGCAGGGCATCGGCGCCGTCTGCGGCATCGAATCGCGCGGCTTCATCTTCGGCGCGGCCATGGCCCGGGCGCTCGACGCCGGCTTCGTGCCGTTGCGCAAGGCGGGCAAGCTGCCGCCGCCGGTGGTCGGCGTCGACTACGGCCTCGAATACGGCATGGATCGCCTGGAGATCGGTTCGTCCGCGCTGGCGCCCGGCGAGCGCGTCATCGTCGTCGACGACGTGCTGGCGACCGG
Source organism: Luteibacter sp. 3190 (assembly GCF_031456385.1). Taxonomy (NCBI): domain Bacteria; kingdom Pseudomonadati; phylum Pseudomonadota; class Gammaproteobacteria; order Lysobacterales; family Rhodanobacteraceae; genus Luteibacter; species Luteibacter sp. 3190. The sequence continues at coordinate 125,195 of NZ_JAVDUO010000006.1, read as the reverse complement.
CGGCACGCTGGAGGCCGCCCGCCGCCTCGTCGAGCGACTGGGCGCCGAGGTGCTCGGGGCGAGCGTCGTCATCGAACTGCCGGGCCTGAACGGCCGCGGCAAATGGCCCGCGTCCCTGCCGCTGCACACCCTGCTGGCCTACTGATCGAAGACCTGCGCGCCGCCGGCGCCGGCGGCGCCGATGGACTCCACGAGCACGATCTCGCAGCCGCCGGCGCCGGTGTCCTCGCGCGTCAGCGAGGTGTTCCAGTGCCAGCCGTCGTCGCGCTTGATGTCCACCAGGAAGCCCTGCAGACGCACCACCTCGCCGGGCCGCACCTCGCGCAGCTCGCGCGCCACGGTGTCGTTGGCGGGGATCATGTGCATGTTGGCGCTGGAATCCTCGATTTCGCGGCGCGGAATCGGGTAGTGGTCGGTGTACCAGTAGTAGAACCGGTTCGACTGCGAGATGCGGATCCGGTCGAGCACCCCGCTGTCCGACATGCGGCCCCAGCCCATCGCCAGGTCCGTGGGCGCGATCGGCGCCAGGTCGTCGAACTGGTAGTCCTCGCGCGAGAGGACGCGGCCGGTCATGGCGAACGCGGCGCGCGTGGTCAGCGTGAAGCGGCCGCGGCTGAGCGTCGCGGCCTGCCCGACGTCTTCCTGGTCCGGTATGCCGCCGGCCAGTACGCCGGGGGCGTTGTGCACGGGCCGATGCTGCCACCAGGAGAAGGCGCCCCAGCCACAGACAAGGAGCACTACCGCGAGCCAGACGCGCATGTCACCGAACCGTCAGGAAGAGGGAAGGGCAACGCCCGTCGTCGATTCCCGTTGACCGGCCGTGCAGTCGCGGGTGTCGAAAAGGCCTGCAGGTACGTCGCGGATCACGGCCGCCAGCGCCTCGAAGAACGGCGTCATCGCGGAACTCTTCCGCCAGAGCATCGCGATGCGACGGCTGGGCGCGGGCGCGTCGAAGGCGACCAGGCTGACGTTCGGCGACTGGGCGACCGGAGGCTTCACGGCGAGCGACGGCAGCAACGTGATGCCGACGTTCGCCGAGACCATCTGCCGGAGCGTCTCGAGGCTGGTGGCGCGGAAGCCGGTCTTCTCGCCGGCGCCGGCCAGCTGGCAGACCTCCAGCGCCTGGTCGCGCAGGCAGTGGCCGTCCTCCAGCAGAAGAAGGTTCTGCTCCGAGAGGTCGTCCATCCGCAGCGAGCGCCGCGAGGCGAGTTCGTGGCTGCTGGGCACCGCCAGCACGAAGGGTTCCTCGAACAGGAATTCGGTGTGCAGCGAATCGTCGTGGACGGGCAGGGCGAGGATGCCGGCGTCCAGCGTGCCCTCGCGCAGCATGTGCAGCACCTGCTCGGTCTTCTCCTCGCGCAGCAGCAGCTCCAGCCGCGGGAAGCGCTCGCGCAGACGCGGGATCACGTGCGGAAGCAGGTAGGGCCCCAGCGTGGGGAAGATGCCGAGCCGGATCGTGCCCGATTCCGGGTCGCGGGTCCGCTGGGCGATGGAGCGGATCTCGTCGACCTGCGAGAGCACTGAACGGGCGCGGCGGGCGATTTCACGGCCCGTTTCCGTCAGGAGGACTTTCCGCGGGGTACGTTCCACGAGCGCCACCCCGAGTTCGTCCTCCAGTTTCCGGATCTGGGTCGACAGGGTGGGCTGGCTGACGAAGCTGGCTTCGGCCGCCTTGCCGAAATGCCGGTGCTCGGCCAGGGCGACGAGATAGGAGAGGTCACGCAGGTTCATGGCGGCACGCTCGGGGACGACCAGGCAATAGCCGTAGCCTATCACATTCATGCCAACAATCGATTTGGAATATATCGGCAGGACCGGTAAGCTTGCCTTCTGGTCGCGCCACGCAGCGCGCAAACGCGTTCAACCCACCCTCAACGGAGAGTCGAAAAGATGCTGAGCATTGGCGATAAGTTCCCCCAGTTCAACCTCAAGGCAGTGGCCGGTGGCCCCCTCGCCAACAAGATCGAAGACGCGTTCGTCGACATCTCGGACAAGTCGTACGAGGGCAAGTGGAAGCTCGTCTTCTTCTACCCGAAGGACTTCACCTTCGTGTGCCCGACCGAGATCAAGGGCTTCAGCGACCTCAACGAGCAGTTCGCCGACCGTGACTGCCAGATCCTCGCCGCTTCGACCGATTCCGAGTTCGTCCACCGCGCCTGGCGCATGGATCACGCCGATCTGAAGGACCTCAAGTTCCCGATGCTCGCGGACATCAAGAAGGAGCTGACGACGGCTCTGGGCATCCTGACCGACGAAGGCGTCGCCCAGCGCGCCACCTTCCTGGTCGACCCGAACGGCGAGATCCAGTTCGCCTACGTGACCGCCGGTTCCGTCGGCCGCAACCCGGACGAAGTGCTGCGCGTCCTCGACGCCCTGCAGACCGACGAGCTGTGCGCCTGCAACTGGAAGGCCGGCGACGAGACCCTGAAGGTCGCCTAAGCCTCACCCGGTCGTAAGTCCCTCGCCGCGGACCCTCCCTCCCCCCGCGCGGCGCGGGCAGTCCAGGGGCGGTGAAGTCCTCTTCACCGCCCCGTTTTTTACCTCTTCCCCCGACACCCCACGTGTCCCGCGTGAACCGGCGCCTTCGCGTCGAGCCATTCCGCGCCCCATTCATTCGAAAAAGAAGGTGCATCCATGAGCGTCGCCGATCTTCGCAGCCAGCTTCCCGAATACGCCAAGGACCTGAAGCTCAACCTCGATTCCGTGCTGAGCGAGGCGGGTGCGCCCGGCCTCAACAAGGCGCAGATCGCCATGGTCGCGCTCGGCTCCGCCTACTCCGCCCGCTACAAGCCGCTGACCGAAGCCATCGCCGCGTTCGCCGCCGAGCACGCCACGGCCGAGCAGCTGACCGCCGCCAAGGGTTCGGCCGCGATCATGGGCATGAACAACATCTACTACCGCTTCCAGCACCTGGTCAGCCATCCGGAGTACGCCACCATCCCGGCGAAGCTGCGCATGAACGTGATCGGCGCCTACAAGGGCGACGCCAAGAACGACTTCGAGCTCGTCTCGCTGGCCGTCTCGGCCGTCAACGGCTGCGGCATGTGCATCGACTCGCACGACAAGGTGCTGCGCGATGGCGGCGTCAGCGTCCAGGCCATCCAGAGCGCGGTGCGCATCGCCTCGGTGATCCACGCGGTCGCGGTCGTGCTCGAGCAGGCCGACGCGGCCGGCTGATTCGTCGCCCCGTTTGAGAAAGTCCGCAAAGGCCGCGTTTAACGCGGCCTTTCTTCGTTCTGCGCCACCCTCGCCCCCACCACACCGAGGGAGGGTCGCACCATGAGTTACGTCGATGGTTTCGTCGCGCCGGTTCCGCTCGACCGGATGGCGGACTACAAAAAGATGGCACGCAAGGCCGGGAAGATCTGGATGGAGTTCGGGGCGCTCGCGTACTCCGAATGTGTCGCCGACGACGTCAAGCCCGGCAAGGTCACCTCTTTTCCGCAGTCCGTGAAACTGAAGGAGGGCGAGGTCGTGGTGTTCTCCTGGATCGTCTACAAGAGCCGCCGCGACCGCGACCGGATCATGAAGAAAGTGATGGCGGATCCGAGGCTTGCGGAGTATTCGGACCCCAGGAACCTGCCTTTCGACGGCAAGCGGATGTTCTTCGGCGGGTTCAAGCCGATCGTGGAGTTCTGACGCGCCGCAACGGGGACGGGGTGCCTTCTGGCACTGTGTCGAACGTCATGCTTGTTCGCAGGATGGGGGTTCAACCACAGGGAGTCCCACCTGCCATGCGTCGTTTCGTCCGTCCCCTCATCCTCACCGCGCTCGCCACCTGCTGTGGCGCCGCGCTCGCCGCCGGCACGGACGCCGCGCCACCGCTTGGCCATCTCCCGACGTGGGCCCAGCCCGAGTCCTACAAGCTCGCCTTCAAGGTCGACCCGAAGCAGGAGGACTACTCCGGCTCGTCGACCATCCGCATCAAGCTCACGCAGCCGTCGGACTTCGTCTGGCTGCACGGCAAGGAACTGAAGGTCTCGAAGGTCACCGTGACCGACGCCGCCGGCAAGAAGCACACCGGCAAGTACACCGTCGCCGCCGAGAAGGAAGGCGTCGCGCGGGTGGATCTCGGCGCGAAGCTGGAAGGTGAGATCACGCTCGCGATCGAGTTCAGCGCGCCGCTCAACAAGCAGCTGCAGGGCCTGTACAAGGTCTCGCACGAAGGCATCCCGTACGCGATGACGCAGATGGAGCCGGTGTCGGCCCGCTACGCGTTCCCGGGCTTCGACGAGCCCTCGTTCAAGGTGCCGTTCGACATCCAGCTGACCATCCCGGCCGACGACCAGGGCGTCGCCAACACGGCCCAGATCAAGGAAGAGAAGGCTGGCGCGGGCTGGAAGACCCTCACGTTCTCGACCACCAAGCCGCTGCCGACCTACCTCGTCGCGTTCGCCGTGGGCCCGTGGGACATCGAGAAGGGTCCGGACATCACGCCGACGCAATACCGCACGACGGCCACCCCGCTGCGCGGAATCGCCGCCAAGGGCGAAGGCCACCGCATGAAGCACGTGCTGGGCGAGACGAACTCGATCATCCACACGCTCGAGGATTACTACGGCTTCGGCTATCCGTACGACAAGCTCGACCTGCTCGCCGCGCCGGACTTCAGCGCGGGTGCGATGGAGAACGCGGGCCTCGTCACCTTCCGCGACTGGCTGCTGCTGATCGATCCGGACTCGGCCGCGCAGTACGTGCGTGGCTCGTTCAACGTCAACGCGCACGAGCTGGCCCACCAGTGGACCGGCGACACCGTGACGATGGCCTGGTGGGACGACCTCTGGCTCAACGAGGCGTTCGCCACGTGGATGCAGCAGAAGGTCACCATCAAGGTGCACCCGGAATACCGCGCCGACCTCGACCGCGTCCGCGGCGCGCAGGGCGCGATGAACAACGACAGCCTCGTCAGCGCGCGCAAGATCCGCCAGCCGATCACCGGCAACGGCGACATCGAGACGGCGTTCGACGGCATCACGTACCAGAAGGGCGCCGCGGTCCTCGGCATGTTCGAGGGCTACGTCACCGATTCCGTGTTCCAGAAGGGCATGCGTGCGTACATCCAGAAGCACAAGTTCGCCAACGCCACGGCCGACGACCTGATCGATGCGATCGCCGAGGCCGCCGGCCAGGGCGACGCGTTCAAGAAGGCGTTCCGTACCTTCCTCGACCAGTCCGGCGTGCCGTACGTCAGCACGGAAGTGAAGACGGAAGGCGGCAAGACCGTGCTGCACCTGGCCCAGAGCCGTTACCTGCCGTTGGGCAGCACCGGCGACGCGAGCCGCGTGTGGGGCGTGCCGATGTGCGTGCGCTACGGCGTGGAAGGTGGCGGCAACAAGGTCAAGTGCGAGTTGCTCGACAAGGCCACCGGCACGATGGTCCTCGACGGCGCGGCGAAGAACAGCTGGGTGCTGCCGAACGCCGACGGTCGCGGTTACTACCGCTTCTCGCAGAGCAAGGCCGACCTGGCCGCGCTGGCGAAGGTGGTCTCGACGCTGACCGACGCCGAGCAGCTGGCCTATGCCGACGCCGTGCGCGCCGGCTTCCAGCACGGCGACCTCGACGCGGGCGATTACCTCGCCGCGACGAAGCCGCTGACCGCCTCGAAGACGCGCGAAGTGTTCACCGCGCCGATCGGCACGTTCAACTGGATCCTCGACAACGAAGCCACCACCGACGCGCAGCGCGAGCGCCTGCGCAAGTGGGCCACCGACGCCTACCTGCCGAAGCTCAAGCAGCTGGGTTACCGCAAGAAGGCCGGCGAGCCGGACAACGACACGATCACGCGCACGACCCTCGCCGGCTTCCTGGCCGACAAGGACATCGGCGTGCCGGAAGTGCGCGCCGAACTGCTCAAGCAGGGCGACGCGGCGCTGAAGACCAAGGACGGCAGGCTCGATCTCGACGCGGCCGATTCCGACATGCTCGCTTCCGCGCTCGGCGTGGCGGTCGAGGAGCGTGGCGCCCCGGCGGTCGAGGCCCTGATGGCCGAAGTGCCGAAGACGTCCGATCCTGCCAAGCGCAACGCGATGCTCATCGCGCTGGGCGACGCGACCGACCCGGCCCTCGCCAACAAGGTGCGCGACTTCGCCCTCGGCAAGGACGTGAAGGTGGGCGAGATGGCGATGGTGCTGCGCGGCGGTCGCGAGTCGGAAGCGACGCGTGCCGATCTGTGGAAGTGGTTCACGACGAACTACGACAAGATCGTCGCCCGCACCGGCAGCTTCGCCGGCGGCAAGCTGCCCGAAATGGCGGCCGGCGGCAGCTGCTCGAAGGCCGAAGCCGATCGCATGAGCGCGTTCTTCAAGCCGCGTCTCGGCCAGGTCAGCGGCGCCGACCGCGGCCTTGCGCAGACCAGCGAGCAGACCCTGCTCTGCGCGGCGCTGAAGGACAAGCAGGACCCGAAGGCGATCCTGCGCTAAACGACCATCGGTGCCACACGAAAGCCGGGCGAGCGATCGCCCGGCTTTTTTTGCGCCGAGCCGCCGTAGGAGCGGACCCGGCCGCGACAGCTCCTCGCGATGAGCCGCCGGCCCTTTTCGCACGGCGCAAGACCCCCACGCGGCCCGCTCCCGCCGCGCGACTGCGCTAACCTAGTTCGCATGAGCTTCCGTCCACCCGTTTCGCAACGCCCCACCGCTCGCGACGTCGCCGAGGCTGCGGGCGTGTCGATCTCCGCCGTGTCGCGCACCTTCACCGAAGGCGCCAGCGTCTCGGCGAAGACGCGCGAGCGAGTGCTCGAGGCCGCGGCGGCGCTCGGCTACCGACCGAACCAGCTCGCGCGCAGCCTCATGACCGGCCGCACGGAACTCATCGGCCTGGTCTCCAACCATTTCGCGAATCCCACTTTCATGGAGGTCTTCGACCTCTTCACCCGCGAACTCCAGGCACGGGGCCTTCGCCCGCTGCTGGCGAACCTCGGTGAGGGCGAGGACGGCAAGGCCGCGCTCGACATGCTTCGCCAGTACAGCGTCGATGCCGTGCTGATCGCCACTTCGGCGCCGCCGGCTGGTTTCGCCGCGTCGTGCCGGGCGGCGGGTCTGCCCGTGCTGCATGTGTTCGGGCGGGCGGGGCGCTCGTCCCCGGTGCCCGTGGCCACCGTCGATAACGTGGCGGGCGGTGGGCTCGTGGCGGGCGCGATGCGTGAGCGAGGCCTTCGGCGGCTCGCGTTCCTCGGAGGGTCGGCGCACGACGCCTCGACGATCGACCGCGAGAAGGGCTTCGCGGACGTCGCGCGCAAGCTCCTGCGCCAGACGATCCACGCCGGCAACTACACGCACGAGCACGGGCGCCTCGCGATGCACGCGCTGCTCGATCGCGACGACGACCTCGACGGTGTGTTCTGCGCCGACGACGTGCTGGCGATGGGCGCGATCGACGCGTGTCGCGAGCGCGGCGTGCGCGTGCCGGCAGACGTGAGCATCATCGGCTTCGACGACATGCCGCTCGCCGCGTGGGCCTCCTATTCGCTCACGACCGTGCGACAGCCCATCCACGACATGGTGCTCCATGCGATCGACCGCATCGTCGCGTGGATGGAACACCCCGATGCGGTGCCGCGCAGCAAGCTCTTTCCCTGCGAACTGGTGACCCGCGCGAGCCTGCGTTGACGCCAGCCGGGATTCGCCACGTCAAAGCGATACCCAGCGCCGTTCACGGTGCGACACCAGCGCGGCCGCGATCACGCGGTCGACCTCCAAGCCGTCGCGGAAGGTCGGCCACACGGCGTCGCCAGTGGCGATCGCCTGCAGGAAATCGCGCGCCTCGATCGTGATCTGCTCGTTGTAGCCGGTGCCGTGGCCGACGCCCTGGTTGAACGCGAGGTAGTCCGGGTGCGCCGGGCCCATCAACAGCTTCTGGAAACCGCGCCGCGCGGGTTCGCTTGACGCGTCGTACAGCCACAGCGCGTTCTGGTCTTCCTGGTCGAAATGGATCGCGCCGCGGGTTCCCGTGATGCGGTACGTGTAGCCCATCTTCCGGCCCGCGGCCATGCGGCTGAAGCTCAGGCTCCCACTCGCGCCGTTGGCGAAGCGCAGCAGCATCTGGCCCTGGTCGTCGTTCTCCACCGCCTCGGGTCCGTCCGGACCCTCCCGCATCGGTTGAACGATCGCCAGGTCGGCGACCAGGCTCTCGATGGGCCCGACCAGTCTCAGGCAGGCGTTGACGATGTGCGTCGCGACGTCGCCAAGCGCGCCCGCCTCGGTTCCCGTGGCGATCCGCGTGCGCCACGAGGCCGGCAGCGACGGATCGTGCAGGTAATCTTCGACGTGCTCGGCCGTCACCTGGATCACGTCGCCGATCTCCCCGGACGCGACGATCTGGCGGGCGAGCTGGCTCGCGGGCGTGCGGATATAGTTGAAGCCGACCATGTTGGGCAATCGCGCGATCTCGACGGCCTCGGCCATCACCAGCGATTCCTCCGCCGTCGCGCCGAGCGGCTTCTCGCAGAACACCGGCTTCCCGGCCGCGACGCAGGCCAGCACCATCGGCAGGTGCGTGCGCGGCGGCGTGGCGATCACGACGGCGTCCACGCGCGGATCGTCGACCAGTTGCTTCCAGTCGCCGGTCGATCGCGTCCAGCCCCAGCGGGCGGCCACCTCGGCGGCACCCGCGGCGGTGGAGGTCGCGATCATCTCGCACACCGGTCGCATCGGCGTGTCGAAGGCGGCCGCGACGCTCTGGAAGGCCAGCGTGTGCGCCTTGCCCATGTAACCGGCGCCGATCAGGCCGATGCGCAGCTCGTGCTTCAAGGCGAGTCTCCCATCCGTCGATGGCCCGACTCTACGTATGTTGCAGCGCAGTTTGCAAGCGCTTGCAAATCGGCCTAGCGTAGGTGCCGAACGTGCCAGCCATCGCCCTTCGACACGCCGCGGCCACGCGGCAGGAGCCCGCCATGAACGCCACCGCCCAGACCATGCGCTCGCCGTCGCATCCCATCCCCGTCTACACGGAGGACAACCTCGACACCGACGCGATCGTCCACGAGTTGCTCCGGGGCCTCGGCGCGGTCACGTTGCGCGGCCTGTTCACCCCGGCCGAAATCGCCGAGGCGCGCGACATCGTGATGCGTGAATCGAACCGGGACGAGAAAGGCGGCAAGGTCACGCATTTCCAGGGCGACGCGGAGCGCGCCGGACGCATCAACCTGCAGCGCCGCGTGTGGAACCTGCTGGCCAAGGGCGAGATCTTCTCCCGCATGGCCGCCCATCCCGCCATCATGAAAGTCATGCGCGCCTTCATCGGCAGCGAATTCATCATGGGATCGATCGCGGCGAACCGCATCCTTCCGGGCGGTCCGGGCCAGGAACCGCATATCGATTATCCGTACTGGGACTTCCATTCGCCGCAGACGCATCCGGCGCTGATCAACTCCAGTTTCGCCCTGAACGCGCAGGCGACCATCATGCTCGACCCCTTCACCGAGGAAACGGGCGCCACCGCGTTCGTCCCCGGCAGCCAGCGCGAGCTGCATTACCCTGACGAAAGCGATCGTTTCTTCGAGCGCTGCGAGCGCATGCTCGGCGAGCCGGGCGACACGGTCCTGTTCTTCGGTGCGGTGTGGCATTGCGCGATGCCGAACCGCAGCAGCATCGATCGCTCGGCGATCATCACGCAGTACCTGCCGAAGTTCGTCAAACCGATGGAAGACCTGCCCGCCGCGCTGCCCGAGGCGTTCGTGAAGAACGCGAGCGCGGACATCCGCCAGTTGCTGGGACTGAACTATCCGTATCCCGAAGTCCTCGACGCGGCGCGTGGCGGCAACGCGGAGGGGCGCGACGTCATGAAGCAGCGCTGATCGAAACTACGGCCGCGGCGGATTCGTCCTGCTTCGGATGAAGGTCACGACGTCCCGCATCACCGGCGCCTCCTCGTGCAATGGCCCCAGGGCGAACAGCAGCCTCTCGTGGCCCAGCTTCGGGTAGAGCTTCAGCTCGACCGGCTCACCCATCTGACGGTAGCGGCCCTCCATGGCGATGGCTTCGGAAGGAAACACGATGGTGTCGGCTTCACCCTGCAGGAGCAGGGCGGGCGGTTCGTCGCCATCGACGAAGTTGATCGGTTGCGATCGCGCCTGTTCCTGGCGCGTGGAGCCGAACATGTCGATGAAGTCGGGGTCGTCGAGGGGAAGGAAATCGTATGCGCCCGCGACGCCGATCCAGCCCGCCAGGTCACGGGGCTTCATGCCCACCCCGGCAAGCCGCTGTTTGTCGGTCGCGAGCATCGCCGCGATGTGGCCGCCGGCCGAATGCCCCATCACGAACAGGCGTGCGGGATCGCCGCCGTAGTCCGCGGCGTGGTCGCGCGCCCAGCGCACGGCCTCGGCGCCGTCGTGCAGGAAGCCGTCCATGCGTGTCTTCGGCCAGAGACGATAATCGGCGACGACCGCGACGATCCCCTGCGTCGCCAGCGCCTGGCCGAGCCAGCGATACCATTCGCGCTTGCCGTGCATCCAGCTGCCGCCGAAGAAGTAGACGACCACCGGTGCGTGGTCGGCATGTTCGGGGGCATACACGTCGAGTTTCAGGTCATGCGCGGCATCGTACACGTTGTCGCGATGGGCCACGACGCCGGCCGAGGGCTGCCGCGCGTTGACGGCCGCGAAGAACGTCGCCTGGCAGCCGCCGAGGGCGAGGAGGGTGGCGAGCAGGAGAGGAAGGCGCATCGGCGCATTGTAGGAGCGGCCAGCGGATAGAATCCGTGCATGACCGATATTCGTACGATCCTGCGCGAGGCCGCCGAGATACTCGGCGAACGCCTCGAGGCCGAACTCCTCCTCGCGCACGCGCTGGGCGTCGATCGTGCGTGGTTCTTCGCTCATGCGGACGATACGGCGGATGCGGAGGGCATGGCGCGGTTCGACGCGCTCGTGCGTCGACGCGCGGCAGGGGAGCCCATCGCCTATATCACCGGCCATCGCGATTTCTGGTCGCTGTCCCTCGAAGTCACGCCGGCGACGCTCATCCCGCGGCCGGAAACGGAGTTGCTGGTCGAGCTGGCGGTCGCGCGCCTGCCGCAGGGTGGCCGGGTCGTGGACCTGGGCACCGGTAGCGGCGCCATTGCGCTCGCCATCGCGAAGGAACGTCCCGACGCCGACGTCACGGCCGTGGACGCGAGCGAAGCGGCGCTCGCGGTCGCGTCACGCAACGCCGTCGCCCTCGGGCTCCAGCGTGTGACCTTCGCTCACGGCGACTGGCTCGCGCCGCTCGAAGGGCGGCGCTTCGACCTGATCGTCAGCAACCCGCCATACATCGAATCCGACGACCCGCACCTCGCGCAGGGCGACCTGCGTTTCGAGCCGGCCACGGCGCTCGCCTCGGGCGCCGATGGGCTCGACGACATCCGTCGCATCGCCGCCGCCGCGGGCGCGCATCTGGAGCCGGGCGGCTGGCTGCTCCTCGAGCACGGCTGGCAGCAGGGCGAGGCAGTGCGCGCTGTGCTCGTGGCGATGGGGTTCGCCGACGTGTTCACCGCCACCGACCTCGAAGACCGCGACCGGGTCAGTGGCGGTCGATTCGCGAACTAGTTTGCTCAGGCCGTCAGTCAGTACCCGCCGTCGCGATTACTGGTCGAAAACACAGCACTGACTTCACTGGCAGCGCTTCTGCCAACTCAGCGGCGGGTGGGATCGACGAACTCCTGGAGCTTCTGACCCCACGGACTCTCCGCAGGACAGATCATCGTCCCGCGCGAGGATTTGAGGCAGGCGCGAAGCCCAGCGACGATCTGAGCGACTTCCTTTCTCTGAGCATCGGAATAGGTCGCGAAGACATGCAGTCGCATCCGTTTGTCATCGCGCGGCACGATGACGATGTCCAGCCGGGTCTTGCCATCGCGTTTATCCAGGAACACCTGAGCGTCAGCCTCTTTCGATGTGAGCTCGAGCGCGGCTTTCGCCTCGGGTAGTCGAGGCGCATCTCCCAGATATGCCGACAGGATCAACTCGCCAGCACTTCTGAAGCTGTAAATTCCGTAGTCGGCAGGAACCTCGTAGGTCACGGACATGCTTTCTGGAAGTCGAACACATCCGAGGGTCATGTAGACATCACACGGGTAACGCCACCGAGTCATTTGTCCGAGTACAGGGTGAGCGATTCCGAGCGAAACTGCGCACGCAGCGATAGCGGATAGAAGAAGCGGTCTTCTCATTTTTCCACACGCTGAACATTGTGATGGCTGTTGATGATTGTTTCGACAGTCGCAGAGTCGACAATGCCCGGCACTCTGTTCATGATGCCATCCTCGAATTCATCGTTCATCGCTGCGGGCGGTACTCTGATGCCGAATGCTCTTCGTCCGAGCGGGGTATGGCATGCTGGGCTGCTTCGCGCTCTTGATCTGCTAGTCGATCGCGATGTTCGCGTGTTCGGTGTCGAAGGTTTCCACCTTTCGGGAGCGCGACTGATCAAAGCCGCGATCGGTCGAGAGCTCGACAGGCATCTCGTCTACGATCTCGTAACAACGGTGGGCGAATAACCGTCTCGATGCGTATCACTGTCCGAAGCCAAGCATTCATCCGCCATGACGCATCGATATATCGAGATACTGCATTCCCGGCTCTGCGACGCAGCCGCGGTTTACATCCAGCCGGGCGCCGATCGTGAGGCCTATCTGGACGGTTTGGCAGCCACGATTCGAGAGCATTCGTGCGAGCCTTTTCAGATCAGCGCGGAGGTCACCGCGCCGGGGTTCCCCGACGCGGATATCGGAACGATTCAGTCCGGTTGGTGTGTCGCTCACGACGCCGGTTATTGGCTCGTATATCAGCCCGAAAGGGATCGCTACTGTTGTTTTTGGGGGACGGACGTAACGGCGCTGGGCGCACCGGGCATCTATGGCGAGCCGTTGTATTGCTGGTCGGCGTGATCCGTTGGGCTCCCACCCGAAGGTAGGGTGGGAGCGGCTTCCCGGACTTAGCCGGCGCTGGCGACCGGCGAGGCGACGAACTGCGGGAAGCGGGCGCGGATGGCGCTGCGGATCTGGGGCAGGTCGAGGCCGGCCATCGTGAGCACTTCCTCGCGGCTGCCGTGCTCCAGGTACGCGTCGGGCAGGCCGAGGTGCTGGACGGGCAGCGTGATGCCGTGGGCGGCGAGGAGTTCGGCGACCGCCGCGCCGGCACCGCCGGCGACGGCGTTGTCTTCGATCGTGACGAACGCCTCGTGCGTGCGTGCGAGCTCGAGGATCAGTTCCTCGTCGAGCGGCTTCACGAAACGCATGTTGATCAGCGTGGCGTCGACCTCCGCCGCGATGACGGCCGCCGGGGCGAGCATGGTGCCGAAGGAGAGGATCGCCAGGCCGTGGTGGCCGCGACGACGCACTTCCGCCTTGCCGATGGGATACGTATCGAGCGTGGTGGACAGCTTCGCGCCCGGGCCAGTACCGCGCGGGTAGCGCACGACGGCCGGGCCGTCGTAGTGGAAGCCCGTGCTGAGCATGGTGCGGCATTCGTTCTCGTCGGCCGGCGCCATGATCACCATGTTGGGCAGGCAACGCATGAACGAGAGATCGAAGCTACCGGCATGCGTGGCACCGTCCGGGCCGACGACGCCCGCGCGATCGACCGCGAAGACGACGTCGAGGTTCTGCAGGGCGACGTCGTGGATGGCCTGGTCGTACGCGCGTTGCAGGAACGACGAGTAGATCGCGACCACGGGCTTCGCGCCCTCGACCGCCATGCCCGCGGCGAGCGTCACGGCGTGCTGTTCCGCGATGGCGACGTCGAAATACCGCTGCGGGTATTCCTTCGAGAAGCGGACGAGGCCGGAGCCTTCGCGCATCGCCGGCGTGATGCCGAGCAGGCGCTCGTCGGCGGCCGCCATGTCGCAGAGCCAGTCGCTGAAGATGTCCGTGTACGTCGGCTTGGCCGGCGCGGTCTTCTTCACGAGGCCGGCCACGGGGTCGAACGGACCGACGGCGTGGTATTCGATCTGTGCCTTTTCGGCAGGTTCGTAGCCCTTGCCCTTCGTGGTCATCACGTGGAGCAGCTGCGGGCCGGGAAGCGCCTTCACCGTCTCCAGCGCGTTCACCAGCTGGGCCATGTTGTGGCCGTCGATCGGGCCGGTGTAGTGGAAGCCCAGTTCCTCGAACAGCGTGGACGGCACGAACATGCCCTTGGCGTGTTCCTCCCAGCGCTTGAAGAAGCGGCCGAAGAAGGACTCGCGCGGCATCGCCTTCTTGGCGCGTTCGCGCCAGGCGTTGAGCGTGCGGCTGGACATCGCGCGCGCCATCATCTTGGTCATCGCGCCGACGTTTTCGCTGATCGACATCCCGTTGTCGTTGAGGATCACGAGCATGTTCGGCTCGACGTCGCCGCCGTGGTTCAGCGCCTCGAACGCCATGCCCGCGGTCATCGCGCCGTCGCCGATCACGGCCACGACCTTGCGCGGGTCGCCGCGACGCTGCAGCGCGATGGCCATGCCGAGCGCGGCGGAGATCGAGGTCGACGAGTGACCGACGCCGAAGGTGTCGTACTCGCTTTCCTCGCGACGCGGGAACGGCGCGAGGCCGTCCTTCTTCTTGATCGTGGTGATGCGGTCGCGGCGGCCCGTCAGGATCTTGTGCGGGTAGCACTGGTGCCCGACGTCCCAGACCAGGCGATCGCGCGGCGTCTCGAAGACGTGGTGCAGGGCGACGGTCAGCTCGACGACGCCCAGGCCCGCGCCGAAATGCCCGCCCGACGATGCCACCGCCTCGATCAGGTACCGGCGCAGTTCATCGGCGATGGCCGGCAATTCGTCCGTCGGGAAACGGCGGAGATCCTCCGGCGAGTCGATCTGCGCCAGATAAGGGTAGCGGGAGAGGTCGTTCATCCGCCTATTGTTCGCCTAGCGGGGTGGCGGGGCAAGGGACGGGGCGTGAACGGGGGGAGATGCAATGGAGGTGGGGGATGGGAAGGGGGTGGGGGATGGGAAGTGGGGGCGCAGTTCCGGCGGACGCTCGAGGGGGCCGGCGGCGTTAGGCAGGCCGTATCGCCCGCCGGGCGCCTCCGGCCCCCTCGAGCGTCCGTCGGATGGCGCCCCCATTTCCCATCTCCCAACTCCGGGAGCCCTCAACCCGGCCGCCGGTCCCGCGGCAGGTGGCTGACCAGGAACTCCATCTGGTCCGCGAGGATGTTGCGGTTGGAGAGGATCAGGTGCTCGACCCAGCTGGGGCGGTAGGGCACGGCCAAGAGGGGCATGTTCGCCTGCTGCGGGGTGCGGTTGCTCTTGCGCAGGTTGCAGGCCAGGCAGGCGCTGACCACGTTTTCCCACTCGTCGGCGCCCCGCTTGGACAGGGGGACGACGTGGTCGCGGGTCAGTTCGTGGCGCGTGTACTGGTGCCCGCAGTAGAGGCAGATGTGCCGGTCGCGGGCGAAGAGCGCGGTGTTGGTCAGGGCGGGTGCGGGGTCGATCGCGTGCTCGCGGCAGTGCCCCGTGCTGGCGACGATCGGGTGGAGGTCGAGGCTGCTACGCAGGCCGTTGGCCCGGCTGATGCCGCCGCGCACCGTCACGCAGGGATCGCCCAGGGTCCAGGCCACGACGCCGCGGACATACAGGCAAACGGCGTCCTGCCAGCTGATCCAGTCCAGGATCCGACCCGCCGCGTCCAGGGAAAGCACCCGCGTCGCGTGCAGCGCGGTCACCCTGGGCAGGTCTTCGTGGAGCACTTCCATCGTCATCGGGTCTCGTCCTTCACATATGCGAAAGAGCGTTCCAGCAAGCCGAACTCCGTGCGGACCGGTCGTCCGGTCCAGGCCACAAGGGCCCCTTTGGCCCGAGCATAGCCCATATCCATGACGGAAAAGAATCTCGCAGGTACGCTTCTTGCGGGGCTTTTCCTGTCACCGGCCGCTGCTATAGTGGGGATTCGCATTCGAAGCCCGGCGGGTTTGGAAGGGGGGCCGGGGTGGCTTCCCAGGTCCGGCGGGTCCATGAGGGTTACACAGTGGCAGAAGTGCTTTTCTACGAGCGTCCGGTTCCCCTGAACCGCACCGCCCACCGCGACCTGCGCCTTAAGGCCGTGAACAACATCCGTTTCGCCGCCGCCGCGCACTCCGTGCCGCTGACCGGCGTCGAATTCGCGCCGGCCGCGCGCGACTTCCCGATCCTCTTCGCGGGCAACTCGATCGAAGAGGCCGGCCCGATGGCCCTGCTCGGTCTTCGCCAGGGCGAGAACCTGCTCGTCGGCGACAACGGTTTCTGGGAGACCGGCGTCTACATCCCGGCCTTCGTGCGCCGCTATCCGTTCGTGCTGGCCGAGAAGCCGGCCGGCTCCGAGGGCGACGATTTCACCGTGTTCCTCGACGAGGCCTATGAAGGCTTCAGCAACGAGGAAGGCGAGCGCCTGTTCAACGAGGACGGCACCGATGCGCCGGCCCTGACCAACGCCGTGAACTTCCTCGGCGAGTTCCAGGACCACGTGTCCCGCACGCAGTGGTTCATGGGCAAGCTGCGCGAGCACGACCTGCTCGAGCCGCGCACGGTCACGCTGCAGAAGGAAGGCAAGGGCATCAACCTCAACGGCCTCTTCGTGATCAACGAAGAGAAGCTGCGCGCCCTCGACGAGAAGACTGCCCACGAGTTCCTGCGTGAAGGCGCGTTCGGCTGGATCTACGCGCACCTCGTGTCGCTGGCCAACATCGACCGCATGGCCGCCCGCCTCGACGAGCGCGAGCGCAAGGAAGAGACGACGGTCAAGTCGTAACTTTCCCCGGTCCGCCGGAAACGAAAAGGCCGCGAGCGATCGCGGCCTTTTTCGTTGGAGCGACGCCGGTGCTCAACGCACCGGCTTGGCCATGCGCATCAGGTCGGTGTCGAACCCGTAATTGCGGTACAGACGCTGCGCGTGCTCGTTGCCCGGCAACACCGCGAGGGTGACGAACTGGCAGCGATGTTCCTTCGCCCAGCTGTACGCGTGGTCGAGCAGCACCTTGCCGACGCCCGCGCCCTCGAAGGCCTCCGCCACCGCGATGTCGGAGATGTGGCAGTTGTCGCGATGGGTGAAGAAATCCTTGGTCTTCTGGATGTGCACGAAGCCGACGGCGTCGCCGTCTTCGTTCTCCGCCACGAAGATGTAGCTGTTCGACGGCTGCTCGTCGAGGTGTTTGACCAGATCGGCCTCGATGCCCTTGAGGCAGTCGGTCCGCGTTCGTCCGTTGGGCAGCGGAAAGTTGATGAAACGAGGGACGAGGCCAAGGATGAAGTCGTCATCGTCGCTTTCGGCGAGACGGATCAGGAACGTCGAGTCGCTCATCGGGTCGGGCACCGTCTCGGTGGGAAGTCGGGGCGAAACCTTTTTCTACACCCTCGGGGTTTCCGGCGGAAGCCCCGAGGACGATTCTCTGGATCGATGCGACGTGCTCAGAGCACCTCGGGCAGGGTCGCGACGCCGGCTTCGATCGCCGCCTTGTGCACATGGATGCGGGGCAGGATGCGGGTGAAGTAGAACGTGGCGGTGTCACGCTTGGCCTGGCGGCGCTCGGTGGCGAGGCTGCCACCCTCGGTGGCGAGGACGCTGCGGGCCCAGAAATAGGCCAGCGTCACGTAGCCGGAGAAGTACAGGTAATCGACCGCGGCGGCGCCCAGTTCCTCCGGGTTGCCCTGCGCCGTCTGCGCGATCGCCTGCGTGAGGTCGCCCCACGTCTTCGCCGCGACGGCCAGCGGGCCGATGAAGGCGCGGACGCTGTCGTTGGCCTGGTTCGCCTGGCAGAACGCCGAGATCTCGCCGAGGAAATGCTTCAGGCCGGCGCCCTGCAGCTGCATGATCTTGCGGCCGAGCAGGTCGAGCGCCTGGATCTGCGTGGTGCCCTCGTAGAGGGTGATGATGCGGGCGTCGCGAACGTACTGCTCCATGCCGTGCTCGGCGATGTAGCCGTGGCCGCCGAAGATCTGCAGCGCTTCCTTGGTGCACTCCTGCGCGGCTTCGGTGAGCAGGCCCTTGGCGATCGGGATGAGGAACGAGAGCAGCTCGTCCGCCGTCCTGCGCGCGCCGGCGTCCGGGTGACGCGCCGCGATGTCGCTCTGCAGGCCGGCGTACACGGCGAGCACCCGGCCGCCCTCGACGAACGCGCGCTGCGTGAGCAGCATGCGGCGGACGTCCGGATGCACGGTGATCGGGTCGGCCGGCTTGTCCGGCGACTTCGCGCCCGAAAGCGCGCGCATCTGCAGGCGCTCGCGGGCGTAGGCGAGGCTGCGCTGGAGCGCCCGCTCGGAAACGCCAAGGCCCTGCACGCCGACGCCGAGGCGCGCGGCGTTCATCATGGTGAACATGGCCATCAGGCCCTTGTGCGGCGGGCCGATGAGCCAGCCCTGCGCGTCGTCGAAGTTCATGACGCAGGTGGCCGAGCCCTTGATGCCCATCTTGTGCTCGATGGCGCCGGCGGCGAGCGAGTTGCGCTCGCCCGCGTTGCCGTCGCGGTCCACGCGGAACTTCGGCACCACCAGCATGGAGATGCCGCGGCTGCCGGCCGGTGCGTCGGGCAAGCGTGCGAGCACGAGATGCACGATGTTGTCGGCGAAGTCGTGCTCGCCGGCGGAGATGAAGATCTTGGTGCCGGCGACGCGGTAGCTGCCGTCGTCGTTGGGTTCCGCGCGCGTCTTCAGCAGGCCCAGATCGGAGCCGGCCTGCGGCTCGGTGAGGCACATGGTGCCCGTCCACTGGCCGTCCACGAGGCGCTTGAGGAAGACCTGCTTCTGCCAGTCGTCGCCGTGGTGCTCGATCGCGTCGATGGCGCCGTGCGACAGCAGGGGATAGATGCCCCAGGCGAGGTTGGCGGAGTCGATCATCTCCTTCGCGAGCACGCCGACCGTGGCCGGCAGGCCCTGGCCGCCCGACGCTTCGCTGGCCGTGAGTCCCGTCCAGCCGCCGTCGGCATACTGGCGATAGGCCTCCCGGAAGCCCTTCGGCGTGGTCACCGAGGCGGTCGCCTTGTCGTAGTGGCAGCCCTCGGCGTCGCCGGACGCGTTGAGGGGGGACAGTACCTGCTCGGTGAAACGCGCGGCTTCCTCGATCACGGCATCGATCAACTCGCGGTTGTGCGCCTCGCCGCCATCGAGGCCGGTCAGCACGGCTTCGGCGCCGAGTACGTCGTAGAGCGCGAAGCGCATGTCGTCGAGCGGGGCTTTGTACGTCATGGAATGTCCTGGGCTGGCGCGGGTGTGGCGGATCAGGGCGAGCGGTAGGTGTCGGGAATGCCGGGCACCGGCGAGAGCCAGTTCTTGCCCTGCACGGGGAAGGAACGCGACTCCTTCTCTTTCTCCGGCGTGGCGGTGATGCGGCCGTCGATGGCGTAGGGCAGGGCGCCGGAGCTGCCCTTGGCGGCGAGTTCCTCCAGCGCCTTCGACATCTCGGGCGTGGGCAGCAGGTCGATGGTCGCGACGTCGGCCGCGAAGGACGGGATGTCCTGGTCGACCCGGGCGTCGAGCAGCACGCCGCCCAGATCGCCGACGCGCAGCGTGCCCTGGAAGGTTTCGAACGACATGCCGCCGTAGCTGTTGTTGCGGATGCGCAGGGTCACGTGCCAGACGCCGCCCGGTTTCGCGGTGACTTCCTGCAGCGAGACGGCCGGCGGGAACACGCTTTTCTTCGGCGGGCCGCACGCGGCGAGCAGGGCGACGCCGGCGATCAGCGCGGCGCGAACGAGGGGGTGTCGGATGATCGGAGTCATTCCCTTAGGCTTCCGGCGTGGTCGAACGGTCGTTCGATGGTAGCGCCGGGTGGACCGCCAGTGCGAGGGACACGTTTGAAACGCGGTTCCCAAGCGGCGGCCGAGCAGGCATCATCGAAGATTGTCCCCTTCGATCACCGGAAACCATGTCCCGACGCATCGCCGCACGACGTTCGCCCATCCACGGAAATGGCGTGTTCGCCACCGCACCGATCAAGGCCGGCGAGGAGATCGTCGAGTACAAGGGCGATCGCATCACCCACGCACAGGCCGACAAGCGCTACGGCGACGGCGGCGAGACGGGCCACACGTTCCTGTTCACGCTCAACGAGAAGTACATCGTCGACGGCAACAGCAACGGCAACACCGCGCGCTGGATCAACCACGGGTGCGAGCCGAACTGCCAGGCGCTGATCGAGGAAGCCGTCGAAGGCAAGCCGTCGAAGCACGATCGCGTGATCATCGAGGCGATCCGCGACATCGCCCCGGGCGAGGAACTCACCTACGACTACGGCATCACGCTGGACATGCCGCACACCGCGCGCCTGAAGAAGATCTGGGCCTGCCTGTGCGGTTCGCCCAACTGCATCGGCACGATGCTGAAGCCGAAAAAGAAGGGCGCGTAAGGTTCGTTCACGTTTGCCCATGGTGTGCCGACGGCGACGCGACGCGACGGTCATCCGTCGGGGTCGATCCTGTGGGGACCTTTCCTCCCCACGGAGATCCCCATGGCAGACAAACGACTCGACGGACGCCGCATCGCGGTGCTGGCTACCGATGGCTTCGAACAGGTCGAACTGACCGAACCGAAGCGCCTGCTGGAAGAAGCGGGCGCGACGGTGGACGTGATCGCTCCGGGCGACGCCCAGCGCATCAAGGGCTGGGACGTGAAGGACTGGGGCGAGGACGTTCCGGTGGACGTCCAGCTCGACAAGGCCGACGCCGGCCGTTATGACGCCCTCGTGTTGCCGGGTGGTGTCATCAATCCCGACAACCTTCGTACCGACGAGAAGGCGCTCGCCTTCGTGAAGACCTTCGCGCAGGCGAACAAGCCGGTGGCGGCGATCTGCCATGGGCCTTGGACCCTGATCAATGCCGGGCTCGTCAAGGGCAAGAAGGTCACGTCGTGGCCGTCGCTGAAGGAGGACCTCACCAACGCGGGCGCGAACTGGGAAGACAGCCAGGTGGTGAAGGACGGCAACTTCATCACGAGCCGCAAGCCGGACGACATCCCGGCGTTCACGAACGCGCTGATCGACACGCTGGCGGCGTGATCGCGGCAAGGCCGGGCGGCTTGCGCCGCCCGGATCGCCGATACGATCGGCTCCCACCGTCGCCTCAGTCATCCTCCCTCCGTTTCCAGCACGATTGCCTCATGCCGGTGGGAGCCGATCGTATCGGCGATCCCGCGGCAGCGGGCCCGATCGCCTCAGTCATCCTCCCTCCGTTTCCAACATGATTGCCTCATGCCGGTGGGAGCCGATCGTATCGGCGATTCCCGCGGCAGCGGGCCCGATCGCCTCAGTCATCCTCCCTCCGTTTCCAGCACGATTGCCTCATGCCGGTGGGAGCCGATCGTATCGGCGATTCCCGCAGCAGCGGGCCCGATCGCCTCAGTCCTCTTCCACCTTCGGCTTCCACGCCTCGGCCAGCTTCTTCTGCACGCCGGGCGGCACCGTGTCGTAGTGACTGAACGCCATCGCGTAGCGCCCCTGTCCGCCCGTCATGGCCTTCAGCTGCGTCGGGTAGTCGACGAGTTCCGCGAGCGGCACGCGCGCCTTGATCAGCGTCTCCCCGCCGCGCAGCGAATCGGTGCCCATGATCTGCGCGCGTTTCGACGCCAGGCCGCCGGTGACGTCGCCGACGTGCTGATCGGCGATCGATACCTCCAGGTCGACGATGGGTTCGAGCACCTGCGGCCTCGCGCGCGATACCGCGTCGAGAAACGCCTTCCTCCCCGCGCTGATGAAGGCCACCTCCTTGGAATCGACCGGATGGTGCTTGCCGTCGTAAACGACCACGCGAACGTCCTGGATCGGGTAGCCGGCGATCGCACCCGCGTCGAGCGCCTGCCGCACGCCTTTCTCGATCGCCGGCATGAACTGGCCGGGAATGACGCCGCCCTTGGTCTCGTCGTCGAAGACGAAGCCCGCGCCGCGCTCCAGCGGCTCCACGCGCAGGAACACTTCGCCGAACTGGCCCGCGCCGCCGGTCTGCTTCTTGTGCCGGTGATGACCCTCGGCGCCCGCGCCCACCGTCTCGCGGTACGCGATGCGCGGCGTATGCGTGACCACGTCCACGTCGTAACGCGCCTTCATGCGTTCGAGCATCAGCTTCAGGTGCAGGTCGGACAGCCCGCGTACGACCGTCTCGTTGAGTTCCTTGTGGTGCTCGACGCGGAAGCAGGGATCCTCTTCCGCGAGCTTACCCAGTGCCTGCGAGAGTTTCTGTTCCTGCCCCTTGTGCGCCGGCTCGACGGCGAGGCCGTACATCGGCGCCGGATACGCGGCGGGCTCGAGGTGGATGCGTCCTTCGTCGGCGGCATCGTGCAGCACGGCGTCGAAATGGATGTCCTCGATCTTCGCCACGGCGGCGATGTCGCCCGGAAGGGCCTCGTCCACCTCGACGTGTTCTCGTCCCTTCAGCCGGAACAGGTGCGCGACCTTGAACGGCTTGCGGCCGTCGTCGACGAGCAGCTGGGCATCCTTGCGTACCGTGCCCTGCCAGACGCGGAAGACGCCCAGCTTGCCGACGAAAGGATCGTTGACGATCTTGAAGACGTCGGCGACGACGTGGCCGCTTTCGTCGGCGGCGATCGGGAACGGCGCACCCGCGGCGTCGCGGAACGGCGGCGGATTGGTTTCCTTCGGACAGGGCAGGATGCGCTCGACGAGTTCCAGCAGTTCGTCGACGCCGATGCCGTCGCGCGCGCCGGTGAACACGATGGGCACGAGGTGCCCGTCGCGCAGGCAGTGTTCGAGCGCGTCGCGCACTTCCGCCGCCGAGAGCGCCGATTCGCCCGCGTCGAGGTAGTGCTCCATCACCGCGTCGTCGATCTCCACCACCTGGTCGATGATGCGCTGGTGCGCCTCGCCGGGCGACGAGAAATCCGTGTCGCCCGCGGTCTGGAAGAAGGCGTCGCGTACCGCGTGCCCCTTCGACGCCGGCAGGTTGAGTGGAAGGCACTCGCTGCCGAATTCGTCGCGCAGCGCGTCGACGAGTCCGGGCAGATCGACGCCCTCGGCATCGATGCGGTTGACGATGAGGATGCGCGCGAGCCCGCGTTCCTTCGCGTGCGCCATCATGCTGCGCGTGCCGTGCTCGATGCCGTTGGCGGCGTTCACTACGATGGCGACGGTGTCGGCGGCGGCGAGCGCGGCGAGCGCCGGTCCGCGGAAGTCCGCGTAGCCGGGCGTGTCGAGGAGATGGATGCGGTAGCCGTTGCGTTCGATCGAGGCGATGGAGGCGTCGATCGAATGACCGCGCGCCTTTTCCATGGGATCGGTGTCGGAGACGGTGCTGCCGCGCTCGACGCTGCCGACGGCGGTGAGCGCGCCTCCGGCATGGAGCATGGCTTCGAACAGGGTGGTCTTTCCGGCGCCGGCATGGCCGGCGAGAGCGAGACTGCGGATGCGTTCCGTGGATGGCGACACGATGCGACCCTCCTTCAGTGAAGGGGACGCGTGGCGATTGCGGCGTCATGATCGGCGTCGCCCTCTCGCACACCTCCCCGGCGTTGCGATGGCGGGCCGTCACGGTCGTCCGGTGGCCTGGACGGTCATGGCGGTGGTTCGGGCGGGTGCCCGCTCCAAGCCTTCTCCTTCCCGGCGCCGGAATCAAGTGGCGAGGGAATCTTCCGGCACGGGCGGTGTCCGAGGACCCGGGCTTACGCTGTGTTTAGCGGACCGCCGCTATCCTGTCCGACTTCCTCTCGACCGCAACGGGACACACGCACGCGTGCAATACCCCGGCAAGGCGCCACCGCCGTTCGTCGAACCCCACCGGCCGGAGTCGGGGGCGTCGACGCGCGCGCGCGGGCTGGTACCGCTCGACGGCCAGACCGTCGCCGCCCTGCACGCCATCGGTCACCGGCCGCCGCCGCGCCATCACGTGCGCAACGTCCTCGCGATGGCCGCGGCGATCGTGCTGCACGTGCTCATCGTGATGCTGGTTCGCTACGAGATGCAGCCACGCCCGCTGGTGGGGTACGCGCCCCCCGACGACCGCGACGACGTGCTCGAGGTGCGCTTCATCGAGCCGGCGAAACCGCCGCCGGCCGTCGCCGCCGCACCGCCACCGCCCCCGGTCAGCGAGCCGCCGCCGAAGGTCCGTTCGCCGGAGGCCACGCGTCCCGAGCCGCCGCGCCCGAAGAAGGAAGCCGAGACGGCCGACGCCCCGCCGCCGGAAGCGACGCCCGCGCCCCAGGCGCCGGCGGCTCCCGCCCTGTTCGGTCCGGACGGCACGGTCAGGATGCCGACCCAGGGGCCGGGAAGCCCGACGCAGGCCGACTTCGTCGCGCGCAAGCCGACCGGCGACAGCCAGATCATGTCGCACAAAACCACGGTGACCTACAAGGAAACGCGCTTCGAGAAAGACTGGGCGCCGAGCAACGAGAACCTGCTCAACGCGGGGCTGCGCCACGCGGTCGAGGCCACCACGGTCAAGAAGACGATCGACCTGGGCCACGGCACGCGCGTGAACTGCAAGACCGTGTTCTTCGTGCTGCCCGTCGGGTGCGGTGGCGAAGCGCCTTCGAAAGCCGCGAAGAAGGACGGCGACGTCCGGCTCAACATGGCGCCCGCGAATCCCCCGGTGAAGGATCTGCCGGACCAGCCGCCACCGCCGACGGAAGCGCAATGCATCGCCGCGTTCCGCGCGGAGAAGCCGCTACCCCAGGGCTGCGCGTCGGACATCCCGCTCAAGGCGATGGACGAGGAGAACGCCGAACGGGAGCGCCGCGCGGGCAAGTGAAGGCGCGGCGATTGTGTGGCGGCGCCGCAGCATGGACACTAGCGCCCGATGCCCACGAACCTTCCGGACAGCGACCGCTCGATCGCCGCCAGCTCGCTGCCCATCTCGCCGCGCGAGGCGGCCATGCGCGCGCTCGTCTACCGTCGGCGATTGCGCGAAAAGCCGCGTGAGAGCCTGCTGCGCATCGCCGGCTGGGTCGGCACGATCCTCGTCCACCTGATGTTCCTGTTCGGGATGATCCTCGGGCCGGCGTACGACCTGCTGCCCCCGCCGCCGGAACCCGACGAGACGGACGCGTTGCAGGTGCGCCTCATCGACAAACCGCCGCCGCCGGCCCCGCCGGTGCGTGGCACGCCGTCGAAGGCGCCGGTCGCGAAAGCGCGTGCGAACAAGGCGCGCGCGACGGCGAGTCGTGCATCGCGCGGTTCGCGCGCGGCGGCGGTCGCGTCCGCCGCGAAGCCGCTTCCCGCGATCGCGGTGCCCGCCGCCGAGCCGCCGCAGGTGAAGCCCGACGTGAAGCTGAGCGCGCCGCCGCCGAGCGTGGTGGCCACCGTCGAGCGCCCGTTGTCGCAGCCGAAGGCGCCTCCGCCGCAGCCCGAACTCGAGAAAGTGCCGGTGCCGGCGCAGGCGCCGCCGGATCTCGCCGTCGACACGCCGAAGCCGCAGGTCGTCCCGCCGCGGTTTCAGCCCGAGCCCGTGCGCAAGGCGCAGGTGGAAGGCACGGCGCCGATGCCACCACCCGCGTCGCTGGCGCTGCCCGAGACGCCGGCGGCGCAGATGGCGGTGACGCCCACGCCACCCACCATCACCTCCGAGCGGACCGCGCCGGTGCCGACGACCGCCATGACGCTCGCGACGGTGCCGCGCCCGGAGGTCGAGGAATCGTCGGCGCCGCCGACGCCCCAGGACACCCCGGTGCCGGACGTCGCCCCGGTGCCCACGGCGCCGAAGCCCGACCTCGCCGCCGACCGTCGCCCCGTGCCCGAAAAGATCGCGGTCGAGCCGATCCGCGCGCCGGCCGTGGACGCCACGGCCGAGCTCGAGGCCGTGCCGCTGCCGGACGCCACGTCGCGTCCGGTGGTCGCGGCTCCCGAAGCGAACAGGGATCGTCCCGTCGTGCAGGCACCGGCGGTGACGCCGGCGGACGTGCAGCGCCCCCTGGCCGGCGTCGACACGGCGCCGGGCGAACCCGGCCAGGCGCCCGGCGACATCGCCGCCGGACAGACCAGCGACGCGCAGGCACAGGCCGAGCAGGGCAAGGCCGCCGATGCCTCCTCGACCGCGGCCCGGCCAGGCGAACCGGCGCCGGCCGCCGCCGCGGGCGACGCGGCCGCGACGGCATCGGGCTCGAACGCGCCGGGCGCGGCGGCCGACACCGGCAAGCCCGGCGCCGCGAAGGGCGTCGACGAAGGCGAGCGGCTCACCGGCGCCAACGGCACGTCGCAGCGCGACGACGGCGTGCCGGGAGGGCAGGGCGACAAGGCGGGGCAGGTAGGCGCGTACGTCGAACTGAAGCCGCGCGGCAAACTCGAACCGCAGTCCGGCAGCCGCGTGAAGATCCACTACGAGAAGACGCGCTTCGACGATGCGTGGACGCCGAAGGGCGAATCGTCCGTCGACACGGCGATCCGGCGTGGCGCCGAAGCGGCGACCGTGCGGCCGACCATCTCGCTGCCTCGCGGCATCCGCATCAACTGCGTCGCCGGGCCGGGGAACGCGGGTGGCGCCATGAAGGCCGTCTCGCTGTTCACCCTCGGCTGCGGCGGCGATCCGCCGCCCAAGCCCGCCAATCCGGACGCACTGGCGAAGAACCAGACGATGGCACCGGCGAAGCCGCTGGCGGAAAACCTGCCGCCGGCGAACAGCGCGACGGTCGCCGCCGCGCCGGTCGTGCTCGACAACACGGCGTTGTGCACCACGGCGCGGATCACCGGCGGTCCGCTCCCCGCGGGCTGCGAGCCGTCGATCAAGATCAACGTGCCGGTGGCGAAGCCCGGCTCCGACTCGTGGGTGCCCGCGAGCGATCAGTTCAAGTAGCGGTGCGGCGGATCTCGGTGCGCGCGACCATGTCGTGCAGCGCGCGACGGCGCGTGTCGAAGAAAGACGGCAGCAGCCACAGCGCCCATGCCACCAGCGGCGCCCACAGCGCGATCCGCACCGAGGTCAGCGGATAGATCGCCAGCAGTGCGAGCGGCGCCGCGGCGACGACGAGGCGAAGCAGGCCTTGCCGCCAGGTCACGGTGCGTCCGTCCGCGTCGCTCACGCGGATCCGCCACGGTCGCATGCCGAGCGTCTGTCCACCGCGCACCCACGACCACAGGAAGTAGCCGCCGATGGCGAGACCCTGCAGCGGGCGGTACCACCAGGCGACGATCTGTCCGTGCGCGTCGACCAGCCGGCCGCCGGTCGCGAACTGCGCCACGAGCCCCACGACCATCACGATGGCGACCACGAGCAACAGGTCGTAGACGATGGCGGCAAGGCGGCGCCAGGCCGGCGCGGGCGAAGGAGAAGTGCTCACGAAAGTCCGGCGACGGCAGTGGGACGAGCGCGCATTATGCCCGCCGCTCCTGGTGGGAGCGGTCCTGGCCGCGACATCATTTCGCGAGGAGCGGCAGGACCCTCGGCTCACGGCCCCAACGGCGTCGCGGCCAGGGCCGCTCCCACAACGACGCTTCGCGCCCTAACATCGCAGCATGCCTACGTCATCGTCTTCTTCCGATAACGCGTCGAGCGACGCCCGCCTGATCGAGCGCTTCATCGAGCGCGTCTGGGCCGAGGACGGCCTGGCCGATCGCACGCTCGAGGCCTACCGGCGCGACCTGCAGCAGCTCTCGCGCTGGCTGGAAACGCGCCAGCGCACGCTGGCGACGGCGGGTCGCGACGATCTTTCCGCTTACCACGGGAGCCAGCCCGTGTCGGTGCGCAGCATGGCGCGGCGGCAGTCGGCGTTCCGGCGGTTCTATGCGCAACTCGCGCGCGACGAGGGGCATCGTGAGGACCCGACGCTGCTGATGCAGCGCCCGCGGATGCCGCGCGGGCTGCCGAAGGCGCTCGCGGAGCGCGAGATCGAGGCGCTGATCGTCGCGCCGGACATTTCCACGCCGCTCGGCCTGCGCGATCGCGCGATGCTCGAATTGATGTACTCGTCGGGGCTGCGGGTTTCGGAACTGGTCGATCTGCCGCTGGCCGGCCTGAACACGCGCCAGGGCGTGCTGCGCGTGACGGGCAAGGGCGGCAAGGATCGCCTGGTGCCCGTCGGCGAAGAGGCGCTGGCGCACGTCGAGGCCTATCTGCGCGACGCCCGCCCCGGGCTGGCGCAGGGCCATGGGCAACCGGTCGCGCTCTTCCTCTCCCGGCGCGGCGACGCGATGACGCGGCAGATGTTCTGGACGCTGGTGAAGCGCTACGCCGTGCAGGTGGGCATTCCGGCGAAGCGGGTCAGTCCGCACGTGCTGCGACATTCCTTCGCCACCCACCTGCTCAACCACGGCGCCGACCTGCGCGCTCTGCAGATGCTGCTGGGCCACAGCGCGCTCAGCACGACGCAGATCTACACGCTGGTGGCCAAAGAGGGGCTGAAGCGCCTCCACGCCCAGCACCACCCGCGCGGGTAGGCGGATGCCGCGCTGTGCCACAATCGGGGAACCGAACGGGCCGCTCGCGATCCAAGGCAGTCCCGTGTTCCCCCGGTGTTCGATGGAGTCGTACCGATGATGTTCAAGAAAATCCTGCCCGCGCTCATGGCCGGCGCCTTCGCCATGACGGCTTGCGCGGCCGACGACGACAAGGCCGTGCGCGACGCGGTGGAAGCGCTCGGGCCCGGTATCAAGGTGGACAGCATCGCCCCCGCGCCGATGCCCGGTTTCTATCAGGTGGTGGCGTCCGGCCGCATGGTCTACGTGAGCGCCGACGGGCGCTACATGCTCAACGGCAACCTCATCGACCTGAAGAACCGCACCGACCTCAGCGCCGCGAGCTGGGCGACCACGCGCAAGGCCGAGCTCGCCAAGGTCCCGGCCTCGCAGCGCCTCGTGTACGCCCCGGCGAACCCCAAGCACACGGTCACCGTGTTCACCGATGTCGACTGCGGGTTCTGCCGCCAGCTGCACGCCCACATCGACGAATTCAACAAGCAGGGCATCGCCGTCGAATACGTGTTCTGGCCGCGCGAAGGCCTGAAGACCACGGCCGGCAACGACACCCCCTCCTACACCAAGGCCGTCTCGGTCTGGTGCAGCGCCGACCGCAAGAACGCGTTCAACGAGGCCATGAAGGGCGCGACCCCCAAGGCCGCCACCTGCGCCAACCCGGTCAAGGACGAGTTCGAGCTCGGCGAGCGCCTGGGCGTGAACGGCACCCCCACCATCGTGACCGAGAACGGTGACGTGGTCGGCGGCTACGTCACCCCGGCCCAGCTCCTGCAGGCCCTGAACGCCCCGGCCGGCACGGTGAAGCGCGGCGGCTGACCGCCAAAGGTAGGAGCGCGCTGTGGGAGCGGCCCTGGCCGCGACATCTTTCGAGGCGGTGAGCCACAGGGCCCGTTGCCCTTCGCGAAGAGCTGTCGCGCGCAGGGCGCGCTCCTACGGGCCGCGGGCCTTCGGCCAGCCTGCCCGATGCTGCCGCGCAACATCATGTAGAATAGGCGTTTTCCCTTAGCGCCTTTTCCCCCCGCATGATCGCACTCGACGGGCAGAGCGCCCTCTCGCCTTTCCGCCTCGAACGACTTAACGCCCACCTGGATGCCCTGCATCACGGGACGCGGGTGCAGGCCGCCTGGTTCACTTACTTCGTCGACGCCGACGCGCAGCCGGAAGGCGACGCGCGCGCGCGTCTGCTCGCCGTGCTCGAAGCGAAGGGCGCCGCGCCGGAAGACGCGACCTTCTGGGTCGTCCCGCGCCTCGGCACGATCTCGCCGTGGTCGAGCAAGGCCACCGACATCCTCCACGGCGCGGGCTTCGACGTCCGCCGCGTGGAGCGCGGCACGGCGTGGCGCGTCACCGGCATGCCGGACGCGAACGATCCGTCGTATGCCGTGGTGATGGGCGCCTTCTGCGACCCGATGGTGCAGTCGCCGCTCGCCTCGCTCGACGAGGCGGCCGGTCTGTTCCTCGCCGGCGAACCCGGTCCGCTGGGCCGCGTCGAACTCGGCGCCGATCCGCGCGCGGCGCTGTCCGCCGCGAACGCCGAACTCGGGCTGGCGCTCGCGGACGACGAGATCGACTACCTCGCCGATCGCTACGCGGAGATGGGCCGCGCGCCCACCGACGCCGAACTGATGATGTTCGCGCAGGCGAACTCCGAGCACTGCCGCCACAAGGTGTTCAACGCCACGTGGACGCTCGATGGCGCGACGCAGGATGCCTCGCTGTTCGGCATGATCAAGAACACCCACCAGAAGTCGCCGGCGCATACGCTCTCCGCGTATCACGACAACGCCGCGGTGATCGAAGGCTACGACGGCAAGCGCCTGTTCGTGAGCCCGGAAGACGGCGTGTTCCGCACCGTCGCCGAAGCCGCGCCGTACGCGATCAAGGTCGAGACGCACAACCATCCGACGGCCATCGCGCCGTGGCCGGGCGCCGCCACCGGTGCCGGCGGGGAGATCCGCGACGAGGGTGCGACGGGCCGCGGCGGCAAGCCGAAGGCCGGCCTGACCGGCTTCTCCGTCTCGCACCTGCGCATCCCCGGCCTGCCGCGTCCGTGGGAAAAGGATCGCCCGCTGCCGCCGCGCATGGCGTCGGCGTTCGAGATCATGCGTGACGGCCCGCTCGGCGCCGCCGCGTTCAACAACGAATTCGGCCGGCCCGCGCTCGGCGGCTACTTCCGCACGTTCGAGCAGGAGACCGGCGACAAGGGCGTCCGCCGCGGCTACGACAAGCCGATCATGATCGCCGGCGGCCTCGCCGCGATCCGCCCCGACCACGTGCAGAAGCGCAAGGTCCGTCCCGGCGACAAGGTCATCGTGCTCGGCGGCCCGGCCATGCTCATCGGCCTCGGCGGCGGTGCCGCCTCGTCGGTGGCGTCCGGCACCTCCAGCGCGGAACTCGATTTCGCCTCGGTGCAGCGCGACAACGCGGAAATGGAACGCCGTTGCCAGCAGGTGATCGACGCGTGCTGGGCGCGCGGCGACTACAACCCGATCGTCAGCATCCACGACGTGGGCGCGGGTGGCGTGTCCAACGCGATTCCCGAAATCCTCAACGACGCGGGCGTCGGCGGCGTCATCGACCTCTCGAAGCTGCCCTGCGACGACCCGACGCTGTCGCCGATGCAGGTGTGGAGCAACGAGTCGCAGGAGCGCTACGTCCTCGCGATCGGTCCGGAAGACATCGAACTCTTCGAATCGTTCTGCGCCCGCGAGCGTTGTCCGTTCGCCGTCGTCGGCGACGCCACGGAAGAGGCCCGCCTGATCGTCCGCGACACCCGTCGCGACATCACCGTGATCGACCTGCGCATGGATGTCCTGTTCGGCAAGCCGCCGCGCATGCATCGCGACGCGAAGCGCGTGAAGCCGCGCGTCGATCTGGTCGCCGACCTCACCGGCATCGGCATGGACGAGGCGCTGATGCGCGTGCTTCGCCTGCCCGCGGTCGGCAGCAAGAACTTCCTCATCACCATCGGCGACCGCACGGTCGGCGGCCTCAACGCGCGCGACCCGATGGTCGGCCCGTGGCAGGTGCCCGTCGCGGACGTCGCGGTGACGATGACCGACTTCGAGGGCTATACCGGCGAAGCGATGGCGATGGCCGAGCGTGCGCCCGTGGCGCTGCTGTCCAGCGCCGACGCCGCGCGCATGGCGGTGGGCGAGGCGATCACCAACCTCGCGGCCGCGTCGATCAAGCTCGACGAAGTGCGCCTGTCGGCGAACTGGATGGCCGCCGTGAACCACCCGGGCGAGGACGCCGCGCTCTTCGACGCCGTCAAGGCCGTCGGCCTCGAATTGTGTCCGTCGCTCGACATCGCGATCCCCGTCGGCAAGGACTCCCTGTCCATGCAGACCGTGTGGACCGACGAGAACGGCAAGGCGCAGAAGACCGTGTCGCCGGTGTCGCTCGTCATCACCGGATTCGCGCGCGTCGACGACGTGCGCCGCACGCTCACGCCGCAGCTGAAGACCGACCGCGGCGACACCGATCTGTGGCTGATCGACCTCGGCGCGGGCCGCGACCGCCTCGGCGGCTCCGCGCTCACGCAGGTCTTCAACCGCGGCGGCGGCGTGCCGCCGGACCTCGACGACGCCAAGCGCCTGCGCGCGATGTTCGAACTGATCCAGGAAGCGAACGCGTCGGGCCTGCTCCTCGCCTATCACGACCGCTCGGATGGCGGTGTCATCGTTACGCTGCTGGAGATGGCGTTCGCGGGCCACTGCGGCCTCGAACTGCGCCTGGACGGCTGGGCGGACGCGACGCTGCGCGCTCTGTTCAACGAAGAACTCGGCGCCGTCGTGCAGGTCGCCTCGGCGAATCGCGAAGCGTTCGAAGCGCTGCTGGTGAAGCACAACCTCGCCGGCATGACGCACCACGTCGGCCGTCCGAAGGAGAAGCTCGGCATCAAGCTCCATCTGAACGGCGAAACCGCGTTCAAGTGGAACTGGACCGAACTCTTCCGCGCGTGGAACGAAACCAGCTACGCGATGCAGCGCCTGCGCGACAACCCGCTGAGCGCCGACCAGGAAAACGAGTGGCGCCTCGACGACGCCGATCCGGGGATCACCCCGAAGCTCACGTTCGATCCCGCCGACGACATCGCCGCGCCGTTCATCGCGAGCGGCAAGCGTCCGCGCGTGGCGATCCTGCGCGAGCAGGGCGTCAACGGCCAGGTGGAAATGGCCGCCGCGTTCTCGCGCGCCGGCTTCGACGCGGTCGACATCCACATGACCGATCTCGCCACCGGCCGCCACCACCTGAAGGACTTCATCGGCCTCGCGGCCTGTGGCGGCTTCTCGTACGGCGACGTGCTCGGCGCCGGCCGCGGCTGGGCCACGTCGATCCTCTACAACGACGCGCTGCGCGAGCAGTTCGCGCGCTTCTTCGAGGACGGCAGCAAGTTCGCGCTCGGCGTGTGCAACGGCTGCCAGATGATGTCGGGCCTCAAGGACATCATCCCCGACGCGAAGCACTGGCCACAGTTCCTGCGCAATCAGTCCGAGCAGTACGAAGCGCGCGTCGCCACGCTCGAGATCCTCGATTCGGGCAGCGTGTTCTTCCGCGGCATGGCGGGTTCGCGCATTCCGGTCGCCGTCGCGCACGGCGAGGGCCGGGTGCATTTCCCGAACGTGTGCAGCCCGTCGAAGAGCCACGCGGCGGCACGTTTCGTCGACAACCGCGGCAAGCCGACCGAAAGCTACCCGCTGAACCCGAACGGTTCGCCGGGCGGCCTGGCGGCGTTCACGGCGGCCGACGGTCGTGTCACGATCATGATGCCGCATCCGGAACGCGTGTTCCGCAGCGCGCAGCTGAGCTGGCACCCGGAGCAGTGGGGCGAGGATTCGCCGTGGATGCGCATGTTCCGCAACGCCCGCGTCTGGGTGGGCTGATCGCGCCACGCCGATGAACGCCGTCCCCCTCACGAGCATCGTCATCGTCCTCGCCGATAGCGGGGCGCTGACGCGGGAGTGCGTGGAACACGCGCTCGCCAGCGATGTGCCGGTGGAGCTGCTCGTCGTCGACAACGGTTCGACCGACGGCATCCCGGAATCGCTCGACCGGGCCTACGCCGACGACGACCGCGTGCGCGTGATCTACAACCGGGCGAACCTCGGTTTCGGCCCCGCGGTGAATCGCGGCGCCGCGCAGGCGCGCGGTGCGCGGCTGCTCGTGCTCAATCCGGATTGCCTGATCGAGCGCGACACGATCCGTCGCATGGCCGCGCACATGGACATCCACACGGGTATCGTCGGCGCGGTCGTGTGCGACAGCCACGGACACCCCGATCCGGCGTCGCGCCGGCGCGACCCGCTGCTGCGCCGTTCGCTCTCGACCAAGTTCGGCGGTAAGGGCGACGGCGGCATCGACATCCGCGGTCCGATCCCCGATGGCGCGGAAGAGGTCGAGATCGTGTCCGGCGCCATCATGCTGATGCCGCGGCCCGCGTTCGATCGCCTGCATGGCTTCGACGAATCGTTCTTCCTGCACTGCGAGGACATGGACCTCTGCCGCCGCGCGCGCGATGCCGGCTACAAGGTGATCCTCGCCGGCGACGTTCGCGTGCTCCACGGCAAGGGCGGTTCCAGCCGGCATCGTCCGGTGTTCGTCAGCCGGCACAAGCATCGCAGCATGTACCTGTGGTTCCGCCGGCACGATCCGGCGGCGCGCAACGCCTTCGTTCGCGCGGTCGTGTGGCTCGGCATCTGGGCGCATTTCGTGCTGAAGGTGCCCGCGCAGCTGCTGCGGAAGCGCCGGTGAGCGAGGCGTCGCGCGGGAGCGGCGTCGCCACCCTGGGCCTGCTCGCGGTGACGGCCATCTGGGGTTCCACGTTCGTGCTCATCAAGGACGTCGTCGGGCGCATGTCCGTGGCGGATTTCCTGGCGGTGCGCTTCGTCATCGCCGCCGTGGTGATGCTGCTGTGCTTCGCGGTGCCGCTGCTGCGCCTCGGCCGCGTCCAGCTCGCGCGGGGCCTGGCGCTCGGCGTGCTCTACGGCGTCGCGCAGTGGCTGCAGACCGAGGGCCTGGCGCGGACGTCGCCGAGTGTCAGCGGCTTTGTCACCGGCATGTATGTCGTGATCACGCCCATCCTGTCGTTGCTGCTCTTCCGCCAGCGCATGCCCTGGACGACCTGGCTCGCCGTGCTGCTGGCGACGGTCGGCCTCGGCGTGCTCGCGCTCAACGGCTTCGAGGTCGACGGCGGCGTGCTGCTGACGCTGGCGTCCGCCGCGCTCTACGCGTTGCACATCGTCGGCCTCGGTCACTGGTCGAAGCCCGGGGATGCGTTCGGGATGTCCGCGATCCAGATGGTCGGCATCGCCGCGGTCTGTTTTGCGATCACGCTGCCGCATGGCGGTCCGGCGCTGCCGCCGGACGCGAAGGCCTGGGTGGCCGTCCTCTACATGGCGCTGGTCGCGGGCGCGGTGGCCATGCTGGTGCAGACCTGGGCGCAGGCGCACATGCCGGCGACACGCGCGGCGATCGTCATGACCACCGAGCCGGTGTTCGCCGCGGGCTTCGCTGTGCTGCTGGGCGTGGACGCGCTCACCGGCCGCATGCTCGGCGGTGGCGCGCTGGTGCTCGCCGCGATGTACATGGTGGAACTCGCGCCGCGCTTCCGCCGGCGCAAACCGGCGGAAGCGTTGCATCACGAGGTGTGACTGCGAGGTGGAACCCCGTTCGATCCTTAGTGCGCGGTGGCCTTATCCACCGTGAACTTGTAGGTCATCGTGTTGCGATAGGTCTTGCCCGGGTCGAGGCGTGCCGAGCCGAAGTCCGGCTGGTTCGGCGTATCGGGGAACAGCTGCGGTTCGAGTGCGAACGCGTCGCCCTGGCGATAGATGCCGCCGGACTTGCCCGAGGTGGTGCCGTCGAGGAAATTGCCCGAGTAGAACTGCAGGCCCGGCTGCGCCGACCACAGCGACAGCACGCGGCCGCTCTTCGGGTCGGTGACGCGAGCCACCTCGCGCGGCTGTGCCGCCTCCTTCCGGGAGATCACCCAGTTGTGGTCGTAACCACGGCCGAAGACGATCTGCTGTTCCTTCGCGTCGCGCACGTCGCGGCCGATCGGCTTCGCCTTGCGGAAGTCGAAATCGGTGCCCGCCACGGAGCGGACTTCGCCCGTGGGAATCGCGGTCGCGTCGGTCGGCAGGTAGGCATCGCCGGCGATCATGAGCTGCTGGTCCATCACGCTGCCGGTGCCCTCGCCGGCGAGGTTCCAGTACGCGTGGTTCGTGATGTTGACGATCGTCGGCGCGTCCGTGGTCGCCGTGTACTCGATCGTCAGTTCGTTGCCTTCGCCGATCGAATACGTGGCGTGCGTGGTGACCTTGCCGGGATAACCCTGGTCGCCGTCCGGGCTCACGTAGCTGAGGGTGACGCTCGGCTTCGCGCCGGATTCGACCTTGTCGACGGTCCACACGACCTTGTCGAAGCCGACCTTGCCGCCGTGCAGCGAGTTCGGTCCGTCGTTGACCGGCACCGAATACGTCTTGCCGTCGAGCGTGAAGCGGCCCTTGGCGATGCGGTTCGCGTAACGGCCGACGGTATCGCCGAAGTACTGCGGCTTGGCGAACGTGCCCTTGAGGTCGGGATACCCGAGCACGATGTCGCCGGGCTTGCCGTGGCGGTCCGGCACCTCCACGGCGTAGAGCGCCGCGCCGAGGGAAAGCACCTTCACCGTCATGCCCTTGCCATTCGTCAGCGTCACGAGCGTGACGTCCTTGCCGTCGGGCGTCTTGCCGAACGAGGCCTTCGATGCGTCGCCGGCCGCGGCGGCGCCGCTGCACGCCAGCGCGATCGCGGCGGCCAGGATCGTAGCTTTCTTCATCGCGGTTCCACTCCAGTCGGTGTGATCCCCGCGACCTGAACATATTTGTAAGACAAATGACAAGCTGCGCCGCGTCATCGGCACGGGTCGGCCTGCGCTAGGATGCACACGACACGGGAACGGAGAGCCTCATGCCCCCGAAGGCGGCAAGCCCCAGGAACCTGCACGTCCAGGTCATCGAAGAGCTCGGCGGGCTGATCGTCGGCGGCGTCCTGCGTCCCGGCGATCCGTTGCCCGGCGAAGCGCGTCTGGCGGAGCAGCTTGCCGTCAGCCGCACCGTGCTGCGCGAGGCGCTGAAGGTACTGGCGGCGAAGGGGCTCATCGAAACGCGCCAGAAGACCGGCATGCGCGTGCGCGATGCGCGCTTCTGGAACCACCTCGATGCCAACGTCCTCGCCTGGCGTTGCGCGGCGATGCCGACCGAGGACTTCGTCGACAAGCTCGTCGAGATGCGGGCCATCATCGAGCCCGCCGCGGCGGCCGCCGCCGCGCGGCGCCGTGACCCGGCGCAGCTGGCCGCCATCGGCGAGGCTCTCGAGGCGATGGAGGAGGCGCAGACGCTCGACGACTGGGCGGAGGCCGATCTGCGTTTCCACGAAGCGGTGCTGACGGCGACCAACAACGAGCTGCTCAGTTCGCTGTTCGGCGTGATCGAAACGGCGCTGGGTACCTTCTTCGTCATGTCGGCGCGCACGGCGAAGAACTTCCGGTATTCGCTACCGCATCATCGCGCAGTCTACGAAGCGATCCGTCGCCGTCGTCCGAACGAAGCCACCGCGGCCATGCAGGCGATGATCGCGGACTCGCGCGCGAACATGCGCAAGGGCAAGAAGACGGCCTGAGTGCCTCGCCGGTCGCACCTCGAGCGCGGAAGCGAGGAGCCGATGCGACGTGCCCGTTCCGCGCCGGTATGACGATCCCTACTTCCCCGCCGAGCGGATGCGCACGTCGCCGCTGAACGATTCCACGTGGATGTTGGCGCTACCGCCGCCGATGGTGGTCTTGAGATCCTTGCCCGGGCCGTCGCCGCGGGAGACGTCGCCCCAGTCGCTGCGCAGGTCGCCGCTGAACGTCGAGGCTTCGACGCGGGCGGACGTATCGGCGGGGAGCTGGAGCTGGACGTCGCCGCTCATCGAATCGACATCGAGCTTCCCCTCGCGGGTCGGGCCGCCCGCGATCTGCGTGTCGCCGGAGACGGTGCTGAAGTTGGCGTCCTTCCACGGACCGCCGCCGATGGTCATGCGGCCGGACACGGTCTGGGCATCGATCTTGTCGGCGACGTTCGGCGCCGTGATGTCGCCCGACACCGTCTGCAGATCGGCACGGCCGGCGCGGCCCGCCAGATCGATGGTGCCGCTGACCGTCTGCATGCTCACTTCCGGCGAACGCAGGTTGGCGCGGATGCGGCCGCTGACCGAGTCGACGTCGACCTTGCCGCCGTCGAGGCCGTCGATGCTGACCGGGGCGCTGACGACGTTGATGCTGACCTCGACGGACTTCGGCACGCGGACGTTGAGGATCGTGGGCTGCATGCGCGAGTCGTTGCCCCAGCTGAACCAGTGGCCCTTCTTCTCGTCGCCGCCGACATGGACCTCGACCTCGCGGTCGTCGCCTTCGATCTGCAACGGACGCGCGCCGTCGCCGAGCGTGCCGGAGACCTGGATCTGGTTCTTGTCCCAGGCGGTCACGGTGACTTCGCCCTTGACGTTCTCGATGCTGACCTTCGCGTTCGGGCGGATGTCTTTCGACAGGTTGATCGGCGTCGAGGCGAAGGCCTGACCGATCGAGAGCGCCAGCAGCAGAGGAGTGAGATGGATCGTTTTCATGGTCGTGGGTGTCCTTGCTGGTCGCGTTAGCCGGCTTGCTTGTCGAAATTGCGCAGGCGATCGCGCTGTCGTTCGGTCTTCAGGAGCAGCCGCTGCAACGCGGCCGAATCCGGGGAATCCTGCATGGCCTGGGTCAGCTCCATGCGTGCCGCGTCGAGCTCCACGGCGGCGCCGGCGAGGCGCGGATCCGTGGGTTTCCAGGCGTGTCCGCTGGCGGCGATCCCGCCGTCGGACGCCGGCGCGGCGAGGTGCAGCCCGATGCCGCCGCCGAGCACCGCGACGCCGGCGATGGCGGCGGCCATCAGCCAGGGACGCGCGCGATGCCGGCGCGCGACGGTGGGGGCGGCCGCTTCGTCGAGGCGGCTTTCGATGCCGGCCCAGAGATCGCGGTGCGGAACCACCGGGCGGTTGAGCGAGCGCATCTGGCGCAGGTAGTCGAGTTCGTTCATGGCTTATCTCCCAGCACGCGGCGGAGCAGGCCGCGGGCACGGTGCAACTGCGCTTTCGAGGAACCGACCGCCATCGACAGTTCGGTGGCGATCTCCTCGTGTTTCCAGCCTTCCACGTCGTGCAGCACGAGGACGGCGCGGGCCCGCGGCGGCAACGCCGCGATGGCCTTTTCCAGTTCGTCGCGCTCGAAGGCGCGGACGGGATTGTCGATATCGGTGATGTCCGGCAGGTGTTCGTCGTCGAGGATCGTGACCGGGTCGGCGTTGCGGGCGCGTATGGACATCAGCGCGACGTTCACGGCGAGACGGTACACCCACGTGCCGAACGAGCTTTCGAAGCGGAACCCTTCGAGCTTCTGCCAGGCGCGGACGAAGGCCTCCTGCGTGAGGTCTTCGGCGCGGGCGTGGTCGAAGGCGGCCAGGCGCAGGACGGCGCCGTAGACCCGGTCCGCGTGGCGGCGATAGAGAACCTCGAAAGCCTTGCGGTCACCCGCCACCGCGGCGCGCACGGTCTCGTCGTCCGACGAGGCGGCGGGCAGCTCAGGCTGCATGAAGGAGGTGGCGGTGAGGCATAGGGCGTTCATCTTGCCAGCTTGGATGCGGGCAAGGGCGAAACGGTTTAAGGGACGGCGCGGCGTTCCGCCACATCCCTCCGGTAGCGAACTTTCTACCGAAGGGGTGGGAGCCGATCGTATCGGCGAACGGAGATGGCCTCAGGCCACCTGTGCCGGGCGCCGTTCCTGGGCCGCCTCGAGCGCCTTGCCCACGCGCAGCTGCTCGGCCTTCAGCCGCTCCGGCATGCGCTCGCCGAAGCCGTCGAGGTAGGTTCCGATCGCGTTGAGCTCCTCGATCCAGCCCTCCACGTCGACGCGCGTCAGCTCGTCGAGCGTCGCGGGGGAGACGTCGAGGCCCTCGGTGTTGAGCTCGCCCTTCGCTGGCACGGTGCCGATGGGCGTTTCATGCCCGGTGGCCAGCCCCTCGACGCGCTGGATCATCCAGTCGAGCACGCGGAGGTTCTCGCCGTAGCCCGGCCACATGAAGCGACCGTCGGCGTCCTTGCGGAACCAGTTGACGTGGAAGATGCGTGGCAGCTTCGCGCCCGGCTTGTCGAACGACAGCCAATGGGCGAAGTAGTCCGCGAAGTTGTAACCGCAGAACGGCTTCATCGCCATCGAATCGCGGCGCAGGACGCCCACCGCACCCGTGGCCGCGGCCGTGGTCTCCGAGCCCATGGCGGCCCCGACGAGCACGCCGTGCGCCCAGTCTTTCGCCTCGAACACGAGCGGCACCAGGGACGGCCGCCGGCCGCCGAACACGATCGCCGAGATGGGCACGCCGGCGGCGTCTTCCGACTCGGGCGCCCAGCTCGGGCACT
The DNA here is from genome assembly GCF_031456385.1 of Luteibacter sp. 3190. Taxonomy (NCBI): domain Bacteria; kingdom Pseudomonadati; phylum Pseudomonadota; class Gammaproteobacteria; order Lysobacterales; family Rhodanobacteraceae; genus Luteibacter; species Luteibacter sp. 3190. Next base: position 85,460 of record NZ_JAVDUO010000006.1, on the reverse strand, counting down.
GCTTCGCGCTGACGGTGAAGCGGGAATTCGGATGGGCGGCCGGTCCGTTGGCGGCGTCGAACGGGCGCCCCTGCCAGTCCGTGACGGGCTCGCCCTCACCGAGGCCTTCCCACCACGGCCGGCCGTCGGCGGTGACGGCGACGTTGGTGAAGATCGCATCGTGGCCGAGCGTCGCGAGGGCGGTCGGGTTCGTGTTGGCTCCCGTGCCCGGGGCGACGCCGAAGTAGCCGGCCTCGGGGTTGATCGCCCACAGGCGCCCGTCGTCGCCCGGTGTCATCCAGCAGATGTCGTCGCCGACCGTCCAGACCTTCCAGCCGGCCCTGCGGTAGCCCTCGGTGGGAATCAGCATCGCGAGATTGGTCTTGCCGCAGGCCGACGGGAACGCGGCGGCGATGTAGTGCTTCTCGCCCTTCGGATTCTCGATGCCGACGATGAGCATGTGTTCCGCGAGCCAGCCTTCGCGGCGCGCCTGGTGGCTGGCGATGCGCAGCGCGTGGCACTTCTTGCCCAGCAGCGCGTTGCCGCCGTAGCCCGAGCCGATCGATTTGATCGAGAGCTCCTCGGGGAAATGCATGATGAAGCGGCGCTCGGGATCGAGGTCGCCCGTGGAGTGCAGGCCCTTCACGAAGCGGCCCTCGCGCTCGATGCGCGCGAGGGCGGCCGCGCCCATGCGCGTCATGATGCGCATGTTGGCGACGACGTACGGGCTGTCCGTGATCTCGACGCCGCAGCGCGCGAGCGGGGAGTCGATCGGTCCCATGCAGTACGGGATGACGTACATCGTCCGCCCGCGCATGGCACCGGCGAACAGGGCGTCGATCTTCGCGTGGGCCTCGGCCGGCGCCATCCAATGGTTGTTCGGGCCGGCATCGGCTTCGTCCGGCGTGCAGACGAAGGTGAGGTGCTCGACGCGCGCCACGTCGGACGGGTGCGACCGGTGCAGGTAGCTGCGCGGGTTCGTTTCCGCGTTGAGCGGAAGAAGGTCGCCGCTGGCAAGCATCGTCTCGACGAGTCCGGCGTACTCCGCATCCGAGCCGTCGCACCAGCGGATGGAGGCGGGCTCCGTCAGCAGGGCGACCTCGTCGACCCATCGGTTCAATGCATCCAGTGAACTGCCGTGCGCTCGCATCCTGTGTGGTCTCCAGTTAAACGTCAGTGGAGACAGTAGTTTGCGATTGTTGGTATGCGCAAGGCACGGCGCAGCAAAAGCGGCCGCGCCGTTCAGGATCCTTCGCTGGACCTCGCGGGCGTGAGCGTAGCGATCATGTGCTCGACGTACGCGTCGAACTCGTCGTGGCTCAATCGCGGCAGCCCGAGGGTGAAGTTCAGCTGGAGGAAACCGACATACGCGGCGTAGGTCAGGCGCGCGCGATGCAGCGCGACCACCGGCTCCAGCCCGGCCTCCTGATAGAGGCGGGTGAGGAAGTCCATGCGCCGTTGCGAGACGCGCGACATGACCGGCACGACCTGCGGGTGGTCGAGCGCCTTCAGCAGCGCCGCATACACGCGGTGCGGCTGCATCTCGTGGGCGACCCGGCGGAACAGCTCGGGAAAGCGCTTCAGGGGATCGGGAATGCGCTCGATTTCGGCAAGAACCTCGCGCTCGCCGTACTCTTCCCACCGCTCGAGCGCCGCCTGGAGCAGGGCCTCGCGCGTGCGGAAATGCCAGTAGAAACTGCCCTTCGTGACGCCGAGGCGTCGCGCGAGGGCCTCGACGGCGAGGGCGCCGACGCCCTGTTCGGCGATGAGGGCAAGCGCCCCGTCTTCCCAGTCTTCGGCGGAGAGGCGGACCCGTTCGGTCTTGGAACTGTCGTTCATCGACGCATGGTAGCGGAGACGCCGCCGTTTGCAATCGGGGCGGCCGCGCGCATGCTGCATAAGACCTTGACTTCGAACACGTTACATGACCGTACGCCGGCGTATTGACGTGCCTCCGGCGGCGCTACATACTCGGCCGTATGGTAGCCAATCCCGCCCACGTCGCATCTTCGGTCAGCCGGCTCGTCGCCGACGACGGGATCGTGCTCGCGACCCAGCGCTGGCAGGGCGAACGCTCGCCCGGCCTCGTCTTCGCGCACGGTTTCGGCCAGACGCGTCACGCCTGGCTGGGCGCCGCCCGGTCGCTCAACGCGCGGGGCTTCGACGCCACGACGTTCGATGCGCGCGGGCACGGCGAGAGTGAGCACGTGCCGCGCGGCGATTACCACATGGAACAGTTCGTGGCCGATCTGCTGCTCGTGGCGCACGACGCCACGCCGGCCGGCGGACGCGCGCCGGTGCTGGTCGGCGCGTCGATGGGAGGCCTGCTCGGTCTCGTCGCCGCCGGTGAGTCCGATCCGGCGCGTCCGCCGTTCTCGGCGCTGATCCTGGTCGACATCACGCCCCGGTGGGAAACCGCCGGCGTCGAACGTATCCTCGGTTTCATGCGCGCCCATCCCGACGGTTTCGCCGACTACGAGGAGGCCGCCTCCGCGATCGAGGCTTACCTTCCGCATCGTCGTGAACGGAAAACCGAGGCGCAGCTGAAGCCGCTGCTGCGCCAGGCTTCCGATGGCCGGCTGCGCTGGCACTGGGATCCCGCACTCCTCGACGGGGTGGTGCAGGAAAGCGAGCGCTACCAGCCGCGGCTGTTCGCGGCCGCCGCGCGCGTGCAGGTGCCGGTGCTGCTGCTCTCGGGAACGCGCAGCGACGTCGTCTCCAGCCACACCGTCGACGAATTCCTCCGCCTCGTGCCGCACGCGCATCACGTGGCACTGAACGACGCCACCCACATGGTGGCGGGCGACGCGAACGACGCGTTCACGCGCGAGATCGCCAGCTTCATGGAAACGATCTGATCCACCGCTCCACCTTCAACGACCGCAACGAACCACAGTAAGAGGTGATACCCATGTCTGCGATCCTGGTTGTACTGGCGGCGCTCATCGCCTCCGGTGCCTGCGCCTACCACCGCACGTCCCTGAAGACGTGGGCCATCGCGACGGCGGCGACGATCCTCGTCGTGGGCCTCCTCGCCGGCGCGCCGGTGACCACCGTCGTCCTGCTGATCCTTCTGGCGGTCGTCGCGGTGCCGCTCCTGATGGTCGACTTCCGCCGGAAGAAGATCAGCGCCCCGCTGCTGTCGATGTTCGCCAAGGTGACGCCGAAGCTGTCGGACACCGAGCAGACGGCGCTCGAGGCCGGCACGGTCGGTTTCGAGGGCGAGCTGTTCTCGGGCAAGCCGAACTGGTCGGTGCTGTTGCGCCAGCCGAAGCCCGAGCTCACGGTCGAAGAACAGGCCTTCCTCGACGGCCCCGTCGAAGAGCTCTGCGGCATGATCGACGACTGGCAGATCACGCATGAACTGGCGGACCTGCCGCCCAACGTCTGGGAGTTCATCAAGAAGAACAAGTTCTTCGGCATGATCATCCCGAAGAGCTACGGCGGTCTCGGCTTCTCGGCGCTGGCGCATTCCGCCGTGCTGCAGAAGCTCTCGAGCATGTCGCAGACGCTGGCATCCACGGTCGCCGTGCCGAACTCGCTCGGACCGGGCGAACTGCTCATGCACTACGGCTCCGACGAGCAGAAGAACCACTATCTTCCGCGCCTCGCCGACGGTCGCGAGATCCCGTGCTTCGCGCTCACCGGCCCCTACGCCGGCTCGGACGCCACGTCGATTCCCGATTTCGGCATCGTCACCAAGGGCATGTGGAACGGCGAGGAAACCGTCGGTATCCGCCTGACGTTCGACAAGCGCTACATCACGCTCGCGCCGGTCGCGACGATCGTCGGTCTCGCGTTCCGCATGTACGACCCGGACAAGCTGCTGGGCGACAAGGAAGACCTCGGCATCACGCTCGCGCTGCTCCCGCGCGAAACGCCGGGGATGCAGATCGGCCGTCGTCACTTCCCGCTCAACACGCCGTTCCAGAACGGCCCGGTGCATGCGAAGGACATGTTCGTTCCGTTGTCCGTGCTGATCGGCGGTCCGCACATGGCCGGCCAGGGCTGGCGCATGCTGGTCGAGTGCCTCTCGGTCGGCCGCGCGATCTCGCTGCCGTCCAATGCCACCGGCGCGTCGCGCATGGCGGTGGCCGCCACCGGCGCCTATGCGCGCATGCGCAAGCAGTTCGGCCTGGCCATCGGCCGCTTCGAAGGCGTGGAGGAAGCGCTCGCCCGCATCGGCGGCCTGACCTACGCCACGCAGGCACTGTCGCGCGCCACCGCCGCGGCGGTGGACCGCGGCGAGAAGCCGGCGGTGCCGTCGGCGATCGCCAAGTACCACGCCACGGAATGGTGCCGCCAGATCGCGTCCGACGCGATGGACGTCCACGGCGGCAAGGGCGTGATCCTCGGTCCCAAGAACTACATGGGCCGCGGCTGGCAGAGCGTGCCGATCGCCATCACGGTGGAAGGCGCGAACATCATGACCCGCAGCCTGATGATCTTCGGCCAGGGTGCGATCCGCTGCCATCCTTACGTGCTGAAGGAAATGCAGGCGCTGAACATCGCCGACTACCGCGAGCGCCTCAAGACGTTCGACAAGGCATTGTTCGGCCACATCGGCTTCGGCTTCTCCAACGCGGTGCGCAGCTTCGTGCTGGGCCTCACCGCCGCGAAGATCGGCGACACCGCCGGTGACGCCTACACGCGTCGCTACTACCGCAAGCTCAATCGTTACTCGGCCGCGCTCGCGCTGTGCGCCGACGTCTCGATGGGCGTGCTCGGCGGCAAGCTGAAGTTCAAGGAAAAGCTGTCGGCCCGCCTCGGCGACACGCTGTCGTACCTGTACATCGCCAGCGCGATGCTCAAGCGCTACGAGGACACCGGCCGTCCGGAAGCGGATCGTCCGCTGCTCGCCTGGGCGTTCCACGAGTGCGTGTGGAAGATGCAGATGGCGCTGGATGGCGTGATCCGTAACTTCCCGGTACGCCCGGTCGCCTGGCTGCTGCGCGCCCTGGTGTTCCCGTTCGGCCGTCGCGAAGTGCCGCCGTCGGATCGCCTGGGCCGCCGCGTCGCCGCGCTGATCACCGCGCCCAGCGAAGCCCGCGACCGCCTGACGAGCTGGACGTACATGACGCCCACGGCGAACAACACCGTCGGCCGCATGAACGCGATCCTGCCCGACGTGATCGCCGCCGAGCCGGTCGAGCGCAAGTTCCTCAAGGCGTTCAAGGGCGGTCAGCTCACCTCGCACACCTACAACGAGCAGCTCGCGGAAGCCGAGAAGCTGGGTGCGATCACCGCCGCGGAACGCGACCTGCTCCAGCGCGTCCGCGACGGCGTCGCCGAGTTCATCTCGGTCGACGACTTCGACAGCGAGGAGCTGCGCGCGAACGTGGTGAGCAACGCGGAGAAGATGGCCGCGGTACGCGCCGCCTGATCGACGCAGCAAAGTAACAGAAAGGGCCGCGAGCGATCGCGGCCCTTTTTTTTCGTGAGATCACCGTCACCCCGGCGCACGCCGGTGTCCACCGCCTCGGTGTCCGGTAGGACGTTGAGACTGCGCGGCAAAACCGACCGCCTCGCCGTGGATCCCGGTTTGCACCGGGATGACGGTGAGGGGGGGGGGGCCGAAGCTTCGCGAAAAGTCCTCACCGTCGCCCCGGCGCACGCCGGGGCCCACCGCCTCGGTTTGCGGGCCGAGCGTGGGCGCCGCATCGATGTGCGTGGCAGGGTGCGACTCCGCGTGTTGGAACCGTACCGCCTAAACCGACCGCCTCGCCGTGGATCCCGGTTTGCACCGGGATGACGGTGAGGGGGGCCGATCGTGTCGCGAGTGTGCCCGCTGCCGCGGGATCGCCGATACGATCGGCTCCCACCCCTGCTTCGAAGCGTCGGCGCTGCATCGATATGCGCGGCACGGCGCGGTCACTCGCCCTGGAACCGTACCGCGAAAACCGACCGCCTCGCCGTGGATCCCGGTCTGCACCGGGAGACGGTGAGAGGGGGGCCGAAGCTTCGCGAAAAGTCCTCACCGTCGCCCCGGCGCACGCCGGGGCCCACCGCCTCGGTTTGCGGGCCGAGCGTGGGCGCGGCATCGATGTGCGCGGCAGGGTGTCGGCCACGTGCCTTGAAACCGTACCGCCTAAACCGATCGCCTCGCCGTGGATCCCGGTTTGCACCGGGATGACGGTGACGGGTGCCGATCGTGTCGCGAGGTTGCCCGCTGCCGCGGGATCGCCGATACCATCGGCTCCCACCCAACTTCGAGGCTCCTGCGAGGGCGAATCCCTGCCCGACGCGGCTACAGGCAGTCCGTCTGCTCGGCGACCACCTCGAGCAACCGCGCCTCGACTTCATCGCGCGTATGCGCACGGAACAGCCTGGGCGCCGCGCGGCGCAGCGCCGTGCAGTCGAGCTTGGTGAGGCGGTCGCGGACCTGCAGGAGTTGTCCGGGGTGCATGCTGAATTCCTCCAGGCCCATGGCGAGGAGGAGGGCGGTGAACTGCGTGTCGCCGGCGATCTCGCCGCAGAGGCTGACCGCCTTCTTCGCGCGCCGGGCGCTCGCGATCACGTGGGCGATGAGGCGCAGGAACGCGGGTTGGAGCGGATCGTAGATGCCGTCGAGCGCATCGTTGTTGCGGTCGGCGGCGAGCACGTACTGCGCGAGGTCGTTCGTGCCGATGGCGAGGAAGTCGGCCTTGCTCAGGATGGAGGTGACGCCGATCGCCGCGGCGGGCACCTCGATCATGGCGCCGATCTCCAGCCGTTCGGGCAATTCCTGGCCGCGTTGCGTGAGGTCTTCGCGCGCTTTCTTGATCAGCGAGCGCACCTGGATCAGTTCGCCGACGTGCGTGATCATCGGGACGAGGATCCGCACGGGTCCGTAACAGGCGGCGCGCAGGATCGCGCGCAACTGCACGCTGAAGATGTCCGGGTAGCGCATCGAGAGGCGCACGCCACGCACGCCGAGGGCGGGGTTGTCCTCGCCGCGGATCGCGAGACCCGCGGCGTCGGCCTTGTCGGCGCCGAGGTCGAGCGTGCGGATGGTCACCGGCAGGCCGCCCATGCCGAGCACGACGTCGCGGTAGGCGGCGAACTGCTCGTCTTCCGAAGGCAAGCCGCGCTGACGGAGGAAAAGGAACTCCGAGCGGTACAGACCCACGCCATCGGCGCCGCGTGCGCGAGCCAGCGTGACGTCGCCCGCCAGTTCGGCGTTGGCGTAAAGCCGGATATGCGCGCCGTCGCGCGTGAGCGTCGGCGCGGTGGCCAGCGCGGCGAGGCGCCGGCCCTCGGCGGCCGCCTGGCGCTGCCACTGCCGGTAGCGCGCGAGGTCCTGCGCGGTCGGGTGGACGATGACCTCGCCGTGCTCGGCGTCGATGAGGACCAGGTCGTCGTCGTTGATGGTGGCGAGCGCGTCGCGCGTGCCGACGAGCATCGGCAGGTTGAAGCTGCGCGCGAGGATCGCGCTGTGCGAGTAGATGCTGCCGGCGCTGGCGATGACGCCGAGCATGCCCTGGCCGGCCATGCCGGCCATGTCGGCGGGCGCGACGGTGTCGCTGACGATGATTTCCCCGACGCGGGCCGCGAGCTTGCGTTCCTCGCGGCTCGACTGCTGGTTGAGCGCCGACATGACGCGGCCGATGACCTGGTCGATGTCCTCGCCGCGGCTCTTCAGGTACGGGTCGTTCATGGCGTCGAACACGGCCGCGAGGCGATCGCGCTGCATCTTCAGCGCCGCGCTGGCGGTGTAGTGGCCGATGGAGACCAGTTCGTCGAGGCCGCGGAGCAGTTCCTCGTCGTCGAGCAGGAGGCTGTGCGCGTCGATGAAGTCGCCGACCTCGCGGGCGAGGGCGCCGTGCAGCTTGCCGCGCAGCTCGTGGAGTTCGGTGCGCGCGGTGTCGATCGCCTTGTGCAGGCGCTCGATCTCGGGACCGATCTCGTCGTCCTCGAGCATCCGCGTGTCGACCGCCAGGAGGCTAGGCTGGACCAGTCGCGCCCGCCCGAGGGCCATGCCCCGGGAAGCCGGCGTGCCGGTCAGCACGATTCTCATGGATGCCTCATGCCGTGCGGATGCGTCATGCGTCAGGCGCCTTCGTCGAACTTGCGGTCGAACAGGTCGGCCACGGCCGCGATCGCGGCTTCTTCGTCCGCGCCCTCGGCGCGGATCGTGAGCGACGTGCCCATGCCGGCGGCGAGCATCATGACGCCCATGATGCTCTGGGCGTTCACCTCGCGGCCCTTGCTGAGGAGCCACACCGTGGATTTGAAACTCGCGACCAGCTGGACGAGCTTGGCCGACGCGCGCGCGTGCAGGCCGAGCCGGTTGGATACCGTGATTTCCCGTTCAAGCATGGTCGATGAATATCCCTCCGCGCCCGCCGCTGGCCGCGATCTCGGCCAGTTCGGACAGCGATTTTTCCGAGTAGTTGAGAACGCGCAGCAGCATCGGCAGGTTCAGCCCCGAGACGCAGCGCAGGTGCACGCCGAGCTCGCTGAGCGAGAGGCCGATGTTGCAGGGCGTGGCACCGTACAGGTCGGCGAGCACCAGCACGCCCTCGCCGTGATCGAGCTCGCGGGCGTGTTTCGCGGTAAGCATGCGCATGACGTCGGGGTCGGCGCTGGGCGGCACCTCGACGGCGTCGACGTCCAGCGGCAGCTTCGGCATCACGTGGCGCGCGGCCGAAATCAGCGCCTTGCCGACGGCTTCGTGGGTCATGAGGAGAACACCGACGGTCATCGCCCGGATACTCGTTGTGGCTTGGGGATGATCATCGGTCACTCGAGCTCGCGATGGAAGGTCAGGACGTTGCCGCGCTGCGAGCGGTAGTGCTGGGCGAGCTTCTCCACCAGGTAGACCGACCGGTGCCGGCCTCCGGTGCAGCCGATCGAGACGGTGACGTAGCTGCGGTCCTCGCCTTCGAAGCGGGGCAGCCAGGTGTCCAGCCAGCGGGCGACATCGGCGTAGTACTCGCCCACCAGCGGGTTCGCGTCGAGGAACTCGCGCACCGGCAGATCCTTGCCCGAGAAGGGCCGGAGCCGCGGCTCCCAGTGCGGATTGGGCAGGCAGCGGGCGTCGAAGACGAAGTCGGCGTCGGAGGGCAGGCCGCGACGGTAGGCGAACGATTCGAACAGCAGCGTGGTGCCGTCCGACGCGGCCGCGTAGCCCGTGGCGAACAGGCGGCGCAGCTGGTGGACGTTGAGGTCGGAGGAGTCGATGACCTTCTCGGCGATCGACACCAGCGGACGCAGCAGCTTGCGCTCCTGGGCGATGGAGTCGGCCAGCGAGAGCTTCTCCGCCGCGAGCGGGTGCCGCCGGCGGGTTTCGGAGTAGCGCTTGATCAGGACGTCGTCGCGGCTGTCGAGGAAGATCAGGTGCACGTGCACGCCGGCCGACGACAGCTCGGACAGCACGTGCGGCATGCGCGAGAGGTCGACCCGGCGGTTGCGCACGTCGACGCCGACCGCGATGCGGCGGCGGGGGCCGTGCTCGCCCTGGCTCACCGCGGCGACGAGCTGCGGGATGAGTTCCGCCGGCATGTTGTCGACGCAGTAGAACTCGAGGTCTTCCAGCGCGCGCAGCGCGACGGTCTTGCCGCCCCCGGACATGCCGGTGAGCACGACGAGGTGGATGCCGTCGGGGTCGACGATGGGGCTGATGAGTTCGTCGGTCACTCGGGTCACCACGGGGAGAACCGGCGCATCTGGTGCGCCTGGCGGTCGATGAAGGTCTGGGCGGGATCGATGCCCTTGCTCTTCAGCACATGGTTGCGCACGGCAGCCTCGACGAGGACGGCGAGGTTGCGTCCGGGCGCGACCGGAATCGTGATCATCGGCACGTCGACGTCGAGCACGTTGCGGCGGCTGACGTCGCCGGTGAGGCGCGTCATGGCGTCGTTCTCCTCGCCCTCGCGCATGGGCTTAAGGTGGACGACGAGCCGAAGGTACTTGGACGGCTTGACCGCGGTATGACCGAACATCTCGCGGATGTTCAGCACGCCGAGGCCACGCACTTCGAGCAGGTCCTGCAGCAGTTCCGGGCACGCGCCGTCGATGACGTCCGGTGCGATCAGCGTGAATTCGGTGGCGTCGTCCGCGACGAGTCGATGGCCGCGGCTGATCAGTTCCAGCGCGAGCTCGCTCTTGCCGGAACCCGGATCGCCGGTGATCAGCACGCCGATGGAGAACACCTCGAGGAACACGCCATGCAGCGTCGTGCGCGGCGCGAGCGTGCGGGCCAGGTGGTATTGCAGGTAGGTGAGCAGTTCATGCCCGCGCTTGGTGCTCTGCCACAGTGGCGTATCGGTTTCCTCGGCGACCTCGCGCAGGTCGGGCGGAATCGACTGGTCTTTCGTGACGATCAGCGCGGCCGGCTGGTAGGCGGCGATCTTGTGGATGGCTTCCCAGCGCTGCCGGGAGTCCAGGCCGTCGAGGTAGTTCAGCTCCTCGGTGCCGATGATCTGGACCTTGTTCGGATAGATCACGTTGAGGTAGCCGACCAGGGAGGGTCGCCGGCTCTGCTTGGCGTTGGGTTCGAGCACGCGCGCTTCGCCGCGCATGCCCGCCGCCCAGCGCAGGGCCATGCGCTCGTGTACGCCGTCGAAGAGTTGTCTGGCGGTCAGCCGGTCCACGGAATGGGTCCCTAGAAGGAAAAAAGCCGGCACGCGGGGCGTGCCGGCTTGCGCCTATTGTGCCATCAAGGGGCGGTCCGGAGGGCGGCGGGCGCCGCCATGGGACCGCGTCAGGTGGCCGCGCGGGCCTCGCGGACCTCGGCGTTGTGGTGATCTTTAAGCTTTTCCTTGTGCTTCTTCAGCTGGTCGGCGAGCTTGGCGATCATGGCGTCGATCGCGTTGTAGAGGGTGTCGCCTTTCTTGTCGTCGTCGAGCCGGGCGAGACCGTCGGCATGAAGCCGGGTGCCGGCGCAGTGGAGGGTGCCGCTGGCCTTGTGCTCGTTCTTGTCGACGGAAAGCACCACGTCGAGGGCCTTGATGTTGTCGAAAAGGCGTTCGAAGCGACCGATCTGCTGTTCCACGCGCTCACGCAGGGCGGGGGTGATCTGGATGTGCTGGCCGCTGATCTGGATTTGCATTGACGCCTCCTACTTGCTGAGGGTGCCGCCGTTCGGCGACGAGATCGGAACGACACGGTGCCGTTCCTCGAGCCTTGAAACGTTGGGACCGTTCTCCTGTGCCGAGGTTCCCGGTCACCGTCAATGGGCGCGGACGCGTTCGCTGGAACTGGGGATACGCATCGCTTCCCGGTACTTGGCTACCGTACGTCGGGCGACCTGAATGCCGCGTCGATGGAGTTCCTCCGCGAGCGCCTGGTCCGAGAGGGGGCGGCGCGCGTCTTCCGCCGTGATCAGTTTGCGCAGCATGGCCTGGATGGCGGTGGCGGACGCGCTGCCGCCGTCTTCCGTCGCCACGCCGCTGGAAAAGAAATGCTTGAGTTCGAACGTGCCGCGCGGCGTATGCATGTACTTGCGCGTGGTCACGCGGGATATGGTCGATTCGTGCATCCCGACCTCCTCGGCCACTTCGCGCAGCACCAGCGGATGCATGGCTTCGGGACCGTAGTCGAGGAAGGCGCTCTGCCGGCGCACGATCACGTCGGCCACCTTCTGCAACGTCTCGGCGCGCGACTGCAGGCTCTTCAGCAGCCAGCGGGCTTCCTGAAGCTGGCCTTTCATCCATGTCGCGTCGTCGCCGCGCGCGCGGGCGATGAGGTTGCAGTAATGCTGGTTGAGGCCGAGCCGCGGCTGGGCGTCGGGATTCAGGCTGACCTGCCAGCGCCCGTTCTCGCGGCGCGCGTAGACGTCGGGCGCGACGTACTCGACGGGCGTGGCGTCGAGGGCCGCGCCGGGCCTGGGATCGAGGCTGCGGATGAGGTTCGCCGCCGCGGCGACGTCGGCCTCGGGTGCCTTGAGCTTGCGGGCGATCTTCGTGCGGTCGTTGCGCGCGAGCAGTTCCAGTTCTTCGTTGACGATGCGGATCGCGAGCTCGCGATGCGGCGTGTCGAGCGAGAACTGCGACAGCTGGCAGTCGAGGCAGTCGCGCAGGTCGAGGCTGGCGATGCCCGTGGGATCGAAACGTTGCACGCGCTGGCGCACGGTTTCGATCTCAGCGGCACGTGCGCCGAGTTCCGCGGGCAGGGCGGCTTCCACCGCTTCGACACCGTCGCGCAGGTAGCCGTCTTCGTCGAGCGCATGGATGATCGCGGTCGCGATGGCGTGGTCGCGCGGCGAGAACTGCGAGAGGTTGAGCTGCCACTCCAGGTGCTGCTGCAGGCTCTCGGGCGCGGCGTTCTGCGGCTCGAAGCCGTCGTCGTCGACACCGCCAGCGCGCGACGGGGCGCCGGCATAGTCTCCGGCCTCGCCGTGGAACCGGTCGTCGTCCCAGTCGGGCGCGAGCTCTTCGGAAGGCGCCGCGGTGGATTCGTCGTCGTCCTTGGAGGCCTTCTTCGGGACCTCGTCGCGGGGCGGCGTGTAATCGGCGGCCTCGAAGCCCTCGTCGTCGGCCGCGTCCGCCTCGGATTCGGCATCTTCGGCGAACTCCAGCAACGGGTTGCTTTCCGCGATCTGGCGGAGTTCGGCCTCGAGCTCCAGCTGCGACAGCTGGAGCAGGCGGATGGCCTGCTGCAGCTGAGGTGTCAGCGTGAGCTGCTGGTTGAGGCGAAACTGAAGTCCGGGTTTCATGCCTGCGACGCGTGGGGTTCCCGATCCATCCTAACCCCTGTTGGCCCCCGCAAACCAGCGCCTCGGCGAGCTATTCCCAAGGTGGGGTAGGACGGGGCGTCAGATCCGGAACTCACGTCCCAGATACACTTCCCGAACCTTTTCGTCCGCGAGGATGTGCTGGGGCGTACCGCGGGAGAGGACTTCGCCGTCGTTGAGGATGTACGCGCGGTCGCAGATGCCGAGTGTTTCGCGGACGTTATGGTCCGTGATGAGCACGCCGATGCCGCGCTCCTTGAGATGGCGCACGATGCGCTGGATCTCGCCCACCGAGATCGGGTCGACGCCCGCGAAGGGTTCGTCGAGCAGCATGTAGCGCGGGCGGGCGGCCAGCGCGCGGGCGATTTCGACGCGACGCCGCTCGCCGCCGGAGAGACTGATGCCCTTCTGCTCGGCGATGTGCGAGATCTTCAGCTCGTCGAGCAGGCTTTCCAGCTCGTCTTCCCGCTGCTTCTGCGTCATGCCGTCGCGCAGCTCGAGTACGGCCAGGATGTTGTCGGCGACGCTGAGTCGACGGAACACCGAGGCCTCCTGCGGCAGGTAGCCGATGCCGAGCTTCGCGCGGGCGTGCATGGGCAGGCCGGTGATGTCCTGCTGGTCGAGCTTGATCTGGCCGGCGTCGGCCTGGATCAGGCCCACCACCATGTAGAAGCAGGTCGTCTTGCCGGCACCGTTCGGGCCGAGCAGGCCGACCACCTCGCCTTCGCGGATGGAGAACGCGAAATCGCGGACTACCTGGCGTGCGCGGAAGCGCTTCTGCAGGCCTTGGGCTGAAAGCATGGGTCAGGGCTTCTTCGTGTCGGACGCCGCGGGCTTCGCGGGTGCGGCCGCGGGCGTGGTGTTCTTGGGCTGGAAGGTCATGTGCACGGGGGCGCCGCTATTGCTTTCGCCCGTCATCGTGCTGTCCTTCGTGTTGTACGTGAGCTTGTCGCCATCGGCGGTGCCCTTGACCGGCTGGTCGATGTGCGCGTTGCCGGTGAGCACCGCGTAGTCCTCTTCGACCTTGTAATCGACGTTGTTAGCGCGGCCGTGCATCCAGTTGCCGTCGTCGTCCTGCTGCTGCATGGTCGCAGGGCCGCCGTCGACGATGACGCGCTTCACGGAGTTGTCGTCGTTGAGGTACACGGTGGCCTTGGCGCCCGTCACCTTGAGCGTGCCCTGCGTGATGATCACGTTGCCCGTGTAGATGACGATGCCCTGCGGCTGCTGCTTGCCGTCGAACGACTTGGCGTCCACCTGGACCTGGGCGTTGCGATCGGACTGCTTCGCCGCGACGGGCAGGGCGGCCAGCATCCCGGCGCCAAGCACGACGAGAAGGGCCTTAGCGCTTGCGCGGCTGATACGTGCTGTGGACTGCATCGAGGAGCTCCAGGTGCTTGCTGTCGAGATTGGCGCGCATGCCAACGCCATCCATTGTAGAGGTTCCCTGAACGATACGGGCCGCCTCGGCCGTCTCCAGGCGATTCTCCTTCGGCCAGGCGCTGACCTCGGAGGTGTCGATGCTGGCGGGGGGCGTCGTGCCGAAGGCGACGCGGTCCATGTGCACCTTGCCCTGCAGCTTGAGCATGCTGCCGTCCTTGTTGACCCACCCGTACTGCGAGTGGCCCGTCCAGGGCGGTGCGTTGGTCTCGTTGGTCGAGGGCAGCACGAAATCCGGCGCGTTGATGTACAGCGACTCGTCGCCTTCGCGGCGCTCGAGATGCGGCGCGGTGAGCGTGAAGGCCGCCTTGCCCTCCTCGTTGAACGAGTCGAGGTTGAAATTGGTGAGCACGTAGCCGGATCGCGGCGGCCCCACGAAATCCTGCACCTTCTTCTCGGGCGCCGTGGCGTAGTAGAGGAGCACGCTCGCGCCCAGCGCCACGGCGAGCATGCCCGCCACGCCCGTCGCGCTGCGGTCGCGGAAGAAATTCAGCACGCTCACAGCCAGCGGTCCCGCTCGGCTTCCGCCTTGCCCTGCGCCGCGAGGATCAGGTCGGATACTTCGCGCGCCGCGCCGTAGCCGCCCGTCAGTCGCGTGCGCCAGTGGGCGCGTTCGGCCACCCAGGGATGGGCGTTGGCGGTGGCCACGGCCAGGCCGGCGATGCCCATGGCGGGCAGGTCGGGGAGGTCGTCGCCCACGAACGCGGCCTGCTCGGGCGCGAGCTGCAGGGCGTCCAGCAGGCCGGTCAGGCAGGCGCGCTTGTCTTTCTGGCCCTGGTAGACGTGGGCGATGCCGAGTTCCTCGGCGCGCAGGGACACAGGGTGGCTGATGCGTGCCGTGATGATCGCGACCTTCACGCCGTTGCGCTCCAGCGCCTTCAGGCCGAGGCCGTCGTGGACGTGGAAGACCTTGGTCTCGCGGCCGTCCTCGCCGTACCAGAGGCGCCCGTCGGTCAGCGTGCCGTCGACGTCGAAGACGACCACGCGCACGCGCGCCGCGCGCTCGGCGACGTCGGCGGGAATCTCGGTGTAGTGGGTGTAGGCCATGGTTCGCTATGTGGGGACGAGGAGGCGCGTGGGGAACGCCTGGATGCCCGTCGTCAGACGACGCGGGCCCGGAGCAGGTCGTGGATGTTCAGGGCGCCGACGGCGCGGCCTTCCGCATCGACGACCAGCAGCGCGTTGATCTGGTGCTTCTCCATCAGCTGCGCGGCCTCGACGGCCAGCTTGTCCGAGCCGATGGTCTTCGGGCCGCGGGTCATCAGCTGGGCCACCGAGGCGCTGCGCAGGTCGACGCCATCGTCGTCGAGCGCGCGGCGAAGGTCGCCGTCGGTGAACACGCCAAGGAGGCGGTCGTCCTCGTCCACCACGGCGGTCATGCCCAGGCGCTTGCGCGACATCTCGACCAGGGCCTCGCTCAGCGTGGCGCCGAGGCGCACGCGGGGAACGTCGTCACCCGAATGCATGACGTCGGAAATGTGCAGCAGGAGGCGGCGGCCCAGGCTGCCGGCCGGATGCGAGCGCGCGAAGTCGTCGGAGGTGAAACCGCGCGCTTCCAGCAGCGCCACCGCCAGGGCGTCGCCCATCACCAGGGCGGCCGTCGTGCTCGCGGTGGGTGCGAGACCGTGCGGGCAGGCCTCGGAGGCCACGTTGGCGTCGAGGTTGAGATCGGCCTGCGTGGCCAGCGACGACTTCGGATTGCCCGTGATCGAGATCAGGGCGATGCCCTGGCGCTTGATCGCCGGCAGGATGTAGAGGAGCTCGTCCGTCTCGCCGGAATAGGAGATTCCGAGCAGGAGGTCGTCCGGCTGGATCATGCCGAGGTCGCCGTGGCTGGCTTCCCCCGGATGGACGAAGAACGACGGCGTGCCCGTCGACGCCAGCGTGGCGGCGATCTTCCGCGCGATGTGGCCCGACTTGCCCATGCCGGACACCACCACGCGGCCCTTGCAGGCCAGGATCATCTGGCAGGCCTGGACGAAGGCGGCGTCGACCCGCGCTTCGAGCGCCCGGATGGCCGCGGCCTCCGTCTTGATGACGGTGCGGGCGCTGCGGATGACGGTATCGGCATTCACGAGGCTGGCGGGCGGGGCTGTGCGTGCGTTCATGCGAGCTCGGTTCCGGGCGGGGGCTGTCCCTGGTCACCCGGGATGTCCATTTCTGCGACACCGGATTTCCATTACCATTACATATTCTCATTTTATCGTCGCTGGCATCGACGGGTGATTCAGGGACCGTTTCGGAACCCCGCCCCCGCCGCGACCCCCTTACCGGAGACTCCATGGACGCTGCGCGCATCCAGGCATTGATCGAAGCCGGCCTTCCCGGCGCGCAGGCGGACGTTCGCGGCGACGACGGCGTCCACTTCGAAGCGGAAGTGATCTCGGAACAGTTCGCCGGCAAGCTGCCGCTCGCCCGCCACCGCCTCGTCTACGCGACGCTCGGCGACCTCATGGGCGGCGCCATCCACGCCCTTGGCCTCAAGACCCTCACCCCCGAAGAAGCCGCCGGTCGCCGCTGAACACGCGCGCCGGGGCCTCCTCGTCCCGTCATTCCTTCCAAGGCACCCCTTCCATGGCCAAGATCCTTATCAGCGGCGGCCAGCCGCTCCACGGTGAGGTGAGCATTTCCGGCGCCAAGAACGCCGTGCTCCCGATCCTCGCGTCCTGCCTGCTCGCCGACGAACCGGTCAGCATCGGCAACGTGCCGCATCTGCACGACGTCACCACCTTCATCGAACTCCTCGGTCGCATGGGCGTCCGCGTCGTCCTCGACGACCGCATGAAGATGCACATCGACCCGCGCCCGGAGAATTCCTGCGTCGCGCCGTACGACCTGGTGCGCACCATGCGCGCCTCGATCCTCGTGCTCGGCCCGCTGGTCGCGCGCCACGGCAAGGCCGAAGTGTCGCTGCCCGGCGGCTGCGCCATCGGCTCGCGTCCCGTCGACCAGCACATCCGCGGCCTGCAGGCGCTCGGCGCCGAGATCACCGTGGAGAACGGCTTCATCAAGGCGCGCTCCGGCCGTCTGAAGGGTGCGCGGATCGTGATGGACATGGTCACCGTCACCGGTACCGAGAACATCCTGATGGCCGCCACGCTGGCGGAAGGCACCACGATCATCGAGAACGCCGCGCAGGAGCCCGAGGTCGTCGACCTCGCGCATTGCCTGATCGCGATGGGCGCGAAGATCGACGGCATCGGCACGTCCACGCTGATCGTCGAGGGCGTCGAGCGCCTGCATGGCGCGCATTACGAAGTGCTGCCCGACCGCATCGAGACCGGCACCTTCCTCGTCGGCGCCGCGATGACGGGTGGCAAGGTCCGCGCCCGCGGCGCGCGCGCGAACACCATGGACGCCGTGCTGCAGAAGCTCGAGGAATCCGGCGCGCACATCAGCACCGGTCCGGACTGGATCGAGCTGGACATGCAGGGTCGCCGTCCGAAGGCGGTGAATCTCGTCACCGCGCCGTACCCGGCGTTCCCGACCGACATGCAGGCGCAGTTCACGGCGCTCAACTGCGTCGCCGAAGGCGTCGGCGTGATCACCGAGACCGTGTTCGAGAACCGCTTCATGCACGCGCTGGAACTGCAGCGCCTGGGTGCCGACATCCGCCTCGAGGGCAATACCGCCATCATCACCGGCGTGCCGAAGATGAGCGGCGCACCGATCATGGCCACCGACCTGCGCGCGTCCGCGTGCCTGGTGCTCGCGGGCCTCGTCGCCGAAGGCGATACCACCGTCGATCGCGTGTACCACATCGATCGCGGCTACGAGAACATCGAGGAAAAACTCGGCGTTCTCGGCGCGATCATCCGGCGCCTGCCGAGCTGAGACGAAAAAAAGCCCGCTCGCGCGGGCTTTTTCTTGGGGCCTGTCGCCGAACCGCGCCGCTTACTTCCCGCTGTAGCTCACGAGTTCCAGCGTCAGGTCGCCGCCGTCGGTCTGGGCCAGCTTCACGGGCACCGGGTACTTCTTCGGAACATACCAGGCGGTGAAGCCGCGCTTCTCGTCCACGCGGTCGACGCGGACCGCGTTGAACGTGCCGGCCTCGACCTTGACCTGCTCGTTCGCCGCCGCCCTGAACTGCTGGTTCTCCACCGCCTGCTTCACCGCGACAGGCAGCGTGACGTCCTTCTGGCCGGCTCCGAGCGCCACGCCCAACGCGAGCGGAAGCGTGTTGCGATCGACCATGCCCGGCACCGACGCGTAGCTGTAGTTCTTCTTGTTGTCCTGCACCTGCACCGTGGCGCCCTGGACGGTGACCTCGCGCGTCTTCGGCTTGATCGCCTGCATGTCGTACCTGTAGCTGACCAGCTGCGGCACGTTGCCGGCCCAGCTGAAGCGCGAGGTCTCCGACACGCTGGCGCCGAGCATCGCCGCGATGCCTGCCGTGCCCTTGCTCTGGTTCGTGTATTCGAACTGGCCGTTGCCGGCGGGCTTGAGCTGGATCGTCGCGGTGCCGAGCGGGCTGCCGCCCTGGAGCACGTTGTAGGTGGCCGTGAAGGCCTGCGGCACGCTCGCGGCGAAGGCGGCGGCGGGCAGGGCGAGGGCCAGCGCGAAGCCGGCGCGAAGCAGGGTAGTGGTCTTCATGCCGTCGAGTTTAGCGACGGCGGCTGAACGGAAGGGAGGCCGCGACCTTCAGGCCGTCACAGGTCGGCGAGACGCAGGGGAGACGTCAACGCCTGCCCGTCGAACACCGGGCCACCGTGCCAGCGCAGGCGCCCCGACGCGATCGCCGCGACGACGGCGGGCAGGAGCCGGTGCTCCTCGACCAGCAGACGTTCCGCGAGATCGGCCTCGGTGTCGCCCGGGTGGACCGGGATGCGCGCCTGGGCCACCACCGGTCCGCCGTCCAGTTCGGCGGTCACGAAGTGCACGCTGGCGCCGTGTTCGGTGTCGCCGGCCTCGAGGCAGCGGCGGTGCGTGTGCAGCCCGCGGTACTTGGGCAGCAGCGACGGATGCACGTTGATCGCACGGCCTTCCCACGCGGCGACGACGGCCGCGTCGACGATGCGCATGTAGCCGGCCAGCACGAGGAGATCCGCGCCGCTGTCGGCGACCCGGCCGAACAGCGCCGCGTCGAAGTCGGCGCGGGTGGCGTAATCCTTCGGCGAGAGCGCGACGGTGGGGATGCCCGCGTCACGGGCGACCGCGAGCGCGCCGGCCTGCGCCTTGTCGCTGCCGGCCAGGGTGAATTCCACCGGCAGCCGGCCGGCGTCGCGCGCGGCGATGAGCGCGGCGAGGTTGCTGCCTCGCCCGGAGGCGAGCGCGGCGACGCGCAAAGGACGATCCATGGCCGCGATCAGGCGATGTGCACGCGCTCGCCACCCGTGGCGGCGACGACGGAACCGATCGTCCAGCTGGCGAGGCCGTGCGCGGCGAGCGCGGCCTTCGCGGCCTCGACCTGGTCCTGCGCCAGCAGCACCGTGAAGCCGATGCCGCAGTTGAACGTACGCCACATCTCCTCGCGGGCGACGTTGCCTTCGCGCTGCAGCCACTGGAACACGGGCGGCAGTTCCCAGCTCGACGCGTCGATCGACAGGCCGAGGCCTTCGGGCACGACGCGGATGATGTTCTCGGTGAGGCCGCCACCGGTGATGTGGGCCATGCCGTGGACGTCGACCTTGCCGATCAGTTCGAGCATCGGCTTCACGTAGATCGTCGTCGGCGCCATCAGCGCGTCGACCAGCTTCACGCCACCGACCTCCGTCTCCAGCGGCGAACCGGCGCGCTCGAGGATGCGACGGATCAGCGAGTAACCGTTCGAATGCGGACCCGAGGACGCGACGCCGAGGATGACGTCGCCGGCGACGATGGACGAGCCGTCGTTCATCGCGGACTTCTCGACCGCGCCGACGGTGAAGCCGGCCAGGTCGTACTCGCCCGGCGGATACATGTCCGGCATCTCGGCGGTCTCGCCGCCGATCAGGGCGCAGCCCGCCAGCTCGCAGCCGCGCGCGATGCCGCCGACGACCGCCGCGGCGGTGTCGACGTCGAGCTTGCCGGTCGCGAAGTAATCGAGGAAGAACAGCGGTTCGGCGCCCTGCACGAGCACGTCGTTGACGCACATGCCGACCAGGTCGATGCCGATCGTGTCGTGCCGGCCCAGCTGCTGGGCGAGCTTGAGCTTGGTGCCCACGCCGTCCGTGCCGGAGACCAGCACCGGCTCCCTGTAACGGCCGGAAAGGTCGAACAGGCCGCCGAAGCCGCCCAGTCCACCCATCACCTCGGGCCGGAACGTCCGCTTGACCAGCGGCTTGATGCGCTCGACGAGGGCATTGCCGGCATCGATGTCGACGCCAGCGTCGCGGTAGGTGAGGGAGCCCTGGTCGGAGGACATAAGCGGTACCGGCGCGTATTGGAAACCGCGCATGATAGCAGCAAGCGGCCCGCGGGCCCGCGGGCCCGCCTGCACGCGGTCTGGATGGACGCCATGGCAAGGTTTGGGCAGACTGCCCCTCTTGACGAAAGCGACGCCGAACCCATGCGCCCATTCCGCCTCATCGCCTCCCTGATGCTCCTCGTGATGGCCAGCCTCGGCACCGCCATCGCGCAGACGTCCATCTACACGGTGACGGTACCGGTCGCGGACACCAGCGCCGCCGTGCGCGACCAGGCGTTCGCCACGGGCCTGACCCAGGTGCTGGCACGGGCCTCGAACGGCGCGGACCCGCGCGGCAAGCCCGGTTACGCGGATGCGATGAAGCAGCCCGGCGGCCTCGTCCAGCAATACCAGTACGCCCGGACGAACGGCGCCAACGGCGCGCCGCTCAGCCTCGACATCGTGTTCGATCCGGGCGCCATCCGCCGGGTGCTGGCCGTCGGTGACGCCGCGGCCGCCGCGCCCAAGGCGCCGGTGCTGGTCGTCGCCCGCGACGCGTCGGGCAAGCTGCTCGGACAGCAGGATATCTCTCCGCTCGCCCAGATGGCCGATTCGCGCGGCTACACGATCGTCGTGCCGAAGGACGGCCATGCGCCGGACGCGAACGCGCTCGCCAGCGGCGACCCCGGCGCGGTCGCGACCGTCGCCCGTCAGTACAACACCGGCGTCATCCTCGTCGGCCGCATCGGCGACGACCAGACCGACTGGACGCTCGTCTCGGCCGGCAAGACCTCCAGCTGGAAGGACAGCGGCGAGGCACGCGCGGCCCTGCTGACCAATGGCGCCAACGCCATGGCCGACAAGCTCGACCGCCAGTTCGCGGCGACCCAGGGCGGCAGTTCCAGTGGCAAGGTCTGGGTGTCCGGCCTGCGCTCGGCGGCCGACTACGCGGGTCTCCTCTCGACCTTCGGCAACGACCCGGCCGTGAAGACCGTGGCTCCGGTCGGCGCCACGGCCGACGGCGTCCTGCTCGCGGTCAGCGCCAACGCGCCGCTGGCGCGACTGGTCGCAGGCTATGCGTCCGGCGGCCATATCCTTGCCGCCGACGGCCACGACGGCGCCGACCTCGCGGTCCGCTGGGTGCCCTGATCCCGCTCGATTCGCCCAAACGGGGGGCGATCCGCGACAATCGCATCACCCGCGCACAGGGACCATGGGCGCGGGCCTTCACGCCGAAACTGGACTCGCATGACTCACGACACCTCGCGCCGCTGGCAGATGCTCGCGATCGCCGCCGTCATCATCTTCGTGATCTGGCTGCTTGCGCCGGTCCTGATGCCGTTCGCGCTCGCCGCGATGCTGGCCTACCTGGGCGATCCGCTGGCCGACCGCCTGCAGCGCCTCGGCATGGGCCGGACCTGGGCGGTGAGCATCGTGTTCACCGTGATCACGCTGGTCTTCATCGGCGTGGTCCTCCTGCTGATCCCGCTGATCCAGCACCAGTTCGAAAGCCTTTCGGAAAACCTGCCGCGCTACGTCGACTGGGTGCGCAACACCGCGCTGCCCTGGATCCAGACGCGCCTGCGCCTCGATCCGAACGTGTTCGACACCGACCGCCTGCTCGCCACCGTCAAGGAACACATCGGCTCGGTCGGCAGCATCGCCGCGAAGACGGTCGCCAAGGTCACGCAGTCGGGCATGGGCATCGTCACCTGGCTGACGAACGCCGTCCTGATCCCCGTGGTCGCGTTCTACCTGCTGCGCGACTGGGACACGATGATCGCGCACATCCAGCGCCTGCTGCCGCGTTCCATCGAACCGACGGTGGTGCGCCTCTCGCGCGAGTCGGACCAGGTGCTCGGCGCCTTCGTCCGCGGCCAGCTGCTGGTCATGCTGGCGCTGGGCGTCTTCTACGGCCTCGGCCTCACGCTGGTCGGCATCTCGATCGGTCCGCTGATCGGCATGGTGGCCGGCCTGCTCAGCTTCGTCCCGTACCTCGGCTTCATGATCGGCTTCGTCGCCGCGCTGATCGCCGCGCTCGTGCAGTACGGCGACTGGATGCACGTGATCCTCGTCGCGGTCGTCTTCACCGTCGGGCAGCTGCTGGAAGGCTACGTGCTGGTGCCGCGCCTCGTCGGCGGCAAGATCGGCCTGCATCCGGTGGCCGTGATCTTCGCCGTCCTGGCGGGCGGTCACCTGTTCGGTTTCCTCGGCGTGCTGCTGGCGCTGCCGGCCGCCTCGGTCGTGGTCGTGCTGCTGCGCTACGTCTTCACCCGCTACCGCGAGAGCGACCTCTACACCGGCACGCCGGCGGGCGCCGTCGACGACGATGCGATTCCCGTCGAGGTCGACGTCGAGGTGCACGTCGGCACGGGCGGTACGCGTCCGGTGCTGCCCGACGACCGCGTCCCATGACGACACAGCTTCCCCTCGCGCTGCGCTGGCCCCGCCGCCAGCGGTTCGAGCATTTCCATCCGGGCGAGAACGCCGCGGCCGTCGACGCGCTGCGCGCGGCCGCCGAGGACGCCGCGGCGCCATGGGTGTTCGTGGCCGGCCCGGTCGGCAGTGGACGCACGCACCTCCTCATCGCCGCATGCCAGGCGGCGATCGACGCCGGCCGGACGGCCCAGTACCTGCCGCTGGCGGGATTGCGCGGCTCGCGCGCGGCGGCGGTCCGCGGCATGGCCGGAAGCGATGTGCTGGCGATCGACGACATCGACTCGATCGCCGGCGAGGCCGATGCCGAGCACGCGCTGTTCGACACCTTCAATCGCTACCGCGCTGAAGGCTGCACGCTGCTGTTCTCGGCTTCCGGCGCACCCGTGTCGCTGGACATCGCGTTGCCCGATCTCCGTTCGCGGCTCGGTTCGCTGACGCAGGCGGTGCTCAAGCCGCTGGGCGATGCGGAGCGGCGCGACGTGCTGCGCGAACAGGCCGGCGCGCGTGGCATCGAACTCGACGACGTCGTGCTCGACTGGCTCTTCGCCCACCACGCGCGCGACCTCGGCACGCTGCTCGATCTGCTCGACACGCTGGACCGCGCCTCGCTCGCCGCGCAGCGGCGCGTCACCGTGCCGTTCCTGCGCAACCTGCTGAAGGAACGGCACGATTGAGCCGATGAGCTCGTCAGCCGCCCCGACGGGTCGACAGCGACTCGATGAGTGTCTTCTTCGACGGATCGTTGTCCCGCACGCCGTAGATGCGTAGTTCGCGCGTGTCGGTGTCGTGTTCGACGATCAGATAGGTACGCTGCGACGCCGAACCGCTCAGGTAGATCGGCGTACCGCCAATGGTGCCGTAGCGCCCATGGTAGTGATGCAGGTGGCCCGCGAAGATCGCCGTGACGCCATGCGTCGACATCGCCCGTGCGAAGTCGGGACCGAGGTGGGTGTCCTGATGCATGTGGACGATGGCGAACTCATGTTCTGGCCGCGGAAGATGGGTCGAGAGAATGTGGTTCATCCACGGCAGCGAACGCGTGATCCGGTACTCCTGCGTGCGCAGGTTGTACAGGCTCGAGAAGGAGGCTTCGTAATCGGGATGGTTGTTGAGCTGGAACTGCAGCGCACCCTCGAAGCCCTTGCCCGTGAACGCATAGGCCAGGCTACCGCTATGCGTATCGCTGAGCGCGCCCTGGTCGGTCGTCCAGTCGAACGACAAGCGTGTGCGCTTTCGCCGAACATGCCTCGCGGTGTCTTCGATGCTGTCGCGCGCGCAGCCATTGTTGTAGCAGCCGTTGCCGTCGGGCTGGCGGATGTTGTTCTGATAATCGTGATTGCCGAGGCCGAGGTGGACGTTGTCGCCCAGGATGCCGAGCAATTCGTCCATCTTCGTTCGCTGCCAGCCATGGCCATAGGCGGTGAGGTCGCCGTTGACGATCACCGGAATGTCCTCGCCCGGCCTGGCCGCGCGATAAGCCGCGATACTCTCGTACTGCTCGCGAATCAGACGCTCGGAGCGACGGTTGCGCTCCTCGTCGTTCTCCGGCAAGCCGGCGTCGGTTCGCTCGGTCCAGGGGTATTGCGGATCGGACGTGACGATCATGGTCTGCACGCGGGCGTGTGCCGTCACGGCGCCGAAGGTCAGGGCGGAGGCGAGGGCGGCCAGGGCGAGTCGCCTGGAAGTGGGATGGGGCATGGGAATTCCTTGGGGAGGGGACAGCAGCGCCTCGTTGCGAGGAGCTGCCGTCATCCTAGGAATCGGATGCCGCAGGCGGGACAGCGGATACCCACGCCGCGTCGGGAACAGGGATGACGCAGCGTGCCGAAAGTGATTAGCGGTGACGGCGTGCGGGTCGATAGGGCAGGCGACGACGGTCAGCGTGTCGTCTTTAGCCTGATCGCGGTAAGCCTATGCCCAGGAGGCGGCGCGGAATGCGCCGCCCCGTCATCGTGGCTTAGGCCTGCAGCAGGCGCGCGGTCGCGTTGGCGCCAATGACCTGCGTCATGGCGGCGGCGACCTTGTGGTTCGCGGCGATGATGTTGCCGTTCTCGGGCAGGCCCTCGCGGCCGGCGAAATCGCCGTAGACGCCACCGGCCTCGCGGACGAGGAGGGCGCCCGCGGCGATGTCCCACACGTTGAGGCCCGGCTCGAAGAAGCCGTCGACGCGGCCCGCGGCGACATAGGCGAGGTCGAGCGCGGCCGAACCCATGCGACGGATGTCCTCGGCTTCCTTCAGCAGTTCGGCCGTCATGGCCAGCTGGGCCTCGAGGTGGTTGCGCGCGCGGTACGGATAACCGGTGGCGATCAGCGCGCCGGAAAGGCCCTCGCGCTTGCTCACGCGGATGCGGCGATCGTTGAGGTAGGCGCCGTCGCCCTTGCTGGCGGTGAAGAGTTCGTCGCGCAGGGGATCGAACACCACGCCATAGACCGGCTCGCCCTTCTCGACCAGCGCGATGGACACGCAGAAATGCGGAATGCCGCGCAGGTAGTTGTGGGTGCCGTCGAGCGGATCGATCACCCAGGTGAGCGGACCCTTGCCGATCTGGCCGGATTCCTCGCCGACGATGGCATGGGTGGGATAGGCGCGGCGGAGTTCCTTGACGATCTCGGCTTCGGCGAGGCGATCGACCTCGGAGGCGAAGTCCATCCGCTGCTTCTCGACGACCGTGAGGCCTTCGATGCGATTCATGTAACGCAGGATGATGTTTCCTGCGGAGCGCGCGGCGCGCGCCGCGACGTTGACGGCGGGTCTTGGCATGGGGATCGGCTTGGCAAAAGAACGGGGGAGGCGGTCGTGCCGCATCGGCCGGGAAGTTTAACACCGCGCCGCCTCTCGCCCAAGTCATTGCCGTTGTAGACTTTCCGGTCCTGCCGCCAGTCCCGTCCGCCCATGGCCCTTTCCGAGCTCCACGACCGCCTCCGCTTCGTCCTCGTCCGCACCTCGCACTCGGGGAACATCGGTTCGGCGGCGCGCGCCATCCGCACGATGGGCTTCGACCGGATGACCCTGGTCGCTCCGCATCGCTTCCCCGATCCCGAGGCGACGGCACTCGCGGCGGGCGCGGACGACGTGCTGGCCGGCGCGGCGATCCACGACGACCTCGTGGCCGGCCTCGCCGGGACCACGTTCGCGCTCGGCCTCTCCGCCCGCCGCCGCGGGGTGAACCTGCCGGAGCTCGACCCGCGCGAGGGCGCGGCGCAGGCCATCGCCGCCGCGCGCCGCGGCGAGCAGGTGGCCCTGGTCTTCGGCAACGAGCGCACGGGGCTGGAGAACGACGAGCTGTCGCGCTGCCATGCCATGGTCCGGATCCCGAGCGTCGACGACTTCAGCTCGCTGAACCTTTCGCAGGCCGTGCAGGTGGTGGCGTACGAGCTGCGCACCGCGCTGCTGGCCGAGGAACAGGTACCCGTCGTGGCCGAGGCGGATCCGGACGAGGTGCCCGCCGACGCCGAACAGCTCGAGCGGTTCTTCGAGCACCTCGGCAGGACGCTCGACGACATCGAGTTCCACAAGGGCCGCTCGCCGACCACGATCATGCTCAAGCTGCGCAAGATCTTCCTTCGCGCGCGGCCGGAACTGCGCGAGCTGCGCATCCTCCACGGCATCCTCGCCGACGCCCAGCGCATGGCGGACATCGCGCACAAGCGCGACTAGAACAGAACATTTGTGGGAGCGGACCTGGCCGCGACGGCTTTTCGCGGAGAGCCACAGGCCCTGTCGCTCCTCGCGAAAAGCTGTCGCGGCCAGGTCCGCTCCAACGGGTTGCCTGCTCAGAACATGTCGCGGAAGAGCTGCACCAGCGCGCGGCTGAAGGTGGCCGAGGCGACGACCATCGCGGCGGTGCTTGTCCACACCGCCAGCAGCAGGATGCCGTCGCGCTCGACCAGCGCGAAGGCGAACGCGATGAGCATGGCGCCGAAGACGTAGTTCGTGAACGGGATCGGCAGCGCCAGCAGGATGCCGACGAGGATCATGATCGCCCCCGACACGAAGGTGAAGGGGCGTCGTGTCAGGCGCTGCACGCGCGGCTTGCAGATGCGCTCGAGCCGGCGCGTGACGGGCGCGATGCGGTCGAGGAAGCGCAGCAGCCCCTCGCGCGACATCGTCCGCCGGCGCAGGAAGCCCGGGATCCAGGGATGTTCGAGGCCGATCAGCATCTCGACGCCGAGGGCGATCACCAGCACGCCCATGACGCCGCCGATGCCAAGCGGCACGGGGATGAAGTTGGGGATGGCCAGCAGCAGGAGGAGGAATCCGAACGCGCGGCGGCGCAACGGCTCCAGCAGCTGTTCGACGGTGATGCGCTCGCCCGGCGTGGACATGAGTGCCGCCCTGAGCAGGGCGGCGGTCTTGTCTTCCCGGGGTTCCTTGGGCGTCATGGTCCGACTGTCGCCGCACGGGCTTGAACCGGCATTGAATCGATCCGGTTCATTCCGTGGCGGCGGCGACCTCGTCGGTGCCGACGCTGCTCACCAGCACCTTGTCGATGCGCGCCCCGTCCATGTCGACCACTTCGAAGCGGTTGCCCTGCCAGACGAACGACTCCCCGGCGCGCGGGATATGCCCGAAGTGCGTGGTGATCATGCCGGCCACCGTGCGGAAATCGTGCTCCTCCTCGTTCGGCAGCCGGTCGAGCTGGAGGAGTTCGCGCAGGTCGTCGGCGGGCAGGCCGCCGTCGATCAGCCAGCTGCCGTCGTCGCGGCGGACGATGGGACCTTCGTGGGCGACATCGTCGGCCGCGGGCGCGGTGGCGCCGACGACGGCCGTCAGCAGGTCGTTCAGCGTGACCAGTCCCTCGATGTCGCCGTACTCGTCGACGGCGAGCGCCAGCTGCGTGTCCGCGTCCCGGAACGCCTCGAGCAGGTCGAGGGCCCGCGCCGTCGCCGGCACGAACAGGGGGCGGGCGACGTGGGCGAAGAGGTCCACCGGTCCGCGCTCGAGCGAGCCGATCAGCGACTTGACCTCCACCGTGCCGATCACCTCGCTCTCGTCGCGGCGATACACGGGGTAGCGCGAGAACTGCGTCTGCCGGAGCACCTCGAGGTTGTCCTCGCGCGTCGCGGCCTGGTCGAGCCAGGCGATCTTCATGCGCGGGGTCATCACGGAGCCGACGGTCCGGTCGCCGAGGCGCAGCACGCGATTGACCATGTTGCGCTCGTCGCTGTCGAGGATCCCCTGCTCGGCGCTCTCGGCCACGAGGAGGCGGATCTCCTCTTCCGTGGCGGCGGCCGCGGCCGCGCGGTTCAGGCGGAACACGCGCAGGATGCCGGTCGACAGGTGGTTGAGCAGCCATACCATCGGCAGCGTGATCCGCGACACGACCAGCATCGGCATCGCGATCTGGCAGGCGATCTTCTCGGGGGCGGACAGGGCCGCGCGCTTGGGCACGAGCTCGCCGATCACGATCTGCACCAGCGACATGAGCAGGAAGCCCACCAGCCAGCCGAGCGCGCGCGACCAGGGTTCGAACCAGGCGGGGGCGTCGCCGTGCACGATCTCCGCGAAATGCTCGCCCAGCCGGTCGCCCGCCACGGCGCCGGTGACGAGGATGATCAGGGTCATGCCCACCTGCACGGTGGACAGGAAGTGCTCGGGGGCTTCGGCCAGCTGCAGGGCGACCCGCGCGCGACGGCTGTCGCGGGCCAGCTGCTTCAGGCGGCTCTTGCGCGAAGCGACCACGGACATCTCGGACAGGGCGAAGAACGCGTTGCCGAGGGACAGGACGAAAAGAAGAAGGAGTTCGCTGAGCATCGGGGGCTTATATAGCAGATGGCCTCGCGCGGTCGTGGACGTTCCCCGTCGGCAGGCGGATTCGGCCGGAACGCGTGGGTCGAAACCCATGCGCCCGGCCAGTCCGGTAACATTGGCGTCACAAATCCCCCAAGTTCCCCCAGGCGACCCCATGTTTTCACTCCAGACGATCTTCGGTAAGGGCGACAAGTTCTATGGCCTGCTCGAGGCGAGCGCCGAGGCCGCCCGCGAAAGCGCCCGGGCCATGCACGAACTGGTGACCAAGACCGACCGCACGCCGGTGATGGCGGCCTTCAGCACGGCCCGCGCCCGCGAGAAGGCCCTGCACGGGCAGATCGGCGAGGAACTGGTGAACACGTTCGTGACCGCGCTGGACCGCGAGGACATCGAGGCGCTGAACTCCGCGCTGTACAAGATCCCGAAGACCATCGAGAAGTTCGCCGAGCGCTACGTGATCGTCGCCGAGCGTCTGCAGGGCATCGACTTCAGCCAGCGCGCCGCGCTGCTGGAGCGCTCGGCCGACGTCGTGGTCGACATGATCGGGCAGCTCCGCCACGGCCTGAAGATCGACCCGGTCAAGAAGCTCCGCGACCAGCTGCAGGCCCTGGAATCGGAGGCCGATCGCCTCCTGCTCGATCCGTACCGCACGCTCTACGCCGAGAACTCCGATCCGCTGAAGGCGATCCTCGCGAAGGACCTCTTCGAGCTGGTCGAGAAGGCCGTCGACAAGTGCCGCGACGTGGGCAACGTCGTCTATTCCATCGTGCTCAAGAACTCCTGACGGCGGGCGTCCCATGAGCATGGTCCTCGCGGTCGTCCTGATCGCACTCGCGTTCACGTACATCAATGGTTTCCACGACACGGCGAACTCGATCGCCACCGTGGTCGCCACCAAGGTACTCACGCCCGGCCAGGCGGTCCTCCTGGCGGCCGTCACCAACCTCGCCGGCGCCCTCTGGGGCACGGCGGTCGCGGCCACCATCGCCTCGGGCCTGATCGACACCGGCGTCGTGGACGTCGGTTCGCACCTGCTGATCAGCGCGTTGCTCGGCGCCACCATCTGGAACCTCATCACGTGGTGGATGGGCCTGCCGTCGAGCTCCAGCCACGCGCTGGTCGGCGGCCTCTGCGGCGCCGCGCTGGCGGCCGCGGACGGCAATTTCCACTCCATCATCTGGTGGCAGGGCGGCGAGCACTGGTGGCTCGGCAAGGGCGTCGTGCCGAAGGTCATCGTGCCGATGATCGTCTCGCCCTTCCTCGGCTTCGTCATCGGCTTCGTCATCATGGGCGGGCTCTACGCGTTGCTGGGCTTCTTCTCCAGCCAGAAGGGGCCGCTGCGCCGCTTCGGGCGCACGCCGTTCGTCAACAGCTTCTTCGGCAAGGCGCAGATCCTGTCGGCCAGCGCGATGGGCCTGTCCCACGGCATGAACGACGCGCAGAAGAGCATGGGCATCATCGCCCTGGCGCTGGCGGGCGCGACCGCCGCCGGCCAGTTCGACCACCTTCCCGCGTTCCTGCACTTCCTGCGCATCCCGCATGACCCGGCGGCGGCCGGCGGCTTCCCGATCCCGGTCTGGGTGAAGGTCGTCTGCGCGCTGACCATGGCCGGAGGCACGGCGGGCGGCGGCTGGCGCATCATCAAGACGCTGGGCCACAAGATGGTCAAGCTGCATCCGATCAACGGCTTCGCCGCGGAGGGCAGTTCGGCCGCCGTGATCCTCACCGCCTCGATGCTCGGCGTGCCGGTGTCGACGACCCACAACGTCTCGGCCTCGATCATGGGCGTGGGCGCAGCCAAGCGCTTCAACGCCATCCGCTGGTCGGTGGTCGAGCGCATGGTCTGGGCCTGGATCCTGACGCTGCCGATCACCGCGGGCATCGGCTACGGCCTGGTCAAGCTGGGCCGCCTGCTCTTCTGACAGGCCGCGCGGCCTGTCTTGGAGCCGTGGGCCGCAGGTCCTGGGCTCCTCGCGAGAAGCTGTCGCGCGCAGGGCGCGCTCCTACATCACCGCCCGGTCCTCGCGTAGGAGCGCGCCTTGCGCGCGACATGTTTTGAGGCCGAGAGCCGCAGGTCCTGGGGCTTCTCGCGAGGAGCTGTCGCGCGCAGGGCGCGCTCCTATACCACCGCCCGGTCTTCGCGTAGGAGCGCGCCTTGCGCGCGACATGTTTTGAGGCCGTGAGCCGCAGGTCCTGGGCTTCTCGCGAGGAGTTGTCGCGCGCAGGGCGCGCTCCTACCGGTTGTAGCGCGGGCGGCCTAGAGCGCGTCGGCTTCGCCGTTGACCACTTGCTCGAGCTGGTCGCCCGTGGCGCCCAGTTCTTCGATGAGGCGGGCCAGCTCGTTCTCGTCGAGGTAATCGTAGGGGCGGTTCTCGCACAGGTGCAGGTAGGGCGATCCGTCCAGATCGGCCTCCGCGAGATAGCCGGTGCGCTGCTCCCAGTTGAAGCGCAGGCAGCGGCGCGCATCCACGCCGGCGAGAGGGCCGATGGGCGTCGACAGCCGCAGGAAGCGCTGCCCGTCGCCGTCCTCGAGTTCGGCCAGATAGATGCCCTGGTGCCGCCCGTCGGGCAGTTCAAGGTCGAAGCTGATGAGGTAGGGCTCGTTCTGGCGCAGCCGGTGAATGGCGCCTACGTGGGAGCGAATCGCCTCGAAATGTCGCATGACCGTCCACGGGTCCGTCGTCGGGACCACGATGGTACGCTCCCGGCTTCCAGCCGACATGCACGAAACCGCCATGGTTGATGACATCGACGACGACGAGGCCCGCGCGCTCCGGGCGAAACGGATCATCGAGGCGGTCGCCGCGATCCCGCGCGGTCGGGTCGCGAGCTACGGTGCGATAGCGGCGCGCGCGGGCTATCCGGGGCGCGCACGGCTGATCGGCCGGGTGCTGGGCGACGCGCCGAACCGGCTTGACCTGCCGTGGCACCGGGTGCTTCGTGCCGACGGGAAGATCGGCATCCCGTCCGGCACGGCGGGATACCGCGAGCAGTGCCGCCGGCTCAAGGCCGAGGGCGTCGTGGTGAAGGACGGCCGGGTGCCCATGAGCGCGTTCGGCCTCGACCACGACCTCGACCGCGCGATCTGGGGTTTCCCGACCTGATGTTCAGCGCCAGGTGACTTCGAGAAGGCGCCACGTGCGGTCCGGATCGCGGGCCCGCGCGTAGTCGAACAGTTCCGATTGGAGTCGCCCGTTTGCAGCGTTGCCGTCGAAGGCGACGACCTGCGCAGCGGCCTCGCGCGACCGTGGGCAGTCCAGCCGCATGTCGCGGACGGCGCAGGCGGGCTCGACGATCGCGCCATGGAAGGCGATGCGACCGCTGTCGGCCTCCGCGGCCGGCGCGATCGCGACGATGCCGCCCAGCAGGGCGACGATGGCAAGCGCTCTGTTCATGAGATCCCCCCCTCTTGAAGGATGTCAAACGCGTTGTGTGCGGGCGACGTGCCCGGCTCCATTAGCTGCCGATGGCGCCCAGAAGAAAACAACCTTCGTCGCAAATCGGTGTAGGCCTACACCCCGTTCAGCTGTCGTCTCGCTGCCGGGGCAGGGCACCGGTTTGTTAGCATGCGCGGATGCAGTCCCAGGCTCTCGACCTCCTCCACTCCGTTTTCGGCTATCCCGGGTTCCGCGGCCAGCAGCAGGCCATCGTCGAGGCCGTCGCCGCGGGCGAGGATGCCCTCGTCCTGATGCCCACCGGCGGCGGTAAGTCGCTGTGCTTCCAGATCCCCGCGCTCATGCGCCATGGCACCGGCATCGTCGTGTCGCCGCTGATCGCGCTCATGCAGGATCAGGTGGACGCCCTCACCGAGGCCGGCGTGCGGGCGAGGTACCTCAACTCCAGCCTCGATGCGGTCACGCAGCGCGAGGTCGAGGACCTCCTGCTCGCCGGCGACCTCGACCTGCTCTACGTGGCGCCCGAGCGATTGCTCACCGGACGGTTCCTCGCGCTGCTCGACCGCATCCCGATCGCGCTCTTCGCCATCGACGAGGCGCACTGCGTGTCGCAGTGGGGCCACGATTTCCGTCCGGAGTACCGTGGGCTCGCCTTGCTCCACGAACGGTTTCCCGAGGTCCCGCGCATCGCGCTCACCGCGACCGCCGACGACCGCACGCGCGAGGAGATCGTCGAGCGGCTCGGCCTGCACGAGGCACGCCGGTTCGTCTCCAGCTTCGATCGCCCCAACATCCGCTACCGCGTGGCGCCGCGGCAGAACGCGCGGCGTCAGCTCGTCGATTTCCTCGACGCGCACCGCGGCGAAGCCGGCATCGTCTATTGCCTGAGCCGGCGGAAGGTCGACGAGACCGCGGCATGGCTCGCGGAAGCGGGTGTCGAGGCGCTGCCGTACCACGCGGGGCTCGACGCCGAGGTCCGCACGCGGCACCAGCAGCGTTTCCTGCGCGAGGACGGCGTCGTGATGGTCGCGACGGTCGCGTTCGGCATGGGCATCGACAAGCCCGACGTCCGCTTCGTGGCGCACCTCGATCTGCCGCGCAGCATGGAGGGCTACTACCAGGAAACCGGTCGCGCGGGCCGCGACGGTCTGCCCGCCGAAGCCTGGATGATCTACGGCCTCGGCGACGTGGTCACGATGAGCCAGATGATCGCGCAGTCGGAGGCCGGCGACGACCGCAAGCGCATCGAGCGACTGAAGCTCGATTCGTTGCTCGGCTACGCCGAAGCCACGCGTTGCCGGCGCCAGCTCCTGCTCGAAGCGTTCGCCGAGACCTATCCGGAGCCGTGCGGCAACTGCGACAACTGCCTGGTGCCGCCGAAGACGTGGGATGCCACCGTCGCCGCGCAGAAGGCGATGTCGTGCATCTATCGCAGTGGCCAGCGTTACGGCGCGGGCCACCTCATCGACATCCTGCGCGGCGACGCCAGCGAGCGCGTCCGTGAGCTGGGCCACGACAAGCTCAGCGTGTTCGGCATCGGCGCGGACTCGGACGCGACGCAATGGCGTTCCGTCTTCCGCCAGCTGCTCGCGGCGGGGCTGATCGAGGCCGATCCCGAAGGCTACGGCACGCTGCGCCTGTCCGCGGCGAGCGGACCCGTTCTGAAGGGCGAGCGCCGCGTGTCGCTGCGCGAGGACGCGAGGCCGGCCAAGGGTCGGCGCACGCCGGGCCGCGCGGGCCCCGCCACCGCCGGCGCGTCGCTGGGCATCGAGGAAATCGAGCAGCCGCTCTGGAACGAACTGCGCCGCGTCCGCGCCGAACTCGCACGGCAGCATGGCGTGCCGGCGTACGTGATCTTCCACGACGCGACCCTGCTCGCGATGCTCCGTGCGCTGCCGGCCAACGAAGACGAACTGGCATCGATCAGCGGTGTGGGCGAGAACAAGCTCAAGCGTTACGGAAAGGACTTCCTCGCGGTGCTCACGGCGGCGGGCTAACGTGCCTGTGGTTTGAGGCTATTCTGAAAATGCCGGAAAACATTGAGAATTTAGCTCGCTGACGGTTGCATGCGGGCCGGGTCGTCCCCAATGCTTCATGGACGACCCCATTCGATACGTTCGCACTTTCGACGTGACGAGACGAGGGTGCATGCCGCGGTCCTCCCGCGGCCAACGACGACTCGGGGAGCCGCCCATGCACGACGCCACGCCACTCATCGCCACCATCGTCGGTGGTCTCGTCCTCGCCTTCTTCTTCGGCGCCATCGCGCACCGGCTACGGCTTCCGGTGCTGGCGGGCTACCTCGTCGCCGGCGTGGTCGCCGGCCCCTTCACGCCCGGCTACGTGGCGGACGCGGGCATCGCGCAGGAGCTCGCCGACCTCGGCGTGATCCTGCTGATGTTCGGCGTGGGTCTGCACTTCTCGTTGAAGGACCTCCTCGCCGTCAAGGCGATCTCCATCCCCGGCGCCGCCGTGCAGATGGCCGTCGCGACGGGCCTCGGCATGCTGCTCGCCTGGGGCCTCGGCTGGCCGGTGGCGGAGGGCTTCGTGTTCGGCCTCGCATTGTCCGTGGCCAGCACCGTCGTGCTGCTGCGCGCGATGGAAGAGCGCCGCCTGCTCGACAGCGATCGCGGCCGCATCGCGGTCGGCTGGCTCATCGTCGAGGATCTCGCGATGGTGCTCGCGCTCGTCCTCCTGCCGGCGATCGGCGGCTTCCTTGGCGCGGACAACGGCGCCGCCGCCCCCGACATGGGCGAGCTGTTCCGCACGGTCGCGCTCACGATCGGCAAGGTGGTTGGCTTCGTCGCGCTGATGCTCATCGTCGGCAAGCGGCTCATCCCGTGGATGCTGCAGGCCGTGTTGGCCAGCGGCTCGCGCGAGCTGTTCCGGCTCGCCGTGCTCGCCATCGCGCTCGGCGTCGCCTTCGGCGCGGCGCACCTGTTCGACGTCTCGTTCGAACTGGGCGCCTTCTTCGCCGGCATGATGATGGGCGAATCGAAGCTGTCGCAACGCGCGGCCGAGGAAACGCTGCCCCTGCGCGACGCGTTCGCGGTGTTGTTCTTCGTCTCCATCGGCATGCTGTTCAACCCGCACATCCTGGTCGATCGTCCGTGGGTGGTGCTCGCCGCGTGCCTGATCATCGTCGTCGGCAAGTCGGTCGCCGCGTTCGCCATCGTGCGACTCTTCGGCCGCCCGACGAAGACCGCGCTCACCATCGCCACGAGCCTCGCGCAGATCGGCGAGTTCTCGTTCATCCTCGCCGGTCTCGGCGTATCGCTCGGCCTGCTCAGCGAGCAGGGCCGCGACATCCTGCTCGCCGCCGCCATCGTGTCGATCCTCATCAATCCGCTGCTGTTCGCCGCGCTCGATCGCTGGATCGCGAAGCACGACGCCGACGCGCCGGACGATCACCCCGATGCCATCGCGGGTCATACCGTGCTGGTCGGGCATGGCCGGGTCGGCCGTCGCGTGCTCGCCGAGCTGCAGGCGACGGGGGCGCGCACGCTGGTCATCGAGACCGACGAGGACGCCGTGCGCGACCTGCGCGAGCGCGGCGACGTCGAGCTCGTCATCGGCAACGCCGCGTCGGCGCCCGTGCTGGCGGAAGCGAACATCGCCGGCGCCCGCGCCCTGATCGTCGCCGTGCCCGATCCGTTCGAGGGCGGGCAGGTGGTGCGCGCGGCGCGCGCGTTGCGTCCGGACCTCCCCATCGTCGCCCGCGCGCATTCGCCCGATTGCGTCGGGCACCTCTCCGGCCTTGGCGCCAGCGAGGTGATCTACGGTGAACAGGAGCTGGCGCGCAGCATGTTCGAAGCCGTGCAGCCGAAGCGGGAGCAGGCGTCCGCGCACTGACGTCCGGCCTGTGGCTCCAACGAGCCGCAGACCCGTCCAAGCGGGAGCAAGAAGCGCCACCCGTCGATACGTCCCTGTAACACGGCCGAGGCTACCGTTCGCAGGATGGCAATCGGCACAGTGAGGACGGCATGGCATCCCGGATCGAAGACTACGCGATGCTTGGTAACTGCCGCAGCGCGGCACTCGTGGCGCGGAACGGTTCGATCGACTGGGCGTGTCTGCCTCGTTTCGATTCGGCCTCCTGCTTCTCCGCCCTGATCGGCGAGGACGCGAACGGTCGCTGGCGCATCGCGCCGGCCGACGCGGGGGCAACGAACACGCGGCGATACATCGACGGCAGCCTCGTCCTGGAGACGGTGTGGACCACGACGACGGGCCGTGCGCGCGTCGTCGACTTCATGCCGTTCGAGGGCGACCAGGTCGGCATCGTCCGCATCGTCGAGGGTATCGAAGGATGCGTGGACTTCGACGCGGTCCTCACCATCCGGTTCGACTACGGCAACGCGGTGCCCTGGGTGAAGCGTCTCGACGAGGAGACGATGACCGCGGTCGCCGGCCCCGATCTGCTGGTGGTGCGCAGCCCGGTCGCGCTGGAAGGGGAGGGCATGCAGAGTGTCGCGCGGTTCGCCGTCCGCGAAGGCGAGACCGTTCCGTTCGCGCTCGCCTGGGGGCCGTCGCACCTGCCGCCGCCTCCCGCGACCGACGCGCATGTCGCGCTACGGGATTCGCTCGCGTTCTGGGAGCGCTGGTCCGGCCGCTGCAACGACTCGGGCGAGTGGAGCGACATCGTGCGCCGCTCGCTGGTGGTGCTCAAGGGCCTGAGCTATCTCCCGACGGGCGGCATCGTCGCCGCACCGACCACGTCGCTGCCCGAGCAGCTGGGCGGACAGCGCAACTGGGACTATCGCTATTGCTGGGCGCGCGACGCCACGTTCGTGCTGTCCGCGCTGGTGAACGCCGGTTACCACGACGAGGCCAGCGCATGGCGCGACTGGGTCCGGCGCGCGGTCGCCGGCTCGCCCGACCAGCTGCAGGTGCTCTACGGGCTGGCCGGCGAGCGTCGCCTCGAGGAGTTCGAGGTGCCCTGGCTGGCGGGCTACGAGGGCGCGAAGCCGGTGCGCATCGGCAATGCCGCATCCATGCAGTTCCAGCTCGACATCTATGGCGAACTGGTGGGCGCCTTCGCGCACGCGATCCGCCACGGCGTCACCCTGCAGCCCGAGGCCGACGAGGTGCAGGCCGTGTTCCTCGAACACCTGGAGCGGATCTGGCGCGAGCCGGACGAAGGCATCTGGGAGATTCGCGGCGAGCCGCGTCACTTCGTCCATTCCAAGGTCATGGCCTGGCTCGCCTTCCAGCGTGCCGCCGAACAGGACAGGCACGGGCGCGATCCGGCGTTCACCTATCGATGGCGGGCCGTCGCGGACGAGATCCGCGCGGACATCCTGGCCAAGGGCGTCGACCCCGAGCGTGGCTGCTTCACGCAGTCGTACGGATCGAAGGAGCTGGACGCGAGCCTCCTGCTGGTCACGCTCACCGATTTCCTTCCCCCCGACGATCCCCGCATCGCCGCCACCGTCCGCGCGATCGAGGAGGACCTTCTCGTGCAGGGTTTCGTGCGTCGCTACGACACCCGCAGCGGCGTCGACGGTCTGCCTCCGGGCGAGGGCGAATTCCTCCCGTGCAGTTTCTGGCTCGTGGAAAATTACGTGCTGCTCGGCCGGCTCGACGAAGCGCGTGAACTGTTCGTCCGCCTGATCGGCCTGTCGAACGACCTCGGACTGCTCGCGGAGGAGTACGATCCCCGTTCGAAGCGGCTGCTGGGCAATTTCCCCCAAGCCTTTTCGCACGTGGCGTTGGTTAATGCCGCTTTCTCCCTCGCGCACGGTTACAGCGCGACGGCGGATAGCCACGCCACCCCCGAAGCCATCGATCCCCAAGGAGTCCGTGCATGAGCCAAGCCCAACCGAAGCGCGCCACGTCCCGCGCTCATCCGGCCGACCCGTGTACCGTCGTGATTTTCGGCGCCGCCGGCGACCTGACCAGTCGCCTCGTCGTTCCCGCGCTCTACAACATGCGCCGCACCGGACTGCTGTCCGACAACTTCAACGTCATCGGCTTCAACCACGGCAAGATGACCGACAACGCCTGGCGCAGCAGCCTGCGCACATCGCTCGAGCGCTTCGTCGGCAATTCCGGCGGCAAGCTCGACGAGGAGGCCTGGGGCTGGCTGAGCGGCCAGATGACGTATCACGCCGGCGACTTCGACGATCTGTCCGCGTTCCAGAGCCTCGGTGTCAAACTGCGCGAGGCCGAACGCAAGCGCGGCACGAAGGGCAACGTCCTGTTCTACCTCGCCACGCCGGAGCGCTTCTTCGGCGACGTCATCGAGAAGCTGCGCGATGCCGGCCTCGTCGACGACGGCGGTCACGATGGCGACTTCTGGCGCCGCGTGATCATCGAGAAGCCGTTCGGCCACGACCTCGCCTCTGCCCACGCGCTGAACGAGCGCATCCTGAAGGTCCTGCGCGAAGACCAGATCTATCGCATCGATCATTTCCTGGGCAAGGAAACGGTGCAGAACATCATGGCGTTCCGGTTCGCCAACGGCCTGTTCGAGCCGATCTGGAACCGCGACCGCATCGACCACGTGCAGATCACCGTGGCGGAAACCGTGGGCGTCGAGCGCCGCGGTTCGTTCTACGAGCAGACCGGCGCGCTGCGCGACATGGTGCCCAACCATCTGTTCCAGCTGCTGGCGATGGTCGCCATGGAGCCGCCGACCTCGTTCGACGCCGAAGCCGTGCGCACGCGCAAGGCCGAGACCATCGAGGCGATCCGGCCGATCCAGCCCGAGGATGCCGTCCGGGGTCAGTACGGCCCCGGCGCGGTCAACGGCGAGCTCGCCATCTCGTACCGCGACGAGCCCAACGTGGCGGCGGACTCGGTCACCGAGACCTTCGTGGCGATGAAGCTCTCGATCGATACGTGGCGCTGGTCGGGCGTGCCGTTCTACCTGCGCACCGGCAAGCACATGGGGCGCCGCACGACGGAGATCGCGATCCGCTTCAAGTCCGCGCCGTTCGCGCCGTTCCGCGGCACCGGCATGGACGCGTTCGGCCCGGACTGGCTGGTGCTGCAGATCCAGCCGGACGAAGGCATCTCGCTGCAGTTCGACGTCAAGCGGCCCGGCCCGCGCGTCGAGCTCGCGCCGGTGCGCATGGACTTCAAGTACGCCGACTGGTTCCGCGCCGAGCCGAACGTCGGCTATGAAACGCTGCTCTACGATTGCATGACCGGCGACGCCACGCTGTTCCAGCGTGCCGACATGGTCGAGGCGTGCTGGCGCGCCGTGCAGCCGATCCTCGACGACTGGGCGCAGCGCACGCCGGCCGACTTCCCGAACTATGCCTCGGGCAGCGCCGGTCCGGCGTCCGCCGATACGCTGCTGGCGCTGGGCGGACGTTCGTGGCGTCCGCTGAACTCCGCCGCGGAACTGAATACGCGACGGACGGCGAAACCGAAGGCGGAAGCGTCGTCGGCCGAGAAGACGTCCGAGGGCGCCCCGTCCAGGCGCGCCGCGGCGAAGAAGAGCGGTGGTCGTGCGACGGCGAAGAAGGCGGCGGCGCCGAAGAAGGCCGCCGCTCGGAAGCCGGCGACCAGGAAGGTCTCCGCGAAGAAGACGGCCGCGAAGAAGGCGCCAGCGAAGAAGATGGTCGCCAGCAAGACCGCCACCGCCCGCAAGACGGCCCCCAAGCGCGCGAAGTAAGGCCTCAGGATGCTCCCGCCAGCAATGCGGGAGCATCCGTCCCTCCGGCAGGATGCCCCTGTGGGAAGCGCGCTCGCGCGCGAACGCGCGACAGCGGGCCAGTCCGCGATACAAAAAAGTCCTCACGCGAAAGGTCTTACTTTTCGCTGCGATGCAGCAAAGTGGCCGCGGCGAGCCTGCCGCGCGGAGCCACTTCCGACGGTGCTGGAAATAACGCTTTCCACTGAATGGGTTAGGGGAAAGCAAAGCGATCCGTCCGCGGGCATGGATCGATCCAAAGTACGGCGACGCTATGGCGCACCGCAGTATTTTCTGTAAATAGAAAAGACGATGACTTACAGACACTTGCGTCGAAACTCGCATTTTTAGATCGAGTTAAAAAAGTCGTTGACAACGTTGTCAGCGGCCTCTGAGAATCGACGCTGTCATACCGCTGCATAGGCAGTTGCCGACGCGATCGATCCGCCCGAGGGGGCACGGTGTCGCGGCAGCGGGAAACGAATCAACGAAACGAACGACGGCCAACGCGGATTCCGATCCGCGCGTCGGCGTTCGCTTCCGGATTGTCCCCACACGGAAGGGGGCGAGCGCGTGAGCGGTCGTCTCCTTCGTCGCATCCCTCCCTCCCCAGGAGCTTCACGTGAATCACCGTATCAGCGCGCTTTCGATGGCCATCATGGCCGGCCTGTTCGCCACGGGCAGCGCGATGGCGCAGGACGCGGGCACCACGCCCCCGCCGGCCAAGACCGACAAGACCGCCGCCGCCCCGCAGACCGACGCCGCCAATCTCGAAGGCGTGACCGTCACCGGCATCCGCGCGAGCCTGCAGAAGTCGCTCGACCTCAAGCGCAACTCCGACTCGATCGTCGACGCCATCTCGGCCGAGGACGTGGGCAAGTTCCCGGACACGAACGTGGCCGAGTCGCTCTCGCACCTCCCGGGCCTCAGCGTCGACCGCAACTTCGGCGAAGGCGACAAGGTCAGCATCCTGGGCACCGATCCCGCGCTGAACCGCCTGCTGCTCAACGGCCAGACCGTCGCGTCGACCAACTGGACGTCGGATCCGAACAACCCGGACAGCCGCTCGTTCAACTACAGCCTGCTCGCCTCGGAAATCATCGGTAACGCCCAGGTCTACAAGACCCCGCAGGCGAACATCGACGAAGGCAGCATCGGCGGTACCGTCATCGTCAACACGCGCCGTCCGCTCGACCTGCCGGCGAACACGCTGACGGGCAGCGTCAGCTACGGTTACAACGACCGCGCCGACAAGGGCAAGCCGAACGCTTCGGTGCTCTACAGCTGGAAGAACAAGGACAACACCTTCGGCGTCCTCGGTTCGCTGATGCACTCCGATCGCATCATCGATCGCCAGGGCACGGAAATCTTCGGCTACCAGCGCGCGAACGATCCCACCGACACGAACCCGGACCACCAGTTCAATCCGGCCGTCGTTCCGCCCGACCAGCACGGCGTGTACCCGACCGCGATCAACACCGCGTGGTTCCAGCAGCGCCGCACGCGCGACGGCGTGTCGACCGGCCTGCAGTGGAAGCCGAACGACGCGTTCGAGCTGAACTTCACCGGCCTGTACGTCACCGAGAAGTTCAACAACTTCAACCAGAGCCATTACGGCGAGTGGTCCGGCTCGGCCGCCAACGCCACGGCGCTGGGCTTCAACAACGGCGTCGCCACCAGCGGCAGCTACAACGCCAACACCTCGACCTACCTCGACGGCTACGAGCGCGATTCCACCGTGAACACGGGCGTCGCCAACCTGCGCGCCGACTGGTTCGGTGACGGCTGGACCGCGTCGAGCCAGATCGGCTACACCGGCTCCACCGGCGGTTCGGACGGCATCTGGAACACGCAGTTCCAGGGCTTCGGCGGCTTCGACTGGAACCTCAAGGGCCAGCACCCGCAGATCAACTACAACAACGCCGACAACCCGACGGCGATGCTGCTGCACGGCGCCGGCTACAGCTACGCGCCGAGCTACGACCGCGAGCGTTACTTCCAGGCCGACTTCGCGCATGACGTCAGCTGGGGCCCGCTGAACCAGATCGAGGTCGGCATCAAGGCCACCAACCACCTCGACGGCCAGGATGCCTACGCGGCGCGCCTGCCGTCGCAGGACGGCAGCGGCCTCTCGCTCGCGGACTTCGCGCACGGCGGCACGCCCGGCGGTTACCTCGACGGCCTCAGCAAGGCCGGCAACATGGGTGACTGGACGACGATCGATCCGGGCCTGATGAAGGCGTACATCCAGCAGCTGAAGAACGGCACGGTGTCGCTCGATCCGAAGGCCACCTACAGCGTCGCGGAGCAGAACCGCGCGTTCTACATCCAGGGCGACTTCGCTGGCGACGATTACCGCGGCAACCTCGGCGTGCGCTACTTCCGCACCCGCGACACGGTAAACGGTTACAACGCGCTCGGCGGCGACACGTACGGCCCGGTCAACAAGCGCAGCTCGTACCATGACTGGCTGCCGTCGTTCAACATCGCCTACGACGCGACCGACAGCCTGACGCTGCGCTTCGCCGCCGCGAAGGCCGTGGCCCGCCCGCGCTACCAGCAGATGACGCCGTACGTGGCGCTCGACGACCGCACCCTGACCGGTTCGCGTGGCAACACCGACCTCGGTCCGTACAAGTCGACCAACTACGACGCGTCCGCGGAGTGGTACTTCTCGGAGAACAGCGTGCTGGCAGCGGAAGTGTTCTTCCGTCGCATCTCCGGCTACATCCTCAACACGAACGTCGCCGAGACGCATTACAACCTGACCAACCTGCGCGACGACGTGTACCAGATGCAGGTGCCGATCAACGCCGGCGTGGCCAAGGTCAAGGGCGCGTCGATCAGCTACCAGCAGAACTTCCGCTACGGCTTCGGCCTGCTGGCGAACTACACGTACTCCGACGCGGACACCAGCAACGACTTCCCGCTGCCGTACAACTCGAAGAACTCGTTCAACCTGTCGCCGTTCTACGAGCAGGGTCCGTGGAGCGCGCGCCTGACCTACAGCTGGCGCTCCTCGTACTTCACGTCGATCGCCCAGCTGCAGTCGCAGCAGATCACGGGCATCTTCCGCCAGCTCGACGCGTCGGTCGGCTACCAGATCAACGACCACATCCGTGTGTCGCTGGATGCGACGAACCTGCTCGACGAGACGTACTTCGTCTACAACAACACCCCCGCGCAGCCGCTCAACGCCTATAAGAACGGTCGCACCTACACCGTCACGATGGGCTTCAAGCTGTGATGCGCCGCGCGTCGCTGGCGCTGGTGGCCTGGCTTCTCGCCGGCGTCGCCGGCGCGGCCACGCCGGCGGAGAAAGACCTTTCCGCCGGCTGGCGGTTCCGGCTCGCTTCCGGTGGCGCCGCGGACTCGTTCCGCGGTGCGTCGGGAGGACTGACGAAGCCGGTGGCATGCGACGCGCGATGCAAGCCGTTCACGGACTGGCAGCCGGCCCACGTGCCGGGTGCCGTCCAGACGGACCTGCTCGAGCTGGGACGGATCGCCGATCCGTTCTGGCGCGACAACGAGGCCGGCCTGCAATGGATCGGCCTCTCCGACTGGGACTACCAGCTGGACTTCGACGTCGACGCGGACACGCTCCGGCGTGGCCACGTCGATCTCGTATTCGACGGCCTCGACACCTATGCCGAGGTCAGCCTCAACGGGAAGAAGCTGCTGTCGGCGGACAACATGTTCCGCCAGTGGCGCCTTCCGGTGAAGAACACCCTGCGTGCCGGTCGCAACACGCTCACCGTGCACCTGCAATCCCCGATCGCACGGCTCCAGCCGTGGCTGATGAAGCAGCCTTATTCGCTGCCGGGTGAATTCGATTCCGCCTTCGGCGACGAGCCCAAGGGCAAGCAGACCTCCAACTACGTCCGCAAGGCCAACTACCAGTACGGCTGGGACTGGGGTCCGCGCTACGTCACGCTCGGCATCTGGCGCCCGGTGCGCCTCGAAAGCTGGGACAACCTGCGCCTCGCCGATCTGCACATCGCGCAGCGGCACGTCGACGCGGACACGGCCACGCTCGCCGCGCAGTTCGACGTGCGCGCCGACAAGGCCGGCACGGTGACGCTCGACGTCGCCTGGACCGCGCCGGACGGCAAGACCGGCAGCGAAAAGCGCGACGTCGCGCTGAAGGCCGGCGAGAACCACGTCGAGGTGCCCATCGCCATCGACCACCCGCAGCGCTGGTGGCCGGTCGGCTACGGCAAGCCCGATCTCTACCGTTTCCACGGCAGCGTCAGCGCCGGCGGCACGTCGCTGGCCGAGGCCGATCGCGAGACCGGCCTGCGCAGCGTCGAACTGCGTCGCGAGAAGGACCAGTGGGGCAGGGGCTTCGCGTTCGTCGTCAACGGCGTGCCGATCTTCGCCAAGGGCGCGAACCTGAT
This sequence comes from Luteibacter sp. 3190, assembly GCF_031456385.1. Classification (NCBI taxonomy): domain Bacteria; kingdom Pseudomonadati; phylum Pseudomonadota; class Gammaproteobacteria; order Lysobacterales; family Rhodanobacteraceae; genus Luteibacter; species Luteibacter sp. 3190. The sequence goes on along the minus strand of NZ_JAVDUO010000006.1, from coordinate 41,436 downwards.
CCCTTACGACGCCTTCCCCTCGCGTGTGTCGACGGAGCGCCTCGAAGCGATCCTTCGCTCGGCGAAGGACGCGAACATGAACATGCTGCGCATGTGGGGCGGCGGCACCTACCAGGACGACGCGTTCTACGCGGCGGCCGATCGCATGGGCATGATGATCTGGCAGGACTTCATGTTCGGCGGCGCCATCACGCCGTACGACGACGCGTTCCGCGAGACCACGCGCATCGAGGCGACCGAGCAGGTCACCCGTCTGCGCGACCATCCGTCGATCGTCATCTGGGCGGGCAACAACGAAGTGCAGACCGGCTGGGAGTCGTGGCCGGACCGCGAGGACTTCCGCAAGTTCGTCAACGCCGACGAAGTGCGTCGCATCGAGGACGGCATGCGCGCGCTGTTCGGCGATACGCTGCGCAAGGTCGTCACGAGCCTCTCGCCGGAGGTTCCGTATTGGGCTAGCTCGCCGGGCACGGATTTCGAGCGCGAGGCCAACGTGCTCGACGACGGCGACTACCATTACTGGAAGGTCTGGTCGGGCTCCGAGCCGATCTCGCACTACCTCGATGTCACGCCGCGTTTCCAGTCCGAGTACGGCCTGCAGTCGTTCCCGGTCATGGCCACCATCAAGGCCTTCGCGAAGCCGGAGGACATGGAGCCGGAATCGAAGGTGATGCGCGCGCACCAGAAGTTCGCCAACGGCGACGGCAACCAGCGCCTGCTGCTCTACATCCGACAGGAATACGGCGAGCCGAAGGACTTCGCGTCGTTCGTCTACCTGAGCCAGGTGATGCAGGCCGAAGGCATCGAACTGGCGGCGGAACACCTGCGCAGCGCGCGTCCGCGCAACATGGGTTCGCTGTACTGGCAGTTGAACGACGTCTGGCCGGGCGCCTCCTGGGCGAGCGTCGATTACTTCAACCGCTGGAAGGCCCTGCAGTTCCACGCGAAGCGCTTCTACGCGCCCGTCGACGTCGTCCCGATGCGTCGGGACGGACGCACCGAGGTCTTCGCGGTCTCGGATCGCACGACGGACTTCGACGCCACGCTGCGCACCCGCGTCTACGACATGGGCGGCAAGCTGCTGCGCGAAACGAGCCAGCCGGTCCGCGCCGCGGCGCTGGCGAGCACGAAGGCCGTCACCGTCGACGACGCCACATTGCTCAAGGGTGCCGACCCGCGCAGGACGGTCGTGTCGTTCGACCTGCTCGAAGCGGGCAAGCCGGCCGCCCACCACCTGCTTTACTTCGGTGCCGCGCGCACGCTCGCGCTGCCCCGTCCGGAGCTCTCTACGAAACTTCGCAGCGAGGGTGGGCGCACCCTGCTCACGGTGACCGCGAAGCGGCTCGCGCGCGCGGTCTGGATCGACACCGGCGATCTCGACGTACGTCTCGACGAGAACGCTTTCGACCTGTTGCCGGGCGAAAGTGTCGACATCGTCGTGAAAGGCGACGTTGATATCGATACGCTCCGCCGCACATTGTCTGTACGCTCCCTTGTCGATGCCCTGAAGGAAGCCACGCCTTGAATCCCAGCCGCCGCAACCTCGTCAAATGGCTTTCGCTCGTGCCCGGTGTCGCGATGACCGCGACCGTGAGCATGGGTGCCTCCGCCGCCTCGCGCTTTCCCACGCAGCGCCCGCCGCTCGCCAAGCGCAAGTTCACCAGCGAGGCGGTCGAAGCGCTGATCGCGTCGACGAAGAAGAAGATCGGCGATCCGGAACTGGCGTGGCTGTTCGAGAACTGCTTCCCGAACACGCTCGACACGACGGTCGAGCTGGGCCGCCTCGACGGTCTCGAAGACACCTTCGTGGTCACCGGCGACATCGACGCGATGTGGCTGCGCGACTCGTCGGCACAGGTGTGGCCGTACCTGCCGCTGACGCCCAAGGACGAAAAGCTGCGCAAGCTGTTCCGTGGGCTGATCCGTCGCCAGGCGCGCTGCATCATGCTGGATCCGTACGCCAACGCCTTCCTTCCCGATCCGCGCGGCAAGAGCGAGCTCGACTGGGCCCAGGCCGATCACACCGACATGCGCCCCGGCGTCGCCGAGCGCAAGTGGGAGATCGACTCGCTGTGCTATCCCGTCCGCCTCGCGCACGGCTACTGGCAGACCACCGGCGACCGCGAGCCGTTCGACGAATCCTGGCGCGCGGCGACGAAGCTGATCGTCAAGACATTCCGCGAGCAGCAGCGCAAGGACGACCGCGGCCCGTACCACTTCCAGCGGACGTCGCCCAAGCCGACCGAGAGCCAGTTCCTCGACGGCTACGGCCAGCCGACGCGCCCGGTGGGCCTGATCCATGCGATGTTCCGTCCCTCGGACGACGCGACCGTCTATCCGTTCAACATTCCGGGCAACCTGTTCGCCGTCGTCACGTTGCGCCGCCTGGCGCAGATGCACGGCACGCTCTTCGGCGACCAGGTCTTCGCGAACGAATGCAACGCGATGGCCGACGAGATTTCCGCCGCGCTCGAGCAGTACGGCACGATCAAGGGCGCGCAGGGCGACTACTGGGCCTACGAAGTGGACGGCTTCGGCAACACGCTGTTCATGGACGACGCCAACGTGCCGAGCCTGCTGGCGTTGCCGTACCTCGAGTGCACGCCGCGCGACGCGCGCTACGCGCGCACCCGTGCCGCTGTGTGGAGCGCGGAGAATCCGTACTTCTTCAAGGGCAGCGCGGGCGAGGGCATCGGCGGTCCGCACGAAGGCCTGCGCATGATCTGGCCGATGTCGATCATGATGAAGGCCTTCACCACCGACGATACGGCCGAGATCCGCCAGTGCCTGCACTGGCTGAAGACGACCCATGCCGGCACCGGCTTCATGCACGAAGCCTTCGACCAGGACGACCCGAAGCAGTTCACGCGTTCGTGGTTCGCCTGGGCGAACACCCTCTTCGGCGAGCTGATCGTTCACCTCGCCGACAAGCATCCCGATACCCTGCGGCGCGTCTGACGCGTCGCCCACGCTGGAGGTTTCATGGTTACCCGTCGACGTTTTCTGCAGGGAATGGCCGCCGTCACGGCCGTCGGTCAGCTCGGCTCCCTCACCGCGCTGGCCCATGGTGTGCAGGATGGCCTGAACGCGCCATCGACCGGCGGCGGCACCGCCGGCGATGGCGTCCTGCGTCACGTCGACGTCTTCGTCGGCACGGGCGGCCACGGTCACACCTTCCCGGGTGCGACGCGGCCGTTCGGCATGGTGCAGCTGAGCCCCGATACCTATAACGCGCAGTGGGACGGCTCGTCCGGTTACCACCAGGGCGACGGGTCGATCATGGGCTTCTCGCACACCCATCTTTCCGGCACCGGCGCGAGCGACATGCTCGACTTCCTCGTGATGCCGTCGATGGGTCCCGTCCTGCTGCAGCCCGGCGATCGCGACTTCGACGGCGTGAACTACGTGTCGCGTTTCGACGCGAGGAAGCAGAGCGGCGAGAAGGCCGAGAAGGGCTACAAGACGGGCGTCAAGGGCTACCGCTCGCACTACACCGGCGAGCAGGCGCATCCCGGTTACTACCGCGCGAAGCTGACGCGCTTCGACATCCTCGCGGAGATGACCGCGACCCTGCGCGCGGGCATGCATCGCTACACGTTCGGCAAGAGCGGCGAGGCGCACCTCCTCGTCGACCTCACGCACGGCTTCGCCGACGCGATGGACAAGCCGGCCAACGTCACGGACGCCGAGCTCACGCTGGTCAACGGCGACACGCTGGTGGGCGGTCGTCGCGTATGGCAGTGGGCCGCCGGCCGCGTGATCTATTTCGCGATGAAGCTCTCGCGCCCGGTGAGCAGCGTCACGCTGTACTCCGAGGACAAGGCGCTGCCGAAGGGCACGTCCACCGCGAAGGGCGACCACCTCAAGGCCGCGCTGCACTTCGACGACGCGTCGAAGGAGCCGCTGCTGGTGAAGGTCGGCATCTCCGGCGTGGACATCGACGGCGCCATGCGCAACGTCGACGGCGAAATGCCGGGCTGGGATTTCGACGTCATCCGCGCATCCGCCGAAGCCGAGTGGGAGCAGGAGCTGTCGAAGATCCGCATCCAGTCCTCGTCGGACAAGGTCATGCGCACGTTCTACAGCTCGATGTACCACACGATGCTCGCGCCGACCGTCTTCAGCGACATCGACGGCCGTTACCGCGGCATGGACAAGGCGATCCACACGCTGCCGGAAGGCCGCCACAACTACAGCACCTACTCGCTGTGGGACACCTATCGCGCCGAGCACCCGCTGTTCACGTTGTACCAGTCCGAACGCGTGCCCGACCTCGTCGACGGCCTCGTCCGTCTGGCCGTGGAGAGCCCGAGCGGCGCGCCCGTGTGGCCGCTGCAGGGCATCGAGACGGTCTGCATGATCGGCTACCACTCCGCGGTGGTGGTGGCCGAGGCACAGGCGAAGGGCTTCACCGGCATCGATTACGCGAAGGGCTGGCCGGTGTTCCGCCGCCGGGCCATGCAGGACGACTATTTCGGCCTGCCGTACTACCGGAAGATGGGCTTCATCCCCAGCGACAAGGAAGGCGAGGCGGTCAGCAAGACGCTCGAGTACGCCTATGACGACTGGGCGGTGGCGCACATGGCCGAGGCGCTCGGTCATGCCGACGACGCGGCGCTGCTGCGCAAGCGTTCGCAGAACTATCGCAACGTGTTCGACAAGGACATGCAGTTCGTCCGGCCGCGCGCGGAGGACGGCAGCTGGATCCAGCCGTTCGATCCGATCGCGATCGGTCACTCGAAGCGCTGGCGCGACTTCACCGAATCCAACGCGTGGCAGGCGACGTTCCTCAACCAGCACGACGTCTACAACTACATGGACCTGTTCGGTGGCGCCGAGGGCTTCGAGAAGAAGCTCGACGGACTGTTCAACGCCGACCCGGTGCTGCCGGACAACGCGCCGCCGGACATCGCCGGCATGGTGGGTCAGTACGCGTTCGGCAACGAGCCGGCGCACCACATGCCCTACCTCTATGCGTACACCGGTGCGCATCACAAGACGCAGGCGCGCGTGCGCATGCTGCTCGACACGATGTTCCTGCCCGAGCCCGACGGCCTGCCCGGCAACGAGGACTGCGGCCAGATGAGCGCGTGGTACATCATGAGCGCGATGGGCCTGTATGCCGTGGACCCGGTCAGCACCAACTACGTGTTCGGCAGCCCGCTGCTCGACCGTGCCGAGGTGAAGGTCGGTGGCGGTCGCACGCTGGTGATCGAGACGAAGGAGAACGGCCCCGACCGGCCGTACATCCAGTCGGTCACCTGGAACGGGAAGCCCTGGACGAAGAGCTGGATCTCCCACAAGGACCTGACCGCCGGCGGCACGCTGTCGTTCGTGATGGGCGACAAGCCCAACGAGGCGTTCGGCAAGGCGCCGGAAGACCGTCCGCCGTCGTTCGGCGCGCCCGCGAAGGCGTGAGTGCCCGAGGCGGGTGGGGCTTTGGCCTCATCCGCCATCGGCTCGCTGCCGCGAGATCGCCGATACGATCGGCTCCCTCCAAGGCCGAGCTAGCGAAGGGTCAAACGATTTCGTCCGCGCCGTTCACGATCGGTAGACCGCCCAACCGACAATCTCACCACCGCCGGGAGGACCCGGTAGGGAGAGGGGGCTGTCATGTCGTACGCCGGGCGTATGGTCTTTCGAATGTACCTGCCGGGCGTTCTCGTCCTGGCAGCGGGCGGCATGGCCGCCGCGGGCCTGAAGGCCGCGCAGCAGATGCCGGGCGACCTCGGCACGCTTTCCCTCTACTCGAACCTTCCCGCGTGGACCTTCGGCGTCGCGCTCGTCGTCGCGCTGACGATCGGCGCGGTGCAGACGCTGCGCCTTCGCCTCTGGGACCGCGGCGCGATCGCCGGTTGCTATGTGTGCGGTTGCCTGCTCGGTTCGCCGCGCGCGGCGCGGCGGGGCCTCGGCCTCATCCGGCATTGCCTGGGCTGCGGCAAGGTCCACGGCGTTAACCACCACCGCCTGTCGCCCCACGTGGTACCCCTGGCGGTGGCCGTGAAGGACACCGCGGCCGCTCCGGTCAGGAGCGTACGTTCGTTACCGTGATGCGGTGACCGATGCGGGCCAGCAGGGCGCGCAGGCTCTCGGCGTCCTCTTCCGATGTGCCGTCTTCCAGGGACAGCCACAGCGAGTCCCCGGCCAGGTTGTGCACCTTTTCGTTGAACTCGATCTCGAGCGCGGGTTTGCCGCCGGGATGGACGACGGATACGGCGAAGTTACGTTGCACGCCCTGTGTTCCTGCTTGGGTGACTGGACCGGCATTTTACCGGGGCGGGGGAGAAAAGGGCGGTCGCGACGGGTGAGGCGTGAACCACGGCACGTTCACTCGCTCGCCACGAACGTTCGCTGCAAATGAGGGCACCGAGGAGGAACCCATGCTGCAGCTGAATCCGCCACTTCCGATGAACACGCCCAAGGGCGAAGGCTTCGCCCATTTCCTGATCGACTACGGTCCGGAATCCGACCTGTACTGGACGGTGTTCATCACCGCCACGGGCGAGATCTGGACCTTCGCCAACCGCGAGGTCCGCGCGTCGAAGAACATCACGCTCGGACGCACCGCCCCGTCGTCGCCCCGCCCGGCGCAGCCGCGACGCCCCGCCGCCGAAGGCCACGCCACGGGCGTGCTGCCCTTCAACGTGGCCGAGTCGCAGGGCTGACCTCGGGGGCTGCTCCGCGTCAGCGGGGCACCCGATAGCCGCCGGGGACGCCCTGCGGCGAGAGCGTCAGCTGCCAGAGCTGGTCGCGCCGGCTGCGGAACACGCCGGCCGAACAGCCGAGGTAGAAATGCCACATGCGCCGGAACCGTTCGTCATAATGGCCCGCGAGCCGGGGCCAGGCCGCGTCGAAATTCGCCTGCCAGGCCATCAGCGTGCGGTCGTAGTCGGGTCCGAAGTTGTGCCAGTCCTCGACGACGAAGAGGCCTTCGAGGGCGGTCGCGACCTGGCTCATGGACGGAATGACCGAGTTCGGGAAGATGTATTTCTCGATCCACGGGTCGGGACGGCCCGGCGTCCCGTTGCTGCCGATGGTGTGGAGCAGGGCGAGTCCCTCGGGGTGCAGGCAACGCCGCGCGACTTCGAACCACGATCGGTAGTTCTTTCCCCCGACATGTTCGAACATGCCCACCGAGAGGATCGCATCGAAGCGTTCGTCGAGCTCGTGGTAGTCCTGCAGGCGAATCTCGATCGGCAGGCCCTTGCACAGCTCCCGCGCGAACTCCGCCTGTTCCTTCGAGATGGTCACGCCCACGCCGCTGACGCCATAGCGCTCCGCGGCGTATTTCAGCGCCTCGCCCCAGCCGCAGCCGATGTCGAGGATGCGCTGGCCGGGCCGTAGCTGGAGCTTGCGGCAGATCAGGTCGAGCTTGGCTTCCTGCGCGTCGTCGAGGTTGTCGGCGTTGGCCCAGTAGCCGCATGAATACACCAGGCGCTTGCCGAGCATCGCCTCGAACAGATCGTTGCCGAGGTCGTAGTGCTGCCTGCCGACATCCCATGCGTGGTCGCCGCGTTGCAGGTTGAGGAACCGCGCCTTGAGGTGCGCGATCAGCGTGTCGAGGGTGCGCAGCGAGTCGTCGAGGTGCGACGAGAGCACGCGGGAGAAGAAGCCCGGCAGGTCGGGGACATCCCACCAGCCGTCCATGTACGCCTCGCCGAAGCCCAGCGACCCATGGGCGAAGACCCGGGCGTAGGTGCGGTCGTCGTGCACGACGATGTCCGTTGGGCGGTTGCCACCGAGGGTGATCCCGGCGTGCTGGAGCAGGTCCTGCGCACGTGCTTTGAGAGAAGAAGAATCATGGCTCATGGATGGATTCCTTGTGACCCTCGTGCGCCGCCCCGCGCGGCGTCGGCGCCTTGCTAGAAGTGCTTGAGTACTCCACGTGTCGCGGTGAGGCCGATGACCGTCAGCGTGATCGAACCCAGAAGGTTGACCGCGATGTGTCCGGCGAACCACGCGTACTGCCCCCGCAGGAGCAGCATCGACGCCTCGGCCGAAAACGTCGAAAAGGTGGTCAGGCCACCGAGGAAGCCGGTGGCGACGAGGAGCCGCATCTCTACGGGCAAGGCCTGGAAGTGGTCGAATAACGCCAGCGCGATGCCCATCACGAGTCCGCCGGCGAGATTCGCCGCGAGCGTTCCCAGCGGAACGGAAGGAAACAACGGGTTGAGCGCGACGGCGAGCCACCAGCGCAACCAGCAGCCGAGGGTGCCGCCGATGCCGACGGCCAGGAATCCGGTGTAGCTCACGCGACCCTCTCGTGGACATGGGTTGGACGGAGTATGGGCCGATGGCCGCCTGACCGCGAGCCGGACCCCGCAGGTATACTCACCGATCTCTCCCCGCACGGCCTTGCAGGACCATGTCCTCCGCGACCCGCGACCCGCGTCGCTATCTGCCCCTGCTGCTCGCGGCCCTGACCATGATCGGGCCGTTCTCGATCGACGCCATCTTTCCGGGCTTTCCGGACATCGGTCGCGACTTCCAGGTGAGCGCGGTCGGGCTCCAGCAGCTGCTGAGCGTGTACCTGATGGCGTACGCGGTGATGAGCCTGTTTCACGGCGCGCTGTCCGACGCCTACGGCCGCAAGCCGGTGATCGTCGTCGCGATGGCGATCTACACGGCCGCGTCCATCGGCGCGGCCCTGGCGCCGAGCTTCGCCTTCCTGCTCGGCTGCCGCGTGCTGCAGGGCCTGTCCGGCGGCGCGGGCATCGTCGTGGGTCGCGCCGTCGTGCGCGACACCATGCAGGGCGAGGAGGCGCAACGCATGATGTCGAAGGTCATGATGATCTTCGGCATCGCGCCGGCGATCGCGCCGATCGTCGGCGCCTGGCTGCTCGGGATCGACGGCTGGCGGGGCATCTTCTGGGCCTTGTCGGCGTTCACGGTGGCGCTGACGCTGGCCGTCGGGTACTTCCTCGTCGAATCGCATCCCGAGGAGCGGCGGACGGTCTTCCGGCCGAAGCCGCTGCTCGCCGGCTACGGCCGCATCGTTCGCGACCGGCCGTTCTGGCCGCTGGCGATCGCGGGTTCGATCAACTTCTCCGGCCTGTTCCTTTACGTGGCATCGGCACCGCATCTGATCCGCGATCTGCTGCACCTCGGGGCGGATGGCTTTCCCTGGCTGTTCGTGCCCGTCGTGACGGGCATGGTCACGGGCGCCTTCGTCTCGGGCCGCGTCGCGGGCCGCGTCAGCGCGATGCGCACCGTGGGCTGGGGCTACATGGCGATGCTTTCGTCGTGCGCCCTCAACCTGCTGCTCGCCGTGGTGCTCGACGCGCCGCGCGTGCCGTGGTCGACGCTGCCGCTGGCGCTGTACGGCCTGGGCGTGCAGCTGGCCTTCCCCACGCTGACCCTGCTGCTGCTCGATCGCTTCCCGGATCAGCGCGGCGGCGTTTCCTCGGTGCAGGCCTTCGGCAGCCTCGCCTTCACGGCGCTGGTCGCCGGCGTCCTCTCGCCGGCCCTGTCGGGGAACATGCTCAACCTCGCCCTCGGTTCCACCGCGATGTGCCTCATCGGCCTTGGTGCCTGGACCTGGTACACGCGCATCGAGCGCCGACGCGTGGCGCGCGCCACAGCCGTGGCGGCGACGAGCGTGCCGTCGCAGGTCGAGCGCAACGAGCCGGGTTGAGCCGGGCCGTACCGGCTCCGTAGGAGCGCGCCCTGCGCGCGACATCTTTGGGGGCCGGGCGTTGCAGGACCTGTTACCTCGTCGCGAGAAGCTGTCGCGCGCAGGGCGCGCTCCTACGAGTGGGCGTTCGTGGGCAACCCGCGCTCACGCAGGAACGCCTGCGCCTCGGGCGCATCCTGCTCGAACCACGCGCGCGTGGAACCGAGCCGATAGGTGTAACCCCAACGGTCCATGTCCTCCATAAGGCGCTCGGAGCCCACCGACGGCAGCTGCCCGGCGAGGACGATCTGCAGGTAGCAGGTGGCGTCTTCTTCTTCGATGGAATCGGTGGCGTCGGTGTGCACGAGCGCGCGCTTCGCCTCGGGCAGCACGATCAGGTGGCATGCCTCGTGGAGCAGCGAGTGCACCGGCGTGTCCGCGCGGGCGTAGACCGTGGTGCCGATGATGCCGGCCTCGGTGTCGCCCCAGAAACTGCCCGGGATCGGCTCGCCGTCGGCGACCGCGACGAGGCGCAGGCCGTAGCGGGCGAGGAGGGCGCGTGGTTCGTCGAATCCGATCTCGCCGACGCGGAGCACCGCGTCGGCGGGGTCGCTGCCGGGGACCGTGGCGGCCCCGGCGGAGGTGTCGTCCATGGCGAGGCTCAGACGACCGGCTTGCCGTCGGGCAGCGCGACCGAAAGTTCGAGCACCTCATGGCCGCTGTCGCGTTCGAGGTTGATGTTCACGGCCTCGACGTCGACGTTGACGTACTTGCGGATGACTTCGAGCAGCTCGTTGCGCAGCAGCGGCAGGTAGTCGGGGCCGCCGCGCGTCGAGCGCTCCTGGGCGACGATGATGCGCAGGCGTTCCTTGGCGACGCCTGCGCTCGGCTCGGGCTTGCGCTTCAGGAAATCGAGGATACCCATGCTCAACCTCCGAAGACGCGCTTGAGGAAGCCCTTCTTGACCGGCTCGAGGAAGCGAAGCGGACGCTCTTCGCCGAGGATGCGGGCGACGGTGTCCTTGTAGGCCGCGCCGGCGTTCGAGTTGTCGTCGAGGATCACCGGCACGCCGGCGTTGGACGCGGCGAGCACGTTCTCGGATTCCGGGATCACGCCGACGACCGAGATGCCGAGGATTTCCTCGACGTCCTTGACGCTGAGCATCTCGCCGGCTTCGACGCGGTTCGGGTTGTAGCGCGTCAGCAGCAGGTGCTGCTTGATCGGCGCCTCGCCTTTTTCGGCGCGGCGGGTCTTGCTCGCGAGCAGGCCGAGGATGCGGTCGGAGTCGCGGACCGAGGAGACTTCCGGATTGACGACGACGACGGCGTGGTCGGCGAAGTACATCGCGAGGTGCGCGCCCTTCTCGATGCCGGCGGGGGAGTCGCAGACGACGAAGTCGAAGTTTTCCTTGGTCAGTTCGTCGAGCACCTTCTCGACGCCTTCCTGCGTGAGGGCGTCCTTGTCGCGCGTCTGCGACGCGGCGAGCACGAAAAGATTCTCGTGGCGCTTGTCCTTGATCAGGGCCTGCTTGAGCGTGGCCTCGCCGTGCACGACGTTGACGAAGTCGTAAACCACACGGCGCTCGCAGCCCATGATGAGGTCGAGGTTGCGCAGGCCGACGTCGAAGTCGATGACGGCGACTTTCTTGCCCTGCATGGCGAGGCCGGTGGCGAGGGAGGCGCTGGTGGTGGTCTTGCCGACTCCGCCTTTGCCGGAGGTGACGACGATGATTTCAGTCAAGGGATGTCTCCGAGTATTGCGAGGCGGCTGTGGTCACAGCCGCGCGATCATGAGTTTTCCATTCTCGAGCCAGCATTGCACGGCCTGGCCTTCGAATTCCTTGGGCATGTCTTCGAACACGCGGTAATGCCCGGCGATCGCGACGAGTTCGGCGCGGAAGTCGGAGCAGAAGATGCGTGCCGATTCGTCACCCTGCGCGCCGGCCATGGCGCGGCCACGCAGGGTGCCGTAGATATGGATGGAGCCGTCGGCGATCACTTCGGCGCCGTTGGCGACGGTGGCGCTGACGACGAGGTCGCGTTCGCGCGCGTAGACTTGCTGGCCCGAGCGGACCGTGCCTTCGCCATGGTGTTGCGCGGTGACGGTACCGCCGGTGTCGGCGTCGTGCGTGGCGGCGGGCGCTGCGTGCACCGGCTCGCTGCGCGATGGCGCGGCGACCGCCGCCGCCGCGTCGCCCTGCGCCGGCTCGTACTGGGCGCGGAACTTGGCGATGAGCGGCAGGCCCATGCGCTCGGCGAGCGCTTCGGTCTCGCTGGTGCCGTAGGCCAGGCCGACGGGCAGCATGCCGGCGCTGCGGATGGCTTCGAGCAGGGCGTCGACCATGCCGTCGTCGGGCAGCTTCGGCAGGTGCGACAGATCGAGCACCACCGCGGCGCGCGCGAACATCTGCGGCGCGGACCGCACGCGGCGTTCCAGTTCCTCCACCAGCGCGGCGGCGTCGACGCGGCGAAGGCGCACGCAGGCGATGCCCACCTGGCCGAAGCGCAGGTCGCAGGCGGCTTCGAGGGATTCGGCGCGGGCGTTCATGCGGCCACCCCCGCGGCGTCGGCCGGGCGCCGGCGCTCGGCCAGCCAGTCGACGGCCGGCAGGCCGTCCTGCTCGAGGTAGCGCTCGCGCACGAACGGGAAGCTGGGCAGCTCGCGCGCGAGGAGGCTCACCATCGGGCCGTCGGCGCCCATCTTCTGCTGGCCGACTTCCTGGAAGCCCATGGTGCCGTGGAAGAGCACGGTCTGGTCGTTGCGGGGTTCGAGGAACACCTCGCAGGTCAAAAGTGGCACGCGTACCTCTGCATAGCTCTGCACATCGCAATAGAAGATCCGGCCCAGGCCGTGGCCACGCGATTCGGACGCGATCACGATGCGGTCGATATACACGAAGCTTTCGTAATGGGCCTGGAACCAGCGGAAGTTCGGGCTGGCGTACCCGGCGTCCTGGCGCATGGCGATGAGGAAGCCGAGGATGCGGCCGTCCTGCTCGGCCACGCGGAAGTAGTGCGCGATCTGGTACAGGTGACGCAGGCGGTCGAGGTCCGTGGCGAGGATGCCTGTGCCCGCCTCGTTGTTGAGGCTCAGCACGGCACCCAGGTCGTGCTCGCGCACGTCGCGGATGGCAAGGGCCATTCGTTGCTCCGCTGGAGTGATCTGGAAAAGCGACCCCCGGGCCGCCGAATGCGCGGCATTATGGCACGCCCGGGTCTCGCCGGGGAGCGCGCCGGGCTTGTAAAACCGTTGTAAAGCCGACGCTTGCCGGCCGCGGGCACGTGACTTCAGTCAGGTGGTGCCGGCCGCGCGAAGCCCTATGATGCGGGCATGTCCAAGGTCCAGTTCAACCACGTCCGCCTGCTTCGCTACGCGACGTACTTCGTGTTCCTGTGCGCCGGCCTGCCGCTGTCGATGCAGCGGGCCGGCTCGGGTCCGGGTGCGATCGGCGACATGGCGCTGCTGGCCTGGACCGCGTGCTACCTCGTCTTCGGCCTGGTGCACTGGCTGCTGACGAACCAGCTGGGCGCGCGCCTCAACGGCGCCACGCGCGTCGCGGTGCTCGTGATCCTCACGGGCACCGCGCTGGCGATCGGCGCGCTCAGCAAGAGCGGTGTCGGCGCCTTGCTGCTCATCATCGTCGCCACCGTGGTGCCGTGGCTGGTCAGCCTGCCGCTGGGCATCGCGTGGATGGTGGTGGCGCACGTGGCGCTGGTGCCCGTGTTCGCCGAGGTACCGGGATGGGGCGTGATCAGCGCGCTGATGCAGGCGTGCCTGTACTTCGGTTTCTCGGCGCTGGTCTTCATCGCCTCGATGGTCGCCAGCCAGCAGGCGGAGGAGCGCGAGGAACTGCGCCGCCTGAATTCCGAGCTCCGCGCCACGCGCGCGCTGCTGGCGGAGTCCACGCGCATCGCCGAGCGCATGCGCATCGCCCGCGACCTGCACGATCTGGTCGGCCACCACCTCACCGCGCTGAGCCTCAACCTCGAGGTCGCCAGCCACCTCACCAACGACGTCGCCCGCGAGCACGTGCTGAAAGCGCAGAGCACGGCGAAGCAACTGCTCGCCGACGTGCGCGAGGTGGTGAGCGAACTGCGCCAGGACGATGCGATCGACCTCACGCAGGCCCTGCGCAGCCTGACCGAGGGAGTGCCCGGTCTGGACGTCCGCCTCTCGGTGCCGCCGCGCTTCGGCGTGGAAGATCCCCGCCGCGCGCAGATGCTGCTGCGCTGCGTGCAGGAGATCCTGACGAACACCGTGCGCCACGCGAACGCCCGCCACCTCTGGCTGACGTTCCGCCACACCGGCCCCGACGAGCTCTGCCTCGACGCGCGCGACGACGGGCGCGGAAGCGGCGAGTTCCGTCCCGGCAACGGCCTGAACGGCATGCGCGAGCGCCTCGCCGAGTTCGGTGGCACGCTCACGTTCCGGACCGACCCGGCCGGCGGGTTCGCGCTGACCGCGCGCCTGCCGCTGGGCGAAGAATCCACGCTCGCCCATACGCCCGCGCGACAGCTCCTCGAGCCCGCCCCGGACGACGCGTCCGGGCAGGCGCCGCGTGCCACACTCTCCGTTCCTTCCGAGGACCTCCCATGATTTCCGTCTGCCTCGTCGACGATCAGAACCTGGTTCGCCAGGGCATACGCTCCCTGCTCGACCTCGCGGGCGACATCCGCGTGGTGGCCGAATGCGCCGATGGCGCGCAGGCGGTGCAGCAGATTCCCGTCGTGCGCCCGGACGTCGTGCTGCTCGACCTGCGCATGCCGAACATGAGCGGCCTCGAGGTCCTGCAGGCACTCGGTGCCCGCAACGAACTGCCGCCGACGATCATCCTGACCACCTTCGACGACGACCAGCTCGTGTTGTCGGGCCTGAAGGCGGGCGCCCGCGGCTACCTGCTCAAGGACGTCTCGCTCGACCAGCTCGTCGAGGCCGTCCGGACCGTCGCCGCCGGCGGGTCGCTGGTCGCCCCCATGGTCACGCAGCGGCTGCTGGCGGGCGTGGGCCGGATCCAGAACCAGTTCTCCAGCCTGGAACAGCCGGACCCTCTCACGGAGCGTGAGACCGAGATCCTGCGGCTGCTCTCCGGCGGCTACAGCAACAAGGAAATCGCCAATTCCCTGCGCGTGGCGGAGGGGACGGTGAAGAACCACGTGTCCAACATCCTCTCCAAGCTCGGCGTACGCGACCGTACGCGCGCCGTCCTGAAGGCCCTCGAACTCGGGATCGTCTGACCGATTGCGGCAGGATCGGCCGGGAGCCCTGTCACACCGGCCGAAAACCCGCTTGTGCCGGGTTGCGAAAAAGGGCAGGCAACCCAATGGCGTTCCCCGCCGCGAGCAAGTACCATCGGCTCTTTCGGCGCGGGCGAACCCCTGCCACGGGCCGATTCTTCAGGGGTGACCACCCGGCGTCCATGCCGTGCGTGGAGCCCGTTCGTGAGACGTTCGGAGAACCGTGGAATGACGCGTCTGTTAGAATTTATTGTCGCCCTCGTCATCGTCGCCGTACTCGGTGTCGTGGTCGGCGTGGCCATGCCCTCGACCGGACATGTCGAGCGCGAAATGCTGATCAGCAAGGACTTGCGCCAGGTTTACGACGTTTTCAGCAACTTCCGTCGTTTCCCCGACTACACCGTCCTGCGCTCCTTCGATCCGAAGGTGCAGTTCGAGCTGTCGGGCAAGGCCTATGGCGTCGGCTCCAAGATCTCCTGGAAGGCCGCTGACGAGAAGGTCGGCGACGGCTCGCTCGAGATCGCCTCGATCGACCCGAACTTCGCCCAGGTCACCGATGCCGGCAAGGGCACGATCGTCTGGAACGTCGACAACGCCTGGCGCGGTGACGACAAGAAGTTCACGATCAAGCTCGAGCGCACCGGCCGCAGCCAGAAGCTCGTGAAGGTGAACTGGGCCTACGACGTCTCGTACGGCTTCAACCTGATCAACCGCTTCTCGAACCTCTACATCCACGGCGATCCCGACGCGCTGATCCAGTTCAGCCTGTCGAACCTGCAGAACCTGATGGCGTCGATTCCCAACATCGACTACAGCAAGATGGTTCCGTCGATCGTCGAAACCCCGGCCAAGCCGGTCCTGCTGGTCTCCACCACCGCGCCGCGCACGCTCGACGACGTCGACACCGCGTCGGACAAGGCGATGGCCGAGATCCAGGCCGCCGCCAAGAAGCTCGGCGTGAACGTGGTCGGTCCGCGCATCACCTTCACCACGAACTGGGGTGACCAGAACTACACGTTCGACGTCGCCGCCGAGATCGACGCGACCACGCTGAAGATCAACGGCCAGGACGTCGAGCTCACCGCCGCCCAGCGTCCGGCGCTCGACGCCGCCGCTCCGGCCGAGGCTTCGACCGCCGCCGCGCCGGCCGCCGCCGATGCCGGTGCCGCTCCGGGCAGCAAGGACAAGTTCGGCCGCGTCATCGTCGACGGCAACGTCAAGGCCGTCCTGGCCTTCGGTGGCAAGGCGCTGAAGGCCGAGTGGAACGGCACGGGCGCCGGTCTCCCGCAGACCCGCCAGATGCTGACCGCGTACTCGCAGACCCACGGCTACAAGTACGACGACGTGACCTACCGCGCCTACGACATCCAGGTGAAGGCGCCGGTGAACAACAAGGGCACGATCGAGGGCTACGACGAGCAGAAGTTCGAGATCTACCTCCCGCTGCAGGGCGACAACATTCCGGACCAGACCCCGGAGCAGGAAGCCGGCATGAAGCAGCCGGGTCTTGAAGAGTCGGCTCCGGCCGGTTCCTCGACGGCCCCGGCCGCCGCGGGCACGGCACCGGCCCCGGCCGGTACCGCCCCGGCACCGGCGGGCACCGCCGCGCAGTAAGCGCCGCGCCTCGCGAGACACAGAAACCCCGCCGGCGACGGCGGGGTTTTTTTTTGCGATCGCGACGGCCCGACCCGGGTGGAACGCAGCACACCTCGTACCCGTTACACTCGCGGCAATGATCGAAGCCGACCGACTGACCCGCTGCTATGGCCCGCTCACCGCGGTCGATTCGCTGAGCCTGCGCGCCGAGCCGGGGCAGGTGCTGGGGCTGCTGGGTCCCAACGGCGCGGGGAAGTCCACGGCGATGCGCATGATCGCCGGATTCCTCACGCCGACGTCCGGCACGGCGCGCGTCTGCGGCCACGACATCCGCAAGGAGCCGCTCGCCGCCAAGCGCGCACTCGGCTACCTGCCCGAAGGCGCGCCCAGCTACGGCGAGATGACGATCCGCGAGTTCCTCGTCTTCATGATCCGCGTTCGCGGCCTCGAGCGCGACGTGGCCTTCCGCCGCTTCGACGAGGTGGTCTCGCGCCTCGAACTCGAAGAGGTGCTCGAGCAGACGATCGGCACGCTGTCCAAGGGCCTGCGCCGCCGCGTGGGCCTGGCGCAGGCGATCCTCCACGACCCGCCGGTGCTCATGCTCGACGAGCCGACCGACGGCCTCGATCCGAACCAGAAGCATTCGGTCCGCATGCTGATCGACGCCATGGCGCGTGAGCGCACGATCCTGATCTCCACCCATCTGCTCGAAGAGGTGCACGCCTTGTGCAATCGCGTGGCGATCATCGCCAACGGCAAGCTGCTCGCGGATGCGACCCCGGCGGAGCTCGAGGCGCGTTCGCGCTACCACGGCGCGGTCTCGTTCAGCGCGCAGGGCAGCGGCGTGTCTCGCGAGATGCTGGCGCGCATTCCCAACGTCGCGATGGTGGAGGTCGATCCGCTCGACGGTCGCGTGACCGTGTTCCCGCGGCCCGGCCTGCCGATCCTCGAGGATGTCCAGGCGCTGCTGCGCACGCAGAACCTCCAGGTATCGGAGATCCAGCTGGAGCAGGGACGCCTCGACGAGGTGTTCCGGCAGATCACGACGCAGCCGCGCGGGGCACAGGCATGACGGCGGTCTCGGCGATCGCCCGGCGCGAACTGTGGAGCTACTTCGTCACCCCGGTGGCGTACGTCTTCATGGTGATCTTCCTCGTGCTCGCGGGCCTGCTCACGTTCTACGCGGGCGATTTCTACGACCGCGGCCTCGCCGACCTGCAGCCCTTCTTCGACATGCACCCTTGGCTGTACCTCGTGCTGGTGCCCGCGGTGACGATGCCGATGTGGGCGGAGGAACGCGCCTCCGGCACGCTCGAACTGCTGTTCTCCCTGCCGGCGTCGATCGCGCAGGCGGTGCTCGGCAAGTTCCTCGCCGCCTGGGCGTTCATCGGCATCTGCCTCGTGCTGACGTTTCCCATCTGGATCACGGTCAACTACCTCGGCGATCCGGACAACGGCGTCATCCTCGCGGGCTACGTCGGCAGCTGGCTGATGGCCGGCGCGTTCATCGCGATCGGCACCTGCATGTCGGCGTCCACGCGTAGCCAGATCGTCGCGTTCATCCTGACCGCGGCGGTGTGCTTCCTGCTCCTGCTCGTGGGCCAGCCGCAGGTCGTCGACTTCTTCCAGGATTCGCTCCCGCCGCGGCTGATCGGCGCGCTGGGCCAGCTGAGCATTTCGCGTCACGCCAACGCGATCGCACGCGGCGTGCTCGACCTGCGCGACCTGGTCTATTTCTTCGCAACGATCGTCGCCTGGCTTGGCGCCAGCGTCATCGTGCTCGACCTGAAGCGGACGCGCTGACGATGCGACACCTGCATGTGACGCGCTCCTTCCGGCTCCGGCTCGCGCTGCTCGGCATCGCGGTGCTGTTCCTCGTGACGATCGCCTTCAGTTCGATGTCGCTGCGCACCGCGCGCGTCGACCTCACCGAGGACCGCATCTACACCCTGACGCCGGGCACCCAGCAGATCGTAGACAGCCTGCGGAAGCCGCTGACGCTGACCCTTTATTTCTCGGACCATGCGACGCGCGACCTGCCGCAGATCCGCAGTTACGAGCAGCGCGTGCACGAGATGCTGCGCGAGATCGCCGTGCGCGCCCATGGCCGCGTGCGCTTCAGGGTCATCGATCCCGTGCCGTATTCCGACGACGAGGACGCCGCCGAGAGCTATGGTCTTTCGCCGGCCAGCGGCGGCAGCAACGGCGAGCGCGTGTTCTTCGGGCTGGTCGGCATGGATGGCTCGGGCGACGTGCCGCCTCAGTCGATCCCGTTCTTCGACCCGGCCCGCGAGCCCTTCGTCGAATACGACATCGCGAAGCTGCTCTACGAGCTCGGCATGCCGACCAAGCCGCGCCTCGGCGTCATCAGCACGCTGCCGGTGGAAGGCAACCTCGTGATCGGCGAGCCGGCCTGGGGCGTGGTGCGCCAGCTCGACCAGCTCGCCGACGTGACCACGCTGGACCCCGCGAGCCTCAAGCACATCGACGACGCGCTGAAGGTCGTGCTGCTGATCCACCCGAAGCACCTGACGGAAGATGCCCAGTACGCGATCGACCAGTACGTGCTGCGCGGCGGGCACCTCGTCGTGTTCGTCGATCCCGACGCGGAGATGGACAACGCGCCGCTGATCGACTCGCGCGGCATCGTGGACGACCACGACTCCGACCTGCGCCGCCTGTTCGAAACGTGGGGCGTGCTGTACGACCCGACCAAGGTGGTTCTCGACCGCTCGCAGGCGCTGACAATCGAGCTCAACGGCAACACCGTGGCCCACCCGGCGATGCTCGGCCTCGGCGCGCAGGACCTCAACCACGACGACGTGGTCACGGCAAGCCTGCAGCGCGTGAACTTCTCGACCGCGGGCTTCTTCGAACTCGCGCAGGACACGAAGGCGCGCTTCACGCCGCTGGTGCAGACCTCCGACGAGGCGGCCGTCGTCCCGGCGCAGCGCGTGCGCGACGCGACGGGCGATCCGTCGACGCTTCTGGAGAACTACGAGCCCACGCACGAGCGTTACGTCATCGCGGGTCGCCTGCGCGACACGTTCCGCACGGCGTTCCCCGAGCGCCGCGAAAAGGGCCATCTCGACCAGGCCGCGGCCCCCGGCGAGGTCGTGCTGATCGCGGACACCGATCTGCTCTCCGATCGCCTCTGGATCGACGTGCAGCCGCTGCTCGGTCAGCAGCAGATGACGCCGTTCGCGAACAACGGCGACTTCGTGGCCAACATCGTCGACAACCTCGGTGGATCCACCGCACTCCTTTCGATCCGCGGTCGCGTGAACTCGCAGCGGCCATTCACGCGCGTGCGCTCGTTGCAGGCGGCGGCGGACCGCAAGTTCCTCGTCAAGAAGCGCGAGCTGGAGAACGAGCTCTACGACACGCAGCGCCGCCTCGCGGAACTGCAGCCCACGAAGAATGGCACGGGCCCCTCGACCGCCACGGCGGAACAGCGTCGCGAGGTCGAGCAGTACCTGCAGCGCAAGCTCGCCATCGGCAAGGAGCTGCGCGACGTGCAGCACCAGCTCAACGCGGAGATCGACGCGCTGGGCCTGCGACTGAAGTTCATCAACATCGTGCTGGTGCCGGGCCTGGTGGCGATCATCGGCCTGATCTACGGCTGGCGGCGGACACGCCGAAGCCGGCGCGTGCTCTGACTGTGCCGTCCGTCGCGATGAAGTGGATCGTGCCCTGGGAGTTCTCCTGGGTGTTCCTCGTCCTCTTCGTCGGCGCGGCCTGGCTCTACGTGCGCGGCGCGCGGCGCCTCCGCGTGCCGCCAGCCAGGCAGGCGGCGTTCTGGGTCGGCATGACGATCGTGTACGTCGCGCTGCATACGTACTTCGACTATTACGCGGAGCATGAATTCTTCATGCACCGCATCCAGCAGGTGCTGCTGCATCACCTTGCGCCGTTGCTGATCGTCGCGGCGTATCCGGGCAGCGTGCTGCGCGCTGGCCTTCCCCTGGCGTGGCGCGTCCGCCTGCGCCGCACGGGACACTCGCTCGCCTGGCGGGCGTTCTCGGCCGTCGCGCTCAACCCCGCGTTCGTCACGGCGTCGTTCGTCGCATTGATCCTCGTCTGGCTCATCCCCGACATGCAGACGCTGGCGATGCTCGACTGGCGTCTGTATCGACTCATGAACTGGTCGATGATGATCTCGGGCCTGGCCTACTGGTGGATCGTCCTCGATCACCGGCCCAAGCCACCGGGACGCATGGCCCCGGGCTGGCGCGTCCTGTCGCCCGCGATCACGATGACGCCGCAGATCGTCGCCGGCGCCATCGTCACCTTCTCGAAGACCGATCTCTATCCGATCTTCGAAATCTGCGGCCGCGCGTTCACGATGAACGTGCTCACCGGGCAGCTCATCGGCGGCGTCATCATGTGGGTCCCCGCCGCGATGATCGAATCGGCCGGAGGCCTGCTCGCCCTCCAGCAATGGCTGCGCCTCTCGCGCAACGGGCGCCTGCCGCGTCGCCCCGTGCATCCCCGTCGCCACACGGTCACGCATTCGTAAGCCCCCTCCGGTCGCCTCGACGGGCTCGGCGTCGCCATCGCGTTGGTGTTGCACATCATGTCGCCGGGCGCGGAGGCGCCGGGCCGTGCCCCTCGGCGCTCGGACATGCGGTCGCAAGCGACCGAACTCGCTCCGAGGGGCACAGCCCGGCACCTCTCCGGTCACCGAGGCAGCACGTCGGACAGACGCTTGCGCCGCGAGGCGCCTGGTAGGAGCGGACCTGGCCGCGATGGGTGCTCGCCCCACGGCGTATGCAGAGCGGGCATCTGTCGCCTGCGCCGCAGCGCGCGTCTGATGGGTCTGAAGGGAGCGGACACGACGTAGGCTCGGCGTTCCCCATCGCGCTTGCGTCGCACACCATGTCGCCCGGCGTGGAGGCGCCGGGCTGTGCCCCTCAGCGCTCAGACATGCGGTCGCAGGCGACCGAACTCGCTCCGAGGGGCACAGCCCGGCACCTCTCCGATCACCGAAGCAGCACGTCGGACAGACGCTTTCGTCGCAAGGTGCGTTGGAGCGGACCTGGCCGCGATGGGCGCTCACCCCACGGCGTATGCAGAGCGGGCATCGGTCGCCTGCGCCGCGGCGCGCGTCTGGTGGGTCTTGAGGGAGCGGACACGACTTAGGCTCGGTGTCGCCACCGCGCGTGCGTCGCATACCGTGTCGTCTGGCGTGGAGGCGCCGGGCTGTGCCCCTCAGCGCTCAGACATGCGGTCGCAGGCGACCGAACTCGCTCTGAGGGGCACAGCCCGGCACCTCTCCGATCACCGAGGCAGCACGTCGGACAGACGCTTTCGTCGCAAGGTGCGTTGGAGCGGACCTGGCCGCGATGGGTGCTCGCGGGACCATCAGTCACAAGGCGCGCCGCCGCGTCATGCGTGTCACTTTTCAGAATCTTCGCGATTCGCGAACGCTCGCCATTGCCTAAGATGCAGAGGCTCGCTACGACAAGTCTCAATGGGTGAGCATTTACCCGAATAGCCACACGGAGGTGTCATGCTATGCAACCAATTGTTGCGCATGGATCGGAGTGGCGCACCGATCTTTCAGGCTCTTGCACCGGTCAGGCATCTGACATGATTCGACTCAGTTTCTAGCCTGATGAATGGCACGGGTCGGTTTGCGAGAGCGTTCGGCCGGATTCGAAAACACCACCCCACGAACAAGGAGCAGCATCATGGGCGAGTACAGCGACACATTCGATTGGATCGATTTTCCGCAAGGTCGGGTGCGCTATGCGGGAGGTAGTAAAGGAAGAGATGAGCCGCATATCGACACGTTCGCCGTTGATATCTACGGCCATACCTATTACGGCGAGATCAGGCAACTGTTCCTTCCCGATAGGAACAACTACAACGTCGAGATCGTTTCGTTTGGATGGCCGAAAGGAGATTGGTTCGGCACCGAGCCGGATCCCAGGCAGTGTGCGGCGTTCACGGCTAATGAGCTGCTTGATGTGCAGAAGCTCATTGGTCGAGTAGTGCCGGCGTGGCGCAAGCTCGCGCAAAGACCCTTCGTCCTACGTGAGTCAAGCCGATCCCATTTCATCGGTGACATTTTTTTTCGCGACGGTTGGGCGCTGATCAAGGCTGATGAGGACGCTTCCGCTGGGCTGGAGCGCGAATTGAATGCGTCCGGGCAGCCGACACCCCAGGGACATTCGAACAGCCATACGAGAGCGTTCGCCCAGGTCCTCTTGGCCCGCTAGTACGTCTGGCATCGAGGCAGATCGTGTAACGCTCCCTGAGCGGTTTCACGGACGAAAATGATCGGAACATCCGAGCCCGATCGCTAACACTTCCTCGCGACCGCGGAGGCGTGTGGAACAAGCCGTCGGAGCACGACGGCCCTTCTCACCATCGGTAAGGATCAAATCGTGGGCTACAAAGATAAGACGTTTGAATGGATCAACTTTCCTTCAGACCGGATCAGGTATCTGCGGGAGGGCGGAGGTGCGCGCGGTCGAGATTTCATTCCGGTTGAGCTGTTTGCTGCAGATATCAACGGCAAGATCGACCTTGGCATCATCAAGCGAGACTTCCTGGCAAACCGGCGCGACTTCAATGTTGAGGTTGTTTCGTTTGGATGGACGAGTGTCGGGGTCATCGACGACGACTGGACGCCACGGCCTGGTGCCTGCTCATTGTTTACGATGCGCGAACTGGGAGTCGCCCAGGCGCTGGTCTTACAGGCGGTTCATGTCTGGAGCGCTTATGAGGATGACTCGAAACCGTCGTTTTTGATTGAGTCGCCTCAGTCCCATTTCATGGGCGAGGTGTCATTCCGCGAGGGGTGGGCATTGCTGCAGGAGCAGGGCGCCTCCTCATGAGCGTATACGAAAGGGAATTCGAACAGATTGCAAAAGCTCGATCTGTCGACGAAATCAGGGCTGTCGCTCGGCGGCTCTCAGCTAGGTCGTTTGCTAAGACTGGAGGCATCGTCTAAAGCGGCAAGGTAGGGACTATCCGCGCATGACGTTGCAGCGATCGAGCAGATGACATGATTCGAATGATTTTTGAGAAGCCCATAAGTGGAACGGTCCAGTGGCGAATAGCGCTTGACGGGATTCAAAGGAACAAACCTGGGAAGTAGGAGCATGGCCATGAGTCAGTACAGCGGCACATTTGATTGGATCGACTTCCCGGGAGGTCGGGTGCGCTATGCAGGCGGAAGTAAGGGGCGCGATGAGCCACCCATCACGATATTTTCTGTAGAGCTTAATGGGAGGGTTTTCTTCGGCGAGTTCGGAAGATCGTTTCTGGCGAACGACAACGACTACAACATCGAAGTCGTTTCGTTCGGGTGGTTGGATCGCGAATGGTTCGGAACCGAGCCGGATCCCAAGCACTGTACTGCTTTCCGGTTGGCCGAGCTCGGCGATGTGCAGTCGCTTATCTGCCAGGCAGTACCGGTGTGGCGCTCGCTCGAGGATCGGCCGTCTATCGTGCGCGAGTACTCCGACAGCCACTTTGGGGGCGAGATTCTCTTTCGTAAAGGATGGGCGCTAGTCGCGGACGGCGAGGACCGTGTCTGATGGGCCTTCTTGATCGCTGAAGCAGAGCGGGAAAAATCGCTCGCCACCCTGTGCTGATACCTACACCGTTTTCGTCGACCGCCGCCAAAACCCTTCCGTCGACGTGCCGATGCCCTTCTACGGCGAATCGTTCAGATGCGAACAGGTAGCGCCGTCGCATTCGATGCGGCTTGTTCGCTCACGGGAGGAAATGGCATGACACGATTGATCGATGGTAACGAGTTTGCGCCCGAAGATCGCGGGCGGCAGCCGCTGGTGTTGTCGGGCGAAGTTGCCCTGAGGACTCATGTGTCGCGGCGAGGTCGGGCAGGTCCCGCAAAAGCCGCAGTGCTGTCAGTGCTTTGGTGCGCCTTCGCATTGCCCGCCTCTGCGATGAACGTCAAAGTGAACATCACGAACAACACGGCCAAGCCAATCACAAACGTCTCGTCGACGTACGGCCTTCCTCATGTGATCGATCCATGGCGCACCGAGACCGTCACGCTCTGGATGGGCAGCTTCAGTAGCAGCGTCAGTGCCGACTTTGCGAGCGGACAGGTACCCGGTGGCTGCCTGTTTCAGGCTGGTCATGAAGTGACGTCCACGGGTCCCGTTTATGCCGGCAACGGTGCCGGTTACGGACAAGTCCTCAGCCCTTTCTGCTGGGTGAACGTGTTCCATCCATGGTCACCCCCTTACGACTACGAAGTCACCTTCATGATTTCGCAGTAACCGCATTCAACCGCGTCGCGGCTCGTTGCCGCGGCATTCGCGCAAGGAGGGCACATGGAACTTGTTCGTGCAGATTGCCTGTCGATCGACAGGGAGATGCGGGCGGGAGATACGGTGCGCATCGTCAATGGCGCACCTTACACCGACATGCTCGCGAAGCAAGAGGCGGCAGGGCGCGCGGACCCCGCGGGTGGCGGTCTTTCGCTGTCCCGCGTCGGTCTGGCGCTTGCGTCGGTGGGGCGGGGGCGTATCGTTGATCCCGAGGCGGCGGCAGCGACGTTCAGTGACTTCGTCGCGTCGATCGGTAGCCAGATCCGCGCGGAGGGCATCCGCGCGGATGTCTTCGACGAGGTCCCTCGCGACGGGTCCAGCGACAGGCTGACGCTCGCCAGGCAAGCGAGCAACTGCGTATCGGTGATCTATTACGGTGGCGCGAAGATCCACGCCGATGTGTCGGCGGCCAATCCGTTCGAGTCGCTCGACAGAATGACCCTCTCGCAGATCGCATTCGACGACTCGGGAGCGTTCACTTCGGTCGAGCGGCACCTGGCCTCCATGACGATGAGCGAGCGCGACACATCCTTCAGAACCAGCGTTTACGAACTTGCCTCTTCGATGGACGAAAAGCGCCGTGGACCCTGGCACGAGGCGCTGAGTTATCTGGGCGATGCCCGGATTTCGGCGGGCATGAGTGACGCGGAGCGCGCCTGGAGGGGGTGGGCGTCGACGGCATCGTTGGCCGCGTACGGTGCGTCGGTGGCAGCGGAAAACGCGCTCGAACTTCCCGTGCTTCCATCCTACGGGCCCCTCCGCGACGAAAGCCCTTCGGCTCTCGTCGCCCGACCGAACGCGCAAGGCATCGCGGAATGGTCGGAGATCTCCATCCGGCAGCTCGCCGACGCACCGCGCGACGAGCTGCTGACCCTGGTGAAGATGCTCGATTCAGCGGGCGATCGTGGCGATCAGTAGACCTCGGGCACCCGTTGTGCCTTCGCGGTGACCTTGTCCTTCTTCGGCTTGCCGGCGAGGGGCGGCAGGTCGAAGGGTTTGTCCGGCGTCAGCTTGTCGGGAATGCGGTCGAGCAGGTGGCGGATGAGGTTCAGCCGGCCGGTCTTCTGGTCGTTGAAGTCGGCGACGAACCACGGGGCGTCCTCGGTGTCCGTGTGCTGGATCATGGCGTCGCGCAGGTCGCCGATCTCGGCGTACTTGTCGCGCGCCTTGATGTCGACGGGCGAGAGCTTCCAGCGCTTGAGCGGATCCGCCGCGCGTTCGGCGAAGCGCTCTTCCTGTTCCTTCTGATCGACCGAGAGCCAGTACTTCAGCAGGATGATGCCGTCGTCGACGAGCATCTTCTCGAAGACGGGGCAGGCCTTCATGAAGCGGTCGTACTGCTCCTCGGTGCAGAAGCCCATGGCGGGTTCGACGACGGCGCGGTTGTACCAGCTGCGGTCGAACAGCACGAGTTCACCCGCCGCCGGCAGCTCCGCGACGTAACGCTGGAAATACCACTGCGTGTCTTCGGTCGGCGTGGGCTTGGAGAGCGCCACGACGCGCGCGGCGCGCGTGTCGAGCTTGTCCGTGATCGCCTTGATGGTGCCGCCCTTGCCGGCTGCGTCGCGGCCTTCGAAGACGACGACCATGCGCTTGCCGGTGTGCCTGAGCCAGCGCGTCAGGCCGACGAGCTCGACCTGGAGTTCCTCGAGCGCTTTTTCGTACTTCTTTTTCTTGCCCATGCCGGATGCCTCCCGTGTGGTCCGCGAACTGTGCCTCAGTGAGCGTCACGGTGTCGTCAGCCTCGACGCGACACCGGACCGCCGACACCACCCTCGGGTAGCAGCATGACTACCGAAGGGGGGAGCCGATCGTATCGGCGATGGGTGCTCGCAGGACGGTCAACCGCCCGCGGTGAGCGTCTGCAGCTCGTCGGCCTGGTTCTCGCGGGTGAGGGTGTCGATCAGCTCGTCGAGGTCGCCCTGCATGACTTCGGTCAGGCGGTACAGGGTGAGGTTGACGCGGTGGTCGGTGATGCGGCCCTGCGGGAAGTTGTACGTGCGGATGCGCTGGCTGCGGTCGCCGGAGCCGACCTGCAGGCGGCGCGATTCGGCCTGGGCCGCGCTCTGCTTGCTACGCTCGGCATCCAGAAGTCGCGCCTTGAGCAGGCTCATGGCCCGGGCGCGGTTCTTGTGCTGGCTGCGTTCGTCCTGGCATTCGACCACCGTGCCCGTGGGCAGGTGCGTGATGCGGATCGCGGAGTCGGTCTTGTTGACGTGCTGGCCGCCCGCGCCCGAGGCGCGGAAGGTGTCGACCTTCAGGTCGGCGTCGCGCAGTTCGATGTCGCCGACTTCGTCCTGCTCGGGCAGGATGGCCACGGTGGCGGCGGACGTGTGGATGCGCCCCTGCGATTCGGTCTCCGGCACGCGCTGCACGCGGTGCGTGCCGGACTCGAACTTCAGCTTCGAGTACGCGCCGCGGCCCTCGATGCGGGCGACGATTTCCTTGTAGCCGCCGTGCTCGCCGTCGCTCGCGCTGAGGATTTCCACGTGCCAGCGCTGGCGTTCGGCGTAGCGCGCGTACATGCGGAACAGATCGCCCGCGAAGATGGCGGCTTCGTCGCCGCCGGTGCCCGCGCGCACTTCCAGGAACAGGTTGCCCTCGTCGCGCGGATCCTTCGGCAGGAGCAGCACCTGTAGCTCGCCGTCCAGTCGCGCGAGGTGCGCCTCGATCCGCGCGATGTCGTCGGCGGCCATGTCGCGCATCTCGGGATCGTCGAGCATCGCCCGCGTTTCGGCCAGTTCGCGCTCGGCCTCGTCGTGATCCTTCAGCGACAGGGCGACGGGTTCGAGCTGCGCGTATTCGCGCGACAGATCGCGGAAGCGCTGGCCGTCGGCGAGCACGTCCGGCTGCGCGAGCAGCAGGCCGATCTCCTCGTGACGTTCGGCGAGGGCTTCGAGTTTGCGGCGGATCGAGGGGGTCATGCGGTGCGTGAGGTCCGGCTCTGGGCGAGTCCCAAGCCGTACATCATGCGGAAACGTCGTCGTCCGGGTCCAGTCCGTACAGGCGGCCGGCCGCGTGGAGGAGGTCGAGGTCGCCCGCCATGGCGGCGTCGCGCAGCCGCGCGCTGGGGGTGTGCAGGAGCTTGTTGGTCAGCGTGTTGGCGAGGAATGCGAGGGCTTCCTCGGCCGGACGGCCCTTGCCCAGCATGGCCTGGGCCCGGGCGAGGACCTCGTCGCGCTGCGCCTCGGCCGCCGCGCGCATGTCCACCGCCGGATTCCGGAGGGTGAGGGCGCGGCGCCAGGCCATGTAGCGTTCGACCTGGAGATCGATGATCGCGTCGGCCTCGCGGGCGGCCAGCTCCCGCGAGCGGCGGTTCTCGTCGATCACCTGGCGCAGGTCGTCGATGCCGTAGAGGTAGACGTCGTCCAGCGTCGCCACCTCGGGCTCGATGTCGCGCGGCACGGCGATGTCCACCATGAACATGGGGCGACGCCGGCGCGCGGCGATGGCGTCGGCGACCATCGCGCGCGTCACCACCGGCAGGCGCGACGCCGTCGACGTGATGACGATGTCGGCCTCCGCGAGGTGGCGGGGCAGGTCGGCCAGCGAGATCGCGTAGCCGGCGTAGCGGCCGGCCAGCTCCTGGGCGTTCTCGAGGGTGCGGTTGGCGACGATGAGCCGGCGCACGTTCTTGTCGGCGAGGTGGCGCGCGGCCAGTTCGATGGTCTCGCCGGCGCCGATCAGCAGCACGCAGGCCTGGCGCAGGTCGGTGAACACCTGCTCGGCCAGGCGCACGGCGGTGTAGGCGACGGACACCGTGTGGGCGCCGATGCGGGTATCGGTCCGCACGCGCTTGGCCACCGCGAAGGTGTGCTGCAGGAGCCGCTCCATGGGGGCGCGCAGGCTCTGCGCCGAGCGCGCGTGCTGGTAGGCGTCCTTCACCTGGCCCAGGATCTGCGGCTCGCCCAGCACCATCGAGTCCAGCCCCGTCGCGACGCGGAACATGTGCCTGACGGCGTCGTGTTCGTCGTGACGGTAGAGGAACTCGTCGAGGCGTTGCGGGGTCAATCGGTGCTGGCGCGACAGCCACTGGCCGGGCGTGCCCTCGAATCCTTCCGCCACGCTGCAGTACAGCTCGGTGCGGTTGCACGTGGAAAGGATCATCGCCTCCTCGACCCCGGGTTGCCGGGTGAGGTCGCCGAGCGCCTCGGGTGTCACCGCGGCGTCGAAGGCCACCTGCTCGCGCAGGCTGACCGGCGCCGTGAGGTGATTGAGCCCGAGGGCGATGAGTGGCATGACTCTGAGGTCGGCTTGAGTGGCGTCGGCTAAGCTAAGGGCGCATTGTGCGCTGACAGGAGGGCCGGGGATTGTCCGGATGTGTCCTCCAGATGACGGAGAGTAGTGTGCTGACCGGTCGGTCCAAGTTCAAGCGAGTGCGGCATCTTGTGATTTCCGGCGCCCTCGGCGTCGTCCTGGCCGGCTGCGCCACCACGGGCCATGGCCCCTCGCCGGGCGAGGCCCCGCAGGCCGTCCGGACCGGCGTCCAGCCGCTCGACCGGCTGCACGTGGCCATCGTCCCGCCCGAGCGCGACCTGCAGGCGCAGCTGATGGCCGGCGACTTCGCGCTGGCGTCCAACGATCTCAAGACCGCCTCGGACGCCTACGGCAAGGCCGCGGCGATCGGCGACGACCCGAAAGTCGCCTCGCGCGCGGTCGAGCTGGCCCTCGCCGTCCACGATCAGGCGGCCGCCGGCAAGGCGCTCGACCGCTGGGCCGCGCTGGGCGCCACGCCCGCCGACCTGGCGAGCGGCCGCGCCCGGATGGCGCTGGACCGTGGCGACACCAACGAAGCCCAGCGGCAGCTGGAGATCCTCGTCGCCTCCGGTAGCCCGGATGCCTGGCGCGAGTTCGGCCGGATCGTCGTCGGCGCCCGCGACGCGGCGCAGGCCGGCGTGCTGCTCGAGCGCATCGCCACCCCGCAGCGCCTGCCCGACGACGCCACGGCCTGGCTCGCCATGAGCGAACTGGGCGAGAACCTCGGCCGGCACGACTATGCGAAGCGCATCGGCGAGGCCGCGCTGGCGAAGTTCCATGACGGCACGACCTACGCGTGGGCTGGCCAGCAGGCCTATCGCGCCGGCGACAAGGCCGGCGCCCGCAAGCTCTTCGCGAAGGCGGTCGCGAAGGACCCGAAGAACCCGCGCCTGCGCCTCGCCTACGCCACGCTGCTGATTCAGGACGGCGATCTCAAGACTGCCGGCACCCTCCTCGCCACGGGGACGCAGAACCCGGATACCTACGCCCTGCGCATGAGCCTCGCCGCGCGCGCCGGCGACAAGGCCGCGGTCGGCCGCCTGTATCAGGAGATCCGCCGCCGCCCCGACGCGGTGCAGGAAGAGAACGCCTTCGTGCTGGGGCAGCTCGCCGAGCTGCTGGGCAAGCAGGAGGACGCGCTGGACTGGTACGCCGCCGTGGGCGACGACGACCCGCATATCTTCGATGCCTCCGTCCGCAGTGCCGTGGTGCTGCATCAACAGGGCAAGGACGACGACGCGCAGGAGATCGTGGCGGAACTGCAGACCACCTACGCCGACCGGCCGGAGCAGCTGCGCCAGGCCTACGCCCTCGAAGGCGAACTGAACATGGACGGGCGCCACTTCGACGCGGCCGCCGCGGCCTACGACAAGGCGCTGCGTGTGAAGCCGGACGACACCGACATGCTCTACGGCCGCGGTCTCGCCTACGCCGAGGCGGGTCAGGTGGACCGCGCCGTGAGCGACTTCCGCAAGGTGCTCGAGCTGAAGCCCGGCGACATCGAGGCGAGCAACGCGCTCGGCTACACGCTGGCCGACAACGACCGCGACCTCGGCGAGGCCCAGGCGCTGATCCAGGCGGCGCGCGCCGCGCGTCCCGACGATCCGTCCGTGGCCGACTCCTGGGGCTGGCTGCAATTCCGCCAGGGCCGGCTCGATCAGGCGGAAGCCACCCTGCGCGGCGCCTGGGCGCAGCGCAAGGATGGCGACATCGGCGTGCATCTCGCCGAAGTGCTGTGGAGCCGCGGCCGTCACGACGAGGCGCGCAAGCTGCTCAACGAGGTCCGCCGCATCGACCCCAGGAACGCGTCGCTCGAAAAGACCGAGCGGAAACTGAAACCCTGATGGCGCCCCTTTCGCGAATGCCGCATCCGATCCGTGTTCTCGCCGCGCTGTCGATCCTCTTCCTCGCCGCCTGCGCCACCACGCGCCCGCCGGTGCGCCAGCCCGGCGACGCGGTGACGCTTGGGCTGCAGGAAGAACGCGAGCGCTCGCTCGCCGATACCGATCACTGGACGCTCGAAGGCCGCCTTTCGGTGGCGAGCGACAAGGATTCCGGGTCGGGCAGCCTGAGCTGGCGCCAGGACGGCGATCGCTACGAGTTCGTCGTGCGCGGTCCCGTCACCGGCCGCACGTTCCGCCTGACGGGCGGGCCCGCGGGCGCCGAACTGGAAGGCCTCGATGGCGGGACGCGCCGCGGCCCCGACGCCGAGACGCTCATGGCGCAGACCGTGGGCTGGCAGATTCCGCTCGCCGAACTGAAACGCTGGGTGCTCGGCCTGCGCGCGGATACCGGCCCCGCCGACATCGCCTTCGGCGCGGATCGCCTGCCGTCGCGGCTCGTGCAGGACGGCTGGACCGTCGACTACCGGCAATGGGACACCGACAGGCAGCCGGCGATGCCCTCGCGCGTCTTCGCCGAACGGCCGCCGTACAAGGTCCGCCTGTCGATCGAGAGTTGGTCGTTCGGCCGCTGATCCCCACCTTTATTGCCCCGTAGGAGCGGACCCGGCCGCGATGGGTGCTTGCGGCAAGCACCCATCGCGGCCAGGTCCGCTCCTACGCGGGGGCCTATCCGTCATCGATCGCGGAGGGCCGCCGCTATACTGCGCGGCTTCCGTAACGCGGCTCCGCCATGCATTTCACCATCTCCCGCGCCCACGACGACGACGCCGAACGCCTCTGCGCGATCGAGCGCGCGGCCGTCGAGCTTTTCCGGGGGCACGAGGCATGGCCTTCCTACTCGGGCATGTCGCTGCCCGTCGACACGGTGCGCGATCTGATCGCCCGCGGCATGGTCTGGGTGGCGGTGGTCGACGGCGACGTGGTCGGCTTCGTGTGCCTCGACACCGACGGGGCCGAGCACGCCATCGGGATCGCCGAGATCGACGTGCTGCCTGCCTTCGGCGGCAAGGGGATCGGCGCGGCGCTGCTCGAGCACGCCTGCGCGTGGGCCCGCGAGGCGGGGTATCGCCGGGTGGACCTGGGCACGCTGGCCGACGTTCCCTGGAACGCGCCGTTCTACGCGAAGCATGGCTTCGCGGTGGTCGACAAGCATGCGCCGGACTTCGCGCGAGCGCTGCGGCGCGATCGCGAGAACGGCTTCCCCGACCACCTCCGCGTGTTCATGAGCCGGCCGCTCGAACCGCTGGCGGAAGGCGACTGGACCGTCTGGCCGGCACCGGCCAAGCTCAACCTGTTCCTGCGCATCGTCGGCCGCCGCGAGGACGGCTACCACGAACTGCAGACGGTCTTCCGCCTGCTCGACTGGGGCGACGAGGTCCGCCTGCGGGTGCGGACGGATGGCGCGATCACGCGTCCGAAGGCCGTTCCCGGCGTGCCCGAGGAGGCCGATCTGACCGTGCGGGCCGCCCGGCTCCTGGCGGCGCATACCGGCACCGCGATGGGCGCCGAGATCGAGGTGTCGAAGCGGATCCCGATGGGCGGCGGCCTGGGGGGCGGCAGTTCCGACGCCGCGTCGGTGCTCGTCGGTCTCAACACGCTATGGAACACGGGCCTCGACGAGGACGCGCTGGCCGCGCTCGGCCTCTCGCTCGGCGCCGACGTGCCGGTCTTCGTCCGCGGGCGTTCCGCCTGGGCCGAGGGGGTGGGCGAGGCGCTGACCCCGATGCACCTGCCGCGCCGCTGGTACGTGGTGGTGGACCCCCGGGAGCACGTCCCCACGGCGGCGCTTTTCGCGGCGCCCGAATTGACACGCCAGGCCCCGCGGGCGACAATTTCATCCTTTGTTTCCGGGGCTTCGGCGGAAAACGCCTTCGAGCCGGTCGTGCGCGCGAGGCACCCGCGGGTGGCAGCGGCGCTGGACTGGCTGGGTGGCTTCGGTCATGCGCGGTTGTCCGGCAGCGGCGGCTGCGTCTTCCTGGAAACGAGAACCCACGAGGCGGCGCTCGGCGTCGCTTCGCGCTGTCCCGGGGGCTTCACGGCCCACGTGGCCGCGGGCATCGATCCGTCACCGCTGCTCGTCGCGCGGAACCGGATCGGGGCGAAGGGAATCGTGTCGTAACGTCGGGTAGGGCCGCGGGCTGCGGCAAAGCGAGGGCGCGCCGCACGGCTCGCCGGAACGAATTGTTGGGGCGTCGCCAAGCTGGTTAAGGCACGGGATTTTGATTCCCGCATGCGCAGGTTCGAATCCTGCCGCCCCAGCCACCGTCCGCGGTGGCAGAGCCGAACACCAACCCACCAAACGCCAGGAGTTCCTCCGTGGATACGTCCACCCCGATGCTGTTCAGCGGCAACGCGCACCGCGCGCTCGCCGACGATGTCGCCGCCCGTCTGGGCATCCCGCTCGGCAAGGCCCTCATCGGCCGGTTCAGCGACGGCGAAGCCCAGATCGAGATCGAGGAGAACGTCCGCAAGCAGGAAGTCTTCGTGATCCAGCCGACGGGCGCTCCCAGCGCGGAGAACCTGTTCGACCTGCTGGTGCTGGTGGACGCGCTCAAGCGCGCCTCGGCCGGCACGGTCACGGCGGTCATGCCGTACTTCGGCTACGCCCGCCAGGATCGTCGCCCGCGCTCGGCGCGCGTGCCGATCACGGCGAAGCTGGCGGCGAAGATGATCGCCACGGCCGGCGCGGACCGCGTGCTCACGATCGACCTGCACGCGGACCAGATCCAGGGCTTCTTCGACATCCCGGTCGACAACGTGTACGCCTCGCCGGTGCTTCTGGCCGACATCTGGCGTCACCACAGCATGGACGACCTGATCGTGGTCAGCCCGGACGTCGGCGGCGTGGTGCGTGCGCGTGCGCTCGCCAAGCGCCTCGACGACGCCGACCTCGCGATCATCGACAAGCGCCGCCCGAAGGCGAACGTGGCCACGGTCATGAACATCATCGGCGACGTGGACGGCAAGACCTGCGTCCTGGTCGACGACATCGTGGATACCGCCGGCACGCTCTGCGCCGCGGCCGCCGCGCTGAAGGAAAAGGGCGCCCGCAAGGTCGTCGCCTACTGCGTCCACCC
Source organism: Luteibacter sp. 3190 (assembly GCF_031456385.1). Lineage (NCBI taxonomy): Bacteria > Pseudomonadati > Pseudomonadota > Gammaproteobacteria > Lysobacterales > Rhodanobacteraceae > Luteibacter > Luteibacter sp. 3190. Next base: position 7,444 of record NZ_JAVDUO010000006.1, on the reverse strand, counting down.
GGTGCTCTCGGGGGCCGCGATCGACAACATCGAGCACTCCCAGCTCGACCAGCTGGTGGTGACCAATACGCTGCCGTTGCGCGACAACGCCCGTAACTGTGCGAAAATCCGTCAGTTGTCGGTCGCGGAACTGCTCGCGGAGACGATCCGCCGCATCGCCTACGGCGAATCGGTGAGCTCGCTCTACATCGACTGATCTTCGTTTTTTCGGGCTCCCCTGGTCGCGGGGGAGTCCTTTACCCACCGCCGCGAGGCGGTTTACTTGAGGCAACACCATGGCTACCAATCATCAGCTCACCGCCACGAGCCGCAAGATCGAAGGGAAGGGTGCGAGCCGCCGCCTTCGCATTGCGGGCTACGTGCCGGCTATCGTGTACGGCGCGGGCGAAGCCCCGCAGGCGATCCAGGTCCTTCACAACGACATCCTGCTCGGTTCGCGTTTCGAGTCGTTCTACTCGTCGGTCATCGAACTGACGGTCGACGGCAAGAAGCAGAGCGTCCTGATCAAGGACTGGCAGAAGCACCCGTTCAAGCAGCTCATGCTGCACATGGACTTCCAGCGCGTTAACGAGAACGAGGCCGTCCGCGTCGCCGTTCCGGTGCACTTCCTGAACCAGGAGAAGTCCCCGGCCGGCAAGACCGCCGGTCTGGTGATCTCGCACAACCTGACGGAAGTGACCGTCTCGTGCCTGCCGAAGAACCTGCCGGAGTTCATCGAACTCGACCTGGCCGACCTGAAGGCCGGCGACATCGTCCACCTGTCCGACCTCAAGCTGCCGGCCGGCGTGGAAATCCCGGAACTGGGCCTCGGCAAGGAGCACGACGTCGCCGTCGTCACCGTGGCCGCGATCCAGGAAGAAGTCGATCCGACGGCCGCCGAAGGTGGCGACGCCGCCGCGACCGAAGAGAAGAAGTAATCGGCACCGGCCCGCGCGCCTCCGCGCCGCGGGCCGGCTCCGCTTCTCGCAATGGCGACACTTCGTCTTATCGTCGGCCTCGGTAACCCCGGGGCCGAATACGTCAGGACCCGGCACAACGCCGGGTTCTGGTGCGTCGACGCCCTGGCGATGGATCAGGGAGAGCGCTGGACCTTCGACGGCAAGCTGCACGGCGAGACCTGCAAGCTGCGCATCGGGGGCGAGACGGTCTGGCTGCTCAAGCCCGCGACGTTCATGAACAAGAGCGGCATCGCCGTCGCCTCGGCGCTGCGCTACTACAAGATCGCGCCGGAAGAGTGCCTCGTCGCCCACGACGAACTGGACCTCTCGCCCGGCACCGTCCGCATGAAGTTCGACGGCGGCCACGGCGGCCAGAACGGACTGCGCGACATCATGGCCCACCTGGGTCACGGCAAGTTCCACCGCCTGCGGGTCGGCATCGGCCACCCGGGGCACAAGGACAAGGTCACCCCCTGGGTGCTCGGACGTCCCAGCGCGGCCGACGAGGACGCCATCATGCACGGCATCGGGCGCGCGTTCGACGTGCTGCCGCTGGCGCTCGATGGCAAGTTCGAGGAAGCCATGAAGCGCCTGCACACGGTCGCCTGACCACTCCCACATCTCATCGGACACAGATTCGCCATGGGCATCAAATGCGGCATCGTCGGCCTGCCTAACGTCGGCAAGTCCACCCTCTTCAACGCGCTGACCAAGGCCGGCATCGCCGCCGCCAACTTCCCGTTCTGCACGATCGAGCCGAACACGGGCATCGTGCCGGTGCCGGATCCGCGCCTCGACGCGCTCTCGGCCATCGTGAAGCCGCAGCGCGTGATCCCGACGACGATGGAATTCGTCGACATCGCGGGCCTCGTGGCCGGCGCCTCGAAGGGCGAGGGCCTGGGCAACAAGTTCCTCGCGCACATCCGCGAGACCGACGCCATCGCGCACGTCGTGCGTTGCTTCGAAGACGGGAACGTCATCCACGTCGCGAACAAGGTCGATCCAATCGCCGACATCGAGACGATCGACACCGAGCTGGCGCTCGCGGATCTCGAATCCGTCCTGAAGGCGCTCGACCGCGCGACGCGCTCGGCGAAGGCGAACGACAAGGACGCGCTGGCGAAGAAGCCGGTGCTCGAGAAGCTGCGCGACGCCCTCGACCAGGGCAAGTCCGCGCGCGCCGCCGGCCTCGACGCCGACGAGAAGGCGCTGGTGAAGGACATGTTCCTCATCACGATGAAGCCGCTGATGTACATCGCGAACGTCGCGGAAGACGGTTTCGAGAACAATCCGCACCTCGACGCCGTGCGCGCCCGCGCGGTGGAGGAAGGCGCGGAAGTCGTGCCCGTCTGCGCGGCGATCGAAGAAGAGCTCTCGCAGCTCGACGACGCCGACCGCGACGAATTCCTGAAGGACCTCGGCCTCGACGAGCCGGGCCTCAACCGCGTGATCCGCGCCGGCTACAAGCTGCTCGGCCTGCAGACCTACTTCACGGCCGGCGAGAAGGAAGTCCGTGCGTGGCAGGTCCGCGCCGGTTCCACGGCGCCGCAGGCCGCCGGCGTCATTCACACGGATTTCGAGCGCGGCTTCATCCGCGCCGAAACGGTGGGCTACGACGACTACATCAAGTTCAACGGTGAGCAGGGAGCCAAGGAAGCCGGCCGCCTCCGTCTCGAAGGCAAGGACTACATCGTCAAGGAAGGCGACGTCCTGCACTTCCGCTTCAACGTGTAACGACGAACCCCGGCCCCGCCGGGGTTTTTTTCAGGGGCAGCGTGGAGTGCCCCTGTGGGAGCGGACCCGGCCGCGACAGCTTTTCGCGAGGCGTGTCGTTCCTGCCAGCTCGAGGTTCCATCGGCGTCCCGGCCCGTCCCGCTCCAGCCTACTGGCGGGCAATTCAATCGCTTGCAATCGAACTGCCTCGCCCCTAGATTCCGGGGGCATGAGCAAGCCCTCCATTCCCGCCGGTACCCAGGTGCCCCGCACGGTCGACGGGCAGCTGTGCTTCGCCCTGTATTCGGCGAACCTGGCGATGGGCAAGCTCTACCGCCAGCTGCTGGCGAACCTGGACATCACCTACCCGCAGTACCTGGTGATGATGGTGCTGTGGGAGCGCGACGGCATCACGGTGTCGGAACTGGGCGAGCGCCTGTTCCTCGATTCCGCGACGCTCACCCCGCTGCTGAAGCGCCTGCAGGCCGCCGGCTTGGTGGAGCGGACGCGCGGCACCGAGGATGAGCGGCAGGTCATCGTGACGCTGACCGACGCGGGCAGCGCGATGCGCGAGAAGGCGGCCGACGTGCCGGTGGACGTGTTCTGCGCCACCGGTTGCGATGTCGACACGCTCGTCAGCCTGAAGGACCAGCTCGAGACCCTGCGCTCAGGCCTCGTCGAGAACAACCGCCGCTGATCGTTCAGCCGGTGCCGCTGACCTGGCGCTGCATGTGGTCGAGGTACTGGTCGAGTTCGGCCACGGTGGCGAATACCTCGGCGATCGGCACGGCCTTCACGATCTCGAAGACCTTCTTCACCTGGGGCTGGGGGTTCAGCAGCAGCGTGCGGGCGTCGCGGTCGTGCATGCTCTTGCGCAACTGCGCCAGGCTGCGCAGGCCGGCGCTGCTGATGTATTCGAGCGCGGAGAGGTCGACGACCAGCGTGCCGCCGTTGTCCACCAGCGGCGTGATGTCACGCAGCGCCTCGTCGAGCGCCGCGTAGTTCGCCGCGTCGAGGCGGCCCTCCAGCCAGACGACGGTGCGGTGGGTCGAAGGGGTTTCGCTGCGGACGATGAGGGTCATGTGGCGGGCTCGTCGGAAGGGTCGAAGCGGATGACGACACGGTTGCCGTCGGCATCGCGCGCATAGTGGAAGTCGCTGGCGATGCTGCGCGCGAGGTGGAGGCCGAGGCCGCCGATCTCGCGGTGCGCGATGTCGCCGGGCAGTTCGGGTGTTTCGTATTGCAGCGGATCGAAGGGCACCGCGTCGTCGCGGAGCTCGAGGTGCACCACGTCCGTCTCCACCCGGAGCAGGATCTCGATGCTTCCCTCGCGCCCGTCGGGGTAGCCGTGGCGCACGGTGTTGACCAGCAGCTCTTCCAGCACGAGGCGCACGTCCGCGCGGCAGGACGGATCGACCTCGGCGCGGTCGAGCGTTCCCTCGGCCCTGTCCAGCGCGAGGAAGACGTCCTCGAGCCGGTTAGGAATGCGCAACCGCATCGAGCGGCACCTCCGTCACGCGACTGTCGTGCCAGGTGAGGGCGAGCAAGGCGATGTCGTCGTATGCCGGCGCGCCGGCGACGTACGCGTCGACGTCGCCGAGCACCTGCTCCACGTAGGCCTCGGGCGTCGCGCCATCCTGCAGGCGCGCGACGCTGTCGAGGATCGCGTGCGACCCGAAGAGCTTCTGGTTGGCCGCGTGCGCCTCGCTGACGCCGTCGGTGTACATGAGCACGGTGTCGCCCCCAAGCAACGTGAGTACGCGCACAGGGTAACGCGCATCGCGGTCGAGGCCGAGCGCGGGGCCCGTTTCGACGTCCACGAACAGCGCGCTGCCGCCCGCGTGCAGCACCGGCTGCTCGTGGCCGGCACTGGCCAGCGTGAGGAGGCCGGTCTCGGTTTCCAGCACGCCGCACAGCAGCGTGACGAACATGCACGTGTCGTTGCCCTTGCACAGCTCGCGGTTCAGCGCGCCGAGGATGTCGCTTGGCGAACGCGCGTGCGTGGCGATCGTGCGCGCCAGCGTGATCGTGCGCGCCATGAACAGGGCGGCCGGGATGCCCTTGTCGGAGACGTCGCCCACCATCACGCAGATGTGCTTCGCGCCGAGCGCGAAGTAGGTGTAGAGATCGCCGCCCACCGCGCTCGCCGGGCGCAGGGCGGCGTGCAGTTCGACGCGCCCGTCGTCCGCCAGCCAGTGCGCCTCGGGAATCAGCGCGAGCTGGATCTGCCGGGCGATGTCCAGTTCGCTGGCCATGCGCTCCTGCTCGCGGGCGAGCTGCTTGGCGCTGTCGATGTGGCCCGCGAGCTGGCGGCGCATCTGGTCGAAGGCGCGCGTCAGGCGCCCGACCTCGTCCTTGCGGCGCACGTCGGGCAGCGCGAAGTCGAGTTCGCCCCGGGCCACGTCCTCCGCGCGATCGGAAAGGATGCCGAGCGGGGCCATCATCCGTCGCGTGATGACCAGCGCGATCAGCGAGACGCCGGCGAGGGCGACCAGGCCCAGGAGGATGTCGACATAGTAGGTGCGGCGGAGGTCGGCGAGCACCTCGCGCTCCGGCATGGTCAGTCCGGCGGTCCAGGTGGTGCCGGCGATCGGCACCAGGTAGACCCAGACCGGCTCGCTCACCCGGCCGCCCATCTCCGGCGTGATGCGGACCGGGTTGCGGTGTTCCTTCAGCGCGGCGACGAAGGGCTTGCTGCCACGCGTGCCGACGTAGGACGTCCAGTCGTGGGCGAGGAACATGCCGTCGGCATCCACCACGAACGCCGCGGCGTGATCGGGCTTGTTCAGTTCGCCCAGCAGCTGCTGCAGCCAGCCGAGGCTGATCGTGACGTCCGCCACGCCGGCGACCGACGTCGTGGAACCCGGGATGGCGACCGAATAGCCGACCAGCGTGTCGTTGCGTCCCGCCATGTGGAAGGGCGACTGCCAGCAGCCGTGCTCGCAATTGAGGCCGCGGACGAACCAAGGGGCTGTCCAGTAGGTTTCGGGATCGGCGAGGCGACTGCCCATGCTCAGCGCGCCGTCGGGCGCGCGGCGCGCCATCGCCGCGTCGGCCTCCCGGGCGGCGCCGTTGTGGGGAATGAAGCCCGCCGTGATGTCCACGATCTCGGGATTCACGGCCAGGGTGTCGCGGATCAGGGCAGGGGCCTCGTCGCGGCGCGTCTTCAGGACGCCAGCCAGGACGCGCGCCACGCGGGCGACGGCGTCGAGACGGCCCTGGATGCGCGTCGCGGCCCAGCCTGAGACAGCGGAGGCCTCCTGCTCGGTCTGCGCGAGCATCTGCTCGCGGGTGTGGGAGAGCATGAGGCCACCGGTCACGATCAGCACGATCGCCGAGCCCAGCAGGACGCCCAGGGCGAGCCGCGTTGCGACGCTGCGAAGGACCATGGGTGGCTCCGGTGGGCTATGACCCGAATCTATGCCCGCCGGAGCAGCCCGGCAAGCCGCCGGAACGTCATAATGAGACTTTCCCCCAGCAAGGTAAGGGCATGCCCGGCACCCAGCGTGAAGTCGAGTTTCGTTTCCTGGCCCAGCCGACCGATGTGAATTTCGGCGGCAAGGTGCATGGCGGCATGGCGATGAAGTGGATCGACCAGGCCGGCTACGCCTGTGCGGTGGGCTGGAGCGGCGCCTATTGCGTCACCGCGTCGGTCAGCGGCATCCAGTTCCTGGCGCCGATCCTCATTGGCGACCTGGTCACCGTGAGGGCACGGCTGATCCATACGGGCACCTCCAGCATGCACCTGTCCGTGGACGTGCTCGCCCGCGACCTGCGCAGCGGCGAGCAGCGCCTGGCGACCAGCTGCGTCATGGTGTTCGTGGCGCTGGACAAGCCGGACGGCGGCAAGCCGACGCCGGTACCGCCATGGAAGCCCGTGGAGGAACGCGACGTCCGGCTACAGGAATACGCGCTGAAGCTCATGGAGATGTCGCGCGCCATGGAGCCGCTCGTGCTGGCGACGCGCGAGGCCTGAGCCATCAGCCGGAGAGGCCATCCTGTGGGACGCGGCAAGCACCCGTTCGCGCGCGAGCGCGCTTCCCACAGCGTTACCTGCGACGGAGGCCTTTCATTCGTCGGGCGTCGTCGCTACACTTCGCGGCCCCCGACCGGAACCCGTCCCGGCGGGTCGTCGACACCGTTGTGAAACGGTCGCCACGCGTGATTTCCACGTGCGGAAGTTGTTGACAGGTTCCAGGACGCTCGCGACAATAGGCGTTCTTTGTTGGAGGAATACCCAAGCGGCCAACGGGGGCAGACTGTAAATCTGCTGGCTTACGCCTTCGGTGGTTCGAATCCACCTTCCTCCACCATACGAGTTCCGCGCGGTGCGGGAGTAGTTCAATGGTAGAACTTCAGCCTTCCAAGCTGATTGTGCGGGTTCGATTCCCGTCTCCCGCTCCATTGTTTCTACGCGCACTGCGTCACGTGCTCATGTAGCTCAGTCGGTAGAGCACTTCCTTGGTAAGGAAGAGGTCGCTGGTTCGATTCCAGTCATGAGCACCATCTTCGTCGTCCGCGGCGGTTCCTTTTTTACTATCTCATTGGCTCCAGCGGAGTTTAGCGCTCATGGCAAAGGGTAAGTTCGAACGTAAGAAGCCGCACGTCAACGTCGGCACCATCGGTCACGTCGATCACGGCAAGACCACGCTCACGGCTGCCCTGACGAAGATCGGCGCCGAGCGTTTCGGCGGTGAATTCAAGGACTACGGTTCGATCGACGCGGCGCCGGAAGAGAAGGCGCGCGGCATCACGATCTCGACCGCGCACGTGGAATACGAATCGCCGACCCG
>NZ_JAVDUO010000005.1:0-186006 GCF_031456385.1 Luteibacter sp. 3190 | reverse complement strand
GTCCACCCGCGATATCAACTCGTCGCCAAACGCAATGGCCGTACCGCCTCCGTAGGAGCGCGCCCTGCGCGCGACATCCTTTCGCGAGGAGCTCAGGCCCTGAAGCTCACGGCCAAAACATGTCGCGCGCAGGGCGCGCTCCTACGCCGCCCACCGACGCTGCTCAAGAACTGATCAGCACAACGCAAGCCGTTGACGCCCAAGCGCGAAGCGGACTTGTCCACACGCTTATGCAAGGCGTATCCACACCGCATGTGGATAACACCGCTGTAGGAGCGCGCCCTGCGCGCGACATCCCTTCGCGAGGAGCTCAGGCCCTGAAGCCCACGGCCTCAAAACATGTCGCGCGCAGGGCGCGCTCCTACACGGCCCACCGACGGTGCTCAAGAACTGACCAGCACAACGCAACCCGTTGACGCCCAAGCGCGAAGCGGACTTGTCCACACGGTTATGCAAGGCGTATCCACACGACATGTGGATAACGCGGCTGTAGGAGCGCGCCCTGCGCGCGACATCCTTTCGCGAGGAGCTCAGGCCCTGAAGCTCACGGCCAAAACATGTCGCGCGCAGGGCGCGCTCCTACACTGCCCACCGACGGTGCTCAAGAACTGATCAGCACAACGCAAGCCGTTGACGCCCAAGCGCGAAGCGGACTTGTCCACACGGTTATGCAGGGCGTATCCACACCGCGTGTGGATAACAGCTCGCGACATCCTTTCCGCCCGGCGCCACAGGCCCAGGCCCGCCTTCTGGAAATCGCCCGGACGCTGGTGGATTCCTGATCCCGTAAGCGGTTCGCCGCGAAGGGTGCTCTTTGCGAGCACCCTTCGCGCGCCGCCGGCCGCACTCACGCCAGCGCTAGATTTCCACCTGCGCGCCCAGCTCGATCAGCCGGTTGCCCGGGATCTGGAAGAACGCGGTCGCGGGTAGCGCGTTGCGGGCGAGGAAGGCGAAGAGCTTGTCGCGCCACATCGCCATGCCGGGGCGGCGGACGTCCGCGACGATGGTTTCGCGCGACAGGAAGAACGTGGTGTCCATCATGTCGAAGTCGAGGCCCTTCGCGCTGGCGCGCGACAACGACAGCGGGATGTTCGGGTCTTCCGCGAAACCGTAGCGCAGCTGCAGGCCGTAGAAGCCGCTGCCGTACTCGATGACTTCCATGCGCTCGTCGTAATCGGCGACGGGCGTTTCCAGCATCTCCACCGTCAGCAGCACGTTGCGTTCGTGCAGCACCTTGTTGTGCTTGAGGTTGTGCAGCATCGCGTGGGGCACGGCGTTCTGGTTCGCGGTGAGGAACACGGCCGTGCCGGGGACGATCACCGGCGGATGGTCGGCGATGTTCGCCACGAACGGTTCCAGCGCGAGGCCCGACTGCTTGATCTCGCGCACGACGAGGTCCCTGCCCCGCCGCCACGTCGTCATCACCGTGAAGATCACCACGCCCAGCACCAGCGGGAACCAGCCGCCGTGCGCGATCTTCAGCGCGTTGGCGCCGAAGAAGGCCAGGTCCGCGATGAGGAAGATGACGCCCACGGTGATGACCGCGGACCAGTGCCAGTGCCAGCGGCGGCGTGCGACGACCAGCGCCAGCAGCGTGGTCATCGTCATCGTGCCGGTCACCGCGATGCCGTACGCCGCGCCGAGGTTGTTCGACGAGCGGAAGCCGATGACGGCGAGGAACACCAGCACGAGCAGGAGGCGGTTCACCCAAGGCACGAAGATCTGGCCCGACATCTCATGCGACGTATGCACGACGGCCATGCGCGGCGAATAGCCGAGCGACATGGCTTCGCGGGTCATCGAGAACGCGCCGGAGATGACCGCCTGGGAGGCGATCACCGCCGAGGCCGTCGCCAGGGCGATCATCGGGTAGAGCAGGTCCTCGGGAACCATCTTGTAGAACGGGTTCTCGATGGCGTCCGGATGGTGCAGCAGCAGCGCGCCCTGACCGAAGTAATTGATGAGCAGCGCCGGCAGCACGAAGAAGAACCAGGCCATCCGGATGGGCTTCTTGCCGAAGTGGCCCATGTCGGCGTAGAGGGCCTCGCCACCGGTCAGCGCCAGCACCACGCCGCCCAGCGCGATGAACGCCTGGCGCCCGTGCTCCATGAAGAAGTGCACCGCGTACTTCGGATTCAGCGCCCAGAGCACCTCGGGGTGCGCGATCAGCTGGCGCAGGCCGAGCCAGGCGAGCACGAGGAACCAGGTCGTCATCACCGGCGCGAACGCCTTGCCGACGATCTCCGTGCCGTGGCGCTGGATGGCGAACAGCACCAGCAGGATCACGAGGCAGATCGGCAGGATGTACGTGTCGAGCGATGGTGCCGCCACTTCCAGGCCTTCGACGGCGGAGAGCACCGACATCGCCGGCGTGATGACGCCATCGCCGTAGAACAGCGACGCGCCGAAGATGCCGATGGCGGCCAGCACCCAGCGCGCGCGCGGCGATCCGCTCATGCTTCGCTGGGCCAGGGCCATCAGGGCCATGATGCCGCCCTCACCCTTGTTGTCCGCCCGCATCACGAACGTGACGTACTTCAGCGAGATCACCATCAGCAGCGACCAGAAGATCAGCGAGAGCACGCCGAGCACGGCCATGGGCTCGGGCGTCATACCGTGCGTGCCGAGCGTTTCCTTCATGGTGTACAGCGGGCTGGTGCCGATGTCACCGAACACGATGCCGATGGCACCGAGCGCGAGCGCGGCGAGTTTCTTGCCGTGCGCGTTCTGCAGCTCTTCGGCGTGGTTGTGCTGGCCCATGGATCAGGTCCCCAACGCGGCGCGCAGCGCCTTGCGGATGATGGCTTCGGCGGTGTCACCGTCTGCGGCGGCCTTCTGGACCAGTCGCGAGGCTTCCACCGGCTTGTAACCGAGTTGCTGCAGGGCCACGGTCGCCTCGCCCACCGGATCGACCGGTGCCGCGTCGCCCACGGCGCTCACCGGCAGCCGCACGCCCACGGCGTCGACGCGGTCGCGCAGTTCGACCACCATGCGCTCGGCGGTCTTCTTGCCGATACCCGGGATCTTCGTCAGCGCCACGACGTCGCCGGCATGCACCAGGCGCGAGAGTTCGTCCGTCGCCACGCCCGAAAGCACGGCCAGCGCGATCTTCGCGCCGATGCCGCTGACCTTGAGCAGGTGGCGGAACATGGCCCGCTCGGCTTCGCGCAGGAAGCCGTAGAGCGCCACGCCGTCTTCCTTCACCGCGTAATGCGTGAGGAGGGTCACTTCCTTGCCCGTGGCCGGGAGGTCGTAGATCGTCGACATCGGGGCGTCGACTTCGTAACCGACGCCGCCCACCTCGATGAGGAGCGACGGCGGCTGCTTGGTGATGAGAGTGCCACGCAGGCGGCCGATCATCGGCGACGTCTCCATGCCGTGCGCGGGATACCCACGCGTTCGATACTGGACCGGGTATGCGCGTGGGCGATCGCGATCGCCAGCGCGTCGGCGGCGTCCGCCTGCAGCGGACCCTTGATGCCGAGGATCATCCCGATCATGTGCTGGACCTGGGTCTTGTCGGCGCGGCCGGTACCGACCACCGCCTGCTTGACCTCGGTCGCTGCATATTCGTGCACGACGATTCCCTGGCTGACCACGGCACAGACGGCCGCGCCGCGCGCCTGGCCCAGCTTGAGGGCCGAATCCGCGTTGCGCGCCATGAAGACACGCTCGATCGCGGCTTCCGCCGGACCGTGCGTGCCGATGATGCCGCACAACCCGTCAAAGATGCGTTTCAGGCGGAGGGGAAAGGTTTCCTCCCCGACCACCACGAGGGCGCCATGCCAGACATGGCTGATGGCGCCACCGGGCGCGACGTCGATGACGCCGACGCCCGTGCGCTGGCTACCCGGGTCGATGCCGAGAATGCGGGTCATGACGGAAGGCAGCTTGCGCGCGTGGCGAAGGAGACCGCAAGGGCCTCACTCGTCGTCCGCTTCCTGCGGCAGGACGGCGTTGTGGTAGACCTCGTCCACGTCGTCGAGCCCGTTGAGGCGTTCGAGCAGCTTCTGGAACTGCTCCAGGGCTTCGCCGGTCGGGGTGACCAGCGGGCCGTTCGGACGCATGACGACGTCGGAGCCGTCGATGTCGAAACCGGCCGTCGACAGCGCCTTGCGCATGGCCTCCACCGCGATCGGATCGGCGGAGAGCAGCACCGTGCCGACACCGTTCTCGATGACGATGTCCTCGGCGTTGTTCTCGATGGCGGCTTCCTCGAGCTTCGCCTCGACATCGGCGTCGCCGCCGGTGTGGACCACGACCTGGCCCACGCGGGTGAACTGGAACGCCACCGAATTGGTGGTGCCCATGTTGCCGCCGAGCTTGTTCAGCGCCGCGCGCACGTCGGCGACGGTGCGGGTCTGGTTGTCGGTGACGCAGTCGATGATCAGCGCGGTGCCCGCCGGGCCGTAGCCCTCGTAGCGGATCTCGTGCATGTCCGCGCCGCCGTCGGCACCGGAGCCGCGCTTGATGGCGCGCTCGATGGTGTCCTTGGTCATGTTCGCGGCCAGCGCCTTGTCGACGGCCGCGCGCAGGCGCGGATTGCCGTTCGGGTCGGGCACGCCGCCGCGGGTAGCGATGGTGATTTCGCGGATCAGCTTGGTGAACACCTTGGCGCGCTTGGCGTCTTCGGCGTTCTTGCGACCTTCGATGGAAGGGCCTCTACCCATGTTCGATTCCTGGTGATACCGGAAGGACAGGGGCGGGATTCTAGCGTAGGAGCGCGCCTTGCGCGCGGCCGGTCACGCCTCGGTGTCGAACCGCCCTTCCCTGAGGAACACCGCCGCCTGGCGTGCCACGTCCGCCGATACCAGCATGCCGGTATGGCTGGTCTCGAGGATGCAATGGGCGGTCAGGCCGGGCAGGCGCGTCTCTTCCACGCCGACCGAACCGTCGTGCTCGGAGCCGACGTCGCCGACGAGCGAGCCGAGGCCCACCGGCTGGCGGCCGGCGATCACGCCGACCTCGCGATGACCATCCCAGCGGTCGAGGCCGTGCTCGAGCAGTTCCTTCGAGCGCCCGAGCAGCATGTCGCCACCCCAACGGTGCGTGAGCCCCCGCGCGGCGCCGCTGCCATTGAGCGGCGAGCCCAGACAGACGATGCGGCCGTCCGGCAGGTCGTCGTCGCGGCAGGCCAGCAGCGCGAGGATGCCGCCGAGGCTGTGCCCCACCACGTGCACCGGCCCGGGCTCCAGGCTGCGGATACGCTTGCGCAGCCGCGCGATCGCCTGTTCCGGCGGCGCGGCGACGCTCATGTATTCGAACTGGTGGACCCGGAAACCCTCCTCGCGCAGGCGACGGTGCAGCATCGCCATGGCGAAGCCGCGCATCCACAACCCGTGCAACAACAGGACATCGGGCTGCGGGGCGCTGACGTCTTCCACGAGGATCAGGCCTTCGCCGGCTCCGCGGCGACGCGGACGTGGAGTTCCTTCAGCTGCGGCTCGGAGACGGGCGACGGCGCGTCGGTCATCAGGTCCTGGGCGCTGGTGGTCTTCGGGAAGGCGATGACGTCGCGGATCGATTCCGTGCCGGCCATCAGGGCGGCGATGCGGTCGATGCCGAAGGCCAGGCCGCCATGGGGCGGCGCGCCCATGCGCAGGGCGTCGAGCAGGAAGCCGAACTTGCCCTGCGCCTCTTCCGCACCGATGCCGAGCAGGTCGAACACCGCGCTCTGCATCTCGGGGCGATGGATACGGATCGAACCGCCGCCGATCTCGTTACCGTTGAGCACCATGTCGTAACCACGGCTCACCGCGACGGCCGCGTTGGCGCGCAGATCGGCGATGTCGTCGACCTTCGGCGCGGTGAACGGGTGGTGGAGCGCGACGAAGCGCTTCTCTTCCTCGTCGTATTCGAACATCGGGAAGTCGGTGACCCACAGCGGCTTCCAGGCGTTCTCCACCAGGCCGCGATCGCGACCCACCTTCAGGCGCACGGCGCCCATGAAGTCGGTGACCGTCTTCCAGCGACCCGCGCCGAAGAACACGATGTCGCCGTTGGCGGCGCCCGTGAGCGCGAGCACCTGGGCGAGCGCGGCGTCGTCGAGGAACTTCGCGACCGGCGAGTTGATGCCCTCGCGGCCCTTGGCCAGGTCGTCGACCTTCAGCCAGGCGAGACCCTTCGCGCCGTACTTTCCGGCGTACTCGGCGAGGCCGTCGATGTCCTTGCGCGAAAGCTCGGCGCCACCGGGCACGCGCAGCGCGGCCACGCGTCCGGCCGGATCGTTCGCCGGCTCGGCGAACACCTTGAACTCGATGTGCTTCACGGCGTCGGCGACGTCGACGAGTTCGAGCGGGTTGCGCAGGTCGGGCTTGTCGGAGCCGAAGCGGCGCATCGCCTCCTCGTACGTCATGCGCGGGAAGCTGGCGTCGAGTTCGACGCCGCGCACCTCACGGAACACGTGGCGGATGAGGTTTTCGACGAAGTCCTGCACGTCGTGCTCCTGGACGAACGCGAACTCGAGGTCGAGCTGCGTGAATTCCGGCTGGCGATCGGCGCGCAGGTCCTCGTCGCGGAAGCAGCGGGCGATCTGGTAGTAGCGATCGAAGCCCGCCATCATCAGGATCTGCTTGAACAGCTGCGGCGACTGCGGCAGCGCGTAGAACTGGCCCGGATGCACGCGGCTCGGCACCAGGTAATCGCGGGCGCCTTCCGGCGTGGCCTTCGTGAGGATCGGCGTCTCGATGTCCTGGAAGCCCGCGGCATCGAGGTAGCGACGCAGCTCGCGCACCAGCGCGGTGCGCGTGCGCATCATCTTCTGCATCTCCGGACGGCGCAGGTCGAGGTAGCGGTAGGTCATCCGCATGTCCTCGTTCGGATTCTCGTGCAGCGCGAACGGCAGGTCGCGCGCGGCGTTGAGGATCTCGACCTTGTCGGCGATCAGTTCGACGGTGCCGGTCTTCAGCTTGTCGTTCGCCGACAGACGCTTGCGGATCTGCCCGGTGACCCTGACCACGTATTCGTAACCCAGTTCGCCCGCGACGGCGAAGGCGTCGGCGTTCTCGCGTTCGATCACGACCTGGGCGACGCCCTCATGGTCGCGGAGGTCGACGAAGGCCACGTGGCTCTGCAGCCGGAGGGTGTTGACCCACCCGCAAAGGGTGACGTCCTGGCCGATCAGCGACTCGTCGATGAGGCCGCAAAAATGGGTGCGCATGCGCTTGGAGCTCCGGCTGCCGCGTGGGCGATCAAAGGCGGGGGAAAAGACCCCGGATCGTATCACGAGCCGGGGTCACCCACCTGCCGGAAACGGCCTCAGCGGCCGATGTCGAACTGACCCCGGCAGCCGTGATCCGCCCAGATGCCGTCCCGGGTGAAGCCGTAGCTGTAGCCCTCGCGACACTGGTTCTTCGAGGTCTGCTGGACGAGGCGGGCACCGCGGCCGACGGGCCAGCGGCAGAACACGCGCTTGTTGTCGTTGCTGTCGCAGCTGACGATCTGTCCGCCGCCACCACCGGGACGCCCGCCGCCCCAGCCCGGGCGATCGTCGTCATCGTGGCCCCAGCCACCGCCCGGACGTCCGCCGCCCCAGCCACGGGCCTCCTGGAAGATGCCGCGACAGCCGTCGTCGACCCAGAGGCCGCCGCGGTCGATGTCCCAGGTGCGGCCACGGATGCAGGCCGTCTTCGAATCCTGACGAACCAGCCGGGCGTCGCGCCACGGCACCCGGCAGTAGGACCGACGCCCGTTGTCGCTGTAGCAGTTGACGGTGTCGCCACCCCGCTGCGCGTGCGCCGCGGGCGCGGCCGTGAACGCGGCGGCGCCGAGCGCGACGGTGGCGGCCAGTCCCAGAATGCGTTTCATGTCCCTACCTCCGATGTGTGTGGCGCCAAGCTATCGGAGGAATACGAAACGATGTTTGAACGGATCGTAGGAATCTGCCGAGCACATGTGTAGGCCGCCGCTCCGGTTATCCGGCGTTGGCCTCGACGCTCAGTCGGACGAGGGCTTGCTACCGGTCGCGGGCGCCGGCGAGGGCGCCGGAGCGGGCGCGGCCGCGGGGCTCGCCGCGGGCGCGCCGGTCGACCCTTCGACGAGATTGCGCTTGCGATCGCCGTCCTTCTTGAAATCGGTTTCGTACCAGCCACCGCCTGCGAGCCGGAATTGCGGCGCGCTCAGCATCCGGCCGACGCGCGGCTCGCCACAGTTCGGGCACACGGTGGGGTCGGCGTCGGAGATCTTCTGCAACCGTTCGAAGCGGTGGCCGCAGGCCTGGCACTGGAATTCGTAGATGGGCATGGGAAGACGTCCTCGGATGTACCAGCCGGCCATTATCGGGCGGCATCGCCCCTTTTCAATGCGGAGACCGCTGCGCGAGGCATCGCGACGAGCTCCGGCGCGGTCACGATTCCGCCTTGCACCAAAATGGAGAGACAAGCCAATTTCGTACCAACCCTATAATTCAGGAGACATTCTCTGCGTTTTTCCCCTTATTGGCGCAAAGTGAAACCGTCTTATTGACGCGCCGCAGCAGCCCTGCCTAGCTTGGATTCCAGCACGGCCGCCGGCCGTGTCGCGGGGTGTGCCGCGCCCCGCGTGACGACGAGCTCGCCCTGGGGAACCCACCGATGACGAAAGGCAAGATCCTCCGACGCAAACCCGCCACCCGCTGGCTGCCGACCCTGGGACTCATGATCGTGACACCGGGTTACGCGCAAGATGCCAGCACCCCGCCGCCGGCGAGCGAGGCACGCCAGCTCGACCAGGTCGTCGTGACCGGTACCCGATCGACGACGCGCACCGAAGCCAGTTCGCTCTCCCCGATCGACGTGCTCACGCCACGCGACCTCACCTCCACCGGCAGCACCGAACTGGCCACCGCGCTGGCCCGCCTGCTTCCGTCGCTCGACTTCCCGCGCCCGGCCATCAACGACGGCAACGACGCGATCCGCCCGGCGAGCCTGCGCGGCCTGTCGCCCGACGCGACCCTCGTCCTCGTCGACGGCAAGCGCTATCACACCTCGGCGCTGGTCAATTACAACCCCTCCGTCGGCCGCGGTTCGGCACCGGCCGACCTGAACTCCATTCCCATCTCGGCCATCGACCACATCGAGGTCCTGCGCGACGGCGCCGCGGCGCAGTACGGCTCCGACGCCATCGCGGGCGTGATCAACATCGTGCTCAAGCACGGCGCCGCCGCGGGATCGAACGTGATCACCGCCAACGGCGGCATCATGGACAAGGGCGACGGTGCCACGAACGGCATCGACGGCTCGGTGGGCATCGACCTCGGCGGCAAGGGCGCCGATGCGAAGGGCTGGCTCCGCGTCGCGTGGAACTACCAGAACTCGATGAACACCAACCGCGCCGCGTCCGTCGGGCTGTTCACGCCGGAGGAAGCGGCCGACGGGAACATCGCGCACCAGCGTTATGGCGACCCCGCGATCAAGACGTACCAGGCGCTCACCAATTTCCAGTACGCCGTGGCGCACAACGTCGACGTGTACGGCGTGCTCAGCCTGAGCCGCCGCGACGTGACCTCGAACGGCTACTACCGCGGCGCCACGAACGCGCGCAACGTGCCCGAGGTGTACCCGGACGGCTTCCTTCCGCAGATCGTGAACCACACGAACGACAGCACGGCCATCCTCGGCGTGAAAGGCACGACCGATGGCGGCTGGCGCTGGGACGCGTCGGGCAACTACGGCATCAATTCGCTCGTCTTCGACGTCGCCAACAGCATCAACACCAACCTCTTCTATTCCACCGGCAATTCGCCGACGTATTTCAACGCGGGCACCTTCAAGAACTCGCAGGCGCTCGCCAACGTCGACATCGGCAAGGATTTCAGCGTGGGCTGGTTGCCCAACCCGCTCACCCTCGCGTTCGGCGCCGAGTACCGCAGGGAGAAGTACCAGATCGACGCGGGCGATCCGGATTCGTACTACTTCAACCCGGCGACGCTGATCCCGGGCACCGACGCGCCGTACGCGGGCGGTGCGCAGGTCTTCCCAGGCCTTCCGCCCTCCGCCGCCGGCAGCTTCACCCGCCACAGCGAGGCCGCCTACGTCGATCTCGAAACCGATGTCACCGACCGCTTCTCCGCCGGCGTCGCCGGGCGCTACGAGCATTACAGCGACGCCGGGTCGACGCGTTCGGGCAAGGTCTCCATGCGCTACCAGTTCACGCCCACGTTCGCGCTGCGCGGCACGATCTCCAACGGCTTCCGCGCACCGTCGCTCGCGCAGCAGAACTACCAGTCGGTGGTGACCATCATCGACCCGAGCACGGGACAGCTCGCGCAAACCGGCACCTACCGCACCTCCGACCCCGCGGCGATCGCCCTGGGCGCGAAGGCGCTGAAGCCCGAGAAATCCGCCAACTACGGCATCGGCGCGGTGTGGGAGCCGATCGCTAACCTGAGCGCCACGCTGGACGTGTACCAGATACGCATCTGGAACCAGATCCTCTACTCCGACACGATCAGCCTCACCGACCCCGTGCTCGCCGCGTACTTCAACAGCGTCGTGCCCGGCCAGCAGGTCACCGCCGTCCAGTACTTCGCCAACGCGGCGACCACGCGCACGCGCGGCGCGGACCTCGTGATCAACTACCGCATCCCGACGACGACCGCCGGCGAGTTCAACCTGATGGCCAGCGGCAACTACAACAAGGTGAAGGTGCTCGACGTGGCCGCCACCCCGGCCATCCTGCAGGCGAACGCGTCGGAAGGCATCGAGCTGTTCGGCCGTGCGAGCCAGGGCCTGCTGACCCGCGCCACGCCGCGCACCAAGTTCGTCCTCGGTGGCGACTGGTCGCTCGCCGGCTTCCGTGCGCACGCGGACCTCACGCGGTACGGCACCGTCACGCGCGTGACGACGGACGCGTCGACCGACCAGACGTTCGCCGCGCGGTGGCTGCTCAACACCTCCGTGGGTTACACGCTCGACGCGTGGAGCTTCACGCTCGGCGTCGACAACGCGACCAACCAGTACCCGACGCGCGTGAGCCCCACGAACACCGGCGAGGACTATTTCAGCGGCCTGCAATACTCGTCGCTGTCGCCGTTCGGCTTCAACGGGCGGTACTACTACGCTAAGGTCGGCTTCCGCTTCTGAGCCGACGGCGGCGGGAGAGCCATCGTGCAGGGATGCACGATGGCCCTTCGGTCACACCGCGACGAAGCTCAGGTGGTTGCCATCGGAGTCCACCTTCACCGTCTGCCCCGGGGAGAACGCACCCTGCAGGATGCGCTGCGCCAGCGGGTTCTCCAGCTGCTGCTGGATCGCGCGCTTGAGCGGACGCGCGCCGTACACCGGATCGAAGCCCGCGCTGCCGAGCAGGTCGAGCGCCGCGTCGGTGATCTCCAGGCCCAGCTGGCGTTCGGCCAGACGCTTGGCCAGGTAATCGAGCTGGATACGCGCGATCGAACGGATCTGCTTCTTGTCGAGCGGACGGAACACCACGAGATCGTCGAGTCGGTTGATGAACTCGGGGCGGAAGTGCGCCTGCACCACGCCGAGCACGGAGGCCTTCATCTGCAGGTAGTCGGCTTCGCTGTCGCCGGCCTGCTCCTGGATCAGGTTCGATCCGAGGTTCGAGGTCATGACGATGACCGTGTTGCGGAAGTCGACGGTGCGGCCCTGACCGTCGGTGAGGCGGCCATCGTCCAGCACCTGGAGCAGGATGTTGAAGACGTCCGGATGCGCCTTCTCGACCTCGTCGAGCAGGATCACGCTGTACGGGCGGCGGCGCACCGCTTCGGTGAGGTAGCCACCTTCTTCGTAACCGACATAACCCGGAGGCGCGCCGACCAGACGGCTCACGGAATGCTTCTCCATGAACTCGCTCATGTCGATGCGGACCATCGCGTCCTGCGTGTCGAAGAGGAAATCGGCCAGCGCCTTGCACAGTTCGGTCTTGCCCACGCCGGTGGGGCCGAGGAACAGGAACGAGCCGTACGGGCGGTTCGGATCCGACAGGCCGGCACGCGCGCGACGGATCGCGTCGGACACCGCGCGCACCGCCTCGTCCTGACCGACGACGCGCCCGTGCAACGCCTCTTCCATGTGCAACAGCTTCTCGCGCTCGCCTTCGAGCATCTTCGACACGGGAATGCCGGTCCAGCGCGCGACCACCTCGGCGATCTCTTCCGCCGTGACGCGGTCCTGCAGCAGCGTGAAGTCCTGCTTCTCGGCCTGCTGCGCGGCGGCGAGCTGCGCTTCCAGCGCCGGCAGGCGGCCGTACTGGATCTCGCTCATCGCACCGTAGTCCTGGCGACGCTGCGCGGCTTCGAGTTCGAGACGCGCCTGCTCGATCTGTTCCTTGATCTTCGTCGCACCCTGCAGCGTGGCCTTCTCGGATTTCCACACCTCGTTGAGGTCGGAGAATTCGCGGTCGAGCTTTTCGATGTCGGCCTCGAGGGTGGCAAGGCGCTGCTTCGACTCGTCGTCCTGCTCCTTCTTCAGCATCTCGCGCTGGATCTTCAGCTGGATCAGGCGGCGCTCGAGGCGATCGAGCTCTTCCGGCTTGGAATCGATCTCCATGCGGATGCGCGACGCCGCCTCGTCCATCAGGTCGATGGCCTTGTCGGGAAGCTGGCGATCGGGGATGTAGCGCGCCGACAGCGTGGCCGCCGCGACGATCGCGGGATCGGTGATCTCCACGCCGTGGTGCACGGCGTAGCGCTCCTTCAGGCCACGCAGGATCGCGATCGTGTCCTCCACGCTCGGCTCACCCACATAGACCTTCTGAAAACGGCGCTCGAGCGCGGCATCCTTCTCGACGTACTTGCGGTATTCGTCGAGCGTCGTGGCGCCGATGCAATGCAGCTCGCCACGCGCGAGCGCGGGCTTGAGCATGTTGCCGGCGTCCATCGCGCCATCGGCCTTGCCGGCACCGACCATCGTGTGCAACTCGTCGATGAAGAGGATCACGCGACCTTCCTGCTTCGAAAGATCGTTGAGCACGCCCTTCAGCCGTTCCTCGAACTCGCCGCGGAACTTCGCGCCCGCGACCAGCGCGCCCATGTCGAGCGAAAGCACGCGCTTGTCGCGCAGGCCCTCGGGCACCTCGCCATTGACGATGCGCTGCGCGAGACCTTCGACGATCGCCGTCTTGCCGACGCCCGGCTCGCCGATCAGCACCGGGTTGTTCTTCGTCCGGCGCTGCAGCACCTGGATCGTGCGACGGATCTCCTCGTCGCGGCCGATCACGGGATCGAGCTTGCCGCTCTCGGCGCGCTCGGTGAGGTCGATGGTGTACTTCTCCAGCGCCTGGCGCTGCTCTTCGGCGTTCTCGGACTGCACCTTCTCGCCGCCGCGGAGTTTTTCGATCGCGGCCTCGATACGCTCTTTCGTCGCGCCGGCGGCTTTCAGCGCGCCGCCGACCTCGCCACGGTCGTCCAGGGCGGCCAGCAGGAACAACTCGCTGGCGACGAACTGATCGCCACGCTGCTGCGCGAGCTTGTCGGTGAGATTGAGCAGGCGGTTGAGGTCGTTGCCGAGGCTGATGTTGCCTTCCTGGCCGCTGACCTTCGGCAGCCGGTCAAGAATCTCGCTCACGCGCTGGCGCAGCGCGGGCACGTTGACCTGCGCCTGGGTCAGCAACGGACCCGTCGAGCCGCCCTGCTGGTCGAGCAGCGCGGCGAGCAGGTGCGCCGGTTCGAGTATGTTGTTGTCGCGGCCGACGGCCAGCGACTGCGCGTCAGCCAGCGCCTGCTGGAAGCGCGACGTCAGTTTGTCCATTCGCATGGTTGGTGTCTCCCGAAGATGTTGGCGCGCCCCGGGCCCTCCCCGCGACCGCCTCTGATGAAACAGATGCGGCCCGCACCCGGCGCCTTCAACGGCTGGGGGCGGTCGACGCAGCGCTTTTTTCACGGCTCCGGAGGCATCCTGACAGGGTCGATGTCCCTGGAGTCACCGTGAACGCCGCCCGCGACACCCTGCCCTCGCCTCCCGTGGAGCTCGTCTCCCGCGATAGTGCTCTCTTTCTCGACGCGGACGGCACGCTGCTCGCGTTCGCCGACGATCCGGACGCCGTGTTCGTCGCCGACGGCCTGATGGACACCCTCGATGCGCTTCACGACGCCCTCGGCGGTGCGATGGCCCTCGTCAGCGGCCGCGCCATCTCGGGCCTCGACCGCATCTTCGCCCGCTGCGAGTGGGCGGCCGCCGGCCAGCACGGGCTCGAACGGCGTGACGGCGACGGCCACCGTACCGCCGTCCGGATCGACGAGGCTGAACTGAAGGCCTTGCGCGCCGCCGTCCACGATCTCGCGGCCCTGCTGCCGGGCGTGCGCGTGGAGGACAAGAGCTGGTCGGTCGCCCTGCATTGCCGCGAGCACCCCGAGCGTGCCGACGAGCTCGGCCGGATCGCACCTGCGGTCGTCCGGCGCTTCCCCGGGTTCGAGCTCCAGCCGGGCAACTTCGTCTACGAGTTCAAGCCACGCGGGATGGACAAGGGCGCGGCGGTCGCGGCCTTCCTCGACGCGCCGCCGTTCCGCGGCCGCACGCCCATCTACCTCGGCGACGACCTCACCGACGAGCACGCCTTCGCGGTCGTCAACGAGCGCGGCGGCGTGTCGATCCGCGTCGGTGAAAGGGAGCCGTCACAAGCGGCGTTCACATTGTCTAGCCCGGCCGATGTCCATGCTTGGCTGGATTCCGTGAAAGCCCTGTTGACGCAAGGAGCCGCGAGCGAAAAATGAGCCGACTAGTCGTCATATCTAACCGTGTCGCGCTGCCGAAGCAGACGCAGACCGGTGGACTGGCGTCCGCGATGAACGCGGCGCTGCAGGAAATGGGTGGGCTGTGGTTCGGCTGGAGCGGGAACATCGCCGCCGAAACGGGCAAGGAGTTGCACGAGGTCGAGGACGGCCACATCAGCTACGCCACGATCGACATGTCCAAGGCGGACCATGACGACTATTACAGCGGCTTCGCGAACCGGGCCCTCTGGCCGCTGTTCCATTATCGGGCCGACCTGGTCGATTACCGCCGCGACCACCTCGAAGGCTACCTGCGGGTCAACCGGATCTTCGCCAAGCGGGTGGCGAAGCTGCTCCGCAAGGACGACATCATCTGGGTGCACGATTACCACCTGATCCCGCTGGCCGCGATGCTGCGCGAGCTGGGCGTCGAGAACCGGATCGGTTTCTTCCTGCACACGCCCCTGCCCGCCGCGGGCCTGCTGATCACCCTGCCCCGGCACCGCGAACTGCTGGAGCCGCTGGCCTCGTACGATCTCGTCGGCTTGCACACGCAGCGCGACCTGCGCGCGCTCGAGGACTATTTCCTGCACGAGCTGGGCGCGGCGATGCGCACCGGCGGCCGCATTCGCGCCGCCAACGGACGCATCTTCCGCGCCGGCGTGTTCCCGATCAGCATCGACACCGCGGAAGCGGTGGAGCTGGCGCACCGGGCGGAAGACAGTGGCGCCGTGGCGCGGCTCAAGGCCTCGATCGACGACCGCTCGCTGATCATCGGCGTGGACCGCCTCGACTACTCCAAGGGCCTCCCGGAGCGCTTCGAGGGTTTCGCGCGCCTCCTGCGCGACCACAAGGACATGCGCGGCCGCGTCTCGCTGCTGCAGATCGCCCCGCCCTCGCGCTCCGACGTGCCGGAATACCGCTCGTTGCGTCGTGAGCTCGAGCGCAGCGCCGGTCACATCAACGGCCAGTACGCCGAGCCGGACTGGGTGCCCATCCGCTACGTCAACAAGTCCTTCGGGCACAAGGTGCTGGCGGGTTACTTCCGGGTGGCGAAGGTGGGCCTGGTCACGCCGCTGCGCGACGGCATGAACCTCGTGGCGAAGGAATACGTCGCCTGTCAGGACCCCCAGGATCCGGGCGTGCTCGTCCTGTCGCGCTTCGCCGGCGCGGCGCAGGAACTGGACGCCGCCCTGCTGGTGAACCCGTCGGACCTCGACGAGGTTTCCGAGGCGCTGAAGCGCGCGCTGGAGATGCCGCTGAAGGAGCGCCGCATGCGCTGGCAGTCGATGATGGACGTGCTCGAACGCAACGACATCACCACGTGGCGCAACGCGTTCCTGCATGCGCTCACCGAGCCACCACGAGTCAAACCGGAAATCTACGTGCCGACGCCGATGACGGCGCCCTGACACCCGGCATGCCTGATGCCCCCTGTGGGAGCGCACCTGGGCGCGATGGATGTTTGCCGCGAGCACCCATCGCGGCCAGGTCCGCTCCTACGGATGCGGTTGCGTCCGGCTACTTCGCTTATGCCCCCTGTGGGAGCGCACCTGGGCGCGATGGATGCTTGTCGCAAGCGCCCATCGCGGCCAGGTCCGCTCCTACGGACGCGGTCGCGTCCGGCTACTTCGCTTATGCCCCCTGTGGGAGCGCACCTGGGCGCGATGGATGCTTGCCGCGAGAACCCATCGCGGCCAGGTCCGCTCCTACGGATGCGGTCGCGTCCGGCTGCTTCGCTTATGCCCCCTGTGGGAGCGCACCTGGGCGCGATGGATGCTTGCCGCGAGCGCCCATCGCGGCCAGGTCCGCTCCTACGGATGCGGTCGCGTCCGGCTACTTCGCTTATGCCCCCTGTGGGAGCGCACCTGGGCGCGATGGATGCTTGCCGCGAGCGCCCATCGCGGCCAGGTCCGCTCCTACGGATGCGGTTGCGTCCGGCTACTTCGTCCAGATCACCGACGCGAACCGCCCGCTCGCCGCGCCGTCCCGGCGATACGAGTAGAGCCGGGCATCGCGGAACGTGTCGAATCCGCCGCCCGACACCCGTCCGACGCCGGCCGCCGCCAGCCTGCGGCGCGCCAGTGCGTACAGATCGCACAGCCAGTGGCCCGGCCGCGTCGGGGTGAAGGCGGCCTCCGCGCCGGGATCCGCCTCGACGAAGGCGGCGCGCACTTCGGCGCCCACCTCGTACGACGGGCCGCCGATGGCCGGACCGAGCCACGCCTGGATCGTCGACGGCGGCACGTCCATCCGCGCCACCGTGTTCTCCAGCACGCCGCCCGCGAGACCGCGCCAGCCCGCATGGGCCGCGCCGATGGTCCCGCCGTCGTCCGAGGCGAAAAGCACGGGCAGGCAATCGGCCGTGAGGATCGCCAGCGCCTTGCCGGGCCCGCGCGCCACGGCCGCATCGGCCTCCGGCTCGTCGTCGCCGGGCGTCATGGCATCCGCCACGACGGTCCCGTGGACCTGTCTCAGCCAGAGGGGCCGCTCCGGGAGGTGCAGGGCCAGGGCCAGCGCTTCGCGATTGGCGATCACCGCCCCGAGATCGTCCCCGGAACGCAGGCCGAGGTTCAGCCGGTCGTACGGCGCGACGGAAACTCCCGGACCGAGCCGCGTCGACACCGCCGACCCGATGTTCTCGGGCGCGCTCCAGTCGGGAACGATCCAGGGCTCGGTCACGTCAGTCCTCGATGGGATGGAGCGCCGTATCGGCCCGGAGCGCCTCGATCAGCGCTTCCTGATCCGCCGGGCGCGGCGAGTCGAAGCTGAGGTGCTCGCCCGTGATCGGGTGCTCGAAGGCCAGGTTCTCGGCATGCAGCGCCTGGCGACGGAAGCCGCGCAGGGCGTCGATCAGCTCCTGGCTCGCGCCGCGCGGTAGCCGCAGGCCGTTGCCGTAGAGCTGGTCGCCCACGAGCGGGTGGCCCAGGTGCGCCATGTGCACGCGAATCTGGTGGGTCCGGCCCGTCTCCAGGTTGCACTGGATGACGCTGTGCGCGCGGAAGCGCTCGCGGACGCGGTAATGGGTCACCGCCTCCTTGCCGCCATCCTCCACGTCGCGGACGCCCTGTTTCAGGCGGTCGTGCTGGTG
Source organism: Luteibacter sp. 3190 (assembly GCF_031456385.1). Taxonomy (NCBI): domain Bacteria; kingdom Pseudomonadati; phylum Pseudomonadota; class Gammaproteobacteria; order Lysobacterales; family Rhodanobacteraceae; genus Luteibacter; species Luteibacter sp. 3190. The sequence goes on along the minus strand of NZ_JAVDUO010000005.1, from coordinate 168,265 downwards.
GCGGCCGATCGGCTGGTCCACCGTGCCGCCCGCCACCATGGTGCCCAGCACCACGGCCTCGTACTGCCGGTGGACGTCGTGACGCGCCAGCATGGCCACCAGGGCCGTATGGGCCGCGATGCTCTTGGCCACCACCATCAGGCCCGCGGTGTCCTTGTCCAGGCGGTGGACGATGCCACCGCGGGGCAGTTCCGCCAGCGCCGGGCTGTGGTGCAGCAACGCGTTCAGCATGGTCCCCGCCGGATTGCCGGCCCCGGGGTGCACGACCAGCCCCACGGGCTTGTCGATCACCATCAGGTCGTCGTCCTCGTAACGGATGTCGAGGGCGATGTCCTCGGGCTGGGCGTCCACCTCGGTGGCCAGTTCGGCCTCCAGCTCCACGCGCTCGCCCCCGCGCAGCAGGTGCCGAGGGGCCGCCGGAGCGCCGTCCAGCAACACCTTGCCCTCCTTGATCCAGCCCGTGAGGCGGGATCGGGAGTAATCGGGGAACATCTCGGCCAGCGACTGGTCGAAACGCCGACCCGCCGCCGCTACCGGCACGGTGGCCTCATGTCGTACCGTCGTCATACCGCCTCGCCCGGCCCGCGGCCGGTTTCGGCTATCATGCCGTTTCGCTCAAGCATCCGAACTCTCTCAATGCGTGCAACCAAGATCACCATTCTGCTCGTCCTCGCCCTGTCGATGAGCGCCTGCTCGATGTTCCGCAGCAAGAAGGAGACGATCGACACGATGCCGGTCGAACGGCTCTATGCCAACGCCCATGAATCGCTGGAGCATTCCGACTACGCCGCGGCCGAGAAGGCCTACGAGCGACTGATCGCGCGCTTCCCGTCGGGTGACATCAACGAGCAGGCCCAGATCGAACTGGCTTACGCGCAGTACAAAGACAACAAGCCGGACGACGCTTACTCGACGATCAACCGCTTCATCAAGACGTTTCCGACCCACAAGCATGCAGATTATGCCTATTACCTGCGCGGTCTGATCAATTTCGACCGTACGGGCGGCATCATCGAGCGCTACCTGCAGCGTGGCGACGGCGCCTCGACCCGCCGCGACCAGGGCTTCAACCTGACCGCGTTCGACGATTTCAGCCAGCTGACGCGCCGCTATCCGAACAGCGCCTACGCCACGGACGCCCGCCAGCGCATGATCTTCCTGCGCAACCAGCTGGCCCGCTTCGAGATCAACGTCGCCGAGTACTACCTGCGCACCAAGGCGTACATCGCCTCGGCCAACCGCGCCCAGTACGTCATCGAGCACTACCAGCAGTCGCCGGCCACGGCCGACGCCCTGGCGATCCTGACGCGCAGCTACATCGCCCTCGACCGCCAGCCGCTGGCCGACCAGACCCGCCAGGTGCTGGCCCTGAACTACCCGGACCACCCGTACCTGACCGACGCCAACTGGCCGCACCACCCGTCGGTCTGGCGCAAGGCGATCCCGTTCTCGGGTCACCATTGAGCCCCTGCGACACGTTTGACGAAAAAGCCGGCGAGAGCCGGCTTTTTCCTGCGCACCGCCCTGCCCATGGACCGAGGCCGTGGATCCCGGCGTTCGCCGGGATGACGACGTCGCGAGCACCGCACGCCGGGGCCCACGGCGATGCGATCGGTTTTCGCGGAGAGGTCCGCCCGTAGACCGAGGACGTGGATCCCGGCGTTCGCCGGGATGACGCCGTCGCAAGCACCCCTCACCGTCGCCCCGGCGCACGCCGGGGCCCACGGCGAGGCGATCGGTTTTCGCGGAAAGGCCCGCCCGTAGACCGAGGACGTGGATCCCGGCGTTCGCCGGGATGACGACGTCGCGAGCACCCCTCACCGTCGCCCCGGCGCACGCCGGGGCCCACGGCGATGCGGTCGGTCTTCGCGAGGGACCCCGGCGTTCGCCGGGATGACGGCGTCGCTAGCCCCTCACCGCCACCCGGACGTGATCGGATAGCGACGCTCGCGGCCGAAGGCCTTCGTGGTGACGCGCGGGCCCGGCGCGGACTGGCGGCGCTTGAACTCGTTGACGAAGACCATCCGGATGACGCGGCGCACGGTCGCGTCGTCGTGTCCCGCGGCGATGATGTCTTCCGCGGACGCCTCGCCCTCGATGAAGTGCTCGAGGATCGCATCCAGCTCGTCGTAGGGCGGCAGGGAATCCTGGTCGGTCTGCTCGTGGCGGAGCTCGGCGGACGGCGGGCGGTCGATCACGGCGACCGGGATCGCGCCGTCGATCGCGGCGCGCCAGCGCGACAGGGCGTAGACGGTGGTCTTGTAGACGTCCTTCAGCGGCGCGTACGCACCGCACATGTCGCCGTAGAGCGTGGCGTAGCCCACCGCCATCTCGCTCTTGTTACCCGTCGACAGCAGCAGCCTGCCTGTCTTGTTCGACATCGCCATCAGGAGCACGCCGCGCGTGCGGGACTGGAGGTTCTCTTCGGTGATGTCCGGCTCGCGACCCTGGAACACCGGCGCGAGCGCACCGGTGAACGCCTCGTAGATGCCCTCGATCGGCAGCACGTGGTACTCCACGCCGAGGTGCTCGGCCTGCGCCTTCGCTTCGCGCAGCGAGAGGTCCGAGGTGTACTCGGTGGGCATCATCACCGCGGTGACCTTGTCCTTGCCCAGCGCGTCGACGGCCAGCGCCAGCGTGAGCGCGGAATCGATGCCGCCCGAGAGGCCCAGCAGCACGCCGGAAAACCGATTCTTGCCGATGTAATCGCGGATGCCGCGCACGATGCCCGCGTACATGATCGCTTCCGGCGAACGCGTATCGGCAGCCGGCCAGTCGACGGCCTTCAGACGCTTCGACACCGTGTCGAATTCCACGGCCAGCAGCATGTCTTCGAACGACGGCGCGCGGGCGGCGATCTCGCCGTCGGCCTGCACCAGCAGCGAATGGCCGTCGAAGAGCAGGTCGTCCTGCCCGCCGACGAGGTTCACATAGGCGATCGGCACGCCGTTCTCGGTGGCGCGCCGGCGCAGGAGTTCCTCGCGCGTCGCGGCCTGCCGGCGGTCGTACGGCGACGCGTTGATCACGAGGATCAGCTCCGCGCCCGCGTCGGCGGCGTGGGCGGCCGGCTCGGCCTCCCAGATGTCCTCGCAGATCAGCATGCCGACGCGCACGCCCTCGATCGTGAACACGCGCGTCGCCTCGCCGTGCTCGAAATAACGCTTCTCGTCGAAGACGGTGTAATTGGGCAGCGCCTGCTTGTGGTACGTCCACTCCACGCGCCCCTCGCGCAAGAGCGACGCGGCGTTGTACACCACGCCCTTCGACGCCGGATGCCCCACCACCGCGGCGATGCCCGTCACCTGCGGCGCCAGGTCGGTCAGTTCCCTGCCGCAGGCCTCGAGGAAGCTCGGACGCTGGAGCAGGTCTTCCGGTGGATAACCGGAGATCGTCAGCTCGGGGAAGGCGATCAGCGAGGCGCCAAGGCGATCGCGGGCATCATCGGCCAGCGCCTTGACGCGCTTCGCGTTGTCCGCGGTGGCGCCTACGGGAAAGTCGAACTGGGCCAGGGCGAAGCGGAAGATGGACATGGGAAGCCGTGCGGTCGCGGGGGATCGCCCATGATAACGCCCTGGGTGGATCGGGGCGGCTCCCCGATCGCCGAACGATCGGCGATCAGGCCTCCCCTACTGCACCGGCACGTCGTACAACGCGTCGCCGGCAGCCGAGGGCAACGAGAAGTGCCACCATTCCTGCGGGTAGTTCACGAATCCCTGCGCGGCCATCGCGCGGAGCAGTCGCTGACGGTTCGCGCGCTGCGACGCGTCGATGCCCGGGGCGTCGGTGTGGGCGCGCGGATCGAAGAAGTCGAACGGGGTTCCCATGTCGAGCGGCGTGCACGCGGCGGCGTGGCAGCGCATCAGCGTGAGGTCTACCGTCGCGCCGCGGCTGTGACCGGAGACCGGTGCGATGTACTCGCCCAGCAAGGCCTCCTTGCCGAGGTTCGGATAGTGCGCGGCCTTCGTCGCCGTATCGGCCAGGTTCCCCGCCCAGCGGACGAACGCCGCGACGGCGCGCGCGGGCCGGTAGCAGTCCCATACACGAAGACCGTAGCCCTCTTCGCGCAACGAGCGCTCCACGCGGGCGAGCGCTTCGGCCGCGCCGGTGCGCAGGAGGCACTTCGGTGCGCGGTACCCGTCGACCACGCCGCCCGTGAAATTGTCGAACCCGGCATAGCGCATGTCTTCGTCGATGCCCGGTACGAGACTGCGGATGTCCGTCAGCCCCGCCTCCGCAGCGGTCCGCGCAGGCGACAGTTTGGGCGGTGGCGCCGCGGCGTCGGCCGCCCAGACGCGAAGCAGGTTTCCCGACCACAGTTTCGCGATGTCCGCGTCGGAGAAGCCGCGGCGTCTGAGCCCCGCCGTGACGTTGGCGGTCTGCGAAGCGTCCATCCACCCGGTCACCTCGCCCCCACCGTCGAAGTCCGACGCGATGCCCACGTGGTCGATACCGGCGACCTTGACCATGTGCTCGATGTGATCGAGGAAATCGTCCAGCGTGGCGAGCGGATGCTCGCGCTGGATCGCCTTCATGCCCTCGGCGTACGCGGGCAGGTAATCGTGCTTCTCGCTGTCGTATTCGGTGTCGCCCGCCGCCTTCGCGACACTCGCCTGGAGGATCCTCTCGGCCTGCTCGCGCGACGGGTCCTTCTTCAGGAACTCCTTGTACGCGACCGCCTGGACGACACCGCCCTTCGCCGCGATGGCACGCAGGAGGTCGTCCGGAAGATTGCGCGGATGATTCGTCACGGCACGGGCCGATGAGTGCGAGGCGATCACCGGCGCGGTCGACAGCGCGAGCACGTCGCGGACGCAGGCGTCCGACGAGTGCGAGACGTCGACCATCATGCCCAGCGCGTTCGCGCGGCGGACGACCTCGCGCCCGAATCCAGTCAAACCGACATTGCTGTCCGGCCGGTCGCCGAGCTCCTTCTTCGGCAGCGAGCTCCCGCACAGATCGTTGTTGCCCACATGCGCGAGTCCGATGTAGCGGGCGCCGCGCGCATAGGCGGCATCCAGCCGCCGGATGTCGTGACCCAGCGAATACCCGTTCTCGATGCCGATCATCGCCGACAATCGACCCGCCGCCTTGTCGGCTCGCACGTCGTCCGGCGTGAGCGCCAGCCGGATCTGGTCCGGATACGTCTTCAGCATCCGGTCGATCGCGTCGTACTTGCGGGCCGCCTGGGCGACAGCCTTCGCGTAACCGGCGGGCGTGAGCGGCCCCTGCTCCACGTAGATCACGAAGAAGGCCGCATCGAGGCCGCCGCGACGCATCTTCGGCAGGTCGACCTTGAGCGGACCGTCCTTGCCCGCGTCGAACTTCGGATCCTCCATGTACGACAGCGGGATGTCGACGTGGGTGTCGAGCGTGAGCGGATGGTCCTGGGCATGGACGGCCGGTGCCAGGAGAAGCATCGTGGCGAGAAGCGTCTTCATGATCCTCCCTTCGGGACGGTGACCGGGGCCACCGTCAGAAATCGATCGACACCGTCAGCTGCCCGAAGCGCGGCGACTGGAAGCGCTGCGGCTGCAGGTAGGTCGGATTGAGTCCGCCCACCGACGTCTGCAGGTCCTGGTCGACGCCCAGCGTGCGCTGTTGGTTGAGGAGGTTATACACCGCGAACTTCACGCGCAGGTTGTTCTTCTCGTCTATCGGCAACAGGTACGTGATGCTCGCGTTGAGGTTGAACGTCCACGGCGTGCGCTTGTCGCCACGCGGCGAGCGCTCGTACACGCGATTCTCCGAGACCGGGTCGGCGCAGTTGTCCACGCAGATGAAGTAGCTGTGGTACACCGTCGCATCGAACGGATTGCCGACGCCATAGCCGGTGATCGGGCTACCGGAAAGCGCCGTGAGATCCGCGCCCACCTGCCACTGCGGCGTGATCGCGTACGTGCCGCGCAGCTTGAACTGGTGGCGGTGATCGTTCGGCAGGTAGCCGCCCGACAGGTTCACCCACGGATCGTCGAAGTTCTCGGTACGGCCGGTGTCGTCGAAGTTGGTGTCGGAATTGACTGGACCTTCGGCGTTGCCGCGGCTCCACGAGAGCACGTACGACGCGTTGAACATCCACTTCTCGTCCCACGCGCGGTCGACCTGGAACTCCAGCGACCCGAACGTGCGGCGCGGCTTCTTCCAGCCACGCTGCCCGAGGTAGTTGCCGTCGGCGTCGTAAAGGGCCCAGCCGGCCTTCGACGTGTCGATGTCGATGTAGCCGTCGGGCGTGCCGTCGCAGTTCGTGTCGCCGTAGACGGTGAGCTTGCGTCCCGGGTTGCCCATCACGTAGCCGATGTAGCCGTCGCCGCCACACTGCGGCGTCGCGCTGATCTCCATGTCGTCGATGGCGTTGTGCAGCTTGCGATACGTGCCGCTGACGCCCCACGACCAGGTATCCGTGATCGCCTGCTGGAAACCGAGGATGGCCTCGTCCTGGTAGACCGAATCCATGTGCCGGTCGACCTCGGCGCGCAGGTCGCCGACGGTGCCGTCGCCTTGCGAGTCGTCGACGGGTCCGATCTGTGGGCCGAGGATCGGCATCGCGTACGGCGAGCCGTTGCGGTCCAGCACCTGGTACCCGTCGAACGCGTAATAGGTGCGCTGATCGAGCAGGCCGCCGGCCTGCTTGATGTTGATCACGTTGGCGACGGGGAGGTAATAGCGGCCCAGGTTGCCGAACACCTTCATCGTGCCGTCGCCCTTGAGGTCCCAGGAGAAGCCAAGGCGCGGCGCGATCATGTCGTCCATCTTGATGTACGAGGCGCCTTCGCCCGTCTTGTTGTCGAAGGCGTCCCGGCGCAGGCCCGCGTTGAGCAGGAAGTCCGGCGTGATGTTCCAGTTGTCCTCGACGTAATACGCGTTGTTCGTCGTCTCGAAGGTGCCGGCGATCTCGTAGCGCCGCGCGCGGACGTAGGCGTTGTATCCGGCGGGCACCACGCCGCCGTTCTCGATCGTCGCGCCGGGTGTGGTGGCGTAGATGTTGTAGTAGTACGAACCCGGACCCGGATACCGGCGCGAATAGATCGACGTGTCCACCTCGTGGTCGTAGCCGAAGCGCACGACGTGGTCGCCGAGCGTCCACTCGAAATCGGCGCGCCCCTGCTTGCGCGTGTCGTTGCGTTTCTCCACCGCGGTGCTGGTGCTGCATCCGAGCGGCACGCCCGGACCCGGCACGGCCGATGCCCTCGCCACCGGGTTGCAGTCGATGTCGGACTGGGCGCGCGTGAAATCCTCGCGCTCGTTCCGCCCGTACATGAGCTTCATCGACAGGTCGTCGACGAGGTAGCTGGTGAAGGTGCCGTTCCAGTTGCGCCCACCGGTGTCGCTGGTGATCACGTCCTTGCGTGCGCTCTTGGTGTGCGTGTCGTAGTCGTAGTTGTAGACGGAACCGAGGTTCTTGTTCTTGTCCGAGAAGGCCATGAACTCGAGCAGGTTCTTGTCGTCGATGTGCCAGTCGACCTTCGCACCCCAGAACCCGGAGTCCGTGTCGTTCTGCGTCAGCACCGTGCCCAGGTTGTCCGTGTTCTGCGGCGTGTAGCCACGGGCCTCGTACATCGCGAAGAAGAACAGCTTGTCCTTCACGATCGGACCGGACGCGTACACGTTCATCTTCGTGCGCGAGTAGTTGTCCTCCGACGAGGTGATGTAACGCTCGCCGTTCCAGTAGCGGTTCTTCGTGGTCGCCTGCCAGGCGCTCGGCTCGAACGTCATCTCCGCGCCGGTCTTGAATTCGTTCGTGCCCGAGCGCGTGACCGCGTTGACCACGCCACCGGTCGTGCGGCCGAACTCGACCGAGTAACCGCCGGTCTTCACCTGGAACTCCTGGTAGAACGCGAACGGCGCCTCCGAGAACCCGTTGCGGTTGTAGAAGTCGGTGACGTTCAGTCCGTTCACGTAGAACGAGTTCTCGGCCACGGACGAGCCGCCGAACGAGATGCCGCCGAAGCTGGCGTTGCCCTTGTTCACGCCCGGCGCCAGCAGCGCGACGGACGCCACGTTCTGATCCACCGGCAGGCGGCGGATCTCCTCGCGGCTGATGTTCGTGGCGGTCTCGGTCGAGCTGACGTCGACGGCGGAGATCACCACCGGCGCGCTGACCTGCACGCCTTCGAGGTTGGTGGTCGCCGAGCCGCGCTCCACGAGGTTCACCGTGGTGGCGGTACCGAGGCTCACGTTGACCTCGGCGGGTTCGGCCACGGCCTGGCCGTCCTTGCTGCTCTCCAGCCGATAGTGTCCGACCGGCAGGAAAGGAAAGCGGTAGGTGCCGTCGTCGCCGGCGGTGACCGTGCGCGTCAGGCCCGTCGACGGGTCGCGGACGGTGACGGTGGCCCCGGCCTTCGTGCGGCCCACGATCGAACCGTCGGTATTGGCGGCGACGGCCGTGCCGGACATCGCGAGGCCCATGCCGATGGCCATGCACAAGGCGCCGTGACGCCATGCGCGCCGGTTCGTCTTGATCTCCCCCATCTCCCCACTCCCATAAGATGACGTTTCGGGTTGTCGTGCGTTGACCGGCTAGCGGGTCGGGTCACCGCCCCCACGCGGTGTGTCGACGCGGTGCCACCGGAAGTCGTAGTCCCACTGATCGAAGTAGAGGTTTCCGCCCTTCCACTCGACCTCGCCACGTTGCGAGTCGACGGTGTCGGAACGGAACGACGTCTTGGCCGGCGCGAACGGCTGCGACCAGTCGTCGTTGAACGCGATGCGGTAGGCGTCGAGGCCACCGAGATAGAAGCCCTCGAGCTTGTCGTCGCCCGGCTTCGTACCGGTGAGACGCCCGAAGGTCACGTCCATCGGCACCCAGCCGTACGGGGCGAGATAGACCTGCCCCCAGTCATGGATGTTGTTGTACGTGCCGTCGGAGAAAATCCAGCCCGACTGCCAGCGGGCCGGGATGCCGTTGAGGCGAAGCAGCGTGATGAGCAGGAGCGTCTGCTCGCCGCAGTCGCCGTGACCGGCATGCAGCGTGTAGTCGCCGATGTTCGGGATCGTCGAGTATTCGCGCGCGCCGGCCCAGGGGATCGTGTCGACGGCGGCGAACAGCTTCCGCACGATGCGGTACGGATCGGTCTCGTCGCCGACCACGCGCTTCGAGTACGCGCGCATCGCGTCGGTGAACACGACGTGCGGCGCGCGCTCGGCCACGTAAGGCGCGAGCGCCGGCGTGATCGCGGCGCGCGTCACCTTCGCGGGGTCGATGTCCACGTAGCGCGCGTAGAGCGTCACGTCGTAGGTGATCGAGAATTCGGTCGGCTTGCCGGCGACCGCCTGCTTCTCGAGGTAGACCGTGCGCTGCCACGCCGACTCGGGCGCGATGGTCGCCTTCGCCGGTTCGCTGCCGACGAGCCGGATGTCTTCCTGCTGTCCGGGAATCGCGCGGGGATACGGAATCCATGCGCGGATCGTCTCGCCCGCGGGAACAGCGTCGGCTTTCACTGTGAGGATCTGGGTCACTTCCTCGCGACGCGGGAGCACGCTCGTCGAGTGTTCCGCGAGGGCCGCCGCGCGCACCGCGCGGTGGTGGTCGTTGAGGACCTCGTTCGGACCGTCGTTGAAAGGCGTCTGGTCCTTGCGGCGCGCACGGGCATCCGCGCTCAGGCGGAACAGGTTCGCCGGCGCGCGCTTGAAGTACAGCATGCGCCCATCGATCACCTGCTTCTCGAGCAGGCCCGCGGCGTCCCATGTCGCGAATTCCGCGTCGGTCAGGTCGGGAATCTGTTTTCGGAGGCGCGCCTTCACTGCCTCGGCGTCCAGCGTGAAGTCGATCAGGATGCGGCGCATGCGCTCGCGCTGGAACTCGAGGACGGTGCGCTGCGTGGGGGTGAGGGCGGGATCCGCGAGGGCCGCCGCGATGCTCGCTCCGGCGGCCCTGAAGTCACCCGCATCGACGTAGGAGCGCGCCCTGCGCGCGACATCTTCTCGCGATGGCGCCACAGGACCCGAGCCTTCCGGCACAAACATGTCGCGCGCTGGGCGCGCTCCTACGGAGCACAGCCAAAGCGCTGCGGCCGCCGTCGCGGCGGCACGGATTGCGATCGTTGCAGGAGCCGCTTTCACCGTTCGGTATCCCCGATGCGACCGTGGTGGGTGGACGTGCGTCAGGGCTGTGTAACATGCTTGCAAACGACGGTCAATAATTTATGCTTCAGGCCAAATCTTCAGGAATAGCTATTCCTGGCGGCAGTCGCGACACAACCCCGGGGAGGGACGCGTGATCCAGTCGGTGTGGCCTTACCTGGCCGTCATGCTGCTTGCCGCCGGTTTCTGGCCAGCGATCGAACGGCGTTTCGGCTGGAAGGTGTTCGATGTGCTTCCGCCCATCGTCCTCACCTACCTGACCGTCACGGCGCTGTCCGTCGCGGGGCTCTGGACGGCCAGTCCCGACATCCACCTCGCGCAGGACACCCTGGTGTCGCGCATGGTGCCCGCGCTGCTGTTCCTGCTGATGATCAATTGCGACCTGCGCGCCATCCTCGCGCTGGGACCGCGCGTGCTTGGCGTCTTCGTCTGCACGTCGATCAGTCTGTTCGCCGCCTTCGTCCTCACCTTCCTCCTCTACCGGCACTGGATGCCGGGCGACGGCTGGAAGCCGCTGGCCTCGCTGTCGGGAAGCTGGATGGGCGGCACCGCGAACATGATCGCGGTGAAGCAGGCGATCGGCATGTCCGACACGTCGCTCGCCACCACCCTGCTCACCGACGCGCTCTGTTACTCGATGTGGGTGGTGGTGCTCTTCGCGGTCGCGCGCCTCGCGCCGGCCTTCAACCGCTGGACCCGCGCGACGTCGAGCGCGGACATGGCGGTCGCCGAGACGGCGCCACGCGCACCCGCCACCGGCGACAGCGTCCTGCTCTGGCTCGGCCTCGCGGTGCTGGTGTCCGTGCTATCCGCCGCGCTTGGCAGCCGGCTGCCCGTGGGCAGCATGATCTCGCCGACCACCTGGACGATCCTGATCGCCACCGTCGCGGGCCTCGTCGCCGCGCACACGCCGCTTGCCCGCCTGCCCGGCGCGCAGGCCGTTTCCAGCGCGTTGCTGATCTCGGTGGTGGCGGTGCTCGCCTCGCAGAGCAGCTTCGCTGGAATCGCCGCCGCCCCGCTGTACCTGCTGGCGGGCGTGACGGTGATCGGGGTCCATGCGGTGCTGCTCTGCCTCGCCGCGCGGGTGTTCCACTTCGATCTGTACCTGTGCGGCATCTCGTCGCTCGCGCACATCGGCGGGGTAGCCGCGACACCGGTGCTGGCCGCCACGTACTCGCGCTCGCTGGTGCCGGTGGGCATCCTGCTCGCGCTGCTCGGTTATATCCTCGGAACCGGATTCGGTCTCGTCGTGGCCGCGGTGCTTTCGCAGCTGGCCACCTGATCAGGAACAATCATGACCCTGCTTCGCCAAACCCTGCTCGCCGCGCTGCTCGCACTGGCCATCGGCACGCCTGCCGCGGCCGTCGACATGCCGGTGCCGGCGTCGGGCATCCCCGGCGTCAGCGACGCGCAGCTCTCGCCCGACTACTGGGTGGCGCGGCTGGCCGATGCGGACAAGCCGGTTCTCGATCGCGCCGCCATCGCCGCGCTCAACGAACGCGTCGCACGGCTCGATCCCTCGATGCACGACATCCGCCACCTTCCCGCGACGCTGCCGCGCACGCAGGTCACCGGCTGGATCGGCAAGCTCACCACGCGGCCGACGAAGCCGCTGTTCGACGCCGAGGGCAAGCCGGTGGATGCGTCGACCATCGACGCGATTCTCGGCAACGCCGCGCTCGACGCCGTGCCGGCGCAGGTGACGCCACGTTACGGCATGGCGGTCCGTCGGGCGGCCCTGCGCGGCTATCCGACCGACCGTCGCGTCTTCAGCCGTGCCGGCGACACCGACATCGATCGCTTCCAGGAAAGCACGCTTTTTCCGGGCGATCCGGTCGTCGCCGTGCACACCAGTAAGGACGGCCAATGGACGTTCGTGGTGAGCGCGCGCTATGCGGCGTGGGTTCGCAGCGACGGCATCGCTTACGGCGACGCCGCCGCGATCTTCGCCCATGCGGATGCCACGCCCTACCGCGTCATCACCGGCGCGAAGCCGAAGACCGTCTACACGCCCGAAGCGCCCGCGGTGTCGGAACTACAGCTCGACATGGGCACGCGCGTGCCGCTGGATACGACGGCGCCGCCGGACCAGCCGGTGAACGGCCAGAGCCCGTACACCTCGTGGGTGCTGAGCCTGCCGGTGCGCGACGCGCAGGGTGCGCTGTCGTTCCACCCGGCCCTCCTCCAACGCAACCAGGATTCGGCCCCCGACTACCTCCCGCTCACCCGCGCGAACGTCGTGCGCCAGGCGTTCCGGTTCCTCGGCGAGCGCTATGGCTGGGGCCATGCGTACAACGGCCGCGACTGCAGCGGCTTCGTCTCCGACGTCTACCGCAGCATGGGCGTGCAGATGCCGCGCAACACGCGCGACCAGAGCATCAGCCCCGGCCTCACGCATACGCTGTATACGGACAAGGACAGCCACGAGGCGCGCCTGAAGGCCGCCATGGCGCTCGAGGTCGGCGACCTCGTCTACATTCCCGGGCACGTCATGATGGTAATCGGCAAGGTCGACGGTCAGCCCTACGTGATCCACGACGTCGGCGGCATGAGCTGGAAGCAGCCGGACGGCAGCCTGCGACGCGTCGTGCTCAACGAGGTGTCGGTGACGCCGCTCCTGCCCATGATGTTCAGCGACGACGCCACCTTCGTCGACCGTATGACCAGCATCGTGCGCATCCGCTAAACCGCCAGGCGAGACTCCATGAAGATCACCGACATCCGCTTCGGCATGCTGCGCGTACCGCTGAAGACGCCGTTCAAGACCGCCCTGCGCACCGTCGAAACCGTCGAGGACATCGTCGTCATGGTGCATACCGACGACGGCCGCATCGGCTACGGCGAGGCCCCCGCCACGGCGGTGATCACCGGCGACACGCATGGTTCGATCGTCGACGCCATCCGCCACTACATCGCTCCACGCCTGATCGGGCAGGACGTGGCCGACCTGAACCGCCTCACGCGGCTCGTCCAGGGCGCGCTCGAAAAGAACACGAGCGCGAAGGCCGCCGTGGAAATCGCGCTCTACGACCTGTGGGGCCAGCTCTACGACGCGCCGCTCTACAAGCTGCTCGGCGGCGGCGATCCGGTCATCACCACGGACATCACGATCAGCGTCGACTACATCGACAAGATGGTGGCCGACTCGATCGCCGCCGTCGAACGCGGCTTCGAATCGCTGAAGATCAAGGTCGGCAAGGACATCGGCGTGGACATCGAGCGCGTGCGCGCCATCTACGCCGCCGTCGAGAACCGCGCCCTGCTCCGGCTCGACGCCAACCAGGGCTGGACGGCCAAGGAAGCCGTGTACGCGCTGAACACGCTGGAAGACGCCGGGGTGCGCCTGGAGCTGGTGGAGCAGCCCGTCAAGGCGCGCGACCTGGAAGGCATGCGTTACGTCACCGAGCGCGTGCATACCCCAATCATGGCGGACGAGAGCGTGTTCGGTCCCGCGGAAGTGATGGACCTCATCCGCATGCGCGCCGCCGACATCATCAACATCAAGCTGATGAAGACCGGCGGCATCTCGAACGCCATCCGCATCGCGGACATCGCCGGCCTCTACGGCATCGACTGCATGATCGGCTGCATGCTGGAATCCAGCATCAGCGTGGCGGCGGCGGTGCACGTGGCGGTCGCCAAGTCCGACGTCATCACCAAGGTCGACCTCGATGGTCCGTCGCTGTGCGCGTACGATCCGGTCGACGGAGGCGTCCACTTCAACGAATCGGAGATCTCGGTCAGCGACGCACCCGGCCTCGGCATCCGCGAGATCCGCGGCCTCGAACCCCTGTAACGAGGAGCGTCCATGTCGCCCCTGGTGAAGATCCGCTCCGAACGCGACCGCATGTCCGCGGTGGAGCGGCGTATCGCCGATTTCATCCTCGAGAACGCGCACCTCCTGCGCGACTACTCGTCCCAGCAGCTCGCCAACGCCCTCGGCATCAGCCAGTCGAGCGTGGTCAAGTTCACGCAGAAACTGGGCTTCCGGGGTTACCCCGACCTCAAGTACTCCGTCGGCGAGACCATCGCCCGCAGCGAGGACACCGCGACCGCCGCCCCGTCGGGCGAGCGCCCCGAGGACGACCTGCTCGGCGCCATGCTCTGGGAACGCAAGGCGCAGGCCGAGGAGGCCACCCGGCTCCTCAATGGCCGCGACACGATGCAGGAGCTGTCGAACACGATCGCCGCGGCCGGCAAGGTGTACCTCATCGGCCTCGGCGAGGACGACCTGCATGCGCGCGGCTTCGCGATGCGGCTGTCGTTGCTCGGCATCACGGCGATACGACACGCCGACGTGGGCCGCATGGCGGCGCAGGTCGCCCTGTGCCAGCCGGGCGACGCGCTGGTCGTGTTCACCGAACATGGCAAGCATCCCGCGCTGGTCAAGATCGCGCGCTATTTCCGCGAGCAGCGCGGCCGTGTGATCACCGTGACGCGGCATACCTCCAATCCCGTGCGCGCGCTGGCCGACGTAGGGCTCGCCGTGGCCGCCTACGACGACGCCTCGTACGTGCAGTCGCTGATCTACCAGTCCACCGTGCAGCAGCTTCTGGATACCGTGTTCGTGCACCTGTGCGAGCACGACGAGGCGCGTCACGCGCGGCTCGTGCAGAACCTCGACCGCATCCAGCAGATGCTGGAGCCCTAGGAACGCCCATGCCGCCACTTCGTCTCCTTCGCCTGCTCGGCCTCGTCGCCACCCTGTTCGCCTCGTCGCCCGGCGCGTTCGAGGCCCCCGCCGCGTGGTCCGTGTCGCGGCAGATGATCGTGGTCACGACCGACGGCTGGGACGTCGACCACGGCACGTTGCGCACCTATGTGCGCGACGGCACGCAGTGGAAGGAGCAAGGACAGGCATCGGACGTGACGATCGGCCGCCACGGCAGCGCCTGGGGCGTCGGCCTCAGTCCCCCGCAGCACGACGGTCCGGTGAAGAAGGAAGGCGACGGCCGCAGCCCGGCGGGCGTGTTCCGCATCGGTGAAGCGTTCGGTTATGCCGAAACGAATCCAACGGCGCTCCCGTACCGCGGGCTGACCGCGTCCGATTACTGCGTCGACGTCGACGGCTCGCCGTACTACAACCAGCTCGTCGACGAGAAGAAGGTCGGTGCCGCGGCGGTCGGCGGCGCGACCGAGGCGATGCGCCGCGACCTGCATTTCGATGGCGACCGCGCCTATCGCATCGGCTTCGTGATCGAGCACAACCCCGACGGACGCAAGGGCGCCGGCAGCTGCATCTTCGCCCACCTGTGGAAGTCGCCGACCTCCCCCACCGCGGGCTGCACCGCGATGACGGACGCGACGATGGAGCGGCTGCTCGCCTGGCTCGATCCGTCGAAGAAGCCCGTCTTCGTGCTGCTGCCGAAGACCGAATACGCACGCCTGCGTGACGCCTGGAACCTGCCGAGCCCATGAACGCGGCGCGATCGACCAAGGACGAGGCATGAAGCAGAAGCAGCTCGACGTGATCGTCATCGGCGCGGGTATCGCCGGCGCCTCGGTGGCATGGTTCCTCGCGCCGGAGGCGCGGGTCGCCGTGCTCGAGCGCGAGCCGTTCGCCGGATTCCACACCACCGGGCGTTCCGCCGCGCATTTCAGCGAGAGCTACGGCTCGCCCCAGGTGCGCGCGCTCAGCCGCGCCACGCGCCCCTTCCTCGAGCGTCCGCCGCCGGGATTCGCCGGTCACCCGATCCTGCAGCCGCGCGGCGCGATGATCATCGGCAGCGCCGCTCAGGCGGCACGCGTGCTCGCCGAATACGAAGCCGTGCGCACGTTCACGCCGTCGCTCACCCTGCTCAACGCCGAGGCCATCGCGGCGCGCGTGCCCGTGCTCCGGCGCGAAGCCGCCGCCATCGCGTTCCTCGAACCCGACTCGGCGGACATCGACGTCAACGAACTGCACCAGGGCTTCCTGCGCGGCGCCAAGGCCGCTGGCGTCGCGCTGCACGTCGACACGCCGGTGCAGTCGATCCGCCGCGACGGCGACGACTGGGTCGTCAACGGACAATGGCGCGCGCCGGTGGTCGTGAATGCCGCCGGCGCGTGGGCCGACACGATCGCGTCGACGGCCGGCGTCGCGCCGATCGGCCTCGAACCGCGCCGCCGCTCGGCCTTCCTGTTCGAGGCACCGCAAGGGCTCGACGCGAGCGCGTTCCCGTTCGTGGTCGACATCGACGAAACGTTCTACTTCAAGCCGGATGCCGGGCTCATGCTCGGCTCGGCCGCCAACGCCGACCCCACGCATCCGCACGACGTGCAGCCCGAGGAATACGACATCGCCCTCGGCATCCACCGCATCGAAGAAGCGACGACGATGACGATCCGCCGCCCGACGCGCACATGGGCGGGGCTGCGCAGCTTCGTGGCGGACGGCGATCTCGTCGGCGGCTTCGCTCAAGATGCGCCCGGGTTCTTCTGGCTCGCGGCGCAAGGGGGCTACGGCATCCAGACCAGCGCCGCGATGGCCGAAGCCTGCGCGGCGCTCATCCTCGGCAAGCCGATACCCTCGCACCTCGCGGACGAAGGCATCACGGCGGCGATGCTCAGCCCGGCGCGCCTCGCCCGCTGAGCGCGCCGCTACGCGCGCACGATGCCCGCTGCCGCGGGATCGCCGATGCGATCGGCTCCCACCTCACCTTCCTACCGAAGGGTGGGAGCCGATCGTATCGGCGATTCGACCTCGCGAGAGCGCATGCCCGACGCGAGGCCTACCGTCCCTCAAAGATCGTACGACACGCTCAGCCGCCCGTACCGCGGCTCCTGCCGCGCGGTGATCACGCCATACGCCGGTTCCGGAAGGCCCGGGCCCGCTTCCGAGTACGGATACTTCTGCAGCGCGCGGCGCTCGTTGAGCGCGTTGAACACGTTGGCGCTGAACGCGAGCTTGCCTTCCCCGAAGCCCGGCCGCCACGTCACGCCGAGGTCGATCTGGCGGATCCACGGCAGACGTCCCTGCGCACCCGGCGGCGACGGCTCACCGTCGCAGAAGTGGTAGTCGCCCTGATAACCGGCGGGATCCTCGCGATCCGGACCGTAGTAGCCCAGGCAATGGCGCGGCGTACCGGAAACGAGGCTGACGTTCGCCGACGCCAGCCACTCCGGCGCGATCTGCCAGTAACCGAAGACCTTGAACTGGTGCTTGTGATCGTTGCTCTGCGGACCGTTGGTGTGTTCCATGATCGCCGCGTTGTCCCAGTCCTCGCTGGTCGACGCCGCGGTCTGGTTGAGGTCGGAGCGCAGCTGGCCCTCGGTGTTGCCGTAGCTGCGCGAGAAAACGTACGTCGCGCGCGCATACCATGTGCCGTCGAACGGGTGCTCCATGAGCAACTCGAGGGCGTAATACTTGCGCTTCAGCCCCTGGAAGCCGAGCTCCTTGTTCGTGATCGGCACCTGGACGTGGTTGCCCGCGGTGTCGAGCAGCGTGAACGTGTTCGCGCGACCCGGATTGAAGAGGTAGCAACTGTTCACCTGGTTCGTATCGATGTCCAGGCCCAGCGACTGCCCCTTCTCCACGATGCGGTCGATGTCGCAGTAGTCGTCGATGGCGTCCCGCAGCTTGCGCACGGTGACCTTCGCGCCATAGACCCAGTCGCTGCCGAGCGTCTTCGTGAAGCCGAGGATGTACTCGTCCTGGTTCTCCGCCTTCATGCCACGCGCCGCGACCGTCTTTGGATCGGGCAGCTGGCCGAAGTTGTTGTTGGCGGACACCGGCACGCCCGGCGCGATCGCGGTCAGCCCGGTGGGCTGGCCATCCGGCGCGATGCCCGTATAGGTGAAGTACTGTGAGGTGCCCAGCGCGCCGCCGGCGGCATTGAGCGCGGGATTGAGCGGCAGGCCGAGGTAGTAGCGACCCGCGTTGCCGTAGACCTTGAACGTCGCATCGCCGAACACGTCCCACGCCGCGCCGATGCGCGGCGCCCATTGCGGACGCGTCTGCTTGATGAACGCCTGGCTGTTCGCGTTGTAGTTGGTGAACTGGTCGTTGCGAAGGCCGAGCGTCACGAGCCAGCGATCGGTGACCTGCCAGGCGTCCTCGATGTACTGCGCACGCTGGCTGGAGCGCACCGTCGCCAGGCTCGACGAGACGCCGCGCACCACGTAGTAGCCTTCCTCGCCGCCCGGGTAGTTGCCGGGCGCGTCGACGCCGAGGCCCGTCGAGATGGGCAGATCGGGGGATGACTGGTTGTACGTCCAGATGTAGCCAGGGCCGGAGCTCGATGTGCCCTGATCCCGCGCGCGCGCCTGCTGGTTGTCGATACCCGCCGTGATGGTGTGGTCGCCCAGCGTGTAATGGATGTCGAAGCGCGTGTTCGTCGTCTCGTTGCCGCGGTTCGGATTCGCCAGCGTGGACACCGTCTGCCCGTTCTGCAAAGCCACGCCACCGGTGTACGCGGGATTCTGGAAATCCTGACCGGCGATGTACACGGCATCGGGGTTGTAGCCCGACGGCGACACGTAGTTCACCGTCTTCATCTTGCCGTACTGCGCGCTGATCGTCAGATTGTCGGTGATGTAGCCGGTGTACTTCGCGGTGTAGACGTCGCCACCGAACTTCTCGTTGTTGGCGCCGGCGATCCGCGCGCCACGCCGGTGATTGGCGTAGTCGTAATCGTAGATCGTGCCCGAGCGCTCCGTCTTGTCCGATGCCCCGGTCACCTCGATGATGTTGCTGTCGGTGATGTTCCAGTCGAGCTTGCCGTACCAACGCGGCAGCTGGTAACGATACGAGCGGTCCGGCGACTGCGGCAGGGTGACGTTGCTGATCACGTCGCCGGTCTGTCGCTCGACTTCCGCCGCCGCGAACAGGAACAGCTTGTCCTTGATCAGCGGACCGCCCGCGTAGAGGCTCGCCGTCGTCGAGGTCACCGTGTTGCCGCGGTTCGCTGCGTAGAGGTCACCGGCCTTCGGCTGCGGCGGCAGTCCGTTGGTGTAGTGGCTGTCCTTCTCCCGCGCGCGCAGTCCGTTCGGTTCCCAGATGATCTGCGCGCCCGCGTGCCACTCGTTCGTGCCGCGCTTTCCGACGACGTTGATCACGCCGCCGTCCGAGCGACCGTACTGCGCGCTGTAGCCGCCGGTGTAGACCTCCTGCTGTTCGATCGCGCCATAGGGCAGCGAAACGCCACCGAACCCGCGCAACGGATCAGTCGTGTTGAAACCGTTGACGTAGTACGCGTTCTCGCTGGCGGCGGATCCGCCGAACGAGACGAGCGAATTGCCCGTCGCGCTCTTGTAGCTGCCGCTGTTGTCCACCGCGCCCGGCGCCAGCAAGGCGATGGCTTCCGAGTTGCGCCCCAGAGGTAGCTTGGCGAGCTGCTGCGCCGTCACCACCGTGCGCGAATCCACGGTCGAAACGTCGATCGTGGGCAACGCGTTGGCCGAGACACTCACCGCGCCGAGATCCTGGGCCGCCTCCGGCGCGAACGATACCTCCACGCCCGAGCCGACCCTGAGCGCCACGTTCTCCCGGCTCCGCACCGCCGCCCCGCCACGGATCACCGAGACCGTGTAGGTACCGAGCGGCAGCTGCGACGCCGAGTAGCGGCCGCGTGCATCGACCGGCACCTCGCGCGTGAGGCCCGTATCGTTCACGACGCGGATGACATCCCCTTCCCCCGCCTGCACCTGACCATAGATGGAACCCGTGGTGGACTGCGCGATGGCGCCGCCGGACAGGGCAGAAAACAAAGCGGTGGCCAACAGCGACCGCTGCAACGACGTCTTGCGCATGGAAACCCTTGAAATCGAAAAGGAAGGCAAGCCCCGACCGCACCGCCCTCCCCATGTGGGCGGTGGATCGACCGCAGTGGCTTTGCCGGAACACGGACGCGACCGCCCGTCACGCCTGCGAGGCGTCGAAAAGCCGAAGGAATTCAGGAAGAGGCGTTCAGGGCCGGAAGCGACCGGCCGAACGCGTCGGCCGCCGGATCAGCGGCGACAACAACATCGCGGCGCGGCGCCAGCGGCGCGCGCGTGAAGAGAACCGGCTACGTGAAGGTGACGCATGGACGACCCCTCGTTTTGCTGCGATGCGTCACCGTAACACGACCCAATATGGCCATGTCAAGCATTTGGACGTCTAGATGTCTCATCAGTGCAACACCGCTGTCCTTCCGATGGGAGCGCTCGAGCAAACGGGTGCCCGCACCGGCATGGCAAGCTGCGGCGGGAGCCCGCTCGCGGGCGAATGGGTGCTTGCGATCCACCGCACTTCCGCGATACGCCGCCGGCCACGACGGTCGGCGGCGGTCCCACGCATGGCGAATGTCACGGATCGTATGGGCGGGTATCCATGACGAAGTACTCGAAGTTGTCGGCATTGCGCACCGCCTTCGATCGGTCCTTCCTCGCGAGCTCCTCCGCTTTCTGCCAGCCGTAGACGTAATCTCCGGTACCAGGGTAAAGCGCATTGAAGTGCGTGTACTCGTGAACGATCGTTCCCGTCTTCGAGGAATAAGGGCCGTCTTCCGGCATACCGAAAAACTTCGGACAGAAATAGACCGTGTATGTCGAATTGGTCAGCGCGTGCGCTGCTACGTTAGGATCGAACCCTTCGCATCCACAACGCATGTCGGTATCCTCGGCGACACGCTTCCTCGAGGCGACGAGGGTTTCGTACACCCTTGCATTATCGTCCAGCCCCCACCCGGCGCTCCCGAACTCGGGGCCATTGTCGTCGTGGGCACCGAACCACCGCGTATACCTTGGGTGGGGACTGAACTCGATGTGGTAATCGCCATCGCTTCCGGCGACGGACTTGTATCGGTCCCATACGAAATCTTCGGCCTCGATCAGCTTTTTCTGAGCTGCCGCCCTCGCGTTGAGAATCGTCAAACTCTGGTGCGGATCGCACGGTCCGTCGTCGGCGTCTTTCTTCAAACGTGCGGTCGGGTCCCCCACGATGTGAAGCGTGAGCTCGTTGGATTCCGCCAGCGCCTGCGCAGGACGACGGAAGGTTTCGCGAAGTGCCGCGGGCACAACGTCGACGTCCGGTTCATGGTCCAGGCGCAGGCGGTAACGAACGCGATACGTGCCGCCCGGCCGCACTTCGTACTCATGCCCGACATCGATATCGTTCTCCCACTGTTCGCCCGGTCTTAGTTCGGTGAAGTGATCCATGGTAAGCCGGCCAAAGTAGTCCCACCCTCCTCGATAGCGCACCGCGTTACCATCCGCGTCGACCACATCGAGGGCCGCGCCCGGCAACATCCCGGTCTTGCGAGCGAAAGGTGTGTCGAGGCGCATGATCGGAACCGACTCGTCGCCGACGTTCCTCGCCACGACGGTGATCCAGCCGTCGGCGGAGGTGCGCGTCGCGGGTCGCAGTTCGAGCACGACTCGACCCGCGGCGTGGGCCGTCGCGGGAAGCGCGCAAAGCGTGAGCAGACCGAGGGCTATGCCGCGAAGGCTTATGCTCGGGTGACGTGTGGAAACTACCTGATGCATGTCCATCTCCTTATGCGTCGGCGGCCGATTGCGTCGGACGACGTTCGCCTCGACGGTTGCCGCACAAAGGAGTGTGGGTGGCGCATCGCCACGTGAGAACACGACGATTCTGAAAAGGCACGGTTTCGGTGTGTAGGAAGAACCGCGGCCCGGGCCGCGGTTCTTGGCGACGCTCTCCGAACCGTGCCGCGACTGTGCCCTACTCCGGAATCGTCACCTCCACCAACCGCTCCAGCAGGGTGAGCGATTCCTGCCAGCCGAGATAGCACTGCTCGGGCGGGATCATCTCGGGGATGCCTTCCTGCACGATGTCGATTTCCGTGCCGCACGACACCGCGCGCAACGTGATGGTCGTCTTCATCGTGCCCGGCAGGTTCGGATCGTCGAAGCGGTCGTCGTGCACGATGCGCTCGTTGGGCACGAGTTCGAGGTACGTGCCGCCGAAGCTGTGGCCGCCGCCCGTCGAGAAGTTGGTGAAGGTCATGCGGTACCTGCCGCCGACCTTCGCGTCCAGTTCGTGCACGGTGCAGGTGAAGCCATCCGGCGGCAGCCACTTGGCGTTCGCGGCCGGATCGAGGAAGGCGCGGTAGACGCGCTCGGCGGGGGCGGTGAAGACGCGGAGCAGGCGGACGGTGCCAGACATGGGATGTTCCTTCGGCGAGGAGGAGCCCTCATTGTCCACGACGAACGAGCTCGCCCCGAATCGACATGCGCGGAAAAGAAAAAGCCGCGACCCGGAGGCCGCGGCTTTTTTCGTGTCGCACACGCCCCGCCGTGGCGGGAAACGCGATTACTTCATCAGACCGGCGAGGGTCTTGCCGAGGTCGGCCGGGGACTTGACCGTGGTCACGCCCGCCTTCTCCAGCGCGGCGAACTTGGCTTCCGCCGTGCCCTTGCCGCCCGAGATGATGGCGCCGGCATGGCCCATGCGCTTGCCCGGAGGGGCCGACGCACCGGCGATGAACGACACGACCGGCTTCTTGACGTACTGCGAGATGAACTCGGCCGCGTCTTCCTCGGCGCTGCCGCCGATCTCGCCGACCATGATGATGCCCTCGGTCTGCGGATCGTCCTGGAAGAGCTTCAGGCAGTCGATGAAGTTCAGGCCGTTGATCGGGTCGCCACCGATGCCGATGCAGGTGGACTGGCCGAGGCCTTCGTTCGTGGTCTGGAACACCGCTTCATACGTGAGCGTGCCCGAGCGCGAAACGATGCCGACCTTGCCCGGCTTGTGGATGTGGCCCGGCATGATGCCGATCTTGCACTCGCCCGGGGTGATGACGCCGGGGCAGTTCGGACCGACCAGGACGACGTCCGGATGCGACTTCAGCACGTTCTTCACGCGCATCATGTCGAGCACGGGGATGCCTTCCGTGATCGCGACGATGACCTTGATGCCACCGTCGATGGCTTCGAGGATCGAGTCGGCCGCGAACGGCGGCGGCACGAAGATGACCGAGGCGTCGGCGCCGGTCTGGTCGACCGCGTCACGCACCGTGTTGAAGACCGGCTTGCCGATGTGCTCGGTGCCGCCCTTGCCCGGGGTCACGCCACCGACGATCTGGGTGCCGTAGTCGATCGCCTGTTCGGCGTGGAAGGTACCCTGCTGTCCGGTGAAGCCCTGGACGAGGACCTTGGTATTCTTGTTGATCAGGACGCTCATGTTGCTTCGCTCCTCAGCCCGCGGCAGCCACGGCTTTCTGGGCCGCGTCGTTGAGATCGTCGGCCGGCGTGATCGCCAGGCCCGAGTTGGCCAGCAGTTCGCGGCCCTTCTCGACATTGGTGCCCTGCAGGCGCACCACCACCGGAATCTTCAGGCCCACTTCCTTCACGGCCGCGATGATGCCTTCGGCGATCAGGTCGCAACGCACGATGCCGCCGAAGATGTTGACCAGGATGGCCTTGACCTTGTCGGACGAGAGGATGAGCTTGAACGCCTCGGTGACGCGCTCCTTCGTGGCGCCGCCGCCGACGTCGAGGAAGTTGGCCGGCTCGCCGCCCGCCAGCTTGATCACGTCCATCGTCGCCATCGCGAGACCGGCGCCGTTGACCATGCAGCCGATCGTGCCGTCCATCGTGACGTAGTTGAGGTTGTGCTGGACGGCGGCCGCTTCGGCGGCGTCTTCCTGCGTGAGGTCGCGCATGGCGGCCAGGTCGGCGTGGCGGAACTCGGCGTTGTCGTCGGAGTTCACCTTGCCGTCGAGGGCGGCGAGGTTGCCGTCTTCGAGGATCGCGAGCGGGTTCAGCTCGACCAGCGAGAGGTCCTTCTCGTTGAAGAGCTTGTACAGGCCCAGCATGATCTTGACGAGCTGGCCGACCTGCTTCGGATTCAGGTCCATCTTGAACCCGAGGTCGCGGCACTGGTACGGCTGCAGGCCTTCGACGTAATCCACGACGATCGTGTGGATGTCTTCCGGCGTGTCGTGCGCGACCTGCTCGATGTCGACGCCGCCGTGCTTCGAGGCGATGAACGAGATCGATTTGGTGTCGCGATCGGTGAGGATCGAGAGATACAGTTCCTTCGCGATGTCGGTCGCGTCGGTGACCAGGACCAGGTTCACGGGCAGCGCGCGGCCGGCCGACTGGTAGGTTTCCATGTTCGTGCCGAGCATGCCCTTGGCGGCGGCGCGGACGTCGTCGAGGCTGCGGCAGAACTTGACGCCACCGGCCTTGCCGCGGCCACCGGCATGGATCTGGGCCTTGACCATCCACTGCGTACCGCCCAGGTGCTTGGCGGCGTCGACGGCGGCGTCGGGAGAGTTGGCAACCTTGCCCGGCGGCACGGCGATGCCGTACTTCGCGAACAGTTCTTTAGCCTGGTACTCGTGGAAATTCATTCGATACCTCGAGCGAACGGGAGAAGCGTGTGAAAGCGTGCCGGCCGTGAGGCCTGCACGGGGAGGGGGAAACGGTCGAATGCGCGCGATTCACGCAATACGGCCGCGTATTTTCCCGGAAGGCGCCCCGGATGGAAAGGGGCGGTGCCGCATCGGGCCGCGGACGGACGGGCCCGGAGCGTTCCCGGGACGGCTTGCCGGGGTGCCAGCGCCCCCTATACTGGCGGTCATCCACGGCCCTCGGGGGCCATCGGCGGAGAAGCAGCAAGGTGTCCACGCCCGCGACGACGATGACGGCACGAGCCAGCGTGCGCCAGGGGGCGCCCCGCCACGAACTCTTCTTTTTCAATTACTTCCGGCTGGGCCAGGCCGCCGTCTACACCGCGCTGGCCTTCCGCCCCGGCCATATGGAGTGGCCCTCTCTCCCCGAGCCGCTGATCGCCCGCCTCTTCGCGATGGCCTACCTGCTGGCGGCCCTGGTGATGGTCGCCCGCACCCGGCACGCCCTGCAACGGCCCGTGCTCACGGTGTCGGTGGGCCTGACCCTCGACGTCGTCGCCGCGCTCTGCGCGCTGGTCCTCATGCACGACGTGCGGATGGGCGTGGCGATGATGCTCGCCGTCAACATCGCCACGGGCGCCCTGCTGCTGCCCCTCCGGCTGTCGATGTTCTTCGCCGCGCTCGCCACGCTGGGCATGCTCGGCCATTCCGTCTTCGATTTCGTGGACTCGGGCACCTCCGATCGCGAGTACGCCGAGTACGGCCTCTTCGGCGCGGCGTACTTCGCCTGCGCCTCGCTCTGCTACGTCCTGGGGCGCAACATCCGCGCCTCGGAGGCCCTGGCGGAGCAGCGCGGCATCGACCTGGCCAACCTGTCGCAGGTCAACGAACTGATCATCCGCCGCATGAAGACCGGCGTGCTGCTGGTGGACGAAGGCAACCGCATCCACCAGCTCAACGAGTCCGCGTGGATGCTGATGGGCAACCCGTCCGCC
This sequence comes from Luteibacter sp. 3190, assembly GCF_031456385.1. NCBI lineage: Bacteria > Pseudomonadati > Pseudomonadota > Gammaproteobacteria > Lysobacterales > Rhodanobacteraceae > Luteibacter > Luteibacter sp. 3190. The sequence goes on along the minus strand of NZ_JAVDUO010000005.1, from coordinate 142,911 downwards.
GACCAGCGCGACCTCGGCACGCTCGCGCCCGAGCTGTCGCGGCGCCTGTACCACTGGCGCACCTCGGGCAAGCTCGACGAGAGCGCCACGATGCTGGCCGACGGCACGCCGGAAGTGGTGCCGCGCTTCTCACGCCTCGCGCCGAACGACGACTCCCACGTACTGATCTTCCTCGACGACACGTCGCTGGTCTCGCGACGCGCCGAGGAGCTCACGCTGAGTTCGCTCGGCCGGCTTTCCGCCTCGATCGCCCACGAAATCCGCAATCCGCTGGCGGCGATCCATTACTCGGCGCAGCTGCTGGCGGAGTCGACCGACCTCAACGACGCCGACCTGCGCATGGTCGAGATCATCAACAACCACTGCTCGCGCCTCAACGAGATCATCGAGAACATCCTGCAGCTCTCGCGCCGCGAACGCTCGCGACCGGAGACCCTCGACCTCGGCCGCTGGGTGCATCACTTCGTCACCGAATACCGCCAGGGCAACGACCTCGGCGCGGACATCCTCCGGGCCGTGTCCGGCAGCGAGCCGGTGGCCGCCGTCGCCGATCCTCAACACCTGCAGCAGGTGATCTGGAACCTCGTGCAGAACGCCCTCCGCTACGGCCGCCTGCCCGGCGAGCCGGCCCGCGTGATGCTGGTGGCGCGGCATTCGGATGCCGGCATTCCCATCCTCGAAGTGATCGATCGCGGCCCCGGCATCCCGCCGAAGGTGGCCGCGCAGATCTTCGAGCCCTTCTTCACCACGCACGAATACGGCACGGGACTGGGCCTTTACCTCGCCCGCCAGATGGCCGAGGCGAACCAGGCCGCGCTCGAATACGTGCGCGTGGCGGGCGGCGGCAGCTGCTTCCGCATCAGCCTGACACCGCCCGCGCGCACCGCCGCGTCGGCACCCGTGGCGGCCAGCGCGTGACGGCCGCCCTATGCGTCCGCCCCCCGGGCGGGTACATTTGGACCCTTCACCGAACCTCTCGGACCCAATGAGCAAGCAGACCGTTCTGGTCATCGACGACGAGCGGGACATCCGCGAGTTGCTGACCATCACACTCGGTCGAATGGAACTCGACGTCGACGCCGTGGGGAGCGTCAACGAAGCGCGGAGCGCACTGGCGGCACGGCGATACGACCTGTGCTTCACCGACATGCGCCTGCCCGATGGCAGCGGCCACGAGATCATCGAGCTCATCGCGTCGAATTTCCCGGACATGCCCGTGGCGATGATCACCGCGTACGGCAACGTCGACGCGGCGGTGAACGCGCTGAAGGCCGGCGCCTTCGACTTCGTCTCCAAGCCGGTGGACATCCACCTGCTGCGCCGCCTCGTGCGCACGGCGCTGCGTCTGTCCGAGGAACGCAAGGCCGATGCCGGAGCCAAGGCCTCGCCCGGCGCGGACCGGCTCATTGGCGACTCCCCGGCGATGACCGAAGTCCGCGGCAAGATCGCCAAGCTCGCCCGCAACCAGGCGCCGGTCTACATCGCCGGCGAATCCGGCGTGGGCAAGGAACTGGTCGCGCGCCTGATCCACGAACTGGGTCCCCGTTCGGCCGGTGCCTTCGTGCCGGTCAACTGCGGCGCCATCCCGTCCGAGTTGATGGAAAGCGAGTTCTTCGGCCACCGCAAGGGCAGCTTCACCGGCGCCCACGCCGACAAGGAAGGCCTCTTCCAGGCGGCGCAGGGCGGCACGCTCTTCCTCGACGAAGTCGCCGAGCTTCCCCTGCACATGCAGGTGAAGCTGCTGCGCGCCATCCAGGAAAAGGCCGTGCGCCCCATCGGCGGCCGCGACGAAATCCCGGTCGACGTACGCATCCTGTCCGCCACGCACAAGAACCTCGCCGCGCTCGTCGAGCAGGGCCTCTTCCGCCAGGATCTCTTCTACCGCATCAACGTCATCGAACTGCGCGTGCCGCCGCTGCGCGAGCGTCGTGGCGACGTGCCACGCCTGGCGGAATTCGTGCTGCGCCAGCTCGCGACCGAATCCGGCGGTGCGCCGGGGAAGCTCAAGCCCGAAGCCCTCGCGGCGCTCGAGGCCTACCACTTCCCGGGCAACGTGCGCGAACTGGAGAACATCCTCGAACGCGCGATGGCGATGTGCGAAGGCGACACCATCGAAGCCGACGACCTGATGCTGCCGCAGCGCGCGCCGGCCACCACGAGCGCACCGGCACAGCCGGTTCTCGCCGAAGCCATGGCGCAGGCGCCGCAAGCCGCGCGCGTCGCCGCCACCGACGGCTCGCTGGAGGATTACATCTCCAACATCGAACGCGACACGATCATCAAGGCCCTCGAAGAGTCCCGCTACAACAAGACCGCGACCGCCAAGAAACTCGGCATCACCTTCCGCGCGCTGCGCTACAAGCTGAAGAAGCTCGGCATCGATTGATCGACGCCTGTGCAGTGATCGAAGCCACGCCACTGTGGGAAGCGCGCTAGCGCGCGAAGGGTGCTCGCGACGGATCGCCCGACGAGCACGCGGCCTGCCACAGGATTCTCCGCAGATATGGCTATCGATGGCTCGTGGGTGCTCTTGTGCGACGCCCACGAGCATCAAGAGCGACGTCCTCGGCTACCGATCACGGACACGAACGCCTTCATCGAATTGACCTGATGGTCCGGGCCGCCCGCGGATCCGCAAAGGATCTTCCCTGCGCCATCGACGGAAAGATGCGTCATGTAGTTCACGTGCGACTCGCCGCCCTTGAACGTCGCGATGCCGTCGTTGGCGAACCCTGGATCCAGAGCCCCATCCTCCTGAAAACGGCCCAACCATAACTCGCTGCCTGAAGCCGGTCGGGCAACGGCACCACCCGCATACAACCTCCCATCCGGATCGACGGCCACGCGTCCGAACGCGAGATCGGCGGTGGCGTCGTTCCGGTCCGTCACGACCTTCCATCGCCCGTTGTTGAAGTCGGGCGAAGGACGACCGTCCGAATCCAGACGAAGCAGAAGCCCGGATCTGTAGGACGCGCTCCCGCCCCGCGTCCGTCGCACATACCCTCCAGCCAGAAGACCGCCATCGCCAAGCCGTTCGAGGCTCACGAGTACCGCCCTCTCCAGCGCGTCGCCACCGATATCGATATCGGCGGCGCCGAAATACGCGTATCCGGCCTCACCGAAGGTGATGTCTGGCTGGCCATCCGGCAGGAGGCGCCAGAAAACGATGCGGACCGGTGCGGCGTGATCGTTGTGCTGACCGACCAGCGTTACCCTTCCATCGGGAGCGACCACCATGTCGTACGCACCCCATTCGTCACTGAAGAATGCACCGTTCGTCAGGTAACCCATTCCGGCGAAGGCCGTATCCAGCTGGCCGTCGGCCGTGCAGCGGATCACGGCGTAGAAGGGCCCGTCCGAAGCGATCAGACAATAAAACCCCTGGTCGTATGACGCGACTTTGGCAGAAACCGGGCCAGCCGCCACCTTCTCGCCATCCCGCGCGGCGGGCGGAGGGATACGATGAACGATCTTCCCGCCCTGCCCGAAGGTCGGATCGAGCGTGCCGTCCGACCGGAAGCGGACCAACCCGATACTCAGATCGATATTCGTGCCTGCCCGCACCACGGCGATGACCCCACCATCGCTCGTTGGCAAGAGCGCCGTCACTCCGCCCCCGGAGATGTCGAGAGACACGATCGCCAGCCCATCGAACGATCCAAACGGCGGATCCAGTGATCCATCGGTCTTCATGCGTGCGACGTAGACCGCCGTTCGCTCGGACGCCTCGGCGTCGGCCACGTACAGCCGACCGTCGGCCGACGAGCACACGACCGGAGCATTCCTCATGGCCCTGGAGTTGGGAACCGGCATGACGAACTGTTGTTCGATATGGCCGGCGGCGCGAGCTTCCGACGCCGCCCCGGAGCGGAAAGACTTGCCCTTCTTCATGTTCGCTTCCTTGCGACCGACGATGCACCGATGGTAGCGCCGGATCGGGCGCCATGGTCGAGCGTGCACCGCGGCGATTCGGCCGACCGTTCAACCGGATACGCCACAAGCGAATGGAAGCGCATAACGATCGCTGCTGACCGGTGCGAGGTTCGCACGTCGACGGCTCCCCACCGAAGGGTGGGAGCCGATCGCATCGGCGATCCGCGCAAGCGGCCACATCGCCGCAACCTTCATCGAGACCCGGCGGTTGTAGGAAGCGCGCTGGCGCGCGAAGGGTGCTCGCGAAACATCCCCATGGAGCCGCGCAGCAATCTGGCGGTTCAACGCCCCGATGAGGCACCGAGCCAGTCGCACGAAAGCAACGTCGCTGCACTGCGCCTCAACTCGTCGGACGCAGCACGCATATACGTCTCGCACTTACGATCTTCCCGCGCCAGCATCGCTTCATGGAAGCGGTGCCGAACTGCGTTCTCCGGAACGGTATCCAGCTCCGACGCGGCCGCCCGGAACGCAAAGAACGCCGGATCGTCCGGGCGGGCAGACCGATGTCGAAGATTGACGATTCGACGAACATCGGCCAGCGACGGCATATCCGAACCGCAAATCGCCTGTAGCGCCTTGCGCAGTTCGCCCAGGGTCCCGAGGTCGCTAGTCATCTCCGTTTTCCTTCCGCGGATCCATCGTTCGTGAGTCGCATGCTTCAGGCCGGAACTTGCCATGTAGCGTCAACGGCCAGCGCGACCTTTCAGGAATCTGGAAATGCATATTCCCAGAACATGGATGTCAGGCGATATCCGAAGATCTGGTTGTCCTTGTACCGGGAGATCATACCCTCGACCGTGGACACTGGCTTGTCGAGTTCCGCATGTCGGGTAACCACCAGATCCTTGAATACCTTGTGCAGATACGCTTGCTCCTCGGCATTGATCGAGGGGTCGATTTTGAGAGCTCGCATGATATTGAAAGGAAAGAGTTCGATCTTTCGCGAGATACGATTATGGTGAAGCGCCAACTCAGTATTACCGTCGGACCATGCGACCGCACTAAGCAGGTGGTGAGCAACCGGTGATCGTTCGTGGGCTTCCAGTATTCCAACGAACGCTCTGTCGCCCACCGGCATCTGGCTGCTTCAGGTCAAAGCGATCCAGATAGCCGCGTCAAAGCCCCGCTCTCCGTCAAGCAGATTGCGCAGAACCGACACAGCCCCTTCGGGATCGACGTACGGCGGGAAAAGCAAAAGTATTCCGAGCAAGAGTTGCTCGTTCAGACTGGCTTTCCCTCGAGAAACAAGACGTTCAAGTTCTTCGACTATGGGTTCGCGGTCTGCAGCCCTCAAGCTGGCCACGAGATCATTCCGCGGTGCGTAGATCGATGGCATTCTTTATGCCCTTGAGGTTGCCCTTAAGACGTTCATCGACTGAACCGCGTTACATCCTGGAATGCCGTAGATACATTGCCGGAAGAACAGGGCCGAACCCTTCTCCAGCCAGAACAAACACCCGTTGATGTTGTCGATAATCAGCTCGCCGGGATATCGAGCGATCTGATAGGACTTTCTGCAAGATGGCCTTGAACCCAGCTTTCTCACCCGTAGCTGCATTCTCGATCTAATGAGTCCCGATGCGTAGACCATCGTTCGCTGTACATGCGGCGGGAAGGCGGCCGCTAGCAACGACGAAGGCACTGGGCTGCCTTGCCCCCAAAAGGCGCGAATTCTTCATGGTGGAGACGAGAGCGCAAGCCCTCGATCCCGAAAATCAATGCTTTCCATAATTCGGATAGAACACGATTGCAGCCAGAACAAGTGGCCAGAGCGCAAGCATGCACCGCGAGACGCGGAACCTCCATTTCAGTGCATCTGGATAGTGCGGCCGTGGCAAGCCTGAGTCGAGCAGAACCTTGACGATAGCGAGTGACTTCCGGTATTCGGAGCTAGGCGACTCAGCTATTCGTAGACCGTATTCGGGATCAACTGACGTTACACGAGCCAGCAGTCCGCGTGCCACATAGTAATACAGGAATCCGTACGCGACACCAATGAATGCGCCCTCACTTGCCTCAATAGCCATGGCCGCCCCCTACTGTTGTTGCGCCGATGGTTGAACGGTGTTCGGCCGCGGAGTATTGCTCCACTAGACCATAGTAATAGACGGCAGGAATTGAACAAATGCCCAAGCACCACCGCATACCTTAGAAGTCACTCAAGTTTCATGCCTGGATCAAATTTTGCATCGAAACGCACCTTGACGATAGCAGCCACATCTAAAGACGGTCCGCCTGACAGAGGTAGTTTTCCATCGACCGGATGATCCGTAACGTTGAACTGCACAGGCCGTCTCGGCTGAACATGCATACCAAATTCCGCGCCGGTAGCTGCGGAGAAAAAGTTGATCCCTCCCTTCAGCTGCGAAACGTTGTACGTCACCTCTACGCCGATGCCATTCGCAATCTTTCCGCCGTCGACAAGATCAAAGTTTTCCTTAACGCAAGAGTAGTCCTTACTTAGTTGAACATAGCCGCTAACACCGCAGTTCCCATGCGTGCACCACGTCTGCATGCCATCTGGATCAATATTTGAGAGCGGACTATTGTCTGCATAGCGATATCGGTCGATGCTTCATCGGATCGCGAGCAACTCCGATCGAGTCACGGCTCAAGAACTGCCCAATCTTCAGATCATGGTAGCGTTGCTGCATGTAGATCAGTTGGCTTGCAGGATCCCAGACGTGTCCCGTGTAGCCGGGGCCGGCTTCGCCGGGAGGAGTCTCTCCGACGCTATAAGTCTTGTAGGTGCGCTGGCTGACAACGATGCCCTTCCGAAGCACCAATGGCCTGCAGCACCTGGCGCAGCTCGCTTAGACCTCCGACGTCGCTAGTCATCTCCGCTCTCCGTCCGCGAATCCATCTTTCGTCAGTCGCAGGCATCAGGCCCGAACTTGCCATATAGCGTCAACGGTCAGCGCGACCTTTCAGGAATCTGGAAATGCATACTCCCAGAACATGGATGTCAGGCGATATCCGAAGATCTGGTTGTCCTTGTACCGGGAGATCATACCCTCGACCGTGGACACTGGCTTGTCGAGTTCCGCATGTCGGGTAACCACCAGATCCTTGAATACCTTGTGCAGATACGCTTGCTCCTCGGCATTGATCGAGGGGTCGATTTTGAGAGCTCGCATGATATTGAAAGGAAAGAGTTCGATCTTTCGCGAGATACGATTATGGTGCAGCGCCAACTCAGTATTACCGTCGGACCATGCGACCGCACTAAGCAGATGGTGAGCAACCGGTGATCGTTCGTGGGCTTCCAGTATTCCAACGAACGCTCTGTCGCCCACCGGCATCTGGCTGCTCCAGGTCAAAGCGATCCATATAGCCGCGTCAAAGCCCCGCTCTCCGTCAAGCAGATTGCGCAGAACCGACACAGCCCCTTCGGGATCGACGTACGGCGGGAAAAGCAAAAGTATTCCGAGCAAGAGTTGCTCGTTCAGACTGGCTTTTCCGCAAGAAACAAGTTGTTCGAGCTTTTCGACCAAGGGCTCGCCGTCTCCACGCAGCAAACTAGCCTCGAGGTCACTCCGGGGTACGTACGTCGATGTCACTTCTCAATATCCTTCTTCGAGGAATCCTTGAATACGCTCATAGTTCGCCAGGGCGTGCGCACTCGCCCATCCATGTAACCCGCCGCTCGGACCCAGCTGACTACGTCAACCCTTGAGAGCGCCAAAGGCCTCCGGCGAAGCCCTACGGCCACCACGGACATGCCACTTCAGAGTTCCGTCAACAAGTTCGCATGAACTCAATGATGCGCTTTCGGTGCTCATCAATCGGCGAGAGCAAACGACTCGTTTCGTCATCCCGCGCCAGCGCTTCCAACGTGCGAGGCATATCGGAATAACGCCCGAGAAACGGGATCATCGTCGTTGCGCTGGCGACGAGAAGGCCTTCGACGACGCCATCGAGATCACCGACTTGCCTTACCGACCAGCGAAACTGCCCTTGCCCCGTAAACCGACCATACTCACAACCTACCGTCGCCGACTGCTTGCTCTCGCGATCGATTCCGAGCAGGGCATCCTGCACGGCGTCGAATCTCACGCCCGCATCGAGCGTGACATCGAAATCCGAGTCGTGATTGATAAACGCCAAGTGCAGGCCAATCCATCCGCGAGCTGTTTTTCGCCGGAAGACTTGCTGCGAGAGCACCCGCTTGAAGCCGAAGGGCCGCAGACCTTCAGCCATCAGCTGCAACAGGGTGCGTTGTACGGCGCGATTTGTCATCACGATGGGTATTTCCTTTCAATTTCCTCAATTCTGACGAGCTGGACACGCAGGTCAACAGGAGCATTTTCGCCAACGATTCGCCCTCCTTCAGATGCCCGGCGAGTCCTTCAAACACTGAAGAGCTGACCGAGTTGCATTTCCGGCCTTCGCCTCTACTGCAATAACTCTACCCTCCGAAGTGCGCACTAAGTGGCTACATCGAGTACGATGATCAAAGCGTCGCCCATATCAATACCTTTGCTGGCAAGGAGAAGGAACACTTTCTCTTTGAAGGAGACGCAGGCTCTGTGGAATCGCTGACCGATGGTTTGAATCGCTGATGTCGTATAACGCGCTTGAAAAAGAGCTCATCGTTAGCCTCGACGCGGCGATCAACACCCAGGCCCTTCGCATCGTCGACGATGCCAGCCCCTATCTTCTCGACCTCGAGGCCGCATTCCCGTTTGTTTCGAATCGTCTCGACTGGAGACGGGTCCGGGATGTGATCGAGGGTGGCGAATTAGGACTACCAGACGCGGCGAACGTGTTCACGAAGTTCATCGGCAGCTCGGTGCCTCCTTCGGACATGGACGAAGTTGTGGCCGTCGTAGGCGATGGCCCGATCGCGTTCGCCGTCACCGGAACGCTTCGCGATGTCATGCGTCACATGCCGCACATCGTGGACTTTCCGCAGCACAGCATACGTATTTCCCCACCCCCATGCCACCTGGTGCGCCAGCCTCACGTTCGAAGGCTGGATGTATTTCGGCCATTCGCCTCGCATCTGACATTCAACGCTACGCCGCATGGAGCTTTGCGAGGCGTCGACGCCTGACGGTCGTAACGGCACGCCGGGCCAGGCACGCACTCGCGAGCAACAGCGCGACTGCCGTTACCGAATTGAGAACCATCAGAGCCACCAGCCCCGGCGTCCACGCGAACTCTATCTCCTCGATCGGCAGGCGCGCCCACGGTGTGACGAAGATCGGCGCGCTCCACAACCACGACCAGGCGCGGAACACCCATGAGTCGTGACAGGGTGGCCACGCGCACGACGTGCGGGCGCCGAGCGTGAGCAGCGCGACGAGGAGGTGCATGAGCGTGGCGAGCACGAACAGGCAGGCGAAGACGAGGCGGCGATGCCAGCGCTCGGTGATGTCGAGATCCATGACGATGCTCCATTGCGAAAACGCAACGCTAAATGGGCATCGTCCAGCGGGCTATGGAAGAAATCGGAAAATCGCGACTTTCTGTGGCCGTGCGAGGCGCGGCCCTCGGGACGCCTCAGGCTTTCGGAACGTCGCTCGCTTCCAGGGCCTCGCGCACCTTGCGCAGCAGCACGCGCGACTGCACGGGCTTGTCGATCACGTAGAGGTGATCCAGCTGCGGCAGTTCGTCGAAGTTCGGCGGCGCGTCCGGGCGCGCCAGCAGCAGCACCGCGCGGCTGTAACCATGCTCGAGCAGCGCGGCCAGCGTGCGCACGCCGGTGAACAGATTCATGTCGGCGTCCATGACGACGAGGTCGGGCACGCCGTGCGCTTCGATCCATTGCAGCGCGGCCGTGCCGCTCTGGCTCGCGCCGGCCTGGTAGCCGTACGCGTCGAGCGTGTCGACCAGCAGCGACAGCTGCACCGCCTCCTCGACGACGACGAGCACGCGCTCGGCCTCGCCCTGCAGGCTCGCATCCATCACCTGCGGATCGAGGTGCTCGCCTTCCTCCGCCTTCAACGGGAGGAAGAGGTGGAACGCCGTGCCCTCGCCCACCGCGCTGCGCACGCGCATGAGTCCGCCATGGCTGGCGACGATGCGCTTGCACGAGAGCAGGCCGAGGCCGGTGCCAGCCTCCTTGGTGGTGAAGAACGGTTCGAACAGGCGCTGCAGCACGTCCGGCGGCATGCCCTGCCCCGTGTCGATGACCGACAGGCGAATGTAGCGGCCAGCCGCCGAGGCCTCGCCGTCGGCGAAGAAATCGTCGGCGAGCGTGACGACATCCGTCTCGATGCGCAGCACGCCGCCGTCCGGCATCGCCTGCATGGCATTGAGGCTGAGGTTCAGCAGGCACTGCTGCAGCTCGGTGTGGTTGCCTTCGAACGCCACGTCGGGATCGATGATGTCTACTTCCATGCGCACCGTGCGCGGAACGCTGCCCTGCAGAAGCAGGTTGAGCGCCTCGAGCAGCGCGCCCAGTTTCACCTGCTCCGCGCGGCGAGCGCCACGCGCGAACGAGAGCATCGACGAGACCATTTCCAGGCCGCGCCGGCCGCAGTCGCGCACGAGCGCGCCCAGGCGCGAGAGGCGCGGATCGTCCGCGTAGTCTTCGAGCGTGTCGCCCGCGAGCAACAACGGTTGCAGCAGGTTGCGCAGATCGTGGCTGAGTCCACCGGCAAGCAACGCGAGGCTCTCGAAACGCTGGGCGCGGATCAGTTCCTGCTCGGCGCGCTGACGGGCACGTTGCTCGTCCGCTTCGCGGAGCGCGCGGCGCACCGCGCTCGCGAGGCGCGCGGTGTTCTGCTTGAGGATGTAATCGGTGGCGCCGTTGCGCAGCGCTTCGATCGCGGCCTCTTCGCCCAGCGTGGCCGAGATGAAGATGAAGGGTATGTCGGACCGGCGCTCGCGCAGCACCTGCAGCGCACGCTCGCCGCTGAAGGCCGGCAGGCTGAGGTCGGACAGCACGATGTCGGGTTCGAAGTCGTCGAGCGCGGCGGCGTAGGCCGCCTCGTCTTCCACGAGCCTCACCTCGAAGTCGATGCCGTCGTCTTCCAGCTCGCCGAGCACGAGCTCGGCGTCGAGCGGATTGTCCTCGACCTGCAGGATCCTGACTTTCTGGCCTTGCCCGCCCATCCCAGCCATGTTCCGACGTCGCTCCGGGTTATTCGCCGTCCGGGCGCTGGTTGAGCACCGCCCAGAAATGACCGAGGGTCTGCACCGCGGTGAAGAACTGCTGCACGTCGACGGGCTTCAGCACATAGGCGTTGACGCCGAGGTCCCAGCTGCGTGCCAGGTCGCTCTCCTCGCGCGAGGACGACAGGATGACCACCGGAAGGCGCTTCCACTTGTCCTCGGAGCGCAGTTGCTTGAGCACCTCGAGGCCGTCCATGCGCGGCATCTTGATGTCGAGCAGGATCACGGCCGGGTCGCCCTCGGTGCGGTCCGCGTAGGCACCGCGGCGGTGCAGCCAGTCGAGGCAGTCGACACCGTCTTCGACGTGTACCACCGGGTTGGCCAGGTTGGCCTCGCGCAGCGCGTCGATGGCCATTTCGGCGTCGGCCATCGAGTCTTCGACGAGGAGGATCGTGCGCAGGTCGCGCTGGTTCATGAATCACCCAATCTGGCGCCCGGAACGTCCGAGGCCGGTAATGAAAAGTGGAAGGTGGCGCCGACGCCGGTTTCGCCTTCGGCCCAGGTACGCCCTCCATGGCGAGCGATGATACGTCTTACGTTGGCAAGGCCGATGCCGTTGCCGGGGAACTCGGAGGCACGGTGCAGCCGCTGGAACACGCCGAACAGCTTGCCCGCGTACTGCATGTCGAAGCCCGCGCCGTTGTCGCGGACGGAGAACTCGTAATCGCCCGCCGGGGTACGCGCGAGCTCCACCTCGATCAGCGCGCGATCGCGGCTGGAGGTGTACTTCACCGCGTTGCCCAGCAGGTTCTGCCACACGGTGCGCAGCATGTTCTCGTCGCCGATCACGATGGGCAGCGGCGAGACCTTCCACTCGATATGGCGGCCACCGGTGTCGGACTCAACCAGGGCCCGGGCCTCCTCCACCAGCGACTGCATGTCGACCGGCTGCAGGCGCAGCGCGCCGCGGCCGAGGCGCGAGAACACGAGAAGGTCGTCGATCAGCTGCGCCATGCGGCGCGACGAGCTGCTGATCACGTCGATGTAGTGGCGCACGCGGTCGTCGGCCTTGTCGCCGAGCTGCGACTCCAGCTTGCCGGCGAAACCGGAGATGTGGCGCAGCGGAGCGCGAAGATCGTGCGAGACGGAATAGCTGAAGGCTTCCAGCTCGCGGTTCACGTCGGAGATCTGCTCGACCTTCCCTTCGAGCTGGCGGTTGAGCTCGTTGACCTTCTGCTCGACGAGCGCGCGCGCGGTGATGTCGCTCACCGTGAGCAGCAACGCTGGATCGTCGCTATCCGGCTGCTCGATGCGCCGGGCGTTGATGACCACGAAGCGGTCCACGCCATCCATGGTGCGCTGCGTGAGCTCGTAGTCCCATAGCTCGCGATCGCGCGCCACCACGTCGACCAGTCGCTGGAGCAGCGCCGAATCCTTCCACGCGCCGTCGCCGATCTGGTCGAGCGGCACGCGCTGGTCGCGCTCCTGGTCGAAGCCGTAGAGCTCCGCGAACGCGGCATTGGCGAGCAGCGTGCGCAGGTTCTTGTCCAGCATCGCGATCGGCTCGCGCACCGCCTGCACGATCAGCTGGGATCGCTGCACCGCATCCGCCACGCGCGACTCGGCGCGCAGGCGGATCGCGATCTGTCGTTCGGAGACCACCACCACGATGCCGAGCAGCGCGATCTGCGCGAGCGCCGACACCAGCAGCACCAGCCGGTTGTTCGTGGCGAGGCTCGACGCCTTGGCGCGGCGGGCCGCGAGCAGCCCGGTCTCCTCGTCCACGATCTCCTTGATCTGCTCGCGCACCGGGAACAGCTGGCGCGCGTCCTCCATGGACGCGAAGGCGCCGTTCTTGTCGCCGGCCTTCAGCCGCTGCAGCGCCTGGTCGGTCAGCGCCATGCGGCCGCTGGCGATGGATTCGAGCGCACCGATACGCGCGATCTGCTCGGGGTTGTCGCGCGTCATCTCGCGGAGCGACGCCACCAGCCCGGGAACGACCTGTCGCGGCGCGTGTGCACGCTGGTCGAGATCGGGATCGTCGGACGCGCCCGCGATGCGCGCGTAGACCGCCGCCTCGCTGCTGCGGAGGGAAGCCGCCACGCGATACACGCTCGCCTTCACCTCGGAGGTGTGGGTCACCCAGTCGCGCGAGTCGAGGGCATCCTCGGCCGCCGAACGGGTGACGATGTACGGCAGGGCCACGATCACGAGCACGGCGGCCAGCAGGCCGACGAGTCGCCAGCGCAATCCGATGCGTTCGATCATGCCCTGGCCATCCCCGCGACGATTCCTGCCCTGTAAGGACATTCATTGTAAACGTGAAGCGCCGCACAGCGCTGGAATTTCATGGCACGTACCTCGGACACGACGACGGGTACGCCGCTTTTCCACCTGTTTCCAGGTAGATGAGCGGCGTACCCGTCCGATTGGAGGCGTGCTTAATGCCGAAACGGGCGTGAAGGACCCGTGACGGCAAGGAGCGCCTCAGTTCGCCTTGTCGCTCATCGAGTACGGCGCCGCACCGTTGCCGGCGCCCCACTCCTTGTTCGGCGCCTCCTGCATAGAGAAATGCAGTTCGCCGCCGGCGACGATTTCCTCGTGGCGGATGAAGGTGCGGTCCAGCGGCTTGCCGTTGAGGGTGACCTTGCCGACGTACGGGTGCTTAGCGTCGAGGTGGTCGGCCGAGACCGTGAAACGCTTGCCGCCGGCGAGGTTCAAAGTGGCCTTCTCCACGAACGGCCGGCCGATCACGTACTGGTTGCTGCCTGGCGCCACCGGGTAGAAGCCCAGGGAGGTGAAGATGTACCAGGCCGACATCTGGCCGAGATCGTCGTTGCCCACCAGGCCCGTCGGCGTCGGCGTGTACTGGGTCTCCATGATGTGCTTGAGGCGCTCCTGCGCCTTCCACGGCTGGCCGGCGTAGTCGTACATGTAGGCCACCTGGTGGCTCGGCTCGTTGCCGTGCGCGTACCAGCCGATCAGGCCGGTAATGTCCTCCACGTGCGCGAACGACTTCGGATCGACTTTGGCGTCGAACACGGAATCGAGCTTCTTCACGAAGGCGTCCTTGCCGCCCAGCGCCTCGATCAGGCCGGCGACGTCCTGCGGCACGTACCAGGAGTACTGCCACGCGTTGCCTTCGGTGTAATCGCTGCCGTACGCGGCCGACGACGGATCGAACGGTTCGCGGTAGCTGCCGTCGCTCTTGCGGGCACGGAGGAAGCCGGTCTTCGTGTCGAAGCTGTTCTTCCAGTAGCCCGCGCGCTTCATGAAGGTGGCGGCCACATCGTCCTTGCCCATGGCCTTGGCCATCTGCGCCAGCGACCAGTCGTCGAAGGCGTATTCGACGGTCTTGGAGGCCGCTTCCGGCGTGCGGTCGATCGCGACGTAGCCGAGCTTCATGTAGTCGTCGAGGCCGCCGTACGGCCCATAGGTGGCGCTCTTGACCATCGCGTTCAGCGCGGCGTCGGCGTCGTAGCCGCGAATGCCCTTCATATAGGCATCGGCGATCACCGGCACGGCGTGGTAGCCGACCATGCACCAGGTTTCCATGCCGCCATAGGCCCAGATCGGCAGGATGCCGAACGGGCTGGCCTGCTGGGCGGCGATCAGCGAGCTGACGAAGTCGTTGCTCTTCTGCGGCTCGAGCAGGGTCATGAGCGGCTGCTGGGCGCGGTAGACGTCCCACAGCGACCACGTGGAATAGAAATCGAAGCCCTTGGCCGTGTGCACCTGGTTGTCCGGGCCGCGGTACTGGCCGTTGACGTCCATCGACAGGGTCGGCGAGAGCATCGCGTGGTAGAGCGCGGTGTAGAAGGTCTTGCGCGTCTGCGCGGGGGCCTGCACGTCGACCACCGAGAGGTTCTTCTCCCAGGCCTGGCGGGCCTCGGCGCGGCGGGCATCGAAATCGAAGCCTGCGCCGTCCTTGTCGAGGTTGGCGATCGCGTTGTCCTCGCTCACGGTCGAGATCGCGACCTTGACCACGAGCGGCTTGGCGAGGTCGCCGAAGTCGAACACGCCTTCCAGCGCGCGGCCGCTGATGCCGTCGGTGTCCTCGGCGCGGTTGCCCGGGCCGGAGAAGCCGCGATAAGGGATCTTCTCCTCGCGGTTCTTCAGGCTGCGCGAGGCCAGCGGCTGGTTGAAGCGCATGGCGAAGTACAGCTGGCGGCCAGGCGCCCAGCCGCGCGTGGTGCGGCCGCCGGTCACGGTGCCGTCCTCGCGCACGCGCAGCGTGGACCACAGCACCTTGCCGTCGTAGTCGTAGATGCTGGGGCGCAGGTCGAGCAGGAGGTGCGCCGGCTTGCCCTTCGGGAAGGTGTAACGATGCCAGCCCACGCGGGTACCCGCGGTCAGCTCCGCCCGCACGTCGTAGTCGGCCAGCGTGACGGCGTAGTAACCTGCCTCGGCCTTCTCGGTCTTGTGGTCGAACCGCGAGCGATAGCCGCTACCGGGCTGGTCGGGGGAACCGGGGTCCAGCTTCACGTCGCCGGCGATCGGCATGACGAGCACGTCGCCCAGGTCGGAATGGCCACTGCCGGAGAAGTGCGTATGGGAGAAACCGAGCAGGCTCGAGTCGCCGTACTGGTAGCCGGCGGCCCACTTGTACCCGTGCTTGACGTCCGGCATGGCCGTGTCCGGCGACAGCTGCACCATGCCGAAGGGCACCGTCGCACCGGGGAAGGTATGGCCATCACCGCCCGTGCCGATCATCGGGTCGACCGCCGCGTAGGCGCTGCCCTTGTCGCTGGAGGCCGCCAGGGCCAGGGCCGGCAGGGCGAGGGTCAGGGCGGTGGCCAGCAGGCCGCGACGGAGGCGGGTGGTTCTCGACATCGGTGGATCCCCTCAGGTCAGCACGTTTCGGGCGGTCACGAGCATTTGGATCGTGACAAACAGGTCGAACGTAGCAAAGATAGCGCCATCGCGCATGTTGCAGTGCGTGATGCATCCCAAAGCCCGCCGCGCGATGATCGCCCGGTTTAGATCGTTTGAAGGAGTTCAGATGCCGAGGACTACCCCGCAGCGCCGCAAGGTGACCCTGGCCGATATCGCCCAGGGTTGCGACGTATCGCGGGCGACGGTCTCGCTGGTGCTGCGAGGCAGCCCGCTGGTGAACTCCGCCACCCGTGCCCGGGTGGAGGCCGAACTGAAGCGCCAGGGCTACGTTTATAACCGCGCGGCCGCGAATTTGCGCCGGCGGACGTCCTCCAGCATCGGCCTGGTCATCAACGACCTGGGCAACCCCTTCTTCGCGGAATTCGCGGCCGGCGCCGACGAGGCCCTGGCCCGGGCCGGCTACGTCACCCTGCTGGGCAATACGGGCGAATCCCCGGCCCGCCAGCAGGCGGTGCTCAATTCCCTGATCGAGCACGGCCCCGCCGGCATCATCCTCTCCCCCGCCGAGGGCAGCGAAGGCGAGCAGGTGCTGACCGCGGTCGGCATGCACACGCCCCTGCTCGTGTTCAACCGCGAGCTGCCCGACGACGACGGCACCCATCGCTGGGACACCCTCGAGATGGACAACGAGCACGGCGCCAGGCTGGCTACGGAACATCTCATCGCGCTCGGCCACCAGCGCATCGCGTTCTTTGGCGGCCACCGGGAGTCCAGTTCGGTGGAGCAGCGCCGCCGCGGTTACGCGGGCGCG
Organism: Luteibacter sp. 3190; assembly: GCF_031456385.1. Taxonomy (NCBI): domain Bacteria; kingdom Pseudomonadati; phylum Pseudomonadota; class Gammaproteobacteria; order Lysobacterales; family Rhodanobacteraceae; genus Luteibacter; species Luteibacter sp. 3190. The sequence continues at coordinate 126,266 of NZ_JAVDUO010000005.1, read as the reverse complement.
ATGCGCGACGCCGGCCTGCCGGTGGATCCCGCCTGGCTCGTCGAGAGCGCGCCGACACGCCTGGAGGCCGCGCGCCAGACCGGCGCGCTGTTCGCCCGCGACCCGGCCCCCACGGCGGCGGTTTGTTACAACGACGCGGTGGCGCTCGGGCTTATGCTTGGCCTGACCAAGCGGGGCCGCCGCCCGGGTGAGGATTTCGCCCTGACCGGCTTCGACGACGTCGCCGAAGCCTCGGTGTGCGTGCCGCCCCTGACCACCATCGCGGTGGATCCGCGTGGACTCGGACGGCGCAGCGCCGAACTGATCCTCGACAGACTTTCCAATCCCGACACGGACACTGCTTATACGATCGCGCCGGTTCGGCTCGTCGTCCGCGAAAGCAGCTGCCCGCCGTCCTCCCCCTGAACCGACACTTGGAGCAACCCATGGCCACCGGATATACGCCATCGCCCAGCTCGTCCTCGACGAACGCGGGCGACAATCGCTACACCTACTTTCCCCTCGCGCTCGGTGTGATGACCACGATCTTCTTCATGTGGGGTTTCCTTACCTGCCTGAACGACATCCTGATTCCGCACCTGAAAGCCGTGTACGAGCTGAATTATTTTCGCGCGTCGCTGATTCAGTTCACCTTCTTTGGCACCTACTTCATCATGTCGCTGCCGGCGGGTGCTCTGGTGAAGAGCCTCGGCTACAAGAAGAGCATCGTCGCCGGTCTGGCTGTCGCAGGCATCGGCGCGCTCGGGTTCTGGCCCGCCGCCGCGTCCCACCTGTACTACGCCTTCCTCGGCGCCCTCTTCGTGCTCGCCACCGGAATTACGATCCTCCAGGTGGCCGCCAATCCGTACGTTGCTCTCCTGGGCCCGGAGCGTACCGCTTCGAGCCGACTGACCCTTGCCCAGGCGCTGAACTCCGCCGGTACCGCGATCGCGCCGATCTTCGGTGGCCTGCTCATCCTCGCCGACACGCCGAAGACCGGCGACGAAGTGGCGAAGCTTTCCGCGGCGGAACAGATCACTTACCGCGCACACGAAGCCAGCGTCGTACAGGGTCCTTACCTGTTCCTCGCGATCGTGCTTTTCGTGCTCGCGGTACTCGTGTTCCTCTTCCGCATGCCGTCTCTGGACGAAAGCACGGAAAAGTCGGACTCGACCCACCACACCCTTCGCGAAGCGCTGCGCTATGCGCACGTTTTCTTCGGCGTCCTCGCGATCTTCTTCTACGTGGGTTCCGAGGTCACGATCGGCAGCTTCCTGATCAATTTCCTTCAGCTGCCGAACATCGGCAACATGTCGCAGCAGGATGCCTCGCACTACGTGACGGCGTACTGGACCTGCGCGATGGTCGGCCGCTTCATCGGCTCGTTCCTGCTGGTCAAGTTCCCTCCGCGCAAGCTGCTCGCCGTGTTCGCTTCGATCAACATGCTGCTGCTCCTGTCCACGATCTTCGCCAGTGGCTCCATCGCCATCTACAGCGTTGTTGCCATCGGCCTGTTCAACTCGATCATGTTCCCGACGATCTTCTCGCTGGGCATCGAGCGCATGGGCCCGCTCACGGGTAAGGCGTCGAGCCTGCTCATCATGGCAATTGTCGGCGGCGCACTGTTCCCGCCGATCCAGGGCTTCTTTGCCGACCACATCGGCCTGCAGCTGGCGTTCCTCGTGCCGCTGATCGGCTACGCGTATATCGTCTTCTATGGCCTCTCGGGCTCGAAGATCCGCAGCGCTCCGGTCAATCACTAAAGCCCTCTCGACGGCCGGCCGCCAGGGCCGGCCGTCGCGTTTTCCCATCCACCTCGCCCCCAAGGACAGGCCGTACGCATGTCTTCCATCCTCTGCTTCGGCGAGGCGCTGATCGATTTCCACGCACAGCCCCAGGGCGGCGCCGGTCAGCCTCCCGCCTTCGTTCCTTTCGCCGGCGGCGCGCCGGCCAACGTCGCGGTCGCCGCGGCCCGCCTGGGTGGTAACGCCCGTTTCGCCGGCATGCTCGCCCGCGACATGTTCGGCGACTTCCTGCTGAAGAGCCTGACCGACCTCGGCGTCGGCACGGACGACGTGGCCCGCACGGACGAGGCGCGTACCGCGCTCGCGTTCGTCGCGCACGACGACAAGGGCGATCGCAGCTTCAGCTTCTACCGTCCGCCCGCGGCCGACCTGCTGTTCCGTCCGGAACACTTCCGCGCGTCCGCGTTCGACGATCTGGCGATCTTCCACGTCTGCTCCAATTCGCTGACCGAAGCCGCCATCGCGCACACCACGGTCGAGGGCATGCGCCGCGCGCGCGCCGCCGGCGCGCTGGTCAGCTTCGACATGAACCTGCGCCCCGCGCTGTGGCCGAAGGACGAGGCACCGCTGCCGCGCCTGTGGGAAACACTGCACGAGGCCGACGTCATCAAGCTGAGCGCCGAGGAATTCGCGTTCATCCACGCGGGCGCGGGTTCCGATGACGCCGTGCTCGACCGCCTCTGGAAGGGCAACGCCCGCCTTCTGCTCGTCACCGACGGTGCCGAGCCGATGCGCTGGTTCTCGCGCGGCGCGCGCGGCACGCTCGCGGGTTATCGCGTCGACGCCGTCGACACGACCGCCGCCGGCGACGCCTTCGTGGGAGGCCTGCTCGCGCGTCTCTCCGCCGAGGGCGTCACGCCCGCACGCTTCGACACCCTCATCGCGGACGAAGGTCGCCTCGTCGACCTGATCCGCTTCGCCGCCGCCTGTGGCGCCATCACGGCCACGCGCAAGGGCTCGTTCACCGCCATCCCCGACCAGGCCGAAGTCAAGGCCTTCATGGAGACGCACGCATGACGACCGTTCCCCTCCCCGATTTCCACGACGTGAACGTCCTGCGCGACCACGTCGCGAAGACCATGGCGTTCTACAAGCCCAACGAGGTCGATCCGGCCGGCGGCTTCTTCCAGTACTACAAGGACGATGGCTCGGTCTACGACCGCACCCACCGTCACCTCGTGTCCAGCACGCGCTTCGTGTTCAACCACGCCATGGCGTTCCTCGAGTTCGGCAAGCCCGAAGACAAGGAACTCACCATGCACGGCATCAAGTACCTGCGCGAGGTTCACCTGAACCCCGAAACGGGCGGCTATGCGTGGACGATCGCCGACGGCAAGCGCGACGACCAGATGAACCACTGCTACGGCTTGGCGTTCATGCTGCTCGCCTACTCGTGCGGCGTGAAGGTCGGTTTCGACGAAGCCAAGGGCTGGCAGAACGAGATCTGGGATCTGCTCGAGAAGCGCTACTGGGAGCCGTCGTACGGCCTGTACCGCGACGAGGCCGACAAGGACTGGAACTTCACCGGTTATCGCGGCCAGAACGCGAACATGCACATGACCGAGGCGATGATCGCCGCGTGGGAAGCCACGAAGGACGACCGCTTCCTCGACCGCGCGCTCGTGCTCGCCGAGAACATGACGCAGCGCCAGGCCGGCCTGACGCCGCAGAAGCTCGTGTGGGAGCACTACCACGAGAACTGGACGATCGACTGGGAATACAACCTCGACAACCCGAAGCACCTGTTCCGCCCGTGGGGCTTCCAGCCCGGCCACCAGACCGAATGGGCGAAGCTGCTCATGATGCTCGAGCGCTACACCAAGGGCACGCCGAAGCATAAGGCGTGGCTCGTGCCGACGGCGAAGCACCTCTTCGACGAGGCCCTCGACAAGGCCTGGGACAAGGAATACGGCGGCATCGCGTACGGCTTCTCGCCTGAGGGCGACGTGTGCGACGACGACAAGTATTTCTGGGTGCAGGCCGAATCGCTCGGCGCCGCGCAGCTGCTGTTCGAATCCACTGGCGAGACCAAGTACGACGAGTGGTACGAGAAGATCTGGGCGTACAGCTGGGAACACTTCGTCGACCATAAGTACGGCGCGTGGTATCGCATCCTGCACCGCGACAACACGAAGTACGACGACGAGAAGAGCCCCGCCGGCAAGACGGACTACCACACCATGGGCGCGTGCTACGAAGTGATGGCGTCACTGCGCCGCATGCAGAAGAAGTAAGGAACGCCAGACGAAGAAAGCCTCCGCTCCCGGAAAGGGGCGGAGGCTTTTTTTTGCCTTCACGGTCCCTGCGCCCTCACCGTCATCCCGGCGCACGCCGGGATCCACGGCGTCGGTCCCCGAGGGTGCAGCGGCCTCGTGCGCATAAAGCCGATGCCGATCCCACGCATGGGCCGATCGCACCGCGGTGGATACCGGCGTACGCCGGTATGACGTGAGGCTCGACGGTGGGCTACGGCAGCGCTTGCTTCAATGAAGCGATCCCCTCCCACGGATCCGCCTCCAGCGTCTTCGCGCGCTTCAGCGCCTTCTTCAGGTCGAACGCGCCGCCCGTCTTCAGTCGTGCGATCTCCTCCCAACGCAGCGGCATAGCCACGGGCGCGCCGGGGCGCGCGCGTAGCGACCACCCCGTCACGCTCGTCGCACCTCGCGTGTTGCGCAGCCAGTCGATGAAGATCATGCCCTCGCGCTTCGCCTTGCTCGCCTCCGCGATGTAGCGCGTGGGCGACTCCGCCACGAGATCGTCCGCCAGCGACTCGCAGAACGCTTTCACCGCCGCCCACGACGGTCCGCGCCGGAAGGGCGCGACGACGTGCAGACCCTTGCCGCCCGAGCTGCGCACGAAACTCTCCAGCCCCGCGGCGGATAGCCGCTCGCGAATCTCGCGCGCACCGGCGACCACCGCCTTCCAGGCCACGCCCTGCGCCGGATCGAGGTCGAAGATCAGGCGATCCGGCTTATCGGGATCGTCGACGCGCGCGCCCCAGGGGTGGAACTCGAGCGTGTTCATCTGCACGAGTTCGAGCACGCCGCGCACGTCGTCGACGTAGATGTACTGCGCCGATTCGCCGTCCTTCTCGTCGAGCGTGACGGCCTTGACGTCCGGCCCGAGCGAGTCCGCATGGTGCTTCTGGAAGAAGCACTGCCCGGTCGAACCCTGCGGACAGCGCACCACCGAGAGTGGCCTGTCGCGCAGCTCCGGAAGCATCCATGCGGCGACCGCCTCGTAATAGGCGGCCACATCGCCCTTGGTCGGGCCGCCGTCGCCGAACACCTCCCTTTCGGGATGGGTAATGGTGACACCGCCGACGATGAGGCCCGCCACGCTCAGCCCGCCCGGCGCTTCGCGGGCGCCTTGCGTGACGCCGTCTTCTTCGCCGGCGCCTTCTTGGCGGCGGCTTTCTTCGTCGCCGTCTTCTTCGTCGCCGTTTTCTTCGCGGGGGCGGCCTTCGCCGCGGGTGTACGCGTCTTCGCGCCGAGGCTCTTCTTCAACAGCGCCATGAAGTCGACGACGTTGGTCGTCGCGTTCTCCGGCGTCCGCTCGTCTTCCTCCACCGTGGTGGTGACGCCCTTGCTCTTGAGCCGCTTCTCGATCGCGGCGCGAAGCTTCGCGCGGAATTCGTCATGGTAGCTCTCGGGCTTCCACTTGCCCGACATCGATTCGATGAGTTCCGTCGCCATCTCCATCTCGCGTGACGTGATGCGGTAGTCGGACGCCGCCTTGTCGGGCAACTCGTAATCGGAGGCGTCGACCACCTCGGATTGGTAACGCAGGATGTTCAGCAGCAGCGCGTTGCCCTGCGGCATCACGGCCGCGAGGTATTCCTTCGTGCGGATCACCACGCGAGCGATGCCGACCTTGCCGGTCTTCTTCAGCGTCTCGCGCAGCAGCACGTAGCCCTTCTCCGCCTTCTTCGACGGAAGCAGCACGTACGGCTTTTCGAAATACTGCGGCGAGATGTCCGCCCCATCGACGAAGCTGTCGATCTCGACGGTCTCGTGCGCGTCGCTCGCGGCGTTCTTGATGTCCTCTTCCTCGAGCACCACGTAGCTGCCCTTCTGGTATTCGAACGCCTTGACGATGTCCTTCCAGGGCACCTCTTCGCCTGTCTCCGCGTTGACGCGCTCGTAGCGCACGGGCGTGTTGCTCCGCTGGTCGAGCATGCGGAAATGGATGTCGTTGCGGCGCTCGCCGGACATCAGGCGAATGGGGACGTTGAGCAGACCGAACGACAGCGTTCCGGTCCAGATCGGGCGAGCCATGGGGTGGTCCTCGACGCGGGGTGTGTCGCGAGGATAGGGGCGGCGGCGTGGAGAGCTTGTGTGGGAGCGGCCTTGGCCGCTCCCACAGGAGCAAACGCAGTGCCCGCTACTTCGCTTCCACCACCGGCAGTTCGATGCTGCTGGCCGTGCCCGGCGCGTGCCACACCTGCTGCGTCGCCTTCCGGTAGTCCTCGGGCTTCGCGAAGAAGATGTTCGGCACGTAGGTCTGCGGGTTGCGGTCGTACAGCGGGAACCACGACGACTGCACCTGCACCATCACCCGATGGCCGGGCTCGAAGGTGTGGTTCACGGTGGGCAGGCCGAAACGGTACTGCAGCGGGGTGTTCGGCGTCAGGGCCTTCGGCGCCGAGAAACTCTCGCGATAGCGGCCGCGGAAGATGTCCATCGAGATCGAGAGTTCGTAGCCGCCCATCGTCGGCTCCGAGGCATCCGAAGGCGGATAGACGTCGATCAGCTTCACCACCCAGTCGCTGTCCGTGCCGCTCGTCGAAGCGTACAGATTCACCTGCGGCGCGCCCGCCAGCTTCAGCGGCGCCGTGAGCGGCTCGGAGACGTAGGTAAGGACGTCCGGACGGCCGTCGACGAAGCGCTGGTCCTGGACCAGCCAGGTCGTCCACGACTGGCGGTCGCCGAAATGCACCGGGCGGGGCACATACGGCACCGGCTTCGCCGGGTCCGAGACGTACTCGTCGAATCGGGCGGCCCCCTCGGTGGGGGCCTCAAACGACAACTTTCCGTTGGCGCCGAGGTACAGCGGGCGGCTTCCCTTGGCCTGCGGCCAAGACTTGTAGCGGTCCCAATGATTGCCGCCGGTGTCGTAGATCAGCACGGGCGGCGTGTTCGCCTTCGGCGCGCCGTCCACCAGGTATTGATTGAAGAACGGCAGAAGCACGTCGCGGCGGAACTGCAGCGCGGTGTCGCCATCGAAGTTCAGGGCACCGAGCGAGGCCGCGCCGTAATTCACCTGGCTGTGGCGCCACGGGCCCATGACCAGGTAGTTCTTGTCGTTACCCTTGTCCTTCGGTTCCACCGCCGCGTAGCTGTGGATGGCGCCCCACATGTCTTCCTGGTCCCACAGACCCTGCAGCCACATCGTGGGTACCTTCAGGGGATGTTTCGCCATCTCGCGGTCGAGCGCCTGCTCCTCCCAGTAAGCGTCGTAAGCCGGGTGCTCGCTCAGCTTGCGCCAGTACGGCAGCTGGTCGAGGCCCGCGGCCCGGGCATAGTCGCCCGCGGAGCCGGCCTGCAGGAAGTTCGCGTAGTCGTCGTAACCTGCGCGCGGAATGGCCGCCCCCTTGCCTCGCTTGGCGTTCTGGCCGGCGATGTAATCGAAGTTGGTCTGGCGGAAGGCGCCGTAATGGAACCAGTCGTCGCCCATCCAGCCGTCGACCATCGGGCTCTCCGGTGCGGCGACCTTGAGGGCTGGATGCGGGTCGATCAGCGCCATGACGACGGTGAAACCCTCGTACGAGGAGCCGATCATGCCGACCTTGCCGTTGGATTCGGGCAGGTTCTTCGTCAGCCAGTCGATCGTGTCCCACGCGTCGGTGGAGTGGTCGGTCGCCGTGTCGTTGAGCGGCCCGCGCAGCGGCCGGGTCATGACGTAGTCGCCCTCGGAACCGTATTTGCCGCGCACGTCCTGGAACACGCGGATGTAGCCGGCGTCGACGAACACCTCGTCGCCCTGGGGCAGGAGGTCGCGCATCGTGGGGGAGTCGCTGCGGGCCGCGCGGCCATCCGCGTTGTACGGCGTGCGCGTCAGCAGGATCGGCGCGTGCTTCGCGTTCTTCGGAATGACGATCACCGTATGCAGTTTCACCCCGTCGCGCATGGGGATCTCGACCACGCGCTTGACGTAGTCGTTGGCGGTGGTCGGGGCGTCGAACTTCGCGGGGATGTCGGGCGTCATCGGTGCCGTCTGGGCGACGGCGACGGCGGAGCCGATGGCAAGGGACAGCGCGAGCAGGGGCAACAGCGGACGGTGCGGCATGGAGATTCCTGTGGCAGTGGGACGAAGGAACCACCCTAGCGTGCCGCATCCCCGCCGGAAGGGCCATGGCCCATGCCTTCCGGCGCACGCGCTTTCGGACGGCCAAAAAAAACACCGCTGCCGAGGCAGCGGTGTCCTTCGCATCCGGCGGCCGCCCGGAGGCGGCCGTCGAACGACTTACTGACCCGAAGCGGCGGTCGAAGCCGGAGCCGGAGCAGCCGTGCCGGCAGCGGCCGGAGCGGTCGTGGCCGGAGCCGGAGCGGTGGCGGCCGGAGCGGCGGCGGTCGCGGCCGGAGCAGCGGCAGTGGCAGCCGGAGCGGCGGCGGTCGAAGCGGCGGCCGGCGCCGGAGCGGCGTCTTCCGACTTGTTGCAGCCCGACAGCAGGGCGGCAGCGACGAAAGCCAGGGCAGTGATCGAAACAATCTTCATGGTAAGGCTCCTCATTGTTATGTATTGGGCAAGCGCAGCGGAGCATAGCGCCGAAACGACGCAGCTTCCACGACAATCGGCGCACTTGCCGACAGAAAGAACACGCACCCCCTCTGAAAGACCCCTCCGTGGACGGGCCATTCCCCAAGGCTGCGACGTGCAGGGTGGAACATCGGTGTCCGACGGCGCAGCGCAGACAGCGTTCGCAGACATTTTCAGAATAATCGCGTTCCCCTCTCCGAAGCCAGTCCCTACCCTGTCAGCCGGAAGTTGCAGTCGGGCACCCCGCCCCCTGCCGCCAGCCATGGAGCGACTGTCTTTTGAATACCCCCACCCCCCTTCCCCGCCGTTTCCTCGCCGCCTGCATGGCGGCTTTTTTTGCACCCGCCGGCGTCGCCGGCGACGACACCGCGGCGCTGCCGCCCTTCATCGTCGACGCCGGCGACGATCTCCTCATCGATCCCGGCGACTACACGACGTCCGGCGATTCCGAGTCCGTCCTCATCATCCGGGGCGGCGGCACGGCCTCGGCGGACGATGTCCGCTTCACCACGTCCGGCAAGGACGCCTATGCCATCAACATCACGGGTGCCGGTAGCTACCTCTCGCTCTCGAACGCCACGCTGACCACCGAGGGCGTCGGCGCCTACGCGGTGAAGCTCGCCAACACCGGGAGCAACCGGCCCTCGCTCTTCGATCATGTCGACATCGTGACCCGGGAAGGCGGCGCCACGGGCGCCCGGCTCTCCGACGCCATCGCGGGATTCGCGAAAGGAAGCATCGTCACCGCCGGCTATGCCGCACACGGCATCGACGCCACGGACGGAGCCACCGCGACGATCGACGGCACGGCGATCGCCACGTCCGGAGGTAACGCATCGGGCATGGTCGGCAGCGGCGACGGCACGGGTCTGCGCGCCAATGCCGCCACCATCATGACCAAGGGCGACGAGAGCCACGGTATCTACGTCGAAAGTGGCGCCCAGGCCGTCTCCATCGATACGACCATCGGCACCGAAGGAGCGGACGCCCACGCCATCAACGTCAATTCCGGCGCGGGCCTCGTCACCGTCGAGGGCAGCCACCTCTCCACCCTCGGCGAGCGGGCCTCCGCGGTCGGCATCTACGATGGCTCCGGGCCGGTCCGCCTCGCCCAGACCACCATCGAGACCTCCGGCAAATCGGCGCCCGGGATCGACAACCGGGGCGCCTTCGCCGAAGTCGACCGGGTCACGATCAAGACCACCGGAGCCTCGTCGTACGGCATGCTTGCCAAGGGCGCCGCGGCGCCCGGCATGTCTCCGATGTTCCAGGCGACCGCCGTCGACATCACCACCGCGGGCTCGTTTGCCCACGGTGCCCGGGCGGAAACGGGTGGCCGCATCGTTCTCGCGGGCTCGTCCATCGAGACGACGGGCGCCAACGGGCATGGACTGTACAGCGCGGCCGGCGAGGTCAGCGTCTCCGACACCCGCGTGCATGCGACCGGCAAAGACGCCTACGGTGCACTCGTCCTCACCGGCGGCAAGCTCACGGTCAAGGGCGGCAGCATCGCGAGCGGACAGTTCGCGGCGCTCGGCCTGCTCGACCCGAGCCTCGTCCGCATCGGCGGCGATGCCGTATTGAAGGGCGGCAACGGTGCCTTCGCCGACATCGATCCCACGTCGACCAAGCCGTTCACCATCGTGCTCGACGATACCGCACAGGCCTTCGGCGACATCCGCTTCTCCGACGACCCGAGGCCGCCCTCCGATGAGACGAAGGCGTCCGTCACCATTCGCCACGGCGCGGTCTGGTCCGGCGCGACCGCCATCGTCCGTAACGTCGATGTCGAAAACGGCGGCACCTGGCGCGTCACCGGGGACAGCGTGATCGGCGCGCTCCGCAACGACAACGGCGTGGTGGCGTTCGCGTCGCCCGGCGCGGCCAGCGTTTCCACGCTGACCATCACAGGCAACTACGAAGGACGCAACGGCCTGATCCATCTGCGCACGTGGCTCGGCGACGACACTTCCTCATCGGATCTCGTCCACGTCCAGGGCAACACATCGGGAACGACGCGCCTCGCGATCGCGCCCCTCGGCGGTAACGGCGCTTACAACGCCGAAGGGATCCCCGTCGTGCGCGTCGATGGCGCATCCGATGGCACCTTCACCCTCGCCGGGCGCGTCGTGGGCGGCTCGAACGAATACTTCCTGCACAAGGGCTCGGTGAGCCAGCCGGATGACGGTAACTGGTACCTGCGTTCCGCCGTCCCGGAGCAGGTCGTCGACCCTGAAGAAGGCGATGACGACGACCCGATCGCGCCGCCGGTCGTGCCGCCCAGTGGCCCCCTCCTCCGCCCCGAGACGGGCACCTATCGAGCGAACCAAACCGCGGTGCTCGAAATGTTCCAGGCAGGCCCCGGCGCGGGCGAAGACGATGAGCCCGATGTGTCACGTGGCGCGGCGTGGGCGCGCTTCGAGCGCAACCACACCACCTTCGATTTCCGCGATCAGATCACCACGACCACGGCGTCGAACGAACTGACGCTCGGCGCCGACGTATGGCGCGGCGGCGAGTCCACTCAGGCGTACGTCGGCGTCATGGGAGCTGTCGGTCAGGCGAACACCAGCGGCACCTCGCTCGTGACCGGCTACACCGCCAAGGGCCGTGTGCGCGGCGCCGCCGGCGGCTTCTACGGTGGCCTGCGTACCGAGGCCGGCAGCTACATTCGCGGCTGGACCCGGTTCGCGCGCTTCAACGAACGGGTCGAAGGCAGCGGGCTTCCGGTTGAGAACTACGACAGCAACACCGTGAGTGGCAGCATCGAAGGCGGTCACCGGTGGCGCGCGACGCTGACGAAGGACACCGACGCGTACATCGAGCCGCAGGCGCAGATCGTCGCGACACGCCTCAACGGCGGAGTCCATACCGAAGCCAATGGGGCGCGCGTGAGTCCGAGACACGCCAGCGGCGTCACCGGCCGCATCGGATTGCGCAGCGCCGCTCGCTGGCAAACGCCCGGCGGACATGTGGCCTCGCCGTACCTCACAGCGAACTGGCTGCGTCGACTGGGCCGCCTCGATGCGACGCAGCTTGGTGGCGAAGCGTTCACCGGCGGCGTCCCGCGCAACGCGTACGCGCTGAAGCTCGGCGTCACGTTCCTCCGCCACAGCGGCTGGCGCTTCTGGGGCGATGTCGAAACACGTTTCGGCGCGCGGAACTACCGCCGTGTCGCCGGCACCTTCGGTATCCGTCGCACCTGGTAACCGTACCGGCTCGCTACATGCGAGCCGCGTTTCAACCGGCGAGTTCCACCGACGGCGCGGACGACCTCCGCGCCGTCACCGTGCTGCCGATCGATGCCAGAACGATGAAACCGATGGCCAGCCACTGGTAAGCGGTGAGGCGCTCGCCCAGGAGCAGCATGGCGAGGAACGAGGCCACGGCCGGTTCCAGGCTGACCATGATCCCGAAGGTTTCGCTCGGCAAGCGCTTGAGGGCCATCATTTCCAGCGACATGGGGATCGCGCTGGACACGATGGCGACGCCGAGGCCGGCAGCGAGGATGGCGGGATCGAGCAGGCGCGCGCCAGCGTGGGCGACGCCATAGGGCACGACGATCAGGCTCGCGGCGACAAGGCCGAGCGATACGGAGTGGCCGGCGTGCAAATGTCCGGCCTGCTTGCCGAAGATGATGTAGAGCGCCCAGCAGAACGCGGCGCCGAGGGCGAACGCGACACCGGTCGGATCCAGCGTGCTGCCGTGGCCCAGCGGGAGAAGCATCGCGAGGCCGACGATGGCGGACGCGAGCCAGACGAAATCGACGGGACGGCGTGACGACCACATGGCCACGGCGAGCGGGCCGCTGAATTCGATCGCCACGGCGATGCCGAACGGAATCGTCCGCAACGCGAGATAGAACATCAGGTTCATCGCGCCGAGCGTGAGGCCGTAGCGAATCACGGACGCGGCATCGCGGCGCGTCAATGGCCAGCGCCATGGCCGCCAAAAAGCCAGAAGAACGAGCGCGGAAAACCCGACGCGCAGGGCCGACGTGCCTTCCGCACCGATCAGCGGGAAGAGCTTCTTCGCGAACGAAGTGCCGATGCACAGCGAGGTGACGGAACCAAGGACGGCGAGCGCGGGGAGCCAGGGGGTGGTGCGGGAAGGTGGCATGGAGGCAACTTTACACACCTCGCCGACCCTGTAGGAGCGGCCCTGGCCGCGACATGTTTTGGGGCCGGAAGCTACAGGGCCTGTTGCGCTTTCGCGAGAAGCTGTCGCGGCCAGGTCCGCTCCCACGATTCAGGAGCGGGCCGGGTCCGCTCTACCAACCTTTCGCGGGGTAGGGCCTGTTGCGCTTTCGCGAGAAGCTGTCGCGGCCAGGTCCGCTCCAACTCAGGAGCGGACCGGTGGGGGTGCTTACTGCGCGCCGCCCTGGGCGTCTTCGTTCATCAGCGCGTTGATCTGCGCCTTGTGCGCTTCGTAGAACGCGACGTTCTGCTTGTTGACTTTCGACTGGTCGACATAGGCGGCCATCTGCGGATTGTTCTTCGCTTCCGACGCGATCGCCGCGTTGGTGACGGCGAGGTTCGCGAGCAGGAACTCACGTGGCGTGAAGCCGTTCTTCTTGATCAGCGGCTCGATGCGCGGATCCGAATCGGTCACCTGCTTGGCGAGATCGTCGAGCGAGTGGATCTTCGAGAAGTCGGTCTTGGCGTCCTTCGGGCGAATGCCCTGGGCCTTGGCTTCCTGCGACACCTTCACGATGCGGTTGAACACGTCTTCGGTCAGGTTGTAGTTCTGGATCGCCTGTTTGTCCGACGCCGGGATCTGGCTGGCGGGATTCGCGGCCGGAGCGGGCGCGGCCTGCTGCGCGAACGCGGCGACCGGCATGACGGAAGCGGCGGCCAGCAGGGCGGCGAGGATGGTGCGTGACTTCACGGGCGACTCCTTGATTGAAAGGTCCGTGCTGGACGGTTGAACAGCATAAAACGCCAATTGTTAGCGAGGTGTCTGCGTGGTTGCGTTATCTTCAGGAATCTTCGGCGCGTTCCAGCCCATGGCGTTGTAGAAGTGGTAGCGCCACACGCCGACGTATTCGTGGATCGCGAAATCCGCGAACGAGAGGTTTTCCGAGCTCGGCAGCCAGTCGTAACGCGCGTTGACATAATCGGCCCGCACCGGCTCGCCACGGATGCCGAAGTGCGCGAAGTAAAGCAGCGCGCGCTTCAGGTGCACGCCCGACGAAACGATCACCACCTTGTCCGCGCCATACGCCATCAACAGCGGCTTGCTGTTCTGCGCGTTCTGGAACGTGTTCATGCTGTTGGCCTCGAGGATCAGATCCTCGCGCGGCAGCCCCAGGAGGTCGAGCGTGATGGCGTAGACGTCGGCTTCCGCCTGCTTGAGCTTCATCGCATCGCCACCGCTCACCTCCACCTTGCACTCCGCCCCGGTCGCCTTGCAGGCCCGGTAGAGTTCCGCCGCGCGCAGGATGCGTCCGTTGGCGTAGAGGCTGGGCTCCACCGCGCCGGCCCCGCTGCGCACCGTCCCCGCGCCGAGCAGGATGATCGCGCTCTTCCGCCCCCACTGCGCGACGTCGGGTGCGAAACCGGATTGAAGATGACCGAGGAGCATTCCCGTGAGCGGCCCGCAGCCGGCGAAGAACAGCCACGCCAGCGCGAGCAGCGAGAGGACCATGCCTCCCCGGATGCGGCGCCGCGCGAAGAGGACGAGGCCGATGACGATGAGGATCAGGAAGAGGGTCAGGGTCATGGGGCCGGAGCGTAGCAAACCCCGGTGACAAAAGGCCGCCGCTCGCGCTAGTGCGGCGCCTCCCCGAGCGCCCTTTGCAGGCAATCGACCAGCTGGTCGCCACTGAAGGGTTTGCCGAGGTAGCAAAAGGCGCCCGCGGCGAGGATGTTCGCGCGCGTGCTTTCGTCGAGGAATCCCGTGACGAACACCACCGGATAGGTGCGACCGCGCTCCACCAGGCGGTTGTACAGGACGAAGCCGTCCATGCCGGGCATGTGGACGTCGGTCACCAGGCAATCGACACCTTCGTCGTCGCCATGGCTGAGGAACTCCTCGGCCGAAGCAAAACTCCGTACCTTGTGTCCCAGCGAACGCACCAGACTGACGGTGGCCGTCCGCACGGCCTCGTCGTCGTCCACGATCGCCACGATCCTGTTAGCGGCCAACCTGAATTCCTCGCCGGGTATGTGCCCGACCTGCCGTCGATACAGTGCGCCCCCGGATGGGGGATGGGAATCATACGGAGGTTTGCGGTGCGCGCGGGGCCGCTGGTATCAAGGGTTCGCGGCGAGCGCTTCCGCCTGTTTCACCAGTTCCGCGAGGGATTTCGCGCCCATTTTGCGCATGACGTTGCCACGGTGGATCTTCACCGTGATCTCGGAAAGCCCCAGCAGGCCGCCCACTTGCTTGTTCATGAGACCGGCCGTGACGTGGGTCATGACCTCCCGCTCGCGCGGGGTGAGCGAGGCATAGGCGCTGCGCAGCGTTGCGAGCGCGTCAGCCCCGCGACGATCCGCCGCATCGCGCTCGATCGCGCTGGTGACGGCGTCGAGCATGTCCTGGTCGCGAAACGGCTTCGCCAGGAAATCGAGCGCGCCGGCCTTCATCGCGCGCACCGACATCGGGATGTCGCCGTGGCCCGTCATGAAGATCACCGGCAGACGGTTTTCCATGGCGGCGAGCTGCGCCTGGAAATCGAGACCGCTCACGCCGGGCAGGCGCACGTCGAGCACGAGGCAACCGGGCGCGTCGGCGTTCTCGCGCGCGAGAAAATCGGCCGTGCTTCCGAACGCCGCGACGGTGAGACCCACGGAACGGAACAGGGAGGCGAGCGCTTCGCGCACGGAGGCATCGTCGTCGACGATGCAGACGATGGGTGTGCGAGCGGCGTTGGCGACGGGTACGCCAGTCATGCGCGGGCCTCCTCCGCCTCCGTCAGCGGTAACGTGAAATGAAAGGTCGCCCCGCCACCGGGACGATTGGTCGCCCACAGGCGACCGCCGTGGGATTCTACCGTGGAACGACAGATCGCGAGCCCCATGCCCATGCCGTCGCCGCGCGTGGTGACGAACGCATCGAACAGGTGCGGGGCGATATGCTCGGGGATGCCGGTGCCGCTGTCTTCCACTTCCACGAGCAGGCCGTCGACGGCGTCGGCGCGTGCGCGCACGTTCAGCAGGCGCTTGCCGGTGACCTCGGACATCGCCCGGATGGCGTTGGCCATCAGGTTGACCACCACCTGTTGAAGCTGCACACGGTCGCCATGGGGGAGCGGCGCGTCGCGGGCGATGTCGACGCGCAGGGCGATGCGATGCAGCGCGATGTCGCCATCGAGCAGCTGCGCGCATTCTTCCACCAGCGCGGCGAGATCGAAGCGGACGTGCTGGCGCGGCTCCTTGCTCGCGAGACTACGCACGCGGTGCACCACTTCGCTCGCGCGCCGCGCGTCGCGCACCACGCGGTCGATGGCCTCGCAGGCCTCGCCGATGTCCGGTTGCGGGCGACGCAGCCAGCGCAGGCTGGCTTCGCCATGCGTGACGATGGCCGCCAGCGGCTGGTTCACCTCGTGGGCGATCGAGGCGCTCATCTCGCCCAGCGCCGTGACGCGCGCCGCCTGCGCCAGCTCGGCCTGCATGGCGATCAGCGCGCGCTCGGTGCGCTTGCGGTCGGTGATGTCGACGACGCTGACCAGCACGCGGTCGTAGCGGGTCGGGCCCAGCGGCATGTTCAGCGCGAAGAGCACGGTGAGACGCTCGCCACGCAGATTGATCAGATGGGTTTCGCCCTCGGCGACACCGCCGCCTTCGAGGATCTTCAGCAGCACGCCCGCGAACGTGCGCTCGGACGCCGGCAGGATGCGATCGAGCGGACCGATCAGGTCCTCGCGCCGGCGGGCGCCGAGCATGCGCACGGTGGCCGCGTTGACGTCGGTCACGTAGGTCAGGGCGCAGGCCTCCGCCACGAACTCGGGATGCGCCTCGATGTAGCGGGCCATGTCGGTGACGCCCTGCGCGCGCAGTTCGTCCACGCGATCCATCACGCGCGAGTAGTCTTCCTCCCAGAAGGAGAACCGGGCGGTCTCGAACATGCTGCGGTAACGGCGCTCGCTCTCGGCAAGGGCCGCCGCGGCCGCGCGCCGTTCCGTGACGTCGGTACCCGCCTCGAGGATCATGCGCGGCTTGCCGAGTTCGTCGCGCAGCAGGGCGCAGCGCGCTTCCACGATCACGATGCGGCCGTCGCGATGGCGCTGGAACACCTCGCCCTCCCAGCGTCCGGCCCCGAACAGGGCGGCGTCGGCCTCCACCCGGTCGCCGGGGAACGCCGTGCCGAGCAGGTCGCTCGCGCGCCTGCCCAGGGCCTCCTGCGCGGTCCAGCCGTAGAGCTGTTCGGCACCGCCGTTCCAGAGCACGATCACGTCGTCCATGTCGCGCACGAAGATCGAATCGTGGGTGAGCTCGATCAGGCGGGCCTGGCCGGCGATGGTGATCAGACGCTCGCGGTTGCGCAGGGAGAGCCAGCCCGTGCTGCCGATCGCCCCGAGGCTCACGGCGCAGCGCAGCATCGGGGCGTCGAGGGCCGGCATGCCGTGGACGCGCACGTACGCGATCGTGGTGAGCAGGAGGCAACCGATGGTCGCGCCCAGGATGGCGCGGCGGCTGCCGCTGGCCGCGACGAGCAGCACGACGACCACGTAGACGACCGCCACGGCGCTCTGCAGGGGCGTGAAGGTGTCCACGAGGAAGACGGCCAGCGCGAGCAGGCCGCTGGCGCCCATCAGCAGGCCGGACGCCAGCCGCCGCGGGCGGGTGGCGGGGACGTACGCCTGGCTCTGCATGTGCCGGAATCGCGACATCGTCATGTGGGTCCGGTCGATGGGTGTCTTGTACGGAATCGGCACGAAGTGTTCCGGTTTCGCGTAGCGAGAGTCTTGCACGCCGGTGATGGTTTTTGACCGTTACGGCTGGTCGCTACAAGAAATATACAAACCCTCCATTAATCCTTTGGTATGGCCTGCCCTCATCCTATGTAGAATTCAGCCCACCCCCGCTTCGCGAATAGTCTGCCGACATGGGCAAACCCGCCCATGAGCCACCCTCCGTGGAGCAGACGCGATGCGATACGAAACGAATGCTTATGCCGGAACGGGGAGCGCCCGCGCCTCCGATGCCATGCACGGCATGGCCTCCTTCCCCCTTCCCACCGTCGACGATGAATCCAGCGTCACGCGCCTGCTCGAGCAGGCCCTGACCGCGGCCGAATCCGACCTCGCCACGACCCGTGCCTGCGTCGCCCGTGCGGCCGCGCTGCTGGAACGTGAGCCGGCCGCCTCCCCCGCCCTCCCGCCCGCCGCACCCCGCCGCCGGGTCGGCGCGGGCCTGGCGCCCTGGCAGGCGCGCCGCGTGGCGGCGCACGTGGACGAGAACCTCGGCTTCTCGATCACCATCGACCAGCTGGCGTCCATCGCCGGCCTGTCCAGCAGCTACTTCTGCCGCGCCTTCAAGGACTCCTTCGGCGATCCCCCGCATGCGTACATCATGCGTCGCCGCGTGGAGCGCGCGCAGACCCTGATGCTGCAGACCCGCGAACCGCTCAGCCAGATCGCCCTGGCCTGCGGCCTCTCCGACCAGGCGCACTTGTGCAACCTGTTCCGCCGCCTGGTGGGGCAGAGCCCCAGCCACTGGCGGCGGTCGCGCTGG
This sequence comes from Luteibacter sp. 3190, assembly GCF_031456385.1. NCBI lineage: Bacteria > Pseudomonadati > Pseudomonadota > Gammaproteobacteria > Lysobacterales > Rhodanobacteraceae > Luteibacter > Luteibacter sp. 3190. The sequence goes on along the minus strand of NZ_JAVDUO010000005.1, from coordinate 108,046 downwards.
CAGGAAGCCTGACGGATCAGCCGAAGAGCTTCGCGGCCACTTCGGCGATGTGCTTGCCCTGGAACCTGGCGCCGGCGAGTTCGTTCTCGCTGGGCTGCCGGGATCCGTCGGTGCCGGCAAGGGTGGTCGCGCCGTAAGGCGTTCCGCCCGTGATCTCATCCATCTTCGTGAGGCCCGTGAAGCTGTACGGCAGACCGACCGGGATCATGCCCAGATGGAACAGGTTCGTGATGATCGAGAACAGGGTGGTTTCCTGGCCGCCGTGCTGGGTCGCCGTCGAACTGAAAGCGCCACCGAGTTTTCCGTTGAGCGCGCCACGCTGCCACAACGGGCCCGCCTGGTCGAAGAACGCCGCCATCTGCGACGTCATGCGACCGAAGCGGGTACCGGTTCCGACGATGATCGCGTCGTAGTTTTCGAGTTCCTCGACGCGGGCGACGGGCGCGGACTGGTCGGTCTTGAAATGGGCATTGCGAACGACCTCGTCGGGCGCGGTTTCCGGGACACGCTTCACATCGACGGTGGCGCCGGCATCGCGCGCACCATCGGCGACGGCATGGGCCATGGTCTCGATGTGGCCGTACGACGAGTAATACAGAACGAGGACTTTGGCCATGGGACGGTCACTCCGTATCGGAAAGGGTAAGGACAGGAAAGTTAGGCACGTTTGTCGTCTAGAGCACGTGTGGGCGATCCACCGCCGTCACTCGAGGTTAGTTGCATGTCATACGCCCGGATTGTCGATATTCGTTCCCCGATCGAGGGGACCCCGCGCAAGTCGCACGCCTGGCACGTGTTGCGCGAAGCCGCGCGCGTCGAGCCCGACGAAGCCGCGCGCATCGCCTGGTATCGCGACGATCCGATCGCGACGCTCGGCATGCGCACCGCCGAGGCGCTGGTGGCGCTGGGCCGTTACGAGGAAGTGCTCGCGTTCCTGCGCGGCGTGAAGCTCGACATGGGCCTGGAACCGGCGCGGGGTTTCGGCTCGTTCTGATCGCGCTACAGTGGGCGCCAACAGGGATGCCGGATGGCCACGTGTCGATCGAAGAAGCTTTCACCGCCGGGCACGACGAACGCATCACCGCCGAGCGCGCCTATGAGCTCCACTGGGCCGACCTGCTCGACCGCGATGCGCGATTCACGTGTGTCGGCAACGGATGTTCCGCGCCGCTGATCTGCGCCTGCCTGGACAAGCCCGAGCAGAACCTGCGCATCCGTCCCTACTTTCGTTCGTACCGGCTCGAAGATCACGCCGACACCTGCGAAGTCGCGCACGGTCGCGGCGAATCGAAAGCGGAAAAGCGACCCGACGTGTTCGAAGCCGAACGTCCCGCGGATCACTTCCGCGCGCCGGCGGCGACGCCGACGGCCGACGCGGTCGCCTCACCGGCGCGGCGCGCGGCTCCGTCGGCCGGCACGGTATCGAGGCCGCGCGCCAGCCACTATTACCGCCTCTCCTCGCTCGTGCAGAAGTTCCTCGAACATCGCCGCGACAAGGACCTGGACGAGGCCACCGTCGAGATCGGCGGCGAGACGCAGACGTACGAAGCCCTTTTCCGCAACGTCTACCGGCAGAAGGTCGCCGACCTGCTCGGCACGCGTGCCGTGTGGTGGGGCACCGCCTCGCTTCGGGCGACGAAGGAAGGCGGCTATTACCTGCGTTTCTCGCGTCCTTTCCGCCACGACGATGCGGAGCTGCGTCCGACCATCACGCTCACCGCGAAGGAGATCGACGCGTATCCGGTGCGACGCCTCCTGCGTGCGCGTCTCGACAAGCTGATCGCCGAGTCGGATGGCTATTGCGTGGTGTTCGTCTGGGCGAAGCCCTGGATGCCGAAGGATGCCGAAAAACCCTTCGTGCGTTTCTACGTGAACAACCTCGACCACATCGACGTGCGCGGGCCCGAGATCCTCGAAGAGCTCAGGAATACCTCGCGCGTGGCGTCCCCATGACGACGGTGGCGGCCTGCCTCCGGGTGGGAGCGCGTTTACGCGCGAACGTCCTCGCGGCAAGCACCCATTCGCGCGTGAACGCGCTCCCACCCTGACGTAGCCACAATGCCATGCCCGGAAAACCCCGCAAACGCCTCCGCCTCCCGTTCGTCCGCCATCCCCGGGACGCGTCGCACGATTACGACGACGCCAGTTATGACGGTGGTGTTTCAGGCGGCCCGTACCTGCGGCACGTCGTCGTGGTCGTGGTGGTCGTCGCCGTGGTCGCGGCCATCCTGAGGTGGGCGTTTTAGGCACCGCGGTGTTGTCGGAGGACGGTCTACCTCTTATGGGGGTGGATGCCGATACTTGCATGCGCAATCCTTGTCCCGCCCTCCGATACCCGAAAAGGATCGGCCCATGTACCGCGCCGAATCGACCTGCCCAAGCACCTATCGCCGCGCCCTCGCCACGGTGATCGTCGACCTCGCGCAGCGCTCCGCCGCGGTCGACCGTGACGACCGCCAGGGCGGGCTGCGGCTGGTCGACGACCTGCGCGGCCGCTCCCAGCTCACCGAGATCGCGCTCGACGACGCGGCCGACGACCTGCTGCTGGTCTATCGCACCGCCTGCGCGTCGGATGGCATGGGCGGCGGAGCCATCCTCTTCCGCGGCGAGCCGAAAGGCGCGATGGACAGCGACCATCCCCCGGCCGTGCGCACGCTCGCCCAGGTGCTGTTCGACAGCCTGCGCGCCGAGGCCCCGAACGCCCCGCTGCTCGCCCACGTGGCGCTCGCGCTGAGGGCGATCCTCAGCCTGCCGACCGGGCCCGAGGAGACCGGCGCCCCGCGCGGCGGCCTGGCCACGTGGCAGGAGCGCCGCGCGGTCGCCTACATGGACGAGCGGCTCGACCAGTCGTTCCCGGTGTCGGACGTCGCGGACGCCTGTGGCCTTTCCGTCAATCACTTTTCCCGCGCGTTCCGCCGCAGCTTGGGCAAGCCGCCGCACCGCTGGCTGCTCGACCGCCGCATCGAACGCGCCCGCCAGCTCCTGCGCGACACCACGCTCTCGCTGGCGGACATCGCCCTGGCCTGCGGTTTCGCGGAACAGAGCCACTTCACCCGGGTTTTCACGCGCACCGTCGGCATGCCGCCCGGTGCCTGGCGCAGGGCGGCCGACTGAGATGGCATCGGAAGACACGACGACGGCCCTCGGTCTGGGCCGGGACCTGATGCTGGCCGGCTCCCGGCTGCGCGACACCGTGGGCAAGCGCGCCCAGCGCGAGTTCGGGCTCACCGCCCTGCAGAGCGACATGCTCCTGCTGCTCGCCCTCCGCGGCAGCATGATCTCCACCGAACTGGCGGTCGCATGCGGCGTCAACGCCAGCACGGTCACGCACGCGGTGGATGCCGGCATCGAGCGCGGCCTGATGCGCCGCGAGCGCAACGAGTCCGACCGGCGCCTGGTGGACATCGCCCTGACGCCGGCCGGCAAGCGCATGGCCGAGCGCGTCCGCGCCCTCGTGGCCGATCTCGCGCGCGCGGCGCTCGACGGCGTCGATCAGCCGGCCGTGCTGGCGGCCAGTCTCGCGCAGGTCACCCGGAACCTCGACAAGAGTTAGGCGGCGCGGCGCCCGAAGACGAGGTGCAGCCCGAACAGCACGAAGATCGCGCCGGCCCCGCCGTCGATCCAGCGGCTGGCCCGCACGTAGCCCCGGCGCATGGCGGGCAGCGCGAAGATCCCCGCCACGATCGCGAACCAGAGGAAGGTCTCCACGGTGACCATCGCCCAAAGGCCCCAGCGCGCCGCGGCGCCCATGCCGTCGCCCACGAACGCCGAGAAGATGGACGCGAAGTAGATCGCGGCCTTGGGATTGGCGAGGTTGGTGGCCAGCCCGCGCATGAGCGCGCGTCCCGGACTGGACCCGCGAACGTCGACCACGGGCGCGGCCGCGTCGGCCTTCGCCTTCCACGACGCCCGGAGCATCTGGAAGCCCATCCAGCACAGGTACGCGCCGCCGGCGATGGCGATGCCCCGCTCCAGCCAGGCCAGCCGGTGCAGCAGGATCTGCAGGCCCAGGAGCGCGAGCGCCGCCCATACGGCGACGCCAAGGGCGATCCCGATCACGCCGGCGAGCGCCTCGCGCCGCGACCGGCTGGCGGCCAGCTGGGATACGAAGAAGAAATCGGGACCCGGGGTGACCAGGGCCACGATCTGCACGAGGGCGATGGTGAGGAAGAGGTTCATGGGTCCTTATCCTACCGTCCCGAAACGTCACCCCGGCGCACGCCGGGGTAAACGTCCTCGGTGGACCTGAGCGCGACGCGACTCCCCGGAAGCCAACACATCAGCGCCTCGCACGATCGGGAGCCGACGACGTGGGCCCCGGCGTACGCCGGGGCGACGGTGAGGGGCACTGACGGACCGGCACCCGCACCGCGAAGCCTGTCACCCCGCCGGAAACGTCACCCCGGCGCACGCCTCCACCACCTTTCCGGATCGTCACCCCGGCGAACGCCGGGGTCTACGTCCTCGGTGGACCTGCGCGCGACGCACCTCCCCGGACGCCAACACATCAGCGCCTCGCACAACCGGGAACCGACGACGTGGGCCCCGGCGTGCGCCGGGGCAACGGAGAGGGGCCGTGCCGCCTCGTACACATCCGAACTTGCCCCATAAGGCCACCTCCCGTAACCTCGCGTTTTTTAAAGCGGTCACGGGGCTACCCCCGGCCTCCCAAGGGGTACGTCACGATGCTGGGTTTGCTGGGCCATGTTCTGTTTGGCCTGTTCGGTCTGGCGGTGCTTGTCGGCATCGCGTTCTGCTTCTCCAACAACAAGCGCGTGGTCGACTGGAAGCTCGTCGCCACCGGCGTGCTGTTGCAGATCGCCTTCGCCGCCATCGTGCTGAAGGTGCCGCTGGGTCGCGACGTGTTCGACGCGATCGCCACCGGCTTCGTGCGCCTGCTCGATTACGTGGACGTCGGTTCGCGGTTCATCTTCGGCAGCCTGCTCGACAGCGAGAAGTTCGGCGTGATCTTCGCGGTGAAGGTGCTGCCGACGATTGTCTTCTTCGCCGCCCTCACCGGCGTGCTGTACCACCTCGGCGTGATGCAGCAGATCGTCAAGGGCATGGCCTGGGTCATCACCAAGGTGATGCGCGTCTCCGGCGCGGAAACCACCAGCGTCTGCGCCAGCGTGTTCATCGGCCAGACCGAAGCGCCGCTGACCATCAAGCCGTACATCGAGCGCATGACGCAGGCCGAGCTCATGACCGTCATGATCGGCGGCATGGCGCACATCGCCGGTTCCGTCATGGCGGCGTACGTCGCGATGCTGGGCGGCGACGATCCCGCGCAGCGCATGTTCTACGCGAAGCACCTGCTCACCGCGAGCGTGATGGCCGCGCCTGCCACGATGGTGCTGGCCAAGATCCTCGTCCCCGAGACGCAGGAGCCGCTGACGCGCGGCACGGTCAAGATCGAGGTCGAGAAGACCACCGCGAACGTCATCGACGCGGCGGCCACCGGTGCGGGCGACGGCCTCAAGCTCGCCATGAACGTCGGCGCCATGCTGCTGGCCTTCATCGCGCTGATCGCCCTGATCAACGGCCCGGTGCAGTGGGCCGGCACGATCGGTGGCGAGCACAGCATCAACGCGTGGCTCACCGCCAGCGCCGGCCACCCGGTCGCGCTCAGCCTCGAAACGATCTTCGGTTGGGTGCTCGCCCCCGTCGCGTGGCTCATCGGCGTACCGTGGCAGGACGCCACGCTAGTCGGCAGCTTCATCGGCCAGAAGGTGGTGATCAACGAGTTCGTCGCCTACGCCGACCTCGCGCGCCACCTGCCCGACCTGCTGCCGGAAAGCCGCCTGATCGCCACGTACGCGCTCTGCGGTTTCGCCAACTTCTCCTCCATCGCCATCCAGATCGGCGGCATCGGCGGCCTCGCCCCGAACCGTCGTGGCGACCTCGCCCGCCTCGGCCTGCGCGCCGTGCTGGGCGGCTCGATCGCGACGTTCATGACGGCGACCATCGCCGGCGTGCTCGAACGCTTCTGACCGGATGACCGCGGCGCGCCTGCTGGTCGTCGGTGGCTACAGCGAGGAAGAGCGCTGGCAGACGCCACGCCTTCCCCGCGCGGGCGAGCCGGCGTACGCCACCGCGTTCGAACGGCGTCCCGGCGGCAAGGCCTTTCATCAGGCGGTCGCCGCGGCGCACACCGGCGTGGCCACCGGCCTCATCGCCGCCATCGGCGACGACACCATCGATCCCTCCGGCCTGCCGCTCAACGTCGTGGCCCGCTGGCAGGTGGTGTCCGGCGTGCGCACCGGCCGTACCGCGCTGGTCGTCGATCCGAAGGGCCAGGTCATGTCCGTGCTGTCGTCCGGCGCGAACGACCGGCTCGATGCCGGCTTCATCGCCGCGCAGTCCGATCTCTTCGAGGGCGCGAAGGTGCTGCTCGTCTCGACCGAGGCGAACATCGACGCCGTCGCGGCCACGCTCGAAATGGCCGGCGAGAAGCGCATCCTTCGTGTGCTGGATCCGGGCCCGCTGCCTCCTGGCCTTTCGGTGCGCGAGTTCGCCAGCACCGACGTGCTGCTGCTCGACGTCTACGAGTTCGCTCGCGTGTGCGGGCGTTTCCTCTCGATCGACATCACGGCGCAGGCGGTGACGAGCATGGACGATACGACGATCAACGCGCTCGCCCGCCGTTTGTGCGCGGGAACGGTCGTGGTGTCGCTGGACAAGAGCTGCCTCGTCTCGCACGGTGCGGACCGGCACGGCGACGAGTCGGAACTCTACCGCGTGCCAACCTGCGGATCGGGCGACGTGTTCAAGGGCACCCTGGCCGCGCGACTGGTCGATGTGCCCTGCTTCCGCGAAGCGCTCGTCGCGGCGTGCGCCGCGGCCGGGTGAAGTAGCGCGGCCAGACACACGAAAGCCGCCGGTCTCGCGACCGGCGGCTTCGTTTCAGACATCCATCAACCGTTCTTCTTCAGCCACGCATCCACGGCCGGCAGGCGGTCCTTGCGGACCATCGCGCGGTAGCGGATGTTGGCTATGCTCGTCTCCGCGTCACGACGCGAGGTCGGTGCGATGTACTTGTCGGCGAACGCCTTGATCTTGTCGATCGTCGACAGCTGCAGCGAACCGCCGGCCAGCATCGGGTAGTAGCGCGCGGCCGAGGTCGAATCCACGAACTGGTCGACCTTGTCCTTGTGCGCCACGGCGAAGTCGAACGCGAGCTCGGGGTGGGCACGCGCCGCGGCGGAGATCATCGCCGCGCTGTTCGTCGCGCCCGGCTCGTCGGTCAGCGCCAGTTCCAGCGCACGCTTCGCCAGCGCCTCGTCCGACGGCGTGGCCAGCAACGCGTACAGGCGATCCTTCACCAGCGGCGTCTTCTCGGCCTTCGCCGCCGCGTGCAGCTTGTCCCACGTCGCGCCGTCCGCATGCGCGGCGACGACGGCGAGGATCGACTTGCGCAGTTCCGGCGGCATGGTGTCGCTCGTGTAACGACGACGCGCCTCGGCGATGACGTTCGCATCGCCCAGGTGCGACAGCGTGCCGATCAGGTGCGCACGCAGGATCGCCACCGGCGCTTCCTCACCCGGCTTCGCTTCCCAGCCCAGCTGCGCGAACTTCGGCGCGAGACGCGAGATCGCGTACTTGCGCAGCGCGGCCTGACGCGTCGCATCGCCCTCGTAATAATCGTCCAGCGTGGAGAAGTCGCTGGCGATGCCGTCCCACAGCAGCGGCGTGGCATCCAGCGGCGCGGCCTTGATCAGGTCCAGCACGTCCGACGCCGGCTGCAGGCCGCCCATGCCCAGCGCCCAGACGTCGGCGGTGACGCCGAGCTGGTCGATGGGATCGAGCTTCGCGAACGCGCCCTGCAGCGCCTTGATCTGCGCCGGCGCGTAGAGCGTGCGGTAGTAACCCGTCTGTCCCGCGTTGACGAGAACGGGGGCGCAGCCCGCCACCGTGAGCGAACCGGCGCCGTTCTCCAGCAGCGTCGACGACGTGGCGCCGCCGACCGTCTTCGCGATCACCGGCACATGCCACGACAGCGGCTTCTTGTCCGGGCGGTCGCGGGTGAACTCCCCCTGCGAGAGCTTCAGCGTCGTGGAACCGTTCGCGCACGACACGGACTCGACGCGCACCAGCGGGATGCCCGGCTGCAGCGTGAAGTCGTGGGCGACGGTGCTCACCGGCATGCCGGCGGCGGCGTCGATCGCCTTCCACAGATCGTCCGAGACGGTGTTCGAATACGCGTGCGCCTTGATGTACGCCTGCACGCCCTTCTGCCACTTGTCGGCACCCACATAGGCCTCGAGCATGCGGATCACCGACTCGCCCTTCGAGTAGGTGATGGAATCGAACGCCTGGCTGGCCTGCTCCACCGTCGCCACGTGCTGCACGACCGGATGCGTCGTCGCCACGGCGTCGCGCGACATCGCGCCTTCGCGCGTGAACACGGCTTCGAGGTTGGTGTGCCATTCCGGATGCAGGCGCTCGGTGGTGCGCGACGCGAGCCACGACGCGAAGCCTTCGTTGAGCCAGAGGTCGTCCCACCAGCGCATGGTCACGAGGTCGCCGAACCACTGGTGCGCCATTTCGTGCGCCGCGGTGTTGAAGACCTCCTGCTTGTCGGACTGCGTGGAAATCGTGGGATCCAGCAGCAGCGCGTATTCGAAGGTGTAGATCGCGCCCCAGTTCTCCATCGCCGAGAAGAACTGGCTCTGGCCCGGCGAAGCGATGTTGTCGAGCTTCGGCAGCGGGTACGGCACGCCGAAGTACGCGTTGTACTCCTGCAGCACGGCCTTGCCGGTGTCGAGCGTGAACTGCGCCTGCGACGTCAGGCCCTTCTGCGTGATGACGCCGATTTCCACGCCATCGCTCTTCGTCGTGGCGCGATCGAACTCGCCGAGGCCGAAGAACAGCAGGTACGTCGACATCTTCGGCGACGGCTGGAAGGTGACGGTCGCCAGTCCGTTGCCGATGTCCTTCTTCGACGCCACCGGCATGTTGCTCACGGCCATCTGGTTGGCGGGCACCGTGGCGGAGAGCGTGAACGTGGCCTTGTACGCCGGCTCGTCCCACGAGGGGATGAAGCGGCGCGCGTCGGAGTTCTCGAACTGGGTGTACAGGGCGCGCTTCTTGCCGTCGGCCTTGGTGTCGTAGTCGATCGCGAACAGGCCGTTGGCCTGCGTGCCGATCTTGCCCGTGTAATCCATCGTCAGCACGTAGCTGCCGGCGGGGATCGCGTGGTCGAAGGTGAAGGTCGCGGTCTGCGCGTCGGCATCGACGGCGACCTTCGGCGCGGCGAACGACGCCTTGCCCTTCGCGGCGGCGAGCGAGACGTTGGCGAACGTCATGTTCATCGCGTTGAGCGTGATCGACGGCGTCGGCTGCAGCACGTCGATCGCGATGGACACCTTGCCGTCGAACGCGAGCTTGTCCGCATGCGGCACCACGGCCACGTCGTAATGCGTCGGCCGCACGGTGCGCGGAAGCTGTGTGGTGGCGAGCTCGGCCGTGTCGTTCGCGGGCGCGGCGACGGTGGCGAGGGAGAAGCCGGCGAGCGCGAAAGCGATCGCGCTGACGAGGGATTTACGCATGCGGGTTGCCCTATGTACGGACCCCGGCGGACATCCGCCCGGCGGTCATCCGCCGATGGTCGTCCTCGCACCGCGCGCGGGAAAGCGCCGGAAGTCACGGGCGCAGGTTATTGCGACCCTCGCTTCACCAGAACCGCCACCACGACCGCTTCTCCAGTTTGCGCAGCGCCTTCAGGTGGCCGCGCGCCGCCGCCTTGCGATACCAGGCCCGGGCGATCGAGGGATTGCGCGGCACGCCGTCCCCGCGCTCGTGGAGGAGGCCGAGGTCGAACTGGGCGTCGGCATGGCCGGCGCCCGCCGCGCTGCGCAGCAGCCGCACCACCTCGTCGATCCGGCGGGGCACGCCGCGGCCGGCGTCGATCATCGTGGCCAGCGCGTACTGGGCGGCGACGTGATGGCGCTCGGCGGCGAGCGCCAGCCAGCGCACGGCTTCGCGATCGTTCCGTGCCACGCCGTCGCCGGCGGCGAGCCGCTGGCCGAGGAGGAACTGCGCGGAAGCGTCCTGCGGGCCGATCTGCGCGATGCGTTCCGGCGTCGCGTCGGTCCCGGCGGGGATCGCTTCGAGCTCGGCGAGCATACGACGCGCTTCGCTGTCGCCCTGCTCCGCCGCGCGCGCGAACCAGTGGCGCGCCTGCTCGCGATCCTCGGGTTGCGCGCTGGCTTCGAGATAGAGCTTGGCGAGCGCGAACTGCGCCGTGCCGTTGCCCATCTCCGCCGCGCGCCGGTAGTGATGCGCTCCCATGGTGGTGTCGCGCGGCACGCCGATGCCGTCGCAATACATGTGCGCGACGCTGCACAACGCGTCGGCGTAGCCACGCGCGCCGGGGTCGCCGCGCTCGATCGCCTTCGTGTAGAACGCGAAGGCGAGTTCGGCGTCGCGCGGAACGCCACGTCCGAAGTAATGCGATACACCGAGGTTCACGCAGGCCTGCACGTGCCCCTGGTCGGCCGCCAGACCCCACCAGCGCAGGGCCTCCTGGCGATCCGCGACGACGCCGTGGCCGCGCGCATGCAGCATGCCGAGCGCGCACTGCGCTTCGGCGGAGCCCGTGTCGGCCGCGCGGCGATACCACCCGGCGGCTTCGAAGGGATCGCGCGGAACGCCGAGCCCTTCCGCGAAGTGCGCGGCGAGGCGGCACTGGCTTTCGACGTGTCCCTGCTCCGCGGCCCGGCGGAACCACTGCGTGGCGCGTGCGTAGTCCTGTTCGACGTGATCGCCCGCGGCGTACATCTGCGCGAGGCGGTACTGCGCGTCCGCATCGCCGAGCTGGGCTTCTTTTTCCACCCGCCCGAAACGCTGCAACGCGTCCATCTCGGCCGCGAAACGCCGATCGACGAGTGCCCCCGATTTCCCTTCCGACATCCCGTTCCCCTGAAAACGCCTGTCGTCACGGGGCGGATAGTAATCGGGAAGCCGTTTGAAAGATATCGGGTTTTTGGGAGGGGGCCCTAGGCCTTCCGGCGGGTGTGGCAAGCATGCCCGCTGCCGCGGGATCGCCGATGCGATCGGCTCCCACCCCTTCGGTAGCAAGTCACCTACCGGAGGGTGGGAGCCGATCGTATCGGCGATCAAGCGCTAAGGATTACCCGCCCCGCCCGAGGCGCCGAAGATCTGCCCGGTTTCGTAGCTCGCCTCGGTGGACGCCAGCTGCACGTAGATCGGTGCGATCTCGGCCGGCTGACCGGGGCGGCCCATCGGGGTATCGCCACCGAACTTCTGCAGCTTCTCCGGCGTCTGGCCGCCCGAGACCTGCAGCGGGGTCCAGAACGGGCCGGGGGCCACGCCGTTCACGCGGATGCCCTTCTTGACGAGCTGCTTCGCCAGACCCTTGGTGAAGATCATGATCCCGCCCTTGGTCATCGCATAGTCGAGCAGGTTCTCGGACGGGTTGTACGCGTTGACGGATGTCGTGTTGATGATCGCGGCACCCGGCGGCAGGTGCGGCACGGCCGCCTTGGTGATCCAGAACATCGCGTAGAGGTTCGTCTTCACCGTCCAGTCGAAGTACTCTGTGCTGATGTCGAGGATCGAGTCGAAGCTGTGCTGGCGGCCCGCGTTGTTGACGAGGATGTCGAGTCCGCCGAACGCCTCCACCGTCTTCTGCACCATCTGGCCGCACCAGGCTTCGTCGCGGATGTCGCCCGGCAGCGCCAGCGCCTTGCGGCCCGCCTTGCGGATCAGGTCGACGACTTCCTTGGCATCGTCCTCCTCGGCCGGCAGGTAGCTGATCGCGACATCGGCGCCTTCACGCGCGTACGCGATGGCGACGGCGCGCCCGATGCCCGAGTCGCCGCCGGTGATCAACGCTTTGCGTCCCGCGAGTCGTCCGCTGCCCTTGTAGCTGGTTTCGCCGTGGTCGGGCCGCGGCGTCATCTTCCCCGCGAGTCCGGGCCACGGCTGGCTCTGGTTCGCGAACGGCGGGTGCGGAAAGCCCTGGCGTGGGTCGACCAGGGGGCGCGTGCCACCCGGTCCGGTCGATTCGGCGGCCATGGCGCTGAAACTCGGGGCGCCGGCGAGTACCGCCGCGGCGGCACCGAGCGAGGCGTTCTGGAAGATACGGCGGCGGGTCGGGGAGAAGTCGTCGGTCATGGGGGGCAGCCTTTCCGTCGGTGGTCCGCCCCACTGTCGGGATCGGTGGGTGGACGGGCCGTCATGCGGATGCGAAGGGAGCGCGCTCCAGGACATCCGATTTTCACCGTGGCGATGAAAGTGATCCCGCGCGGCGATGGTTTTTCGGCAACGCGCCGGGGAGGAGCATGGCGCCATCCTCAACGGAGCTACCCGCATGAAAGCCATCGTCTACACCCATCACGGCCTGCCCATCGACGACGCCAACGCGCTGGTCGAAATGGACATTCCCCAGCCGGTCCCCGGCCCGCGCGACCTGCTGGTCGCCGTCAGCGCCGTCTCGGTGAATCCCGTCGACACCAAGGTGCGCGCCGGCGTGAAGACCACGGCGCCCCGCGTGCTGGGCTTCGACGCCGTCGGCACGGTGGCGGCGGTCGGCGAAGGTGTCACGCTGTTCAAGGAAGGCGACGAGGTCTACTACGCCGGTGCGTTGAACCGCCCCGGCAGCAACGCCGAGTTCCAGCTCGTCGACGAGCGCATCGTCGGGCACAAGCCGCGCACGCTGGACGACGCCCACGCCGCCGCGCTCCCGCTGACCGCGCTTACCGCGTGGGAAATGCTGTTCGACCGCCTGAAGATCGCCGAGGGCGGCCACGAGGGCGAGTCGATCCTCATCATCGGCGCCGGTGGCGGCGTCGGTTCGATCCTGGTGCAGCTCGCGCGCCGCCTGACGAAGCTCACGGTCATCGGCAGCGCCTCGCGCGAGGAAACGGCCCAGTGGGTCCGCGAACTGGGCGCGCACCACGTGATCGACCATTCGAAGCCGCTCGGCCCGCAGCTCGAAGCGCTGGGCATCGCGCACGTCGATCACCTGGTCAGCCTCACGCACACGGACGCGTACTACGAGCAGATCGTGGAGATCGTGAAGCCGCAGGGTCAGTTCGGCCTGATCGACGATCCGCACGCGCTCGATGCCACGAAGCTGAAGCGCAAGGCGATCTCGCTGCACTGGGAGTCGATGTTCACGCGCTCGACCTACGAGACGCCCGACATGATCAAACAGCATGAGCTTCTGGATCGCGTCGCGGCGCTGATCGACGACGGCACCCTGCGCACCACGCTCGGCGAGCACTTCGGCCCGATCACCGCCGAGAACCTGCGCCGCGCCCACCAACGCATCGAGAGCCACAAGGCGAAGGGCAAGATCGTGCTCGAGGGTTTCTGAAGCCTAGTCGAGCATCTGCCTGACGCGCGTCAGCAAGGCATCGATCTCGAACGGTTTCGCGATGAGATCCATGCCGCGATTGAGGAAACGCGACCGCTCGGTCGCGTTTTCCGCGTAGCCGGTCATGAACAGCACCGGCAGCGTCGGACGCCACGCCCGCGCCACGTCGGCGAGCTCGCGTCCGTCGAGGCCCGGCATGCCGATGTCGGTGAGCAGCAGGTCGAACGATTCGTCGCCACGCAGCAGCGACAGCGCGCGATCGGTGTCGCCCGTGGCCACGCACGTGTAGCCCGCCTGGGTCAGGACCTCGGCGGTGAACATGCGCAGCGAGTCGGTGTCCTCCACCAACAGCACGCGTTCGCCGTGGCCGCCAGCGATCTCACCCTGGCCGGCCGTGACGGTCACCACCTCGCCTTCGCTGGCGGGCAACAGCAGCGTCACCTCGGTGCCGCGGCCCACGACGCTTTCGATGCGCGCCTCGCCGCCGGACTGGCGCGCGAAACCGTAGATCATCGACAGGCCGAGACCCGTGCCCTGCCCCAGCGGCTTGGTGGTGAAGAACGGCTCGAACACCTTCTGCAGCACATCGGGCGCGATGCCCGAACCGTTGTCCGATACCGTCACGTGCACGTAATCGCCATCGGGCAACGAGCCGTCGCCGACGAGGCGTCGGCGTCCCGTGGCGATCCGGATGCGTCCGCCCTCGGGCATCGCGTCGCGCGCGTTGATGACGAGGTTGATGACCGCGTTCTCGAGCTGGTTCGTGTCCACCTCGGCGACCACGGGCTCGCCGGAAAGATCCAGTTCCAGCGTGACGCGCTCGCCGAGCGTCCGCCGCAGCATGTCTTCCAGCGAACGGACGTTGCCGTTGAGGTCGGAGGCCTTCGCGTCGAGCGGCTGCTGGCGCGCGAACGCGAGCAGGCGGTGCGTGAGCGCGGCGGCGCGACGTGCGGAACCGAGCACGGCATCGGCGAAGCGTTGCACCTTGTCGGGCTTGCCGGCCTCCACCTGACGATTGATCAGGTCGATGCCCGTGATGATGCTGGTCAGGAGGTTGTTGAAGTCGTGCGCGATGCCGCCGGTGAGCTTGCCCAGCGCGTCCATCTTCTGCGCCTGCAGCAGCTGCAGCTCGGTGCGTTCGCGCTCGGCCTTCTCGATCGCCAGCTGGCTGTGCGCCGTGTCGATGCGTTCGAGCTGGTCGCGCTCGCGGCGACGCTGCTCGGTGACGTCCTCGACGAAGACCAGGCCGCCTTCCTTGCGATACGGCGTGACCCGCCATTCCGTCTCGCGGACGCCCGCGCGCGAGTGCATGCACAGCACGCCGCGCCAGCGCTCGTTCGACGCGAGGTGTTCGCGCATCTGCGCCAGCGTTTCGTCCTGGCCCGGTTCGAAGCAGGACACCAGTTCGCCGGTGCAGCCGGCATCCTCGATCAGCCGGTCGAACGCCTCGTTCGAATCCAGGATGCGAAGCGCCCCGTCGATCACGGCGATCGGCGCCGCGATGTTGGTGAAGATCTCGCGGAACCGCGCTTCGGCGGCGCGCAGTTCGTCTTCGGTCTCGCGCACGCGCATCAGCGTGCGCAGCGTCGCGAGCATCACGTCCGGATCCACCGGATGGATCAGATAGGCGTCCGCGCCGTTGTCGAGACCGGTGATCAGGTCGCCCGTGTCGATCGACGCGGCCGACACGTGCACGACGGGCAGCAGCATCGTCTCCGGCGCCTCGCGCAACCGGCGCACGATGTCGAAGCCGCTCATGTCGGGCAGGTTCACATCGAGGATCACCGCCGCGAACTCGTGGCTGGCAAGAAGCGCGAGGCCTTCCGTGCCCGTGCCGGCCTCCATGGCTTCGTAGCCGGCGCGCTCCACCGTGCGCCGCATCGCGTAGCGCGTGGCCGCGTTGTCGTCGACGATCAGCAGCCGGGAGTTACGAGGCATCGTTCGACTCGCTGGAGAGTTTCAAGGGGAGCACCACATGGAAGACGGAACCCTTGCCGGGGTGGCTCACCACACCGACCTCGCCGCCCAGCAGGTGCGCGAACTGCCGGCAGATCGAGAGGCCGAGGCCCGTGCCGCGCAGGCGCTTCTGCAGCGGGGAGTCCACCTGCGTGAAGTCCTCGAACAGGGCGCCCTGCAGTTCCTCCGGAATGCCGATGCCGGTGTCGCTGACGGCGAATCGCACGCGATCGTCGCCTTCCAGCTGCGCGGAGACGCGGATCTCGCCGCGCGGCGTGAACTTCAGCGCGTTGGAGATGAAGTTGCGCAGGATCTGCGCGAGCTTCTTGTCGTCCGTGTAGAGCTTCGGCATGTGCTCCGGATCCTCGAAGATCAGGTCGGCCTCCGTCGCGTCCACGATCGGGCGGAACGTGCCGCGCAACGCCGAGAACAGGTCCATCAGCTCGAACCACGCCGGCGAGATGGTGATGCGGCCCGCCTCGATCTTCGCCAGGTCGAGCAGGTCGTCCACCATGTCGCTCAGCTCGCGCGCGGCGTTGGCCACGAACGACACCTGCTTCTGCTGCTCGCCGTTGAGGGGGCCGTCCATGCCGTCGGCCATCAGGCGCGCGATGCTGAGGATGGAGCCCAGCGGCGTGCGGAACTCGTGGCTCATGTACGAGAGGAACCGGCTCTTCAGCTCCGAGGCCTGGCGCAGCTGCTCGGCCTGCTTGTCGAGTTCGGCGTACAGCGCGAGCACGCCCTGGTTGGTCTCTTCCAGTTCCGCGCGGAGGGAATCGTTTTCTGCGGTCAGCCGCGCGATGTCGTCGTTGTCGCTCACAGGCCGGTCCCGAGGGTCATGGCGAGGATGGTCGTGTCGTCGCGGCCGCGATTGAAGTCGCGATACAGCAGCGCCGTGACGACGCCCGGGTGCCGGTTGGGCAGGCCGGGGTATTCCTTGTGGTTCCAGCGCGACTGCAGGCCGTCGCTGTACATCAGGAGCAGCTTGCCCTGCGAATGCGGGAAATCGAACGACTGGGCGCGGCGTGCCTGCACACCGACGATGCCGGGATGCGACGCCAGGCCGCGCGAGCCCTCGATGGTGAGCAGGCCACCCGCGATGTTGCCGATGCCCGCGTAACGGAGCACGCCGCTCTCGCGCAGGTACTGCGCCACCGCGACCGCGCCACCACGCGTGCCGGCCATGCCGTTGTTGAGTGCACCGATCAGGTTGACCGGCTCTTCGAGCGGCGCCTCGCGGAACGTCGCCAGCGCGGCGTTCGCCGCCTCGTGCGCCGACATGCCGTGCCCCAGCCCGTCGACGAGCAGGATCGACACCTTGTCCTTGTCCAGCGCCACGCCCCACCCGTCGCCGCAGACGGTCTCGTCCTGCATCAGCTGCTGCGTGGCGGCGAAGCGGATGTCGGCCCTCGCGAAGCCCTTCGGGTACAGGCGCGCCATCACCACCGAGCCGCGATGATCGGCGTACATGTCCATGACGTCGGACTGACGGCGCACCGCGCCGAGGCCTTCGCCGCGCGTGCCGCCGGTCGAGAATCCGTCGGGGAGGCAATCGGCCAGGTTGAAGCCGGGGCCACGATCGACGGCCGTCACCTCGACGCCATAGGCGCCGTCGCCCTGCACGACCGAAATGTGGATCTCGCCGCTGCGCGCATGCTTGAGCACGTTGGTGGCCAGCTCCGTGGTCACCAGGGCCACGCGGCCCGCGTCGGTGGTATCGAACCCCGCGCCGCTGGCCGCCAGTTGCGCGACGCGCCGCGCCTGGCCGATCTGCGTGGCGTCCTCGATCGCGACGATGCGGGTCGGTTCGCCGCTGAAGGTCACGTCCATTTGCAGATCGTCACGCGCGTGCCCGCGCCGGCCGCGCTCTCCAGCGAGAATTCGTCCACGAGACGCCTGGCGCCAGTGAGGCCGAGGCCGAGGCCGCTGCCCGACGTCCAGCCATCGGTCATCGCCAGTTTCACGTCGGGAATGCCGGGGCCTTCGTCGCGGAAGATCAGGCGCAGGCCCTTGCGCCCGCCGTCTTCCAGCAGCTCCCAGTCCATGTCGCCACCGCCGCCGTAGATGACGGTGTTGCGGCCCAGTTCGCTGGCCGCCGTGATCAGCTTGGTCTGGTCGACCAGTCGCAGCCCGGCTTCGACGGCGAGCTTGCGCGCGGTCTGTCGCGCGAGCACGACATCCTGTTCGATCCGGATCGGTTGAGTGCCTTGCCTGATCGTGTTCATCGCGCGGACACGCGGTCACGCAGCAGCTTCATGCCGCGCTCCACGTCCAGCGCCGTGCTCACGCCGGGCAGCGTCAGGCCGAGCTCCACGAGCGTGATCGCCACGGCGGGCTGCATGCCGACCACGACGGTTTCCGCGTCCATGATCCTCGACAGGCCCGAGATCGTGGCGATCATGCGGCCGATGAAGGAATCGACGATGTCGAGCGCCGAGATGTCGATGAGGACGCCACGCGCGCCGGTGTCGCTGATGCGCTCGGAGAGGTCGTCCTGCAGGGTCAGCGCCAGCTGATCGTGCATGTCGACCTGGATGGTGACGAGCAGGAACTCGCCCATGCGCAGGATGGGGATGCGCTCCATGGCGATCAGCCTTCCTTGCCGACGATGAAACCCGAGCGTTTCAGGGCCAGCGCGAGCGCGTCGGCGAGATTGGCCTTGGTGACGATGCCCTGCAGGTCGAGGCCCAGGTGCACGATGGTCTGCGCGATCTGCGGACGCACGCCGCTGATGATCGCGTCGGCACCCATCAGGCGGATGGCGGTAACGGTCTTCAGCAGGTGCTGCGCGACCAGGGTGTCCACCGTGGGAACGCCCGTGATGTCGATGATGGCGATTTCGGCGCCGGTCTCGACGATGCGCTGGAGCAGCGATTCCATGACGACCTGGGTGCGCTGGGAATCCAGCGTGCCGATCATCGGCAGGGCGAGCACGCCGTCCCAGAGCTTCACCACGGGCGTGGACAGTTCCAGCAGTTCTTCCTGCTGACGCGCGATCACATCCTCGCGCGACTTCTGGAAGGTGCGGATCGTGTGCAGGCCGAGGCCGTCGAGCAGTTCCGAGACGGCCCAGAGCTGACCGGCGAGCTCCGTCGGCTCGCTGGCGTATTCCACCTGGAGCAGGTCGAAGAGCGGGCGCTTCAGCGAGAAGATGAAGCTGGCGGTCTGCTGCGAGTCGAACCCCAGCAGGGCCCGGCTGCGCGAGAGGCGCTCGAGGAAGCCGCGGGTCTCGCTCCACTCGTTGCCGCCGGCGCCGTTGATCTCATTGGTGGCCGAGCCGGTGACGAGCAGGCGGAGGAATTCCTTCGTCTGCGATTCGAACTCGGCGTGGCCGATACGCGCGTCGCGCGAGGCACCGCTGGCGTCCAGATTGGCGGTCCACTCCGCGAGCAGGCTGGATTCGTTCTTCCGAACGGCGTCGATCGTGCGCTGAGACAGTGCGGCCATGGGCATCCCCTGTAAAAACGCTATGATGCGTTCACACCCGGCACAATGGAATAGTGCAGTTCGTCGCCGAACGCGTTGACATCGTGTTCACGGCGGACGGGCTAATCGCCTCGTCCAGCGTCCCTTACCAGAGCCCGTCCCATGTCGTCCCAACCCCTCCCGGTCGTACTGCTCGTCGAAGACGACGACGCCATCCGCGACCTCTCCGAAATGATCCTCGACATGGAAGGCTACGAGGTGCATTCCGTGCGCAACGGGGACGAGGCCGAACACTGGCTGGCGACCGGCAAGGCGGATGTCCTGTTCACCGACATCAACATGCCCGGCCGGATCGGCGGCCAGGAACTGGCCATCCGCCATCACGACATGCGCGTGCTGGTGACCTCCGGCGAGGCCCCGGAACAGCACGACTGGCTCCGGCCGGGCATGCGGTATCTGGCCAAGCCCTACGACCGGAAGACCCTGCTGAACGCGATCCGCGACCTGGCCGCCTGACGGAAGTCAGGCCCGGTCGATCACGCGGCTGATCTTCCCGCCGTCGAACGCGAACTCGGACGTCCCCACCATCTCGATCACGGTGCCCGCGCCCGGGCCGTCGGGGATGTCTTCGGCGATCTCGCCGTGGAAGGTGATGTCCACCACGACCGTGTCGCCCTCGTCGCGGACCGCGGTCACTTCCTGCCGCCGCGACGCGAACAGCGCCGCACCCACCCGCGCCAGCTTCCCGAACTCCTCCTTGCCGTCGGTCGCGACGCTCATCGCCCCGCCCGCGTGGTGCTCGAAGCGCACGTCGTCGGAGAGCACGGCCAGCATGCCCTCGATGTCGAAGCGGTTGTACGCGTCGATGTAGGCGTCGATCAGGGCCTGGCGGAACGGGTCGGTCATGAGGGTATCCAGCACGGTGGGCGTTTCGGATAGTAACGAAGCCGGCGACCGTGCGGAGGGTGGGAGCCGATCGTATCGGCGATCCGCGGCAGCGGCCCCGGTGCGCGTGATGCCGTGCCTTGCCGACCCCTCCCCCTCCCCCGTATGGTGCCCGCTTCCGTCCCAACCCCGAGCCGCCCGATGTCGCATCCGCAGGAGCAGTCCCCCGAGCACCTCAGGCGCAGCCTGTCGAACCGCCACCTGCAGCTGATCGCCATCGGCGGTGCCATCGGGACGGGCCTGTTCATGGGCTCGGGCAAGACCATCAGCCTCGCGGGCCCGTCGATCCTGCTGGTCTACCTCATCATCGGCGTGATGCTCTTCTTCGTCATGCGCGCGATGGGCGAGCTGCTGCTCTCCAACCTGCAGTACAAGTCGTTCATCGACTTCTCCACCGACCTGCTCGGTCCATGGGCCGGCTTCTTCTGCGGATGGACGTACTGGTTCTGCTGGATCATCACCGCGATCGCGGACGTGATCGCCATCGCCTCGTACGCCCAGTTCTGGTTCCCCGGGCTCGCGCCATGGGTGCCGGCGTTGCTGTGCGTCGCGCTACTGCTGTGCCTGAACCTGACCACCGTACGCCTCTTCGGCGAACTGGAGTTCTGGTTCGCGCTGATCAAGATCATCGCCATCTGCGCGCTCATCGTCACCGGCTTCGGCATGGTGGCCTGGGCGTTCCGCTCGCCGGACGGCCACGTGGCGTCGCTGGCGAACCTGTGGAACGACGGTGGCCTCTTCCCCACCGGCATCGGCGGCTTCTTCGCCGGTTTCCAGATCGCGGTGTTCGCTTTCGTGGGCATCGAACTCGTCGGCACCACCGCCGCCGAGACGGCCGATCCGGAGCGCAACCTGCCCAAGGCGATCAATTCGATCCCCGTCCGCATCATCCTGTTCTACGTGCTCGCGCTGGTCGTGATCATGTCCGTGACGCCGTGGCGCCAGGTGCTGCCCGGCAAGAGCCCGTTCGTGGAACTCTTCGTGCTCGCCGGCATCCCGGCCGCGGCCAGCCTGATCAACTTCGTCGTGCTCACGTCGGCCACGTCGTCGGCGAACAGCGGCATCTTCTCCACCAGCCGCATGCTCTACGGCCTGGCCGAGGAAGACCATGCGCCGTCGACCTTCCGGCACCTGTCGAAGGCCGCCGTTCCCTCGCGTGGCCTGCTGTTCTCGTGCCTGTGTCTGCTCGGCGGCGCGATGCTGGTGTACGTCATCCCGAACCTCGTCACCGCGTTCACGCTGGTCACGACGCTGGCCGCGATCCTCTTCATGTTCGTGTGGTCGCTGATCCTGATCGCCTACATGGCCTACCGGAAGAAGCGTCCGGAACTGCACGCGGTGTCGGCGTACAAGATGCCTGGCGGCGTGTTCATGTGCTGGGCCTGCCTGGTGTTCTTCGCCTTCGTGCTCGTGCTGCTCGCGCTGGAGAGCGACACGCGCCAGGCGCTGATCGCCAGCCCGGTGTGGTTCGCGATCCTCGGCATCGGCTACGCCCTGCGCCGCCGCAAGGCCTGAAACCGCGGTTGGAGCGCACCTGGGCGCGATGGGGTGCTCGCGGCAAGCACCCCTTCGCGGCCAAGGCCGCTCCCACAGGAGCTAGAAACCTGTGGGAGCGCACCTGGGCGCGATGGGTGCTCGCGACAGCAAAACCTACTAAAGCGACTCAGCCTCCGGCGCCGGCACCACCGCCGACAGCAACAGCGCGCCGCGCTCCACCTTCACGTACATCGACGCCACGGGCTCCAGCGTGCCCGCCTTCAGCCGCCACGCCGACAGCATCCAGTCGTCGTTGACGCGCCAGCCCACGTGGCCGTGCCCGATGTACCCCAGCAACGTCTCTCCACGGAAGTCGATCGGAAAGAACGTGGCTTCGTCGCCGTAGCCGGTCATCATCCCTTCGCCGACCGCGCCGCCGAAATCCGGCAGATCCCGGAACGTGGCCGACTCGCCCTTCGGCGCGAGACCACTCGGCGCCCGCGCCGCCGCGAGCAGCGCGTCGTACGACACCTTCGCGGCGCCCTTCAGCGGGCGATCCAGCGTGCCCTGCACCGGGCTGCGCTCGTAGCGCGCGGCGGCCGCCATCGCGACGGCGGCGAAATCCTCGCAGGGCGACTGCTTCGGCGCACACGCGCTACCACCGGAAACCAATGCGTGATCGAAGCGCAACGTCAGCTGCGCATCGGGCCCGAAGCGCGTCCCTTCCCAGCGACTGACACCCAGGTTCATCTCGTCGGGCGACGGATTCGACAGCACGGTCGCGATGACGTCGCTGCGGACGCGCGCCATGCCATGGCGGGACATGCAGTCCGACGCCCATGCACCCGGCGCGTCGACCGCGATCGCCTTGCGGCCCTCGATCCGGAACGGCACTTCGGTCCAGCACGACGCCGTGCCCCCGACGGAAAACACCGAGCTCACCGGCATCCCGTCGAGCTTGCGGTAGCCCGACGACGCGTCGAGTTCCGCGAGCGCCTTCTTCACGGCCGCATCGGGCTCGAACGGAAACGCCTTCGCATCGTCGAGCGACACCTCCGCGGCCACGGCGACGGACGCCCCCGCCTTCGCGAGATCCGCCAGCACATCGTCCGACCCCTTCGGCAACCGTGGCAGTAGCGCCTGCACGGTGTCGAGCGGCTTCGGCGCCTTCGCATCCAGGCCGCGCAGGAAGGCGATGCGCGTGGGATACCGCGCCACGTCGGCCGCGAGTGGTTTTCCTGGGTGATCGCCAAGGTAAGCGGCCACCGACGCGTCGCGCTCAGCCAGCCAGTGGCGCTGGTCGGTCTTCAGCGCGTCGGCCTTGTCCGGGTGGTTCTTCAACGCCGCCCGGAAGGCCTCGCCGAGCTCGCCATCCAGCGCGGAGATCGCCGGTGACGCGCAGATGGCCTTCTCCACGGCGGTGGACGCCTTGCCGCAATCGAATCCGGCGGCATGACAGGTGCCGGCCGCGAAGGCGAGCGACAGTACGGTGGCAGTGATCCTCACGAAACGTCTCCTCGGTGAGCGGGTGCATTCCGACCATTCTAGGAGACACGCGCCGAACGCTCCCGACCCGGAAATGTTGTAGTCCTTCGCCTACAGGAACGCACCCGAGAATTGGGTATAGTCGGCCGATTCCACGTGGCCAGCCGGGGGGCGGTGCCGTCGTGCGAACAGGGGAATCGCATGCCGCACCAAAGGACCATCCGATGAGCACGGGCTTCAAGCCCGTGAGCTTCCGTTACGACGACGCGCTCACCCGCGTATCGTGGGACGCGTTCGAGCACCTGATCGCGGACTACTACCGCGCGCAGGGATTCGAGGTGGACCACGTCGGCACCGGCGGCGGCCCGCGCCGCACCGACGGCGGCATCGACCTGATACTGCGCCAGGGCCTCGAGACGATCGTCGTGCAGTGCAAGCACTGGAATTGCTGGAAGGTGCCGCACAACGACGTGCACCAGCTCATCGGCGTGATGCATACGGCGTCCGCGACCGGTGCCATCGTCATCACCTCCGGCGAATTCACCAATGCCGCGATCGAGGCCGCCGCGAAATTCCGGCACATCCGCCTGATCGACGGCAAGGCCGTGCGCGCGATGCTCGGGCCGATCGAAGAGCCCGCGGTTCCGTTCGCCTCGTTCGACGCCATGCCGTCGTGGAACGTGCCGCGGCATCCACCGAAGCGCGCCAGGCGCAGCCGCGCTCCCATTGTCGCGGTCGCAGCCGCCTTCCTGACCATGGCCATTTCGCTCTGCGTGCTGTGGCAGTACTACGCGATGACGGTGCTCAAGGCGCGCACCGACGCGGTGCGCGCGACCCAGGGCGCCATGCGCGTGCTGGCGGCACAGGCCATCACGTCCCGCCACGTGCCCGCCACGCCGGGCACGCCGGTGGATTCGTCGCCCGCGAGCACGATGAACGGTCACGCGGCGATGCCAGCCCACCTCCCGACCACGAAAGCGGAAATCGCCGCATGGGAAGCGGCCAACGCGGAGTCGATGCGCATCCTGGAAAAAACGACGCCATCGGTTCCATAACGCGGTCTGGCTCCTCGCGAAGAGCAACAGGACCTGCCGCTCACGGCCTCAAAAGACATCGCGCCCAGGTGCGCTCCAACAGCGCTTCGCCACCTCGCCGGCACATTGTCTTGTGAGAGCGCACCCGGGCGCGACAGCTCCTCGCGAAGAGCAACAGGACCTGCCACTCGCGGCCTCAAAAGATGTCGCGCCCAGGTGCGCTCCCACAATGTTTCGTCAGACCGGCGCTCCTACAAGATCGAGATCGATTTGGTCGCCGTATTGCGAGGCCAGTTGACCGAGGTTGACTTCACGGTGAACTGTCCATTCCCTTTACCGGTGACATCCCAAGTACGCATGTGACCAATGACGGTCTGGCCGTTTCGACAGCGGACCATCGATCCGCGCCCCCCGTCGCAAAGATTGACGGTTTCGATCTCCCGCACTGGCCCATTGTTCATCGTGGCAGAGGCGTGGCCGTAGCCTCGTTCGACTGAGACAACATGTACAAAGCCACCTGCATGATGACGCTGGGTAGCGGTCTGGTGGACGCTTATCGCTTCGGTGGACCCCGTTTGCGAGCTGACGCTCGCGACATAAAGATCAGACACAGGCGCAGCTCCGCCGAAAGACTGCGCTGCGATGCTCCAGCAAGCGACAAGGGCCAGCGCGCCGATTGCGAATGACACGTTTCTCTTCATTGCGATGTTCTCCATCCGCAGCACATCCGCTGCGGCCGAAACGTTATGCATTTCCGCAAACTGAATCTGCCGGGTCCATGCCCGTCCTGTTACCTCCAACGCGACACTTTTCGTAGGACGACGCCGCGAGGTCGAGATCAGATCGTTCGTCGGCAGACGCTTTGCTTACGATGGAGAAATCATCCCAAGAGCGCAGGAAGCCGATTCATGCATATATCGTCTATCTCCAACGCAACGTTCGCGCCCGTCGCCAATGCTGACAGTGTCCATCCAGCCACCGTGGAGGCGTCATCCGTCAGCGATCCGCGACCGGCCGATCGATACGACTTCTCGAACATGACGGTTCGCCAGTTCTTCGACGCGGTATCCGAACTGCAGAGCACAGGACAGATTTCGGGTGATGAGGCATTGGACCTCATATGCACCCTCGGCATATGGAACGACGGTTCGCTATCGCACGATGAATATCTCGATCTCCGGATGGACAATTCGTACGAAATCATTCAACAGCAGATCGCTTGCGCTGATGCGCAAGGCCGCATCGCCGAAAGGGACATTTCCATCCGCGGGCTGGCGTTGCTCAAGCGTCTCAACGGCACGCTCCGCCGTGTCGACGTCGAAGCATGACGGATCACGTCACGTCGCGAATCGTGATCGCGCCCTGGTCACGATCTGCGCGTTGGCGTTCGCGATGGCCTGGAACTCGCGACTGATGCTGGCGTCTTCCGCGACGCGCTGCCAGAACGACACTGCCCAGCCGCTAGCGAGCGACCACACCGCCAGGTCGGCCGGCGTCGGCGTCGCGACCGTGAACTCACGCCCGACGACGGCACCGCTCGCAGCAGGACGGTACATCATCGGCAGCATGTCGTAGTTCGGCGTGAGTTCGAGCGGTAGCGCGTCATCGAGGAAGAACGCGAGGTTTCCGAAATGCATGTCGGTGTTGCCGATGAGACGACCGAACCACCAGCGTTCCCGGATGCGTTCGAGCGTATCGGCATCGACCCATCCTCCGGCGCGCATTCGCGAGGCGGCACCCGCCCAACCATCGTCGCGCAGGCCGTCGTGCGCATCGCTCCACGCGGCCAGCGTGACGCAGCCGCGTCGCCCGTACGCGCCGACGCGATCGAAGCGCGTCACTTCGAGACACGCGCGCCCTCCTGACCAGACGATGTCCGAGCGTGCACTGGCGTGGCCGTGGTCCCGAAGGACTTCTCCGGCGATGTGTTCGCTCAGAAGCAGGTCGGCCCAGCGACGCGCGGTGGCGTTGCCATCGACAGGCTCGCTGAACTTCACGATGACGTGGCGCGTCTCGTTATTCCCGTCGGCGACCGCAGTGGTGAACTTCGGTTGCTCGCCGGCAGCCGACGATCCGACTTCCGCGCCACCCATCGCCGCCTCCGCGAACCGCGCATAGACCTCGCCGCGTTCGGCGGTCGGAATGGGTGACGGCCCTTCGGCGAGCGCCGCTTCGAGCGATCGCTCGCCGAGTACGAAGTCGCCCGGCCCGTCGCTCCCGCGAAGCAACAGCGCCGTCATGACCGCATCGTCATCCCATAGCAGGATGTCGGACGGTAATCCCAGGGCGCCAGCCCAGCGCTGCGCGAACTGGCGACCGAGGAACCCCTGCGGTCGCTGATCGTCGAGGAACCAGGGCACGCCGGGGAACAGGCCATCCGAGAACTCGTCGCGCATCCAGTCGGTCGGCCGACGTGGGGCGACCAAAGCGCCCCTCGGATAAAGGGCCGTCAGAAAGCCGAACTCCTGTGGGCGCCCTTGGGCGTCGATGCGGAACAGGGGCCAGCGCGAGCCGAGGCCTCGTACATCCCGAATCGCCGCGTAGCGGCTACGTCGGGCCTGGCCGATCCTCGCGACAACGTCGCCGACTGAAGCCAGGAGACGAGAAACGGTGGGTTGGCTGACGCCGAGATCCGCGGCCAGGTCGGCCGCACTTGAGGCACCCCGCAGCCGCAGGGCGGTGAGAAGCTGCTCGGCGCGCACCATCGTTGCCATGCATGAATAGATATATGAATAGATTTTCTATGTCAATATCTTTTTGTATCAGTGAGTTGACTCACCTTCCAGTGGAAACATGAATAGATTCATGCAGACATCAAGCGGCGACCGGCGCCGAAGCGCTCTTTCCATACACTGCGGGCGACACGCCCACATGCCGTGAGAACGCCACGCTGAACGTGCTGGCCGAGCCGTAGCCCACGCGCTCAGCGACCTCCGCCACGCTGCCGTCCCGTCGACGCAGGAGGTCTTTCGCCAGCGCCATGCGCCAGGACAGCAGATATTCCATCGGCGCGACGCCGACCTCGCGGCTGAAGCGTTCGAAAAACGCCGAGCGTGACATGGCCGACTCCCTGGCGAGTTCGGCCACTGTCCACGGGCGTGCCGGGCTCTCGTGCATGTGGCGAATGGCGGTGCCGACGCGCGCGTCCGCCAGCCCGCGCAGCAGACCCTGCGTCGGGCTGGCGTCGGCGGTGGAGCGCAGCGCTTCGATCAGCAGCACTTCGAGTAGGTTCGCCAGCACCACCTCACGCGCCGGACGCTGCGCACGCGCCTCGTCGCTGGCCAGCTGCACCAGCGTCGAGAGCCGCGGCTCGTCGCGGACCAGAACCACCCGCGGCAGCAGCGACACGAGCAGCGCCGCGTCCGGCGATCCGAACTCGCACAGGCCCGCGAGGAAGCGGACCTCGTGCGGGCCCTCCGGCGTGCCCTGACGGTGCTCGCCATTGGCGAGTTCCACGGGATGCCGGTCGATGTCCTCGGGCCTGGGCGGCTCGTTGCCGGACAGCAGCATGTCGCGCCATGCGGGGATCAACACGAAATCGCCCGCCTGCAGCGCCATTGGCTCCTCGTCGCCAAGGGTCAGGCGGCAGGATCCTTCGAGGATCAGGCAATACACCGGATTGCCCTGCTCCGCCTGGCGGACGCCCCACGACCCGGCCGCCGAGACGAGCTTCGACCGCCGCAGGCTGGGCTGCAGCAGGGTGACCACTTCCGCCAGCGGATCGATCATGACTGGACTCTCGCAAACGATAATCGGACTTCAGAGTGTAGCGAGTCCGGGGCCGGGCGCCTATCGTGGCCGGCAGGCACCCTCACCCCAGGAGTCACCATGCAGACCGTCCTCATCACCGGATGCTCGTCCGGCTTCGGCCTCGATATCGCTCGCCATTTCCACGAGAAGGGCTGGAACGTGATCGCGACCATGCGCACGCCGCGCATCGATCTCTTCCCGGCGTCCGACCGCATGCGCGTCCTCGCGCTCGACGTGACCGATGCGGCGAGCATCCGTCGCGCGATCGACGAAGCGGGCCCGGTCGATGTCCTCGTCAACAACGCAGGCATCGGCGTGCTCAGCGCGCTGGAAGGCATGACGATGGATACCGTCCGCGACGTCTTCGAAACCAACACCCTCGGCACGATCGCCATGACGCAGGCCGTGCTGCCGCAGTTGCGCGAGCGCAAGAACGGCGTCGTGATCAACGTCACGTCGAGCGTCACGTACCGTCCGCTGCCGCTGCTGTCGGTTTACTCGGCAAGCAAGGCGGCCGTGAACGCCTTCACCGAATCGCTTGCGCTCGAGCTCGCACCTTTCAACGTGCGCGCGCACCTCGTGCTCCCCGGCCGCGCCCCGGACACGCGCTTCGGCGAAAACGCCCGCGCCCGCATGCAGCCCCCGTCGCCCGCCTATGCCGACTTCATGCAGCAGGTCTTCAGCGGCATGACGGCCGACGGCCCGGTCACGCATTCGAGCGATGTCGCGGAAGCCGTCTGGCGCGCCGCCACCGACGCATCGGCCCCGATGCGCATTCCCGCCGGCGCGGACGCGGTGGAGTGGTCGCAGGCGGCTCGCTCGTAAAGCGAGCCGTCGTGGGAGCGGACCTGGCCGCGACGGTCTTTCGCCGCTGGGCGGCAGGGCCTGTTGCTCCTCGCGAAGAGCGGTCGCGGCCTGGGCCGCTCCTACAGCGGCAGGCAGTAGCCGTTCGACCTGGACGTTGTCGTGCACCGGCGCCTGAAGAATGCTCGCCACGCCTCGTCACCCTGTGGGAGCGGACCTGGCCGCGACAGCCTTTCGCCGCTGGGCAGCAGGGCCTGTTGCTCCTCGCGAAGAGCGGTCGCGGCCAGGGCCGCTCCTACAGCGGCGGGCGATAGCCGTTCGACCTGGACGTTGTCGTCCACCGGAGCCTGAAGGGTGCTCGCCGCGCCTCCTCACCTGTGGGAGCGGACCTGGCCGCGACGGCTTTTCGCCGCTGGGCAGCAGGGCCTGTTGCTCCTCGCGAAGAGCGGTCGCGGCCAGGGCCGCTCCTACAGCGGCTGGCGGTAGCTGGTGGTGAGTGTCAGGCGGTGTTGACCGCCAGCTGTGCCGCGAATGCACGCTGGTATGCCGGCCTCGCCTCGCCGCGTTCGACGTATGCCACCAACTGCGGAAACTCCGCGAGGGCGCCCGACGGTCGCGCGCGCATCAGCACCGAGACCATCAGCAGGTCGCCGGCGCTGAACTCGCCGTCCAGCCACTCGGCGTCGCCCAGTCGATCCGAAAGCAGCTTCAGTCGCTGACGCACGCGCTCCATCACGATCGGCACGCGCTCGGCCGCCCATGGCTTGTCGCCTTCGAGGATCTTCGCGATGAAAATGTCGAGGATCGGCGGTTCCACGGAGTTGAGCGCGGCGAACATCCACGTGATCGCACGTGCCCGCGCATTGGCGTCGCTCGGCAACAGGTGGCCATACCGCTCCGCCAGGTGGAACACGATCGACCCCGTTTCGAACAGCACGAGACCGTCTTCCTCGTAGGTGGGAATCTGGCCAAAGGGATGCAAGCCCATGTGGTCCGGCTGCTTCATCTGCGGATGCGGCACGAGGCGCACCTCGTAGGGCTGGCCCACCTCTTCCAGCGCCCAGCGCACGCGGGTGTCGCGCGCCAGACCCTTGCCGCCATCGGGCGAGCGTTCGAACGCGGTGATGGTGATGGTCATCGTTACTCCCCAGGTTGGCAATCGGCCCGAAGGTATGGCGCCATGAGTGCGTTCGCCGCGCGGAAGCCTTCGACGGTGAGCGGCGCGACATCCTTCGGAAACGCTGGTCCACCCGGCGAGACTACAGCGATTCCGATTCCACCCCCTGCTGCGCCGCACGATCAAACCGCAGCCCATTCCGCAGGTGGGAGCGCGCTCGCGCGCGAATAGCGAAGCGACGCGATCCACCCTGCCGCTCCCGACAAGAGCTCGCCACCCTCCACCCGTTGATCTGCAGCCAAAACTATCCGACATTGCCCCATCAGCCACGCGCCGGAGCCCCGCATGCCGCTTATCGACCACATCGAATTCGCCGTCGAGAACATAGAGAGGGCCCGGGCGTTCTACGAACGCGCACTCGCACCGCTCGGCGTGACGCTCCTCGTCACCATCGGCCCGAACGAGACGCGCAACGGCGGCACGCGGCTCGGCTTTGGCGCCAACGAATACCCAAGCCTCTGGCTGCACGACCACGCCGCGCCGGGCAAGGTGATGCACGTGGCCTTCGAGGCAGCCAGTCGCGCCGAGGTGAGGCAGTTCTACGAGGAAGCACTCGCCGCAGGTGGCCGGGACAACGGGCCGCCCGGGATCCGGGATCACTACCACTCACGCTATTACGCGGCGTTCGTGCTCGACCCCGATGGCGTGAACGTCGAGGCGGTCTATCAGGGCGATTGAGCTCGCACCGCTTTCACTCCGTCGCCTTCCACCTTCTTTTTCGCCGGATCGGTCTGGATCGCGAAACGTGCAAGCACGTCACCCATGAAGCTGCCAACCCAAACGCTGCGCCCCACGACCAACGCACCCGTCGCGGCACCAAATCCTTCCCGCACAGCATCGTCGTCGTTCTTTCGCACGAGCTCACGAACCGTCATGGTGTGGGTATCGAGCTCTGCCACGACATACGCTTTGGGGAAACGGGCGCCTGGTTGTCCCGACGTAAAGATCTCATGGGCAGTCGCGGCCTGACCGCCGATAAGCAAGTGATCGTCGCCGTTCCACCTCAGGTTGTCGGGAAGGAAGTCCACCGACGCGCGGGCTTCTTCCTTGCCATCCATAGCCAACTTCAGAATCGTGCGTGATGACCACGCATTGACGAACAGATGCGCGCCATCCGGCGTCACGGCGATGCCGTTGGCACCCGGCAGCCGCGGCCCAAAAGCTTTCCACCCCTGGGCCGAGGTCCAGCGCCAGACCCCTCCCGTGGGCTTGCCGGCCGACACCTTGTCGACAGTCGTGCGATCGTCGGGATCGAACATGCTTGTCATGACGAACCCGCCGCCAGGGACGAAAGCTACCGCGTTGCCCGAGGTGCCCTGCGGAGCAGCGATCCGTTTGCCCTCGACCACTGTCGGCACCTGTCCGGAAGCATCGAGGACGAGCCAGTCGATGGCCTCCTTGCCGCCACCGTGATCGACGACCAGCAGCTCGTAGCGTCCGTCACTCCGACGCTTCGCGGCGATGCCGTGAGGGCTGAACTCGGTGGCACTGATGCGTCCCGACGCGGCGCCCGGAGCCCAGGGCACCACGACGGCGCGTTCGGGCGAGTCGCTATCCACCGCGAACAGGGCGCCGTCCCGCGGCTGAAAGTCGCTAACGATCACCCATCGCGTCCCCGTGAGACGGTCCAGGTCTTCCGGATGCCGCACGCTCTCCACGAAGGAAGGTGGAGCCTGGCCGATCGCGATGCCGCTTTCCGCCATCGCCGGAGCGGAGAGTCCGATGAGCGCGGCCGCGAAAGCCGCCAGCGGAAGGAACACTGATGCGGAGCGAACGCGCCCCAGCGATGAAGTCGAGCCCATGGTGCCTCCGAAGTTTGGCGAAACGATATCGGAAGCCTCCACGATGATAATCAGCCTGCTTCGCTTTACATCACGGACAAAAATTCCATAATCACGCGCATGGACAGCCTGGTCGCACTGAAGAGCTTCGTTTGCGCCGCCAAGACGGAGAGCTTCGTCGCCGCCGGCAGGCAGCTGGGCATATCCGCGTCGGCCGTGGGCAAGAACATTGCAAACCTCGAAGAAGATCTCGGCGTTCGCTTGTTCCAGCGCAGCACCCGAAAGATCGCGCTCACCGAAGAGGGAGGACTCCTATACGAGCGTGCCCTCTCGATCCTCAGCGAAATCGCGGATGCAAGGGCGTTGCTACAACGATCGGCCGAAGAACCCAGTGGCCGGTTGAGGATCCGGCTGCCCCATGTCTTCTATCGGCTCCTGATGCCTGTCCTATCGGAATTCCGCCGTTCGTACCCGGCAGTCGAACTCGAACTGGACTTCGACGACGGCCTTTACACGTACGACCACGAGTTCGACGCGACGATCCAGGCGGGCGAGCTTGACGACTCGACGTTCAAATCGCGAAAGCTCGGCGAGTTCGCGATGCGGATTTGCGCCTCTCCTGCCTACCTCGATGCCCACGGTACGCCCGTCATCCCAAGGGACCTATCCGCCCACCAGGCGATCCAATTCCGGTATCGCGCGACGGGCAAGCTGAAGGCCTGGGTGCTGTCGAACGGAGTCGCGCCCGCGATGGCTACCGCGGTCGTGTGCAACAACATGGAGGCGGTGCGCGGAGCGGCGATCGAAGGGCTAGGAGTGGCCTACGTTCCCGATTTTCTGGTCGACGATGCCATTCGCGAAGGTCGTCTCGTGCCTCTGCTCGAAGACCGGCGCGCCACCCCCATTCCGGTCACCGTGTTGTGGCCGACAAGTCGTTTCGAGACTCCTCGGCTCAGGGCGTTCATCAATTTCGCCCATGAGCGCCTGGCGCATTCCCGGCCTGGTCCATAGGTGACCGGCGGAACGCGGAAGTCGTTGAGCCTGTGCTCGACACGGATGCCGTGAACGTCGAGGCGGTTTATCAGGGCGATTGAGCCCGCACCGCCTTCACCCCCTGCAGAGTGTTCGCCACCACGAACGCGGGATCCTCATGCGGCAGCCCATGGCCGGCGGTCGCCGCGATGTTCTGGTGCGCGTTGCTCGATAGCGTGAGGAATTGCTTCTGCAGACGCTGCGTGGCGTCTTCGAGTTTGATCGACATCGGTTCCGAGAGGCCCGGCACCATGCGGAAGCGCGGGCTGTGCGTCGCGACGATGACGGGCTTCGCGCCGAGCGACTTCAGCTGCTTCGCCTGCGCGAGGCTTGGCGTGATGTCGAGGCCTTCCTCGTTCTTCGTCGGATCGGTCTGCACCGTGCTGATGAACGTGCGTGCCTCGGTCACCGCCTTTTCCTCGCCAGGTTTCGCGGGCCCGAGCGCAGACAGCCACGCGCTCGATTGATCCGGATGCGTCGACGAGACGAGGACGAGGCCAGCGGTGTCGTCCGGATACATGCTGGCGAACACCTGCGCGTGCAGCCCGCCGATGGAATGCCCGACCAGAAGATACGGGCCTGGCACGTGCGCCGCTTTCAGGGCGGCGTGCAGATCCTCCGCGGCATCCTTGCTGCTGCGCGGACGCGTCTTCGCCGGATCGCTGCCACCGACGCCGGCACGGTCGTACAGGCACACGCGCGTGACCGGCGCGACCTTGGCCGCGATGCCCAGCCAACCCGGATCTTCCGCCGGCGCGGTACCCAGCCCCGCATCCACCACCACGACCGGCGTGCCGCTGCCCTCGCACTTCAGCTTGATCGAGCGACCGCCAATGTCGAAACGGCCGTCGAGGGTGTCGTCGGCGTGGGCGCCTCCGGACCATGCGCCGAAGGACAGCGCAGCGAGGATGGCAACGGATGCGAGTCTGTTCATTGCGACCTCCGGGAGTGAAGGTTCGATATAGCACGGGGTTTCGCGGCCACCGACGGTGGCTGAAGACACTTGCCGGTGATTGGGGCAGAACGCTGCAGGACGCCCGGCTTCGGTTCGCCTACTTCTTGCAATCCAGCGCGGCATACGCCGTGGCGACGGTCGGATCGATGCCTCCACCGACCTGATTGCGCTTCATCTGGACGCGGCTGCACGCCATGTATCGGCCGATGCCGCGGAGGCTGTCGTCGATGCTGGTTTCGCGCCTTACATGAAATGTCTTCGCCAGTTCGCCATCGGAGGTTCCGGGAGCTCGGGGCGCCGCGTTCCACGTGGGTTGGCGAAGATCGGGATTCCCCGAGAAATGCGGCAGCGAATCGGCCTCCGCCTGACCGCCACCCGCAGGCCCGACGGAGTCAGCGTACGGCTCGGACGGTTGCCCGGGTGGTCGTCCTGAGGCAGGTTCTGGTGTTCTGGACGGGATGGATGACGGCGCCCGCAGCGTTCGCGAGGCAGTCGTCTGCGGTATGACGACCTTCGGAGCATGCCGGTCGATCGGCTGGCGCCGTTGCACTGAGGCGGAGACGAACCGGACGCGAAGGGCATCCATGGGCTGCTCCTGGGATGCGTACGGCATCTCGACATCCGGCCTCGCGCGCATGGCGTAGAGCCAGGCGATCAGCCCGACATGCGCGGCGATGATGATTCCCCAAAGGATGCCGCGTCCAACGGATGCCTGGTACCTCGGCTGCATCGTCCCGCCCCGGTTCGTCCTGACTTACCTCGACACGGAATCGTGCCGATAGTTCAGGTGGGCGGAGCCACGAGCTCCTCGAGCTTATGCCCGAATGAGGTGATCGACCACAGGCTCGAGCAGGATCTCGGGGAAGGATTCAGCGATGGCATCCTTCATCACGGCCTGTGCCGCTTCGTCCACAGGACCGAGCGAGAAGGCATCGGCCCGCGCTGCTTCCGTCGGCCACTGGGCGTAGCTGTACCAGATGCCGTCCCGCCCGCGATGGAGACGTGCGCCGAGCGAACCGCGCTCGGATTTCAACAGGCCGGTGATCCTCGACCATGCGGCCACGAAGGCCGCTTCACGGTCGGCGTGGATGCGCCACCGGTAGATCACCGCGAACCCGGGTGCAGGGGTCGGCGGTGTCGGCGAATCGTTCGGGTCGGAAGGCGTGATCACTTTGGCGTCTCCTCATGTGCTTCCTCGGGCGAAGCCATCACGCTATCGATCCACGGGGCGTAGCGCGAGACGCGAACGGCATACACCACCACACCGTAGAGGCCTCCGACGAACGGGCGATCCGGGGTCAAGCCCTTCCAGAACGGGTGATCCTTCGGGTAGCGACTCCACGAACCGAGGCCGACGAGCTGCGCCGACGCGGCCGTGCCGACGACCAGAGGGCCACCACTGTCGCCGCCACCCGTGATGCCTTCGAGCGGCAGGCCGGCCGGCGGTGCGTCGAAGCGGTACCAGACATAGCGCGCGTCCGCACCCTCGATCACATTGAAGGCATGACGAAGGACAGTGCGATGCGCGCTCGCGGGATCCTGGCCATGATCGCCATGGCCCGTGGCGCCCTTCCCGAAGAGCTCCGCCGTCTTCCCGGCTTCCTCGTCCCCGCGATAGAGGGGCATGGGCGTGACACCGCTGACGGGCGACGCCAGCTCGATCAGCGCGATGTCGTCCGACGAGCCAAGAGAGGCATACAGCCTGGCGAAGTCGCCCGACGCCAGGACCTCCTTGATGAGCGCTTCCGGCACCTTTCGATAGCCTGGGTGGACGACCACCCGAGACACCCGACGCGCGACTCCGCCGATCGACACGTCGGTTTCCATGCCATCCATCATCATGGGCGCGGCATGCGCGGCGGTCAGCACCCACCGGGGGGCGATGAGCACGCCGTGCCCCTCACCCGGCAGGTCCGCCAGCGCAGGCACCACTCCCGGGTCGACCCGATACCGCGCATCGTCCACATCGGCCCGGGTGATGACGGCCCCGGCCGCACTGGACATCGCCCACAGGCAGAACACGAGACTCCATTTCATCGATTCATCCTCATGGTGATCCAGGCCCTTAGATGGCGGCGCCCCCTCTTACGGAACCTATTGTCGTTGAAGAATCAGCGGAACCTCCAATCCATGATCGCCAGATCGTGCGGTGGTGGCTTGTCGACATCGCCGATATCGCCATATAGCTCCACGTAAAGCCTGGTCCCTTCCTTGGTGTACGCAAGAATCGTATGTCCGCTCCCGGTACTTACCGCAATCTCCGGCACCATCGTACAGACGCGGCATTGACGTTCCTCTGGATCGTCACGACACCTCCCCTCGTAGTCACCGCCGACGACTTCCTCAAGACAATCCGGATTCTCTTCCGGTATCCATCCATCGGCGAGCAGCATTCGTCGAAACTCCATAACTGTCTCTGCTTTTCGATACTGGGGTCCAAGCTTTGGTGACTTCTCTCTCGGATCAGCCCAGGCGTTCCCAGCGACCGAAGAACACGTCACCGCCAGAGCAACAGCAAACATCGCAACCTGCCTCTTCATGCACCACTCCTACTCGATCGCTCGGTATCAGGCTGCCTTCGCCGCCCGAGAAAGGGCCGCCTTGGCAGCGTCCGTCGGCATCCCCAGTGGCGCAGGCATAGCGATGATCGCCGCACTCCTCTGAGCCGCACTCACCTCGACAGGGGGAATCGCCGCCCGCTCCTTGAACATCTTGTCCTTGAAGAACCAGTTCTTCTTCGCGCGGATGGGGCGGCAGCCTTCGTAGAACACCAGTTCGTCGTCGGACGGCATCTCCTTTACCTCCTGCGGCAGCATCAGCGCGCGGCGTTCTTCGACGTAGCTCGTCGATACCTGCTGCCCGCCACCGCCGCGGCTGGTGCTCTGCTGACGCTTGCGCACTGTCTTGTAGCCGAGCATCTCGCTGTACTCGTTCGCATCCGCTTGTTCGCGGGGTGCGAACGCGATCTGGGCGCCGTGGTTCGTGATGAAGTTCTGGGCGTCGTTCTCGCCGTAGGCCGATTTCAGCTGAGCACGGCTCTGGATGATGCAGAGGTCGCGCACGCCGTAGCTTGCCGAGATCGAGATGCGTTTGGCCCAGACGTCCACGCGCCCCATCGCCGTGAACTCGTCCATCAGCATCAGCAGCTGGTACTTCAGGTCGGGCTCCTCGCCCAGCTGCTTGTCGAGGTTCTTGCCGATCACCGTGCTGAAGAAGATGTTCAGCAGCTTCGCGCTCTCGTCGAGCTTGTTGGTCGGGATGATGACGTAGAGGGTGCTGAGGATCTTGCGGAAGTCCTCCACCTTGAAGTCGGTGGCGTTGGTGGCCGCGGCGAGGATCGGGCTGAGGAACTGCTGCAATGGCGCCTGCATGCTCGCGATGACCGACGAGAACGTCTCATCGGGCAGACCGATCAGGTTGCGGAAGACCGTTTTGGTCTGCGAGCTGACGAACGCGTACGAGCGATCCTTGACGATCGTGGTCAGGAGTTGCTTCGTCTCCATCTCGTCGGTGCCGCTCGAAAGGCGAAGCACCCGCTCGAAACTCGGGAACTGGTCGCAGACGTTGGGATCGGGCATGAGCTCGTCGGCAGCGTTGCTCTTGGTGAGCCATCGAATCTTCTCATCCCAGCGCTCGAACATGAACGAGGTGAACGCGGTGAAGGCCGCTCGGCTCTGCGAGATCCAGAACGGATCGCCGCCCGGCTGATCCGGGTAGAGAATCGCGGCGATCGTCTGAATCTCACCGATGCGCTTGCCCGGGTCCATGCCGACGAACGTCGTCATCGGATTGAAGCGGTGCGTCTTGCCGGCATCGTCGTAGGGCGCCCAGACCCAGATCTTCTGACCCTGCGCCGCACGCCACCCGCTGGTCGAGGCGTGGAGTTCGCCCTTGATGTCGAGGACGATCATCGACATCAGGTAGGACAGGAGCACGGGGATCGCGATCGAGGTCGTCTTGCCCGAGCGCGTCGGGCTGATCGTGATGACGTGCTGCGCGCCGCTGAGCCAGAGGTAGTAGCCCTTGTACTTACCGATGAGAACCGCGTCCGGACTCGGCTTGAGCAGACCGGCCTTCTTGAGATCGGCCAGGTCGGCGAACCGCGCATTGCCGTGCGTCGGTTCAGGACGCGCCTGCAGCAGCTTGAAGCTGATACCAAGCCAGACAACGATGGGCAACGCGAACCCGATCACTCCGCTGAGCTTCATCTTCAGGACGAACGGCGCGAACTCGGGCACATCGACGGCGCGGATGTAGGTCCAGTAGGTCAGGAAGCCCGGATCGATGTTCCAGTTCGTGAGCCAGTAAAGCACGTAGCCGGAAGCGTACTCGCCGGCCACGAGCGCAGCCGCCAACAGAACAAGCATGGCGGCCATTCGTTTCTTATCAAACATCGTTGCTTTCCTTCGCAAAAAGTCTCGTCCCGGCCGGAATCCACCCGGCCGGGACACCTGAGCGTGGTCGACCGTCAGCGGACGAGGCGCAGATCAGCCAAGCGGCAGACCGTCAGAGGGACGGTCCGCTCCTGCTCATCTGCTGTTGCTGGGCCAGGTACTCGGCGCGGACCTGCGCCTGCTGTTGGTCGTACTGCGCGATCTGGGCGACGGCCTGCTCGGGCTCCGGCGGCGCCTTTTTCAGGTCGACGGTGACGGGCAAGGAGAGAGGGCCATTTCCCAGGAACCCCATCGTCAGGTTCCGCTCGTCCAGGTGACAGATGCTCAGGTTGTCGGCGGTGATGCGACTGGTGTGGCAGGCCGCGGTGAACTGCACGAGTCGGTCCTCCGAAGCGTAGGGAACTCGGCGACCCAGCTCCCTGTACAAGCCATGGTAGGCACTCTCTGGATTACGGGGATCGTTGAGATCCCGGCCGGGCTGGGTTTGCGCTTCGCGCTCCCCCGAGGAGGCAAGTGAGCGTACGTCATAGGAAGCCTGATGTTCCACATGTGGTTGCCGCACTTGGTCCCGCCACTCGATCGAGTGAGTTTCGTCGATCTTAGCTTGAGGAGCACCGCGCGCCGGACTCAAGCCGTACGACTCTCGCCCCGCATTTTCTGTGCCGAGATTGCCGGCTCCGCTCGCCCGCTCCATCGCGTGTTCGAAATACGGACGGCTTACAGCAGGCACCTGGATTGACTGAACACGCTCTGCAGCAGGATCTGACTCGGGTTGTGTCAACGATGGTTTAAGTAGCAACGGCAAAGGCGTAGGCCGCAGCGAATGATACGGCTCCAGCGCGTCAGCCTGCCGGTTGTAGCCCGGATATACCATGTCGGGCTGCCCTATCGAAGGCTGATCCTGACGCGCTAGCTCTCGAATCGAGGCCATCGTCGCTGCTCCGACAACGCCGTCCACGGCAAGACGGTGATCGCGCTGAAATGCTTGAACGGCCGCATTGGTCGTTGTGCCGAAATCACCATCCTGACGCAACGGGCGACCTCGTGCATCGGTATAACCGAGCCGGGCCAAATCTTGTTGGAGAGCCCGCACATCGTCTCCTTGCATACCTTTCCGGAGCGATCTATCAGCGTTCCGCTGGACAGAACGACTCGGCGTGTCAACGTGGAGGAGATGCTGAACTTGCCCATCCCGGTTGATCAACAGGTCGATCGATCGGTCCTCATTGCGGAGCCTAGATATCTCTTTCCTCGAAAACTCGAACCAAGATCCGTCCACGTGTGCCACTCCGCGCCCGTCACTGTTCCACAACACAAGGGCCGTCCCAGACGAATAAAAGCCCGAAGTGGCCGGCCGACCGTTCTCCGCAAGGGGACGCCCGTACTGATGGGAAAATCCTTGGTCGACCGATTCAAGAAAAGCCTTCGAGCGCTCCGGATCGAGAAAGAGATTCCGGACTGCGGAATGGTGAAGCCGAACCTCTGAATTACCCTTCTTAGCCATCTCAGAGGGGGCAATGAGAGGGTCGCTGATTACCGTCTCCCAGGCCACGCGCAGCGGATTGGTCAACCTTGATTCGCGCAGTCCGATGAGCAGCTCAGCCGCCTTAAGTGCCGTGTCGCGACCGGTTCGCATTGCATCAGAGAAATCTTCGGTGTGAGAGATCACATCTTCGAGTGAATTCAACGTTCGCGGATGCTTACCGCCGTCAGCCATGTAATCAAGCAACTCGTTTGTCTTGACTCTGTTTTGGTTGTACGCCTTCGCTACCACAACAGCCAATCTCACCCTGTCGTCGGATGATGCTTGTAGAAACGCAGGCGTGCTGGCAAGTCTGCGGAGCGGTCCTGCGACAAGGCCATTTACTTCGACGCGGTCACTTCGGTGGACCAAATCTCGCCCGTGTTCTGAATCAAGGAAGCGATCGACCTTCTCCTTAGTCGAAAGGTTCAGGGGCCGACCATTCTCTTTCTTGACCTGTCGACCCGTGCGCGCAAAGTCCACCTCTGCCTGAGCCCTCTCGTCGTCGGAGAGAACATCGGCAGGAGAATGGGCTAGGGCCCAGACCTGGTACGCATCGAAGATCTCTGCAACGTGCTCCCGTCCCGCTTGTCCGAGATCTTTCTGCAAGGTGCCATACGACAACCCACTGTTCTCTATCGGACTCATGCGTCCGCTGCTGTCGAACTTTCCTGCGAACGACAGCTTGTACGCCCTGTCCTTGCCAGCGTAACTTCCCTCGGAGCTCACACCCACCGCAAAGTAGGCAATGGCGCTCATCTCGTTTGTGCTTAGTGCACGACGTCCATCTTTCATTCCTAGTCCTTTTTATTCGCCGTTGTTCCTCAATGCCAGTTGCTTGGCTAGATAAGCATCTGTTACATCAATACGATTGTTCTCAGCGGTCTCGATGACCTCGCGTATTCGTTCTTCATCTACGACATGCAGATTGGGCGCAGACCCAACAGGAGCAAAGTCGCGCTGGTCAACTCTGAAAGCAAAGCGCCCACCGATGAATAGAAGCGTTCCGTCGCCCATGTCGACCGCAGAGCCGATACGAGATGACCAGCCGTCTCCATCGGGATATATCGGGGCCTTCTTCCAGACTGATGCACGTGGAGAGACGCTCTCGACGCGCTCTGAGAAGTCCACATCGCGCGCGCACCCATCGCAATCGAAGATCGCAAAATCCGTGTTTATCTGGATCTTGCCTACATAGTCTTCGGCCTCGCCGCGCGAGACGGATAGGCCGAGATCGAGCACCTGCGTGTGCTGAGCCCCTTCCGGATCGATAAAAGAAGTTCTGCCGTCTACCTTCAATAACTTAACGGGACGTACGACCTGGCCGGTGAAGAAATTCATCGCCCGGGCCTCTCCGGATTCGGGGGTCATGAGAATCCAGGCCGTCCAATGCCCCTGACGCTCCTCCACGACGAGCTGCGCCGAGGCCTCTTGGCCAGGCGATTGGATCTCTCGCTCGGCGGCCGTCGACGCGGGCCACACGGGGACGCGCGTCCCGCTTTCAACCCCGTGACCATTTTCCACGTGCTGTGCGGCGGACGCGTCCCCGGCTGGTACGGCGTAAGCTCCGCACCCGACAGCGGCTGCAGACACCAGGAAGGCAGCGACTACCAACCGTTTCAGTTCCATCTGTTGCACCCTCTTTACTTCGATAGACCGGCTACTTGTTTGCCCCACAGCTACGTCGTGATACCTACCGGAACCGCCTCGATGCGATTGCTGTTCTCGCGGCAGCGAACAGGCCGCTTCTGACTCACTGATCGACGCGCTTAGCAATTTCGAATGACACTAAAACGCATATCTCGGTTGCGGTACATAGGACTATTCTGAAAATTTCCACCAACTGCTCTGCTCCCGCTCGCACGTCATCGGCGGACGCACCTGCGCCGTGCCTTCCCCGAGCTTCACGAGCGGAGAAATCGCCTCAGATGACTACGGATCGACCGTTGTTGAGAACGTTTCTATCTCATCGGAATCCACATTCCGGTATCGTCCGGATACACGTATGGAATTGCCTTCCACCTGGAAGACATCCTCGCTTCGATTCAACCAGCGCGAAGCTCCTCGTCCTACGCCGTCTATCTCGACCTTGCGAGCCGTGACCAGCCGCCCGGTGCGGGCATCAAGCTTGACGACGGACACGATCGTCTGGTTTGTCGCTTGATGCGAATCCGTGTCCACCTGCAGGAGGGCATAGACGTAGTCGCCATGCGCAACGCAGTGGGTGGCGCGACCTTGATAGAACTCGGCCGGGTACGGCAAGCGACGCATCCAATCCACGCGGTCATTGCTTGTACTCGTGACGTAGACGTAGGGGCTTTGGTAGAGCCCGTCCTCGTCCGCCAGTGCACCGACGAAACAAACCCGATTCCCGAACGTCGTCGACCGATACTTCGTGAGATGACTGAGGATAGACGGGACATCGCGACTTTCAACGGCGCGCCCCTGTTCGATATCGCGCTCGGAAGGGTGCGAGTTCGGCACATCTGGACTCGCGCTTACCGTGGTAGTTGCCATGCCGGT
This sequence comes from Luteibacter sp. 3190, assembly GCF_031456385.1. Classification (NCBI taxonomy): domain Bacteria; kingdom Pseudomonadati; phylum Pseudomonadota; class Gammaproteobacteria; order Lysobacterales; family Rhodanobacteraceae; genus Luteibacter; species Luteibacter sp. 3190. Next base: position 66,444 of record NZ_JAVDUO010000005.1, on the reverse strand, counting down.
CACTGCCATCAATGTAGGCGCTATTTTTGCACTTAGTCTCATTGCTACAGCGCCCCACATTCTTCGTTGCGCCTGGTCGCCTAGTCGTATAGCGCGCTTCGCACATCGCCGTTCGAAGGTCCCGCAGCATCGCAATGTGCTTAGTCGATTACTCGTTCCGACTTCGACATAACTTGCTCAATAGCGTCCGGGTCGAAGTCCTCCATACGGATTAGTCCGAAGTCCTTGGGATAGGAGATCGCCTGTCTTTTATGTATAACCCCACCTCTTGGTCCATACGACGAGAAAACCGATGTGGCGGCCGACAGATGCCACGCTCCCGCTGCGCATCGGAACGAGTAGCTGGACATACCCTTGAAAGCCGTGTCTCTAGAATTTCTGAACGTTACTTCGTCCTCTCGGAGGTCCAGGCTGTCGTCCAGAACACGGGTTCCGACATCCGGGCTGAGGAGGTTTCCTCGACACGCGATCGCACGGCTCGAACGACCGGCTACCCGTACCGTTCCGCCTTCGTTCCGCAGAATAATCAGGTCACACGTGTAATCCGCATCCCATGGATCGATATCCGCAGGTTGATTCGGGCGCAGAGTGCGGACGGCCATGGCCATGGTCTTCGCATCGCCTTTCGCCTCGACCTCCGCATAGGCAATCACGACACCTCCCCGCGGAATGAACGGACCTGCTTCGTCGGGAACCATTCTCCTCCCCGGTGTCGCCGTCTCAGCCCCTACGCTCACCTGCGTGGCGTAAACCGCCATCAACGCGAGCGCGATGATGGCCTTACGTGCAGCGGTCACCGAACCACCCCAGCTCGAGCAGCGGTCACCTGCAAGCTAGCAGCGTGCTCGAGTGTCATCGCTCGATACGCGGTTTGGAACATGTGGCACGAGGCGATGACGGCTCGCGACGTCACGCCGCCGAATTCGTTGGAGTTGCAGTAGGAGTCCCTGGCTTTGATCCATAGCCGCTCCTCGGCACGAAGTTTTTCCTTTTCGTTCTCACCGAGGCTCGCCATCCTCCTCTTGTAGCTGGCATTCAACCGTTCGTCCTGGAACAGGTACTCCACATTCGAACACTCGATGATCGCGAAGAAGTCGGCTTCCGCCCTATCCATGCATCGAGCGTACGAGGTGCGAATGCCGGCGGCTCGTTCGGAGGCCTCCGGCTTTATGTTCAGCAGACCCCGGTAATCGACTTTCGCTAATCGGGATGATCGCAGCGCATCGCGTAAGCCAGCCCGGGAGAAGTCCTCCATGAACGTGAGGCGGATATCCCGTTCCGATATGGACTGCGTCACCTCCATGTTGAACCCGTCCTCGTTGACCGAGTCCCAGGACGCTTCACTGGCTGAGAAACGCCAGCGACCACCTTCGAAGCGGAAAGAGTACGTGAACCACCCCGCCCGGACGGTGTTGCAGTAGTTCTTGAACCTAAGTTCGTTCCCGACAAGCGTGAGGTTGTCGTCGAGTTCCCGAAATCCTGCCTGAAGGTTCGTCCGGTTCCCCGAGCATTGGACCGCCTCAGTGGTTCGACCCGTCACGCGAATGCCGTTTCTGTCCTCGCGCAGCGCCACGAGCTCGCACGTGTATTCGACGGGCCCCTCTGTCGGCGCCGGAGTGGCCTCCGGAGGCGCATGCCGCGTGACGAACACGAGGTTGTTGACCCCTGCCTCGTCCGTGGGCGCCTCCTTGAACGCCAGAACGGCCCGCCCCTTCTCGACGAAAGGAAGGACCTTGGCAGGCAAGTCCGGTGCGGCAGCATCGCTCGCCCGCGCGGCGCAGGGCGCCACGAGAAGGGCTGCCAGGCTCAACGCCCACAGCCCCACACGCCCGACACGTCCGACTGGTCGATGCCAGCGACCGCGAACCTCGTCTACGTACATAGTCCCTCCTTGGGAAGCCCGCGCCTCGTTGCGCGGCGCCGCGAAAAGTAGCGGCACGGTACGTCAACCTTGAGGTGCGATATATGGAAATTTTCGGAAAAGAGAGGTCGGAATACCTCGTCGGCTCGAAGGCGTCATCTGTCGTCTCGAAAGGATATGGCCCACCGAAAAGCCCAAACCGTGGCCCGGAACCCCCGTCAGTGAGATACTTCTCATCAGTAGGGGGAAAACCAAATGGCAAAGACCGCCGGGCGAGGCAATCCGCCCTGGACGCGTGACGAGACGATCCTCGCACTCGATCTATTCTTCGACGCCGGCATGGTGGCATTGTCGGACTCCGACCCGCGCGTAATCCAGCTCTCGCAGACGCTCCGCGCACTGCCCGGCAATGAGTTGAGGGCAGAGAGTCCGAGCTTCCGCAACCCGGCGGGCGTATCGTTCAAGCTCTCGAACCTACAGAGCGTTGCGACCGGCAGAGGCTTTGCCAATTCGTCAGCGACCGACCTCGCGGTGTGGAAGCAGTTCGAAAGCCGGCGTCAGAAGGTCAAGGAGATCGCCACCCTCATCCTCAAGCATGTGGCCGAGGCCCCGCTCGAAACCGACGACCAGGACGACGAGGAGCTGGAGTTTCCTGAAGGCTCGGTGTTCACCGCGATGCACCGTCGCCGCGAGCGAAACCGGAAACTCAGAAAGAGCCTCATCAAGGAGCGACGCAAGCACGGAAGCCTGAGCTGCGATGCGTGCGGCAAGGTCAATCCGACCGATGACCCGAACCTCGACGACGCCATCTTCGATGCTCACCATCTCATACCCCTAGCCGAGCAAGGGGAGCGCAAGACGAGGCTCACCGACGTCGCCTTGCTCTGCGCAAACTGCCACCGGTTAATGCATCGCCTTATCGCCAAGTCTGGCAAATGGCTTTCGGCTGAAGACTTGAAGGGCGCGGTCAGTCCGGACAACGGCTAAGGCGCTGCTTCGGGATCCGCACCGCAGGGACGACAACAGGCTCCGCCTGGGCTCGCTCGCGCGTCTCAAGGCTGATACGGGCGTGAGCGGCGGCCGCACTCTGCACCCCCATGTGTGTGAGCGCCGCGACCGCCTCCAGAGAAAGCGCCATCTGCCGGCAGTCCACACTGTCCGACTCGTGCACGAACTCGGCCAGCATTTCCGTCAGCCCACGCGCGTACTGAAGCCACTCAGTGGCATCGTTCAACAGGTCGTGCGACGAAGCGTCCGGGTCGACCTGCCAGTTACAACGCCGAACCCTTGAACCATCATTTGCTAGAGACATCTCGAATCCTTGAGTAACAACGGCCGCCTGTCCTGACGCGGCACGCCCACACAGCGACGTGCCGCGGACCATAGGACTCGCGGTTTCACCGGCTGCCCGTGACCGGGCGCCGGACAGCTTGATTGACGACGTGGAGAGGCGTCAGCCCATGAAAACGGCACGCCAGAGGACGCGCCGGGTCACACGGCCGAGAAATACCTCAGAAGAAGCGCTGACGCCCGGTCGATCAACCGTGTCTGCGACGGATGCAGACAGCCCGGTAACCGGATGGGGTGTCGCCGGGGGGATTCGGCGGGCGAGCGTGTGCCGTATGATCGTGGGTAGCCACGGTTGACTCCTAGTCAGTTGGTTGTGGTTAGCGGGTCAGGGGCGTTGCAGCGCTCCTGGCTCGCGCTTTTACCTTTCGGTAGTCGCCAGGGCACGAAGACACGTCGACGCTGGCAACCCTGCGACCGTAGCAGATCATAAAAGACTTGTATGTAGGCACACTCGGTGCGTAGCCCGTAAGTCGCAGTTGAACGATCGACCAGACGTATGTTCGGGGAAACACATGGATTCATTCGTTTCGTTCGTCGAACTCCAGAGGCGCCTAGACGAAACGCGCGCCGGCCTTAATGATGACGCCCTGCTGTCTAGGCGGGGTCGGTGGCTCGCAGCCATAGTCGCCTGTTCATTCGCCGCAGGGGTCGTCGCGACTTACGCACTACCGCTTCATCTCTCTTGGATAAGCACGTCGTTCTTCGCGATCGAGCTCATCGCCGCGAGTGTCTTCTACCTCGGAATGTGGAGACGGAAGAAGGCCAGAGGTCGTAGAGAAGTCAGCGAGCTTGAGAAGTACGATTTGCTCGCGGTCGAAGACGCGAAGACGATCGATTGGATAGCATCTCACGGCAAGCCGGCCGTCGTCCGGTCGCTTGAAACCATTCGCGAGCGGTCGCTCGGCGCGAACATGAGTCGCGAAGTGTTTTTCGGCACAGCAAGCAAGATCGGATTTATCGCCATCCTCGGCCTGTTGATCACAAATCGCGATATTTTCAAGTTCGCTGGCCTGTCTACAGCAGAGGCTGTTGTGAGAGTTTCGGCCTTCATCGCTATGGTGGCCGCGTATGTGATGAGCTTCGTCGCGAGCGTTGATAGCGTCAGGCGCGATCGCTTTGTGCTCATGTTCGAGTTCGCGCAGGCAAGACTTCAGGACCCAGGACCCGCCTTGGCGGCCGAGCCAGCGGCCGTAATGGCCAGTGATTGCGCAGAATCTTCAACTCGCCTAGAGCCAGCACCAGTATCGTGCGGCGGCACAACTTCTGGCTAGCCGCGCCTCCCCGATGTTGCATCGTCGCCAAATTGGCCCGACCATGCTACTGAACTCGCTGACTAACCGTCATTGAATAGGATACACGTGGATGGGAAGGGACTTGGGTTGGGGAGCCCTCCAGGATCGTCTGACGACGACCAACAGGATGTGGATCAAGAAGCTCGCGCGGAACGACCGCACTAGGGCTTACTCCCCCGCGATGAAGGCCGCCGACGTCGCTCGGGGCCATGGCGTCAGCAAGCAGAACGGCAAGCGGGAGTCAGACCGCTCGCCGACGCCGTGATCATGTATGAAGCGGCCAAGGGTCACGACGAAATTTGCGGGAACCGGAATATATCTTATTACGACAGCCGGGGAAAAGTGGCCCATCGTGGCCCCGAACTTCGCTGCTATTGTCCAAAGTCCAAAGTGTTTGACAAAGCCAGTCCCGGAGACACGCTAACTGCGGCCAAAGACCAAGATCGAACAATGTTTCTGATGGTGTCCCCAGGTTAGAAAGGAATTGTATCAGCGCGCAGATCCGAGTCAGAAATCAAGTCTATGGATTCGGCAATGTTAGATGCGGCAGCATCTGCCGCCCAATAATCACAATGGAACTGTTTTATGGACGCACAAGTGAAACACACCTTAGCTCGCGACGGCGTAGAACAAGCCTATCGGGAGCATCAGGATTTACTTATATTCGCACTTACCGGCAGGACTGGCAGCGGGTGTACAACTGCCGCGGACCTGTTAACCCGGCGCTTCGACCCATCACTCGCGGAGCACTTCCGTCCAGAAGGCGCCGAAGGTCGAAAGCGGGACATAATCGTCAACTTCGCAAGACAGAAATGGATTCCTTTTTCGAAGATCACGGTCTCAGCGATTTTAGTTGCTTTGCTCGCGAAGCACTTTACGGCCTTGTCGTCGAAAACCCCAGGAACGCTCTCTGGACTCAATGACAGAGCGGCAGATCTTCTGCAGGCGTTCGCTGAGGGGCACGGAGAGTTTCTCGATTTGCTTGAGATGCCTGGCGCTGAGTTTGATGCCGCCGTCAGAACCAAACACGCCATGGCGGTCGCGGTGATCACCGGCCCGCTGCCTCAACTCCTTAAGGAATTCAAAGAAAGCGTCGGCGAAGCGTACGCTTCATTGATGCAGACCGTGGGCGACAACGTCCGCGCCTCTGGAAATGCGTTAAATAACACCGAAGATCCGACCAAGCTCTTTCAACTGCCACTTGCGATAGTTCGGATCATTGAAAGCATTCGTGAGAATGACAAGCTTGGCAAGAAGCAGACCCGGATTGTGCTAGATGCAATTCGCAATCCACTAGAATTGATCTATTTACGAGACCGCTATTCCACGTTGTACGCGATCGCAATAACGACCGATGAAGAGGATCGTCGCGACAGACTCCATTCAATTGGCTTGAATCAGTCAACGATCAAGTCACTTGACGACCGAGAGTATCCTGAGAAACATAAGCCGCTGTCTTCGTATCATAACCTCACAACGCAAGACATCCAAAGCTGCTTGCAGAAGGCTGATATATTTGTCGGGAATGCAGGTAAATATACTCGGAGCGCGGCCAAACGTCGGGCATCAAACGCTCAGCTCTTCGGGCAGCTTCTTCGCTATTATGCTCTAGCGCTGCAGCCGGGACTGGTGACCCCGACGCGCGATGAAAGATGTATGCAAATTGCGCTGGTCGCGAAGCTTAACAGTGGCTGCATTTCACGACAAGTTGGTGCGGCGGTAACTGATGAGAATTTCGTCGTGCGCTCCATAGGCTGGAACGATGTCCCTAGGGGACAGGTCTCTTGTGCGCTGCGGAATGTAGACGCCTTGGAGGTCGCGAGCGACGAGGAAGCATATAGCGAGTTTGAACGTACAAACGACACTCTACGTACCTATATCCTCGACGCGCACAAAGACCGTAAAGCCAAACTCTTGGACCAAGGCCTGCCCTGTCCGTACTGCTTCAAGGAGGCAGCCAATCGGTCCGTACTGGCGGATCAGCCCGGGAACCAAGTACACACACGTTCACTCCACGCTGAGGAAAATGCCTTCCTGCAACTTACCTCTAGCGGGTCTCCGAGCATCAAGGGCGGGCATCTCTACACTACGGCGAGCCCTTGTGAACTGTGCTCAAAGAAGGCCTATCAATTAGGCGTTGCCGACATCGTTTACATCGATCCTTACCCCGGCATCTCTGTCTCTCACATCATATTGGCTGGAACGGCTGTGACTCGACCGAAGCTCCGCTTGTTCAATGGCGCCGTCGGCAAGGCCTATCACCGACTCTATGAGGCAATGCTTCCGATCAAGGATGAGCTCAAGGCTCGACTCGAAGCAAACAACTGATGTTGAAATACGATAATGGAGGGCGGGAGCCGCCTTCCATTGCAGTAAGGCAAAAGTTTGAATTTTCCAAGCCTCTGACACCGAACGACTCGGCTCGACTCGGCGTCAGAGCAGCATCTCACTGATAAAAAGGGCGGCTCTTAGGCCGCCCGTTTCCTCAGAAATCGACAGCTAAGTTACCCGCACTTCGAATTCAAACAAGTCTGGCACCCATCCATCAGCACGAGCGCCTGCGTGTTGCACTTGGCGCAGACGGTGGCGCCGGGTGGGAAGAGTGAAGCGTTGGTGTGGGTTTCTGGGGCGGTGGTCTGGCCAGTGTTGCTAGGAGCTGTCGCGGCTAGGTCCGCTCCTACAGCGGCGGCGGTGGTTGGCTTGGCCGTGGCTTCTTCGTAGGCCGCGCGCTTTACCGCGACGAACTGGGGGTGGCCTCGCTCATTTCGGGGTCGTGGATGAGGCAGATCGACTTCATGTGCTGTTCGATCACGCCGCCGATCTTGGCGACGATGCTGGGCGTCCTCGAGCGGGCCTACATCGTTTTCCCGAAAAGAAATCGACCCCGCACCGCCGTACGTTCAGTCGCATCTCGACTTGAGCTCTCGAGTCTTTGCGATGGGCGGCGCTTGCGAGAAAACGGCCCATGGGGTGTAAGGTGAGATCTTTCTTCCCGCAGCAGCCAGCAAGCGGGTGACTCCTTGACATTGGGTCTGAACGCGTCGGCGTTTGCGGCATCGAGAGAGCGGCGGTCGCGGAGGACCTGAACCACAAGGCTATAGCTGCGGCAGGCGAATGGTCTGTAGTAGGCATGCGGCGAACCAAACGTCATGAGCCGTCAGACGGCGCGACGCCGGGCATGTGAGCAACTGCGACTTACATCCGAAAGCAGTGCGGCGACAACGCAGAGTCTACGTAGCTGGTTTATGAGCGTGCCGCAAAAACTTGGGAATCCCAATCGGAACCAGTGTCAGAACGGTTACATCAAGCCGGTCGCCAAACGGCTAGGCGTAGCATGTCGGGACGACCACTCGCTTCCAGCCTTCGTGCGCTAGAACGCAGATCAAAAAAATCGGGCCGTGAGTGCACTTAAGACCCATTTGAGAGCCCACCAAGCTGGCTGCAATCCGCAGCCCATGCCAAATAGGGTGCAAGAGCGAACCCAAAGTCCGACCGTTACTGAAGCCGGGATCAAGGCAATGCGGGAGTGTGGTGGGCGGTACAAGGATCGAACTTGTGACCCCTACCATGTCAAGGTAGTGCTCTACCGCTGAGCTAACCGCCCGAAATCCAAGGTGAAATGTTACTCGACGACTGGCGGTACCGCAATGCCTTTGACGCTAAGACGCTCGGCGCAGCGTGTTGTCGTGTCGGTTTCCAGCACCGCGACTTTGCCGATCGCCCAGCGTTACGCCAACCGCCAGCCCCTCAGTTCGTTAGCCAGAGATACGATCTCTGGTTTGGGCCGATGATCAGTGCGCGAGGGCAGCACGATTGTCTCTCTCAACGCGCGACGAAATCCGTCTTCCCCAAGCGCACGTTCCCGCATCCGGAGTCGATCCATTCTTCGCTCGTCAATAACCAATCTGTAGGAGGTGTCGAAGGTGATGAGTGATCGATCGTAAGACCGGTGATGCAACGCACAAAGCGCAATTCCATTCGAGACCTCATCGCTGCTGGCATCGTGGTTAACCGGAACAATGTGCGCAGCATCCAGAAGTTCAAGTTGGACGCCACAGAATGCACAGGCATGACCATAGGCGGCCAGCACTCGGTCGCGAAAGCCAGCATCGCGAAGGAGCCTTGCCGTTTGGACGAGCACCCTGCTCCGAGGAGCCGATATTGATGGCGATAAGGCTGGTGCTAAGTTTTCCGGATTGTCCGAAATATGTTCGAGTGCGCGAAAGTCCTCAACACCATCGCCAAAGTCGTGAAGTTCTTTTAACTGGCTAACGTAGGCAGCGAGGAGATCCCACCGAACTGCAACTGTGATTTCACCGTTCCCGCGCGTGTACGGCGCAAACCCATTTCGTGCAGCCGCCTCAAGCGCGTTGCGCCCAATTTGTATGGAGGGCGACGCTCCGAGCCGAACCGAGTGAAAGCGAAAATCGAATGCAGCGAACACTTCTAACTCCTCGAACCACCCGAGGATCAGTACTTCACCACCCGGCGGCGCTTCGAATCGATCGATGCCGGTTACTTGGATGCGGTATTCATTTGCGGCTCGTGCAGCTCCACCTCCGTGAGTCACATTCCACACGTATACGCGCAGTAGTCGTGGCGCTTTATTATGCTCTTGGACAATCAGTTCTGCAGGATGCTCGCCGCGACCAGTGGTGCGATTGACAAGCAATCCACCGGTGAGCAGCGAATCCACTACGCGAACCAAGAGTTGCTCTTTTCGCAGTCTTGACACAGCCCCCCCCCCTCATCACTCCCTCGTTTATCGCGCTTCGCGCACCTTCTTCCGCGTGGCAGCCACCGCTTCGGCGCCCCGTGGCAAGAACTGACTGACGCCCATCAGCTTCTCGTAGATCGACCGGCAGAAATGTTCCGCAAGCAAAGGGGGGACCGCGTTGCCCACCTGGCGCCACTGTTGCTCTACATTCCCTGCGAGCACAAAGTTATCCGGAAAGGTTTGGAGCCTTTTGATCTCTGTAATTCTGAGTATCCGGCTTCTCCAATGGAACGGGCCCATGTTGTTCGACCGCCGCGCCTGAATCGTCCAGGAAGGAAGAGATGGGCTCAACTTTAGGAGAAAAGACCAATATCTAGACCGCCACTTAAATCTGGGCTCAGGATGGCCCCGCTCCGCGGTGAAGTGAAGGTAATTCTCACCAGGAGGGATAAGACGCAAGAGATCATTGAACTGGCCCCCTGCGAAATGCCCGTCGTCATCACGCGCTAACTCGTCGGTGTCAAGATCCGACAGAGCTTCACCCGCCGTTCGCCATGGCGGCAGGTTTTCGTCGGTACCCATCTTCGCAAATTTTTTGGAAGCAACCTGTACCGGACCATTCAACGAACCGACGACTAAGCACCGCTCACGGATTTGTGGCACGCCATAGTCGGCCGCATTAACGATGTGGACCTCAGTCGCGTAGCCAAGGTCGGCAGCGGTTTGAAGAATATGGTCAAGTGCTTGCCGGTGCACCCCATACGATAGCCCTTTCACGTTCTCCAATAGAAATGCCTTCGGCCGAATCTCGCGAAGCATCCGGAGATATCCGCCAACCGTTTCGGCTGCGACAGGGTCATCGAGAGCTCGAGGCTTTTCAGTCCTGTAAAAACGGCTCTTCGAGAAGGCGGGGCATGGGGGACCGCCAATGAGAAGATCAACCTGGGAAGCGTCAACTCCCGCAGCGTGCAAAAGATCTTGACTCTCTACATCACCAATTCGACGCGTTATGAACGGAACCGATGGGAAATTCTGCGCATACGTCTCGGCACAAGTCGACTCAATATCGGTTGCGACGATCACATCAAATCCTGCTGCATGAGCCCCGATGTCTAGACCGCCACAACCGCTGAAAAGACTAATGCACTTGAGCCGCCCGGCGACCTTTTCTGCCCCCGTCAAGAAAGTGTCTCCATGACACTTTCAACCATTACGCGAGCAAGCGGGACAGGAACTGCATTTCCCATCTGACGAACTCGTTCGCGGCGAGACCCCGCAACTTGATACGCAAAAGGGAACCCCTGAAGCGCCGCAAGTTCTGGAGTCCGGAGTCTGCGTGACTCCCAGTGGAAAGGGCCCGTCCATGGTCCAGGGCTTGCCGCCAGTGTCCATGACGGACGATCTTTCGCAAGCTTCAACAAAAAATTCCAGAAGCGAGTCTCTGTTTCGAAGGTTGGATTAGGATGTCCAGCCCAAGCTGTATGAGCCTTATAGTTACCTCCGGGAGGCACTTCCTCGAGATGACGAGCCCAACGACCAGTGACGACCTCCTCTGGCTCGAAAAAACGGCGCCCGCGATACTCATGGAGCACATCTCCAGCCGTAACCAGCGGAGATAGGCCCGACTCGCCGACTGCACTGTGGGTCGCAACAGGGACTGCCGGCGGGCGTCGTCGGGAACCAAGGAGCACAACGCGTGACCTCGCCTGCGCTACGCCGAAATCGGTTGCTGTAGCTAGGATTTCCGTCACGTGGTATTCGGAATCTCGCGCACGTTTAACTAAAGCGTCGTAGATGGGCCTGTTCCTCGGGTGCTTGATGCTCGGAACGTTCTCAAACACAAATCCGTCGGCATTCGACTCTTCAACGATTCGCCAATACTCCGCAACCAGGTCTCGCCGAGGATCGGCTTTCACCAACGTAGGGCGACTAGGTTTTTCCGCGCTCTTGCCAGCGGCACGTGCGCGCCGGTACGCCGCATCCTCGCCGCTCTGCGTCCAGTAGGCAGCCTTCGAAAAAGGCTGGCACGGCGGCCCACCGACCACGATGAGAGGCGTCTTCTTGCGCCCAATCGCTCTATGCCGCAGATCGTCTCCGGAGAATTCTGCGACGTCACCCTCAATTACTTCTCCGTGATATTCGTGGTTAAGCCGCAATGTCTGGCAAGCGAATGAATCAAGCTCGAGGCTAAGCGCGACGCGAGCTCCAGCCTGCGCCGCTCCGACACTGAGGCCTCCGGCTCCCGCGAAAAGGTCGATTACATTAATCTTTGATGCTTTCATAAAAATGCTTTTCTGGTTGCCGCTCGAAGCCAGGCCTCGAACGTCACTCTGCGACTCAACCGTCGCAAGGACTGCGACAAGCAGAGGACGGACGTGATCGTTTATGGCACAACTTGTGCGGCGCTCTGCTCACCCGCACTTCGAATACCCACAATTCAAGCAAGTCTGGCACCCATCCATCAGCACCAGGGCCTGCGTGTTGCACTTGGCGCAGAGGGTGGCGCCGGGCGGGAAGCCTGAGGCGTTGGTGTGGGTTTCTGGGGTGGCGGAGGCTTGGGCCGTGTCGCTAGGGGCGATCGCGGCCAGGTCCGCTCCTACAGCGGGGGCGGGGGTGGGCTTGGCCGTGGCTTTTTCGTAAGCGGCGCGCTTTTCCGCGATGAGCTGGCGGGTGGCCTCGCTCATTTCGGGGTCGTGGATGAGGCCGATCGACTTCATGTGCTGTTCGATCACGCCGCCGATCTCGGCGACGATGCTGGGCATGTAGATGCCGCCGGCCTTGAAGTAGCCGCCGCGCGGGTCGAACACCGCTTTGAGCTCTTCGACGATGAAGGTCACGTCGCCACCCTTGCGGAAGACGGCGGACAGGATTCGGGTAAGCGCCACGATCCACTGGAAGTGGTCCATGTTCTTCGAGTTGATGAAAAGCTCGAAGGGGCGGCGCTGTTCGTGCTGGGTGCCGGCGTTCAGGACGATGTCGTTGATGGTCACGTACAGCGCGTGCTCGAAGAGCGGCGACTTGATCTTGTACGTGTTGCCGACGAGGGTTTCCGGACGCTCGAGGCTCTCGTGCATCTGGATCACTTCGGCCACGGGCGCGGCTTCCTTCACCGGCACGGGCGCGGGGGCCGGGGCGGCCTTGTCCTCGGGCTTAACGACGTTGTAGCCCTTGATCTTCTTTTCGATCTTGATCGCCATGGTCTTCTCTCTTGGGTATCCGGCCCGGCGCGTACGCCGGGCCGGATGGGTGCTACTTACTTACGGCGGCCACGGACCGCGCTCTTGCGCGCCGACGTGCGACCGGTCTTGCTGGCAGTGGACCTCTTCGTCGCCTTGGCGACTTTCTTACCAACCGCCTTGCGGGCGGTCGTCTTGCCGGCGGCCTTGCGGACCGTCTTCTTTACCAGGGCGCGGCCAGCGCTCTTGCGAGCGACCTTGCCGGTGGCCTTCTTGGCGGCGCGAGCCGGGCTCTTGCGAGCGGCCGTCTTCGCCGCGCCCTTGCGGGCGACCTTCTTCGTGGCGACCTTGCGGCCGGCCGACTTCTTGACGGCCTTCTTGGCTGCCGTCTTCTTCGCCGGAGCCTTCTTCGCGGCGGCCTTCTTCACCGCCTTCTTGGCGGCGACCTTCTTGGCGGCGACCTTCTTGACGGCAGCCTTCTTCGGTGCCGCCTTCTTGGCAGCGGCCTTCTTCGGCGCAGCCTTCTTGGCGGCGGCCTTCTTGGTCGCCTTCTTCGCGGCGGCCTTCGTGGCCGGGGCCTTCTTCGCGGCAGCCTTCTTCACCGCCTTCTTCGCAGCGGCCTTCTTCGCCGGTGCGCGCTTCGCGGCCTTCTTCGCAGCCGGGGCTTCGGCGACGGCCGTGGTCTCGGTGGACTCGGCGGAGCCGGCGCTCTTGGCGGCGGCCTTCTTCACCGGGGCCTTGCGAGCCTTCGGGGTCTTCACCACCGGCTCGAAGATGTCTTCGGCCGCGCGGGTGTCGTCACCCGACGTGTCGCTGACGGGCGCCGGCGACGCGGCGTCGATCACCTTGCGGGCGACCGGCTTGCGCTTGACGACCTTCTTGGCGACGACCGGTGCCGGGGTTTCTTCAGCGGCGACTTCCGTCTCCGCTACCGGCGTGGTGTCGGTCTCGTTGGTGTCGACGTCGGGCAGCTCACCCTCGACGACCTGGTTTTCACTCGACATACGTATTCCCTCTCCGCGGGGTCAGAACTTGCCGTAATAGCCTTCCTTCAAGGCATCGAAGAGGTTCGCGGCGGTGTGCATTTCACCGTCGTACTCGACCTCGTCGTTACCCTTCAGTTCGACAACGCTACCGTCTTCCAATTCGAAGCGATAGAGGGTGTTCTCGAGATCCGTTTCCTTCACCAGCACGCCCTGGAACGCAGCGGGGTTGAAGCGGAACGTCGTGCAACCCTTCAGGCCCTGCTTGTACGCGTAGAAGTAGATGTCCTTGAAGTCTTCGTACGGGTAGTCGGTGGGTACGTTGGCGGTCTTGGAGATGGAGGAGTCGATCCACTTCTGCGAGGCAGCCTGGATGTCGACATGCTCCTTGGGGCTGATGTCGTCGGCGGCCACGAAGTACTCCGGCAGGCGGGTCTTCGGGTCGTCGGAGAACGGCATGGCGTCGCCGTTGATGAGGGCGCGGTAGGCCAGCAGCTCGTAGCTGTAGACCTCGACCTTTTCCTTCGACTTCTTGCCTTCGCGGATCACGTTTCGCGAGTAGTGGTGCGCGAAGCTGGGCTCGATGCCGTTGGAGGCGTTGTTGGCGAGGCTCAGGCTGATGGTACCGGTGGGCGCGATCGACGAGTGGTGCGTGAAGCGCGCGCCGGTCTCGGCGAGGGCGTCGACCAGGTGCGGAGCGACCTCGGCCACGCGCTGCATATAGCGCGAGTACTTGGCGTGCAGCACGCTGCCCTTGATGCTCTGGCCGACCTTCCAGCCGTCCTTCACCATCTCGGGGCGCTTGCGCAGCATGTCGCCGGTCACTTCGTACTCGCGGGCGAGCACGGGCGCCGGGCCCTTCTCCTTGGCGAGATCCAGCGCCACTTCCCAGCCGGCCACGGCCATCTCGCGGGAGACGTCTTCCGTGAAGGTCACGGCGTCGGCGGAGCCATAGCGCATCTTGAGCATGGTGAGGGTGGAACCCAGGCCGAGGAAGCCCATGCCGTGGCGGCGCTTGGACATGATCTCTTCGCGCTGCTGCGGCAGCGGCAGGCCGTTGATCTCCACCACGTTGTCGAGCATGCGGGTGAAGACGCGCACCACTTCGCGGTACTCGTCCCAGTCGAAACGGGCCTTCGGGCCGAACGGATCCCGCACGAAGGTGGTGAGGTTCACCGAGCCCAGTAGGCACGAGCCGTACGGCGGCAGCGGCTGCTCGCCGCAGGGGTTGGTGGCGCGGATGTGCTCGCACCACCAGTTGTTGTTCATCTCGTTGACGCGGTCGATGAGGATGAAGCCCGGCTCGGCGTAGTCGTACGTCGAGACCATGATCATGTCCCACAGGTGGCGGGCGCGGATGTGGCCGTAGATCTTGCAGGCCACCAGGCCGTCGTCACGGGTGACGTAGTTTTCCTTGGTGGGCCACTCGCGCCAGACGACCTTGGATGCGTCGTTCAGGTCGATCTCGCCCTGCTCCTTCACGTGCACCGGGAAGACGGTCGGCCAGTCCTGGTCGTTCTCCACGGCGTCCATGAAGCCGTCGGTGATGAGCAGCGAGAGGTTGAACTGGCGCAGGCGGCCATCCTCGCGCTTGGCGCGGATGAATTCCTTGGCGTCGGGGTGGCTCACGTCGAACGTGCCCATCTGCGCGCCGCGGCGGCCGCCGGCGGACGAGACGGTGAAGCACATCTTGTCGTAGATATCCATGAACGACAGCGGGCCCGAGGTGTGGGCGCCGGCGCCGGACACGTAGGCGCCGCGCGGGCGCAGCGTCGAGAATTCGTAGCCGATGCCGCAGCCGGCCTTCAGCGTGAGGCCCGCCTCGTGCACCTTCTCGAGGATGTCGTCCATCGAGTCGTGGATGGTGCCCGACACGGTGCAGTTGATCGTGGAGGTGGCGGGCTTGTGCTCCAGCGCGCCAGCGTTGGAGGTGATGCGGCCGGCGGGGATCGCACCGCGGCGCAGCGCCCAGAGGAAGCGTTCGTTCCAGTGGTCGCGCAGCTCGGCGGTGGCTTCGACATCGGAAAGGGCGCGGGCGACGCGCTGGTAGGTGCCGTCCACGGAAGCGTCGACGGGGTCGCCGGACTTCGCCTTCAGGCGGTACTTCTTGTCCCAGATGTCGTACGAGGCGGGCTGAAGCGGAATGGCGGCAGTCTCAAGCCCGATGGCTTGCGCACGTGCAGTGCTCATGTGTGTGTCGTCCTCGGTCTCGACCTTTGACAGGCCTTTTATTGGTTTGCGTCGGCGCAACCCGTCGACGGCCTCCCCCACGGATCCCGTCGACCATCCCTGATCATCCATCGCGGTGTCCGGAAAAGCCTTCACCGGCGATGGTTTGAAGCTTGTACCTGAGTATCCGCAGCACCAGCACTTGGTAAGTGGCGAACGAAGGAACACAAGATGTTGTGGTTGCGGCCGGTGTGTACCTTAAGCCCGGAGGGGGTCGATGTAAAGTGTCCGGGACGTACGTCTCAGGGGTTGAAACTGGTGGGCGGTGTCGTGGTCGAATGCGTCCCGGACACACCACTCAAGGAGCTTTCCCATGCCCGCCAGCACTTACCGGCGAACCACTGGCCTTGCCCTGTCTTTCGCCCTCGCGCTCGCCGCCGCGACGCCCGCGTTCGCGTCGCTGCCGGCGGCCGTCGACGGCCAGCCCGTGCCCTCGCTGGCACCGATGCTGGCGAAGGTGACCCCGGCCGTGGTGAACATCTCGACGAAGACGCGCGTGCGGGCACGCGATCCCTATTTCGACGATCCGTTGTTCGGCCAGTTGTTCGGAAACCAGGGCGTGCCGCGCGAGCGCGTGCAGCAGAGCCTGGGTTCGGGCGTGGTCGTCGACGCGGCCAAGGGCTACGTGCTGACCAACCACCATGTCGTGGGGGGCGCGGACGATATCACGGTCACGCTGCAGGATGGGCGCGATCTGAAGGCGAAGCTGATCGGCAGCGATCCGGATACCGACGTCGCCCTGCTGCAGGTGCCGGCGGAGCGCCTGCAGGCGCTGCCCATCGCGGATTCGTCGCAGCTGCGCGTCGGCGATTTCGTGGTGGCGGTGGGCGATCCGTTCGGACTCGGGCAGACGGCCACCTCGGGCATGGTCTCGGCGCTGGGCCGCTCGGGCCTGGGCAAGGGCTTCCAGAACTTCATCCAGACGGATGCGTCGATCAATCCCGGTAACTCCGGCGGCGCGCTGGTGAACCTGCGCGGCGAGCTGGTGGGCATCAACTCGATGATCTTCACGCCCTCGGGCGGGAACGTCGGCATCGGGTTCGCCATTCCCACCGATCTCGCCACCGGCGTGATGAAGCAGCTGCTGGCGTACGGGAAGGTGCGGCGCGGGAATCTGGGCGTGGAGGTGCAGGACATCACGCCGCGCATCGCGGCCGCGCTCGGGCTGAAGGACGCGGCGGGCGCCGTGGTGACGCGCGTGAACGACGGCTCGCCCGCCGATGGCGCAGGCTTGCAGACGGGCGACGTGCTGACGGCTGTCGACGGGAAGCCGGTGCGCGGGGCGCAGGACGTGCGCAACGCGGAAGGCTTGCTGCCGCTGGGGGCGAAGGTACGGCTGTCGGTGAAGCGCGACGGCGCCACGCGGGAGGTGGAAGCCACGGTCGCCGCGGCGAAGATCGCGACGCTGGATGGCGCGAAGGTGGATCCGCGGCTGGCGGGCGTCACGCTGAGCGACCTCACCGCGGAGCAGAAGGCGCAGGGGCTGTATGGCGTGGCGCTGAGCGGCATCAAGCGGGGCTCGCGTGCGGACGCCGCGGGGCTGGAGGATGGCGACATCGTGGTGGCCGTGTCGCAGCAGCGGGTGATGGGGGTGAAGAGCTTCCCGACCACGGGCAAGCTGGGCGGGCGGCAGCTGCTGCTGACCGTGGTGCGGGATGGTGGGGTGTATTACGCGGTGTTGTGACGTTCGATCGCCGATGCGATCGGCTCCCACCCGTTCGGTACGTGGGTGCTTCGCGAGCTTGCCCGCTGCGCGGGATCGCCGATGCGATCGGCTCCCACCCCTTCGGTAGGTGGGTGCTTCGCGAACGTGCCCGCTGCGCGGGATCGGCTCCTGCCCCTTCGATAGGTGGGTCTGGCTACCGGAGGGTGGGAGCCGATCGTATCGGCGATAGGCGCTTCGGGGTCCATGAACACCCCGACAGCCTACGTTCCGTTTCGCCTCGGCAGGATGTTGAATGACGTCAATGGCGCGCGGGGCCTCGATGGCCCACAATTGCGGCCTTGCTTGCCTGTCCCAGCCCCATCCGAGGTTCTTGCCGTCCATGTCTCTTCGTCTCGCGCGACTGTTCACCGCCACGCTGATCGGCCTTAGCGCCTCCGCCACCGTTCTTGCCGCGGGACCGCAACTGGTCTGGCGCGGCGACATCACCACCGCGCGCGGCGTGGTCACCGACGTCGCCAAGGCCTACGAGAAGGCCGGCAAGGGCAAGCTCGAACTGCAGCCGTTCAACACGGCCTCGGGCATCGACGCCGTCGCCAAGGGCACGGCGGACCTCGCCGGCTCGGCCCGCCCGGGCATCGGCGGCGCGGAGCAGTCGCTGACCTTCACGCCGGTGGCGTGGGACGCCCTGGTCATGGTCACCTACCCGTCCAACCCGGTGAGCAACATCACGCTCAAGCAGCTCCATGAGATCTACATGGGGCACATCACCAACTGGAAGGAGCTCGGCGGCAACGATGCCCCGATCAACCTCTACGCGGTGGCCAGCCCGGCCGACGGCGTGGAATACAGCCTGCGCAAGCTGCTCTTCGGTCGCGGCAACCAGCCGGTGGCCGCGCCGCGCCTCTACGTGAACGTGGCGAAGCTCGAAGAGGGCGTCACGCTCGACAAGCAGGGCCTCGGTGCCACGACCCTCGCGGGCGTCGCCTCGAACAAGAAGGTGAAGATCCTCTCGATCGACGGCGTCGCGCCCTCGATGTCGACGGTCGGCAGCGGCACCTACCCGCTGTACACCGAAATCTACCTGGTCACCAACGAGACCGGCCCGAAGGCCGCGGAAGCGAAGGACTTCGTGTCGTTCGTCACCTCCAGCGCCGGTAGCGCGCTGCTGCGTGCGCACAGCCTCGTGCCGTACGCCGACGGCGCCGCCCTCGCGTCGAAGGATGCCGCCCGCCGTGCCGCCATCGCTTCCACCGTCGGCACGCGTGCCAACGTGGGCCAGGCGATGACCACGCCGAGCGCCGCTCCGGCCGCCGCTCCGGCGCTCGCCGCCTCGGCCGTCGCGAAGGAAGCCGCGGTCGCCAAGGCGCAGGTCGCCGGCAAGGGCGCCAAGGCCGCGAAAGAAACCAAGGCGTCGGTCGCCACCACGGCCGAGCCGTCGCAGTTCGCCCACGTCGTCGCGAGCGTCACCACCACGGCGCACATGGGCTTCTTCGGCGTGCGCTCGGAAGCGTTCACCGCCTCGGACAACGCGAAGGCCGGCGGCAAGTTCGCCAAGGTGCTCGCCGATGCCGTCACCGTGAAGGGCAAGCCGGTCGCCAAGCCGGTGGTCACCGCTCCGGCGGATGCCTCGGAGAAGTCGAACGCCGTCGCGACGCCGAAGGTGGCGGAAGCCAAGCCGGCCGCGAAGCCGGCCAAGGCCGCCGTCGCGAAGGCCGCCGAGAAGAAGCCGGCCGCCGCCTCGCGCACGTACAAGGTGGCCCAGGGCGACACGCTCTACTCCATCGCGAAGAAGAACGCGGTGGACGTGAACCAGCTGCGCGCCATGAACGGCCTGAAGGACAACAACGTCCGCCTCGGCCAGGTGCTGAAGGTCGGCGCGCGCTAAGCCGTGCCCGTCCGCGCCGTCTCGCTCGACCTCGACGACACCCTGTGGCCGGTGCTTCCGGCCCTGATCGAGGCCGAGCACTGCGTCGACCGCTGGCTCAAGGAACATCACCCGGATGTCGCGACCGCATGGCCCATCGAGGCCATGCGCGAGCTCCGGGAGAAAGTGGCGCGGGAACACACGCACCTCTCGCACGATTTCAGCGAACAGCGGCGGATCACCATCCGCGAGGCGTTCGCGGCCTGCGGCATCGACGACGCGCCCGTCGACGAGCTCTGGCGCATTTATTTCGCGGCTCGTAACAATGTCGAGCTGTATCCCGACACTTTGCCCGCCCTCGAGCGCATCGCGTCGCGCATGCCGCTGGTCAGCATTTCCAACGGCAATGCGGATCTTGAAATAATCGGGCTGCACCACCTCTTCCATACGCGCCTCAACGCCAGCGGCGTGGGCGTGGCCAAGCCGCACCCGCAGATCTTCCTGGCAGCCGCCGAGGCCCTTGGCATGGCGCCCGAAGACATCCTCCACGTTGGCGACGATCCGCTGCTCGACGTCGTCGGCGCGCGGGAAGCAGGCATGCGCACGGTGTGGCTCAACCGCACGGGCGAGCGCTGGTCGCATGGGCCGGCACCGGATCTCGAATTCGCCGACATGGCATCGCTCGCCGACTGGATTGACGCAGCGGCGGCGGACGGCCGCTAGAATAGCGTTTCACCGACGAAACATTTGACGCGGTTGGCAACCGCGAGGCACGGGAGGCCTGATGTCACCGCTCATCGAACGCAAATCCGGAAAACGCATCGCCATCGAGGCCGTCGACGCTTCGAGCATGGCAGCCGCCGAGGGCCGACTGGACGCGACACAGCGCCGTTGGCTGACCTCCACCGGATTCCGTCCGACACCCGGTTCGCTGGTCGTGGTGCCGGGCCCGAAGGGCGAGATCGCCCGCGTGCTCGTCGGCGTCGATCGTCGTCATCCGCTGATGGCGCTGGGCGCCCTGCCGTATCGCTTGCCCGAGGGTGTGTACGATCTCGACGCCGAGAGCGTCATCGACGACGTCGAACTCGCCGCGCTGGGCTGGGCGTTGGGTGCCTATCGCTTCGATCGCTACCGCACGTACGACCGCAAGCCGGCGCAGCTGGCCGTCACGCCCGCGACGCTGCGCGCGGTCGCTCCGCTCATCGCCGCGACGGCGCAGGTGCGCGACCTGGTCAACACGCCCACCGAGGACATGGGGCCGGAAGATCTTTCTAGGGCCATCCACGCGCACGCCGACACGCACGGCGCGAAGGTGCAGGAGTGGGTGGGCGACGAACTGCTCGAGGCGAACTTCCCCACGATCCATGCCGTGGGTCGCGCGAGCCATCGTGCGCCGCGATTGATCGAGCTCACCTGGGGCAAGAACTCGAACCCGAAGCTCGTCATCGTCGGCAAGGGCGTGTGCTTCGATACCGGCGGCCTCGACATCAAGCCGGCCGATGGCATGCGCTGGATGAAAAAGGACATGGGGGGCGCCGCGCACGCGATCGCGCTCGCCGGCCTGGTGATGCAGGCGAAGCTGCCGGTGCGCCTGACGCTGCTGGTGCCCGCCGTGGAGAACGCGATCGCGGGCAACGCGATGCGTCCGGGCGAAGTGATCCGCACGCGCGCGGGCCATGCGGTGGAGGTGGACAACACCGACGCCGAGGGCCGTCTGGTGCTGTGCGACGCGCTGGCTTACGCCGTGGAGCAGGTGCCCGACCTGATCGTGGATTTCGCCACGCTGACGGGCGCCGCGCGCGTGGCGCTCGGTCCGGAACTGCCGGCGCTGTTCACCAATCGCGATTCGCTGGCCGACAGCGTGATCGACGCGGCCGAGTCCGTGCACGATCCGTTGTGGCGTCTGCCGTTGTGGCGCCCGTACCGTCGGATGCTGGAGTCGGGCATCGCGGACTTCGCGAACGCGGGACCTTCGAGGCACGCCGGTGCGATCACCGCGGCGCTGTATCTGGAGCGTTTTGTGCCGGACAGCCAGAACTGGATGCACCTGGACACGTACTCGTGGAACGACGGCGATCGGCCGGCGCATCCCCGCGGAGGCGAGGCGCAGGGATTGCGGGCGTTTTTCCGGTTCTTGTCGGAGCGGTATTCCTGAGCGGTCACCGTAGGAGCGCGCCCTGCGCGGTCATGCCCTTTGGGTAAGACATGTTTGAGGCCATGAGCTACAGGGCGTGCTGCTCTTCGTGAGAGGCCCCGGGATGTGGCTCCTCGCGAAAAGATGTCGCGCGCAGGGCGCGCTCCTACTGCGCGGCTCGGGGTTGAACGCGCGCGGATGCCTCTCGCTGGGCGATTCCTACGATTGCTCGGCTTCGCTCTGCTGCGCGCGCTTTTCCTTCCACGCCACGACCGAGCGCAGATTGCGCTCCAGTTCCGCGATCGTCAGCGGGAAGTAGTTGTCGTCGCCCTCGCGCGCCTGCCAGCTGGCGATGCGCTTTTCCGCGCCACCCACGCCGGCGGCGACAAGCGCCGCGCGCACGTCGGACGGATCGAGATCCGTCGCCTGCAGGATCAGCTGCCAGAGCCAGTTCATGCGCTGCGGATCGACGCCGCGCGTCATCGGGGGGCGGGTATAGACGTGGTTCGTTGAGTCGAAGTCGGGCATCTCGAGCTTCCTGCGTGGCGCGTTTCGAGGAGTATGCCATCGGCCTCGGGGATGGCTATCGGAATATGGCGGGAACACGGGGCGGTATCGGCTTTCCATGCCCGGCGGTGCCCGCGTCGGCGGGGCGAGCTTGCCCGCTGCCGCGGAATCGCCGATGCGATCGGCGATTCGTACGTGACGGAACGTTGCAGGCCTTGCGGTAGCCTGCACCGATGCCTCACCGGAGACTTCCGATGCTTCGCCCACTCGTCACCGCCCTGCTCCTCGCCGCCACCCTACCCGCCCTCGCCGACGACGCTCCGAAGGCCGAAGCCCTCGGCGCGCGACTGGAACGTGCCGAATATCCCTATCCCGTGTCGATGTTCCCGGTGAAGAGTCAGGGGCAGGCGCTGGAGATGGCGTACATGGACCTGAAGCCGGAACACCCGAACGGCCGGACGGCGGTGCTTCTGCATGGAAAGAATTTCTGCGGGCCGTATTGGGCGGCGACGGCCGAACACCTGCGTGCGAAGGGGTTCCGCGTGGTGATCCCCGATCAGGTGGGCTTCTGCAAATCGTCGAAGCCGCGCGGGTATCAGTACAGCTTTCACCAGCTCGCGGCGAACACGCACGACCTGCTGGCGAGCCTCGGCGTCGAAAAGGCGACGGTGGTCGCGCATTCGATGGGTGGGATGCTTGGCGCGCGGTATGCGCTGATGTATCCGCAGGGCGTGGAGAAACTCGTGCTCGTCGATCCGATCGGGCTTGAGGACTGGAAGGCTAAGGGCGTGCCCTGGCGCAGCGTCGACGCGTGGTACGCCAGCGAGCTAAAGACGTCGTACGCGAGCATCAAGGCGTATCAGCTGAAGAGCTACTACGACGGCAAGTGGAAGCCGGAGTACGACCGCTGGGCGCTCATGCAGGCGGGGATGTACGAAGGGGACGGGCGCGAGGCGTCCGCGTGGGCCGGCGCGCTGACGTACGACATGATCTATACGCAGCCAGTCGTGTACGAGTTTCCGGACATCCGCGTGCCGACGGCGTTGATCATCGGGCAGCGGGACCGCACGGCGATCGGCAGGGACGGCACGCCCGCCGATGTCGCGGCGAAGCTTGGAGACTACCCGACGCTCGGCAAGGAGGCCGCGTCGCGCATTCCCGGCGCGACGCTGGTGCCGCTGGACGGGCTGGGGCATTCGCCGATGATCGAGGCGCCGGAGCGGTTCTATCGGGCGCTGGATGGCGTGTTGTGACGGGATCGCGAGCACCCGTCGCGCGTGAACGCGCTCCCACCCGAAGTTGGGTGGGCGATTACTGCGAGAGGCTGATCTCGCGTTGCACCGGGCGGATGACGTAGCCCACCGGGAGCCAGCCGCCGCTGCCGGGCGCGAGCGAGACGGTCTCGAAGATGACCGCGCGGGCATAGTGCGCGACGAAGATCACGTTGAGGTAATCGCCCGCGGGCAGGCCGGCGGGATCGCGCACGCGGGTGACTTCGAACCATTCGCGCCCGACGAGCGCCCCGCGATCGAGGCGGATCTTGCGCAGGTAGCGCACCCACTCCGCGCGGGGGACGAGCTTCTGCATCATCGCGCCGGCTTCGAGCCACATCGCGTCGGGCCGGCGCCCGTCGGACATGCGCACCCAATGCGTGGCGCAGCTGACCGCAAGGTCGAGGGAGTTGGGCTGCGGCCCGAGCTTCGGCGCGTTGCTGATGCTCAGCAGCGAGGCGTAGCCGCTGGCGCCGCGGAAGGCGGGCGCAGGGGGCTTGCGCTTTGGCATCGGCACCGAGGACACGGGTCGCGCTCCGGGAGGGGTCGGGGACAGCTTCCGGCGGTCCGGCGCGGGTGCCAAGTCGGCCGGATGGGATACGCGGGTTGGTGGGGTGCGGCCAGGGTGCCCGCTGCCGCGGGAAATCGCCGATGCGATCGGCTCCCACCCCTTCGGTAGGTGCGATATCGCGAGGGTGCCCGCTGCCGCGGGATCGCCGATGCGATCGGCTCCCACCCCCTTCGGTAGGTAGGACTGGCTACCGGAGGGTGGGAGCCGATCGTATCGGCGATTCCTGCGAAGCGCGGCCCGCAGGTATCAACGACGGCCGAAGGCCAGCACCTCGTCGGTGTAGGTTTCGACCACCAGGCTGAAGGGCTGGTTGGTCTCGGTGTAGAGCACCGCACGATGGCGAAGCACGTCGTGCGGGATCGCGAGGCGGGCGTCGCGCGCGGGCGGCAACGGCGCGTCCATCTCCCAGCCGGTGGGCAGCGGGGACCACAACAGTTCCGCGCTGATCGTCTGGCGACGGAAATGCAGCGCCTGGACGACCTTGCCGAACGGCTGG
Organism: Luteibacter sp. 3190; assembly: GCF_031456385.1. NCBI lineage: Bacteria > Pseudomonadati > Pseudomonadota > Gammaproteobacteria > Lysobacterales > Rhodanobacteraceae > Luteibacter > Luteibacter sp. 3190. Next base: position 42,327 of record NZ_JAVDUO010000005.1, on the reverse strand, counting down.
TCGGTGGTGTCGAGGATCTGGTTCATTTCCGGCGTGAGGCGCGCGGGCACGTACCAGTTGTCGGCTTCCGAGAGCACGCGCTCGCCGCAGGCGAGCTGCACGCGGCGGTAGCGCACGGGTTCGTCCTTGCCGATCCCGAGCGTTTCGCGGGCGTCGTCCGGCAATGGTTTGTCCTGGCCCTTGATGCGATGCGCGACGATCTTCGCCTCCGGCGCCAGCCCGTGGGCACCGCACCAGCGTTCGAGCGTGAGGGTCGCGCTGGGGTGACTGAGCAGATCCGCGTTGAACGACTGCAGCAGCGCCAGCACCTGCGTGCGGGAGGCCACGTCGTCCTTCCACGGCTCGCGCGCTTGCGCGGTGGCGGCGAGGACGGCGAGGGAGGTGGCGGCGATCAGGGTTCGGGTGGTCATGGTTGGCGATGCCTGTACCGGATTGTCTGGACGATGGTCTCGTAGGAGCGCGCCCTGCGCGCGACAGCTTCTCGCGAAGCGCCGCAGGACCTGTCGCGCGCGGCCCCAAAAGATGTCGCGCGCAGGGCGCGCTCCTACGTGCTCGGTCGAATGATCAGAGGCCCTTGGCGGCCTGGGCCACCGCGCGGAACAGCGCGCGGCCCTTGTTCATGGTTTCTTCCCACTCGGCGCCGGGGTCGGAGTCGTAGACCACGCCGCCGCCGGCCTGCACGTGGAGGCGGCCGTCCTGGATGACGGCGGTGCGGATGGCGATCGCGGTATCCGCGTCGCCCCACCAGCCGAGCCAGCCGATGGCGCCGGCGTAGATGTTGCGCTTGAAGGGCTCGAGCTCCTGGATGATCTCCAGCGCGCGGATCTTCGGCGCGCCGCTAACCGTGCCGGCGGGGAACGTGGCCTTGATGACGTCCATGTAGCTGAGGTCGTCCTTGATGTCGCCTTCCACCTGCGACACGATGTGCATCACGTGCGAATAGCGCTCGACGACGAACGATTCCGAGAGCTCCACGCTGCCCGTCTGGCTCACCCGGCCCACGTCGTTGCGGCCGAGGTCGATCAGCATGAGGTGCTCGGCGCGTTCCTTCGGATCGGCGAGCAGCTCGGTTTCCAGCGCGATGTCCTCGGCGTCGTCCTTGCCGCGACGACGCGTGCCGGCGATGGGGCGCAGCACCACGCGGCCGTTCTTCAGACGCACGAGGATCTCCGGCGACGATCCGACGATCTGCGTCGCGCCGATGTCGATGAAATACATGTACGGCGACGGGTTCGTCGCGCGCAGCGCGCGGTAGACATCGACGGGGCGTGCGTTGAAACCGATGCTCAGGCGCTGCGACGGCACCACCTGGAAGATGTCGCCGGCGCGGATGTATTCCTGCGCCTTGCGCACCACGTCCTCGTACTCCTCGCGCGTGAACGACGATTTGAAATCGGATTCGTCGAGCGCGGCGGGCTGGAGCATCTGCGGGTACGAGACGCCGGCCTGGCGCAGGCGGAAGGCGAGCGCGTCGAGGCGGCGGGAGGCTTCGGCGTACGCCTGCGGGCGTGACGGGTCGGCGTGGACGATGAGGTACAGGCGGCCCTTGAGGTTGTCGAACACCGCGACTTCGTCGGCGAGCATCAGCAGCACGTCGGGCGTGCCGAGTTCGTCGCGCTTGTCCCACTGGGCGAGGCGCTTTTCGATGTAGCCGATGGTCTCGAAGCCGAAATAACCGACGAGGCCGCCGGTGAAGTCGGGCAGGCCGGGGAGCTTCGGCACGTCGTACTGCTTGCGCAGCGCCTCGATCTCCGCGAGGGGATCGTCGAGGTGGCGGCGTTCGACCACTTCGCCGCTCTCCTCCACTTCGAGCTCGTGCCCGCGGAGGCGATACACGCGCCGGGCCGGCAGGCCAATGATGGAATGACGTCCCCAGGTCGCGCCGCCTTCCACGGATTCGAAGAGGAAGGTGTACGGGCCATCGGCGAGCTTGAGGTACACCGACAGCGGCGTGTCGAGGTCGGAGAAGACCTCGCGCACCAGCGGAATGCGGGTGTGGCCCTGCGCGGCGTAGGCGTCGAACTGTTCGCGGGAGATCATGGGGTCGTGGGGGCGACGTGTTGGGGTGAACGGTCGATTGTAGCCCCGACGGTCACCGACAGGAGCCCGCCTCACGCGTTTATGTCCTTTGACTTGCGCCCGGCGAAAAGATGTCGCGCGCAGGGCGCGCTCCTACCGGCCCTGTGCACTCCGTGGGGCACTCACGCCAGCCGCTGGCGGGGCATGCCCTTGAGGTGGAGGGTGAAGGCCACGCCGTCGTCGATATTTCTTGCGCTGGCGAGGCCCTGGTGGCGCTCGGCCACGAGGCGCACCACGTACAGGCCCAGGCCCAGGTGCGGGGCGTCGCCGGGGGTGGCCTTGTCGCGCAGGCTCACCAGCGAATCGAACAGGCGGCCCTGCATGGCGGCGGGCAGCGGCGGACCCTGGTTGGCCAGCTCGATGTCGGCGCCTTCGGGCGTGGGGCGCAGCGCGATGCGCATCCAGCCGCCGGGTGGCGTGAACGACAGCGCGTTGTCGAACAGCTTGTCGAGCGCCTGCGCGATGAGCTCGGGCGCGACGTGCATGAAGACGGGCGTGGCGGGCATCTCGGCCGTGAGCTTCCGGTTGCCCGTGAGGTTGCGGTAGCCCTCGGCGCAGCCACGGACGATGTCCGCGAGGTCGACGTCCTCGGCCTCGGCCGCGGCGATCGCGCGCTCCATGCGGCTGGCTTCGCTCATGGCGCGAACCAGCGCTCCGAGGCGCGCCACGCCGTCGCGTGCGCGGGCGAGGTAGGGCTCGGCTTCGGCGGGCAGGCCGGCGTGGTCGAGGTTGTCGAGCGAGGATTTGACGATCGCCAGCGGCGTGTTGAGCTCGTGCGAGAGCTTGGACGCGAGCGTGCGCAGGTAATCCGTATAGCCGCCCACCACCTCGAACAGGCGCTCGAAGCTGCGCGCCAGATCGCCGAGTTCGTCGGTGGCGTCCGTGAGGGGGAACGGGCCGTCGAGACGGCCGTCGTTGTCCTGCGCGCGCTCGGCGGCGTTGCGCAGGCGGCGCAAGCGGATGGTGAGACGCGTGGCGAAGAGCAGCAGCACGCCGCCCGCGACGAGCAGCACGGCGAAGCTCGTCAGCAGCAGGCCGAACAGCGCGCGGTTGGCGAGCAGCGGCACGGCGCGGCTCGGTTGTTCGAGCAGCACCACGCCGTGCAGCTTGCCGCGCATCTGGATCGGCATCGCGGCGGCGAGCACGACGCTGCCGCGCGCTTCGCCCGCGCGCCACGCGGTGGCGGGTTTGCCTTGCAGGGCCTCGCGCACCTCGGGCAGATCGATGCGCGGCGCATCCTCGGCCCAGGCGCTGTCGGCATCGAGCCGCGTGGCGAGCAGCGAGCGGTAGACGAGCGACGCGAACCATCCGGGGCGCTCGCTGTACGGAAGATCCGGCAGCTGCAGCTTGCCGCTCTGCGCCATCAGCCATGCGCCGTCCGAGAGCACGCGCACGCGGACGCCATCGGGTGCGAGGCGTGCGATTTCCTGGGACAGCGCGGGCGAGAAGTCGAGCAACGGGCGACTTTCGGCGGTGAGCGGCTCGTGGTCGCCATCGGCGATGACATGGACGCCGAGGCCAAAGCGGTCGAGCCGCAGTCCACGCGGCAGGCGGAACTCCGCGCGGAAGCCGCTGCCGTCTTCCTGCCATTGCGCGTTGATGCGGTCGGGCAGCACGCCGGCCTCGGCGTCGAGCGCGATCGCCGTGGTGGCGCCGGGGGCCGCGCTGGCGAGCAGGTAGCGTTGCGCGTCGTCGCCGCTGCCGATGGCCACGATGAGGTGGTCGGCGTTGAGCGCGAGGCGATCGGTGGCGTCGGCGCGGTGCCGCTGCGGCGCCCGGACGTCGATGAAGAAATAGAGCCAGTGGTCGTCTTCCGCGAGGATCACGCGCGCGTTGCGACCGAAGGTCTGCGCCCAGGGACTGAGCGCGGCGAGGTCGTCGCCGTAGCCGTCGACGGCGATGGGCACGGCGGTGCGCTGCACGTACCACGCGGGGCCCGCGGGCGGCAGCGGCGCGTCGACCACGACGAGGCTGCGGGCCATCGCGCGCGCGGAGGCGACGAGCGCCTGCGCCTGGCCTTCGCGCAGGAGCGTTTCCATCTGGCGCACGTAGAGCCAGCCGGCGACCGGGAGGGCCAGCGTGCAGAGGGCGACGAGGAGGAGTTTCTGGCGGAGGGTCATGGGGAACCCGTAGGAGCGCGCCCTGCGCGCGACAGCTTCTCGCGAAGAGCCGCAGGACCTGTCGCGCACGGCTCCAGAAGATGTCGCGCGCAGGGCGCGCTCCTACCGAGGATGGTCGGGGGTGTCACGGGGTCCAGCGGTAGCCGACGCCGTGCACGGTTTCGATCGCGTCGAAATCGGGCGCCAGCGCGACGAACTTCTTGCGGATGCGCTTGATGTGCGAGGTGATCGTGGCGTCGTCGACCACGAGCTCCGCTTCGCGCATGAGCTGGTCGCGATTCTTCACGTGGCCGGGGAAACGCACGAGGGTGTGCACCATCCAGAACTCGGTGACGGTGAGCGGGATCTCGATGCCGTTCCACAGCACGCGCATGCGTTCGGATTCCAGCTTCAGCGGCCCGTGCTCGATCACGGTCTCCGACGCCGTCGGCGTCTTCAGCGACTCGATGCGACGGAACAGCGCCGCGATGCGCGCGGCGAGCTGATGGAGGCTGGTGTCCTTCGAGAGGTAGTCGTCGGCGCCGAGGCGCAGGCCCGAGATCACGTCGAAATCGGAATCGCGCGCCGTGAGGAAGATGATCGGCAAGGTGGCCGACTTCGCGCGCAGCTCGCGGCACAGGTCGAAACCGCCTTCCGGCTCGTCGCCGAGGCCGATGTCGATGATCACGAGCTCGGGCAGGCGCATGGCGAACGCGTTGGACGCCTCGCCGCGCGAGCCGTAGCCGCGCGCCTCGTAACCGAATCGGTTCAGCGCCTCGACGTAATTCGCGCGGATCAGGGGTTCGTCTTCGACGATGGCGATACTGCGGGCCATGGGGCGCTTCCGGTGAGTGGATCGGACTGCGCGCAGGGTGCTATGCGGCCGCCCCATCTGCAAGGCCCGTGCCCGATTTGCCCGCGTTTCGCCTCGTGGCGCGCCGGGTCCGGGCCGCGTCCGGCGCGTCACGAAAACTTTGCCATCCATTTGCCATAAACCGTCTGCGGAATGCCCTACAGGGGACGTTCCTGCCGCCGTCATCGGCGTTCAACTGTCCATGACGGCGCACCGACCGGCGCCGGAGGAGAACCCATGAAGACCAAACCCGACGCCGACAACACCGAACTCGATCGCGACTTCGAGCCCCTGCGCGTGGCCCTCGCCCTTGGCGCCCTGGCTCTTGGCCTGCTCTTCGGCATGCATTGACGGAGGAAGCTCATGGATCTCTTCGACGACTTCGTGGAACCGGCCATGGAAGGTCATGGCGCGGCTGGCGCGCACGGAAGCGCGCCAGCCGCCGGGGCGGCGGAACCCGACCCGAACTGGCAGCCGGTCTGACCGGTCACCCTTTCCCCCTGAGACGCTCCTGACGGAGCCTCCCTTCACTCCCCCAGCCGCCTGGCCGGGGGAGCTTTTTGTCGCGCGTCACCGCGGCGCCTTGACCGCACCTGCCACCTGACCGATCGCCACGTAGCCCGGCTGCACCTCGCCGACCGTCACCGTGCCGACCATGCCGCGGAAGTACTCGTCGGCGTCGTTCTTGATCATCTTCCCGACGGAGTAGCCGGAGACACCGCCGACGCGCGAGGTGTCGGTACCGTCCCCGAACTGGCCGGTCGGGTCGCCCGGCGGGGTGAGGCCCGCGATGAAGACGGAGCCGCCGAAGAACGAGGCGGCCTCGATCATGCGCATCTCCGACTGGTAACGACGGTGGGCGCGGACGCCCGCGCTGGTGTCGGCGTAGTTTTCGCGCAGATCCTTCCAGTACACGTTCGCCTGGGCGCGCTCCTCGGCCGTGCTTTCGAGATACGCGCGGGCGAAGGCTGCTTCGTACTTCGGATCGTGGCGCTCGGCCGCGATGGCGAGCCAGGCGATGCCGAGCGGACGGTTCACCCTGCCCTCGTCGCCGTTGTAGTACATGAGGCCCAGGATGTACTGCGCCGGTTTGCTGGCCCAGTAGGCAGCGTCGCGCAGGCGCTCGGCGGCGAGGTTGTTGTGGCCTTTGCCGAAATCGCGGACCGCGGCGCAGAAATAGTATTCACCCGGGAGGAGCCGCTCCAGGCCGGTGGCGCAGTAGCGCACGGTCTGGCGGATCACGTCCTTGGGATTCGAAGGAGACGCCTCGCCGGCGATCGCGCCAGCGGCGAAGACGGTGCAGAGCAGGGATAACGCGATACGCCTTACCGACATGATGTCCTTCTCCCGTGGTCGTGTTTCCGTGGGTGGGTAGGAGGCGGCTCCTCGCGAGAAGATGTCCCGCGCAGGGCGCGCTCCTACCGGGTCAGTCGTTGGAGGGTTTCGGCGTCCGGGCCGCGATGGTGCCGATGGGTACGAGTTCGGCGTCGCCCACGAAGACGTGGCTGTTGTAGCCGTAGAAGTAGATGGCCTTCTGACTCTGCAGCAGGCGGCCGAGCGAGAAGCCGCTCTGCAGCGGTGCGTCCTCGGCGAAGCCGTAACCGTAGGGGATCGTCACGCCGTCGATGAAGACGCTGCCGCCGAAGTTGGTGGCCCAGGCGATCTGCTGGTATTCGCGATCGAAGCGGCGCTCCGCGCGGGGAGCGGCGACGGCGTCCGCGTAGGTTTCCTTCAGCTCCTGCCAGTACGCATTGGCCTGCGCACGCTCTTCGGGCGTGACCTGCTGGAAGGCGGAGATGAACGCGGGCTCGTAGGACGGATCGTGACGCTCCGCCGCGAGCGCCAGCCAGGCGAGTCCAAGCGGACGGTTGCGCTGCGCGTGGTCGCCGTTGAAGTACATGACGCCAAGGGCGTACTGCGCGGGTTTGCTGGCCCAGCGCGCGGCATCCTTGAGGCTTTCGCGGGCGAGGCCTTCGTGCCCGCTCCAGTAGCTGCGGGCCGCGGAGCAGAAGTAGTAGTCGCCCGGGAGGAAGCGCTCGAGTCCGCCGGGACACGGCATCAGCGATTTCGCGACGACGTCTTTCTGATCGGGCAAGGGCTGCGGACGCTGGCCGGCGAGGGCCGCCATCGGCGTGGCCAGAACGAGGAGCAAGGCAAGAACGGACGACGACTTCATCAGCGTATCCTCCATGGGCTCACCCGAGAGCTTGCTTTACAGTACTACAGAGTTTGCTTTTTGCTCGTGAAATCTTGTTTAGCTGGCGGGTGGCGGCGGCAGCGCATCGGGGCCTGCCGCGCGCGGCGTTGAAAGTGTCGCGTCAGGCGTTCTTTTCGATCGCGGCGTGCATGCGGCGGATGACGTCGGCGTAGTCGGGAGCGCCGAAGATGGCGGAGCCGGCGACGAAGGTGTCGGCGCCCGCGGCGGCGATCTGGCCGATGTTGTCGGCGTTGACGCCGCCATCCACTTCGAGGCGGATGTCGCGGCCGCTGGCGTCGATGCGCTCGCGGACGTGACGGATCTTGTCGATCGCGGTCGGGATGAACTTCTGCCCGCCGAAGCCCGGATTCACCGACATGATGAGCACCATGTCGATCTTGTCCATCACGTAGTCGAGCCACGAGAGCGGCGTGGCCGGGTTGAACACGAGGCCGGCCTCGCAGCCTTCGTCCTTGATCAGCTGGATGGTGCGGTCGACGTGCTCAGTGGCTTCCGGGTGGAAGCTGATGCTGCGGGCGCCCGCCTTCGCGAAGTCCGGAACGATGCGGTCCACCGGCTTGACCATCAGGTGCACGTCGATGTGCTCGGTGATGCCGAAATCGCGCAATGCCTTGAGCACCATCGGACCGATGGTGAGGTTGGGCACGTAGTGGTTGTCCATCACGTCGAAGTGCACCCACTGCGCGCCGGCGTCGAGCACCTTGCGCGTGGATTCGCCGAGGCGGGCGAAATCGGCGGAGAGGATGGACGGGGCGATGACGGGGGACTGCTTGGCCATGGTGGGTACCGTTCGACGAGAAGTGCTTTCGGATGATATCGCCGGGGGGCCGCTGTCGCGGAATCGCCGATGCGATCGGCTCCCACCCTCCGGTAGCTATGGTGCGGGCATGGACCCCCGCCTTACTTGAATCCTCTTTCCGCCTTGACGCGCTCGTAGGCCGCGTTGATTTCGCTGGCGCGGGCTTCGGCGCGGCGGCGCATGTCCTCGGGCAGATCGCCGAGGCGGTCGGGGTGGTGTTCGGAGATCAGCTTGCGGTACGCGCGCTTGATGGCGCGGTCGTCGGCATCGCGCTGGATGCCGAGCACGGCGTAGGGATCGGGGCCCTGCGGGTTGCGCTGCGGGGGCACGTAGCCGCCGCCATTCGCGCGGCCGCCACCGTAGGAGCGGCCCCCGGCGCTGGCGTTCCAGGCGTAGCCCTTCATCGCCATGAGCGCCATCAGCTCCATGTCGCTGACGCGCAGCGCGAAGGCGAGCTGGCGCAGGATGGCCATCTTCTCCGGCGACGGCTGGCCTTCGGCGAGCACCGTCTCGATCACCACGTCGATCACCGGGAACGCGTGGTCGCGACGGTGGCCGACCCACTGGCGCAGTTCGTCGATCACGGCCGCGGCGTCGAATTCGGGCTGCTTGCCTTCATTGAACGCTTCGATCGCGACGCGGCGGGCGTCCTGGTCGAGGCCCATGCGCGCCATGAGCCGTTCGGCGATGGCGATCTCGGCTTCGGACACGCGGCCGTCGGCCTTGGCGACCGCGCCGATCAGCGCGAACAGCGGCGCGACGTAGCCGCCCTGGGTCGGAGTGCGCTGGCGCTGCTGGCGGCTGGCGTCGAACATGAAGCCGAGGATGCCGCCGACGAGCGCGCCGAGCAGGTTGTGCGTCACCGACATGCCGATGACGGCGCCGATGAGTGTGGCGGTGAAATTCATGGGGCGGCCCGGGGCGGGGTCAGGGCGGAGTACCACTGGGCGAGCTGGTCGAGCTCCGCGTCGGTGAGGGGACCGGTCGCCGCGCGCATCACGGGGATGTCGCGGCGGCCGTCGCGATACTGGCGCAGCGCTTCGCGCAGGTAGTCGAGTTTCTGCCCGGCGAGGTTGGGCGCGCCGGGGATCTTCGCCACGCCGTCTTCGCCGTGGCAGGCCGCGCACAGTCCGAGGCGCGCCGGCTTCGCAGGCGGCGCGGCGAGGACAGGGACGGAAAGGGCCAGGGCGATTGCCGCGGTCGTGAGGATGCGCATGGGCGAGCTATGGGGGCGTTGATCGGGAATTCTAGCAGGCGGACGCCGTCCGCCTGCGGCGTAGGAGCGCGCCCTGCGCGCGACATGTTCTGGGGCCAGGAGCTTCAGTGCCTGGGCTCCTCGCGAAACGATGTCGCGCGCAGGGCGCGCTCCTACGGAGGCCTTCGCGCGAGGGCGGCAGGGCCGGGATGGCTTCGGATCGCTACAATGGGCGGATTCCCCGCCTCACCGGAGCCTCGCCGTGCCCACCACCCTTTCGCAATCCGACCTGCCGGGCCTGGAGCTCATCCACCGCGGCAAGGTGCGCGACGTCTACGCCCTGCCCGGCAACCGCCTGCTGATGGTGGCGACGGACCGGCTGTCGGCGTTCGACGTGGTGCTGCCCGATCCGATCCCGGGCAAGGGCGAGATGCTGACGCAGATCTCCAACTTCTGGTTCGACAAGACGAAGCACATCATCCCGAACCACCTGACCGGCGAGGACGTGGCCTCGGTGCTTCCCGCGGGCGTCGACCCGGCGCTGTACGCGAAGCGCGCCGTGATCACGAAACGTCTCAAGCCGGTGCCGGTGGAAGCCATCGCGCGCGGTTATCTCATCGGTTCGGGCTGGAAGGACTACCAGGCCACCGGCGCGCTCTGCGGCATCACGCTGCCGCCCGGTCTGCAGCAGGCGGAAAAGCTGCCGGAGCCGATCTTCACCCCGTCGACGAAGGCGGCCGTGGGCGACCACGACGAGAACGTGAGTTTCGACAGCGTGGTGGCGGCCGTGGGCGCCGATCTGGCGAACGCCGTGCGCGACGCCACGCTCGAGATCTACCGCTTCGCGGCGGAATACGCGGCGAAGCGCGGCATCATCGTGGCGGACACCAAGTTCGAATTCGGCACGGACGAGCACGGCGTGCTGCACATCATGGACGAGATGCTCACCCCGGACTCCTCACGGTTCTGGCCCGCCGACGACTACCAGGTGGGCATCAGCCCGCCCAGCTACGACAAGCAGTTCGTCCGCGATTACCTGGAGCACATCGGCTGGAACAAGACGCCGCCCGCGCCGAAGGTGCCCGCCGACGTCATCGGCGGCACCGCCGAGAAGTACGCCGAGGCGCTCGACAAGCTGGCCGGCATCCGACTGGACTAAGCTTGGCGCAACGAAGGCAGCACGGAGGGGACGCCATGCGCGACGCAGCCACCTGGTTCGGCAACTACAGCCGCGACCACCAGAACGCCACCAATCGCCTGATCCACTGGATCTGCGTGCCGGCGATCACCTGGACGGTGGTCGCCTTCGTCTGGCTGATCCCCGTGCCCGGCTGGCTCGGCCGGCCTGGGTTCTGGGCCGTGCTCGCCATGTTCCTGGCCTTCTGTTTCTACTATTTCCGCCTGTCGCGGCGCATCGGCCTGGCCATGGCCGGGGCGTTCATCGTGCTGGCGCTGTTCACCGACATGCTCTACCGCGCCATCGGCAGCGGCGGCCTGCTCTGGCTGGCCGTCGTGGTGTTCGTGGTGGCGTGGATCGGGCAATTCATCGGGCACCGGATCGAAGGGCGCCGGCCGTCCTTCCTCACCGACCTCCAGTACCTGCTGATCGGCCCTGCGTGGCTGATGAGCAAGGCCCTCGGCCGGTTCGGCCCGTCCTACTGACAGACCCGACGTGACCCAGACCCTCCTGACCCTGCTTTCCGCCGCGATCTGGTGGGTGATCTATTCCAGCGCCGCCGCCGTCGTCCCCGCCGTCATCGGCTGGTTCGCCCTGCGCTGGCTCGAGCGGGTGCCCGTGGTGTTCAACCGCGTCTACCTGGCCAGCCTGCTGTGGATGCTGCTGGCGGTGCTCACGGGCGGCCTGGTGATCGCCGCGCAGCATGGGCAGGCCGTGGGCCAGTCCGTCTTCGCCCTGCCCTGGATGCGCGCCGCGCTGGTGCTGGACATGCTCGCCGGCGTCTGGCTGATCTGGCGGCTCGTGCCGCGCGTCGACGCCCGCCGCGTGAAGCCGACCAGCGCCTGCATGGTGGTGGCCCTGGTGATGGTGGTCGCCATGATCGGCGGCACCGCGCTGCACCGATAGCGGCGGGCTATCGGCACCATTGGGAAGAACCATTGGACTCGGCGGATGCCGACCCCATAATGAGAGTCATTCGTATTGAGGTGACTCGCCATGGCCCGCAAGATCAAGTTCGCCGCGACGCACTTCAGCATCGCGTTTTCGATGAGTTACGCCGTTAATCAGAATGTGGCGATCAGCACGATCGTCGGCATCGCCGAGCCCATCGCGTTCGCGTTGGGTCGCGACATGTCCCGCGGCGACAAGGGCGGCCTTCGCCTATCGGCCGCCGCCTGAGCCACCGCCCGCGCGGGCGTTGGTGTCGGTCACGGAGCGCGTGAAACCCTCGAACGGGATGTCGGTGATGCCGACCAGCCCGATGTGCGCGTTCTCGCCGTCCAGCACACGCCCCGTCACCGGCTGATCGACGTACTGGAACCAGTGCGTGCCGACGAGGATGCCCGACGCCACGGCGGCGTCGACGAAGCGGGCGTAGGCCTTGCCGCGCTCCTCTTCACTGGCCACCGCGGCGACGCCGTTGCCGAACGGGCCGCGATCCGACGAGCCGAAGTGGAACTCGGTGATCATCGCGGGCTTGTCGTAGCGGCGGAACGCGGCGATGTCGAAGCCGTGTTCGGGCACGTCGGTGTACGTGTTGATGCTGGTGACGTCGGCATACCGGGCGCTCGCCTCCTCCACTTCGGGCGTGCGCACGGCGAGGCGTCCGCCGAGGAAGAGGTGATGCGGATCGGCTTTCTTCAGTGACGTCGCGACCGTCTCGAAGTACTTCCCTGCGTAGAGCTTCAGGAAGGCGATGTCGTCGGCCGCGATCGCCGGGTGCGCTTCGCTCGGATCCGGCGCCTTGAACCCGCTCGCCGCCACCTGATCCCACGACGTGACCACGACGCCCCACGCCTTCGCGAAGGCGGCCGCGTCGCCATGGGTTTTCCTCAGGTAAGCGAGGAACGCCTGTTTCGCGGGGCTTTCCGGACCCTGCGCGAGGCTTCCGGCCGCCAGCGCCCAGCGGCCTTGCGGCCCCTGCCCCGCCCACGCGAGTTCGTTGTCGGCGAAGTAGCCGAGCAGCCAGGGATCGTCGCGCACGCCCTTCGTCGCCTTCGCCACGGCGGCGTCGGTCGCCGCGGCGAACTTCGGATCGAAGGGATCGGGCATGCGGCCCCAGTAATCGAAGCCGGTGGCGACGGTGTTGTAGCTGCCGACGATCAGGATGGGCACGGTGTAGGCGATGCGGTGGTCGCCGGCGAACGCGGGATCGCTCCAGTTGCCGAGCGTGTTGAAGCGCCAGCGCTTCAGGCGATCCACCGTGCGCCGACGCCACGCGGCGTTCGCATCGTCGCCGAGGGAACGGGCGACGTTGGTGGCATAGATGTCCCACCACAGGCCGTGATTCATGCCGATGTCGCGTTGCGAGCCCTGGTCGCTGCGGCTGTCGGCGCTACCGGTGTGCGGGGCGCCCGCTTTCGGCGGCGCGGTGAACATGAACTCGCGGCCCTGCACGTAAGTGCGTCCGTCGGTGAGGTTCACCGCGTTGACGCCAAGCGAGAAGAAGGCATGGCCTTCGGGGGTCACGAGCCACCAGCGATCGCCCTGCTTCTGGGTGCGGAACCAGCCGGTCGCCTGCATGGCGGGAAGGTCGGTGCGGCCGCCATAGCGATCGAGGTTGGCCGCGGGCGTCGCGGCGGACGCCGCGTTGGCGCGCTGCTTCAGCGCGGCGTCGTCGGCGATCTTCTCCGGCCAGGTCGCGCGGGTGAACTGGCCGTAGCGGTCGACGATGCCGGTATATGCGCGGCGCAGATCGTCGTCGCCCGCGACATCGTCGAGCGTGCCGAAGAGCAGCGTCTGCGGCGCGCCTGGCTGCGGCATGGCGAACGTCACGCGCGTGATCGCGTTCGCATCGATGGCGCCGTCGACGGTGGTGGCGACGAGACGCCGGGTGGTGCCGTCGTCGAATGGCATCGGCGGACCGGCGTGCATGCCGAAGGCGCGCGGCGAGGTGGCGTGCAGCGGAAGCGACAGCGTCTGCGGCGGGCCCGGCGGCAGGCCGACCGTCGCCTTGAGGTGTTTGTCGCCGGAAGCGACATCGATCGTCAGCGTCACGGGCCACGGCATGCCGTTCTGCACGCGCAGACGCATCGTGCCGTTCGCGGTCCAGTGCCAGGCGCCTTGCGTCGGCGTGAGCGTCAGCGCGGGGCTGGGCGACGGGTTGAAGGTGGCGGCGACGAGGGCCTCGCCGGTGGCGGTCTTGCGGATCGTGGGGTCGAGCGTCGCGTTGGTCGTCGCGACGCGCACCGTGGCGTCGGGACGCGCGAAGTCGATCGCGGTCGCCTGGGCGGTGCCTACGAAACTGCCGATGACGAGCAAGATGAAGGTGCGCATGAGGGGACTGTCGCACGGCGCGGGTGAATCGTCACTCGATGCGATCAGCGAGCGACCGACTTCCGGCGCCACAGGTAGTACACCGGCACGCCAAGGGCGATGATCACCAGACTCATGCCGGCATCGCCAGGCGCCGCGATCGCCGTGGCCGCGATCACGCAGAGCACCGTCGTGGAGAACACCATCGGCAGCCATGGGTACCCGGGCACCAGGTACGGCGACGGCTCCGACCGCAGCTTCTTGCGATACCAGAAGATGGTCGCGATGCCGAAGGCGTGCGACAGCCACTCGCCGACGGTCGTGTAATTGAGCAGCGCGTTGAAGCTGCCGGAGAGGATCAGCACGATCGCCCAGCCGCCGAGCGCCACCAGCGCGAACTGCGGTGCGCCCGTGCGCGGCTCGATCTTCGCGATCGGCCGGAAGAACATTCCATCGGCGCTCATCACCTGCAGCACGCGCGCGCCGCCCGCGATGGCGATGCTGCAATAACCGAAGGTGGAGCACGCGATGCCGACCGCGATGACCGTGGCGCCCGATTCGCCGAAGACGCGGCGCATGAGGTCGGCGGCGGGCGCCGTGCTCGCGGCGAGTCCGGCGTGACCGAGGCCGGCCATGTACGCGATGTTGACCAGCACGTAGCAGACCACGACGCTCGCCATGCCGAGGCCGAGCGCGCGCGGCAGCGTTCGCTGCGGATCGCGGACTTCGCCGGCCAGATCGTTGAGGTAGTGGAAGCCGCCGTAAGCGAAGAGCGCCGGGAGCAGCGCACCGATGATGGTGCTGGCGGGCACGTCGTTCGTGGGATCGGCGACGAACGCCGCGCCGAGATGACCGCGCGCGAGGTACAGGCCGACGACGATGAGCAATGCGACCGCGCCAAGCTTCAGCACGGTGAAGATGTTCTGCACCAGGGCACCGGCGCGAATGCCGAAGAGATTCACCGTGACGATGAACGTGATCGCGCCCACGGCGAACGGCTTCACCCATTCGTGCGGGAGGCCGATGGCGCGGCACGCGTAGTCGGCGAACGTGGTCGCGACGGCGGCGACGCTGCCGGGGTAGTTGATGAGCGCCATCGTCCAGCCGAAGAGGAAGGCCGGAAGCTGGCCGAACGCCTCGCGCAGGTAGACGTAGGTGCCGCCGGCCTGGGGCCGCCTGGCGCCGAGTTCCGCGTAGCAGAGGACACCCGCGAGGGTGAGCAGGCCGCCGAGCGTCCACAGCACGATGACTTCGGTGCCGGAACTGGTGAGCTGCGCGACGGTGGCCGGCGTGCGGAAGATGCCCCCGCCGATGACACCGCCGATGACGATCATCGCGGCATCCCAGATGCCGAGACGACGGAAGTAGTGGGCTGGCTGGGGTGCTGGCATCCGCCGACGATGCCATAAGCGAGGGCTTGGTGCGAGATGCCGGCGCCTCGTCGTAGGAGCGCGCCCTGCGCGCGACATGTTTTCGCGAGGAGTCACAGGACCTGTGGCTCACAGCCTCAAAAGATGTCGCGCGCAGGGCGCGCTCCTACATCGGCGTTGCGGGCCGACGCGCCGATGCGGCCGTGACCGCTTCTCGCGGATGGGGCCGGGAGACATGATCGCCGGAATGATCATCCACCCCGGGCAATCAGCGCTGCGTATCGGCCGGACATCGGAGCCCGGACGGATCTATCTCGTTACCACGTGCACGTGGAATCGGGCACCGCTGTTTCGGAATCACCGGGCCGCGCGGGCCGCGTGCCGGACGATTCATTCGGAACGGTCCTGGAGAGATGCCAGCTGCCTCGCCTGGGTACTGATGCCCGACCATTGGCATGGGCTCATCCACCTTCGCGAGAGCGAACTTCCCAAGGTGGTGGAAGCGATGAAATCGCGCGTTACCAAGGCGCTTCGGGCGGAAGGCCGCGTCTCGCCGGTGTGGCAACGCGCCTTCCATGACAGGGCGATTCGCGAGGACGACGACGTGAAAGCCGCGGCGAGGTATGTCATCGCGAACCCCGTGCGGGCCGGTCTGGTGGCGCGGGTCGGCGATTATCCGTATTGGAATGCCGTCTGGATCTGATGCCCGGACGGAGCGCGGAATCGCAGGAGCAGGGGCCTGTTGCGTCTGGCCTCAAAAGATGTCGCGCGCAGGGCGCGCTCCTACGGGAGGAGCGCGCCCTGCGCGGATGTCTTATTTCTTCTTCGGAATGTACAGATCGGTGATCGTGCCCTCGTACACCTCGGCCGCCATGCCGACGGATTCGCCGAGCGTGGGGTGCGGGTGGACGGTGCGGCCGATGTCGCCGGCTTCGGCGCCCATTTCGATGGCGAGCGCGAGTTCCGAGATGAGGTCGCCCGCGTGCGGGCCGACGATGCCGGCGCCGACGATGCGATGGGTTTCCTCGTCGAAGATGAGCTTGGTGAAGCCTTCGGTGCGGTCGATGCCGATGGCGCGACCGGAAGCCGCCCAGGGGAACTTGCCGACGCCGACCTTCAGGCCCTTCTCCTTCGCTTCGCGCTCGGTGACGCCGACCCAGGCGATTTCCGGATCGGTGTACGCGACCGACGGGATGACGCGCGCGTCGAAGAAGCTCTTCTGTCCCGCGGCGGCTTCGGCGGCCACCTTGGCTTCGTGCGTGGCCTTGTGCGCCAGCATCGGCTGGCCGACGAGGTCGCCGATGGCGAAGATGTGCGGCACGTTGGTGCGCATCTGCCGGTCGACCGGGATGAAGCCGCGATCGGTGACTTCCACGCCGGCCTTGTCCGCGCCGACCTTGGCGCCGTTCGGCGAGCGGCCGACGGAGACGAGCACGCGATCGAAGAGCTTCGTGTCCGGGATGCTCTCGCCGTCGAACGTGACCTCGATGCCCTTCTTGGTCGCCTTCGCCTCGACCACCTTCGTCTTGAGGTGGATGCCCTTGTACCGCTTGGCGATGCGCTGCTGCAGCGGCTTGATCAGGTCGGCGTCCGCGCCGGGGATCAGCTGGTCGGCGAGTTCGACGACGGTGACCTCGGAACCGAGGCCCGCGTAGACGGTGGCCATTTCCAGGCCGATGATGCCGCCGCCGACGACGAGCAGCTTCTTCGGCACGTCGCGCAGTTCGAGCGCGCCGGTGGAATCGATGACGCGCTCGTCGTCCCACGGGAACGACGGCAGCTTGACGGACTGCGAACCGGCCGCGATCACCGCGTTCCTGAAGCGGATGAGCTTCGTGCCTTCGGCCGTCTGGACTTCCATCTCGTACGGCGAGACGAACGCGCCCACGCCCGTGACGGTGCGGACCTTGCGGGCCTTGGCCATCTGCGCGAGGCCGCCGGTGAGCTTGCCGACCACCTTCTCCTTGAAGGAACGCAGCTTGTCGAGGTCGATGGACGGCGCGCCGAACGTGATGCCATGCGCTTCCATGTGCGCGGCTTCGTCGATGACGGCCGCGGCGTGCAGCAGCGCCTTCGACGGAATGCAGCCCACGTTGAGGCAGACGCCGCCGAGCGACGCGTAGCGCTCGACAAGCACGGTGTCGAGGCCGATGTCCGCGCCGCGGAACGCGGCCGTGTAGCCACCCGGGCCCGAGCCGAGCACGACGAGGTCGCATTCGATGTCGGCCTTGCGGCCGCTGTCGCTGCCCGCCTTGGGTGCGGCGACCGGCGTGGCCGGCTTCGGCGGCGCCGGAGCGGGCGACGGAGCGGCCGGGGGCGGCGCGTCCTTCGTGACGGACTGTCCGACGACCTTCTCCGCCACCGGCGCGTCGGCGCCTTCGGCTTCGATCAGCGCGATGACGCTGCCGTCGTTGAGTTCGTCGCCGATCTTGACCTTGATCTCGACGATCCGGCCGCCCTGCGAGGCGGGCACGTCCATCGTGGCCTTGTCGGATTCCAGCGTGACCAGGCTCTGGTCCTTGGCGACGGTGTCGCCGACCTTCACCAGGATCTCGATGACCGGCACATCGTGCGAGCCGCCGAGATCGGGAACCTTCAGTTCGATCGTGTTAGCCATGTGCGTGCCTCCGTCAGAGCAACAGGCGACGGATGTCGCCGAGCTGCTGGGCCAGGTACACGGCGAAGCGCGCGGCGAGCGCGCCGTCGATGACGCGGTGGTCGTACGACAGCGACAGCGGCAGCATCAGGCGCGGCGCGAATTCCTTGCCGTTCCACACGGGCTTCATCGCGGCCTTCGACACGCCGAGGATCGCGACTTCCGGCGCGTTGACGATCGGCGTGAACGCCGTGCCGCCGATGCCGCCGAGCGAGGAGATCGAGAAGCAGCCGCCCGACATGTCGGCGGCGGTGAGCTTCTTGTCACGCGCCTTCTTCGAGATCTCGCCCAGTTCGGCGGCGAGCTCGAGCAGGCCCTTCTTGTCGGCGTCGCGGATCACCGGCACGACGAGGCCGTCCGGCGTGTCCACGGCGATGCCGATGTTGTAGTACTTCTTCAGCGTCAGCACTTCACCCGCCGCGTCGAGCGACGCGTTGAACGTGGGGAATTTCTTCAGCGCCGCGACCACCGCCTTGATCTGGAAGACCAGCGGGGTGACCTTCAGATCCTTGTTCTCCTCGCCGAGCTTCTTGCGGAAGGCTTCGAGCTCGGTGATGTCCGCGTCCTCGAACTGCGTGACGTGCGGGATCATGGCCCAGTTGCGGGCGAGGTTCGCGGCGGAGATCTTCGGGATGCGGCCCAGCGGACGCTCTTCGATCTCGCCGAATTTCGAGAAGTCGACCTTCGGCCACGGCAGCAGGCTGAGGCCGTTGCCGCCGGCGACGGCACCGCCCCTGGCCGGCGAGCCGGCGGAGGTCATCACCTGCTTCACGTAGGCGGCGACGTCGTCGCGCTGGATGCGGCCGCCGCGACCGCTGCCCTTGACCTGGGCGACGTCGACGCCGAGCTCGCGCGCGAAGGCACGCACGGCCGGGCTGGCGTAGGGGGCGTTCTCCGGCATGATCGTGCTGGCGTCGAACGACACCGGCGGCGTGCGCGGCGCGCCGCCGGCCGGGGCTTCCGCGGTCTTCGACGGCGCCGGTGCCGCGGCGGCGGCGGCGCGCTGCGGCGCCTCGGCCGGGGCTTCCGAGATACCGGGCTTGTCCGCGGACGGCGCAGGCTGCGTGTCGTCGGCAGCGCCCTCGCCTTCAAGGATCGCGATGACGTCGTCGTCGTTGACCTCGTCGCCGACCTTGACCTTCAGTTCCTTGATGACGCCCGCGGCGGGCGCCGGGATGTCCATCGTGGCCTTGTCGGACTCGAGCGTCATGAGGCTCTGGTCCTTCTCGACGCGATCGCCGGCCTTGACCATGATCTCGATGATCGGCACGGGCTTTCCGCCGATGTCGGGAACCTTGACCTCGACCGGGCCGGACGACTTCGACGCCGACGGCGCCTTGGCGGCGGCCGGTGCCGGCGCGGGTGCCGCGGCCTTCGGGGCCTCGGCCTTGGGTGCTTCGGCCTTCGGCGCGGCGGCGGCCGGGGCGTCGCCCTCGGCTTCGACCAGCGCGATCACCGCGCCTTCGTCGACTTCGTCGCCGACCTTGACCTTCAGTTCCTTGATGACGCCCGCGAACGGCGCCGGCACTTCCATGGTGGCCTTGTCGGACTCGAGCGTGACCAGGCTCTGGTCCTTTTCGACGCGATCGCCGACCTTGACCATGATTTCGATGACGGGGACGGGTTTGCCACCGATATCGGGGACGAGGGCTTCTTTGACGTCGGCCATGGAACCTCCTGAAAACAGACGCTTGCGGGCGGACGGACCCGCGGGCGGGGGATGGGAGCGCGCCATGCTGCGGCGCAACCGGTCGATTGTAATCCCTCGGGAGGCTGGCGGGTCCCGTTTTTCCTCGATTCAAACGGTTGTTTGGGTGGATGGGGTGGTCGGTCCCCGCCGTCGCTCGCGAGCGTGTCCGCTGCGCGGGATCGCCGATGCGATCGGCTCCCACCCTTCGGTAGGGGGCCTGCGAGGAGACGGCTACCGGAGGGTGGGAGCCGATCGCATCGGCGATCCCCACGCAGCAGGGGTCGCCAGAGCCTGGTGTCAGGATGGCTTGAGGGGATTCCGCTCGGCGTCCGGCGTCGCTCCCACCACGCGGATCTCGCTCTGCGGGTACGGGATGGTGATGCCGTTCTCGTCGAAGCGCTCCTTGATGCCCCGGAGCAACGTGGTCTGCGTTTCCCACATGTCGCCGGTGGTGGTCCAGCCGCGGATGACGAGGTTGACGCTGGAGTCGCCCAGGGCTTCGGTCCACACGCCCGGCGCGGGATCCTTGAGGATGCGCGGGTCGGCGGCGAAGAGGTCGCGCACCACCTGCATGGCCTTGCCGATGTCGTCGCCGTAGCCGATGCCGACCTTGAGTTCGAAACGGCGCGTGCCGCGGACGTTGTAGTTGATGATCGCATCGCCACCGACCTTCGCGTTCGGCACGACCGCCTGGCGGTTGTCGGGCGTGATCAGGTACGTGTGCATCAGGTTGACGCTTTCCACCGTGCCGTCCACGCCGCCGACCGTGACGTAATCGCCGACACGGAATGGGCGGAAGAGGATCAGCAGGACACCCCATGCGAGGTTCGACAGCGAGCTGTTGAGGGCGAGGCCGATGGCGAGGCCGGCGGCGCCGATCGCGGCGATGAACGAGGCGGTGGGCACGCCCGCCATCCCGAGCACCTGGATCAGCAGCAGTGCGATGAGGATGCCGTAGATGATGTTGCGCAGGAAGCCGGCGAGCGTGACGTCGACGCGTGCGCGTTCGAGTGCGCGGCGACCGAAGTTGGCGAGGCGCGCGGCGATCCAGAAGCCGACGAAGAGAACCAGCAGCGCGAGGCCGATGCGGATCGAGTAGGTGATGATCAGCACGCGCATGGCGTGATCGACGCCGAGGCGATCGAGGAAATCGGTCATGGCCCTGCCTTTGAGCGTTGGGAAAAGCGCGTCGAGGCTAGCAGGGGCGAAGTGAATGTTCAGTACCGCGGATCGGCGCAAGCGTGCCCGCTGGCGCGGGGATCGCCGATGCGATCGGCTCCCACCCCTTCGGTAGGTGAGTCCTCCGCGAGCGTGCCCGCTTCGCGGGATCGCCGATCGTATCGGCGATGTCCGCGGCGTCGACCAAAAAAAAGGCGCCTTTCGGCGCCTTTTCGCCTTACGGGTTGCTGGCGGGTGCCGGCTTGGGCGGCACCTGGGCCGTCTGCGGTGCGTCGATCTTGCGGCCGCCGTAGGGCAGCACGACGGAGGCGACCTTCGGGTCCGCCTTGATCAACGCCACCTCGTCGCCGACGATGTGGGCGGCCTCGTCGAGCGGCGTGTCCTTCGCCTTCTTGGCCTCGGCCTCCTGCTTGATCTCGGACTTGATGCTGCGCTCGTTCGCGTTGAGACCGTCGTCGGACGTGGCGGCATCGTCGGTGTCGCCCGGGCTGCCGTCGCCGCCGAAGATCGCCTTGCGGCGGTTGCGGAAATCGGTCTGGATGGCCTCGTACTGCTTGCGCTCCGCCTGGCGGGCCGCGAAGTTCAGCGAGATGTCCGTCTTGTCGCGCAGCGTCTGGTATTGCTTCAGCTCGTCGAGCATCAGCTTCCACGCCGGCGACGTGGCGACGCGCGCCTGGTGCTTCTGGTTGAGCGGTCCGATGATCGGCTTGAGGTCGGCCACCGGCTTGTAGTCGGCCGGGTCGATGTGACGCCACGGCAACGCATTGTCGTAGGTCGACTCGCCGAATTCCTTCGCGTCGCCGTTCTGCGGGAACTGGATGTCCGGCGTGACGCCACGCAGCTGCGTGCTGTCGCCGTTGATGCGGATGAACTCCGCGATCGTCATCTTGAGCTCGCCGTACTTGGCGTCCTCGCCGGTGGTCGCCTTGCCGAAACGGTCGAGGTCGACAAGGTTCTGCACGGTGCCCTTGCCGAAGGTGGGCTCGCCGATGATGAGGCCGCGACCGTAATCCTGGATGGCGGCGGCGAAGATCTCGGATGCCGAGGCGGAGCCGCGATTGACCATGACGGCCATCGGACCGTCCCACGCCATGCCAGGTGCGTCGTCGCCCTGCGCGTCGATCTGGCCGCGCGCGTCGCGCACCTGCACCACCGGGCCGGTGTCGATGAACAGGCCGGTGAGTTCGGTGGCTTCGTTGAGCGAACCGCCGCCGTTGTTGCGCAGGTCCATGATGACGCCTTCGACCTTCTGCGCCTTCAGTTCGGTGAGCAGCTTGGAGACGTCGCGGGTGGCGCTCTTGAAGTTGGCGTCGCCGTTACGGCGCGCGCCGAAGTCCTGGTAGAACGTGGGCAGTTCGATCACGCCGATCTTGCGCGTGACGTCGCCGTCCTTGACGTCGATGACCTTCGACTTGGCGGCCTGCTCTTCCATCGTGACCTTCTTGCGGACGAGCGTCACGATCTCGTGCTTGCCGTCCACGCCGGCATCGGCCGGGAGGATCTCGATGCGGACGGTGGTGTCCTTCTTGCCGCGGATGAGCTTGACCACGTCGTCCTGGCGCCAGCCGACGACGTCGACCATCGGGCCCGCCTCGCCCTGGCCGATCGCGACGATGCGGTCGCCGGGCTTCATCTTGCCGGACTTGATGGCCGGGCCGCCGGGCACGAGCTCGCGGATGGTGGTGTAGTCGTCGCGCGCCTGCAGCACCGCGCCGATGCCTTCCAGCGACAGGCGCATGGCGATGTCGAAGGTGTCGGCGGCGCGGGGGCCGAGGTAGTCGGTGTGCGGGTCGGTGGAGTTCGCGTACGCGGTCATGAACGCCTGCGTCGCGTCTTCGTCGTCGAGCTGGCGCACGCGCGTGATGTAGGTGGCGTAGCGCTTGTCGAGCGTCTTGCGGATCTCGTCGTCGTTCTTGCCGGCGAGCTTCAGGCGCAGCCAGTCGTTCATCGTGCGCTTGCGCCACACGTCGTCGAGCTCGGCCTGGTTCTTCGGCGCGGCGGCCTTCTTGCGGTCGAAGTTGAAGCTCTCGTTGCCGCTGAAGTCGAAGCCCTGCTTGAGCAGACCGCGCGCGTAGTTCATGCGGTCGACCGCGCGCGTGATGTACAGGTTGAACACCGAGAACGGGCCGGTGAGGTCCTGGTTCCAGATGGCGTCGTCGAACTGCGTCTTCAGCGGTTCGAACTTCGCGAGGTCTTCCTGCGTGAAGAACACTTTCTCGCTGTCGAGCGACTCGATGTAGGCCTTGTAGATCTTGGCCGACATGGCGTCGTCGAGCGGCTGGGCCTGGTAATGGAAGCGCGTGAGGAAGCGCGCCGACAGCTGCGAGGCCTGCGCCTCGGCGGCGGTGGGCTTCAGCGGCAGGCTGGACTCCTTGCGCTGCGGCTCGGGCGAGGTCGCGGCTTCCGAGGCATCCTTCGGCTGCGGCGCGGGCGCCGTCTTCGTCGCGGGCTCGGTCGCTCCCGGCTTCTGCATCGGCGCGGGCGCGGCGTTCTGGGCGTTGGCGCCCGCGGCCGTGAGGGCCAGCAGGAGAGCGATCGCGGGGCGAAGAGTCATGTAATCGAAGCCTCAGTGCGATGGAGCGTGTTTATTCGACGACGCCGGCGGCGTGGGCCATCAGGTCGGCATGGTAGGAGGATCGCACCAACGGGCCGGAAGCGACATGGGAGAAGCCCATCTCCTCGCCTGCGACGCGCAGCGCATCGAATTCGTCCGGCGTCCAGTAACGGACCACCGGGTGGTGATGCGCCGTCGGCTGCAGGTACTGGCCGATGGTGATCATGTCGACGTCATGGGCGCGTAGATCGCGCATGGTCTCCAGGACCTGCTCGAGGGTCTCGCCGAGGCCGAGCATGATGCCGGACTTGGTCGGGACGGTCGGGTGCTGGGCCTTGAAGCGCTTGAGCAGATCCAGCGACCACTGGTAGTCGGCGCCCGGGCGGACCTCGCGGTACAGGTGCGGGACCGTTTCCAGGTTGTGGTTGAAGACGTCCGGCGGGAAATCCTTGAGGACGTCCAGCGCGCGCTCCATGCGGCCCTTGCCGCGGAAATCCGGGGTGAGGATCTCGATGCGGATGTCCGGGCTCGCGTGGCGCACCGCGCGGATGCACGAGGCGAAATGCTCGGCGCCGCCGTCGCGCAGGTCGTCGCGGTCGACCGAGGTGATCACCACGTAGCGCAGGCGCATGTCGCGGATGGTCTCGGCCAGGCGCGCCGGTTCCAGCGGATCCGGCGCCAGCGGGCGGCCGTGGGCCACGTCGCAGAACGAGCAGCGGCGGGTGCAGACCTCGCCGAGGATCATGAAGGTGGCGGTGCCCTTGGAGAAGCACTCGTGGATGTTCGGGCACGAGGCCTCTTCGCACACGGTGACGAGCGAGTTCTCGCGCAGGCGGGCCTTGAGCTCCTGCACCGCGTTGCCCTGCGGCAGGCGCACGCGGATCCAGCCGGGCTTGCGCAACGCCGGCTGCGTGCTGTCGAAGCTCGCGCGGTTGAGCCCGATCTTGTCGTTGCCGAGCATCTTCTCGCCGGGCTTGTCGACCACGGCAATCGGGATGCTGCGAAGGGGGGTGGCGGAAGTCTGGGTCATAACGTCTGTGAAGCCTCAGACCGCAAGGCGCGCGGGGAGTTCGGGGAGAATGGGATCGGCGGGCACGGCGTGGAAGCCGAATTGCTTGCAGAATTCCTGAACCAGGACGTCTTCCACGTCTGCCAGTCGCGACGGACCGCCCAAGTCTACCACCTGGGTGACTTCCAAACCCTTGTACCCGCAGGGATTGATGCGGTGGTAGGGCTCGAGGTCCATGTCCACGTTGAAGGCCAGGCCGTGGAAGCTGCAGCCCCGCCGGATGCGCAGGCCGAGGGCCGCGACCTTGGCGTCCGCGACGTAGACGCCGGGGGCGCCCTCGCGGCGCTCCGCGCCGATATTCCACTCGCCGAGGGTGTCGATCAGGGCCTGCTCGATCCGGTTGACCAGCTCGCGCACGCCCACCCCGGTGCGCCGCAGGTCGATCATCGGGTAGGCCACGATCTGGCCGGGCCCGTGGTAGGTGACCTGCCCGCCGCGGTCCACGCGCACCACCGGGATGTCGCCGGCGAAGAGCACGTGCTCGTCGAGACCGGCCTGGCCGAGGGTGAAGACGGGATCGTGCTCCAGCAGCCACAGCTCGTCGACGGTGTCGTCGGTGCGGTTGTCGGTGAAGGCGCTCATGGCCTTCCAGCTGGCTTCGTAGGGGACGCGCCCCAGCCGGCGGACGTTGAGGGGGAGGGTCATGGCGGTGCGGTCGTGGGGGATGTCGGGGAGTTGTGGGCGTGGGGCCCACGATACAAGACCGACGTGATCCGCTCGACGCCGGGGTCCGTAGGAGCGCGCCTTGCGCGCGACATCTTCTGGGGCCGTGAGCCGCAGGCCCTGCGGCTTCTCGCGAAAAGATGTCGCGCGCAGGGCGCGCTCCTACGGGGGCCGGACGGCTACATGGTGAAACGGATGTTCGCGTCGGCGCGCAGGGTGCTGTGCGCCTCGAGGTATTTCTCGCGGGTCGGCGCGACGAAGCTCACGGTGACCGACTGGTAGTTGCCGGCCGGGGTGAGCTTGGTCGACAGGGTCTCGTGGAGCACCTCGAGACCGATGCCATGGAGCAGGAACGGCACGTGCTTCTCGAGTCCCGCGTTGGCGTTGCCGATCGCGGTGATCTCGAACTCGCCCGGGAACTGGAAGCCCTTGCCGTCCTTCTGCGCTTCGCTGAAGTCGATCTCGCGCATGAGCGTAATCCTCTTACTTCTTGTCGCCGTCGCTGTGGAACCACAGCATGATCGTGTCCCACAGGCGCGAGAAGAAGCCGCCTTCCGGCGCGTCGGCCAGGGCGACGAGCGGCGCGGTGAACACCGGCTGGTCGTCGAGGGTCACGCGCAGCGTGCCGACCTGCTGGCCCTTCTTGAACGGGGCGATCAGGGTCGTCGGGATGTCGAGGTTGGCCTTGAGCTTGTCGTAGTCGCCGCGCTTGACCGAGACCATGGCGTCTTCCGTCAGGCCGAGCGGGAGGGTGTTCTCCGCGCCCTTCCACAGCTTCGGCGTGGCCAGCGGCTTGTTGGCTTCGTAGAGCTTGTGCGATTCGTAGAAGCGGAAACCATAGTTGAGCAGCGCCAGCGCGGCGTCGGCGCGGCCCTTCTCGCTGCCGGCGCCCATGATGATGGCGATCATGCGCGCGTCGCCCTGCTTCGCCGAGGCGGCGAGGCAGTAGCCGGCGGCGGCGGTGTGGCCGGTCTTGATGCCGTCGACGGTGTTGTCGCGCCACAGCAACAGGTTACGGTTGTGCTGCTTGATGCCGTTCCACTCGAATTCCTTCACCGCCGAGATCGCGTAGTCCTCGGGGAAGTCGTGGATCAGCGCGCGCGACAGGATCGCGATGTCGCGGGCGGTCGTGTAGTGGTTCGCCACCGGGTAGCCGGACGCGTTCTGGAACTGCGAATGGGTCATGCCCAGCTGCTTGGCGTACGCGTTCATCAGGTTCGCGAACGCCGGCTCGGAACCGGCCGTGTGCTCGGCGAGCGCGATGGCGGCGTCGTTGCCCGACTGGATGATCATGCCGTAGAGCAGGTCCTTCAGCGGCACCTGGCTGTTGAGCTTCAGGAAGCTGGTGGAGCCGTCGGTGCCCGCGCCGCCGCCGCGCCAGGCGTTCTCGCTGATCGTGACCGGATCGGTCATGTGGATCTTGCCGTTGCCGATCTCGGCGGAGACGACGTAGTCGGTCATCACCTTGGTGATCGAGGCCGGCTCGAGCTGCACGTCCGGATCCTTCGAGGCGATGATCTGCCCGGTGTTGTAGTCCATCAGCACCCAGCTCTTGCCTTCGACGTCCGGCGGCGGCGGCACCGGTGCCTCGGGCACCACCGGACGCGGCACGGGGGCGGGACGCGGAGGCGTCTGCTGCGCCACGGTCACGCCCGCGACGAGCGCGGCGGCGGCGAAAGCGAACAGGGAGCGAGGGAAGAGCTTCATCGTTTCAGCGGTCCAGTCAAAGCAACAAAAAAGGAGGTCAGTCTACCGCGACGGAGGGCCTTGGCAGGCCCATGCCGGCGATCTGGTCGGTGACGCGGTCGGCGGTGTCCACGTCGGCGAGCGGGCCCACGCGGACCCGGCGCACGCTGCGGCCACCGATGGTGGCCTCCACCACACTGACCGGGCCGAGGCCGGCCTGGTTCAGCCGGTCGGCCACGCGGTTCGCGTTGACCGCGTCGGAGAAGGCGCCGACCTGGAGGTAGATGCTGGGCTTGCCCGCGACGGGGGCCGT
The DNA here is from genome assembly GCF_031456385.1 of Luteibacter sp. 3190. Lineage (NCBI taxonomy): Bacteria > Pseudomonadati > Pseudomonadota > Gammaproteobacteria > Lysobacterales > Rhodanobacteraceae > Luteibacter > Luteibacter sp. 3190. Next base: position 15,472 of record NZ_JAVDUO010000005.1, on the reverse strand, counting down.
GATCGTGGGACGCGGGGAGGCCTGGGAGGCCGGCTTGCCGGCCGGCGCGGACGCGACGCCGTTGCCGGCGCTGGCGAGCGGCGGCAGCGCTTCGGCGGGTGAGATGCCGGTCATGCCCGGGACGTGATCGTCGGCTTCCGGATCGGCGGCGGCGGGACGCGCGCTCGGGGCCGCCGCGACCGGGGCGCTGCCCACGGGGGCCGCGATGGCATCGGACGGCGGCCGGCTCACGGCGCGCTCGGGCGTGGCGATGGTGCGGGCGCCCACCGGCGTGCCGCTCGCGACCCGCGCGGGCGGCGGCGGCGCGCTGATGGGCGCGGGTTTCGGTGCCGTGTTCACGTAGGGCGCACCGCGGTCGCTGCCGGGGTCGGACGGATCGATCGCGCGCACTTCCACGAGCCCGGTGCCCTTCGGCCAGACGCCGATCTTCACGGCGGCGACGAACGAGAGGTCGATGATGCGGTTTTCGTGGAACGGGCCGCGATCGTTGATGCGGACGATGACGCTTTTGCCGGTCTCGAGGTTGGTGACACGCGCGTAGCTCGGCAGCGGCAGCGTCTTGTGCGCGGCCGAGAACTGGTACATGTCGTATTCCTCGAGGCTCGAGGTCTTGTAGCCGTGGAACTTGTTGCCATAGAACGACGCGATGCCGCGCTCGACGTAGCCGCGCGGGCTTGGCAGCACGGTGTACGTCTGGCCGAGCACGGAGTACGGCGACTTGTTGCCGTACAGCGCGCGGGGCTCGACCTTCGGCACCGGCTCGGGGAGCTTGCTGACGTCGGGCGCGTCGGTCGGCACGCTGTCCGCGTTGGAGCGGTAGCGCGAGCGCTGCGACTTGCGGATGTCGTCGTAGCCGCCGCGCGAGGGGGACGATGTGCTGCCGCCGCGCGATGCGGGGCGCGTGTTCTTGCTGCCGCCGCAGGCGGTGAGGAGGCCGAGCAGGAGTGCGATGAGCAGCACCCGTAGGAGCGCGCCCTGCGCGCGACAGCTTTTCGCGCGGCGATCGGGGGCCTGTTGCGTGATCGCGAGGAGCTGTCGCGCGCAAGGCGCGCTCCTACGGTCTTTCGAAGGTGGGCTCGCCGCGGGCACCCCCCGGGTGTTCATCGCGGGGCCGGTCCGTTCACGCGGGCGCGGATCTCGTGCGCCAGCTGGTCGACGGCCATGGCGTACATCGGGCTGCGGTTGTAGGTGGTGATGACGTAGAAGTTCTGGAACGTGAACCAGTATTCGTCGCCGGTGGGGCCATCCAGGCGGACGAGCTGCGCGTCGCGACCGGGATTGACGTGCTTCAGCGGCGCGAAGCCATCGGCGACGAAGGCCTCGACGGGCGCGACCGGGCGCCAGTCCTTCGGCACGGCGGGCGCGACGGCGCGACGGTCCGGCTGCGCGCGCGTGGCGACGGGACCGCCGGTTTCCCAGCCGTGTTCCTTGAAGTAGTTCGCGACGCTGGCGAAGATGTCGCCCATCGAGCCCTTCATGTCGATATGGCCGTCGTGGTCGTAGTCGACGCCCCAATCGCGGATCGACGAGGGCATGAACTGGCCCCAGCCCTGCGCGCCGGCGTACGAGCCGGTGAGCGTGTCGAGCGGACCGCCGAGGTGGTTCTGCGGCAGCTCGAGCAGCACCTTCAGCTGTTCGCGGAAGAACGGCGCGCGCTTCGGGTAATAGAACGCGAGCGTCGTCAGCGCGTCGATCACCTTCCACTTGCCGGTGTTGCGGCCATAGAAGGTTTCCACGCCGACGATGGCGACGATGTATTCCGGCGGCACGCCGTACGTGCGGCCGATCCCGTCGAGCAACTGGCGATGTTCGCGGTAGAAGTCCGCGCCGGCCTGGATGCGCTGTTCCGTGAGAAAGATCGGGCGGTAATCGCGCCAGGGCTTGCCTTCCGCGGGCCGGCTGATGGCGTCGAGGATGGCCTGCTGCTTCTTCGCGCCATCGAGCAGCGAATTCAGCGAGGCCTTGCTCTTGCCGGTGTCCTTCGCGACTTCGCGGACGAGCTGTTCCTGGCCCGGATGGGTTTCGGCCATGGCGGCCGAGGTGAACAGCAGGGGGAAGGCGAGCATCGCGCCGGCGAGGCGCGGGAGGTGTCGTGCGGGGCGGGCGCGGCGCGCGGCGAGAACTTCATCCATGCAAGGAAGCGTATCACGCTGTCGTGGCGCGGCCGGGGCCGTCTTCGGCGAATGTTCAGGCTGAGGCGGATCGTCAGTCGTGCAGCTTGCGGTTCGCGTGGATGGACATCAGCACGCCGAAGCCCGTGAGCAGCGAGACCGCGGAGGTGCCGCCGTAGCTGAGCAGCGGCATCGGCACGCCCACGACGGGCAGGATGCCGGCGACCATGCCGCCGTTCACGGCCACGTACACGAAGAAACTCATGCCGATGGCGCCCGCGAGCAGGCGCGAATAGGTGTCGCGCGCGTTCATCGCGATCCACAGGCAGCGGCCGATGATGAAGGCGTAGAGCAGCATGATGAGGATCACGCCGAGCAGGCCGAATTCCTCGGAGAACACGGCGAACGCGAAGTCGGTGGTGTGTTCCGGCAGGAACTCCAGGCGCGACTGCGTGCCGTGCTGCCAGCCCTTGCCGAACGCGCCGCCGGAGCCCACCGCGATCTTCGACTGGATGATGTGCCAGCCCTTGCCCAGCGGGTCGGATTCGGGATCGAGCAGCGTGCGCACGCGGTTGCGCTGGTATTCGTGGAGGAACTGCCACGCCACCGGGATCACGGCGCCCACCGCGCCGCCGAGCAGGCCGATCCGCCACCACGCCATGCCCGAGAGGAACAGCGCGAACGCGCCCGCGCCCGCGACGAGCAGCGCGGTGCCGAGATCGGGCTGCTCGGCGATGAGCCCCGCGGGCACGGCGATCAGCAGGCCGACGACGGCGATGTCCTTCCAGCCCGGCGGCAGCTGCCGCGGGTGCAGGTACCACGCGACCATCATGGGCATGGTCAGCTTCAGCAGTTCGGAGGGCTGGAAGCGCATGACGCCCAGGTCGAGCCAGCGGTACGCGCCACGCCCTTCGCCGAGGATCGCGACGACCACCAGCAGCGCGGTGCTGCCGAGGTAGAGCCACGGCGTCCACGAGCGCAGCACCGGCGGCGGGATGCGCGAGATGACGAGCAGCAGCACGCCGCCGAGCACGAAGCGCGCGGCCTGTCCGATCACCAGCGAATCGTTGCCGTTGCCCGCGCTGTAGAGGTTGGACAGGCCCACGATCGCGAGCACGAACAGCGCGAGCAGCAGCGGAATGTCGAGACGCGGCTTCGAGAGCAGGCGCAGGCCGAAGCGTTTCAGACGGAGGGCGAGTTGCGGGAACATCGTTACTGGTCCTCTCCATCGTCCTGCGGCGGCGCACCCGCGCTGGCCGGCGCGGCCGGCGGCTCGGGTTCGTCCTCCGTCGCGTCCGCCGGATCGGCGTCGGCCGTCACGACCTGGCCCGGCGCGGGGTCGACCGGCCGCGGGCCGCCCTCGTCCACCACCCACTGATCGAGAATCTTGCGCGCGATGGGGCCGGAATCCGCCGCGCCCCAGGCGCCCGCCTCGAGCACCACCGCGACGGCGATCTTCGGATCGTCGGCCGGCGTGTAGGCGATGAAGAGCGCGCGGTGGCGACTGGCGAGGTACGCGGTGTTCTTGTTCGTGTCGTACGCGTCGGTCTTGCGCGAGAAGCGTTCGGCGGTGCCGCTCTTGCCCGCGATGATGTACGGAAACCCGAAACGCAGCGCCTTGCCGGTGCCCTTGCCGGAGTTGATCACCGCTTCCATGCCCTCGTTCACGGCGTCCCAGTCGGAGGCCTTGCGGATCACGGAGGGGCCACTGGGCGGGAACGGCTGGTGCACGCGTGGGCTGTCCACGCCGTCCTGCGTGTCGAGCAGGAGATGCGGCGTGTACGGGATGCCGTGGCCGGCGAACGTGGCGGTGGCGTGCGCCAGCTGCAGCGGCGTCACGGCCCAGTAGCCCTGGCCGATGCCCGCGATGATCGTCTCGCCGGGATACCACCCGGACTTGCTCCGCGTGGCCTTCCACTCCCGCGACGGCAGGATGCCCTCGACTTCGCCGACGAGGTCGATGCCGGTCTTCTTGCCGAAGCCCAGGCCGCCCATCCAGGTCGCGAGCCGGTCGATGCCCATGTCGAGCGCGAGGCGGTAGAAATAGGTGTTCGTCGACAGCTCGATGGCGCGGATCATGTTCACCGTGCCGTCGCCGCCGCGCTTGTCGTCGCGGTAACAGCGCGACTGGCCCGGGATGCAGAACTCGCCCGTGGACAGCACGGTGTCGCTCGGGCGGCGGATGCCCATCGAGAGGCCGCCGAGCGCGAGGAAGGGCTTCACGGTGGACCCCGGCGGGTACACGCCGCGCAGGGCGCGGTTGTACAGCGGCTTGTCCGGCGCCGTGGTCAGCGCCTTGTAGTCGGCGGAGCTGATGCCGTTGACGAAGAGGTTGGGATCGAAGTCCGGCACGCTGACGAACGCGAGCACCTCGCCGTTGCGCGGATCGATGGCGATCGCCGCCCCCGCCCTGCCCGCCATGGCCTGCTCCGCCGCCTTCTGCAGGCGCACGTCGATGCTGAGGTACACGTTCTTGCCGGGGGTGGGCGGCGTGGTGTCGAGCACGGCCTGCGTGCGGCCGTCGGCGTTCACTTCCACCAGCTCGTAGCCGGGCGAACCGTGCAGCAGCTTCTCGTACGAACGCTCGATGCCGATGCGGCCGATGTGCGTGGTGCCCTTGTAGCTGGCCTCCTCGTCGTCGTCCATGCGGTCGAGGTCGTCGGCGTCGATGCGGCTGACGTAACCGATGACGTGCGCCATGGAGGGGCCGAGCGGATAGCGACGCGTGAGGTACGGCACGACGTCGACGCCGGGGAAGCGCCAGCGGTTCACGGCGAAGCGGCCGATCTCGTCTTCGGTCAGCTTCAGGCGCAGCGGGATGCCCTCAAAGCGTCGGCCCTGTTTCACCTGCTTCTTGAACGTGGCGATGTCGTCGTCGCTGATCGGCACGACGGCGCCGAGCTTGCCGAGCATCGCGTCCATGTCGTCGACCTGCTCGGGCGTCACTTCCAGGCGGAACGCCGGCACGTTGTCGGCCAGCAGCACGCCGTTGCGGTCGTAGATGAGGCCGCGCGCCGGCGGGATCGCGCGCGGCTTGACCCGGTTCTGGTCCGAGCGCGCCACGAATTCCTCGTGATGCAGCACCTGCAGGTAGACATAGCGCACGCACACGGCGCTGAGGCCGAGCAGGATCAGCGCGAAGCCGGCCAGCGCGCGACGGCGGAACAGCGCGACTTCGCCGCGCGTTTCCTTGATCGAGGCGCGCCGGCGTTTCATGCGTCGTGGATGCGCAGCCGCGCGCGCAGGTCGTCGAGGATCAGGAACACGAACGGCCACAGCGCCGCGCCGACCAGCGGCGAGATCCAGTATTCCGCCGGCGGCAGCGGATCGCCGCCGAACACGCGCACGAGCAGCAGCAGGATGCGGTCGTTCACCAGGAACCCGAGCACCGCGAGCGACTGCTGCCACATCGGGAAGAAGCGCAGGCGCGAGCGGAAACGCAGCGCGATGAACACCATCGCGGTGAGGCGCAGCGCCTGTTCGCCGAGCAGCACGCCATCGAAGAGATCGGCCGCGACGCCCAGGCAGAACGCGAGCCCGAGCGTCACACGATCGCCCGACTGCAGGCACCAGTAGAGCAGGATGAGCGCCGGCCAATACGGCTTGAACGGCGTGAGCGGACCCGGCAGCGGGATCAGCATCAGGAACAGCGAGATGAGCAGCGTGGCGGCGAACCAGAGCTGGCGGACGCGGACGCGGTTCATGGCGTGCTCCCCGCCGGCGAGGCGGCCGTGGCGGCACGCGCGGGCAGCGGCGTCGCCGTCGGCGAGGTGACCGCCGGCAGCGTCGGCGCCGGCGGCGCGTTCGGATCGGGCTTCATGTCGGACGGCGGCCCGACGTTGGGCGCTGGCGGCGGCGGACCGGCGGATTCCGCCAGATCGTGCAGGAGCAGGACGTCCTCGCTGCGGTCGAGGTCCGCGGCCGGCTTCGCCTGCGCGGAGAGGAAGGTGCCCGACGCGGTCTGCGCCACGTCGCGGATCTCGCCCACGGGGAAGCCGGGCGGGAAGCGTCCGCCGAGGCCGGAGGTGACGAGCTTGTCGCCCACCTGCACGTCGGCGGACACGGGAATGTTCGGCAGCGTCAGCAGGTCGCCCGCGCGCGAGCCATAGGCGATGGTGCGCAGGCCGGTGCGTTCGATGGTCACGGGAATGGCGTGGTTCGGATCGGTGATCAGCATCGCGACGGACGTGGTGGGCATGACGTCCACGATCTGGCCCATGACACCGCGGGCGTCGATCACGACCTGTCCCGGCTGCACCTTGTCGCGCGCGCCGACGTTGAGCACGATCCGGTGGCGGAACGTACCGAGGTCCACGCCGATGAGCCGCGCGAGCTGCACGTTGAGCGACAGGCTGTGCTGGGTATCCAGCAGTTCCTTCAGGCGCGTGTTCTGCTCGGCCACCGAGGCCATGCGGTTGAGCTTGGCGTTGGCGAGCAGGAGGTCTTCACGCAGGCGCTGGTTCTGCTCGGTGAGGCGCTGGCGGTCGGCGAACGCCACCGTCGCCGCCTGGAAGCCCTGCGAGGGCAGCCCGGCGATCCGGTACACGGGTTCGACCACGAGCGAGAGACCGTAGCGGACGTTGGCCAGCCAGCCGCCACGATGATCGAGCACCATGAGCACGCAGGCGAGCGCGAGGTACACGATCAGGCGCAGCGTTCCCGCCACGCCCGGTGCGAACAGGGGCGACTTGTCGTCGCGATTCAGGGCCATTCAGCGCGCTCCGGCCATAGCGCCGCTGCGCGCCATCATCATTCGAACGCGAAGAAGTCGCTGCCGTGCTGGTCGATCATCTCCAGGGCCTTGCCGCCGCCGCGCGCCACGCAGGTGAGCGGATCGTCGGCGACCTGCACGTGCAGGCCGGTTTCCTCGGAGATCAGGCGATCCAGGTCGCGCAGCAGCGCGCCGCCACCGGTGAGCACGATGCCGCGCTCGGCCACGTCGGAGCAGAGCTCCGGCGGGGTCTGCTCCAGCGCCGCCTTGACCGCCGCCACGATGCCGGAGAGCGGCTCGTGCAGGGCTTCCAGCACCTCGTTGGAGTTGATCGTGAACATGCGCGGCACGCCCTCGGCGAGGTTGCGGCCGGAGATCTCGATCTCGCGGACTTCGCTCTGCGGGAAGGCGCAGCCGATTTCCAGCTTGATGCGCTCGGCGGTGGATTCGCCGATCAGCGTGCCGTGGTTGCGGCGCACGTAATTGATGATGGCCTCGTCGAAGCGGTCGCCGCCCACGCGCACGGACTGCGAGTAGACGATGCCGTTGAGCGAGATCACCGCCACTTCCGAGGTGCCGCCGCCGATGTCCAGCACCATGGAGCCGCGGGCCTCGTGCACCGGGATGCCGGCGCCGATCGCGGCCGCCATCGGCTCCTCGATGAGGAAGACGTCGCGGGCACCGGCGCCTTCGGCCGATTCCTTGATCGCGCGGCGCTCCACCTGGGTGGAGCCGCAGGGCACGCAGACCAGCACGCGCGGGCTCGGGCGCAGCATGCGCGAGCGGTGCACCTGCTTGATGAAATGCTGGAGCATCGCCTCCGTCATGGTGAAGTCGGCGATGACGCCGTCCTTCATCGGACGCACCGTGGCGATGTTGCCCGGCGTGCGGCCGAGCATGCGCTTGGCGTCGCCACCGACGGCCGCCACGGCACGGGGACCACCCGGGCCGCGGTCCTGGCGGATCGCCACCACCGACGGCTCGTTCAGGACGATGCCCTGACCGCGCACATAAATGAGCGTATTCGCCGTGCCGAGATCGATGGAGATGTCGTTCGAGAAAAGTCCGCGGAACTTCTTAAACATGGTGCGGCGGGCGCCCGTAGCGGGAAAAAGTAAGCGTGCGAGTCTAGATTGGCCACCCCTCCCACGCAAGGGCGGATACGTTAAGAAAGCCTTGTAAGTCCGGATGATGCGTGCGGGAGACCGCCCTGCTCCGGGCATGCGATGCCTCCGGATGGTCGCCTCGCGGCCCTTTTTTGGGTAGGATTCGCAGGTTTGCCGGACCCCACGCGGGCGGCGTTTGCGGCGGCCCGCCCGGGTCGTCCCACCACTACTTCCAGGGTCACCGACGCATGACTGCCGTTATCTGCGGATCGCTCGCCTACGACACCATCATGGTGTTCCAGGACCAGTTCAAGAACCACATCATTCCGGACCAGGTGCACATCCTCAACGTGTCGTTCCTCGTTCCGGGCATGCGTCGCGAGTTCGGTGGTTGCGCGGGCAACATCGCGTACAACCTGAAGCTGCTCGGCGGCGACCCGATGCCGGTCGCGACGGTGGGCCAGGACTTCGGTCCGTACCGCGCGCACATGGAGAAGCACGGCATCCGCCTCGAGGGCGTGCGTCAGTACGACGACATGTTCACCCCGCAGTGCTTCATCACGACCGACCTGGACAACAACCAGATCACCGCGTTCCACCCGGGCGCGATGTCGAACGCGCACGACAACCACGTGCGCGACATTCCTGATTACCAGTTCGGCATCGTGGCGCCGGATGGCCGCGAGGCGATGCTGCAGCACGTGGACGAGTTCGCCGCGCGTGGCGTGCCCTTCATCTTCGATCCGGGCCAGGCGATGCCGCTGTTCAACGGCGACGAGTTCCGCTCGATGATCGAGAAGTCGACGTACGTGATCGTCAACGACTACGAATCGCAGCTGCTGCAGCAGCGCACCGGCTGGGACGCGAAGACGATCGCGTCGAAGGTGAAGGCGTACATCGTGACGCTCGGACCGCGCGGCTCGCAGATCCACGCCGATGGCGAGACGATCGAGATCGGGCCGGCGCGCGAGCGCCAGGTCGTCGATCCGACGGGTTGCGGCGACGCGTACCGCGCCGGCCTGATCTTCGGCATCATGAAGGGCTACGACTGGAAGACGGTCGGCAACATGGCGTCGCTGATGGGCGCGCTGAAGGTCGAGCATCCGGGCACGCAGAACCAGTACTTCACGTACGCGCAGTTCGCGGAAGCGTTCGAGGAACAGTTCGGCTACGCGATCGGTTGATCGGTCGAAGAGCCTGAAAGCGAAAGGGGCGGCGCAGCGATGCGTCGCCCCTTTTTGATTGTGCGGCTCGCTTCGTCGTGATCGCCGATACGATCGGCTCCCACCCTTCGGTAGCCATGCTTGCGAAGGCCGACCTACCAGAGGGTGGGAGCCGATCGCATCGGCGATGCTCTTAGTTGCGTGGCTTGAAGCCCATGGTCGCATTCACGGCCTGCTTCCAGCCGTCGTAGAGATCGTCGCGACGTTCTTTCGTCATCTCCGGCTTGAACTCGCGATCGACCGCCCAGCGCGTGGCGATGTCCTTCTTGTCCTTCCAGAAACCGACGGCGAGGCCGGCGAGATACGCCGCGCCCTGCGCCGTGGTTTCCTGCACCTTCGGACGCAAGAGCGTGACGTCGAGGATGTCGGCCTGGAACTGCGCCATGAAGTCGTTGGCGATCGCGCCGCCGTCGGCGCGCAGTTCCTTGAGCTGGATGCCGGAGTCGGACTGCATGGCCTCGAGCACGTCGCGCGTCTGGTAGGCCATCGATTCGAGCGCCGCGCGGATGAACTGTTCCTTCGTCGTGCCGCGCGAAAGGCCGAAGACGGCACCGCGCACGTCGCTCTTCCAGTACGGTGCGCCCAGACCGACGAACGCGGGCACGAAGTAGACGCCGTCGTTGTCCTTCGCTCGCTCCGCGTACGCCTGCGAGTCCGACGCCTTGCCGAGCATGCGCAGGCCGTCGCGAAGCCACTGGATGACCGAGCCCGCCACGAAGATGCTGCCCTCGAGGGCGTATTCCACCTTGCCGTCGACGCCCCACGCGATGGTGGTGAGCAGACCGTTCTTGGAACGCACCGCCTTCTCACCGGTGTTCATCAGCATGAAACAGCCGGTGCCGTAGGTGTTCTTCGCCAGGCCTTCCTCGAAGCACGCCTGGCCGAACAGCGCGGCCTGCTGGTCGCCCGCGATGCCGGCGATCGGCACTTCGCGGCCGAAGAAATGCTTCGCCAGCGTGTTGCCGTAGACCTCGCTCGAGGACTTCACCTCCGGCAGCATCGCGCGCGGCACGTTCAGCATCTTCAGAAGCTCGTCGTCCCATTCGCGCTTGAAGATGTCGTACATGAGCGTGCGCGAGGCGTTGGTGTAGTCGGTGACGTGCACCTTGCCGCCGGTGAGGTTCCAGATCAGCCAGGTGTCGATCGTGCCGAACAGCAGGTCGCCGGCTTCGGCTTTTTCCTGCGCGCCCTCGACATGGTCGAGGATCCAGCGCACCTTCGTGCCGGCGAAGTAGGCGTCGATCAGCAGGCCCGTCTTCTCGCGGACCATGTCCTCGAAGCCGTCGGCCTTGAGCTTGTCGCAGATCTCCGCCGTCTGGCGCGACTGCCAGACGATGGCGTTGTAGATGGGCTGCCCCGTGTGGCGATCCCACACCACGGCCGTCTCGCGCTGATTGGTGATGCCGATGCCTTCGATGCACGACGCGTCGATCTGCGAGCTGCTGATGACTTCCGTCATGGTCGACAGCACGCTGGTCATGATCTCGCGCGGGTTGTGCTCCACCCAGCCCGGCTGCGGGAAGATCTGCGGGAACTCGCGCTGCGCGGTGCCGGCGATGTTGCCGTCGTGGTCGAACAGAATGGTGCGCGAGCTGGTGGTGCCCTGGTCGATGGCGAGGATGTATTTCTTCTTCGTGGTCACGATGCGGGTCCTTGGGTTCACGCCGCGAGGGCGGTATAGGCGAAGGCGGCAAGCAGTGCGCCGATGATCGAGCCGACGATCGGCACGGGTGCGTAGGCGAAGTCGGAACCACCCTTGCCGGGGATGGGCAGGATGGCGTGGGCGACGCGCGGCCCGAAGTCGCGCGCGGGATTGATGGCGTAACCGGTGGGGCCGCCGAGGCCCATGCCGATCACGACCACGAGCAGCGCGACGGCGATCGGGGCGAGACCCTTCGACAGATCGTTGCTGCCGATGGCCAGCACGCAGTAGACGAGGACGAACGTTCCGATGATTTCGGTCACGAGGTTCGCCGGAATGGAACGGATCGCCGGGATGGTGCAGAAGACGCCGAGCTTGGCCGTGGCGTCCTGCGTGCCCTTCCAGTGCGCGAGGTAGGCGAAGTACACGAGCACCGCTCCGGTGAACGCACCGGCCATCTGGGCGGCGATATAGCCCGGGACCAGCGTCCACGACAGCTTGCCGATGGACGCCATCGCGAGCGTGATCGCGGGGTTCATGTGGGCGCCGCTCTTCGCGGCGACGAAGATGCCCATGAGCACGGCGAGGCCCCACGCCCACGTGATGACGCTCCAGCCCGCATCCTTCGCCTTCGAATCCTTCAGCAGCACGCCGGCGACGACGCCGTCGCCGAGCAGGATCATCACCATCGTTCCGAGGAACTCACTCAGGTACACCGACATGCTGAGTACTCCTTATCTTGGGGACGCGCGACGGTCAGCAGTCCGGCGCGCGCTGGGGGTGGCCGCGAGCGTTTAGCGCTTCGTGGACAGGTAATCGGAAAGGCGCTGCACGTCGGCCGGCGCGACGCGCAGGCCCAGCTTGCTCCGGCGCCAGAGGATGTCCTCGGCCTCCGTCGCCCATTCGTGACGGACGAGGTAATCGACCTCGGCCTGGTAGAGATCGGCACCGAAATGCTCGCCAAGCGCGTGCAGACCATCGGCTTCGCCGAGCAGGTCGCGGGCGCGCGTGCCGTAGCTGTGCACGAGACGCCAGGCGAAGGCATCGGGGAGCCAGGGACGCGAGGCGCGGATGTCCGCCTGCAGTTCGTCGATGTCGCGTTCGCCGCCACCGGGCAGCGGCGGTGCGTCGGCGGTCCACGCCGGCTGCGTGTTGCCGAGCAGCGGCGCGAGCTTGTCCACGGCCTCCTCCGACAGCTTGCGGAAGGTGGTCAGCTTGCCGCCGAAGACGTTCAGCAGCGGCGGGCCGTTGGCGTCGATGTCGAGCTGGTAGTCGCGCGTGACTTCCGAGGCGTTGCCGGATTCGTCCTGAAGCAGCGGGCGTACACCGCTGTAGCTCCAGACGACGTCGGCGGGCGTCAGCTGCTTCTTGAAGTAGCGGTTGGCGGCGTCGCACAGGTAACGCGTCTCCTCGTCGGTGATGACGGGGCGCGACGGGTCGTCCTTGTATTCGATATCCGTCGTGCCGACGAGCGTGAAATCGCGCTCGTACGGAATGGCGAAGACGATGCGGCGGTCGGGCTGCTGGAAGATGTACGCATAGCGGTGATCGAAGATCTTCGGCACCACGATATGACTGCCCTTAATCAGGCGCAGCGAGTGCTGGTGCGGCACGTGCGCCACGTCATCGAGGAACGTCGCCGCCCAGGGGCCGGCGGCGTTGACGAGCGCGCGCGCCCGGATGAAATGGCGGCTGCCGTCGCGGCTCTCGAGTTCGGCGGTCCAGCCTTCGCCGTCGCGGCGCGCGCTGACGCAGCGCGTGTGCGTCTCGACGCGGACACCGCGACGCGCCGCGTCCATCGCGTTGAGCACGACGAGGCGCGCATCCTGCACCCACGCGTCGGAGTACACGAAGCCCTGCGTGAACTCGTCGCGCAGCGGCTCGCCGGTGACGTGCTTGCCGAAGCGAACGCGCCGCGAGCCGGGCAGCGTGCGCCGTCCGCGGCCGAGATGGTCGTAGAGGAACAGGCCGATGCGGATCATCCACGCGGGGCGCAGGTGCGGCTGGTGCGGGAGTACGAAGCGCAGCGGCCAGATGATGTGCGGGGCCGCGCGCAGGAGCACCTCGCGCTCGGCCAGCGCCTTGCCGACGAGGGCGAATTCGAACTGCTCGAGGTAGCGCAGCCCACCGTGGATCAGTTTCGTGCTCGCGCTGGAGGTGTGGGACGCGAGGTCGTCGCGCTCGCAGAGCCAGACGCTGAGGCCACGGCCCGCCGCGTCACGCGCGATACCGACGCCATTGACGCCACCACCCACCACCAGAACATCGACCTGCTCGACCATCGCACGCTCCGTCATTCGGGAGGCGGCGCCGGCAACCGTGAGAAAGACCCTACGCCCGGGTACGTTCGTTTGGGTGGAACTCGCGCGTGAATCCTTGCGCATTCGAACATTTCTTACGCGCTGTCAGGCACCGCCTGTTGGTAAACGAGCATATTCGAACACAAACGAACATCGCACGCTGCGGTGCAGCGAAGTCGTGTCCGTGCGAGCGCCCATCGCCGATGGGATCGGCTCCCACCCTTCGGTAGCGGGGCCAACCATTCCATGGGTGAGAGCTGGCGGCTCTGGTGTGAGCCGATCGTATCGGCGATCCCGCGGCAGCGGGCACGATCGCCGCGGAGGCCGGGCTCTAGCTCAATCCTTGGCGACGAAGACCTGGGTACCCGATGCCTCGAGCACGGGCTGCAACGCGTCCGGAGGGGGGCGGTCGGTGAACCATGCGTCGACGCGCGAAAAGTCGCCCAGGCGGACCATGGCGTTGCGGCCGATCTTGGTATGGTCCGCACCCAGGTAGACCTGACGGGAGTGCTCGATGATCGCCTGCGCCACACGCACCTCGTGGAAATCGAAGTCGAGCAGCGTGCCGTCGAGCTCGATGCCCGAGATGCCGATGATGCCGAAGTCGACCTTGAACTGACGGATCAGCTCGATCGTGGCCTCGCCCGTCACACCGTGGTCGCGCCCGCGCACGACGCCGCCGGCGACGATCACTTCGAACGTCGGGTTGTCGCTGAGCAGGATGGCGATATTGAGGTTGTTGGTGATGACGCGCAGATCGCGGTGGTTGAGCAACGCGCGGCCGACGCCTTCGTTGGTGGTGCCGAGGTTGATGAAGAGCGACGAGCCGTCCGGGATCGCGCCTGCGATCGATGCGGCGATGCGGTTCTTTTCCGCCGCCTGCAGTGACTGGCGCGCCGCGTAGGCGACATTCTCGACACTGGAGGACGGCGCGCTGACGCCACCGTGATAGCGGCGGATGAGCCCCCCGTCGGCCAGCAGGTTGAGATCGCGTCGGATCGTCTGCGGCGCGACGTCGAAGTGACTCGCGAGCTCGTCGACACCGACGAACCCTTCGCGTTGCACGATCGCGATCAATTCTTCCTGTCGCCTGTTGAGTCTTGGCTCCATCGGCTACCCCATCAACGTTCCACTTCCCGACATGATGGCGCGTGTGGCGGGTGGAAGTCATGCGGCGGGCGCGTCGGTGAGTGAATGCCGGTAGTTGCTCGGGTAGTCGCGATGAGAGAATCGGTTCGCCCGCGCTGGAGCGGGCGCTCTACGAACAAGGAGTTTCAATGTTCACTTCCTGTCCGGCGACTCGTGTCGCCTGCGCTACCGCGCTCTCCCTTTTTCCCTTCGCTGGTGCCCTCGCGGAAAGCCTGGATTGCTACCGCACCGTGCCCGCATACAGCCGTTCCGCCGACCTGCCCTTCGAGCTTCCGGCACCGTATCGCGACGCCGGGCAGCCATCGGCGAGTCCGGATCCACGTGCGATCGAAAAAGTCTGGATCCTCTCCGTGGAGTCTCAGTACGGCGGTGCCGAGACGATCCGCGAGGATCAGACCCGGACGTCGAACGATCACTATGGTCTTTACCTGAAGGTCGGCGTGCTCGAGGTCGGAATCGCCGCCCAGCGGAGACTGACGCTCGATGGCGTCGCGCTGAACCTGACACCGATGTACACGTTCCCCGTGTGCATCATCGATGGGCAGTACAGCTGGCCGTGCTCGTCAGGCACCGTGGTAGGCACGTTCCTGCAGTACGACCTCGGCGATTCCGACGGCGGCCAGTTCCGTCACGAAAGCATTCCCGCCGAAGGGCCGTCGCGCAGCGACTCGCTCGAAATCCTCTGACGTCAGGCCAATCCGCGAGGTGCCACAGGACCTGTGGCGTTCGGCGAGAAGCGGTCGCGGCCAGGTCCGCTCCCACACAAGCGCGCGACACGGCGGCCGTTGGAGCGCACTGGGGCGCGACGGCTTGTCGCGAGGTGTTGCAGGACCTGTGGCGTTCGGCGAGAAGCGGTCGCGGCCAGGTCCGCTCCCACAGAAGCGCGCGACATGGCGGCCGTTGGAGCGCACCTGGGCGCGACGGCCTGTCGCGAGGCGACGCAGGACCTGTGGCGTGCGGCGAGGAGCCGTCGCGGCCGGGTCCGCTCCCACAGCGCAAAAGAAAAACCCGGCCTCTTCCGAGACCGGGTTTTTGGGATAAAGCCCCTGGCGGTGACCTGTTGCAGTGCGTGCCCTGCGGGCACGACAGCAACGACGGAAAAGACGAAGGCCTCCCCGATCGGGGAGGCCTTCTTGGATAAAGCCCCTGGCGGTGACCTGTTGCGGGTCGCGCGATGCGCAAAAGAAAAAACCCGGCCTCAATGAGACCGGGTTTTTAGGATAAAGCCCC
>NZ_JAVDUO010000004.1:0-371717 GCF_031456385.1 Luteibacter sp. 3190 | reverse complement strand
CTTTCGTTGATGCCCTCTGAACATTTCGTCCCGAGGTGAGCCGCCCATTCTATATCGTTTTTCGTTTCCGTCAACACCCTCGTGAAACTTTTTTTTCGAGGTGGTTGGTGAAGCCGAAGAACTGTCGCGTGGGTGACTTTCGTCGCGACCAGGAGGAGAAGTATAGGGCCGGGCCGAAGGTCTGTGAAGGGGTTTTCGACATCTTTCTGAAAAAAAGTGACGAGGTAGACTGCCCGCATCTCCTCACACTAATAAGGTGTCTTTCGATGCTCACGCGCGTGCTTTCCGTCGCCCTCTTCCTGGCGCCCCTTGCCGCCACCGCTGCGACGCCGCCGTCGGTGACGCTGCATGGCGCGCGGTTTTCCACCGAATTCGCGACGTCGGACGCCCAGCGCGAGCGCGGACTCATGTTCCGCACCGAGCTGAAGCCCGATCAGAGCATGCTCTTCATCTTCCCCGACAGTCAGCCGCGCGCGTTCTGGATGAAGAACACCCTCATCCCGCTCGACATCCTGTACTTCGATGGAGCGCGCAAGCTCGTGGCGATGCAGCTGAACGCGCAGCCGTGCAAGGCCGATCCCTGCGCCATCTATCCCAGCGACGGGCGCGACGCGGCCTATGTCCTGGAAGTGGCCGCCGGCACCGCGGGCAGGCTGGGGCTGAAACTGGGCGAGACGCTCGCCATCGAGGGCGCCCCGCCCTCGCGCTGAGCGGCCGAGAGTCCGTGTTCGCAGGGCACGCCCACGTGGTAAGGGACGAGCGACGCCGGGTCGAGCCCGGCCAGTTCGTCCCACTGGTCGTCGAAGGGTATGAATCGCTGCATCGCCGCTTCCTCCACGTCATCGGCGCACGTTACGTGCGCCACGGGATCATGGAAGCAGGTTTTCCTGCGTTATCGCTGGCGAAATGGGGCGAAACGATGTCAGCCCCATTCCCGCATCGGTGCGGCTCCCGGCCGCATCCGCCGTCAGTCGATCTCGACGAGCTCGAAATCGTCCTTGGTCACGCCGCAGTCCGGGCAGGTCCAGGTGTCGGGGACGTCTTCCCAGCGCGTGCCCGGTTCGATGCCGTCTTCCGGCATGCCCAGCGCTTCGTCGTAGATGTACCCGCAGACGACGCACATCCATTTGCGCGTTTTGGTGTCGGTGTCGTTGCTCATGGCTTCGCGTACTGTCGTGGAGCGGAAAAGTCCCTCATTCTGTCACCCCCGGGCCGAAGGCGGTAGCACGGCCCCGTCACGCTTCAAAGGATGCCCATGAACGCCTTCTCCCGCGCCGCCCGTCTCCGCGGCGGTGTCTACGCCATCACCGACGGTCCGCGCGACGACCTTTTCGCCGCCGTCGAGGCCGCCCTCGCCGGCGGTGCCAGCCTCCTGCAGTACCGCGACAAGACCCATGACGCGGCGCGCCGACTCGCGGAGGCCAGCGAGATCGCCAGCATCTGCGCGCGGTACGGGGTGCCCTTCGTCGTGAACGACGACGTCGCACTCGCTCGCGAGACCGGTGGCGGCGTGCATCTGGGGCACACCGACGTCTCCATCGCGGTCGCTCGCGCGGAACTGGGTCCCGACGCGATCATCGGGGTTTCCTGCTACGGCTCGGTCGATCGCGCACGGCAGCTGCAGGCGGAAGGCGCGGATTACATCGGCTTCGGCGCGATGTATCCCTCCACGACCAAACCCCACGCCGCGATCGCGCCGCACGACGTATTGACGCAGGCGAAGACGCTGGGCCTTCCCGTCGTGGCGATCGGCGGCGTCACGCCCGACAATGGGCGGGTGCTGCTCGAGGCGGGCGCGGATTACCTCGCCGTGGTGTCCGCGATCTTCGCCCAGCCCGACATCCAGACGGCGACGCGCCGCTTCGCCGCTCTTTTCGAATCCCGTTCCGGAACCCTTTGATGACCACGAACCACGAACTCTTCGAACGCGCCCAGACGTTGCTGCCCGGCGGCGTGAACTCGCCCGTGCGCGCCTTCCGGTCGGTGGGCGGCGAGCCCTTCTTCACCGCCCGCGCCGACGGCCCGTTCCTCTGGGACGTCGAAGGCAAGCGTTACATCGACTACGTCGGCTCCTGGGGCCCGATGATCGTGGGCCACAACCATCCCGCCGTGCGCGAGGCCGTCCAGGCCGCGGTGCTCGACGGCCTCTCGTTCGGCACGCCCTGCCCCGCCGAAGTGACGATGGCGGAGACGATCGTGTCGCTCGTGCCGTCGGTGGAGATGGTGCGCATGGTCAATTCGGGCACCGAGGCCACGATGTCCGCCATCCGCCTGGCCCGCGGCGCCACCGGCCGCACGAAGATCGTGAAGTTCGAAGGCTGCTACCACGGCCATGGCGACAGCTTCCTGGTGAAGGCGGGCTCGGGGGCGCTCACGTTCGGCGTGCCGACGTCGCCCGGCGTGCCGAAGGCCGCCGCGGACCTCACGCTGACCCTGCCGTACAACGACTTCGCGGCGGCCGAGGCGCTGTTCGCCGAGCACGGCGACGACATCGCGGGCCTGATCATCGAACCCGTCGCCGGCAACATGAACTGCATCCCGCCGAAGGACGGCTACCTGCAGGCGTTGCGCGAGCTGTGCACGAAGCATGGCGTGCTGCTGATCTTCGACGAGGTGATGACCGGTTTCCGCGTCGCGCTCGGCGGCGCGCAGGCGCACTACGGCATCACGCCCGACCTCACCTGCTTCGGCAAGATCATCGGTGGCGGCATGCCGGTCGGCGCGTACGGCGGCCGGCGCGACCTGATGGCGCAGGTGGCGCCCTCGGGTCCGATCTATCAGGCGGGCACGCTGTCGGGCAATCCCGTGGCCATGGCGGCGGGCCTGGCGATGCTGACGCTGATCCAGGCTCCCGGTTTCCATGAGGATCTCGCGCGCCGCACCGTCCGCCTCACCGATGGCCTGCTCGCCGCCGCGCGAGACGCCGGCATTCCCTTCAGCGTGACCCGCGTCGGCGCGATGTTCGGGCTGTTCTTCACAGGCGAGCAGGTGGAAACGTACGCGCAGGCGACCGCCGCCGACGTCGGCCGGTTCAACCGGTTCTTCCACGGGATGCTGGAGCGCGGCGTGTACCTGGCGCCGTCGGCGTTCGAGGCGGGCTTCGTGTCGAGCGCGCATGGCGACGCGGAGATCGATGCGACGATCGCTGCCGCGCGCGAGGTGTTCGCGACGTTGTGATCATGCCGCCCCGGTCCCGTGGGCGGGACCGGGGCGGCAGGCCGATCAGGCGACCTGCGCTTCCTTGACGAAGGCGGCGAGGGTGTCGTGGAGGCGCTGGAGGCCTTCCGCGGTTTCCTCGTCGGTGATCGTCAGCGGCGGCACGATGCGCAGGACATCCGGGCCGGCCTGGAGGATCAGCAGACCGTGGGCCGCCGCGATATCCAGGATTTCGCCCGCGCGTCCCTTGTACGCCGCGTCGAGCACCGCGCCGATCATCAGGCCCCGGCCGCGCACTTCCGAGAAGACGTGGAACGCGTGGTTGAGCTTCGTCAGCCCCGCGCGGATGTCGTTCGCCTGGCGCTCCACGTTCAGCAGCACCGCCGGCGAGGCGATCTTGCGCAGCGCCACCAGCGCCACCGCCGCGGCCATCGGGTTGCCGCCGAAGGTGGTGCCGTGCGCGCCGAACTGCATGACGTCGGCGACCTTCGGACCCGCCAGCATCGCGCCGATCGGGAAACCGGCGCCCAGCGCCTTGGCCAGCGTGACGATGTCGGGCGTGACGTGATCGTGCGAATGGGCGAACAGCGTGCCGGTACGACCCATGCCGCACTGGATCTCGTCGAGCACCATCAGCGCGTCGTGCGCGTCGCACAGTTCGCGCACCTTCTTCAGAAACCCGGGCTCCGCCGGCATGACGCCGCCCTCGCCCTGCACGGGCTCGAGCATCACCGCGGCGACGCCGCCCTGGGCGAAGGCGCCTTCGAGCGCGGCGACATCGTTGAACGGCACGTAGCGGAAGCCGCCCGGAAGCGGCTCGTAGCCTTCCTGATACTTGGGCTGCGCGGTCGCGGTCACCGACGCGAGCGTGCGGCCGTGGAACGAGCCCTGGAACGTGACGATCACGCGGTTGTCCGGCGTGCGGCCCTGCGCGGCGGCCCACTTGCGCACGAGCTTGATCGCGGCCTCGTTGGCCTCGGTGCCCGAATTGCACAGGAACACGCGCTCGGCGAACGGCGCGTGCTCGACGAGCTCCTGCGCCAGGTGCAGCGGCGGCTCGGTGTAGAAGACGTTGCTGGCGTGCCAGAGCTTGTGCGCCTGCGCGACCAGCGCGGCGACGAGGTCCGGATCCTGGTGGCCCAGCGAGTTCACGGCGATGCCTGCGCCGAAATCGAGGTAATCCCGACCCTGCGTATCCCACACGCGGGCGCCCTTGCCGTGATCGAGCACGACATCGCGCGGTCGATAGACGGGCAGCCAGTAACGCTTGCCCAGGCCCGTGAGTTCGGAGGGATCGACAGGATGCGACGACGACATTGGAACGACTCCCGGTGCCGGCCGCAGCGCCGGAACCCTTGCAGGAACGGATGGAATCGCACGGTACGCTCTGCGGTCCGACATCGATCCGAATCCCGCGGGGCAGCTTCCGGCGTGGCCGGAGCATGCGCGCGTGGGACATGCATCGTATAAGGCGCGGGCGGCGGCGACAACGCGCTCCGTGTAGCGCCCCTGCAACGGCGTGTTACACGCCGCTTTCAGAGGCCATGGGGCCTCCCGCGACCGCGCCGGAGAAATTCCTTGCGAATCAAAGCAACGCCCGGGTGGCATGGGGCTTGCTCCCCTCGCCAGTGAGGCGCCCCACCGGGCGCCGCGTGGTTCGCTCGTCCAGCGCCCTGCCAGCTGGGCGGCGAATGGGAACTCCCGGTCCCCCAGAGGACCGGGAGTTTTCTTGTCGGACGACGTGCCTTCAGCGCAGCTGGTCGAGGGCGAGTTGATGCTTCTTGCAGAGGCGGTACACGGTGACGCGGGACACGCGAAGGCGCCTTGCGCACTCGCTGATGTTGAACGCGCTGGCCCGGAGGCAGTCGACGATGGCCTCCCGTTCGGCGCAGGTGCGCGCGCTGCCGAGGCTGTCTCGTTCGCCGCCCGGCGTGTCGACGCTGAGCTCGAGGTCGTCGGGGGTGATCAGCGCGTCGTCCGCGATCACGGCGGCGCGCTGCACGCGGTTCATCAGCTCGCGCACGTTGCCGGGCCAGCTGAAGGCGTTGAGCGCCTTGCGGGCGCTGGTGCTGAAGGCCCGGGCCCGCGTCCCGTAGTTTTCGCGGAAGGCGTCGAGGAAATGCTGGGCCAGCAGCTCGATGTCGCCGTTGCGCTCGCGCAGCGGCGGCATGCGCAGCCGCAGCACGTTGAGTCGGTAGAAGAGATCTTCGCGGAACCGGCCCTGGGCGACGGCCTTTTCCAGGTCCACGTGCGTCGCGGCCAGCACGCGCACGTCGACGCGGATGGACTGGCAGCTGCCGATGCGCTCGATCGTGCCCTCCTGCAGTACGCGCAGCAGGTTGGTCTGCGCGTCGAGCGGCAGGTCGCCGATCTCGTCGAGGAACACGGTGCCGCCATCGGCGGACTCGAAATGACCGATGCGGCGTGCCGTGGCGCCGGTGAACGCGCCGCGCTCGTGCCCGAAGAGTTCGGACTGCACGAGATTGGCCGGAAGCGCACCGCAGTTGATGGCGGCGAACGGTTTCGCGTTCCGCGGCGACAACTGGTGCAGCGCGCGCGCCGCCATCTCCTTGCCCGTGCCGGTCTCCCCCGTGATCAGCAGCGGGAGCTCCACCGGCGCGAACTTGCGGATGTTCTGCGAAAGCGCCCGGATGGCGGGACTGTTCCCCGTGAGCAGGTTGGGGGCATCGTCGTCGTGCGCGGGCTCGCCATCGCCGGGCACGCGCATCAGCGCCTGGCGCAGCGCGCCGAGCGACGAGGTGCCTTCGATGATCTCGAACGCGTGCGGCAGCACGTGACGCACGCCGGGATCGGCGGACGGCGTCCGCGCGCCGGTCAACCCGATCCACGCCATGCCGGGGTGCGCGTCCCGCAATCCGGCCAGGATCCGCACGGCCGCCTGGGCGCTCGCACGCAGATCCACCACGGCGATGGCGGCATCGCCGCATTCGGGCAGTTCGCCCGGTTGCCGCGCCGGATCGGCGACCAAGGTGCGCCAACCGGCCCGGATCAAGCCGAAATGTTCTTCAACGCTCGGTCTGCCGATCCAGACGACGCAACGACCCGTCGATTCCCCGCGCGACATGCCTGCTCCTCACCCGTTCTCGTGGCCTGCTGCCGGCTTCGCGGGTACACCTGACGGACCCGCCGCCGGCACCCCCTGCAGGCCGGCAAGCCCCACTTGCCGCCTTCCCTTTGGCGGGAAGCGACCGTGGATCGACGTTACCCCGGCTTGCCGAAAGCGGCCATACGCCAAACGGGCTAGCCTGTGCGCGGCTTTTCTTGGCTGCCGCGGTAGCTACAGAAACAGATCCGGGAGCAGGGGCTGGCCCGGCGCCACGGCATAGCGCTCGAAATCGTCCACGCCTTCGGCGCGGAGCACGTCCTCGTCGATGAAGAACCGGCCCGTCGCCGCGCGTGAGGGTTTCGTGAGGATCGCATGCGCCGCGTCGGCCACGATCTCCGGCGTGCGGCAGTTCTCCACGCGCACGCTCTCGCCGAGCATGGCGACGGCTGCCGTGGCGATGACCGTCTTCGGCCACAGCGCGTTCACCGCGATGCCGAGGGGTTCGAATTCGGGCGCCATGCCGAGCACGCAGTGGCTCATGCCGAACTTCGCGATCGTGTACGCCACGTGCGGCGCGTACCACCGCGGATCGATGCTCGGCGGCGGCGAGAGCATCAGCACGTGCGGGTTCGCCGCGTGCTTCAGGAACGGCAGGCAGGCCTGCGTGGTGAGGAACGTGCCGCGCGTGTTGACCTCGTGCATGAGGTCGAAGCGTTTCATCGGCGTGCCTTCGACGCCCGCCAGCCAGATCGCGCTGGCGTTGTTCACCACGATGTCGATGCCGCCGAAGCGTTCCGCCGCCGTGGCGGCCGCCATGCGCACTTCCGCTTCCTCGCGGATGTCGACCTTCAGCGGCAGCGCGGTACCGCCGGCGGCTTCGATTTCCGCGGCCGCGGTGTGGATCGTCCCCGGCAGCTTCGGGTTGGCCACGTTGCTCTTGGCCGCGATGACGATGTTGGCGCCGTCGCGCGCGGCGCGCAGCGCGATCGCCAGGCCGATGCCGCGCGAGGCGCCGGTGATGAAGAGGGTCTTGCCGGCCAGCGTGGTCATGGCGTGTCCTTCAGGCGCGCTGGAATCGCGGCAGGATGTCGCGCAGTTCCGCCAGGCGTTGCAGCGGGTCGTCGAGTTCGAGCATGTGCTGGCATTCGTCGGGATCGAGCGGCAGCAGTTCGGACAGGCGGTAGCCGACCCAGCTCGCGTCGTCGAGCCGCTGCGCCACGTCGTGGCGCCACGGCGGCATCATCTGGTCGGCGAGGCGCTCGAGGATCGTGGCGAGCAGGCCGAACTCCGCTGGCAGCGGAAGGACTTCCTCCGCGCGCCACAGCGCGATGTCGCCGCGCACCTGGCCATCCGATCGCACCCGCGTGCGCGTGACGCGGAAGCGCAGGCCGCCTTCGGCGACGATGCCGAGCAGGCCGTCCTCGCGCGTGTGGAAGTCGGTGATGGTGGCCAGCGTGCCCACGGCGGCCGGCACGGCGGGCTGCCCCGCCTCGCGGCCTTCGAGGATCATGCACACGCCGAACGACCGACCTGTCCGCGCACATTCGCGCACGAGGTCGATGTAGCGCGGCTCGAAGATCCGCAGCTGCAGGTGGCCGCCCGGGAACAGAACGTTCGACAGCGGGAATAGCGGGAGGTCGAGGTCGGGCTTGGTCGCGGCCATGCCCGCCAGTCTAACCCGCGCCGAGCGCCGCGAAGAAGCGCCGGGGCGCGCTTTCGAAGCCGCCGTTCGACATGAAGACGACATGGTCGCCGTCGCGCGCCTCGCCGGCCAGCGTATCGACCAGCGCGTCGACCGAGCCGACCGTCGCGCCGCGCCCGTCGAGCGCGCCGGTGACCCTGGCGGCATCCCAGGGTAGCTCGGGGCGGTGCAGGAAGACGACGCGGTCGGCGTCGGCGAGCGACGGGGCCAGCGCGTCCGCGTGGGCGCCCAGCCGCATCGAGTTCGAGCGCGGTTCGAGGGCCACGAGGATGCGCGCGTCGCCGACCTTCGCCCGCAGCCCCGCGAGCGTGGTCGCGATGGCGGTGGGGTGATGGGCGAAGTCGTCGTACACCGTGACGCCGCGAGCGACGCCGATCGTCTCCATGCGCCGTTTCACGCTCGCGAAGGTCGCGAACGCCGGCAGCAGCGCGGCAGGATCGGCGCCCGCGGCCGCGGCGGCGGCCAGCGCCGCCAGGGCGTTCATCACGTTGTGCCTGCCCAGCGACGTCCAGCGGACCTCGCCGAGCGCCTCGCCACCACGGAGCACGCGGAAGTGCGAGCCGTCGGCGGCGATCAGTTCGGCGCGCCAGTCGCCACGGTCGATGCCGAAGGTCTCCACGGGCGTCCAGGCACCCATCGCCAGCACCTCGGCGAGGTGGACGTCTTCCGCGTTCACGATCAGGCGTCCGTTGCCGGGCACCGTGCGCACCAGGTGGTGGAACTGGCGCTGGATCGCCGCGACGTCCGGGAAGATGTCCGCGTGGTCGAATTCCAGGTTGTTCAGAATCGCGACGCGCGGGCGGTAATGCACGAACTTCGAGCGCTTGTCGAAGAACGCCGAATCGTATTCGTCGGCCTCGATGACGAACGGCCGTCCCTCGCCGCGACGGGCGGAGACGTCGAAGTTGCCCGGCACGCCGCCGATGAGGAAGCCCGGCGCCAGCCCCGCCGATTCCAGCAGGTGCGCGAGCAGGCTGGTCGTCGTCGTCTTGCCGTGGGTGCCGGCCACGGCGAGCACCTCGCGCCCGCCGAGCAGGGTCTCGCCGAGCCACTGCGGACCGGAGATGTAACGCATGCCCTCGTCGAGCATGTACTCCACCGCCGGGTTGCCCCGCGTCATGGCGTTGCCCACCACGACCAGATCGGGCGCGGGCCGCAGATGCTCCGCGCGATAGCCCTGCATCAGCCCGATGCCGAGGCTCTCGAGCTGGGTGCTCATCGGTGGGTAGACGTTGGCGTCGGAGCCTTCGACCTGGAGGCCGAGTTCGCGCGCGAGCGCGGCGACGCCACCCATGAAGGTGCCGCAGATACCGAGGATATGGACGCGCATGACTACGGACACCCGGGAGGTGGGTGGCCCGCCGCGACGGCGGGCCGGTAGGGATCAGGCGCTGGCGGCCTTCGTGCCGTCGAGCACGGCCTTGATGCGGGCCGTAACCTCGTCTAGCTCGCCGACGCCGTCGACGACCTGGAGCTTGCCGCGCTTCGCGTAGAACTCGGCGACGGGCGCGGTCTGGTCGGCGTAGATCGCGAGGCGCTTCTTCACCGTGTCCGGATTGTCGTCAGGGCGATGCTCGGCTTCGAAGCGGACGACGCAGCGATCCACGATGGCCTCGTTCGGCACCTCGAGCTTGATCACCACGTCGAGCGGCTGCCCGATCTTGGCCAGCACGCCGTCGAGCGCATCGGCCTGCGCCAGGTTGCGCGGGTAGCCGTCCAGGATGAAGCCGGGCTTCGCGTCGGGCTCGCCGAGGCGGTGCTCGATGATGCCCAGCATGATGTCGTCCGGCAGGAGCTGGCCGGCATCCATCAGGCTCTTCGCCTTGTTGCCGAGCTCCGACCCCGCCTTGATCTCGGCGCGCAGGAGATCGCCGGTGGAAATGTGCGGGATGCCCAGATCCTGCTTGAGGCGGGCCGCCTGGGTGCCCTTGCCCGAACCGGGCGCGCCGAATAGCACGAGTCGCATTGATGCTCCATTTCGCCGGACGTTCGGGAAAAATCCCCTGTCGGGCACGATAAAAATGGGTCTCAAGGTAACGGCACGGGCGCCGCCGCGTCAAACGGACGACACGGGCGAGGTGTACGGGGTCCCGGGTGTCGACCCTTTCAAGGCATCGCGACGCGTGGCGCGCTACGCTGGCCCTCCCGAGCTGACTTACAGGATGCGAAGCATGGCCGCCGGCAAACTTCTCTACGCCCAGTCGGGCGGTGTCTCCGCCGTGATCAACGCCACCGCCGCGGGCGTCATCGAGACCGCGAGGGACAAGGGCATCGTGGTGTACGCCGCCCGCAACGGCATCCTCGGCGCCCTGCGCGAGGAACTGATCGACACCTCGAAGGAGGCCAAGGCCAACATCGCGGCGCTGAAGCACACGCCCGGCGGCGCGTTCGGCTCCTGCCGCTACAAGCTGAAGTCGCTGGAGGAGAACCGCGCGGAGTACGAGCGCCTGATCGAGGTGTTCAAGGCGCACGACATCCGCACCTTCCTCTACAACGGCGGCAACGACTCCGCGGACACGGCGAACAAGGTCTCGAAGATCGGCCAGGCGCTCGGCTACGAGGTCAACTGCATCGGCGTGCCGAAGACGATCGACAACGATCTCGTGGTCACCGACACCTGCCCCGGCTTCGGCTCGGTGGCGAAGTACACGGCGATCGCCGTGCGCGAGGCGAGCCTGGACGTCGCCTCCATGATGGATACCTCCACCAAGGTCTTCATCATCGAGGTGATGGGCCGGCACGCCGGCTGGATCGCCGCGGCCGCCGGCCTCGCGGGCTCCTCCGCCGGCGATCCGCCGCACGTGATCCTGTTTCCGGAGAACGTGTTCGATCCGGAGGCGTTCCTGGCGAAGGTGAAGGCCACGGTCGAGAAGGTGGGTTATTGCACCGTGGTCGTTTCGGAGGGCGTCAAGGACAAGGAGGGCAAGTTCCTCGCGGAGTCCGGCGCGCGCGACGCGTTCGGCCATGCGCAGCTCGGCGGCGCGGCACCCGTGCTGGCCGCGCTGGTGCGCGAGAAGCTGGGCTACAAGTACCACTGGGCGCTGCCCGACTACCTGCAGCGCTCCGCGCGCCACGTGGCGTCGAAGACGGATCTGGACCAGGCCTACGCGGTCGGCAAGAAGGCCGTCGAATACGCGGCGGAAGGGCTCAACGCCGTGATGCCGGTGATCGTGCGCACCTCGGACGAGCCGTACAAGTGGAAGATCGAGGCCGCGCCGCTGGACAAGATCGCCAATCACGAGAAGAAGATGCCGAAGAACTTCATTTCGAAGGACGGCTTCGGCATCACCGCCGCCGCGCGCCGCTACCTCGCGCCGCTGATCCAGGGCGAAGCACCGCCGCCGTACGGGCCCGACGGCCTGCCGGTGTACGTGACGCTGAAGAACACGCCGGTGACGAGGAAGCTGAAGAAGTTCGCGGTGGGGTGAGGCACGCTGGGGCGCTTTCGCTGGTTACATCGTGTCGCCTCAGCCCAGCACGTCGTGCATGAGCGACAGATCGCGGACGAAGTCGGCGTAGCCGGCTTCGCGCGCCTCGTGATCCGGCAGGCGCAGGAGGTACGACGGATGCACGGTCGCCATGGCGCGGCGGCCGTCCGGAAGATCCAGCCATTCGCCGCGCTGCTGCATCAGCCGGAACGACGCGCCGAACACCGCCTGCGCGGCCATCGCGCCCAGGCAGACGATCGCCTCGGGCTGGATGCGGTCCAGTTCCGCCGCCAGCCACGGCCGGCAGGCGGCCTGCTCCTCGGCGTTCGCGCGCTTGTGTAGCCGCACCTTTCCGCGCGGCTCGAACTTGAAATGCTTGACGGCGTTCGTGACGTAAAGCGCGTCGCGTTCGACGCCCGCCTCGCCCAACGCGCGGTCGAAGAGCTTGCCCGCGGGCCCGACGAACGGCTTGCCGGCAAGGTCTTCCTGGTCGCCCGGCTGCTCACCGATCACGACGATGCGGGCATGCACCGGGCCGTCGCCGAACACGGTCTGCGTCGCGGGCTTCCACAGATCGCACGCGCGGCAGTCGCGCGCCTGCCGGCGCAGCGCGGCGATGCTGCCTTCGGGCGCGTCGACGGCCGCCTTCTGCAAGGGCGTGATCTTCTTCCTCGGCACCGTCGGCTGGTTCTTCACCATGGCCTGCATCCTCGGCAGCGCGTCGCGCACCAGTTCGGGGATGAGCCGCGCTTCCGGCAGGTTCTTCCAGTACTTCACCGGCATCTCGCGACGCATCGCGTCCACTTTCAGGCGGGCCGGATTGAAGATGCTCGCGTAATACGTGCGCCAGAGGTCTTCCAGCGCGTCGTCCGACGGCGCATCCGCGCGACTCGCGCCCGGCCCGATGGAGAGCGTCTCGCCATCCCAGTGCGCGCTGCGTGACGGCGTGAGCAACGACCAGCGCATGCCCGTGAACCGACGGACGAAGAACGGCGCCACGCGCGACACGATGTCGTGCTCGGGCTCGAACCAGGCCACGTAGATCGTCGCGTCGCCGAGAGGCACTTCGCGGAAGCGCACGAACGCCTTCATCTTGTGCATGTCGCGATTGACCTGCTTGATGCACGTGTGCGCCCAGGCGACGTCGTCGTCGGTGGCGATGCGCAGCAGGGCCTTCTCGCCGTGCGTCATCCGCCACAGCATGCGGTAGAGCGTCGCGTGGCGACGCGGGTCGCGGTGCGCCAGCACCGTGTCGGCAAGGCCGAGGAACGCGCGCGGCACGGCCGGCGTCGTTTCGCGCACGGGCGGAGGAAGGGGCGCGTCGTCGCCGAACAGGCCACCCGACGCGCCGGTCCGCCATTCGACCTCCGCGGGATCGACGTCGGCGAGCAGCAGCGTGCGCGCCTTCGCGCGCCATTCGGCCGTATCGGACGGATCGTCCAGCGTGACGACGAGCATCGTCAGCCGAAAAGATCCGCCTGGGCGGGAACGGCCTCGCGCAGGTCGTGGCGCAGGAACACGCTCTCGCGGTCGCCGCGCGGGCGATGGTCGATGGTTTCGACGAAAGGCGCGACCTTCTTCACCGGCACGCGGAGGCGCACGAGGTCGTCATAACGGATGCGTCGGTGCGCGCGCATGGCGATCAGGCGGTCGACCGTCTTCACGCCGAGTCCCGGCACGCGCAGCAGCATCTCCCGGGACGCGCGGTTGAGGTCGACGGGGAAGCGCTCCCGGTGACGCAACGCCCAGGCGAGTTTCGGATCGACGTCGAGCGACAGCATGCCGTCGTCACCGGGCGGCGCGATCTCGTCGGCGCCGAAGCCGTAGAAGCGCATCAGCCAGTCGGCCTGGTACAGGCGATGCTCGCGAACCAGCGGCGGCGGCTTCAGCGGGAGCACCTTCGACGCATCCGGGATCGGACTGAAGGCCGAGTAGTAGACGCGGCGCAGGTGGTAATTCGTGTAGAGATTCGTGCTCGCCGTGAGCACGTCGCGGTCGCTCGCCGCGTCGGCGCCGACGATCATCTGCGTGCTCTGGCCGGCGGGCGCGAAGCGCGGCGCCTTCTTTTCAGCCTTGGCCTCGTCGATCGACAGGCGCAGCCTCCCCATCGCGCTGCGGATGTCGCCCAGATCCTTCTCCGGCGCCAGCGACTTGAGGCCGCCCTCCGTGGGCATCTCGACATTGATGCTCAGGCGATCGGCCCATCGGCCCGCGGCGTCGATCAGTTCGGGCGACGCGTCGGGAATCGTCTTCAGGTGGATGTAACCGCCGAAGCGATGCTCCGTGCGCAGCGTGCGCGCCACGCGCACGAGCTGCTCCATCGTGTAGTCGGGCGACTGGATGATGCCCGAGGACAGGAACAGGCCCTCGATGTAGTTGCGCTTGTAGAACGCGAGCGTGAGCTCCACCACTTCCTCGACGGAGAAACGCGCGCGACGCACGTTGCTGCTGCGCCGGTTGACGCAGTACACGCAGTCATACACGCAGAAGTTCGTCAGCAGGATCTTCAGCAGCGAAATGCAGCGGCCGTCCGGCGCGTACGCATGACAGATGCCCATGCCTTCCGTGGAGCCGATCCCGCCGGTCTTCAGCGAGTTCCGGCCCTTGCCGCCACTGGACGAGCAGGAGGCGTCGTACTTCGCGGCGTCGGCGAGGATGGCGAGCTTTTCAGTCACGTTCATGGCTAAGGGAATGGTGCCAAAACGACGCTTCACCTGCGTGAAGGCCGAAGGGCAGCGGGTATCATGGCCGTTCCTCCCCGGAGCCCTTTCCATGGACCTCATCATCCGCCACGCCACCCTGCCCGACGGCCGCACCGACGTCGACATCGGCATCGAGGGAGGGCGTTTCGCGGCGATCCAGACGGCGCTGCCGGCGAAGGGGGCCGAGGAGATCGACGCGCAGGGGCGCCTGGTCGCGCCGCCGTTCGTCGATGCGCATTTCCACATGGACGCGACGCTGTCGCTGGGCCTGCCCCGGCTCAACGCGTCCGGCACGCTGCTCGAAGGCATTTCCCTATGGGGCGAGCTCAAGCCGGTGCTCACGCAGCAGGCCCTGGTCGACCGCGCCATGGCCTACTGCGACATGGCCGTGGCGCAGGGGCTGCTCGCGATCCGCAGCCATGTGGACGTCTGCGATGATCGCCTGCTGGCGACGGAGGCGCTGCTCGAGGTGAGGCGGCGCGTCGCGCCCTACCTGCACCTCGAACTCGTCGCCTTCCCGCAGGACGGCCTGCTCCGCTCGGCGAGCGCCAAAGCCAATCTCGTGCGCGCGCTCGACATGGGCGTCGACGTGGTCGGCGGCATCCCGCACTTCGAGCGCACCATGGCCGACGGCGCCGCCTCGATTCGCTGGCTCTGCGAACTCGCGGCCGAGCGCGGGCTGCGCGTGGACATGCATTGCGACGAGTCCGACGATCCGCTGTCGAGGCACATCGAAACGCTCGCGGCGGAGACGGTACGGACGGGCCTGCAGGACCGCGTCACCGGCTCGCACCTCACGTCCATGCATTCGATGGACAACTACTACGTCTCCAAGCTGCTGCCCCTGATCGCCGAGGCGGGCGTGCACGCGATCGCCAATCCGCTCATCAACATCACGCTGCAGGGGCGCCACGACACCTATCCGAAGCGACGCGGGATGACGCGCGTGCCCGAGCTGTTGGATGCCGGCGTCAACGTCGCCTTCGGCCACGACTGCGTCATGGATCCCTGGTACGGCATGGGCTCCGCGGACATGCTCGACGTGGCGCACATGGGGCTGCACGTGGCCCAGATGACCTCGACCAGGGGCGTGGCGCGCGCCTTTGACGCGGTCACGGTCAACGCCGCCCGCGTGCTGGGGCTGGAGGACTACGGCATCGCGCCGGGGCACCCGGCGGACTGCGTCCTCCTTCAGGCGGGGGACGCGTACGAGGCCATCCGGCTGAAGGCGCAACGGCTGCTCGTGGTCCGGCGCGGTCGCGTGCTGGCCCGTTCGCCTGAACGGAAAACAGCGCTGGAGCTGCCCGGACGGCCGCCGGAGCTCACGCTCGAGTTCCGCCCGGGGTCGATTTCCTGAACCGGCCGGTTCAATAGCTGTCGCGTCAATGAACGTCTTTCGCGAGCCTTTCATTCGTAGGACTTCGCGTTCAGGCAGCGCTTCCTAGCATCCGAATCGTCGATCGGCCGCGCGACACGCGGTATGACGATCGGGCCGGGAGACCTCTCATGAAGACGATGCTGCGTTCCGCTTTTGCCGCCCTCGCTCTGCTGACCACGACGATGGCGTTCGCCGACGACCACCACGGTCGCGACCACGACCGTCATGGCCACGATCGCGGGCACGACGACCGCCGCTGGCATCACGACAACGGCTGGCACGGCCATCGCCCGCCGCCCCCGCCGCCGCGTCCGTATTACGGCCATGGTTACTACCACGGCCCGGCGTACTACCACCGTCCGCCGCCGCCGCGCTATTACGGCCACTGGGAGCGCGGACACCGTTACTACGGCCGCAACGTGGTGGTCTACGACTACGGCAGCTACCGCCTGCGCCCGCCGCCGCGCGGCTACCACTGGGTCCGTGAGAACAACGATTTCCTGCTGGTCGCCATCGCGACCGGTGTGATCCTCGACATCGCCACGCGCTAAGGGAGACCTCTCATGAAGACGCTGAGCAAGTTGCTTTTCTGCCTGGCCGCCGCCGGCGCGATCGCTCCGGCGTTCGCCTTCGACCCGCCGCAGCGCCACGACGACCGTCGCGACTGGCATGACGATCGCCACGACGACCGGCATGACGATCGCCGCGACTGGCACGACGACCGCCACGACCATCGCGGCCCGCCGCCGCATGCGCGTCGCTGGGAACGCGGCCACCGTTACGACGGGCGCGTCATCGTGATCCACGATTACCACGAGCGTCACCTGCGCGAGCCGCCACGCGGCTATCACTGGGTGCGCGACGAGGACAACTCGAACGAGTTCCTGCTCGTCGCCATCGCGACCGGCGTGATCCTGGACATCGCCACGCGCTGAAGCGATCCTCCCCGCTCCATCAAAAAGCCCACGCCAGTCGTGGGCTTTTTTTCGCTTTGCCGCTTAGACATGCAATCAGCCGGCGTCGCGACGCCCGGATGAATCGGCAATGCCCTACTCTCCACTTGCAGGCTCTTACTCCACGGATGGAGGCGATGTCGATGATCGCTGGATGGAATGCCCCGGATCCGTATGCGCTTGGCGGACCCGTGTTGACCGCCCCGCCCAGCACGCTCTGGAGCGAACCCGACGCCACCGGACAGACCAGCTTCGAGCTTCCGCTGCCTTTCACATCGTGGCGAGCGGCCCCGGCGCTCCGGTTCGTCTACCGGACCGTGGTCGCGAACGGCGCCTTCGGGCTGGGATGGAACGTCGAATGCGCGTCGATCCGGAGGTACGTTCAACGGGGTACGCCACGGTACGACGACGACGATTCGTTCGTCGGCCCCGGCGGCGAGCTGCTCGTCGCCGCCGACGAACGCGCGGCGGCGTCGTTTCGCGGAGTCGCGCTCCCGCGCGAGTATCGCGTACGACGCTACGTTCCCCAGGTCGAAGGCGCCTTCGACCGAATCGAGCGGTGGACGGCTGGCGAGGACGACTTCTGGCTCGTGCAGGACGCCGCAGGCAACGCGAGCCTGTTCGGAAAGGCGGACGGTGCCCGGCTGGTCGATCCCGATGCGCCCTCCTGCGTCGCCGAGTGGCGCCTCCAGGAAGTCGTCACCGCGACCGGCGATCGTACGTGTTATCGCTATCGCGCCGAGGACGGTGCGGGACGAGCCGACGACGGCCGCGATGCCCGCGCCGCGCGGTACCTCGAGCGCGTGTGCTACGGCAATGTCGTGGCGAGCACCGCACCCTACGGGATGAGCGACCGAACGGACCCGGAGGATGCATGGCACTTCGAGTTCGTACTCGACTATGGCGAACGCGGCGTCGGTGAATCGGCTGGCTATGTGCCCGATGGCGAGTGGCTCGTCCGTCAGGACCCCGTCAGCGATTATCGCTATGGTTTCGAGCATCGGTGCCTGCGCCTTTGCCGCCAGTTCCTCATGTTTCACCGGTTCGCCGCCCTGGGTGACGAACCGGTACTCGTGCGCCGCATGCAGCTCGATTACGACGCATCGCCCAGGCACACGATGCTTCGACAGGTGACCTCGTTCGGGTACGACGACAAGGGGCGCGAACAGGCGTCGGTGCCCGTTTCGCTCACATGGAACGCGTTCGATCCCGGCGAGGGTGACGTTCGCCGCGAACCCGCCTTCGATGGGCGCAGGGGCTGCGATTGCTCGATGACCGACCTCTATCGGGATGGTGTGCCCGGACTACTGTGGCGCTCGACGGTCGGCTGGGTTTATCGCGAACCCGTTCGCGCCGATGGCACCGTCGACGGCATCGACTACCTACCGCCGAAAGCCCTCCGCGTGCCCGCCACCAACAAGCCCGGAACGTCACCCGCCAGCACAGGCATCGCCGGTCCGTGGGAGATGATCGACGCATCCTCCGATGGGAAGTTCGACTGGCTGGTGTCCCTCGATTCGTTCCGCGGTAGCTACCAGGTCGAGGGTCGCGACGCCTGGTCGTCCTTCCGGCCCCTCGACCAGGTGCCCGCGACGGCCGTTCCCGAGCATGCGTACTGGGCTGACGTCGACCGATCGGGCCTGCTAGCGTTGATCGTCGTCCATCGGCGGGAAGTCGTGATCCACCGCGTTACGGCAACCGGCTCCTTCCGGGCGGCCGAACGCGTGCCGCACGACGACGACGATCTTCCGCTGCCTGGCGCCGCGGACTTCATCGGCTTCGCACCGGTCCTCGGCCCTCGTTCGGAAGACATCTTCCGCATACGTACCGATGGCGCGGTCGATGTATGGCCAGGCCTTGGACATGGCCGCTTCGGACGACGAATCGCCTTGCCTGCGCTCGATCTCGGTGGGGGGCTGCGCCCTTCGGACGTGCACGTCGTCGACCTCGATGGCGACGGACTGGCGGACATCGTCTACCGCAGCCCTGCCGGGTTACGCCTCTACATGAACCTCAGTGGCCACGGGTTCGGTACGCCCGTCGTCCGCGCCTGGCCCGAGGGCACCCGATGGGGCCCGGGTTGGAGGCTCGACGTCGTGGACTTCTCCGGACGAGGCGGGCCGACGGCCCTGCTGAGGCCCGCGCCATCCGGCAACGACACGGCGGCGGAGGCCTGGCGTATCGATATCGGCGAGCCTTTCGCACTACGCATGGGGTCGGTGACGAACCACCAGGGGTGCACGACGCGCGTGTCCTTCCGCTCCGGGGCGCAGGAATGGATGGACGAAAAAAAAGCGGGCGCCCAGGGACAGGGCACGCGGCACCCGTTCGTCGACGCGGTGGCCAAACGCGTCACGACCCATGACGAGATCGCCGGCCAGGAACTCCGTCAGGAACACGCCTACCGGCTCGGCCACTTCGATGTCGAGCGCCGCCTGTTCCGCGGATACCGGGACATTGAAACGGTGACATCGAGCGACTCGGAGCCTGTCCTGTCGGTTCGCTGCTGGTACTTCGTCGGGCGCAGGGACATCGATGAAACGCCCCCGGAGAGCCCGATGACGCCCGCCCGCGCGCGGACCCGGTTCACCGAATGGTCCGCCACGGCACAACACGACCTTCCACTATCGGCCGACCCGGCCATCGAAGACAGCGGGTACCGTGCGCTGGCCGGCTTGCTACAGCACCGGCAGACGAAGGCCTGGGTCGCCGGCGACTGGGCGACGACATGCCTCGAAGCGTGGCGCTACCAGGTCCGCCGCACGCGCGTGGAAAACGGGCTTGCGGAAGCATGCTGGCTCCCCCTTTTGCTCGAAAGCGCGGCCACGTCGTTCGACGATGAGGCCTCCTCCGACACGATGACACGCCATGGCATCTTCCTGGACTACGACATCTTCGGATCCTGCTGCCGCGACATCGACATCATCTGCGCGCGGAGCGGAACCGCGACGCTGTCGTCGACATGGGACGAACGGCTGAGAAGCGACTCCTGGGACGACCAGCAGCGTTCCCATTCCTGCATGCAGACACGCTCGATGCCATGGCACCTCGACGGCGAGGAACACTGGCGGCCAGGGTGCCCCGGCGACCGGCGCGTGGATGGATGTCGCCTGTCGGCGGATATTCTCGCCGCGGCCGACATCGCGGCCGAGCGCTTCGAGGGACCCGACGACCCGATAGCGACGGCGACACTCGTCATAGTGTCCATGGAATGCGTCCTTTACGGCACCGGCGAGGATCCGGTGGCGCCTTCGCTCGCGGCGTTGCCTGTGACGACCATGGTTGCGTCCATGGATGCGGACGCACGCCACGACCTGGCCACCGTGCACGGTGAGGCTGGACTGGACGCGCTGCTCGCCGGAGCCGGCCACGTCGCGATGCCAGGGCGCCTGCTACGCCCCGGCGAGGCGTGTTTCGGCTTCGCTACGACACGCGTTGCGTATGATGATGCGCCACGGTTTCATCGCGTCCTTCGCACCTCTCCGTGCGGCACGGTCGACTGGACACACTACGACTACGACGCGGACGGCATGTTCGTGACCCGCATGCGCGATGCGGTCGGCCGCGTCACGGAGGTCGAGTACGACTACCGGCATGTCCTGCCGTGGCGTTCCGTCGATGCGAATGGCGTCGTCCGCGCCATCGCGATGGACGCGTTCGGTGCCACCCGGGCCGAGACGATCCATGGCTCCGGTCTGGACGAGAACGGTGACGTGAAACGACAGGGATTCGACGAGCTCGCCGCCTCTTCGTCGCCCACGCCGATGGCGCCGGCGGAAGCCATCGCGAATCCCGTCGTCGCCCTGGGACGCCTGCACCGGCGGTGGGTCGTCGACGAGTTCGCCTGGTCAGGCGACACGCCGGAACGGCAGCCGGTGCACATCGTGTGCCTCACCGCGGATCGCTATCCCGACGACGCGCGACAACACATCCGTTGCGATGTGGATCATGTCGATGGCGCCGGTCGTATCCTCCGGCAAGCGTCCTCTCGCCTCGACACCGCGGACGCCGCATGGGCGGTGGACGGTGCCATCGACATGAACGCCATCGGGACGGTCCGCCGCGCGTATCGGCCCTTTTTCGCGGACACATGGCGCTATCGCGTACCACCCGAAAATGCACCTTACGACGCGTTTTCCTGGGACCACGAAGGGAGGTTGCTGTCCCGACGTACACCCTGCGGAAACGAATCCCGCATCACCCATCGATGCTGGTACACCGTATTCCGCGACGCGAACTGGTGTGCCAGCGACGACGGGCACGGTGTCGTGCTCGCCGCACCGTCGATGCAAGCGTGCGACAACGGCGGCAGGACGATACGTCGTGTCAGGTACATCATGACGAGCACGCAGGACGCGGGAGTGGCATCCATCGAGCGATCCCTCTTCGCTGTGAACGGGGTCGAAGAGAGCACCTTCGACGCGCGCTCGTTCGCAACGGACCGAGCGGTGCGCACGCATGGCCGCGCGCTCGGCTCCGGACGAGCCTGGAGCGCGGATCACGGCACGACATGGACCCTGCGGAACGACGCTGGCATGCCCGCATGGACGCTGGACGCGCTGGGCGCCACCCGAACCTATGCTTACGACCCCGCAGGCAGGCTTCTCACGGAATCGTTTGACGGCACCGCGCGCCGCACCGCCGTGCGGCATGTCTACGATGCGGCGTACGGAGAAGGAGGGACCAATCTCGCGTACCTTCCCTTGCGCACGTACGACGCGTCGGGGTGCAGGGAGATCGCCGCCGCCTCCATCGAATCGAAGCCGGTCCGGATCGGCTCACGTCTCCTCGCGGGTGACGATCCGCCGGACTGGACCGGCGACGCCATGGACGCGCAGCTCGAGGCGGAGAGCGTTCGCACGGAATACGCGTACGATGCCAACGGACGAGTGCTGGGCATGGGGGATGATCGTGGACCGCGCGTCGCGTTCCGGTATTCCGCGTGCGGTTTGCTGGCGGGCGTAACGCTTTCTGCCGGGGGCGCCGAACACACGCTCGTGGCGTCCATCGAACACGACGCGGCAGGCCGCTGCATCCGGATGTCGACGGGAGGCGGAATGATCCGGCGCTGGGAGTACGACGACGACGGTCGGCGGATCAGGTCGATGGCGCTTTCGCGCGACGGTGCCGTCATCCAGGACACGACGCGTCTTCTGGACCACAACGGCAACCTCGTCGGCCTCGAAGAGCAGGACGGCCGTAACCGCACCTATCGGTACGACAGCGTCGGCAGGATCCTGTCGACCTCAGGATACGAGCATCCGCAAGCCGGCGACGACGGTGAGCTGCCCCCGCTCATCGTCGGTCCCGCGGACGACGGTCGGACGAGGCCTTACACCCGTCGTTTCGTGCACGACGCCGCCGACAATCTTGTCGAGACGATCCACACGTCCGAGGGTTCCGGCGAGCGGCGCCTGCTGATGACGGTGGCACCGTTGTCGAACCGTGCCGTTCCCGCATCCGCCGGCATCGCCGACGAGGGCGTCGACGCCTGTTTCGATGCAGCCGGACGTCTGGCTCGCCTGTGGCCTGCGGACACGCCACTCACCTGGTCAGCGGAAGGCCCCCTTTCCTCGACGGGAGTCGCGGGAAGCGAACACTACGAAACCCACCTGCATGACGGGGCGGGCATACGCCGCCGCCATCGCTGGCAACACGACGGCGTGTCGGGTGAAACGAGGTATGACTTACTCACGCAGCGCCGGACGCGTGGCCCGGAAAGCCGCGTCTTGCTTCCGTTGGCGCTCGATAGCGGCGTGATACGTGTCGGCATCACCCAGGCCGCGGTCGATATCGACTACGAACTCGACGACGATGGTCTGGTGTCCTCGCGAATCGCGGACGCCTCGGGGGCCATGGTTTCATCCGAAGACTATTACCCGTACGGCGGCACGGCGTTCCGTAGCAATCGCGATGCGACGACCGAAGCCGACAAGGCGTATCGCTACAGCAACCGGGAGCGAGATCCATCGGGCCTGCTGGACTACGGCTCCCGAGCCTATGCGGGATGGCAGGCCCGGTGGACGTCACCGGATCCTGTCGGCGACTTCGCCGGCCTCAACGCCTATGCCATGGTGCACGGCAATCCGGTCAACCAGCGGGACGTCGACGGACGCATGACGCCCGAAGAGCGCCGCGAACGGGAGAGGGTGGAAGCGCGATTCGCGCAGCGCCCCGATGTCGCCGCCGCCTTCACGCGATTCACCAGGGCCCTGGACGATTTCGTTCTCGGCCACCTGCGTGCGAATGGTGGCACGCTGCTTCGCAATTACGGGGCGTACGCCGGCTACTTCCTGCCCGCGGGAAGCATGACCCCAGCGGTACAGGCGAGACTGGAGGCCAACCCTCGCCACTACTCGTACACGACGCATTCCGGCTACGGTCGCAATGGCTTCGTGAACACGCCATTGCCGGTCGCCACGCGCGAGGGCGCCGCACCTGGACTCACGACACTTTCCAGCGGTCGACGGGTGGGCGACCAGATCGAATTCACACTGCCGCAGCGCCACGATCCCGGAGCGTCGCAAGCGTTCGTCAGCGATTTCGACGGCTTCGTCGCCGGCGTCAACCGGGCAAATCGCGCGGTCGAAGACGCGAACAGGCGGGCATGGGATTCCGCGACGCGCACCGGTCGCGCGCCCGCACCGCCGCGCCCCGCGACGCCTCCTGCGTTGCACGAACTCACCATCGAACGGATCCGGACGCACCTCGCACCGCACCAGCCAAGGGAGGCGGATCTCCCCGGATTGCTGATCGTCGTGCCACTGCTCCGCGTGAATGGCGTACCTGCGGCTCACGGGGAAGTGCACGCGCTGAACGAGGCGAATTACATTCTGTCGAGCCTGACGCAGGCGCGCGAGGTCGCGATCTTCACCGCCAGAATGCGCGCGTACGAGGATTTGCGCAGCGACGCGACGCTTGCGCAGGTCCAGCGTCGACGCCAGGCGTTCGTCGCCTGTTACAACTGCGATGGCATCATCAGCGGTAGCGCGGACGATAACGCGGGCGCGATCGGAAGGATCACGACAGGACGTGCTCCCGACCAGACCAACTGGCGCTATCCCGTCCAGGAGCCGGGTGGCCGCGGCGATGGAGGAGGAAGCCAGCGATCAGGCTCGACGTCGTCCCGATACAGCCGGGGCAGTGACGGTGCTCGCGGATCCTTCCGGCTACCGGAGCGACCCGCGTCGCGCCATTCTCCCTACAGTCGACCCGGCAGCGCCAACTCCCGACAGTCGGATTCTTCGGCGCGGTCCGGCGCTGCAGGTACGGTGCACTGGCGGCCCTGGGGTGCCGGATCGCCCGCGGGAGGTCGCGACAGTCCGCATGATCGCGGTCGGGACCGTGACAGGGAGGGTGAGAGGCGCCGGGAGCGCGATCGCAGCCGGGAAAGGCGCAGCTCGGGAAGCTCCCGCGACCGAAGCAGGAGCCCGCGCGATCGCGCCGGCCCGTCCCGGCGCTGATCGCCTCGCAGCTTGCGCAGCGCACAACGCCTTCCCTGGGCATCCCTGCCTATACTCGGGCCGGAGCCCATTCGGGCTCCTACAATCCGGGGAGGCTTCGATGCTGCAGCAGTACGGTTTATGGATCGCACTGGCATGTGCGGTCGTCGCGATCGCGTATGGCGCGTTTTCGGTCAGCTGGGTCCTGGCACGATCGCCGGGCAACGAACGGATGCAGGAGATCGCCGCCGCCATCCAGGAAGGAGCCCGCGCCTACCTCAACCGCCAGTACGCCACCATCGGCGTCGTCGGCATCGTGCTCTTCCTCCTCCTCGGCATCTTCCTCGACTGGGGTACCGCGATCGGCTTCGCGCTGGGGGCGGTGCTCTCGGGAGCCGCCGGCTACATCGGCATGAACGTTTCGGTTCGTGCCAACGTGCGTACCGCCGAGGCCGCCAGGAGCGGCCTTTCTTCTGCCCTCGCGGTGGCGTTCCGCGGTGGCGCCGTGACCGGCATGCTGGTGGTCGGTCTCGGCCTGCTCGGCGTCGCCGGCTACTACGGCGTGCTCACGCACATGGGCTACGAGCGCGCGCACGTGCTGCACGCGCTGGTCGGCCTGGCCTTCGGCTCGTCCCTGATTTCCATCTTCGCGCGGCTCGGCGGCGGCATCTTCACCAAGGGCGCGGACGTCGGCGCCGATCTCGTGGGCAAGGTCGAGGCCGGCATCCCCGAGGACGACCCGCGCAACCCGGCGGTCATCGCGGACAACGTGGGTGACAACGTCGGCGACTGCGCCGGCATGGCGGCCGATCTGTTCGAAACCTACGCGGTGACGCTGATCGCCACGATGCTGCTCGGTGGCGTGATGGCGACGGAGGTGGGACCGAACGGCATCCTCTATCCGCTCGTGCTCGGCGGCGCGTCGATCGTCGCATCGGTGATCGGCACGTTCTTCGTCAAGACGCGCGGCGGCAAGATCATGAACGCGCTGTACGCCGGCGTGTTCGTCTCCGCGCTGCTCGCGGCGATCGCCTTCTGGCCGATCACGCAGTCGTTGATGGCCGATTCCGCCTACGGCGCGGGCCGGCTCTTCGGCTGCGCGCTCATCGGTCTCGTGCTGACCGGCGCCATGGTCGTGATCACCGAGTACTACACCGCGACCGAGTACCGCCCCGTGCGGCACGTCGCGCAGTCGTCCACCACCGGACACGCGACGAACATCATCGCGGGCCTCGGCGTGTCGATGAAGTCGACCGCCCTGCCCGTGCTCGCGGTGTGCGCGGCGATCTGGGGCGCCTTCGCACTCGCGGGCCTGTACGGCATCGCCATCGCGGCCACCGCGATGCTGAGCATGA
The DNA here is from genome assembly GCF_031456385.1 of Luteibacter sp. 3190. Lineage (NCBI taxonomy): Bacteria > Pseudomonadati > Pseudomonadota > Gammaproteobacteria > Lysobacterales > Rhodanobacteraceae > Luteibacter > Luteibacter sp. 3190. The sequence goes on along the minus strand of NZ_JAVDUO010000004.1, from coordinate 346,534 downwards.
CCGGCATGGTGGTGGCGCTCGACGCATACGGCCCCATCACCGACAACGCCGGCGGCATCGCCGAGATGGCCGAACTGCCCGCAGAGGTACGCGGCGTCACCGACCCGCTGGACGCCGTGGGCAACACGACCAAGGCGGTGACCAAGGGGTACGCGATCGGTTCGGCGGGCCTGGCCGCGCTGGTGCTCTTCGCCGACTACACGCACAACCTCGGCCTGCATTTCGGCGGCGCCGACGTGCGCTTCGACCTGTCGAACCACTACGTGATCATCGGCCTGCTGATCGGCGGCTTGATCCCGTACCTGTTCGCGGCGATGGCGATGGAGGCCGTGGGCCGCGCGGCGGGCGCCGTGGTGGAGGAGGTGCGCCGCCAGTTCCGCGAGATCGCCGGGATCATGCAGGGCACGACGAAGCCCGACTACTCGCGCGCGGTCGACATGCTGACCCGTTCGGCGATCCGCGAGATGCTGGTGCCGTCGCTGCTGCCGGTGCTGGTGCCCGTGGTGGTGATCTTCGGCTTCAAGTGGCTGGGCGGACCGGAGGCCGGCGCGCAGGCGCTGGGCGGCGTGCTCATCGGCACGATCGTCACGGGCCTGTTCGTGGCGATCTCCATGACCACGGGCGGTGGCGCCTGGGACAACGCCAAGAAGTACATCGAGGACGGCAACTTCGGCGGCAAGGGCTCCGACGCCCACAAGGCGGCCGTCACGGGGGACACGGTGGGCGACCCGTACAAGGACACCGCCGGCCCGGCGGTGAACCCGCTGATCAAGATCATCAACATCGTGGCGTTGCTGCTGATTCCGCTGCTGTAAGCGAACGCCCGTCGTAGGAGCGCGCCCTGCGCGCGACATGTTTTGCGGCCGTGAGCAACAGGACCCGTCGCTCACGGCGAAAAACTGTCGCGCGCAGGGCGCGCTCCTACTGGGTCGCGGCGCGGGGCATGTCGGAAGTCATGGCCGCGGCGGGGGCCACCTGCGCTAAGGTCGGCCATCCACCCCCCGGAATTCCGAACCCATGCACCACCGCTTTATTGCGCTGGCCATCGCCCTTACCTTCTGTGGCATGACCCAGGCACACGACACCCCGCACTCCTCCGCCCCCGCCCCTCAGGCCGCCGGCGACGACGAAAACCTCTGGCTCGACGACATCGACGGCGCGAAGCCGCTCGCATGGGTGAAGGCCGAGAACGCGAAAACCGTCGCGGCCTACGCCGAAGGGCAGGATTTCAAGGCGCTCGACGCCCGCATCCTCGAGGTGCTGGATTCGGACGCGAAGATCCCGATGGTCTCGAAGATCGGTGGCCACTTCTACAATTTCTGGCGCGACAAGCAGCATCCGAAGGGGCTGTGGCGCCGCACGACGCTTGCGGAGTATCGCAAGGACAAGCCGGCGTGGGAGACCGTGATCGATCTCGACGCGCTCGCCGCGAGCGAAAAGGAGAACTGGGTCTGGCACGGCGTGCAGTGCCTGAAGCCCGACGACCGCCTCTGCCTCGTCTCGCTCTCGCGCGGTGGCGCGGACGCCGACGTGGTGCGCGAGTTCGACCTGTCGGCCAAGGCGTTCGTCAAGGACGGCTTCGCGCTGCCCGAGGCCAAGAGCCAGGTGGCCTGGATCGACCAGGACCACCTCTACGTCGCGACCGACTTCGGCCCGGGTTCGATGACCGATTCGAGCTATCCGCGCATCGTCAAGGAGTGGAAGCGCGGCACGCCACTGTCGTCGGCGACGACGGTGTACGAGGGCAAGTCGTCCGACATGTCGATCTCCGCGTTCCGCGACCGGACGCCGGGCTTCGAGCGCGACTTCGTGCTGCGGGCGCTGGAGTTCTACAACAGCGAGACGTTCGTCCGCGGCAAGGACGGCAAGCTGACGAAGATCGACGTGCCCAACGACGCCGAGACCGACGTCGAGCGCGAGTGGTTGCTGGTCGAGCCGCGCACCGCATGGACGGTCGGCGGGAAGACGTACCCGTCTGGCTCGCTGATCGCGACGAAGTTCGACGACTTCATGGCGGGCAAGCGCGAGTTCACGGTGCTCTTCACCCCTGACGAGCACACCTCGCTGTCCAGCCATTCGTGGACGCGACACCACCTCATCCTCAACGTGATGCGCGACGTCGTGAGCGAGGTCCGCATCCTGACGCCCGCGACGACCGGCGACTGGAAGAGCGAGGCGCTCGGCGGCGCGCCGGCGTTGAGCACCATGCAGGCCGGCGGCGTGGACGCCGACGATTCCGACGAGTACTTCCTCACGGTGTCCGGCTTCCTGCAGCCCACCACGCTCTACTACGGCGTGCTGGGCAAGGGCGACCGCGAAGCGCTCAAGCACAGTCCCGCGTTCTTCGACGCGTCGAAGTACACGGTGAGCCAGCACTTCGCCACGTCGAAGGACGGCACGAAGGTGCCCTACTTCGAAGTCGCGCCGAAGGCCATGAAGGCCGACGGCAGCAACCCGACGCTGGTCTATGGCTACGGCGGTTTCGAGATCTCGTTGCAGCCGGCGTACTCGGCCGGCGTCGGGCGCGCCTGGCTGGAGAAGGGCGGCGTGTACGTGGTCGCCAACATCCGCGGTGGCGGCGAATACGGTCCGCGCTGGCACCAGGCGGCCCTGAAGGCCGAGCGCCCGCGTGCGTACGAGGATTTCGCGGCCGTGTCGCAGGACCTCATCGACCGCAAGGTCACCAGCCCGAAGCACATGGGCATGATGGGCGGCAGCAACGGCGGCCTGCTGGCCGGCAACATGCTCACGAAGTACCCGCAGCTGTACGGCGCGATCGTCAGCCAGGTGGCGCTGCTGGACATGAAGCGGTATCCGCACATGTCCGCGGGCGCGTCGTGGATGGCCGAGTACGGCAACCCGGATGTCCCGGCCGAATGGAAGTACATCCAGACCTTCTCGCCGTACCACAACCTGCGCAAGGACACGCATTACCCGCCGGTGCTGTTCACCACCTCCACGCGCGACGACCGCGTGGGCCCGGTGCACGCCCGCAAGATGGCGGCACGGATGCAGGCCATGGGCTTCGACGCCAGCTTCTACGAGAACATCGAGGGCGGGCACGGCGCGGCGGCGGACAACAAGCAGTCCGCGTTCATGAACGCGCTGGCGTACACGTATCTCTGGGAACACCTGAAGTAGTCGGCGGGAGCGGCCGGGTTTTGCCCGGCCGCTCCGCAGGACGTATGCTATCGGCCCCCTTAACCCCTCGAAAGATCAAGGAATCCCATGGGTCTGCACCTCGTCCCCGCCGGCAGGAACGTGCCGGACGAAATCAACGTCATCATCGAAATCCCCAAGGATGCCGAGCCGGTCAAGTACGAAGTGGAGAAGGAAAGCGGCGCGATCTTCGTGGACCGCATCCTGTCGACCCCGATGCGCTACCCGTGCAACTACGGCTACGTGCCGGGCACGCTGGGTGGCGACGGCGACCCGCTGGACGCCCTCGTGATCCTCCCGCTGTCGCTGGTGCCGGGCTCCGTGATCCGCTGCCACCCGGTCGGCATGCTGAAGATGACCGACGAAGCCGGTGCCGACGAGAAGCTCGTCGTGGTTCCGGTGGAGAAGGTGTTCGCCGGCTACGCCCACATTCGCGACATCGCGCAGGTGTCGGGCCACTGGCTGGAGCGCATCGGCCACTTCTTCGAGCACTACAAGGATCTCGAGAAGGGCAAGTGGGTCAAGGTCGACGGCTGGGTCGGCGCGGACGAGGCGAAGGCCGAGATCGTCGCCGGCATGGGCCGCTACAAGTCCGAGAACTGATCGGCGTTAGGTAGCGCGCGATGCGCGCTACCTTGCGAAGAACACGAAAGGCCCGCCATCGGCGGGCCTTTCTTCATCCGCGGCCCAGCAGGGCGCGCAGGTCGATGATCGCGGCGTTCGCGCGCGACACGTAGTTGGCCATCACCAGCGAGTGGTTCGCGAAGAACCCGAACGGCGAGCCGTTCAGCACGACCGGGCTGCCGAGCGATTTCTGCGATTCCTCCAGCTCGCGGATGACCTGCTGCAGGCTGGCGTCGGCGTTCTTGCTGCGCAGGATCGGCGCGAAGTCGTGGCGGATCGCCTTGAGCTGCTCCAGCAGCGTCCAGGTGTAGCCGCGCGCCTCGTAGAAATTGTCGTCGATCCGGTTCCACGGCGTCTTGACGAAGACGGCCTTGGCCGGCCCCGCCGCGGCGGGCGCGTCGGCATTCGGCGCGGCGTCGACGCGAAGCTGGCCCACGCTCGCCGAAAGACGCTGCGACAGCGAGCCGAGTCGCGCCGAGACGGTCTGCAGGTAATCGGCGAGGTTGTCGGCGCGCGCGTAGAAATGGGCGTTGGCGTCGGGCGCGTCGGAGAGGCGCGCGAGGTAGTCCTCGAGGTCGTCCACCGCCTTGCCGTACTGCGATTCCGAGCTGGGAAGCAGCCAGCGGTCGTTCGGGCTGTTGAGCAGCGGATCGGCCTCGCCGAGCGACTTGTCTTCGGTGGACTGCGTCTGCGAGCGGCTGAAGTCGTTGCGCAGGGCGCGAACCAGATCGCGCGACGCCGTGAGCGAGCCGAATTCCCAGTTCGGGACGTTGTCCATGAAGACGCCCGGCGGCAGCTTGTCGTTGCTGAGGTAGCCGCCGCGCTTGTCGAGCAGCGTGTCCACCGAACGGATCAGCGTATAGGTGGTGACCGCGCCGGTGCTCATCGGCCGGTCGATCTCCTTCATGTGCGCGGTGGTCACGGCCACCGGATCGAACTGCTCCGGTTCCTTGTCCCACCACCACATGAGGATCAGCACGAGCAGGACGAGCACGGCGATCGGCAGCGCGATCGCGATGCTCAGGGGCCTGCGCCGGCGGCGGGCGGCCGGCGGTGGAGTGGCGGTCGCATTCATGAGGGGTGTCCTTGTCGTCGTGAACGTTCGCCTAGCTTAACCGCCCGCCCCTTAACGGCTCAGTGCGCGCCGGGCGCGCCGTCACCCTTCGCACCGAGGTTTTCCAGCAGCGTCGCCATGTCCTCGGCGTGCTCTTCCTCCTGCGCGAGGATGTCTTCCATGATGCGCCGCGTCGTCGGGTCGTCGTCGCCGATGTACTGGACGATCTCGCGGTAGCTGTCGATGGCGATGCGCTCCGCCACGAGGTCTTCCTTGATCATGTCGACGAGCGTCACGCCCTCGACGTAATCGGCGTGGCTGCGCGAGAGCAAGCCTTCCGGATTGAAGTTCGGCGTGCCGTCGAGCTGCGTGATGCGTTCGGCGATGCGGTCGGCATGCGCCTGTTCCTCGTTGGCGTGCTCGAGGAACTCGGCCTTGACGCTCTGCGAGTGGATGCCGGGCGCCATGTAGTAGTGGTACTTGTAGCGCAGCACGCAGACGATCTCCGTGGCGAGCGCTTCGTTGAGCAGCTTGATCACCGTTTCGCGATCCGCGCGGTAGCCCGACGTCACCGCGCCGTTGTCGATGTGCTCGCGGGCGCGCTTGCGGATGTTCTCGATGTCGCTGACGAAGGGCTTCACGCTGGACATGGCCTGGTCTCCTGGGAGAGTGGGAATGATCGGCCAGACGTTAGGGCGCTTCCTGGAAAGACTGGGTGAAGGCGCTGGGGTCCACATCGCCCGACGCGCGTGGATGGCTGCCATGGCGACATGGGCGCCGTCGTGCGTCAGCTTGACGGCCGAACCCATGCGGTCCGGCGGACGAACGATCGTCGAGCGGGATCAGACGCTCACGTGGCGCGGCGAGTACGCGCGCATGAACATGTCGACGGCGGCCAGCGCATTGGCCTTGACCTCTTCGCCGAACTGCACGGCGCAATCCTCGCAACCGAACAGGCGGCGGATCAGCAGGTCGCCCTTGAGCAGCGCGAGGAACTGCGTGGTCGCACGAGACGGATCGGGAATGTCGAGCTGCCCGCGCGCCGCCGCGCCCTCGAGCAGGCGCTGCATGAGCTTGTGCATGCGGACGGGACCTTCTTCCCACACGAGCCGACCGAAGCGCGGATTGCCTCCCGACTGGCAGTCGGAAAGGATCGCGCGGAACGTGCCGACCGATTCGGTGTTGGTCTCCATCGCGGCGTGACGGCTGGCGATGTTGGTCAGCGTGACGCGGATGTCGGCGCCCGGGCTGAAATCGAACAGGTCGTCGGGCAGGCGCTCCTGCACGTGGGCGCGGATCACCTCGCGGAAGAGGTTGTCCTTGTCGCCGAAGTGGCTGTAAACGGTGAGCTTGGACACGCTGGCGGCGGCGGCCACGGCGTCCATGCTGGTGCCGGCGAACCCGCCCTGGGTGAACAGCGCCTTCGCGGCATCGAGGATGGCCGCGCGCTTCTCCATGTCCTTGGGACGGCCCGGGCCCTGGGCCTTGAGTTTCGGGCTGGCGTTCATGGCTGCACCTTCACAAACTAAGATTATGACTTTATTATACGCAGCGGTTCAGTTATTTCCAGCACGTCGCGGTTGGCATCGCGAGGGCCGTAAGAACAAGAGTCCCGCCGTCCTTCTACCTTAGAATGCAAGGTGGGGGCGCTCCGGCGGTTCCCCATGGACGGCAAGGGGCCCACGCAGCGACCGTTCAGGCGCCAGCGGCCGGCGGCGCGGCAGGAACCATGACTTGTGTCGGTTCCGTCCGGTGACTTCCGGCACTTCGCCCGGCGGCGACGGCGCAGCAGCCTTGCATCATTGGGAAAACGGGTCCTAACCGCTTATCCTTCCAAATCTTTTTGCAGCTTTCGTACGGAATACCAACCATGGCGATGAATTTCGAGCAGGCCCGGCAGAACATGGTCGAGAACCAGGTCCGCCCCGCGGAAGTCCTCGATTTCGATGTGCTCGATACCCTGAAGGCCGTGCGTCGCGAGGATTTCGTGGCTCCCGAGCATCGCAACGTGGCGTTCGCCGACCTCACGCTGCCCATCGGCCATGGCGAAGTGATGATGAAGCCGGTGATCGAGGGCCGGACCCTGCAGGCCGTGGCGCTCAACAAGACCGACGAGGTCCTCGAGATCGGTACGGGCAGCGGCTACCTGACCGCCTGCCTCGCCCACCTCGCCGGCAAGGTCACCAGCATCGACATGCATGCCGACTTCGTCGAGGCCGCGCGCCAGCGCCTCGCCGCCGCCGGCGTCACCAACGTCACGCTGGCGACGGCCGAGGCCGTCAACGGTTACGACCCGAAGACCGTTTTCGACGCCATCGTGGTGACCGGCGCCGTCCATGCGGTTCCGGAGAAGTTCGTGCGCTGGCTGAAGCCCGGCGGGCGCATGTTCGTGGTGCGCGGCGATTCCCCCGCGCAGACGGCCGTGCTGCTCACCCACGAGGGTGACGGCCGCTACCGCGAGGAATCGCTGCTCGAAACGGACCTTCCCTACCTGGCGCATGCCGCGCCGGTGAAGCGCTTCGTGCTCTGACCCACCAGATCCCCATCACACACGAGGCGAAACCATGCGCTTGAAGCTGCTCACCGTCGCGTTGGCATTGGCTGCGATGCCCTTTGCCAGCCATGCGGAAGACCTGCTGGACGCCTACCGGCAGGCGCGGGCCAACGATCCGACGCTGTCGCAGGCGGATTCCACCCGCCTCGCCACCGGTGAAACGGTGGTACAGGCCCGTGCCCTGCTGCTGCCGCAGATCAACGCGCAGCTCGGCCTGAGCCAGACGGACGTCAACGGTCCGAATCGCTCCGCCGGTCAGGACGCCAACGGCAACACCGTCATCGGACCGGATCTCGGCCACGTCCGCACGCGCACGCAGCAGGCGACGATCAGCCAGAGCGTGCTCGATTTCAGCAAGTACGCCGATCTGAAGGCGGCGAAGTCGTCGTCCGAGGCGCAGGACGCCACGTACGAAGCGGCACTGCAGCAGCTGGCTACCCGCGTCGCCACCGCGTATTTCCAGGTGCTGACCAACGACGACGCGCTGACCTTCGCGAAGGCCAACGAGCAGGCGCTCGCCCGCCAGCTCGAACAGGCGCAGCAGCGCTTCGACGTCGGTCTCTCCGCGATCACCGACGTGCAGGACGCCAAGGCCCAGCACGACACCGCCGTGGCCGCCGTCATCACGGCCGAGAACACGCTGGCCGACTCGCGCGAAGCGCTCACGCAGATCACCGGCAAGCCGGCGGACAACCTGAAGAAGCTGCGCGAGCAGCTGCCGATGGACGCGCCCTCGCCCAACGATCCGAAGGCGTGGGTCGCCGAAGCGGTCAAGAGCAACCCGCAGATCATCGCCTCGCAGTACAACGTCGAGTCGAGCGAGCACAGCATTTCCTCCGCGCGGGCCGGCCATCTGCCGACGATCGACGCCACGGCGAGCTACGGCAAGTCGACCCAGTGGTACGAGAACGGCGGCAACGGCGCCTCGTCGGCGATCAACCGCCTGAACGGTAACGGCCGTGGCCAGACGACCGTCGGCGTCACGCTGAACGTGCCGATCTTCTCCGGCGGCGCCACGCAGTCGCGTGTCCGCCAGTCGATCTACCAGCGCGACGCCGCGCAGGATTCGCTGGAGGCCACCCGCCGCCAGGTCGTGCGCGACACGCTCAACTACTACCGTTCGGTCGTGGCGGGCATCAGCAAGGTGGAAGCGACCAAGGCGGCCGTGGAGTCCTCCGAGAGCGCGCGCGACGCCACGCAGGCCGGCTTCGAGGTCGGCACGCGCACGATCGTCGACGTCCTGATCGCCCAGCAGAACCTCACCCAGGCGCTCAGCGACTACTCGCAGGCCCGCCACCAGTTCATCCTCGACAAGCTGCTGCTGAAGCAGACGGCCGGAACGGTGGACGTGAAGGACCTCGAAGCGATCAACGCGCTGCTGCAGTAATCCGCGGCGAACGGTCGCAACGAAGAAGCCCCGGGGAGACCCGGGGCTTCTTCGTTGGAGAACGTGCCAACCTCGCGGACGGCGTCATTCCTGCAGCAGGCGGTCCACCAGCTCCATGACCTTGCCTACCGAGCCGCGCTCGCTCTCGAACACCTGACGCGCCGCCGCGCCCATGGCGGCACGCCGCGCGGGGTCGCGTAGCAGCGACAGCACCTCGGCGCCGAGCTCGCTGCCGTCGGCGACGCGCTGGCCGCCCTTCTCGTCGAGCAGCAGCTGCGTGATCTCTTCGAAGTTGTACGTGTAAGGACCCACGAGCACCGGCTTGCCGAACGCGGCCGGTTCCAGCACGTTGTGGCCACCGATCGCGACGAGGCTGCCGCCGACGAAGGCCACGTCCGCCGCCGCGAAGAAGCGCAACAGCTCGCCCATCGAATCGATGACGAAACACTGCGTGCCGTGTCCCGGCAGCTTGTCGCCGCTGCGCGTCGCGACGTGGAATCCGAGGCTGCGCACCGACGCCTCCACGGCCCTGAAGCGCTCCGGATGCCGCGGCGCGATCAACAGCAAGGCGTCCGGCAGGCGGCGCATCACCTCGAGGTGCGCCTCGAGCACGCACATCTCCTCGCCCTCGTGCGTGCTCGCCGCGATCCAGACCGGGCGGCCGTTGCCCCAGGATTCGCGCATCGCGGTGCCGGCCTCCAGGGCCGCGCTCGGTACCGGCATGTCGAACTTCAGGTTGCCGGCGACGGTGAGCTGGCTGGGCTCCGCGCCGAGCAGGCGGTAGCGCGCCGCGTCCGTGCGCGACTGCGCGGCGATGTGGCTCACGCAGCGCAGCGCGCGCTTCACCAGCGAACTCATGCGCGCGTAGCCGCGCAAGGAGCGCTCGGACAGCCGCGCGTTGGCGATGAGCAGCGGGATGCCGTGGCGGCGGCAGGCGAAGTAGAGGTTCGGCCAGATCTCCGTCTCGACGATCACGGCCAGCCGCGGGCGCGTGCTGCGCAGGAAGCGCCGGACCGCGAACGGCAGGTCGTACGGCAGATAGACGCTGTGGACGGTGTCGCCGAAGAGCTGGCGCACGCGCTCCGAGCCCGTGGGCGTCACCGTGGTCACCAGCATCGGGGCCTGCGGATAGGCCTCCATCAAGGCCTTCACCAGCGGCTCCGCGGCGTTGACCTCGCCCACGGAGACGGCGTGGACCCAGAGGCAACCGTTGAGCCGCGGCTCGCGGAACCGGCCGAAGCGCTCGCGCCAGCGCACGTGATAGTCGCCGTAGCGCATGCCGCGCGCCATCAGTCGCAGCATCACCAACGGCGTGAACAGGTACATCGCGAGGTTGTAGAGCAGGCGCAGCAGCACGCGGATCCTGGGTTTGCCCGTGACCGCGCAGTATAGCCGCCCCCATTCGCTACAATGACCGGCCATGCCCGGTATGCCCCGCCCCCACCTGACCCGCGCCCTCCTGACGCCCCGCCACTGGCCGGCGTGGCTCGGCGTGGCCGTCATCTGGCTGATCGCGCGCCTGCCCTTCCGGCTGCTGATGCGGCTGGGACGCCTTGCCGGCCGGCTGGCGCTCCACCTGAACCCCGAACGCCGGCGGGTCGCCGCGATCAACATCGCGCTGTGCTTCCCGGAGCTCGATCCCGCGGCGCAGAAGGCGCTGGTCCGGGCGAACCTCTGCGACGTCGGCATGATGCTCGCCGAGTTCGCGCTGGGGTGGATGGGTTCCGACCGCGCGATCGCCAACGTGCCGGTGACCGTCGAGGGGCTGGAGCACCTCGAGGCCGCGCGGGCGGAAGGCCGGGGCGTGCTGCTGGTCGGCGGCCACTTCTCGCATCTGGAGCTGTGCGCGCGCCTGGTGTCGCAGCGCATCCGCATCTCGGGCATGTACCGGCGCATGGATTCCGACGTCTTCGAATTCGCGGTGCTGCGCTCGCGACTGCATTACGCGGCCGCGATGTTCGAGAAGGACGACATCCGCGGGACGGTGAAGTACCTCAAGTCCGGCGGCACGCTCTGGTACGCGCCCGACCAGGACATGCGCAGCAAGGACAACGTGTTCGTGCCCTTCTTCGGCGTGCCCGCGGCCACGATCACGGCCACGCACCACCTCGCCCGCCTCTCCGGCGCGGTGGTCATCCCCTTCTACCATCGCCGCCTCCCCGGCGACGCCGGCTACGCGATGCGCCTCGGCGCGCCGATGACCGACTTCCCGAGCAAGGACGCCGCGCTGGACACCGCGCGCGTGAACGGAGAGATCGAGCAGATGGTCCGCGAAGCACCCGAGCAATACCTCTGGGTACACAAGCGCTTCAAGACGCGCCCTCCGGGCGCGGCGAAGGTTTACTGAGACAACCTCGACAGCCCGAGGAGGGGACTTTCTGTGGGAAGCGCGCTCGCGCGCGAACGGCGACGCGGCCGACTCCCCTCATGTCGGGTCGCTGATCGAAGACAGAGCGACGATCCATCATGCTCGAAGCATGCATGGCAGATACCACAGTCACACGCTTCGCTCAGGTCGGCGATCTGAAAGGGGGCGGACTTACCTGGTGACGACGGCCACGCTAAGGCGCATACCGTATTTCGCCGACCACGCATGCGCTCGCGTGGCCTCGCGCATCTGCCACCGCCAGGACACCTGGCATACCTCGACCTGCCTCGCATGGATCGTCATGCCCGACCACTGGCACGGGCTGATCGAACTCGGCGATGAACCACTTGGCAGGGTCATGGGGCGATTCAAGGCCGCTGTCGCACGTGAACTGCATCGGAGCGGAATGTGGCAGGAAGGCTTTCACGATCGGTGCCTGAGGAGCGATCAGAATCTTCACGCCGCGGCGCGCTACATCGTTGCGAATCCCGTTCGTGCAGGTATCGCCCCGTCTGTGATGGAATACCCTTACTGGCATACGGTGTGGCTGTGACTCGAGGGCGCGCTCCGACCGTTCGCGCGCGAGCGCGCTTCCCACAACACCGCATGAGGCGCCGCGGCTTTCCGCGGCCTTTCACCCATCTTTCCGGACACACAACACCCGCCCAACAGCCCCGACCTTTCGAAAGCCACGCGAAAAAACGACAGCGTAGAACGATGGCCATCGTCACCGGATGGACCGTTCCGCCATGCAATCGATCTTTCGTTTCGTGCGTTCCCTGCGCGGTCGTACCGGGTGGCACAGCACGCGGTCGCATGCCGTCGGGGCGGTACTGACGTATGTCGGACGCAGCGTGTCGCGCTGGCGCGAGCACGACGACTGGCTGGCGTTTCTCGAGTCCACGCCGATGCTCGGCATCGCCGCGATCGACACGGTGCTTCCCGAGCGCTACCAGCATCGCTACCTGAGCAAGGCGTTCACGCGCGAGCGTCGCCTGCGCGCCGTGCGCGACCACTACGAGTTCGCGCTCGCGCGTTTCCCACGCCCGTTCTTCCACATGCTCTATCGCGAACGCAAGGTCGTCGCCGGCGAGCTCACGCTGCGCGACGGCGGCAGGCTCTCACTCATCGTGAAGGCACCGATGCGGCGCAGCCGCGAGGGCGAGCTCAGCCTGTCGCTCACCGACGAGAACGGCCTGCAGATTTCCTACGCCACGATCTCCTTCATCGATGGCGGCCGCACGATCGCGATCGGTTGCCTCCAGGGTGCGGCGAACAACGCGGGGCGTGACGTGGTACGCGACCTGACGCGGCAGTGCCATGGGTTGCGCCCGAAGAACCTGCTGCTGTCGATGATCCGCGCGCTGGCCGATGCGTTCGACGTCGAGCGCGTGATCGGCATCGGCAACGGCAAGCACGTGTTCGCCGGCATTCCCGACAAGGTCAAGGCGGATTACGACGCGTTCTGGATCGAATCCGACGGCGTGCCTGGCGACGATGGATTCTTCGTGCTCCCGCCGCGCGACCCGGTGCGTAGCGCGATGGATGTCGAAAGCAAGCGGCGCAGCGAGTTCCGCCGGCGCGAGGCGCTGCGGCACGAAGCGTGCGAGTTAATCGTCGCCGCGTTCGGCGTCCGGCGGCCGGCGCTCGCCCTCGCCGCCTGAGCGCTGCGACTCGTACAGCTTCGCGTATTTCAGGAACGCGTAGAACGCGTGCACGCGGGCGGCGACGAAACCGGCCCATCCCGCGCGCCAGTGGCCGCGCCAGAAGTAATACCGCGCGAAGGCCACCGCCGGGTAGAACACCATGCGCGTGCGCAGCAAGCGTGGCTTGCGCGCGTCGCGGTCGCGCACCTGCAACGACGAGTAGCGGTTGGCCTTGTCGACGCGCCCCTCGATATCACGCTCGCCGTAGTGATCGATCACCACGTCGAGGCGCTCGACGGGACCGTCCACGACGACGCTCTCGTGCACCTCGTGGCCGCTCATGCGTGCGCGCGTGCGATCGAACAGGCGGACGTAATGGTTCATCCGCGCCCGATCGGCCTGCCAGCGCCAGAACACCCACTCTCGCCGGAGCAGCACGAAACCGGCGGCGCGCGGCGCCGCGAGCGCGGCGCGCAGCCGTGGCCCGGCATCGGCCGGCAGCGATTCATCCGAATCCAGCAGCAACACCCAGCGATGGACCGCGAGGTCGATCGCCGCCTGCTTCTGCGCGCTGTAGCCGGCGAACGGCTGCACCGCCACGCGGGCCCCGTGACGCCAGGCGATCTCGCGCGTGGCGTCGGCGGACCCGGAATCGAGCACGACGATGTCGTCGGCGAAGGCGACGGAGGCCAGGCACGCGCCGATCGTGTCGGCGTTGTCGAACGTCGTGACGACGACCGACAGCGGCTCAGCGCGCACGAACGGGCGCCTCGTCCGGAAGGTCGGCGAACAGCGCCGCGCACCACACGGACACCAGCCACGCGGCGAGCAGACCCCACCACGCCGAGTAGAACGCCATGTGCGTGTTCAGGGGGAACAGGATCGCGACCAGCGCCACCGTCGGCGGGAACGCGCGGCGACGCGCTTCCGCGCCTGCGCGCCACCACGCCCGCGCGGCGACGATCGCCGCGACGAGCCACGCGACGAGTCCGAGCGTGCCGGTCTCCGTCGCGACCTCGAGCAGCACCTGGTGCGCGTGGCAGGCGCCCTCGCCGTCCCCGCATTTCTCGATCGTGAGGAAATGATCGCCCGGTGCGGCGTACGCCGGATACGCGACGCGGAATCCGCGCACGCCCACGCCGTTCACCGGGTGCGCTGCATAGAGCCGGAGGCTGGTCGTCCAGATGTCGAGCCGACCGGTCAGCGCGGCGTCGATGCCGGCCGACGTGCCCGACAGCGCCGGCACCGTGTGCGCCACCCGGTCGCGGAAACGCGGCGAGACCTGCCAGGCCAGCGCCGCCACGAGCGCGACCACCGCCCCGGCACCGAGGCAGGCGACGGCGAAACGCCGGAACGTGCCGGCCTCGCTCCACAGGAACGCCAGCGCCACGATGCCGTAGCAGAGCCACGAAGCGCGCGAGCCGGAAAGCAGCACGGGCCCGAGCGCCAGCAGGAACGCCAGCACGAGGCCGCGGCGACCCCAGCGTTCGCGCGCGGCCCACAGCAGGAAAGGCGCCAGCGCCGAAAGGGCCGGGCCGAGCTTGAGATTGGTGTCGCCGAAGATGCCGGAGAGGCGCTCGGGGTGCGAGGCGCCCGCGAGGCCGTAGCCGGTCAGCGCCTGGACCCATGCGTCCGCGACCCAGACGGCGACCACGACGGCCGTCGCCCTGTACAGCGCGCGGACCTTGCCGGGCCGGCGCATGGCGAAGCAGGTGTAGACGCCCAGCGGCGCGAAACGAAGGATCCCGGCCACCGTGCCCCAGCTCTTCCCCGGCGCGACGGCGTCGATCGCCGAGACCAGCGCCGCCAGCGCGTACGCCGCGAAGAGCGCGAGAAACAGCCGGGCGCCCGGATGATGACGGACCGCCTCGGGTTCGCGGACGACGAGGAGGATCGCGCCGACGAGCGCGAGGAACACGCCAAGCTCCGCGCTGCGACCGAAGGGCAGCAACGCGGGAACCAGCCAGACCGGGAGCAGCGGCGACGCGAGCCCCGCGCGGATCGAAGCGCCGAAACCGGTGCCGCTCACGCCGCGGCCACGCCGGCCACCACCTCGTCGTAGATCGCGAGCGTGGCCGACTGCATGTCGGCGAGACGATAGCTGCGCGGCGGCGGGATCGACGGCGCGAAGCGCAGCAGTTCGGCGGCTCGCTCCACGAGCTTCTCGCGATCGCCCGGCGGCACGCGGCCCGCCGGATAGAGCTCCGCCAGCAGCTCGCCGACACCGCCATGCGCGTAGCCCATCACGGGACGGCACAGCGCGAGGGCCTCGACCACCGTGCGGCCGAACGATTCGGGACGGACCGACAGCTGCAGGATCAGGTCGGACATCGCGTAGATGTCGCGGACGTCCGAACGCGGGGGCGAGATCACCACCTTGTCGTCCAGCCCGCGGTTATGGATGAGCGAGCGCAGCTCGGCCACGTACGCTTCGCGGCCCGGCTCGTCGGCGCCGAGCAGGAGCAGGCGCACGTCGATGGCGCGCTGCGCCAGATCCGACACCAGCTCGATCGCGTCCGCATGGCCCTTCAGGCGCGTGCCGCGGCCGGGCAAGGTCAGCAGCGGCGCTCCCGCCAGCTGCGGATACTGCTCGAAGAACGCGCGCTGCCAGGTATCGTCCGGACGGTAGCCGTACGGGAAGGCGTCCGTGTCGATGCCGCGCGGCACGACGGCGATGCGCGACGCCTCGATGTCGTCCGGGTAATGACGCAGCACGTAGTCGCGCAGGGTCTGCGAAACCACGATCACGCGCTCGCCGCGCAGCAGGATCGCGCTGTAGCGACCGGGGCTGTTCAGGCCGTGCACCGTGGTGACGAAATGCGGCCGCGGCTTCACGCCGCGCATGGCCCACCAGCCGATCCAGGCGGGCACGCGCGAACGCGCGTGCACGATGTCGGGCTGGATGTCGCGGAGGATGCGGCGCAGCTTGCCGACGGTGAACAGCGTGGCGAGCGACTTGCGTCCGATGGGCAGCGTGATGTGCTGGCTACCCTCGGCCTCCAGCTGCGCCACCATGCGTCCGCCGGCGGACACGACGACCGAGCGATGGCCGGCCCGGACCAGGGCCCTGGCGATTTCCAGGGTCGAGCGCTCGGCGCCACCGGAATGAAGGGCGGGTATGAGCTGTACGACGGTCATCGTCCGGGAGGGAGAGACGGTGGCCATGGGCGGTCCGGATGGGGTGGGAGACGCGCAGGCGATGCACGAAGCATGCCCGCGCGGGTCGATCAGTCTTTCAGGACGTACGTCGCGCCGCAATACATGCACTTGGACGTGCCGCCGTCGTCGACGATCGGCAGGTACACCTTCGGATGCGAGTTCCACAGGTACATGCCGGGCATCGGGCACGACAGCGGAAGGTCGGCACGCGTCACTTCGTAACGATTTTCGGCGTTCGCCGGGATCAGCGGCGCGGCCGCGGGATTGGGGCGCATGGGAAAACTCCGGCGATGCGTTGGAACGGGGACAAGGGGCGATGTTAGCAGGAACGCCCCACCCGGCGACGCGCCGCAAAGGATGTGGGAAGCCCGCTTGCGGGCGAACGGGGCATGCGGCGAGCACCCGTTCGCCCGCGAGCGGGCTTCCCACACCCAGGTTCCCTGGCGGAATCGCCGGGATCAGGGCAGCACGAACGTCGCCACGACGTTCACGTTCGCGAAGTCCTTCACCGCCGCGAGACGGATGTACCAGGTGCCCGCCGCCGGCGCCGGGACCACGACGCTTTCGGTGTTGCCGGGGCGCGCCGAGCGGTAGCCGGCGTCGCTGCCGTCTTCCGCCGGGAGCGCACCGGCCTTCACGAACAGGGACGCGTCGCCCGTGCCGCCCACGCTGCGGATGACGAGGTTGCGGGCGCCGGCGGGCACCTCGATGGAGAGCAGCGCGCTGCTGCCGGCGGCCCTTTGCTGTGGCGGCGAGAGACGTCCCTGCGCGAGCGCGACCACCTGCGGCGGCAGCGTCACGCCGAGCGCCGCGGCGACGGCGCCTTGCGCATCGAGGATGCCCGATCCCATCGGCCGGTCGATGGTCAGCGGGAACGGCCGCGCGCTGGAGGCCAGCATCGTCCGGATCGCCGCCGGCGACGGCGCCGGCAGGCCGGCCAGACGCGTGGCGTCGAGCATCAGGGCGACGGTCGCGCTGACGTGCGGCGTGGCCTGCGACGTGCCCGCCATGCCGGCGTAGACGGAACCGCCGTCGGCCACCGAGACCGGCGTGGTCGTGCCGTAGTTGTACGCCGCCCAGATGAAGCCGTTGGGCACGGAGGGCGAGCCGCCGAACCCGTCGTTCGGATAGATGCCGCCGCCCGGCGCCGACAACGTCACCGTCGAACCGAAGTTGGAATAGAACGCGCGACGTCCCGTGATGCCCGTGGCACCGACGCTGACCACGCCGGGGCAACTCGCCGGCGTGTAGTTGCCGGCATCGTCCGCGGCGTTGCCGGCGGCGACCACCACGGTCGCACCGCGAGCGAGCGCATCGGCCACCGCGGCCGACGTGACGCCGTCGTATTCGCAGGGACCGCTGCCGCCGAGGCTCAGGTTGATGACGCTGGCCGGATGCGTGTTGTCGGGCACGCCGTCGACATGGCCGCCGGCCGCCCAGACGATGGCGTCGGCGATGTCGGAGGTGTAGCCACCGCAATGGCCGAGCGCGCGGATGGGAAGCACCTTCGCGCCCGGTGCGGCGCCGGCCATGCCGATGCCGTTGTTGGTGAGCTCGGACACGATGCCGGCCACGTTGGTGCCGTGCCAGCTGCTGAACTCCGCGGGATGGTCGTCGCTGGTGCATTCGCTCAGCCACGGTTCGTCCGTCGTCCAGTCGCCGATGTCCCAGCCGCCCGGCACCCGGCCTTCGGTGGCCCGTCCGGACACGAAGGGATCCACGATGAAGTCGTAGCCTGCGTCGGCGAGCGACGTATCGAGGTCCTCATGCGCCGTGACACCCGTGTCGATCACGGCCACCGTCACGCCGCTGCCGTCGACGCCGGGGAACGCGCTCCAGACGCCCGGCAGGTTCGCGCCGCCCGTGGGATCGAAGAAATTCCACTGGGCGACCGTGTAGTTCGGATCGTCCGGCGGCGATGCCGCGTCGGTGGCGCGCACGTCGCGGACGGCGTGCAGCAGGACGTCCGGCTCCACGTGGACGACGGCGGGATCGGCCGCGATCGCCTTCATCAGCGCCGTCGCCTCGCTCGCGCCCAGCTTGCGCGACACGCGAAACACGGTGCCGCCGACGGCGAGGCGCTGCAGGGCCCGCGCGGTGAGCGGCGCCGATGCCCGCGCGCGGCTGCCGGCGCTGCGCGAGAGGGCCGCCGCGAACGACTGGCCGGCGATCGACGTATCGCGACGTTCCGCGCTGCCGTCGCGGTAGCGCACGATGAAGCGGTCGACATGGCCATCGGCACGGATGCCACCCAGGGCGACCTTGGCATCCGTCGTGGCGGCCAGCGCGAGGCCGGGCAGGCCGGCGAGAAGCGCGAGCGCCAGCACGCCGAAGGAACGGGAGCGCGTCGTTTTCATGGAAGGTTTCCTCGGGGATCGTGGTGGGCGTGACGTCACAGGTCGACTCCGAAGCCGACGCCGGCGGAGTTCTCGGAACCGCTGAAGGCGCCGCCGATGCTCATGCGCGTGCGCTCGCCCAGTTGCGTGGCGTAGCCGACCGCGAGCGCCTTCTGCCCGCTCTGCACGCCGGCGCCGACCGCGATGCGCCCCGCGCGCGAGGTGACGCCGCCCGCGTTGATCGCCATCTGCGTGCTCGCGGTGCTCATCGCGCCGATGCGATCGAGGCGGCGATCCACGGCGTGGAAGCGGTCGTCCATCTGCGTGAAGCGTTGATCGGTGTAACGCTTCGCGGTCTCGAGCGTGCTGCGGTCGCCCGTGTCGGCATAGCTTTTCGCCGACTGCAGCGCCTGGTCGACCTGTCCCACGTTGGCCGCGTCCGTCGCGGCCGTGCCGGCCGCCACCTGGGTGATGCGACGCTGCTGGCCCGCGTTGCCGACCGAGACCGTGTTGGCCTGGTCGGCGACCGAGTCCGCGCCGAGCGCGACGCTGTTCGCCGCGGTGCTCGACGCGCCCTGCCCCAGTGCCGTGCCCGACGCCGCGGTGACGTGCGTGTCGGCACCCACGGCCACCGCGTTGGTGGCCGCGGCGTCGATCGTCGCGTTGCTGCCCACCGCCGTGCTGCCGTCCGCGCTGACCGTCGCGCCGGTGCCGATCGCCGTGTCGCGGCTGTCCTTCGCGACGCTGCCTTCGCCCAGCGACAGGCCGTTGCCGTGCCCGGGCCCGCCGTGCCCCGGCCCGCCATGACCCGGGCCGCCCTGTCCGGGGCCGCCATCACCCACCTGCGCCTGCAGGTCCTGGATGTCCCGCAGCGCGCCCGTCAACGAGACGTCCAGCGCGGACAGCGCGTGGCCGACGTCCGAATACGGGTTGCCCTGGATGAGATACGCCGGCGCCGTCATGACGCCACCGGCGTACGACGCCCCGCCACCGAAGGCCGCCGCGATCGCGAGCCCGTTGAGTTCCGCGCCGCCCGTCACGCTCTGCAGCGCGGTGTTCATCTGCCCGACGTTCACCGCGTCGAAGTCGTCGGTGCCGGCGCGCACGTTGGTGATCTGCCGCGTATGCGCCTCGTGCACCTCGCCCTGATTGTCGGTCCACGCTTCGGACGTGCCGACCGAGACCGAGTCGTCGCGATCCGAACGCGATCCGGCACCGAGCGCGACGCTGTTGGCCCCGAGCGCGAGACTGCGCGCGCCGAAGGCGATGCCGTTGCCGAACGCCTGCGCGTGATCGCCGAACGCGATGGCGTAGTCGGCGGTTTCATAGGGGCTGGCGGCGCGACAGATCCAGCACGGCTCGTCGCCGCCGCCGTCCGAGGGCGGCTCGGGCCGCTGTCCGCCGGTGCGCGCTCCGAAGCCGAACGCCATGCTCGACCGGCCGTCCGCCTGCGATTCGATGCCGATCGTCATCGCATAGTCGCTGAGCGCGGTGGACGGACCGATGGCGATCGCGCCCGTGTGCAGCGCCAGCGCCGAGAAGCCGATGGCCGTCGACGACGAACCCGACGCGTACGCGTTGTTGCCGACCGCCGTGTCGTACCCGTACTGGCTGGAGGCATAGGCGTTGGCACCGATGGCGGTCGCGCCCTCGGCCAGCGCGTCCGCGCTGGCGCCGATCGAGACGGTGCCCTCGCCCAGGGCCTTCGCGCGATTGCCCAGCGCCATGGCCACGAGTCCGTCCGCGCTCGCGTAGTTGCCGATGGCGATCGTCGCCGGCCCGAGCGACTGCGCCTGCAGGCCGACCGCCACCGCCTGGTCGCCGTACGCGTAGGCACCGGTGCCGACCGCGAGGCCGAAGTTGGATTCCGCGGTGGCACCCGCGCCCAGCGCCATCGCGGCGTAACCGCGCGCGCTCGTGCTCGCATCGATGAGGAAGCTGCCCGTCGGGTCGGGAATGGCGGCCGCGCCGCCGACGGCGATGGCGCCGGTCGCGGTGGCGAGGCTGCCGTAGCCGACGGCCACGCCGCTATCGCCCGTCGCGGTCGCGAGACTGCCCACGGCCGCGGCGCCGATGCCGGTGGAAAGACTGTAGGAGCCGAGCGCCACGGCGTAATCGGCGAACGACTGGCTCGCATAGCCGAAGGCCGCGCTCGCGACGCCCATCGCCCCGCTCGCGGCGCCGACGGCGACACCCTGGGTGCCGGGCTCGACATAGGCGTCGTCGCTGCCGTCGCCCGCCCCGTCGACCGCCACGTAGCCATCGGCCGCGGCCGCCTGCGCACGCGCGGCGACCGCCGGCGTCGTCTTCACCTCGTCGGCCATCGCCATCACGGGCAAGGCCGCCGCCACCGCCATTGCAATTCCAAGGCGCCCGAACGTCACATATGGATGTCCCACGTTTCCACTCCCCACGGAAAACGAATGAGGCGCCTGCCGCTTTCCCCCGGGAGTCCTTCCACGTGCAGGCGCCGGAATGTCCTGATCGACCGGCGTTGCGCCGGCATCGGGCCATCCTAGGGTTGTCATCCTCCCGTCACACGCACCGACGCTTACCGATGCTCACCGATCCTCTCCGACCTTCGAATTCCGCCTTGCGGGACAATCTCCGCGGCATCGTGCGCTGGCTGCGCGACGTGCCCGTCACCGACCCGATCGAGCGTCGCCACGCCCCGGTGCTGCAGGTCCTGATGGCGTTCATCCTCGTGACCGTTCCGGGCAACTGGGCTTATCACCTCGCGGTGGTGCGCACGCCGATGCGCCGCGACGTGATCGTGGACGTCGGCGTCGACGTGCTGGTGTGGAGCGCGGCCGCCTTCGCGTTGTGGCTGATCCGTCGCGGCGTCCTGCGACGCGCGACCTTCGTGTTCGTCGGCGCGATGCTGCTGTCGCTGACGACCATGTACGCGTCGATCGGCCTCACGCGCCAGCTGCTCGACCAGACCTATCCCGTGCTCACGATCGTGCTGGGCGGCCTCGTGCTCGGGCGACGCGAGCTGTGGACGATCTACGCGCTGCTGATGGCCATGTTCTGCCTCGGCGGTCTCGTCGACGTCATGACCCTCTCGGGGCGCGCGTATCCACGGCCGTGGATCGGCGCGGCCAACCTGCCGTCGCTGGCGATCAGCTACTTCGCGATCACGCTCGTGGTCGACCGCTGCGTCGCGGCCCTGCGCGGGGCGCTGGACGAGTCGCGCCGCCTGACGCGCGCGCTGGCGTCGAGCAACGCGACGCTGCGCGACGAGATGACGGCTCGCGAACGCGCGCAGGAAAACCTGCTGCACGCGCAGAAGATGGAAAGCGTGGGGCGCCTCGCCGGCGGCGTGGCGCACGACTTCAACAACGTGCTGGCGGTGATCGAGGGCTACGCCGAGCAGGTGCAGGACAGCGCGGAGACGGCGCATCTGCGCGAGGCGGTGCAAGGCATGGCCGCCGCCGCGCGGCGCGGCTCCGCCGTGACGCGCAAGCTGCTGAATTTCAGCCGCCGCGAGTCGATCCGGATGGAGGTGTTCGATGTCGCGGACGCGCTTCGCGACATCGCCCCGATGCTGCGCCAGCTGTTCGTCGACGGCAGTCGCGTCCGCATCGACGACGCGCTCGACACGCCTCGCCATGTGCGCATGGATCGCGGCCAGCTGGAGCTGTCGCTGCTGAACATCGCCGCCAACGCGCGCGACGCGATGCCGTCGGGCGGACGTCTCGATGTCGGCCTGCGCGCCGTCCGCCACGCGGGCGTGGACGGTGTCGCCATCGAACTGCGCGACGAGGGCGAGGGCATGACGGAGGCGGTGCGCAGGCGCATCTTCGAGCCGTACTTCACCACCAAGCCCGCGGGCTCGGGCACGGGACTCGGCCTCGCGGTGGTGCGCGACACGATGCGTGCGGGCGGCGGCTGGATCGAGGTGGAGAGCGAGCCCGGCGAGGGCACGCGCTTCCTGCTGTGGCTACCGGCCGTGGCCGCACCGGAGGTCCCGGAACCCGCGTGCGCGGCGGTGCGCGTGTTGCTCGTCGAAGACGACGAAGACCTGCGCGAGCTGCTGCTCCACGCCCTGGACGACGCAGGCTGCGTCGCGATCGCCACCGACAACGCCACGGACGCGCTGCGCCTGCTACGCGACGCGGGCGACTCGCTGCAGGTGATCGTCAGCGACTGCCACCTGCCCGGAACGGAGCATGGCCGGCTGGCGTGGCTCGACGCGGTCGACCTGCCCATCGTGCTGATCTCCGCCAGCGCGGAAGCGGAGGCCAGGCGTCTGCACGATGCCGGCAGGCACGTGAGCTGCCTGCCGAAGCCGTTCGCGCCGACGGCCCTCGTCGACCGCGTACGGCGCATGGCGGCGAACGCTCAGGCCAGCATGACGTAGCCGCTGCCGCGCACCGCGCGCAGCGGCAAGGCTTCGCCGCTGCGGTCGGCGATCTTGGCACGCAGGCGATGGACCATCACCTCGAGACGATGCGGGTCGAAGTCGTAGATGTCGCCGGTCAGCGCCGCCGCCATGTCGTCGCGGCTCACCACCGCGCCCGGCGTCGCCATCAGCAGGGCGAGCACCTTGCGCTCGGCCTCGTTCAGCGCGACACGCCGGTCGCCCGGCGAAACCAGGCACCAGCCATTCGCGTCGAGGCGCCAGCCGCCGCCCGGCGACGGCTCGGGGCGCAGGCGACGCAACAGGCTGTGCAGCGTCGCTGCGAGTTCGCCCAGATCGACGGGCTTGGCGAGATAGGCGTCGGCACCGTCGTTCAGGCCGCGAATGCGGTCGGCGCTACCGTTACGGCCCGTGAGCATCACGATGCCCACGCGCGACGCGCGACGCAGCCGCTGCGCGAGGTCGAAGCCATTCGTATCCGGCAGCCCGACATCGAGGATCACGATGTCGAACGCGCCGCCGTCCATCGCGGCATCCAGCTCCGCCGCGCTGCCCAGTGCCACGCAGTCGAATCCGTACCCGCGCAGCCCGGGCATGAGGATACCGTCGCGCAACGCGAGGTCGTCCTCGACGAGGGCGATGCGTGGCGGATTCGTGGGGTGTCGCGAACTCATGCAGGCATTGATTAGACAGGCGAGCCCATCGTGTCAAGCAAAAGAAAACCCGCGCCATCGCTGGCGCGGGTTCGTCTTCATCCGTTGAAGGATGGGCTTACTTCTTCGCCGAGGCGTCGTGCGCTTCGGTGGTGATGCGGATCTTGATCTCGTCCGACACGTTCGGCACGTACTGACCGACGCCGAAGTCCGAGCGCTTGATCGTGGCGGTGGCGTCGAAGCCGACCGTCTGCACCTTCATCATCGGGTGCGGACCGGACTTGTTCAGCGTGACGTCGAGGGTGACCGGCTTGGTCACGCCGTGCACGGTGAGATCGCCCGTGACCTTCAGCTTGCCCTTGCCGGCCGGGACGACCTTGGTGCTCTTGAAGGTGACGTTCGGGTACTTGGCGGCATCGAGGAAATCGGCCGACTTCAGGTGCTCGTCGAGCTTCGGCACGAAGCTGTCGAGACCCGACAGCGGCAGCGTGGCTTCGACGGTGGCCTTGGACGGGTCGGCCTCGTCGTAGACGAGCGTGCCGTCGACGTCGCCGAAGTTGGCCGACGGGTTGGAGAAGCCGAAGTGGTTCCAGCTGAACAGGACCATCGTATGGCCCGGGTCGAGCTTGTACGTGACCGGGGCGGCGACGGCGGTGCCGGCGGTGGCGAGCAGGCCCGCGAGGGCGACATAACGAAGGACGCGCATGGTGTGACTCCTGCAGTGAAGTTTAAGTACGGCCATGTAAAGGCGGCAGCATCGGGTCGCCGCCCGAAAGGTATCAGAGGATCTGGGCGGCGTCGTCGAACGCCAGGCGCGGGTTGCGCGGGAACAGGCCGTTTTCCGCGTCGCCGTAACCGATGTTGACCAGGAAGTTCGATTTCACCGGGGTGCCGGCGAAGAACTCGGCGTCGAGGCCCGCCTGGTCGTAACCGGACATCGGACCGCAATCGAGGCCCAGCGCGCGGGCGGCCAGGATCAGATAGGCGCCCTGCAGCGAGCTGTTGCGGAACGCCGTGGCCTGGACCAGCGCCTCGTTGCCCACGAACCAGCTGCGGGCGTCGGCATGCGGGAACAGCTCGGGCAGCTTGTCGTAGAAGGCGAAATCCGTCGCGACGATCGCGGTGACCGGCGCGGCCATCGTCTTGGCGAGGTTGCCCTCCGAGAGGAACGGGCGCAGGCGCTCCTTCGCGTCCTTCGAGCGGATGAACACCAGACGCATCGGCGAGGAGTTGGCGGAGGTCGGGCCCATCTTCACCAGGTCGTAGAGCTGGTGGAGCAGCGCCTCGGGCACCTCCTTGTCCTGCCAGGCGTTGTAGGTGCGCGCGTTACGAAAGATCTGGTCGAGCGCGGCATCGTTCAGCGGAGAGCTCATGGGTATCCTTGTACAGTGGCGGTACGCCGGATCGCCGGCACCGTGAGAGTGTAAGCGCCACGACGCGCGAATGAACGGTCAGCCAGGGAACGAACTGTGCCGAAATCGACAACAATCCACCGCACGGCGCGGCCATGAACGGCCTGCCACGCGACGCCTGCTGGGTCCTGACGGATGGCGCGGCCGGCAATCGGCGGCAGGCCCTCGCCCTCGCCGAGGCGCTCACCCCGTCGTTCCGCGAAATCGCCATCGATCTGCGCGCGCCATGGTCCTGGCTGGCGCCGCGCCTCTTGCCGGGGCCGCGAATGGCGCTGGCGCGCGGCGAGGACGCCCTGCTTCCGCCCTGGCCGCGGCTCGCCATCGGATGCGGCCGGCAGGCCGCCTGGGCGACGCGGCTGATCCACCGCTGGTCGGCCGGCGCGACCCTCGCGGTGCAGATCCTCGATCCGCGCATCGATACCGCGCACTGGGATCTGGTCGTGGCGCCGCGGCACGACGGCCTGCATGGCGACAACGTGCTCTCGCCGCTCGGGTCGCTGCATCCCATCGATGACGCATGGCTCGAAGACGGACGCGCGGGGTTCCCGTCGTTCGGGGAGCTGCCGCGGCCGCGCCTCGGCGTGCTGATCGGTGGCGACCGGCACGGCGCCCCCGCGGATCCGCGTGCCTTCGACGCGTTTCTCGCCGCGGTGCGCGCGCGACATGTCTCGGAGGGAGGGTCGGTGCTCGCCGTCGCGTCGCGGCGGACGCCGGCCGCCTTCCTGCCGCGCCTTCGGGAAGCCTTCGCGGGTGTCCCTGGGCTGGTGTGGACCGGGACGGCCGACGGACCCAATCCTTATCCCGGCATCCTTGGCTGGGCGGACCGGCTCGTCGTGACGCCGGATTCGGTGAACATGCTGTCGGAGGCCTGCGCCACGGGTCGTCCGGTGCATACGGTGGTGTCCTCGCCGTTGCCGCCGAAGCTGGAGCGCTTCCATGCCGAACTTCGCGCGGCGGGGCTGCTGCATGCCATCGATGCGGCGACGCCCGATCGGCAGCCGGCATTGCGCGAGACCGAGACGATCGCGGCGGAAGTGCGGCGGCATCTGGGGCTTGGCTGAAGCGTACGGCGTCAACCGCTCTCGGCCCGCTGCCGCGGGATCGCCGATACGATCGGCTCCCACCAATGTCGCTGCCGCGGGATCGCCGATCAGGCGTCGACGTAGCGGGCGGCGTCGCCGACCCAGCGCGCGATGAGGCGTTCGCAACGATCCGGATGGTGTTTCATCATGGCCTCGGCCACGCGCTGCACGTCGGGCATCAGGTGCGCGTCGCGCGCGAGGTCGGCGATGCGGAACTGCAGCTGGCCCGTCTGGCGCGTGCCGAGCACTTCGCCCGGGCCGCGCAGTTCCAGATCCTTCTCCGCGATGCGGAACCCGTCGTTCGTCTCGCGCATCACCTGCAGGCGCTCCTTCGCCAGGCGCGACAGCGGCGTCTGGTAGAGCAGCACGCAGTTCGAGGCGACCGACCCGCGTCCCACGCGACCACGCAGCTGGTGCAGCTGCGCGAGGCCAAGGCGCTCGCTGTTCTCGATCACCATGAGGCTCGCGTTCGGTACGTCGACGCCCACCTCGATCACCGTCGTGGCGACGAGCACCGAGAGTTCGCCGGCCTTGAAGGCGTCCATCACGGCCTGCTTTTCCTTCGGCTTCATGCGGCCGTGGATCAGGCCGACCGCGAGGTCGGGCAACGCGGTGGTCAGCTCCGCATGCGCGACTTCGGCCGCCTGCGCGACGAGCTGTTCGGATTCCTCGATCAGCGTGCACACCCAGTAGACCTGCCGACCCTGCATGCACGCGGCATGGATGCGCTCCATCACGTCGTAGCGGCGCTCGCTGGAGATCGCGGAGGTCTGCACCGGCGTGCGACCCGGCGGCAGCTCGTCGATGGACGAGACGTCGAGGTCGGCGTAGGCGCTCATGGCCAGCGTGCGCGGAATCGGCGTCGCGGTGAGCACGAGCTGGTGCGGGATGAGTTCGCCCTCGGCGCCCTTGTCGCGCAGCGCGAGGCGCTGGTGCACGCCGAAGCGGTGCTGCTCGTCCACGATCACGAGGCCGAGCTTCGCGAACGCCACGCCCTCCTGCATCAGGGCGTGCGTACCGACGACGACGTGCGCGCTGCCATCGGCGGCATGCCCGAGCGCCGTCTTGCGCGCCCTGCCCTGCACCTTGCCGGCCAGCCATTCGACCTTGAGACCCAGCGGTTCCAGCCATGCGCGAAAATTGCGCAGGTGCTGCTCGGCCAGCAGCTCGGTCGGCGCCATCAGCGCCACCTGATAGCCGGCCTCCACCGCCGCCACCGCGGCGAGCGCGGCCACGACGGTCTTTCCGCTGCCGACGTCGCCCTGCACGAGACGGAGCATCGGGTGCGCGCGCACGAGATCGCGTGCGACCTCCTGCGACACGCGAGACTGCGCCGCCGTGAGCGCGAACGGGAGCCCGGCGAGCAGGCGATTGCGCAAGGCACCGGCGCTCTTCAGCGCGGGCGCCTTGCGCTTCTTCACCGCGGCGCGCATGCGTCGCAGCGTGAGGTGCTGCGTCAGGAGTTCTTCGAACGCGAGGCGTTTCTGCGCGGGATGCGCGCCTTCGCCGAGCTGGCGCAGGTCGACTTCCGGCGGCGGACGATGCACGTAGAGCAGGGCATCGCGCAGCGACGTCATGCCCGGCGGCAGGCCCGCGTCGTCGGGAATGAGTTCCAGCCGATCGTCGGCGGGCAGATGGGTCAGTGCGCGCGACACGACGCCCGCGAGGCGTCGCGGCCCGAGCCCTTCCGTCGTCGGATAGACCGGCGTGAGCCGCTCGTCGACCACCACGGGATCGTCCGGTTCGATCCGCTGGTATTGCGGATGCACCATCTCCAGACCCTGCGGGCCCTGGCGCACTTCGCCGAAGCAGAGCAGGCGCGCGCCCTTGGGCAACTGGTCGACCTGCGACTTGCGGAAGTGGAAGAACCGCAGCAGGAGCGCCCTGCCCGATTCGTCGCCGACGATCACCTTCAGCTGCGGGCGGAAGCGGAAGCCGCGCTCCACGAAGTCCACGGTACCTTCGACCTGCGCGCGGTCGCCCGGGCGCAGGTCGCCGATCGGCACCACGCGGGTGCGATCCTCGTAACGCAACGGCAGGTGGAACCAGAGATCCTGCACGGTGCGCAGGCCCAGCCTGCCGAGCGTTTCGGCGAGCGCGGGACCGACGCCCCCGAGCGTCGTCAGGGGCGCATGGGCCGCGTCCGCGGGTGGCGCGGCGGTGGTCGGGGCCAGGCTGCGGGGCACGGCGATCGCTGGCGGACTCAGGGCAGGACGAGGATCGCGTCGACTTCGACGTTCGCGCCCTTCGGCAGGGCGGAGACTTCGATCGTCGACCGCGCCGGGTACGGCTGCTGGAAGTACTCGGCCATCACGGCGTTCACCGCGGCGAAGTCGCCGAGGTCGGTGACGTAGATGCCCACGCGCACGATGTCGGACAGCTTGCCGCCGGCCGCTTCGGCGACGGCGGTCAGGTTGTCGAAGACACGGCGGGTCTGCGCCGTGATGTCGCCTTCGACGAGGTTGCCCGTCGCCGGATCGAGCGGAATCTGGCCCGAGAAGTACACGGTGTTGCCGGCGCGCACGGCCTGCGAGTACGGGCCGATGGCCGAAGGCGCCTTGTCGGTGGCGATGATGCTGCGGGTCATGTGACGTCCTCGATGGGGTATCGGGACAGTCTATCGTCAGAGGGGGTGGCGATACACGCCGCTGACGACACCCGTGCGGCGCACGCGGCGCATGACGTCCGCGAGGTGCTTGCGGTCCTTCACCTCGATGGCGAAGAGCAGCGTCGCGGCCGTGCTGTCGCGCTCGATGTACTCGACGTTCTCGATGTTCGAGCCGGCGTCGGCGATCGCCGCCGCGACCGTGGCGAGCACGCCCGGACGGTTGAGCACCTCGATGCGCAGTTCGGCGCGGTAGTCGCCCGACACGTCGCGATCCCATTCGATGGCGACGATGCGCTCCGGCGTCTTGCGGAACTCGGCGACGTTCGGGCACTCCACGCGGTGGACCACGATGCCCTTGCCCGACGAGAGGAAACCGACGATCTCGTCGCCCGGCAGCGGGTGGCAGCAGTTGCCGAAGCTGAGGACGCCACGCTCCGCACCGCTGATGCGGATCTTCTCCGCCGCGTGCTCGGCATGCGCGTGGGGTTCGTCCTCGCGGGGACCGAGCAGCCCCATCAGCTGCGTCGCGACCTGATCGGCGAAGCGGTTGCCCAGCGCGATCTCCGAGAGCAATTCTTCGAGCCGCTTGAGCTTGGCCTCGTCGAGGAAACGGTCGAGCACGCCGGCGGGGATCGAGTCGAGGCTCGTGCCACGCGCGTCGAGCGCGCGATCGAGCATGCGATGACCGAAATCGACGGCGTCCTCGTGCTGGAGGTGCTTGAGGTACTGGCGAATCGCGGTGCGCGCCTTGCCGGTGACCACGGCCTCGAGCCATGCCGGGTTCGGCACGGCCGACGGCGCGGTGATGATCTCCACCTGCTGCCCGGAGACGAGGCGCGTGCGCAGCGGCACGAGTTTCTTGTCGACGCGCGCGGCGACCGCGTGGTCGCCGACGTCGGTGTGCACGGCGTAGGCGAAGTCGAGCGCCGTGGCGTTGCGCGGCAGCGAGAAGATGTCGCCGCGCGGCGTGAACAGATAGACCTCGTCCGGGAAGAGGTCGATCTTCACCGCCTCGAGGAACTCCGACGCCGAGGGCGTGTTGGCCTGGCTGTCGGCCAGCGCGGAGAGCCATTCGCGGGCGCGCGCCTGCGCGCTGTTCGCGGGGCCCGAATCGCTCTTGTACGCCCAGTGCGCCGCGACGCCGCGCTCCGCGACGGATTCCATCTCCGAGGTACGGATCTGGATCTCGATCGGCGCGCCGAACGGCCCGAGCAGCACGGTGTGCAACGACTGGTAGCCATTGCCCTTGGGAATGGCGATGAAATCCTTGAAGCGGCCGTCGACCGGCTTGTACAGGCCGTGCACGGCGCCGAGCGCCATGTAGCAGTGCATGGCGGAATCGGTGATGACCCGGAAGCCGTAGACGTCCATCAGCTGCGCGAACGACTTGTGCTCGCTGCGCATCTTCGAATAGATGCTCCAGGCCGACTTGATGCGGCTGACGGCGCGGCCGGGGATCTTCTCCGCGGCGAGGCGGCCCTCGAGCGCCATCTCGATCTTGGCCATCGCTTCGCGGCGATTGCCGAGCGCGGCGCGGATGCGCTCGCCGATGATGCGGTGGCGGTCCGGATACAGCGCCTTGAAGCCGAGGTCCTGCAGCTCGGCCTTGAACTTGTTCATGCCGAGGCGCTGCGCGATCGGCGCGTAGATCTCGAGCGTTTCGCGCGCGATGCGGCGGCGCGAGTCGGAATCCTTCGCGCCGAGCGTGCGCATGTTGTGCAGGCGGTCGGAGAGCTTGATCAGGATGACGCGCAGATCGCGCGCCATCGCCAGGAGCATCTTGCGGAAGCTCTCGGCGTCGGCCTCGGCGCGACTGGAAAAGCGCATCTTGTCGAGCTTGGTGACGCCGTCGACCAGCTCGGCCACCGTCTCGCCGAACTCGCCGGCGAGTTCCGGCCGTTCGAGGCGGGTGTCCTCGAGGGTGTCGTGCAGGATCGCCGCGATGATCGTCTCGGCGTCGAGGCCGAGGTCCGCGAGCACCTGCGCCACCGCGACCGGATGCGTGATGTACGGCTCGCCGGACTTGCGCGTCTGGCCTTCGTGCGCCGCCGCGCCGACGAGGAACGCGCGGCGGATGCGCATCACCTGATCGTGCGGCAGATACGCGCCCACGCGCTCTTCCAGCGCCTGCACATACGGAGGCACCGGTCCGTCATCGACCACGTCGGTCAGCTTTTTCGCAGGGATGACTTCCATGGAAGGATCGATCGCCTCAGAGGGCGACGCCTCCCGCGCGCGGCTTCAGCGGCCGCGCATCAACGTGCGCGGAATACGGATGAATGCAGGGCCGACAGCGACCCGGCGTCATCAGTCATCTCCACCCTTCGAGAGGTCGTCGTCCACTTCGGTGGCGGCCCACTCGAGGGCTTCACGCTCGGCGCGTTCACGCGCGGCGCGGTCGATTTCGTCGATCATGTCGTCGTTGACGCGACGCGCGGCGATCTCGCGCAGGGCGAGCACGGTGGGCTTGTCGTTGTTCGGATCGAGCGTCGGCTCGGCGCCCTTGGACAGCTGACGGGCGCGCTTGGTCGCCATGAGCACGAGCTCGAAGCGGTTGTCGACTACCTCGAGGCAGTCCTGGACGGTAATACGGGCCATTTCAAATCCTTGACAATAAAGACACTTCTGACCGTGCAGTTTACCGGTCCGGCCCGTTGGCTGGCAATCGGGGTAGGGGTATCATGCGCGGTTCTGACCAGGACGGACGGCTTTTAGTGCAAATAATAAAACCGCGCGGTACACTAAACCACCGCCCCACCCCTAAAGCCCCAGCGATGCGCCCCACGACCCCGCACCGGATTGCCCGGACCGCCCGCACCCTCCTCGGCCTCGTGGCCGTCGCGCTGCTCGCGGCCTGTCACGTCGCCCCGCCACGCACCGACGACCCGAACGAGAAGTTCAACCGCAAGGTGTACGCGTTCAACGACAAGCTCGACAAGGCGGTCATCCGCCCGGTCGCGGTCGGCTACCGGAAGGTCACGAACCCGCCGGTGCGCACGGCGATCAGCGACTTCTACACCAACATCCGCCTGCCGATTACGGTCGCCAACGACCTGCTCCAGTTCCGTCCGAAGCAGGCGCTGCAGACGACTGGCCGCTTCGTGGTGAACCTGACGATCGGCTTCCTCGGCTTCAAGGATCCCGCCAGCCTGCTGGGCATCCCGCTGGAAGACAACGACTTCGGCGTGACGCTGGCGCGCTGGGGCGTGCCCGAGGGCGACTACCTCGTGCTGCCGTTCGTCGGCCCGACCACGGTCCGCGACGTCTGGCGCCTGCCGGTCGACAGCTACTTCTTCGACCCGCTCAGCTATTACAGCCGCAACCACGACTTCAAGTACGGCCAGCAGTACGTGCCGCAGCTGCTCTACCTCGTGACCCTGCGCTCGCGCGGCATCGACGCGGAGAGCTTCCTCGCCTCGGCCTACGACCCGTACGTCTTCGTGCGCGACGCCTACCGCCAGCAGCGCCTGTACAACATCTACTACGGCAACCCGCCGGCCTCGGCGATCGAGGAGATGCAGGGCCTGAACGACGACCAGGGCTTCGACCCGGACAAGCTCCTTCAGGAGCAGCACTCCTGGGAAAAGCAGAACGACCCCAAGGTCGAATGAAGAAAGGGCCCCTCGGGGCCCTTTCTTTTTGATGGCGTCCTGGCGATTCAGGCCTTGCGGCGGCCGCTGATGCGCACCCAGTCCTCCATCGTGCGCACGTCCAGGTCGTCGAACCACTCGGCGTAACGCACCAGCAGTTCCTCGTGCTGGCCCTGCAGGATGCCGGAGAGGGCGAACGGCGCGCCGGGCTTCACGGCCGCGGCGAACGTCGGGGCCAGTTCACCCAGCGGGCCCGCGAGGATGTTCGCGACGAGGACGTCGGCGGGCACGGCGGGAGCTTCGCCGGGGAGGTAGACCTGGAGGTCCGCGTCGACGCCGTTGCGCTCCGCGTTGTCGCGCGAGGCGAGCAGCGCCTGCGGATCGTTGTCGATGCCCACCGCCCGCGACGCGCCGAGCTTCAGCGCGGCGATGGCGAGGATGCCGGAGCCACAGCCGTAGTCCAGGACGGTCTTGCCGGCCAGCTGCTGGCCGTCGAGCCACTCGAGACACATCGCCGTCGTGGGATGGGTGCCGGTGCCGAACGCGAGGCCGGGATCGAGGCGCACGACGACGATGTCGCCCTCCACGGGTGGCTCGATGTTCCACGGATAGACCCACAGGCGCCGGCCGAACGGCATCGGCTTGAACTGGTCCATCCACGCGCGCTCCCAGTCCTGGTCGTCGACGACGCGCCAGACGATGTTGGCGGGCTCGATGAACGGCAGGTCGTCGGCGATCGCGGCGGTGAGGCCGCGCCGGTCGGCATCCGCGTCGAACAGCGCGTTGAGCACGATCTGGTTCCACAGCGGAATCTCGCCGACGCCCGGCTCGAAGATCGCTTCCTCGTCCGGCGTCTCGGCGTCGGCGTCCTGCAGCGTGATGGAAAGCGCGCCGAGGTCTTCGAGCGCGGTTTCGACGCGCGGCTGTTCGGCGGCACGGATCGTCAGGGAAAGTTCGAGCCAGGGCATGGACGGGACCATCGGGGAAGCGGGGCCTCATTCTAGCCGCGCAAGGACGCGGCGCGGCCGTTATGATCGGCCGATGTATACGCAGTGCCCCGAGTGCCTCACCGTCTACAAGCTGGAAGCCGAGCTGCTGGTGCCCGCCTGCGGCTGCCTGCGTTGCGGCCATTGCGAGACCGTCTTCAACGCGCTCGGGACGCTCGCCGGCCAGCTGCCTCCGGAGCCCTTCACGCGACTGGAGGAGCACGCGCTGGATCGCGAGCCGCCGCTCGCCGACGTGGCGGTGTTCCGGCCGCGGCCCGAGCCGGAGCCGGTGCCGGAGCCCTGGACGGACACGCCCGCCGACGCGGCGGAGGCCGTCACGAACGAACCGGTCGCGACGGAGGACGCGGTCGAGGAGGATTTCTCGCAGCTGACGTTCACACCACGCTTCGCGCGCGCGAAGCGACGCTCGTGGCGCACCGCCGCGTGGATCGCGACGTGCACGGTGCTGGTGCTCGGTCTCGGCGCGCAACTGGCCTGGGCGAAACGCGACGTGCTGATCGCCGACGCGACGGTGGGGCCGATGCTCGCGAGCGGTTGCGCGATGGTGGGCTGCCATCTTCCGCTCGTCGCGGCGCCGTCGCAATTGCGCCTGCTCGCGCGCGACGTCGAACAGCATCCGTCCGTCACCGACGGCCTGCTCATCACGGCGAGCGTGCGCAACGATGCGACGTTCGCCCAACCGTATCCCGTCGTCACGATCGCGCTCTCCGACGCCGAAGGCCATCGCCTGGCGATGCGCCGCTTCCAGCCCGAGGACTACGTGGGCGACGCCGGCACCCGTTCACGCGGCATGGCGGCGGGCGCCACCTCGGCGATGGTGTTCGAAGTGCAAGACCCGGGCCAGCGGGCCGTCGCTTTCGCCTTCAGCTTCGACTGAGCCGTTCGAAAAAATTTCTTTTTGCAAGTCTGCAATTCGCTCCCGGGGGCGAGTAGACTCGGTCCCCTTCGCGACTTCGCGACCGTCCGGAAGGACGTGTCCCGAGCGCACATCCAAGCGACCGAAACGAACACGAACCGACCGAGGCGCCCGCTTCGGCCTGCGAGAGGGGAATGCCTTGAACGCTGTGAGACTGACTGCTGTCGAGGCTGCCAACGAAACCTCCATGCAGAGTGCCCTCAGCGAATGCGTCAGCCGCACGGTCCGTCGCTACCTGGCCGACATCGGTGACACCGAGTTCGGCGAAGGCCTGCATGCCCTCGTGATCCGTGAAGTCGAAGGTCCCCTGCTGCGCGAAGTGCTCGCCTTCCACGAAGGCAACCAGAGCCGCGCCGCCGTGGCGCTCGGCATCAACCGCGCCACCCTGCGCAAGAAGCTCGCCGCGCACGGCATTTCCTGATCCGTCCACCCGCCGGGCCGCGCGGACGTTCGGGCGGCTATAATGGCGCGCTTTCCTCCCCGGAAGTGCCCATGTCCACGCCCGATCTCGTTCCCGTCCGCCGTGCGCTCGTCAGCGTGTCCGACAAGCAGGGCCTGACGGAACTCGCCC
Organism: Luteibacter sp. 3190; assembly: GCF_031456385.1. NCBI lineage: Bacteria > Pseudomonadati > Pseudomonadota > Gammaproteobacteria > Lysobacterales > Rhodanobacteraceae > Luteibacter > Luteibacter sp. 3190. Next base: position 312,045 of record NZ_JAVDUO010000004.1, on the reverse strand, counting down.
GTCGCCTCGTCGCCGCGAACGTCGACATCCTCTCCACCGGTGGCTCAGCGAAGGCGCTGCGCGACGCGGGCATCCCCGTGCGCGACGTCGGCGACCTCACCGGCTTTCCCGAGATCATGGCCGGCCGCGTGAAGACGCTGCACCCGCGCGTGCATGGCGGCCTGCTCGGCCGCCGCGGTACCGACGACGCCGTCATGGCCGAACACGGCATCCTGCCGATCGACCTGCTGGTGCTGAACCTCTATCCGTTCGAGCGCACCGTCGCCGATCCGGCGTGCACGCTGGAAGACGCCATCGAGAACATCGACATCGGCGGCCCCGCGATGCTTCGCGCGGCGGCGAAGAACTGGAACGACGTCGGCGTGCTCACGGATCCCGCGCAGTACGACGAGGCGCTCGCCGAGATCGAAGGCAACGGCGGCCTGACCCGCGCGACGCGCTTCCGTCTTTCCGTCGCGGCGTTCAATCGCGTGTCGAACTACGACGGCGCGATCAGCGACTATCTCTCGGGCGTCACGCTCGACGAGACCCACACGAAGATCGCGGGCCGCAACGAATTCCCTGAGCAGTCGAACGGCCGCTTCGTGAAGGTGATGGACCTGCGCTACGGCGAGAATCCGCACCAGGCCGGCGCGTTCTACCGCGATCTGTATCCCGCGCCGGGCACGCTCGCGACGTTCCGCCAGCTGCAGGGCAAGGAACTCTCGTTCAACAACATCGCCGACGCGGATGCCGCGTGGGAATGCGTGCGCCAGTTCGACGCCCCCGCCTGCGTGATCGTGAAGCACGCCAATCCGTGCGGCGTCGCCGTCGCGACGGACCCGCTGGCCGCCTATGAACTCGCCTATGCGACCGATCCGACGTCGGCGTTCGGCGGCATCATCGCGTTCAACCGCCCGCTCGACGCCGAGACGGCGCGCACGATCCTGAAACGCCAGTTCGTCGAGGTGCTGATCGCCCCGCAGGTCGACGCCGGCGCCGTGGAGGAAGCGGCGAAGAAGGCGAACGTCCGCGTGCTGGAGATTCCGCCGGGCGACGGCCGCAACACCCACGACGTGAAGCGCGTCGGCTCGGGCCTGCTGGTACAGACGGCCGACCATCGCCAGGTGCGGCGCGACGAGCTCAAGGTCGTCAGCAAGCGCCAGCCGACGACGGCCGAGCTCGACGACCTGCTGTTCGCCTGGCGCGTGGCGAAGATGGTCAAGTCCAACGCGATCGTCTACGCGAAGGACAACCGCACGATCGGTATCGGCGCGGGCCAGATGAGCCGCGTCGTCAGTGCGAAGATCGCGGGCCTCAAGGCCGAGGAAGCCGGGCTCGTGGTGCCGGGCAGCGCGATGGCCTCCGATGCGTTCTTCCCGTTCCGCGACGGCATCGACGCCGCCGCCGCGGCGGGCATCCGCGCCGTGATCCAGCCGGGCGGCTCGATGCGCGACAGCGAGGTGATCGCCGCGGCCGACGAGCACGACATGGCGATGGTGTTCACGGGCGTGCGGCACTTCCGCCACTGAGGCGATCCCGGATCGCCGATGCGATCGGCTCCCACCCTTCGGCAGGCACGTCGCTGCCGAAGGGCGACTCAGCGCACGGCGGCCTTCAGGTGCGTCCCTTCCTCGCGGCGCAACGCGTAACGTCGCGCCAGCACCGCGCAGGTCATCAGCTGGATCTGGTGGAACAGCATGATCGGCAGCACGATCAGGCCCAGCGGATGGCCGGCGAAGAGCACCTTCGCCATCGGCACGCCCGAGGCGAGGCTCTTCTTCGAGCCGCAGAAGACGATCGCGATCTCGTCCTCCTTCGAAAAGCCGAGCGCGCGCGAACCGTAGCGGGTGATCAGCAGCGCGCAGGCCAGGAGCACCGCGTTGACCACGATCAGCCCGGCGAGGACGGGCATGGGCAACTGATGCCACAGACCCTGCAGCACCGCCGCGCTGAACGCGGTGTACACCACCAGCAGGATCGAACCGCGATCGACATACGTGAGCAGCGCGGCATGGCGCGTCACCCAGCCGCCGATCCAGCGCTGCGCCACCTGACCCGCGACGAACGGGACGAACAGCTGCAGCACGATGGCGCCGATCGAATCCCACGAGAGGGCGCCCTGCCCCGAACCCGCGATCAGCACGCCCACCAGCAGCGGCGTGATGAAGATGCCCAGCATGCTCGACGCCGACGCGGACACGATCGCCGCGGGTACGTTGCCGCGCGCGATCGACGTGAAAGCGATGGACGACTGCACGGTGGACGGCAGCGTGCACAGGAACAGGATGCCGAGGTAGAGATCGGGCGACACGAGCGGCGCCAGCACGGGCTTCAGCAGCAGGCCGAGCAGCGGGAACAGCACGAACGTGCTGGCGAGCACCGTGAGGTGGAGCCGCCAGTTCGTCATGCCGGCCACCACCGCGGCGCGCGACAGCTTCGCGCCATGCAGGAAGAACAGCAGCGCGATCGCGAGGTCCGTGACGACGCCGAAGACGCTGGCGACCGCCCCTCGGCACGGGAGAACGCTGGCGAGCAGCACCGTCGCGATCAGCGACAGGGTGAATCCATCGGGCAGGAAGCGGCGCATGGCGGCGTGTCGGTCGGCGCGGGAGTGGAGCCTATTGCAACGCCGGGCGATCCATAAGGCAAATCGTTTTATCTGATTCGGTGATAGATTTACGGCATGAATGTCTCGATGCGCCAGCTTCGCGCCTTCCTCGCCGTGGCGGGCCATCGCCATTTCCGCCGGGCCGCGGACGCCCTGCATCTCACGCAGCCCGCGGTGAGCCGGCTCATCGCCGATCTCGAAGCCGAACTCGACGTGCGGCTGTTCGACCGCAGCACGCGCGAGGTGGTGCCGACGGAAGCGGGCCGCTACCTCGAACAGGCGCTGTCGCGCGTGCTCGACGAGCTGGACGGCGTGCTCGCGCACGCCCGGGCGCTGGCGGATCCGCTCCGGGGCCGGGTGCGCATCGCGGCCGTGCCGACCCTTTCCGCCGCGCTCGTCCCGCTGGGCATCGCGCGCTGCGCGAAGGACCATCCTTCGCTGGAGATCCTGCTGCGCGATCAGACGCAGGCGCAGGTGCTCGACGCGGTGCGGGGCGGCGAGGTCGATTTCGGCCTCAGCGTCGAACCGGCCACCGCGGAGGAGTTCGATACGGAGACGATCCTTCGCGATCCTTTCCGCTTCGTCTGTCGCGAGGATCACCCGCTGGCGTCGAGAAGCGCCGTGGCGTGGAAGGCGCTGGCGCACGAAGACCTCGTGCTGCTCGACCACGCCTCCGGCAGCCGCCGCCTGATCGACACCGCCTTCGCATCGCGCGGCATACCGGTGAACGTGACCCTGGAGGTCGGCCATCCGCACACGGCGTTCCGCATGGTCGAGGCCGGGCTCGGAGTCACGGTCACGCCCGCGCTCTCGCTGGACGCGATGCGGCCGGGGCTGGTCGCGCTGCGCCTCAACCCCGAGGTGCATCGCGAGGTGACGCTCGTTCGCCGGCGGGCGCGTTCGCTGTCGCCGCCCGCCCAGACGGCGTGGGACACCTTCCGGGACGCCGCGCTCACGCTGGCTTGAGCGACTGCGCGGCATCGTCCGGTTTTGACCCGACGGAGGATCGCGATGGCGTACCAGCTCTATTACTGGACGGGCCTGCAGGGACGCGGCGAGTTCGTCCGCCTGTGCCTCGAGGACGCCGCGGCGCCGTACGTCGACGTGGCGCGCGAGCAAGGCGACGACGCCATCATGCCGTTCCTCGACGGCGAGCACGCGGGCGCCCTGCCCTTCGCGCCGCCGTTCCTGAAGTCCGGCCGGCTGGTGATCGCGCAGGTGGCGAACATCCTGCATTACCTCGGACCCAGGCACGGCCTGGTACCCGAAGGCGAGGCGGCCGCGCTGTACGCGCACCAACTGGAACTGACGATCACGGACTTCGTCGCGGAGGTGCACGACTCGCATCATCCGGTATCGTCGTCCGAGTATTACGAGGACCAGCGCGACGAGGCGAAGCGGCGCGCGAAGGATTTCCGCGAGAACCGCGTGCCGAAGTTTCTGGCCTATTTCGAGAAGACGATCGACCGCGGCGGCGGCCGCTTCCCGCTACGCCAGCATTCCTATGTCGACCTGTCGCTGTTCCAGGTGATGGCCGGCCTCGACTACGCGTTCCCGAAGGCGATGGCCCGGCAGAAGGTGCCGCTGCTGCGCGACCTCGCGAAGCGCGTCGCCGACCGGCCGAACGTCGCCGCCTACCTCGCTTCGGAACGGCGGATCCCGTTCAACACGAACGGGATCTTCCGGCATTACCCGGAGCTCGACGGGTAACGCCACTCAGTTGGAATCGACCGGCTTCGGCGCGTTGCCCCACTCGTACACCTTGTACTCTGTGGGGCGGACGCCGTTCTGCATCGTGCCGCGGAGCGTGCGGTTGCCCGCGTCGTCGACGTCGTAGTACTGCGGGATGCCGTTCTTCGGGACGACGACCACCTGGTAGAGCTTGCCGTTCTGGCGGAACTCCTGAATCTTGTTCTCGCCCTCCTGCTTCTCCACGATCTCCGGCACGCCGTCCGAACCCAGGTCCGGCAGGTTGGCGGCGGAGACCTTCGAGCCCTGCGCGTCCGACGTGGCCGGCGTGGACTTGTACTGGTCGGCGTCCTGAGCCTGGTCGTAGGGCACGGGACGGGGGACCGGCTTCTGCCCCGAGCGGTCCGGCTCGCCCGGCTGATGGCCCGGATCGTTGAGCGCCGGCGGCGGCAGGGCCTTCAGCTTGGGATCCGTGGCGTTCTGGGCGGCGGCGGGGAGCGCCAGGGCCAGGGCAAGCGCGGCGACGAGAGCGTGCGAGCGGTTCATGGAGGGTCTCCGTACGGGGAGTCGAGGATAGCAATTCCGGCGCCCGCGGCGGCGTGAACGGACGCCCCACGCGGGGCCGTGAGAGAATCCGGGGATGCCTACGCTCACGCTCATCGACGGGTCCTCGTACCTGTACCGCGCGTTCCACGCGCTGCCTCCCCTGACCAACACCTTCGGCGAGCCCACGGGCGCGCTGTTCGGCATCGTCAACATGCTGCGCACGACGATGAAGGCCGGGTCCGACTACGTGGCCTTCGTCTGCGACGCGCCGGGCCGCACGTTCCGCGACGACCTCTACGCCGACTACAAGGCGAACCGGCCGTCCATGCCCGACGACCTGCGCGCGCAGATCGAACCGATGATGAAGATCGTCGGCGCGCTGGGCTTCCCGATCCTCTGCGTGCCGGGCGTCGAAGCCGACGACGTGATCGGCACGCTGGCCGTGCAGGCCGCCGCGCAAGGCATCGACACGATCATCTCCACCGGCGACAAGGACTTCGCCCAGCTCGTCGGCGCGCACATCGTGCTGATCAACACGATGTCGAACACGACGATGGACATCGACGGCGTGATCGAGAAATTCGGCGTGCGCCCCGAGCAGATCGTCGACTACCTCACGCTGATGGGCGACAGCATCGACAACGTGCCCGGCGTGGAGAAGTGCGGCCCGAAGACCGCGGCCAAGTGGCTCGGCGAGTACGGCACGCTCGATGCCCTGTTCGCGAACGCGGACAAGATCGGCGGCAAGATCGGCGAGAACCTGCGCGCCGCGATGCCGCGCCTGCCCCTGTCCCGCGAACTGGTCACGATCCGTACCGACGTGCCGCTCGAGCAGGGGCCGACCGACCTGGCGATGCGCGAGCGCGACGTCGAGGCGCTGCGCGAGCTCTACGCCCGCTACGACTTCAAGGCGGCGTTGAAGGAACTGGAAGCCGGCGGCGATGCCGCCGCACCGGCTCCCGCCGCGGCAACCCCGGCGTCCCCCGCCCCGGTGGTCGACGCCGCGCTTTCCGTGGACGGCGAGTACGAGCTCGTCGTCACGGAGGCCGCGCTCGCGACGTGGCTCGAGAAGCTCGAGACCGCGCCCCTGATCGCCTTCGACACCGAAACGACGAGCATCGACGCGATGCGCGCCGACATCGTGGGCCTTTCGCTCGCGGTGGAGCCGGGCAAGGCGGCGTACGTGCCGCTCACGCACGATTACCCCGGCGCGCCGCAGCAGCTGTCGACGGAGCACGTGCTGGGCGCGCTGAAGCCGATCCTCGAGGACGCCACGCGGCCCAAGGTCGGCCAGCACGGCAAGTACGACATCAACGTGCTGTCGCACTACGGCATCGCGCTGCGCGGCCTGGCGCACGACACGATGCTGGAGTCGTATGTCTACAACGCCACGGCGACGCGCCACGACATGGATTCCCTCGCCTCGCGCTACCTCGGCTACACGACCGTCAAGTACGAGGAAGTGGCCGGCAAGGGGGCGAAGCAGATCCCGTTCTCGCACGTGGACTGCGACATCGCCTGCCGCTACGCCGCCGAGGATGCCGACATCACGCTGCGCCTGCACCAGGCGCTCTGGGCGAAGCTCGAAGCGGAGCCTTCGCTGCGCAGCGTGTACACGGACATCGAGATCCCGCTCGTGCCGGTGCTGGCGAAGATGGAGCGCACGGGCGTCCTGATCGACGCGGACAACCTGCGCATGCAGAGCCAGCAGCTCGGCAAGCGCATGGTCGAACTGCAACAGCAGGCGTACGCGTCCGCAGGCCACGAGTTCAACCTCGACTCGCCGAAGCAGCTGCAGGCCGTGCTGTTCGACGAGCTCGGCCTCGCGGCGAAGATCAAGACGCCCACCGGCCAGCCCTCGACCAACGAGGAAGCGCTGGAGGCGATCGCCGATGCGCACGAACTGCCGCGGCTGATCCTCGAATACCGCGGTCTCGCCAAGCTGCGCTCCACGTACACCGACAAGCTCGCGGGCATCGTCAATCCGCGCACGGGCCGCGTGCACACGAGCTACCACCAGGGCGCCGTCGCGACGGGACGCATCAGCTCGTCCGACCCGAACCTGCAGAACATCCCCGTGCGCACCGAGGAAGGCCGGCGCATCCGCCAGGCGTTCGTCGCGCCCGACGGCTGGCGCATCGTCGCCGCCGACTACTCGCAGATCGAGCTGCGGATCATGGCCCACCTGTCGAACGACGAAGGCCTCGTGCGCGCGTTCCGCGAAGGCGGCGACGTGCACCGCGCCACGGCGGCGGAAGTCTTCGGCGTGACGCCCGACGAGGTCACGCCGAACCAGCGCCGCGCCGCGAAGGCGATCAACTTCGGCCTGATGTACGGCATGAGCGCGTTCGGCCTCGCGCGCCAGCTCGGCGTCGACCGCGGCGAGGCGTCCGATTACATGGGCCGCTACTTCTCGCGTTATCCCGGGGTGCGCGCCTTCATGGACGCCACCCGCGAACAGGCCCATCGCGATGGCTACGTCCAGACGCTGTTCGGCCGCCGGCTGTACCTGGAGAACCTCAAGTCGCGCAACCAGGCGCAACGCGCCGGCGCCGAGCGCGCGGCGATCAACGCGCCGATGCAGGGCACGGCGGCGGACATCATCAAGCGCGCGATGATCGCGGTGGCGGCGTGGATCGAGCCGCGCGACGACGTGCGCCTTCTGATGCAGGTGCACGACGAACTCGTCTTCGAGGTGCGCGAGGACGCCGTGGACGAGGTCCGCGCCGGTATCGAGAAACACATGACCGGCGCCGCCAGCCTGAGCGTGCCGCTGCAGGTCGACATCGGCGTGGGAGCCAACTGGGACGAGGCGCACTGAGACCTTCCGGCGTTAAATTTCCCTAAGGGCAAGCCATCGTCGGGTCCGCAAGCGTCTGAAAGCATTACCGATGAACGCCAACTGACTTTTTTCGGCCTGGCGTTGCAACTTTCCATGGCTCCGGCCGTCTAAAGCTTCGGACGCACGCAACGGCGTCCCATCGGTGGACTCCGCCTCCCTGGGGTCACCCTGCGGCCGGCACGATCTTCCCCTGGGTCATGTCGGTCACCGGCCCCGAGAGCTCCCCTGGCTCTCGGGGTTTTTTTTGCCCACACGATCCCTCGACATGGGCCCACGCATCCTCGGCGCCACATTCAATGGGAGGAATCCACATGCGTGCAGGTCTCATCGTCGTCGGCGTCATCCTCATCGGCCTCGGTCTCTGGGTGACCCTGGGTAACGGCAGCTACAGCAAGACCGATACGGTGGCGTCCATCGGCCCCGCCAAGATCGAAGCCACCCATGACAAGGCCATTCCGCAGTGGGTCGGCATCGCCGGCATCGTGATCGGCGGCATCGTGGCGGTGGCGGGGATCGCGCGGAAGAAATGATCGTCGGGGGGTTGGGGGATGGGAGTTGGGGGCGGCGCCTTGGTCGACTGAGGGGGCTGGCGTCGTGACGGCTCTCGACATCGAAGCCAGTCATCAGTGCGCCCCCATTTCCCACCTCCCATCTCCCAGGCCTGCGGCGCAGGCCGCCCGTGCCCCTCCGCTACAATGTCCCGATGGACGTTTCCCACCTGCTCGACTCCCTGAACGACGCCCAGCGCGAGGCCGTCAGCGCCCCGCCCGGCCACTACCTGATCCTCGCGGGCGCCGGCTCCGGCAAGACCCGCGTCCTCACCCACCGCATCGGCTGGCTGACCCAGGTCGAACGGGTACCGCCGTGGGCGATCCTCGCGGTGACGTTCACCAACAAGGCGGCCGGCGAGATGCGCGCGCGCCTGGACGGACTGATTCCGGGCGGCACGCAGGGGCTGACGGTCGGCACGTTCCACGGCATCGCGCACCGTCTGCTCCGTCGGCACTGGCGCGAGGCGGGCCTCGTCGAGGGATTCCAGATCCTGGATTCCGACGACCAGCAACGCCTCATCAAGCGCGTGATCGCGGGCATGGGCCTCGACGAGGCGCGCTTTCCGCCTCGCCAGGCGTCCTGGCAGATCAACAACTGGAAGGACGAGGGAAAGCGCCCGGACGCGATCGAGCACCGCGACCACCCGGTGACGCGCACCTTCGTGGAGATCTACAAGGCGTACGAGCAGCAATGCCAGCGCGCCGGTCTCGTCGATTTCGCCGAGCTGCTGCTGCGCGCGCACGAGCTTTGGCTGAAGGATCCGCAGGTGCTGAGGCACTACCAGGATCGCTGGCGCTACCTGCTGATCGACGAATTCCAGGACACCAACACGCTGCAGTACGCGTGGATCCGCGTGCTCGCGGGCAATACCGGCCAGGCCTTCGTGGTGGGCGACGACGATCAGGCGATCTATGGCTGGCGCGGCGCGAAGGTGGAGAACGTGCAGCAGTTCCTGCGCGACTTCCCCGGCGCGAAGACCATCCGCCTCGAGCAGAACTACCGTTCGACGTCGACGATCCTCAACGCGGCCAACGCGGTCATCGCGCGCAACGGTGGCCGTCTTGGCAAGCAGCTGTGGACGGACGGCGGCGAAGGCGAGCGCATCGCGTTGTATGCGGCCTACAACGAGCAGGACGAAGCACGCTTCGTCATCGAGCGCATCCGCGAATACATCGCCGAGCACGGCAACGCGCGCGACTGCGCCATCCTGTACCGCTCCAACGCGCAGTCCCGCAACTTCGAAGAACAGCTGATCCAGCGCGACCTGCCCTATCGCGTGTACGGCGGACTGCGCTTCTTCGATCGCGCGGAAATCAAGGACGCGCTCGCGTACCTGCGCCTCGCGTCCAACCGCCACGACGACGCCGCCTTCGAGCGCGCCGTGAACACGCCGCCGCGTGGCATCGGCGACCGCACGCTCGACGAGTTGCGCCGCCGCGCGCGCGCCGACGGCAGCTCGATGTGGGAGGCCTCGCTGACCGAGGCCTCGATCGGTTCGCTGGCCGGACGCGCGAAGAACGCCATCAAGGCCTTCATCGGTCTGATCGACAATCTGGCGCGCACGTTCGCCGGTCGCGGCGATGCCGAGGCCGACGAGGAACCGACCGCGCTGGACCTGGCCGAGCAGATCGAACACGCGATCGTCCACACCGGCCTGCGCGACTTCTACGAGAACGACAAGCGCGGCAACGGCGAGGCGCGCGTCGAGAACCTGGACGAGCTGGTCAACGTCGCCAGCCGTTTCGAGATGACGCCGGAAGATGTCGACGCCGGTCTCAACGAGCTCTCCGCCTTCCTGTCGCACGCCGCGCTCGAAGCCGGCGAAGGCCAGGGCGAGGCCTGGGACGACTGCGTGCAGCTCATGACGTTGCATTCGGCGAAGGGCCTCGAATTTCCCGTCGTGTTCCTCGTGGGCATGGAGGAAGGCCTGTTCCCCAGCCAGCGCTCCACCGAGGAAGAAAACCGGCTGGAGGAAGAGCGCCGCCTGGCCTATGTGGGCATCACGCGTGCCCGCGAGCGCCTCTACGTGTCGCACGCCGAGTCGCGCCGCATGCACGGCACCGAGATGCTCGCCCGGCCGTCGCGCTTCCTGGGCGAGATCCCGCCCGAACTCATCGACGAACTGCGCCCGCGCGTGCAGGTGTCGCGTCCGGCCTATGCGGACCGCTTCGCCGCGTCGTCGCTGGAGGAGCCCTCGCCCGTTCGTCTGGGCCAGCGCGTCAGGCACCCGACGTTCGGCGAGGGCACGATCGTCAGCGCGGAAGGCGCCGGCGCGCACATGCGCGTGCAGGTCAACTTCGAGGATGCCGGCAGCAAGTGGTTGGTTTACGCTTACGCGAACCTCACCGCGCTCTGACGGGCGTCGCGCGGAACGGAAGCTAGCCGCGTCGCCACGATTGCGACGGCGCGTCCGGAGGATGCGGACGCAGAGGGGAAGGATCGCGTGATCGTCGGTATCGACCTGGGTAGCTCCCACAGCCTCGTCTCCGCATGGATCGACGGCGCGCCGCGCCTGATTCCGAACGGCGCGGGCGAGGTGCTCACGCCTTCGTGCGTGGGCGTCGGAGACGACGGACGCATCCTCGTCGGCAAGGCCGCCCTCGCGCGTCGCGAAACGCATCCCTGGGATACGGCGACACGCTTCCGGCGACACCTCGGGCACCCGCACGCGGTGCGCCTCGGCGTGCGCGATTACCGGCCCGAGGAGCTCGCGGCGCTGGTGCTGCGCACGCTGGTGCGGGATGCGGAGGCGTTTCTCGGAGCACCGGTCACCGAGGCCGTCGTCACCGTGCCGGCATGCTTCTCCGGTGAGCAGCGCGAGGCGACGCGTGCCGCCTGCGAACTGGCGGGCATCAAGGTCGAACGGCTGCTCAGCGAGGCGACCGCCGCCGCGCTGGCGCACGCCGTGGACCTGGTCACCGACGAGGCCCGGTTCCTCGTGTTTCGTCTCGGCGCGGCGACCTTCGACGTGGCGGTGGCCCAGCTCACCGACGGCATGATCGGCGTGCGCGCCAGCGCGGGCGACGATTCGCTCGGCGGCGACGACTTCACCGCGCTGATCGCGACGCAGGCGTTCGCCAGTGGCCTGCCCGAGGCGGCTGGCGAGAGCGTGGCGTTCATGCGCGAACTGCTCGCCCTCGCCGAAACGGCGAAGTGCGAGCTGACCCGCCGCGATACGGCGCATCTCGAGGCGACCTACGGCGAGACGAGCGTCGGCGTCGTGCTGAATGGCGACACGTTCGCCACGCTGACGCAGCCCTTGCTCAATCGTCTGTGGTATCCGATCGAACGCGCCATGCGCCTTGCGCGAATCCGCGCGGCGGACCTCGACCACGTGATCCTCGCCGGAGGTGCGACGCGGATGCCGGTCATCCGTGCGCTCGCGACGCAGATGTTCGCGCGGGAGCCGACGACGACGATCGATCCCATGCACATCGCCGCCATCGGCGCCGCGGTGCAGGCGGGGATCGCGATGGGAGATCGCGCGCTACGCGGACTCGACGTCCTGGAGACCGGCAGCCGCGCCTCGCCGACGGTCGCTTCGTCGTCCACGGCAACCTCGGTAACCTCGTCTTCCGACCCGACACTGGACCTGGCGCTGGGCTTCGCCGCCGACGTCGGCAAACAACCGGTCGCCGCCGTGCAGGGACTGCTGGCGAACGCGCTCGCCGAGCTGCGCAAGCGCTACATCGATGCGCCCGGCCAGTTCGAGGAGCACCTGATCGACCTGCTCGTCACCCAGCGCATCGGGCAACGCGTGGCGGTGTTCGAAACGGCGGCCGACGCGTTCCACTGGCGGCTCGCGGATCACCTCGACGCACTTGGCTCACGAGGCGACTGGATTCGCCGCGTGCTCACCGAAGGCGACGACTGGCTCGCCCTCGACGAAAGGCGCCGGTTCGAATGGCTCGATCTCGCCGGGCTCGGGGAGGCGGGGCTCGATGCGCCGCTCGTACCGCGCTGGCCCGAGATGCGCATCATGCGCGAGCGGTTTCCGACCTTGATCGGGCTCTTCGTGTCGACGGGCACGCTGGCGAACTGGGAGGCGGCGTTCGATGCGTTGCCGGCGTCGTCGCGTGATCGCCCTAAGCGGGTCGCGCCCGGTGCGGAGTCACGCCTGTCGACCGCGGCCGCACCGCCGGATCGCGATCGTCGACGCAAGGCATGGCGTGCCGTCGTGCTGATCGCCGTCGCGCTGGCGCTGTGCGCGTTCGCGCTCTGGCACGGGGCGCTTCGTCGGTGACGCCCGTTCGCGCGTGAACGCGCTCCCACCTGAAGGGTCGCACGTTGCGGTGACCGGGCGCGCTTCCCTCAGGTGTCAGGGCGACAGTCGTGGCACGCCGTGCTGGTCGCGCTCTTCCACCGCGGTGACGCGCGTGTCGATGCGGCGGGCGCGAAGTTCCTCCGGCAGCGCTTCCGTGGCGTCACCGCGGGCGAGCGCGAGGGCATTGCGGTAGCAACGCTGCGCCAGTTCCGGATGATTCTCGCCGACGTAGACATCGCCGAGCGCTTCCCAGGCGTCGGCGCTGGGCTCGATGGCCAGCGCGCGCTCGAGGTACGGCTTCGCCTTGCCCCACAGGCGCACCCGGGCGCACATGCGGCCGACGGCGGTCAGCAGCACGGCGTCGTTGGGATGGGTGTCGATCCAGCCTTCCGCGCGGCGCAGGCGCTGTTCGATGTCTTCGGCGCCCATGCCGCCGTACGTGGCGACCAGCACGGGCGACCAGTCGCGACGTAGCGCGGTCTCGATCTCGTCCATCGCGGCCATCGTCTGGCCGAAGCGCGCTGCCTGCCGCGCGTAGGCGTCGATCGCGGCGGGGAGGCGACGCTGTCCCTTCGGAAGCTGCGACCACAGCGTCGCCAGCGACGCGCCATCCGAGGCACTGCCGACGTAAGCCGCGATCACACGCGCTTCGAAGGCGGCATATGCGCGGGCGCCGAGCTCGCCGCTCTTCTGCAACGGCTCCAGCGCCCGCATCGCGCTGCGCGCGTCGTGCGTGTCGAGCGACGCCTCGGCGTATTCGACCCAGCCCGCGGGCGTGAGACCGCCGGCGGCGGCCTCCGGCGCGAGCAGGGCGACGGCCTCGGACGCGCGGCCCGAACGACGCAGCAGACGTGCGCGAAGGATGCGCGCGGCGCGCGGCGTTTCCTGCGCGGCCTCGTCCAGCGTCTCCAGCGCACGCGTGGTGTCGCCGTGCCGCTCCGCGGCTTCCGCGGCGGCGAGCAACGCCGGACCACGCAAGGAGGGATACCGCGCGGCGCGATGGAGGTCGCGCTCCGCCTCGCCGTGACGGCCTTCGATCAGCGACACGAGACCATCGGCGAGGCGCCGGCGGCTCACCCGGCGATGGCGGCGCGTCATCGCGCCGAACGGCCAGCGGATGAGCGCCACGAGCGCCGTGATCACGGCCCAGGCGAGCAGGAGCAGCACCACGGCGGTCACGACGGTCGTCTGCACGTTGGTGCCGCGCAGGTGCACGAGCACGTAGCCCGGATCCTCCGCGACCCAGTGCCAGGCGAACGCCGCGGCGACCGCGACGAGAATCAGTCCGACGACCCAGCGCCACGGCTTCATGGCGTGGCCTCGTGCGGCGCGTCGGTGCTGGCGGCCGGCGCGGGCGCCGGGGTGGACGATGCCTTCGCCGGCCCGGAGGTCGGCGCGCCACCCTGGAGCGCGTGCACCGAGCGCAGGTTGCGCAGTTCGGCGAGCGCGGCGCCGAGCTTCGGTTCGGCACCCTTCGCCTGGCTGGCGAGCAGCGCGGCGATGTGGGCGCGCGCCGCCTGCACGGACGGAGCGGTGGTGTCGAAGCGTGCGGCGAGCACGGCGTCGACGCGCTTGAGCGCCGCCTGACGGCCGACGTCGTCGTAAGCGAGCACGGCCGCTTCGGCGTGCGCCACGTCGAGCGCCGCGAGTTCGCGCGCGATGCGGTCGTCCGCGAGACCGATCGGCGTGCCGTCGTCGTGGCTCACGCGCACGATGCTGCCCAGTGCCGAACCCGCGCGCTGCCAGAAGCCCTGCTCCGCGCCTTCGGCGGTCTTCGTGTCGTCGCTCTTCAGCGGCAGCGTCGTCAGCTCGCCACGCAGGGCCGCGAGCGTCGCGAGGTCGTTCGCGCGGGCGCGCGGCGCGATGGCGGAGAGCGCCTCGCGCTCCGCGGTGACGTTCTGGCGGACCGCCGCGAACGCCGCGTCGTTGACGGCGGCGAGCGTCTTGTCGGCGAGATCGTAGGCGGACAGCGCACCGCTGGCGTCGCCGAACAGCGCGAAGCGCTCCTTCGCCATGCGCAGCAGCGATTCCGCTTCGTCGAGCAACATGGCGTCGTGGCCGCTGAGGCTGCGCTCGGACAGGTTCGCCACCGCGTCCTCGAGATTGCGCGTGCGCTCGGACATCCCGAGCATCTCTTCGCGCGCCGAACGGCTCACGGCATCCGCGTCGCCGAGACGGCGGCGCAGGTTCGCGTTCTCCTCGCGCGTGGCGTCGACCGCGGCCTGCAAGGTATCGACCTGCCCGCGCAGGCCGTTGGCCGCGCCGAGGTCCTGGCGCATCTGCCAGGCGGTCCAGGCGGTGTAGCCCGCGGCGCCGAGGGCGGCAAGCGAAAGCAGGATGGCGATCGCCAGCGCGCCACCGCCGCGCCGAGGCGCCGGATCGACGCGCCGTGGCGGCACGGTGGTACGGGCGGCGGCGGCCGGGGCCGGCGTCGCCGGAGCGGTATCGGTCGGGGGGGTCTCGGTCGTCATGGCGGGCATGCTAGCAGGCCATACGCCAACGCACGGAACACATCCCTCAACGGCGGGTGAACGAGACCCCTGCGGCGGCGGCGAGGAGGTCGGTGGGTAGCGCGGACCGGGCGACCGCGACGCGCTCGAACCCGGCTTCCAGCGCGATGCCACGCAGGCGTTCGCTGCTTACGACGGCCACGGCCTGGACCAGCCGTCGCCAGGCCGGCGCCACCAGCGCGCGATGCAGGTGATCGAGCGCCTCGGCGCTGGAAAGCAGCACCGCCGAACGGCGGCCGAGCTTCAGGAGCGGATCGATGTGGCGGCGGTCGATCCGCGGCGCGACGCGATGGTAGACGTGGATCTCCTCCAGGTCCGCACCACGCGCGGCCAGTCGCTCGCGAAGCAGGCCCCGCCCGCCGGGGGCGCCGATCAGCGACACGCGACGTCCGGTGACGTTCGCCAGCTCCGGCAAGGCCAGGACGCCCTCGCTGTCCTGAGACGTTTCGGGGAATCGCACGTCGACCACGTCGGCCGTCTTCAAAGCGCGGGCCGTGCCGCGGCCGACTGCCACCACCGTGGCGCGCGTGGCCAGCGGCAGGACGTCGGCGGCGAAGCGCACGGCGGCGGGACTCGTGAAGATCAGCATGTCGCCTTCCAGCGCCTTGCGCAGCGCGGCGTCCACCGCCGTGGCATCCTCCGTCGCCCGCAGGGACAGGCCCGGCACGCTGACGGGAATGCCGCCAAGCTTGCGCACCCGCCGCGCCAGCGGGCCGGCGGTGCCCGCGGGGCGGGTAATGACCACGGTGACGTTGCGTAACGGTAGGGTCCGGCTCACGTAATGCATCCTGCGATCGACGGCTCAGCATAGGAACGTGGGGACGCCGTCACCAATGCCGAAGGTTGGGTCGCCCATACGGATGCGAACGGGCCGCGCACGAACGTAGACTTGCCGGCTTATGACCACGATCCAGACCCCTCTCGCCGACCTCGGACGGTTCATCCGCGACAGCATTCCGCTGGCCCGCGCCATGGACGTCGCGATCGAGGCCTTCGACGGCGAGCGGCTGACCATGACGGCGCCGCTCCAGCCGAACATCAACGACAAGGGCTGCGCCTTCGGCGGCAGCCTCGTCACGCTGATGACCCTCGCCTGCTGGGCGCTGGTGGAAGCCCGTCTGCGCGAGCGCGGCGCCGACTGCGACGTCTTCGTGGCCGACTCCACCGTCCGCTACCTCGACCCCGTGTGGGACGACCTGCGCGCCGAGGCCACGCTGGCGCCGGGCGCCGACTGGGCCACGTTCTTCGCCACGCTCGACGCGCGCGGCCGTGCCCGGGCCGACTTCACCTGCGTGGTGCCGGGGGAGAACGGCAAGGCGCTGGCGAGCCTGGATGCGCGTTTCGTGGCCAAACGCCGGGCATAATGCCGCCCGACGCCCCGATGGAATCCGCCATGCGCCCGTACGCCCTGCCCGCTGTCGCCCTTGCCTTCCTCGCCCTCACCGGCTGTGCCACGGACAAGCGCAACCAGGCGCTGAACAAGACGCTGATGAGCTACGCCTCGGCGATCCGCTGGGGCGACTTCACCAGCGCGCAGGCGTTCATCGACAAGGACTACCTGCAGGAACACCCGATCAGCTCGATCGAGCAGGGCCGCCTCCAACAGCTGCGCGTCACGGGCTACGACGAAGGCGCGGGCCCCAAGCCCGACGGCGACGACGACGTGATCCAGGTGGTCCAGGTCAACGTGGTCAACATCAACACGCAGGCCGAGCGCAGCGTCATCGACCGCCAGCGCTGGCATTACGATCGCGAAAAGAACAAATGGACCCTGATGACCGGCCTGCCGGACTTCACGCCCCGCTAAAGCCGATATAATCGGCCGTTTATCCCCTCCTGGGACGCGGAAAGACACGATGAACGACGTTTTGCAGAAGCTGCCCGCTTTCGTGAGCAACCACACCGCGCTGGTCGCCCTGTTCGTGGTGATCCTGGTCGCGCTCGTCGCCACCGAAGTCGGCCGTCTGTTCCGCAAGTGGAAGACCCTGACGCCGGCCGGCCTGACGCAGCTGATCAATCGCGACACGCCGCTGATCGTCGACCTCTCGGCCAGCGCCGACTTCGAGAAGGCCCACATTCCGGGCGCGAAGAACGTCGCCATGAGCCAGTTCGATCCGGAAACGCAGAAGGATCTGTCGAAGGCGAAGGAACTGCCGGTCGTGCTCGTCGACAAGGACGGCCGCGGCGTCGGCAAGGCGGCCAATCGTCTGATCAAGGCCGGTTTCCCTAAGGTCTTCGTGCTCGAAGGCGGCACCTACGCCTGGCAGACCGCGCAGCTGCCGGTGGTCAAGGGCAAGAAATAAGGCCGCCACGCACACGGCCGGGAGACGGGTCGCGACAGACCCGCAAGCCTTTCGTGGTGCTCTCGCGGGATCCGTCGCGGACGGAGCCGCTCCTACGGCTATAGCGGGCGACGACGGTGGGATTCGACGAATCCTGCGGACATCCACGGCGCCCCGCTCGACCTAGCCTGATCGCTCTCCCGAACTCGGAGCGACCATGCGACCCACCTTGTTCCCCGGCGCCATCGCCATGGCGCTCTTCCCGCTGCTGGCGAATGCGCAGTCGACGGCTCCGCCCGTCGACGGGTGCGCACCCATGGACATCGGTCCGGCCTACGACGCCTCCCTGTCCACCGGCGCCACGCTCGGCTGCTTCCAGTTCGTGACGCCGGCCACGCCGGCGGCGTCCAAGGTCGACGTCAACCTCGCCGGTTTCCGGGCGGGAGAACTGCACGACGTCAGCCTCGTGCGCGTCGATAGCGACGGCAGCACCCGCGCCGCGGCGACCGACGCGTCGATGGACGCCTACCGCATCCTGCAGGCGATCAGCGACGCCTCCACGCGCTGGCTGCTTCTCGTCGGGCGACCCAAAGGCGGCGAGGCCTCTCCATTCCAGATGCAGGGGACCCTCGCCACAGGCGCCGATCGCCATGAGCCGAACGATGCCTTCACGACGATGACGAAGCTGGAGGGCAACCAGCGCATCGAAGGCAACCTCGACAACGCTGGCGACGGCGACAACTTCCTCATCACGTTCCGCCCCGACCAGAACACCGCGAACCTCGAACTCGAAGCACCCCCGGGCGTCGTCGGCATAGTCGTCGACGGGGCGAAGAAGACCGGCGAGCTTCGTGGTGGATCGGCCTTTCGGGTGGATTCGTCCAGACCCGTCTTCGTGCAGATCAAAGGCGGTGCCAGCACCGTCGGTGCGCGGTACACGATCGCGCTGCGCGATCCCGGCGCGACAGCGGTCGTCACGATGGTTCGAAGCAATGAAAACATCAGCCACCTCGCCCCGGCTCTGGGCTCGACGATGCCGGGCGGGGCCAACGTCGCGCGAGTCGCCGAGGTCGAAGCACAGGTTTTCGAAGGCGACCGGGCAACGCCCGTCGGTGCGGGCTATGTCGTCAAATTCGAGGGTTATGACGTCGGCACGAACGGTCATTGGCTTCTGACGGAACTGACGACTGTTACCGACGAACGCGGTATAGCGCGCACCACGCTCAACGTTGGTCCGTGCAAGGGCGGAGCCATCGGGCCGATCACGGTGCCTACGCGTGGAAACCCACCCGATTTCTGGGACATCGAATACAACCCGTCGGGCGCTGTGATCGCCTGGGTCGACGGTAGCGATACCTCCGATGCGACAAGACCTCTCAGGTTCGAACACATCTGCAAAGAAACCTTCAGGATGCATCGCCCATGGAAACCCTGACCATTCGTAGCTCGATCGATTCCCGGGCGTCGCATGCAAGCACGGCCATTAGCGACGCAAAACCAGCCGTTGCCGATGATCAGCGCCTGCGACCACCACCGGAAGGGCCCTCCAGTCACGAACTGTCGGAGCGCCTGCTGGCCTCCATATCCCATTCTTTGGCCGAGCAGAAAGATCTCGGAAGACGCCTGGCGTCATTTACGGACGCGCTCGTCCCTTTCCTCGCATCGCTGACGCTGGAGCGACCGGGCGTGGTGGCCATGGATTTCGACCTGCATCTCGACGAGGGCCGTCTGAAAGCAACGGGTAAGGACGTGCATCCCGACGATCTTGCGTGGCTTGAATCCCGCATCGCTCAGTTCCCACGTCTGGCGAAACTTGCCGGCGAATTCAATCAGGCGGTCAGCCGGACATTCGGCGATGCGGAAAAAGACAAGTACTGGCGTCTGGAACCACCTCGCGGTTGGCAGAATTACCCCGCGGTTCCAGATCTGGACAAGACGGTGGACAGAGATGTCGGCTTCATGTCCTTGCTGCGCCAGGTTCGCGACGACGGAATGCCGCAGACTTTCGACGGAATGCCGCCTCCGGAACGATTCGATGCCACATCGTCGAGGGTCCTCGCCATGATCATCACGCCGGAGACGTATAAGGTGACCCCGGGCGGATTCATATCGTTGAATCATCTGAAACCGCTTTCGAAGGGAAGCTGGGTCGCATAGTCGCTACGCTTCCGCGAGCGCCATCGCGTCCAGGGCCGCTCCTGCAGGCGGAGCATGGCTGACAATCAAAGCCCGTGGATGCCCGCGCGACCGCGGAGGATGGCATCCAGCACGTCGGGTGCGACGTCGAACGAGTCGAAGTACAGCCGGTCTTCCGGCAGGTTCGCGTCGATGAAGAGCTCGCGACCCGCCGCGATCATGGCCGGCGGGCCGCTCATGTACAGGTCGAAGGCCGAGAGGTCCGGATGGTCCTCCAGCACGGCTTCGTGGACCAGGCCCTCGCGCAGGCCGCTGGCCTGCGCTTCCTCCGGATCGGAAAGCACGGGAATGAAGCGGATCGTGGGCGCGGCGCGCGTCCAGCCGGCGGCGAGGTCGGCGAGGTAGAGGTCGGCGACGCTGCGCGCGCCCCAGTAGACGTGCATCGGCCGGCGCGTGCCCAGCGCGATGAAGTGCTCGACGATGGCCTTCACGGGCGCGAAGCCGGTGCCGCCCGCCACGAACAGCATCGGGCGCTCGGAATCCTCGCGCGGGACGAACGTGCCGAGGGGCGCCTCGATCGTGAGGCGGTCGCCGACCTGGAGCGACTCGTACACCCAGGACGTGAAGCCGCCGCCCGGTACGTGGCGGACGTGCAGTTCGATGCGTCCGTCCGGACGCGGACCGCTGGCGATGGAGAACGGGCGGTGACGGCCGTCCTCGAGGATCACGTCGAGGTACTGGCCGGGCAGCCAATTGAGGCGGTCGCCGTCGAGCGGCTGCAACCAGACGCCGACGACGTCAGGCGCCAGCGCGGCGCGCTCGACCACCTCCACCTCCAGACGGCGATGCGGTATGTCCTCCACCGAGGCGATCTCGCGCGCCTGGATGGCGATGTCGCCCTCCGGCACGGCCTGGCAGAGCAGGATCGCGTGATGCAGGCGCGCCGTCGCCGAGAGCGCGACGGGCGGATTCCGCGGGTAGCTGCACGCGCCCTCGACGAGGGTGGCCTTGCAGCTTCCGCACACGCCGCCCCGGCACGAATACGGGAGGGCGATTCCCGCGCGCTGGGCGGCTTCGAGCACGGTTTCGCCGTCGGCGGCGTCGAATCGCTTGCCGGACGATGTCAGGGTTACGGTGGGCACCCGCCCATTGTAGGACAATGACGGCTTGCCCCACAGGATCGCACCCCTCATGACCTCCATCTGGAAACAACCCCTCGACCTCGCCCGCATCAACGCGTGGAGCCGCGGCACGATGATGGAGGCGCTGGACATCCGGTTCACCGCGTTCGGCGACGACTGGCTGCGCGGCACGATGCCGGTCGACCACCGTACCCAGCAGCCCTTCGGCCTGCTCCACGGCGGCGCGTCCGTCGTGCTGGCCGAGACGCTCGGCAGCTCGGCGGCCCTGCTCACTCTCGACGTGGAAAAGGAGGTCGCCGTGGGCCTCGACATCAACGCCAACCACATCCGTGGCGTGCGCGGGGGCCTCGTCACCGGCACCGCGAAGGCGGTGCACCTCGGCCGGACGACGCAGGTCTGGGAGATCCGGATCGAGGAAGAACAGGGCAAGCTGGTGTGCCTGTCGCGCCTGACCATGGCGGTGATCCCCTCACCGGGCGGCGCGCCCGGGAACCTCCGCGCGTGAGCGAGGCGGCGCCCTACGAGGGCCTGTCCCCGGACGTGGTCCTGGCGGCGGTGGATGCCGGCGGTGCCTGGAGCGATGGCCGTCTGCTCGCGCTGAACAGTTACGAGAACCGCGTCTTCCAGGTCGGCCTGGAAGACGGCGGCTTCGTCGTGGCGAAGTTCTACCGGCCCGGCCGCTGGACCGATGCCGCGATCGAGGAGGAGCACGCGTTCGCGCGCGAGCTCGCGGAAGCCGAGCTGCCGATGGTGGCGCCACTCGTGGTCGAGGGCCGTACGTTGCTGCGCGAGGCCGGCTATCGCTACGCGCTGTATCCGCGGCGCGGCGGCCGCGCCCCCTCCCTCGAATCCACCGACCAGCTGGAATGGCTGGGGCGCCTGCTCGGCCGCATGCATGCGATCGGCGCGCGCGAACGCTTCACCGCGCGCACCACGCTGGACCGTGCCACGATGATCGAGGGCCCGGTGCGGGCGGCGCTGGGCTCGGACCTGCTGCCCGCGCACCTGTTCGACGCCTATCGCGACGCGGCGCGCCGCGTGGACGACGCCGTGGCGGCCCGCTTCGATGCCGTCGGCCCCGTGCGCCGCATCCGCCT
Source organism: Luteibacter sp. 3190 (assembly GCF_031456385.1). Lineage (NCBI taxonomy): Bacteria > Pseudomonadati > Pseudomonadota > Gammaproteobacteria > Lysobacterales > Rhodanobacteraceae > Luteibacter > Luteibacter sp. 3190. The sequence continues at coordinate 290,395 of NZ_JAVDUO010000004.1, read as the reverse complement.
GCATGGCGACTGCCATCCGGGCAACGTGTTGTGGACCGACGCGGGCCCGCATTTCGTCGATCTGGACGACGCGCGCATGGGCCCCGCGGTGCAGGACCTGTGGATGCTCGCGTCCGACGATGCGATGCTGGACGCGCTGCTCGAGGGCTACGGGCAGTTCCGCGAACTCGACCCCGGCGAGCTCGCGCTGATCCCCGCGCTTCGCGCGATGCGCCAGGTGCATTACGCGGGATGGATCGCCGAGCGCTGGCACGATCCCGCGTTTCCGGCCGCGTTCCCCTTCGCGGCCGAGGCGCGCTGGTGGGAGCAGCACATCGCCGACCTGCACGAGCTGGCCGACGGTCTGTGAACCGGAACCGGCTCGTCCGCGCGCCAGCGGACTTCCGACCGATGCGACACGCCATAATCGTCCCCCGCTCTGACCAGGACCTTCCATGCATTCCTTCCTGACCCGCGTCATCGCCGTGTTCGAGATCGCCGGCGGCCTGTTCGGCCTCGTCCACCAGTTCGACCGGTTGCTCGGCTCGCGGGTGGTCGGCATGGAGGCGATCGTCGCGGTGCTCGGCGTGCTGCTGTTCGGCTTCATCCTCGTCGCCGGCGTGCTGCTGGCCAGCAACGACGGCCGCGGCACCTCGTTCTCGATCTGGGCGCAGTTCCTCCAGGCTCCGCTCCTCGCCACGCCCTTCTTCAGCTACGCGCTGTCGAGCGGCGCCTTCGCCAACCTGTCGATGACGCTGCAGCGCTCGCCGCGTCTCGGCTTCGACTGGTCCATCGCCGAGCACGGCTGGCTGCTGGCGCTCGCCGGGCCTTCCGCGGCCCACATCGGCATCAACCTGCTGGCACTGGGCTCCTGGCTCGTCCTGCGCTTCGGGCGTTGAGCCCCGGTATCATTCACCGATGAACAGCCCCGCACTCCCCGTCATCCGCCTGAAGTCCGACCGCGTCCCCGGTCATCCCTGGGTCTGGTCCGCGCAGATCGTGAAGCCCGACGACCGCCTGCCGCCCGGCAGCGTCGTGGACGTGCACGACGCGAAGGGCCGCTTCGTCGGCCGCGGCTTCTGGAACGGCCACGCGCGCGTCGCGCTGCGGCTGCTGACGACCGACCCCGACGTCGCCATCGACGACGACTGGATCGCGCAGCGCATCGCGCGCGCCGTCGAACTGCGCCGCGAGCTGCTGCGCCTGGACGAGGTGAGCGACGCGTGGCGCGTCGTCCACAGCGAAGGCGACGGCCTCTCGGGCCTCGTCGTCGACCGCTATGCGGATCACCTGGTGGTGGAGTATTTCGCCGCCGGCATGTGGCGCTTCCGCGAGACGATCCACGCGGCGCTGCAGCGTCATTTCCCCGGTGCTTCCCTGTACTGGTTCGCCGAGCAGCACGTGCAGCGCCAGGAATCCTTCGACGTGCGCTCCAACGACGCGCCGACGGCCGTCGACGTGCACGAGCACGGCCTGGCGTTCCACGCCGCGCCGGGCCTCGGCCACAAGACCGGGTTCTTCGCCGACCAGCGCGACAACCGCCGCCGCTTCGCCGAACTGGCGCGCGGCCGCCGCGTGCTCGACCTCTGCTGCAACGCCGGCGGCTTCGCCGTGCACGCGATGAAGGCCGGCGCCCGCGAGGCCACCGGCGTCGACGCCGACGCGGCGATCCTCGAGGTCGCGCGCGAGAACGCCCGCATGAACGGCGTGGCCGCCACCTTCGAGCAGGGCGACGTCTTCGAGTGGCTGCGCGCCGCGATCGCCCGCGGCGAGACGTGGGACGCGGTCGTGCTCGATCCGCCCAAGCTCACGCGCGATCGCAACCAGGTGGTCAACGCGCTGAAGAAGTACTTCGCGATGAACCGGACGGCGCTCGACGTCCTGGCGCCGGGCGGCATCCTGCTGACCTGCTCGTGCACCGGGCTGGTCGGCGAAAGCGACTTCCTCGAGATGATCCGCCGCGTCGCGCTCAACGCCGGGCGCGACATCCAGGTGCTCGACGTCGCCGGTGCCGGCCCCGACCATCCGGTGGCGAGCAACGTCCCGGAGAACCGCTACCTCAAGGCGGTGTTCTGCCGCGTCGGCTGACGAGGCGTTCACCCGGCCTTGATCGGTCGCCGGGACATAGTCCCGGCCATGTCCAGGAACCCACCGGCCAACGCCCTCGCGGCGGCGAGCGTCGAGAAGGCCCACGCGAAAGCGGCGGGCCTCGTCTATGTCTGCGACACCGATGAAGGCATCACGCGCTGCAAGCGCGGAAAGAGCTTCGCCTACATCGGGCCGGATGGCCGCAGGATCACCGACGAGAACGTGATCGCGCGCATCCGCTCGCTGGCGATCCCCCCGGCGTACACGAACGTCTGGATCTGCCCCGACGAGCGCGGCCACCTGCAGGCGACCGGGCGCGACGCGCGGGCACGCAAGCAGTACCGTTATCACCCGCGCTGGCGCGACACGCGCTCGCAGGGCAAGTTCGAGCGCATCGTGGAGTTCGGCGAGGCCCTGCCCCGCCTTCGTCGCCGCCTGCGCAAGGATCTGGCGCTGCCCGGCCTGCCGCGCGAGAAGGTGCTCGCGCTGGTCGTCAGCCTGCTGGAAGAGACGATGATCCGCGTCGGCAACGACGCCTACGCGAAGCAGAACAACTCGTATGGCCTGACGACGCTGCGCTCGCGACACGTCGCCATGCGCAAGGGTCGCATCACGTTTCATTTCCGCGGCAAGAGCGGGCTATGGCGCGACGTCGAACTCGACGACAAGCGACTCGTGAAAGCGGTGCGCCGCGTCCAGGAGTTGCCCGGGCAGCGGCTCTTCCAGTACATCGACGACGACGGCCACCCGCAGCCCGTCGACTCGGGCATGGTCAACGACTACCTGCGCGAGGTGACCGGCGGCGAATTCACCGCGAAGGACTTCCGCACCTGGGGCGGCACCGTGCACGCGATGGGCGTGCTCGGCACGACGGCGCTGCCCGACGAGGGCGGCGAGCGCGCGATCAAGGCGGCCCTCGCGCAGGCCGTCAAGCAGGTCGCCGCCGTGCTTGGCAACACTCCGGCGGTATGCCGCGCTTCGTACATCCACCCGGAGGTCTTCACCGGCTGGACCGAGGGCAAACTGCATCGCTGCGTACCGCCGGCGGGTCTCCGCTATCCCCGAAAATTGGAAGCGTCCACCCTGGCTTTTCTGCGCCGACGGCTACGTGCGTCGAAGCGCTCCCGTTGAGACGAATGGATGGCTATAGTGCGCGCACGGGGAAGGGGTTCGATGAGTCAGGGGTCGTGGTGAAGATGTCTCGATGGAAGCTCGTTCCCGTCCTGCTCGGCCTGCTGGCCGGCGCGGGCGTGCATGCCCAGGAAGCGGCGAACGCCGGCCCCGTCAGCCTGCCGGACATGCAGGAGCATCGCGGCGTGGTGGACGACACCTGGATCGTCGCGCCGCGGCGTCTCGCCGATGCGACGCTCGCCGCGGTGAAGAACTACGCCGACGAAGGCGACATCGCCGCGGGTGTATCGCTGCGTTATCACATCGACAACGCCGACTGGCTGATCGCCGACGTCTTCATCTACCCGGCCGGCGAAGGCGACAACGCGGCCATGCTCAAGCGCGCGGCGGAAGATTTCCGCGAATCGGTGGCGTTCGCCGAACGCCAGCAGATCTACCGCAACGTGTGGTGGGGCGACGAAAGCGCCTACACCGCCAACCTCGCCGGTGGCAGGAAGGCCGAAGGCCGGTTCCTGCCGATCGTCTTCGACGCCCAGCAGGACATGCTCACCTCCCGTGCGTACCTGTTCTACCGCAAGCTCTATTTCGTGAAGATCCGCCTGAGCACCGCGGTCGAGGCCGTCGACAGCCTGGCGGAGAACGCGGATCGTTTCGTCGCGAGCCTGCTCGATGGCGTCGACATCGTCAGCGTGGGCAATTGCGGGCGGCGGATGGACATCCTCATGGCGACGCCCGGCCAGGCGCCGCCGGCCGACCTGAAGGACGGCGTGAGCGCCGATGGGTATCGCGTGCTGTTACCCGCGAACCGCGCGGGCTCGACATCCACCCGTAGCCAGCTCGCCAAGGTGATGTCACTGGCCGCCGCGCGGCAACAGGCCACGGGCTGCACGACGCTCGAATACAACCCGCCTCTCGAGAACGGAACGCGGGCCGTGCTGCACCTGAGCTTCCAGCCCGAGGACTGGGGCACGACGCCGCGCACGAAGTGAACCCTCCAACGAAGAACGGCCGGGGCGCGTCCCACGCCCCGGCCGTTGCCGTTCACCGGTTGGTACAGGGCTCAAATCCTTGAGCAAACACGTCCAACCCGCGGCGACCAGTGAATTTTGCGTGGTCCGCCGCAGTTCGGATATGGAAGTTTTCTGAAAAATCGGTCGGATTTCACGGTGGCTTGACCTAAGCCTGCGCAGGCACCGACCGCTCCGCGCGCCACGCACGCAACCCGATGGCGGCGAGGACGACGAAGCCCGCGTAGAGCACCGCCGTGACCGGGAGCGATTTGTAGAGGTACTCGCCGACGTAGATCACGTCCACCGCGATCCACAGCCACCACGCGGCGGCATGGCGTCGCGCCTGCCACCACTGCGCGACGAGACTGAACGCGGTGAGCGCGGCGTCGAGCCAGGGCAGCGACGCATCGGTGTAACGGTGCATGGCATAACCGAGCGCGAGCGCCGCGGCCGTGCCGAGGGCGAGATGGGCGATGGCCTCGCGTGGAGCGAGCGCCGCGACGCGGACGTGGCCGCTGCCGTCGAGGTTGCGCGTCCATCGATGCCATCCATACAGGATGAGCACGGCGAAGATCGCCTGCAGCAGCGTGTCCGAGTAAAGCCGCGCGTCGACGAAGATCCACGCGTACGCGACCACCGACACCAGGCCCACCGGCCAGCACCACGGACTGCGCCGCGCCGTCAGCCACACGCCCGCCGCGCTGACCAGCGCGGCGAACAGCTCGAACAGGGACAGCTCAAAGCTCATAGGTCACCGACAGGCGGGCCAGTCGCGGCATGCCCGGGAACAGATAGCTGTCGCCACCGGAACTGCCCGTGTCGCGCCAGTAGAACCGGTTGAACACGTTATCGACATTCAGGCGCCACGTCAGCGCATGGCCGCCCACCTGCGTGGCGAACCGCAGCCCCGCGTCGAACACGTTGTACGCCGGCACGCGCGTGGCGCCGTCGGGTGTCGCCACGTTGCTGCCCGCGTAGCGCCAGCCGCCCAGGATGGCCAGGCCCGGCGCGAACGGCAGGCTGTAATCGGCGTACACGGCGCTGCGCCAGCGGGGTACGTTGACCACCTGATGACCTTCGTACGTCGGCGCCCCCGTGTTCTCGGCGCGCGCGCGGATCGCGTTCAGGCTGGCGGTGAGGCGCAGGTTCTCCGTGATCCGCCCCGCGAGGTTGAGTTCCACGCCCGTGTGCACCTCCTGGCCCTGCTGCACGAACGTGAAGCCTTCCGCCGTGTCGTCCGGACGCGCGAACTGGTACGCCTGACGGATGCGATACACCGCCGCCTGCAGGTCGAGGCCCTCGCCGATGGCGTACTTCACGCCCGCCTCCACCTGACGCGAATGCAACGGCGCCAGCGTGGTGCCGCCGTTCGACGTCCAATACGGCGCCTCGCGGCCGAGGGACAGGCCCTCGCCGTAGCTCACGTAGGTCGTCAACGGCGCGGTCGGCTGCCAGAGCAGCGCCGCCTGCGGCAGCGACTGACTGCTCCGCGTGTGGCGTTCGATCGCGCCGGTGTCGTCGTAGGCGCTTTCGTCGAGGCGGACGAAACGCGTGCCGGCGAGCACCTGCCATTGCTCGCCCAGGTGGATCCGGTCGATCGCGAACAGCGTGCGCTGCCAGCTCGTCAGGCGGCGGACCGACGGACCCGGCTCGTTCGGCGACGGTGCGAACGACGGCACGACACGGTCATAGATGTTGGCGGTGCCGACGTAGTCGTACACGTAGGCGCGGCGGTCGATGGTCCGGCGGAAGCTCGTGGCGCCGACGTTGAGCTCGTGGTCGACGCTTCCCGTCGCGAAGCTGCCGGTGACGACGCCGCGTACTTCGTCGTTCTGCCGCGTGTCGTCGGGGCTGCGGAAATCGTAGACGTCGTAGTCGCCGTTCGGCGCGAAGAAGTAACCGGGCGTGGCGCCGGATGCGCAGGATTCGGCGTAGAAGCAGCCGTAGGCGAACGCGACGTTGTCGTCGATGACGGTGTGGCTGTGCCCCGCCGAGACCTGCGCGTTCCAGTTGTCGCTGAAGCGGTAGTTGAAGCGCAGCGACGTATTGCTGGAATGGATGCCCACCGGCCGCTGCCACGACTGGTAGCCGAGCAGGCGCGTGCGGCTCGCATGGGCGGGCACCGTCGTGCCGCCGAGCAGCTGGTAGCCGGACGCCGAGCGCTGTCCGCTCGTCTGGTAATCGGTGTCCAGCAGCAGCGTCGCCTTATCGGTGATCTTCCAGTCGGCCGCGATGGAGACGAAACTGCGCCGGCCATCCGCGTGTTCGATGTACGAGTGCGTCTTCTCGTTCGCCGCGTTGACGCGCAGGCCGAACGACGGCGAGAACCAGGCGCCCAGGTCGAGGGCCTCGTAGTTCGAGCCGTGCGAATCGGTTCCGATCGTCACGTTATGCACGTCCGCCGGACGCTTGCTGACGTAGTTGACGAGGCCACCGGGCTCGACCACGCCGGCCTCGAGCCCGCCCAGCCCCTTCAGCACCTCGACGTGTTCCTTGCCTTCGAGCGCGAGCAGCTGCTCCGCCGACATGATCATCCCGTTGAAGCGGAACCCCGTGGCGAGATCGAGCGGAAAGCCGCGGATCGAGACGTCCTGGTAGTAACCCGCCGGCGCGTAGTTGTCGGTGATCGCGGCGTCGCCACGCACCAGTTCGCTCAGCGTGCGGGGCTGGCGATCGTCGATCTGCGCGCGCGTGATGACCGTGATGGCCGCGGGGGTGTCATGCAACGGCGCGCTGCCGAAGCTGCCGAACGTATCCAGCTGCGAGTCGGCGGCGCGGTAGCTGTCGGTGGTCGTCGCGTGGACGTCCACGGTGGGCAGCGTGCGCGCCTGCGGAGGCGCGTCGTCCGCGGCGTGCGCCGCGGCGGCGAGCGCAAGGATGGCAAGGGCGAGCGGGGTACGGGCAAGGATCATCGTCGTCTTCGGGTCCATGGACGAAGCGACGGCGAACCACGGGCCCGGCCGGGCCATCCGTGGATCTGCAAGCTCCCTACGCCGGTACTAACCGGGTCAGGTTCCAAGGGACTCTCTCAGCCCGGCGATCGCCGGGCACCCCCGCTTCTAGAACCGTTATTGAACCACAATCCGGTCGAGGAACGTACGGCCGTGCCCGGTGGCGAACCAGCGCGCGTGGCCGAGCAGGAACGTGTGGTAGGCCACGTCCGCATGGTCGCGGCGGCCGGTGATGCCCTCGAAGTATTCGACCTCGGAGAGGGCGAAGTCGATGTGCACCAGCGGCAGCAGATCGGCGAGGAGCGCGAGGTCGCCCGCCGCGAGCGGCCGCACGGACCGGTAGCCGTCAACGATCGCGCGGGCGAGATCCGCTCGCCCGATGTCGCCGCGATCGACGTCGAGCCAGGCGATCGCGTTGCGCTCGATCGCGGTGGCGAGGTCGAACAGCGCGAACGTCTCCGCCGAGAGGCCGAGGTCGAGGACGTCGGTGATCGAAGCGTCGTCGCCGGCGCCGCTCCAGCAGAGATTGGAGACGTGCCAGTCGCCATGGGTCCACAGGCGGGGCTGCGTCGCGATGCCACGGATGGCGCGCGCGTGCCAGGGTGCGATCGCGTCGGCGAGTTCGGCTCGCCAGTCGCGCTCCCGCAGGTAGCGCGCGAGCGCCGGACGTGAAGGAAGCTGCGCGTCGATGACGCGAGCCGGCTCGGCCGCCGCGAGGATCTCCGCGCGCGCGACGAGGATGTGCGTCTCGCGCTGCGGCGCGGCGTAGCCGCGTGCGGCGTCATGCAGGCGGGCCAGCATGGCGCCCGCCCCGCGCGCGTGGTGCTCGCCATCGATCGGCGACCAGGAATACGCGTCGCGGTAGACATCCAGGCCTCGCGCCGCCTCGTGCACTTCGTAGACCCAGTCGCCGGCGGAGAACACGGATGTGCCGTCCCCGGCCCGCACGATGCCCGGTACGGGAATGCCGCGTTCGCGCAGGTGCGTCGCGAAGCGATGTTCCTCGGCGAGCGTGTGTTCGTCCCGGACGGAACGATGGTGCCGCTTCACGAAGTAGCGCCCCCGCTCCGTCGTCACCAGGGCCGCCGCGGACAGCGGCCGCGGGCTGCGCCAGTCCAGCGAGCGAAGCGTGCCGAGCGACGGGAGCCATTCGACGATCGCGGCGACTTCGTCACGGCGCAGGGCCGGCCAGTCGGGCTCGAGCTGGTCGCCGGCGAGGCCGTGGGCGAGGTGGGGGGCGTGGGTCATCCGGGGATTTTAGTGCGGGACGCGGCCCCGCACGGCACGGTCGGGCGCCCTGGGGGCAGTCCTAGACCCGCGGCAAGGGGGTCGGGAGGCTCGCGCAGCCGACCCTCGAGAACAAACGGGGCCCTTAATCGGCAAATCCTTCAAAAACGTGTCCAATCCATGGCGAACGGGCCGATATACCTTCAGACTACCCTCACGGGAGCGGGTGTGTGACAGGGGTCCGCGTGGCTCCGGCCAGCCGACGAAACGCGCCAGACAGGCGAACGACCAACCATGTAAGGACAAGATCGACCTAGGGGGACTACCGTGGGCGGAATGAACAGGGACGCGTTGGTGTGGGGTCGATACGTAGCCGTCGCGGGCGCCTACGCGGCCTGTTACGAGCTGACCCGCAATTTTTCGTTCTCGCACTGGATGCTCACCGCCGGGCTGCGCATGGCGTGCCTGCTGCTCGTTCCCCGGAAGTTCTGGCCGGCCCTCGCCGTCGGCGAAGCGTTGCCCATCGCCGAGATGGCCTTCGTGCACATGTCCGACTATGGCGTGGCCTGGGCCGTGGCCAACACCGTTCCTCCGATCGTCTTCTGCATGCCCATCGTGGCCTGGCTGCAATCGCGCCTGCCGATCATCCGTGCCGGCGGCGAGGTGAACATCGGCATGATCGTCCTGGCGACGCTGCTGTGCGCGGTGATGAACGCGGCCGAGAACTCGGTCGTGCTGAGCCTCATCCGCATGGACGATGGCTCACCGGCACCGAGCGTGACGCCGCAGATCTTCCTCGCGTGGTTCCTCGGCCTGTACCTGGGCGCGCTCACCCTGACGCCGAGCATCCTCGCGTTGCGTGAACGTCTCGCCGCGCAACCGAAGCGGACCGTCACATGGGACGCCATCCGTCATAGCACGCTGGCCCGCGACCTGCTCCTGATCGCGGTGCCATCGCTGGCGTTGCTGATGGGTATCGCCTCGCAGACCGAAGGCACGGCCCTGCAGGCCACCCGCATGGCGATGGCATTACCCGTCGTCGCCCTCACGCTGCGTCATGGCTGGCATGGCACATCGCTCGGCGGTCTTTTCGCGAGCGTCGCGATGGCATCCACCTCGTTCAGCCTGCTGGATCCCGCGATGATCCAGGCGCAGACGGTGATCGCCTTCGTGCTTTCGACATCGCTGCTGTTCGGCGTGCGTGTCGCACGTCGCCAGGCGGCCGCAAGACAAGTCCTGCTCGCGCAGGACCTGTCCTCGGGTTTTCATCGCCACTGATGTCCTTTCCAGTGCGCGTGCCGTCGGCACGCGGACATGCCCGCGCGATCGTTACCGACTCGTGCACTCCACGGGGTTCTTGCACTCCACGGCGACCGCCATCATGCGCATCGATCCATCGGACTGCGGCGCCACCGCGATCTGCGTCGCGGCATCCTGGTAGACGACCGTGTAGGCGGTGCTCGCCGGTGCAGGCAGCCGATCGTCGGCCGTGGCGAGGTTGGACGCGTCGGTACCGATCGGCAGCCCGGTGATGTCACCGGTGACGGTGCGCATGAAGGCGCCGCGAACCGTGCCGTTCGCGTCGTTGACCTGGAAGTACGTGATGTTGCCCTTCTTGAACTTGTAGACGTGGTAACCGGAGTTCGCACTGATGTCGGTCGTGTTGGGCCAGGACTGGCCGAGGCCGGTCACGGCGGTCTGTGCGTGGGCGGCGCCGATGCCGAGGGAGAGCGTGATGAGCGAGGCGAGCAAGAGGCGGTTGTGCGTGCGCATGATGGATACTCCTGTGTGATGGAAGTACGGCCCCGATGTCTTACTGCCCCGGGTTCCGTGTGTCGCCCATGGCGAACCCATGGCCGATACCGCCACTTTCCCGCATCGACCGCGGTCGCTTGGGGGCACCTGCCGAATCCGCGCATAGCTTGGACGGCTGTGTTGCGAGTCGGCCCCCTCCGGGTCCAGGCGCGCCCTTCCCTGCTTTCCGATGGATATCGATCAGCGTCGAATACACTGGCCTTTTTGCGGCACGCACGCCGACGCGGCACGCGTCCGCCTGCCGGAATGGCCTGGAATGATCGTTTTCATCGACACCCGGCGCCGGTCGTCGCCCAGGCGCTTGCCCGGCTACCGACCACGCCGCTCGCTCCCGCCACCCTCACCCGGATAAGCATGGGTCCGCCCCTCGGTGCGTGTCGTGGTTCGACTGAAAAGCATCGCGCCGTTACTGACGCGCGCAGGCAGTCTGCCGGATAAGCCGGACAGCGACCAGCACCGGTCCCATGAACGTCCCTTGCAGACGTTCGTCGTGCGGCGTCGCGAAAGCGGTCGCGGCCCGCGCCGTTCCCGACGCTCCGCGAAGCGCGCAAACAAAAAGGCCCCGATTCCTCGGGGCCTTTCTGCGTTTGGCTGGGAGACTAGGATTCGAACCTAGATAAACGGAGTCAGAGTCCGTTGTCCTACCGTTAGACGATCTCCCAATAAACCGGGATTCGATGCGCTCTGACCTTGAAGCACCGAATTGAAGCGCGAATTCTACTAGAAAATTAGCGCTTGGAGAACTGCGTTGCGCGACGTGCCTTGTGGAGACCGACCTTCTTACGCTCGACTTCACGGGCGTCGCGGGTCATGAAACCAGCTTTGCGCAGCGGCGACTTCAGGGCTTCGTCGTATTCGACGAGAGCGCGGGCGATGCCGAGGCGGATCGCGCCGGCCTGACCCGTGATGCCGCCACCGGCGACCGTCACCATGATGTCGAACTTCTCGGTGTTCTCGGTCAGCTCGAGCGGCTGACGGACGATCATACGCGAGGTTTCACGACCGAAGAACTGGTCGAGCGGCTTGCCGTTGACGACGATGCCACCGGTGCCCTTGCGGATGAAGACGCGGGCGGCGGAGGTCTTGCGGCGGCCGGTACCGTAATTCTGCTGGGTAGCCATGTCGATTCCTTAGATTTCCAGCGCCTGCGGCTGCTGTGCGGTATGCGGGTGCTCGGCGCCGCCGTACACCTTGAGCTTGCGGTACATGGCGCGACCCAGCGGGTTCTTCGGCAGCATGCCCTTGACGGCGATCTCGATCACGCGCTCCGGGTGCGTGGCGAGGAGGTCCTTCAGACTCGTGGTCTTCAGGTTACCGACGTAGCCGGTGAAGCGGTGGTACATCTTGTCGTCCAGCTTCGCACCGGTGACCGCCACCTTCTCGGCGTTGATCACGACGATGTAATCGCCGGTATCGACGTGCGGGGTGAACTCGGGCTTGTGCTTGCCGCGGAGACGGCGCGCGACCTCGGTCGACAGGCGACCCAGGGTCTTGTTCGTGGCGTCGATCACGAACCAATCGCGCTTGACGCTCTCCGGCTTGGCGCTGAACGTTTTCATTTCGAAAATACCTGGTTTGCCGCCAAAGAGGCGGAACACGGAATCGGTGAAAGCAAAGGCGCGAGAGAATAGCGGACTTTTCCCTCATCGCGCAAGCCCACGTCGATAGTGAGCTTTGGGCCGACAATCATAGCACGGGTTGACGGCATGATCACAACCCTTCCCGGTGCATGGGATGCCCTGCGCGACAAGCGGCCGCAGTGCCTTCACTCGGGATCGGACGGCGGGCATTGTACCGTGTGTCGTCCCCGCATGCCTGGAGTTTCCATGTCCGCACGCATCCTGAGCCCCCTCGACCGCCTGCTCGCCGGCCTGGAGCGCGCCATGGAGGCCGTGGCCGGCTCGCCCGAGCCCTCGCGCCGATCGCCGGGAGACGCGATCGCGGATGCGCCGCTGGACGACGCCGAGCGCCGGCACGCGGCCGGCCTCATGCGCATCAACCATGTCGGCGAGGTATGCGCGCAGGCGCTTTACGTGGGCCAGGCCGCCCTCGCCCGCACGGACGAGACGCGCCAGCACCTCATGCACGCGGCGCAGGAAGAGACCGACCACCTGGCCTGGTGCGCCGAACGCCTGAAGCAGCTCGACAGCCGGCCCAGCCTGCTCAACCCCTTCTGGTACGCGGGCAGCTACGCGATCGGTGTGGCGGCGGCCGCGGTGGGCGATCCGATCAGCCTGGGCTTCGTGGTGGAAACCGAGCGCCAGGTGGAGGCCCATCTGGCGGAGCACCTGGAACGCCTGCCCGCGCAGGACGAACGCTCGCGGGCGATCCTGCGCCAGATGCAGGCGGACGAGATCCGCCACGCCGACGCGGCGCAGGCCCGCGGCGGCGTCGACCTGCCCTGGCCGCTGCCGCGACTGATGCACGCCGCGTCCGCCGTCATGAAGACCGTGGCCTACCGCATCTAACGACAGAGGCCGAAGCCGCGCCCCTGCAGGTGGAAGTGGGTGCGGTGCGCGGCGTTGTAATCCGGACCGAGGAAGGCGCCGAAGTAGCGGCAGCCGTCCGTCTGCAATCCATGCAGGAAGGCGGCCTCGCCGGGCGCGGACCAACCCTGCTCCACGGTGATGCGCCGTCCATCGGCCAGGCGCCAGCCGGTGACGTCGATCGCGTCGGCGACGGCGTGGCGGCTCAGGGGCGCCTGATCGCGGTGGTAGACGTTGCGGCACGCATACGAGCCCACGTGCTCGACGCGCCGCACCGGCGCACCGAACGCCTGCTCCGCCGAGGGCTGCAGCAGGTGGCGGTGGAAGAGCACGAGCGACGCCGCCAGCGGACAGGTCACGGTGACGGGCGACGCGAACGTGGCGGGGCCGATCGCCGAGAGACGCACGGCATCCGTCCAGCCGCAGCCGCTGGCTTCATGTCGATCCGGGACGGGTACGAAAGCCGCCCCACCCTCTCGGATCGCCGCGCGACACATCGCCGGATCGTCGTCGAGCCGCGCCAGCTTGAAACGCAGGAAGGCATCCGGCGTCGCGCGCAGGTCCAGCGGCGCCCAGGGGTTGTAGCGGTCGGGCGGCCGCCAGCCGCTGGTCCAGACCAGCGCGCAGAGGGACAGCAGCAGGACGAGGAGCAGCAGCGCGCGCATGGGACGACGCTAGCGGGGCGGGCGTGAAGGCCCGGACCATGACGCCGGGTGTAAAAAAAACCCCGCTTTCGCGGGGTTTTTCGTCACATCAGGTTGCGGCCGTGGAAGAGTTCCTCGATCTCCCGGCGGAGCAGCGACTCGATGCGCTGGCGCTCCTTGAACGAGAGGTCGTCCGCCTGGGCCTCGAACAGGTAGGTGTCGAGGTCGAAGTCCTTGATGTGCATCTTCGTGTGGAAGATGTTTTCCTGGTACACGTTCACGTCGAACATCTCGTACTTCTGGCGGATGTGCTTCGCCAGGTAGTCCTGCACCGAGTTGATCTTGTGGTCGATGAAGTGCTTCTTGCCCTTCACGTCGCGCGTGAAGCCGCGCACGCGGTAGTCGGCGATGACGATGTCCGACTCGAAGCTGTCGATCAGGTAGTTCAGGGCCTTCAGCGGCGAGATCACGCCGCAGGTGGCGACGTCGATGTCGGCGCGGAACGTGGCGATGCCGTTGTGCGGATGCGTTTCCGGGTACGTATGGACGGTGATGTGGCTCTTGTCCATGTGCGCCACGACGGCGCCCGAGATCGTGTCGCGGCCGAGCTTCTCGACCACCGGCTCCTCGGAAATGAGGATGGTGACCGACGCACCCTGCGGGTCGTAGTCCTGACGCGCGATGTTCAGGATGTTCGCGCCGATGATCTCGGCCACATCCGTGAGGATCTGGGTCAGGCGATCGGCGTCGTACTGCTCGTCGATGTACTCGATGTAGTTCTGCCGCTGCTGTTCGGAAACGGCATAGCAGATATCGTAGATGTTGAAGCTCAGTGCCTTCGTCAGGTTGTTGAAACCCTGCAGGCGAAGGCGGGGAAGCGGTTTGACCACAGCGACTCTCCGAGGCCGGGGGATCGGCCAGCAGCAGACGCGGGTTAGCAGCAAGGGTCCCCGCAAAATGAAAAGCACCGGACGGCGAAGTGTGCCCGGCGCTTGTGTACGGCGTGAGACAGGGGGTCCGGACGCCGAGGGGGTGAAATTATGGGGCAAGTTGGCGAGGATTTGAACACGCCGTCCACAGTCTCTCGAAATGGGTGGATTTCACGGGCCCTTTGTCTGCAATAATCGGCCGGGGACATGGCGAGTCGGCGACGCCTGACGGAAAACCGTCGGCCGACCGCTGGACGGGGGCGCCATGCCATTGAGACTCATCGGAATCAGCTGTGGCTCAACTTAAATATCTGTTGCAACAGGCGTTCGAACGGTCGCAGGCTCCTTCGAGCTTCGCGCCGGACCCGGCTGCCATGGGCCGTTTCCTCGACGCCTGCCACCGTCGTCGCTATCCGGGGAAGACCGCGATCATCCGGCCGGGCGATCCCGCCAACACGCTCTACTACGTGGTCGAGGGCTCGCTCGCCGTCTGCACCGAGGACGAGGAAGGCCGTGAGCTGATCCTCGCCTACATCAACCGGGGCCAGTTCATCGGCGAAATGGGCCTGTTCGTCGAGCAGGCGCAGCGCGAATCGCTCGTCCGGACCCGCACGGCCGTCGAGATGGCGGAAATCAGCTACGAGCGGCTGTTCCAGCTGCTCGAGGGCCCGCTGGCGGCCGAATGCCCGAAGCTCCTGTTCGCCATCGGCTCGCAGCTGACCCACCGCCTGCTCCGCACGTCCCGCCAGGTCAGCCGCATGGCGTTCATGGACGTGACCAACCGCGTCTCGCGGACCCTGCTCGACCTCTGCCAGGAGCCGGACGCCATGACGCACCCGGACGGCACGCAGATCCGCATCTCCCGCCAGGAAGTCAGCCGGATCGTCGGATGCTCGCGCGAGATGGTGGGCCGCGTGCTCAAGCAGCTCGAGGAAGAGCGCATGATCGACGTCTCGGGCAAGACGATCGTGGTGCGCGGCACCCGCTGAGGGCGCCCGCGCCGGCTCAGTCGCCCCGGTAGACCATGTAGACGTCCGCCCTCGCGTAATGCGAACCGGGGCGGATGCCCGGCTGCCGCTCGAAGCCGGCGCGCTCGTACATGGCCAGGGCGCGCTCGAGCCGGCTGTTCGACTCGAGGAACAGCTCCCGGCCCTCGCGGCGGCGGAACGTGGCGATCGCCTCGTCGAGCAGCTTCCGGCCCGCCCCGAGGCCGCGATAGTTCTCGTCGACGCCCATCTTCGACAGCTCGTAGACCCCGCCACCCTCGTGCATGAGGGCGCACGTGCCGACGACCTCGCCGGCGTAGAGGGCGAACAGGATCGCGCCGCCCGGCGCGATGATCATCCCTTCCGGATCGGCGAACAGGGCGCGATCGACGTCCTCGACCCGGAACTGGCGCTCGAGCCACTGCTGGTTGAGGCGCCGGAAGTGCTCGCGCAACGCCGGCTGGTAAGGCACGACCTCGACCACCGCCTGCGACAGCACCGCACGCTGGTCGAGGATCGCGGCCACGAGCGGCCGTTCCGCCAGCGCCTGCTCGCAGCCGTCGATCGCATCCAGCAACGCCACGCCGCGCGGACCGAGGGACTCGGCCATGCCGCGACGGATCGCGAGCCAGACCGGCCCGAGATCGCCCAGCGCGCGTTCGCCGGCGACGGTCAGCACCAGCACGCTGCGCCGCCCGTCGTGCGGGTCGCGCTGGCGCGTGACGATGCCGGCCTCCACCAGGCGATCGGCGAGCTGGCTCACGGCGGAGTGCGTCTGGCCGATCGCGAGCGCCATGTCGGTCACGGTGGTCGGGCCCACGTCGCGCAGGTACCGGAGCACGGGAAACCAGCGCGACTCGATGCCGGCCCCGCTCGCCCGGTAGACCTCGTCCACGGCCTGGTAGAAATGATCGCTCAGGGCCTTGAGACGACTGCCGAGCGCCAGTTCGCGCAGGGAAGAGAGGTACATCGGCGATCCAGGGGACGGGGGACGTGAACGATCAGGCTAGGACGGCGCGATGCCGCACGCAAGCGACGAACGTCACCTTCATCGGGCGAACGCAGCGCCGTCGTATATGGTGGAGGCGGACTCCCGGGATGAGATGACACATGGACTGGACGCAATTCCTGACCTTCGTCGGCGTGGGGCTGCTCGCGCAGCTCGTCGACGGCGCGCTGGGCATGGCCTACGGCATCGTTTCCAATTCGGTGCTGCTCGCCCTCGGCCTGCCGCCCGCGGTGGCCAGCGCCACCGTGCATACCGCCGAGGTCTTCACCGCCGGCGTCTCCGGCGGCGCGCACGCGTTCTTCGGCAACGTCGACTGGAAGGCGTTCCGGCGACTGGCCATCCCCGGCGTGATCGGCGGCATCGTCGGTGCGTGGTTCCTCGCCAGCGTGCCGGGCGAGGCGTTGAAGCCCTACGTCTACGCCTATCTGCTCATCCTGGGCGTCGTGGTGCTCGTTCGCGCCGCGGGGCGCGTGGTGTCGCACCATCGGGTGAAGCACAAGGGCTTGCTGGGGTTCTTCGCCGGACTCCTCGACGCCATCGGCGGGGGTGGCTGGGGCCCGATCGCGACGTCCACCCTGCTCGCCCGCGGCGGCGCCGTGCGGCAGACGATCGGCACCGTCAACGCGGCGGAGTTCGTGGTGACCATCGCGATCTCGACCACGCTCGTCGCGCACATGGGCATCCAGCACTGGCCCATCGTGCTCGGCCTGCTGACGGGTGGCGTGATCGCCGCGCCCTTCGCGGCGTGGCTGGTGAAGCACCTGCCGCCGCGCTACGTGATGACGGCCGTGGGGCTGCTGATCGTCGGCATCAGCGTGTACCAGCTGGGGAATCTGCTGCTGCGCTAGTACCAGTGCAGGACTTCGAGCTTGTCGCCCAGGACCCGGGCCGCTTTCTTCGCCGTCTTCGGCGTCGGATTGACGAGCCGCGCCGCGTCCGCGGCCTTCAGCATGGGGATGTCGGACAGCGAGTCGCCGTACGCGATCGCCCAGGGCCGCGCGATGCCCGCCTGGTCGAGCGTGCGCACCTTCACGCCGTCGACGTTGTGGCGCACGAAGCGCACGCCGAACAGGCCGCCGCGCGTCTGCGACCCCGCCAGCTCGTAGCCGGCGAGGTTCACCTCGTCGAGGATCGCCTCCACCAGATGCCCGTCGTTCCCGGTGACGATGATCACGCGATCGCCGGCGTCCGCGTGACGCCGGAGCGCCGCCACGGCGTCCCGGCAGAACACGCCCGGCCGGCGCGCGTACGCCCGGCCGAACGTCGCGACGAGGCGCCGATAGGCGGCCTCGCGACGGCCGAAGGTGACGACGCGGAGGAACACGCGGCCCAGCATCCGCGTGCCGGCCGCGCTTCGTTTCAGCAAGGGGACGAAGGGAACGAGCGGAAACGCCAGCAGCAGGCGCCAGCGCCCCATGCCCGCGAGCCGCTCGCGAAAGAAGAGCTCGAGGGTCTGGTGCCGCACGATCACGCCATCGAAATCGAACAACACGACGCGTCGCGTGTCCGCGGCGGTGTCGTCGACGACCGCCGTGCCGTTCCCCTGATCCATCTCGCGCTTACCGATGCTTGTGAGGCAGGTGCGACTGCGGCGGCGCGCCGAAGAGCTTCTGCAGTTCCGAACCCGGGTCGGCCGCGCGCATGAACGCCTCGCCGACGAGGAAGGTATGGATGCCGGCCTCGCGCAGCTTGCGCACGTCTTCCGGCGTGTGGATGCCGGATTCCGCGACGATGGCGGTTTCCGAACCCACGCGGTCCTTCAGCTTCAGGGACGTGCCGAGCGAGGTCTCGAACGTGCGCAGGTTGCGGTTGTTCACGCCGATGAGCGGCGCGGGCAGACCGAGCGCGATCTCGAGTTCGTCCTCGTTGTGCACTTCCACGAGCACGTCCAGGTCGAGCTCCGCCGCCAGCATCGAGAGTTCGAGCAGCTCGTCCTCGCGGTAGATGACATCGTCGCCATCCTTGTCCGCGAAGGCCGCGACGATGAGCAGGATGCAGTCGGCGCCGATCACGCGCGCCTCGTACACCTGGTACTCGTCGATGATGAAGTCCTTGCGCAGGATCGGCAGCGAGCACGCGTCGCGCGCCTGCTTCACGAAATCCTCGTGCCCCTGGAAGAAATCGGCATCGGTCAGCACGGACAGGCAGGTCGCGCCACCGGCCTCGTAGCTGTGGGCGATGGCCGCCGGATCGAAGTCGGCGCGGATCAGGCCCTTGCTGGGGCTGGCCTTCTTGATCTCGGCGATGACGGCGGGGTGGCCGTCGTGCAGGCGCGCATCGATCGCCGCGACGAAGCCCCGTGTTTCGGGCAGGTCGGCGACGAGCGCGGCCATATCGTCCAGCGTGCGCCTGCGGCCGCGCTCGGCGATCTCTTCGCGCTTGCGGTCGAGGATGCGATGGAGGATGTCGGGCATCGGAAAGGCTTCCTTGGGTAAGGCCGGGGTATGGGGACACCCCGACGATATCAGGCGCCGAGCCGCTGCGTCGCGGCTACGAACGCTTCCATTTTTGCACGAGCCGCGCCGCTTGCAATGGTGGCGCGGGCCAGGTCGATGCCCGCCTGTATCGTCGGCGTGACATCCGCCGTGTACAGCGCCGCGCCGGCATTGAGGCAGACGATGTCGTGCGGCACGCCAGGCACGCCCGAGATCGCGTCCAGCAGCATCGCTTTCGACTCCGCCGGATCCTCCACGCGAAGGTTGCGGCTCGACGCCATCGCGAGCCCGAAGTCTTCCGGCTCGATCTCGTATTCGTGGACGGCGCCGTCGCGCAGCTCGCCCACCAGCGTCGCCGCGCCGAGGGAAATTTCGTCCATGCCGTCGCGGCCCCACACCACCATGGCGTGCCGGGCGCCGAGCGCCTGCAGCACGCGGACCTGGATGCCGACGAGATCGGGATGGAACACGCCCATCAGGATGTTCGGCGCGCCGGCGGGATTCGTCAGCGGGCCCAGGATGTTGAAGATGGTGCGCACGCCCATCTCGCGGCGCACGGGCGCCACCACCTTCATCGCCGGATGGTGGTTCGGCGCGAACATGAAGCCGATATCGGTCTCGCCCATGCAGACCGCCACCTGGGCCGGGAGCAGGTCGATCCGGGCACCCAGCGACTCCAGGACGTCCGCGCTGCCGGATTTGGACGAGACGCTGCGCCCGCCGTGCTTCGCGACGCGCGCGCCAGCCGCCGCCGCGACGAACATCGACGCGGTCGAGATGTTGAACGACGACGCGCCGTCGCCACCGGTGCCGACGATGTCCAGGAAATGCGGGTGCGGACCGGCGTCGACCTTCGCGGAAAGGTCGCGCATCACGCGCGCCGCGCCGGTGATCTCGCCCACGGTTTCCTTCTTCACGCGCAGGCCCGTGAGGATCGCGGCCGTCATGAGCGGACTGACGTCGCCGCGCATGATCTGGTGCATCAGCTCGATCATCTCGTCGTGGAAGATCTCGCGATGCTCGATCGTGCGCTGGAGCGCCTCGGAGGGAGTCATGGGCATGGAACGGGAAATCCTTACGCGGCGAGCGGCAGCGGCATGCCGAGGAAGTTGCGCAGCAGGTCGTGGCCGTGCTGCGTGAGGATCGACTCGGGGTGGAACTGCACGCCTTCGATGTCGAGCGTGCGATGGCGCAGGCCCATGATCTCGTCGATCGAGCCGTCCTCGCGCTCCGTCCAGGCGGTCACCTCGAGGCAGTCCGGCACCGAGTCCTTCTCCACCACCAGCGAGTGGTAGCGCGTCGCCTCGAACGGATCCGGCAGGCCGGCGAACACGCCCTGCCCCAGGTGCCGGACCGGCGAGGTCTTGCCATGCATGATCGCGCGCGCGCGGATCACCTTGCCCCCGAACACCTGGCCGATCGCCTGGTGGCCCAGGCAGACCCCGAAGATCGGCAGCTCCCCGGCCATCTCGCGCAGGATGTCGATCGACACGCCCGAGTCGTCCGGCGTGCCCGGCCCCGGCGAGATCATGATCCGCGAGGGCTTCAGCGCCCGGATGTCCGCGACCGTCAGGGCGTCGTTTCGCACCACCTTGACCTCCTGCCCCAGCTCGCCGAGGTACTGGACGAGGTTGAAGGTAAAGGAGTCATAGTTGTCGATCATGAGGAGCATAGCTGACCTAACCATTTGTTTTCATTGCCACGTGGCAGGGGACGGCTGTAAAGCACCCCCATTCATACCCCCGTTCTTCGGCGCTGGACCGCGCGTCCGCAGGGTGGTCGGCCATTGTACGGCACATGCTTCATCCCACCTGCGCCGGCGAGTCGCGACCGGGATGTCCGTCGCAGCCATGTCTTTCGCCCGTCTCGTCGCCTTCCCGGACATGATCACGGTCGTAGCGCAGTCCGGGCCGCGTCGCGCATCGCGCGGCCAATGTGCTCCAGCGTGTCCGAGCGCACCGCCGCGTACTGCCAGTACAGCGACACGTCGAGCCATCGCGCTGGGTCGAGATTGACCACATGTCCCGCTTCGACCGCCGGGGCGATCAACGACTCCGGGGCCAGACACCAGCCGAGTCCCAGCGCGGCGGCTTCGACGAATCCGGTGGCGGTCGGCAGGTAGTGCGTGGGTGGAGACAAACGCGCGCGGGTGATGCGTCGCATGAAGCGCCACTGCAGGTCGTCCTTGCGGTTGAACACGATGAGGGGGGCTGTCGCCAGGGCTTCCGCATTCAACCCGTCCGGGAAGTTCCTTTTCGAGAATGCCGGCGATGCGATCGCGTGATAACGCATCGTGCCGAGCGGATGGACGTTGCATCCCTGGATGGCCCGGGCCTCTGCCGTGACGGCGCCCAACACGGTTCCGTCTCGAAGCATCTGGAGGGTGTGATCCTGATCGTCCACCCGGACATCGAACAGGTAGCCGAAGCGTCGATGCAGCCCGGCCAGTCCGCCCAGGAACCACGTCTGCAGGGAGTCGTCGTTCACCGCGATCGCGACGGACCGCGGCCCCGACTCTCGGGCCGGCGCGAAATCCGCCAGCGCCTCGGCCTCGAGCGCCTGCATCGGCCTCACCCGCCGCAGCAAGTGCTCGCCGGCAGGCGTCGGGCGAGACGGAGTCTGGCGCAGGATCAGCACCTGGCCTAGCCGATCTTCAAGCGCCTTGACCCGCTGCGAGACGGCAGATGAGGTCACCGACAGGCGCTGCGCCGCAGCCTCGAAACTACCTTCGTCAAGCACAGCCACGAATGCGGCAAGTTGCGGATGCAGCAGATCCATCGACGACGCCCCTACTTAGAACTTCTAAACACTCTACAGAATTATTAGTTTTCCTAACCGACCGGGACGATGCAATCTGACGCGCCGTCCCTTCGAGTGCGCTCCATGTTTATTGCTGCGGCCGTTGCCGGCTTCTTCGCGAGTGCCGGCCTCATCATCGCCATCGGCTCGCAGAACGCCTTCGTCCTCAGGCAAGGCCTGCTGCAACGACACATCGGCCTCGTCGTGTGCACTTGCGCGTTGGGAGACATCCTCCTGATCGTGAGCGGCACGGCGGGCGTTGGGGCGCTGGTCCGCGAGTGGCCGGCCCTCCTCCAGGCGCTGCGCATCGGTGGCGCAGCGTTTCTGGCGATCTACGGGTTGATGGCAGCCCGCCGAGCCTGGAAGGGAGGCGAGGCTCTGGCGCCGGGCTCCGCCGGAGAAAAGAGCTGGCGCCGGGTGCTGCTGGCGTGCCTGGCCTTCACGTTCCTCAATCCGCACGTGTATCTGGACACCATGGTCCTCCTGGGGAGTCTGTCGACCCAGTATCCCGGCGCATCGCGGTGGGCGTTCGCTGGTGGCGCATGCCTCGCGAGCGTGACGTGGTTTTCGGCGCTGGGTTACGGTTCCCGCCTGCTGGTGCCGGTGTTTCGCAGCGCTTCGGCGTGGCGCCTGCTCGACGGCTTCGTAGCGGTCTTCATGATTTCCTTGTCCCTTGCTCTTCTGATGCGCCCACTCTGAGCGGCTGCACTAGCGACGACATGTCGCCACGCACCGCTAAGCACCGGGCTCCGGTGCGACATCCTTGGTGTAATACGCCACCGATTCCGTCTCCGGCATCGACACCGTCAGGCCGCGCACCTTGCCGAAGGCGTCGCGGCGGAACTCGAAGCGGAAGACGTAGATGCCGGACTGCACGAATTGCGCGGGGCCAAGGGCCTGCAGCACGACGGGCTTTTCCTGTCCGGGCAACGTGAGCAAGACCTCGTCGCCCTTCACCGTCACGTCCAGCGACGCGTGCTCGAAGCTGTCGGCGAGCGCGCGGCGCACGTCGATCGGTACCGACGCGTCGAGGCGGTACGTGCCAGCGAAGTCCGGCGCGGGTGGCACGCGTGGCTTGATCGTCATCACCGGCGGTCGCGCGCCCAGCCCGGTCGCGTCGTCGAGCGCGTTGCGCACCTCGGCGATCAGCGCGAGGCCGTTCGCGCCGTTGGTGAGGATGACGTAGCCGTCGCCGGTCTCCGGGTATCCCTGCATGAGGGCGAGATAACTTTCGTTCGCTCCGAGATGAAAGAAGTAGCGACCACGACCTTCACCGCCCAGGCGGGGGCCGAGACCGAACGGGCCGGGCGAGACTTCCGTCAGCATGTCGGTCGCCAGCGGTTGGGGGAGAAACGAGTCGGTACCACGGTAGCTGCCGATGATCGCGGCGACGAATCGCCCCAGGTCGTTCGCGCTCGTCCACAGGCCGGAGGCGCCGGCCTCCGCGAAACTCTCCCATCCGCGCGGGAGCGCCGTCGGCGCGCCGCTGGCGTCATGGGCTTTGGCGATGTTGCCACGTGTGGCGGAGAGCGGACTTTCGTAAGTGCTTCGTCGCATGCCCAGCGGTGTCAGCACGAGATCCCGAGCGACGTCGGCGAGAGGGCGACCGGTCGCGTCCTCGATCGTCATCTGCTCGACGGTGACACCGCCACCCGAATAGTCGTCGACGCTGCCAGGGGCGGCCTTGAATCGCACCGCCTCGCCCTTGGCCGGACGCTGACCGTCGAGCACCTGCACGAGCGTCGGCAGGGGATCGGCCGGCTGGTAATCCGCGAAGCCATGCACGCCCAGTCCCGAGGTGTGCGACATGAGCATGCGCAGACTGACCTCCGGATGCGGCACGGCGGGCGATGGGGGGAGCTTCCAGCGTTTCAGGTAGGCGTCGACATCGCGATCGAGGTCGAGCGTGCCCTGCGCGGCGAGCCGAAGGGTCGTCGTGGCGGTGACGACCTTGCTGATCGAGCCGACGGAGAACAGCGTGTCGGCGTCCACGCGGTCGCTCATACCGGCCTGTTTCACCCCGTAACCGCGAACCTGCGCCACACGATCGTTCTTCAGCACGGCCACCGCGACGCCGGGTACCTTATGGAACCGCATGCGTTCTTCGATCGACCAGCGCGGGATATGTTCGCCGGGTGCGACGACCGTCGGCCGAAGGCCATGGTCGAGCGCGGCGAGCGGCCCGTCGGTCGCGGTCACGCCGGCCGCGGCGAGACTCAGCCCGACGAAGGCGAGACAAGGCCACCATCGCCGCGAGCGGCGGGCGGAGGAAACGGAACTGCCCAGGAAAGCCTGCACGTCCATACCGAATGCCTCGCCGGTGGAACCCGCAGTATCCGGGCGCACGATGCGGCGCCGATGTGCTGGAAGTCATGGCCCGACGCCGTCGCGCCACCTCTTGCCGGAAACGCCGTAGCTAACGCCGGCCGGCTCCGGCTAACCGGGAATCGACAGGCCGTCCTTCCGCCGAACTGCCCGACTTTTGAGATGGCTCGAGCAGGCCTATGGTTTCGAACGCGTCCGCCACTTGCTCAGGACCAACGGTCGCCCCCCAGCCGACCAAGGTCTGGACCAACTGTCCACGCCGGAAGAAGAAAAACGACGGGGTCGAAGCTAAGTCGATCCCCGGCCACGACGCGTTGTCGAAGGCAATATGGACCTTGAAGGCGGGGAAATCCTGTTTCCACTGCCTGATCACATCGACGTCGGTTTCGGCATCGCCGAGCAACCACACCACGCGCGGGCCTCCTAGTATCCCTGCGAGCCGCGGATCCAGCGAAAGCGCCTTCGCTGCCCTGTCCGCGATGTGGCAACCAATGACGACGACAACATAGGATCCATCGTCAGGGAGTTCGATCGCTCGATGCCTGAGCTTCCCCCCACGCCCCAACGTGTACCCCGAAGGCCCCTCGAACACGCGCCGTCCTTGCTGCATGAAGCCACTGTACCGACGGAATACGGATGGATCGACAAGGGTCTCCATGCGCCTGGCATCGTCGAACCGCCGGCGCGCCACCAGTGCCTCGAGATATTTTTCCAGTTCCAGCTCCCGCCGGGTCCCCCGCCGACCAAGCTCCTCGACGACCGCGCGCATCCCGTCCAGGTAGTCGGCGCGCCGGGCATAGTCGGCAACCGACGAGAGTCGCGATGCCGCGTCCAGCACGAGAAACAAATCATGCAATTCGGCTTCAGGAAGCGCAGGCAGATTCCTCAGCTCGCGAGCAAGCCTTCGTTGGTACAGCTCCGCGAACAGCAGCGCTCTGTCCGAGGGCTCGTCACTCTGGCTCCGTATGATGGCCAGATCGCTCCAAACCCCTCTCGAATGGTCAGGTGGAAATACGTCCGCTGACGTCGACAAAAGAAAGGCCATGCTCAGGTGAAGTAACATTCGAACCATCCGCCGGTTGATTGACGAAGGTCCGACTCCCGTTTCAGTAAACGTGAGAGACGGACCATGTCAGAGGCTGCGAGCCGAGCGCCGGCGCTCCAGGTCACCGCGACCGCAATTCATCGTGGATCCTGGCCTTCGACGCCACAGCCTGCCGGACAACGACTTCCTGTGTTGGGCACGCATCGAGTCGGCCGATGCGGCGAAATAACGCACATCCTATGCAAGTTATCTCTCGGTCGCTGCGAGTATCGCTTGAGGATGTTCTCGACCTCTGCGTCTTCGAAACCCACTGAACGACGTATATCGGCCGTATCTGCCTGCACTCCGAAGAGCGTAAGAATCCTATAAATGCTCGTCGAGGGTAGGCCTTCGAGTTCGAGGAACGAATATGACGCGAGACCTGCGTCGGTAAAAAGAAGAGATTCAACGAAAGACTTTCGCTTCGAAGGCTCTAACGCGAGGAGAGGCGATGTTGGGTCGGAGCTCAAGTGAGCATGGAGTTGGTCTTTCGAACGAATGGCCGCTGTCATAACGTTCACTCGCTCCTCCGCCCTGCTTAAGAGATCGGACGCGACTGCCCCCGACGCAAACGCAATGGCAAACATGCCGATTATGATCCGGTAGTTCATGAAGTCCCCTGATTGTCTTGAACGCTGCTAAGGGAGGTGCTCATCCAGCCCGCGTATACTGGCTTTCCATGAGCACGACATCTGCCGGGAGAGGGCGCCGGGGCAGGTCGGATTTCACCGATTCCCGCTCACTACCTACTGGCTTGTCTTCGTGGAACTCCGGCCGTTCATCGAGCCTGTCGCTACGGTGAGACCTAATCGAGTATTCCTCCATGCGCAATCTCGACTTCAGTTCCTGGCAGGGCCTGCTCACCACCTTCATCGGTCTGGCCGTGGTGACGTTGATCGGCGTCGGCATCCGTCTGATCGCGCAGCAGACGGTGCAGCAGCGGCGGGAGCGGGAAAACCGGCAGATCAACGAGCGGCTGCGCACGCTGATCGCGGCCTACAAGACACTCGGTGGCTCGTTCACCGGCGATCTCAGCGTCGATCCGACGCACCTGCGCGACATCCTGCAGCGCGCGGCGAGCGCGGACGCCACCGATGCACCCACGACGGATCCGGGCAGCCGCAGCGAGCGGGCACGCCGCGTGCGCGACGCCGTCGAAGCGGCGCTCTCGGACATCATCCTGTTGGGCACCGAGGAACAGGTGGAACTGGCGGCGCGCGCGGCGAACGACCTCGCCGCCGGACGGCCCATCCATACCGACGCGCTCGTCGTGTCGTTGCGCGATTTCATCCGGAAGGTGCTCGATCTCGAGCCCGTACCGACACACCTCGCGATTCCGAAACAGGGGCCGGCACGCGTCGTCGCCAGTGCGCGTGGCAAGGGCGACGGCGGCGGCAAGGGAGAAGGCGGTGGTGGCAGAAGTGGTGGTGGTGGTGGTGGCGCGGGGCTCGGAGGCGCCGCTGGCGCGGGCCTCGGCCTCGGCGGTGGCCTGGCGCTCGACGACGAGCATCGCGCCCACTGAGCCAGCGCCTTGCCCACGGGCGGCTCAACGGCGATGCTTGGCATTCCCCTTCCCCACGAGCACACCCATGGCCTCACTCGGCGCCGTCACCTACCTCGTGCGCGAGTACGACGAAGCCATCCGCTTCTTCGTCGACGCGCTGGGATTCGAATTGTTCGAGGACACGCCGCAGGGCGACGGCAAACGCTGGGTGACGGTCGGACCGCGCGGCTCCACGACGCGCCTGCTGCTGGGCCGCGCGGTGAACGACGAGCAGCGCGCCTGCGTGGGCCGGCAGGGCGGCGGCCGGGTATTCCTGTTCCTGCACACGGACGACTTCGCCGGCGATCATGCGCGCATGCTCGCGCATGGCGTGCACTTCCGCGAAGCGCCGCGCCACGAGGCGTACGGCACCGTCGCGGTCTTCGACGATCTTTACAGCAACGGCTGGGATCTCATCCAGCCGGCCTGACCGGGACGCCCTCATGAACGACGCGACGAAGCGCATCGCGATACTCGACGATTACCAGGGCGTCGCCCTGACGAGCGCCGACTGGTCTCCACTGCGAGGCCGTGCCGACGTCACGGTCTTCCGCGACCACCTCGCCGATCGCGAGGCGCTGGCACGGCGGCTCGCGCCGTTCGACGCCATCTGCGTGATGCGCGAGCGCACGCCGGTGGACGCGGCGCTCCTCGCGGCCCTGCCGCGCCTGCGGCTCATCGCCTCGACCGGCGGAAGCAACGCCTCGATCGACGAGGAGGCCGCGGCGGCGCGTGGCGTCGAAGTCGTCCACACGCATTACTCCTCCACGCCCACGATCGAGTTCACCTGGGCGGCCATCCTCGGCCTGGTGCGCGGCATCGCGACCGAGGCGGCCTCCGTCCGCGCGGGAGGATGGCAGGTGGGTCTCGGCACCGAGCTCCGCGGCAAGACGCTCGGTATCGTCGGCCTCGGCAGGATCGGCTCCCGCGTCGCGCGCATCGCCCAGGCCTTCGGCATGCACGTGATCGCGTGGAGCCAGAACCTCACGGACGACGATGCGGCGGCGGCTGGCGCCACACGGGTGCCGAAGGATGCGCTCTTCGCGCGATCGGACGTGCTCACGATCCATACGCGGCTGAGCGACCGCACCCGCGGCCTCGTCGGTGCCGACCAGCTCGCGGCGATGAAACGATCCGCGTTCCTGGTCAACAGTTCGCGCGGCCCCATCGTGGACGAGGCGGCGTTGATCGACGCGCTTCGCGAACGGCGGATCGCCGGCGCGGCCATCGACGTGTTCGCGGAGGAGCCGCTGCCGCCCGACCATCCGTTCCGTACGTTGCCGAACGTGCTGGCGACGCCGCACATCGGCTACGTCACCGAAGAGATGTACCGGACGTTCCATGGCGACACGGTGACGAATCTGGTGGCGTGGCTCGATCGGGTGGCGGCGGTGCGGTGATGCTCGCGCTCCACCCGAAGGCAGACCAGTGGAGGCGGACGGGCGTCAGAACGATGCGACCTTGTCGTGGTCGTTGTCGCCACCGTGCTTCGGCTTGATCGTCATCAGTTCCAGCGGCTTTCCGTCGGGAAGGCGTACTTTCCAGGCTCGCTGCAACTCGGCCAGCGCGTCGAGGCGCGGACAGATGGTCGCGGTGCGCGATTCGAGCGCCCTGGATCGCTTGTTCATCTCGCGATTGAGCGACTTGTCCAGCGAGTCCGCGCGGGCCTGGAGCGCGGCGACCTTCGACGTGTCGCCGGAAAGCGCGGCCGTCACCGCGCTGGACGTCACCGAACCGACGAGCTCGCCGACGCCGTCGGACACCGATCCCGCGACCGTCTCGGCCATGCGGTTCGACGACCAGTGCCCGGCGCCGATGCCCTCGTCGATGGACCGCAACGAATCCGCCTGCTTGCGCTTGAGCTTCTCGAGGATCTCCGCACGCTGGTCGCCTTCCGCGAAGGTGAGCGTGACGCTCGTCATCGCCTCGTAGCTCATCGACACGCCTTCACGGGCGATCGCGGCCACCTCGGGCACGAGCTTCCGCACGCCGTCCTCGTAACGGCGCAACGCCACGGCGTCGGCATCGGACACCATCACCGGCTTGCCGTCGACCCGAAGGGTGCCGTCGTGGAGGAACACCTTCGCGGGGCTGCCGTCCGTCCGGTGGAACGACAGGCCGGCAGCGGTGACGTCCACGTCGAAGGGCGTCGAGTAATCGTACCGGCAGGTGTCCGTGCTGAAACTGGCGCCGCCCGCCGCGCTGGCGGACGCGGACGCGAATGCCGCGGTGGTGGCGATGGCGATGGCGATCAGCGGATGACGCATGGTCCTTCTCCCCGGGGACGAATAGGCGCAACGTCGGATGCGCCCGACACGGGGATGGTTTAAACCCCGGCGGCCCGTCCGCGCGCGGGTCGTTCGTCACCGGTGACTTCCGGCAGGGTCAGGAGGCCAGGCCTCGCTCGCGCGCGTATTCGGACAGGCGACTGTCGTGATCGATGCCGAGCTTGCGCATCGCGTCGCGCTTCTGCCGGCTGACGGTCTTGACGCTGCGGCTGAGCCGCTCGGCGATCTGCGAGATCGACATGCCGCTGACGTAGAGCCGCACGACCTCGATCTCCCGGGCCGACAACCGCGCCACCTCGGAGGTGTCGTGCACGCCCGCGGCGTCGAACTGGCGTCGTATCGTGTCGCTGAGGAACGCGCGACCCGCCGCCGCCTGGCGCACGGCGACGGCGACCTCCTTCAGCGGTGCGCGCTTGTCGCACAGGCCGAGCGCGCCGCGCGACCGCATCGTGTGGAGCACGGCCGCGTTGTTCACCATCGTCAGGACGACGATGGGCAGGCGCGGATAGCGACGACGCACGAGATCGATCAGCGCGAGGCCGTCGCCGTGGCGGCCGCCGGGCATCGAGAAATCGGTGACCACGACATCGCACGGATGCGTCGCCAGCAGATCGACCAGCTGATCTCCATTGGCTGCCTCGCCGACCACGTCGATATCGCCCGTGCCTTCGAGCGCCGCGCGGGTACCCATCAGGACCACAGGGTGATCGTCGGCGATGATCGTGCGCAGAACCATGCGTTTCCTCGCAGGCGGAAAGGTGCACCCGCCCTCCGTGAGATGTGTTACTCGTCGTACCATCGTGGAGATTACAGGAAACCCCTGTGCGTGGTCGAAGGAACGCCATGACGCTATTGAGAAAACTGCCCATTTTGTGGCTCGCCGCGACCTGCGTGAACGCCTACGCGGCGCCCCTTTCTACCGGCAATGAGGCGCGGGCGATTCATGCCGATCCGGTGCGCGCGTGTGAGAACATCGGACCTCCAGAGCGACGCGAGGCCGACACGCTCGCGTCCACGAACGCCATGGAGCGAGACGCTCGGGGACGACAGGAGTCGCCGGGCTGCGGCGCGCCAGACCAGGGCGCTCCGCTGAGCGACGACGATCGCGCATGGCTCGCCAGCCTTCCGCCGTTGCGCGTCGGCATGGATCCGACGGCAGCGCCGATCTCGTTCAATGGCAAGGACGGCATTCCCACCGGACTCGCGCTCGATTACCTCGCCGACGCGCTGACGTCGCTCGGCCTGCGCCATGTCGTCGTGCGTACGAGCGACTGGCCTGACACGATCGCCCGCGCCACCGCGGGCGATATCGACTTGCTCGCTTCGGCCTCGCGCTACAACGACGCGCTCGGTCGCCGCTTCGTGTTTACCGCGCCGTATACGGAGTTCCCCATCGTCGTCGTGACGCGGGCCGATGCGGCTCCGATCGCGGGTTCGACGGATCTCGCCGGTCGGCGCGTCGTGGCGAACCTGTCGCAGGGGGCGATCGCCCGGGCGGTCGGTGCGCTTCCGGACCTCATCGCCACCGACGTGCACTCCGTGGCGGAGGGTCTCGACGCGGTCGGGGCGGGTCGCGCGGACGCTTACATGGGGGATATCGCCACCGCCGAGTACGTCATGCGCCGCGATCACGCGGCACGGCTGAAGCTCGCGGCGGCGACCGACGAGCGTGCCGAACTCTCCATCGCCGTCGACCGACGCCTCGCCCGCCTCGTCCCCTTGCTCGACCGCGCTCTCGCCGCGGTCCCGGAGCGCCGTGCCCACTCCCTGCGCAACACCTGGCTCCGCTCGGTCTATACCTGGGGCGGGTCGTGGCGCGACGTCGCGCGGAAAGCGGGCCCGTTCGGCCTCGCGCTGCTCGCGGCGCTCGGATGTCTCGCTCACGCCCATGTCCGGCTGCGGAGGGAGACGCGACGCCGGCTCGAACACGCCGAACACCTCGCGGAAGCGAAACGGGCCGCCGAGGTGGCGGCGGAAGCGAAGAGCCAGTTCCTCGCCGTGATGAGCCATGAGATCCGCACGCCGATGCACGGCATGATCGGCATGCTGGAGCTGCTCGGGGACACGCCGCTGGAACACGGGCAGCGCCGCCTGCTCGATACCGCGTCGAACTCCGCGGAGAGCCTGCTGCGCATCCTCGACGACGTGCTGGACTTCTCCCGGATCGAGGCCGGCAAGCTGAGCATCGAACGCGCGCCGCTCGACCTGCGCGACGTGGTCAACGCCGTCGCCGACCTGTTCAGGGCGCGTGCGCATGAAAAGGGGCTCACGCTCGATGTGGCGATCGATGCCGCGCTTGCCCCGTTGCTCATGGGTGACGCGACCCGGCTGCGCCAGCTGCTGCTCAACCTCGTGAGCAATGCCGTCAAGTTCACCGCATCCGGCGGCATCGGCGTGCGTGTCGACGTCGTCGACACGGAGAACGGGCGCCAGCACCTGCGCATCCTCGTGCGGGATACCGGCATCGGCGTCGCGGCGGAGCATGTCGCACGGCTCTTCGCACCCTTCAGCCAGGCCGAAGCGTCGACCACGCGCCGCTTCGGTGGCAGCGGCCTCGGACTCGCGATATGCCGACGCCTGGTGGAATTGCTCGGCGGACGCATCGAAATGACGAGCGACGAGGGCGTCGGAACCTGCGTGACACTCGATATCGCTCTCGACATCGCGGCGGGAAGCTCCGCCAACGAGAACCGCACACGCGCACCCCGGCATGCCCAACGGCCGCTCGATGTGCTCGTGGCCGAGGACAACCCGATCAGTCGCGAACTCGTCGCCGTGCAGCTCGAACGCCTCGGCCATCGCTGTCACGTCGTCCACGGCGGCGGGGAAGCGCTCGACCTGCTCGCGACGCGCGAGGTCGACATCCTGCTCACCGACCTGCACATGCCGGTGATGGACGGCTATACGTTGACGCGGACCTTGCGCGAGCGCGGCGCATCGCTTCGCATCGCGGCCATGACCGCCAACGCCATGCCGGGAGAACGGGAGCGCTGCCTCGCGCTGGGCATGGACGACTTCGTCACCAAGCCGGTCCGCCTCGCGGAGCTGGACGCCCTGCTCCGTCGTGCGGCCGACGCCTCCCTGCCGATGCCATGGGATGACGACGCGTGGGTAGGCACGTATGGCGATCTCGCATTGCTCCCGGCCATGGTCGAGCGGTTCATCGCCTCCACGCGCAACGACCTGGAGGCCCTCGACCGGGTCGTCGATGCCACCGATGCCGCGGCGTGGGTACACCGGGTGCTCGGCGGCATGCGCATGTTCGGCGACTCGCCCGAGTGCATGCAGGCGGAAGCGCTGCTGACGTTACTGCGCGGCGACCCTGTGGCCGGCCTCGAGGCACTGCCCGCGATACGCGCGGCGCTCGAGCGCTTCATCGTCCGGCTGGAGCGTATCGCAGCGTCTTCTGTCGTCGAGGATTGAGAAACGTCTGAAAAATCCGGCCTTCATTTTCAGACTAGTCTGATATGCGGTGCCGGCGCGTTCCGCCATCCTGTCAGCGAAATCCTAAGCCGACTGCAGAGGAAGGCCGACGTGACAGAGATCATCGATTACCACATCGCTGATACGAGCGACGGCTGGGGCATCTTTCGCGAGGGCATGCAGATCGCCGTGCGGAAGGACCCCGCCGATGCCATCGCATTCGCGAACTTCTTCGCGGATCGCGAGACGCTGGCGACGCGGCAGCCGGTCATGGTGTCGGCGGACAGCTGCCTGCATCGCATGCTGGGTCTGCTCCGCGCCGCCTAACGTCCGGCGGCGCCGCCCAGATTGGTCATGTCCAGGTGCAGCAGGCGCAAACGCGCGATGTGGCGTCCGACCAGGGCGCGATCGCCCGATGTCGCTTCGAGTTTCAGGAAAGTATCGAGCAGGCGCCGCTCCATCTGCTCGAGGGTGCGGATGTAGGTCACGTCGGGATCGTGCGAAAGCTTCACCGACGCCTCCATCATGGTCCGGCGCACGCCGCTCATGGGGCCACCCGCGGTGGCCGGGCGGGCGCCGGTGGCCGTCACCTGCGACTGCAGGTCGCCGGCGATCGCGGTCAATGCATCGGCTGATTCTTCGAGGATGGCCTTGAGGCCGGGTTCGCGGACGCCGCGCGCGGCTTGCCGGTAGAGGTCGCGGTCCGCAATCACTCGCCTGATCAGGCCATTTACCACTCGGGTCGAAGTGCGTTCCATGGGCCAGACGTTAGACCCACGGCACTTAGCCGGTCCTAAACGTCAGGGATTCCGGTCAGCGGGCGGTCATTCACCGAGTTCGAGTAACTGCAACGGCCGACCCGACGCATCTTTCAGGCCCGACTGCAGGTCCACCAGTTCCTGGATCGACGGGCACAGCGCCTGGATACGAGGCTTCAGCGCCGCCTGCAGCCTGGCGACCACGCGAGCCTGACCGCCCGTCGATACCGAGGCGACGCGATCGCGCAAGGCGGCCGCGCCTTGCAGGTCGCCGCTCATGGCCAGCTGCATCGCCTCGCTGCCCACGTCCTGGGTCAGCACGGGGCCGACGTCCGCGACGATCTCCTGCGCGTAGGCGCGCATCGCGTCCTCCTGCCAGTCGCGGGTGCTCTGACTCGCGGCGATGCGGCGCTTGATGTCAGCCACGCGCGTGTCGAGCACGCGGTCGAGCTCGCCGCTGGCCACCGCGTTCGGAGCGGCCGTCGCCGCCTCGTCGCGCACGGCGCGGGCGGCGAGATCGACCCCGTCGTTCGCGATCGCCTTCGCCTTGGGAACCAGGGCGCGGACGCGGCTTTCGAACATGCCCACGCGATCCTGCTCGTCCGGACGTAACGTCACCGCGCGGCCATCGGTGCGCAGGGCGCCGTCGTGCATCGACACGCTGCGGGGCGCACCCTCGGCGCGGTCGAAGAGCAGGGCCTCGGGCTTCACGGTCAGGTCGTAGGTGCTCGCCACGCGGCACGTCGTGGCGAGGTCCTGGGCGGAAGCGGCGCACGTGGCGCCGATCGCGATGGCGAAGGTCAGCAGGCGGCGTGCGTTCATGGATGCCTTCCCGGAAAACCCCTCGATAGCGGCCAGCGCGCGAATAGGGGCTGAACCGCGCTCAGAGGGAAGGTGCCGCGAACTGCTGACGCACGCGGAGGCTGCCAAGCACCCATGCGAGCCAGGCGAGCACCGGTATCGAGACGAGTTTCAGCACGACGCCGGCAAGCAGGATCGTCCGGCGGCGCGTCCACTCGGCCAGGTCGTCTGCCGAAAGCCCCGCCTGGGCCAGCACCGCGCCGACCTGCTTCCACTGGCCGAACTCGATCCAGGCCGTCCAGGCGAACCAGACGGCGAGCACGAGCGCGATCACGCGCAGGACGGAACGGCTCCAGGCGCGCCAGCGCAGCGCCGACAGCGTGACGGCGATCGTGACGAACGCGGCGAGCGCATAAGCCAGCGACCACATCAGCCGCACGCGCGGGTCGGGCACGCCGGCCGCCAGCGCCTCGGCGCTCACCGCCCCGATGGCGCCGGCGCTGACCACGGCCGCGAACGCATGGATCACGAAGCCGACCGCGGCGAGCAACATCATGATCCATACGACGATGCGCCAGAGCGCGAAGGGCCGCGTGCGCTTCGGCCCCCTGATGGCGACGGGCACGATCAGGCACCCGCCTTCTTGAGGGCCGCGATGTCGGCGAGCACCTGGCCGGAGTTCTTTTCCGGATCGACGTCCTTGTAGACCTTGACGATCTTGCCGCTGGGGTCGATCAGGAACGTCTCGCGACGGGCGTACTTCTTGCCCGTCGGGGTCGTGGTCAGCACGTCGTACTTCACAGCGACCGCGCTGTCGGCGTCGGAGAGCAGCGGGAACGGCACGTGGTATTTCTCGGCGAACTCGGCGTGCGACTTCACGTCGTCGAGGCTGACACCGAGGACCACCGCGCCGGCCTTGTGCAGCTTGGCGGTGTCGTCGCGGTAGGTGCAGACCTCGGTCGTGCAGCCGGCCGTGAAATCCTTCGGGTAGAAGTAGAGGACCAGCCACTTGCCCTGGTGGGTCTCGAGCGTGTGCCAGTCGCCTTTCTGGTCCTGGAGGCGGAAATCGGGGGCCTTGTCGCCCACGGCGGGGCCGGCGGCCCAGGCCGAGACGGTGACGAGGGACAACGCGATGAGGCTGAGGAGGCGACGCATGGGGAACCTCTGGACGAGTGGAATCGCGTGAGTGTACTCGCCGTGGCGGCGATGGGATGGCGCGCACGAAAAAGCGCCCCGGGGGGCGCTTTGGGTGGTCGGTTGGAGCGGACCTGGCCGCGATCGTTCCGTGGCGCGATGTCGGTCCTTGAATGCTTCGCTAAAGCTATCGCGGCCAGGTCCGCTCCTACACGTAAGGCGCCTTTGGCGGGTTGGTGCGGCCTGAAAGCAATCGTTCAGTGGGGCGATGTCGGTCCTTGAATGCTTCGCTAAAGCTATCGCGGCCAGGTCCGCTCCTACACGTAAGGCGCCTTTGGCGCCTTACTTCAGACGCTCGATCTCGAACTTGCTCAGGTCGACGCCGAGGTTGAAGCCGCGGCCCGTGCCGGTGACGGCCAGGGACACTTCGCCCTTGGTCATCGCGGCGCTCTCGGCCGACTTCACGATGCCCGCGTTGGCGCCGCCACTCGCGTATTCGCCGTAGATCTCGCTGATGCCCTTGACGTTGGTGAACTCGCCCTTGCCGCCTTCGATGCTGAACTTGCCGGCGGTGAGGCCGCCGCCACGCACGTGGATGATCACGTCCGCGCTCTGCCCGTTATCGCAGCGGACATGGCCGCGGCCGTCGGCCTTCTTGTAGATGGCGGCCCAGCCCGTGGTGCTGAACGTCATGTGGCACTTGGTCGCGGCCTCGGCGGCAGCCGACGGCTGAGCGGCGAAGACGCCCGCGGCGGCCAGGACGACGGCGGCGATACCCGTGATGCGCTTGATCATGTGTGGTTCTCCCTGCTTTTGAGGTGACGACGAATGGCGCGGCATGGTGGCTCGCAACCACTTACGGGGCGGATTCTCCGCTCACGAATGTGAAGAAACACGGAGCGTCGCGAGGGCCGTTCAGCGAACGAGAGGGTTTGTCGGACGGTTCGTGAAGCGCCCTCGCCGGGACTTCGGGCTCGGCCTAAGATCGACCCAACCCCAAGGAGGCCATCCCCATGCCCAAGAACATCCTCGTCGGCTACGACGGTTCCGCGACCGCCCGCCGGGCCTATGGTTTCGCCCTCGAACTGGCGGCCTGCGCCGGGGCGAAGGTCCACGTGATCCGGGTCGAACAGCTGGAGAACGGGGCGGACGTTTCCGCCCTGCTCATGACCGACAACAGCGACGATCGGCTGCGCGCGCTGCGGGACGAGGTCGCCGGCCTCGCGCAGGGCGGCGGGGTGCCGGTCGACGTCGAGCTGCTCCAGGGGAGCCCGGGGGACGCCCTGCTCTCCTATGTCGCGCGGCACGGCGTGGATCACATCGTGATCGGCCACAGCGAACGGGGCGCCTTGGCCCGCTGGCTGGTGGGTTCGACCTCGACGGACGTGCTCGCGAAAGCCCATGTGCCGGTCACCGTGGTGCGCTGACGGCCCGCCTTTGTCACAATCCGGTCATTGCCCGAAGGGGGCGCACGACCAAGTGATCGAGGAACACCCGCAGTGAGCTATGCCGCCACCTTGCCATGGACGCTCGAAAAACTGGACCTCTCGCGCATCGAGATCGAGAAGGTCAGGGCCAACGAAGACCTTTTCCTGCTGCTCTGCAGCTCGTCGTTCGTCGAGAGCGGGTCCGATCTCTACACGCACAACCTCGTCGACCACTTCGCCGGCGACGACGAACTGCAGGGCTGGCTCCGCGATCATTGGGAGCACGAGGAACTCCAGCACGGCCGCGCCCTCGCGGCCTACGTGAAGCACGTCTGGCCCGAATTCGACTGGGACACCGGCTTCCGCAACTTCTTCGCGCATTACGGCTCGGTGTGCACCGCCGAGGAGCTGGAGCCCAACCGCGGCCTCGAGCTCGCGGCGCGCTGCGTCGTGGAGACGGGCACCGCGAGCCTCTATCGCGCGCTCAACGACGTCACCGACGAACCCGTGCTGCGCGAGCTGACCAACCTCATCAAGAGCGACGAGGTGCGTCATTACAAGCACTTCTACCAGCACTTCCGCGTCTATCGCACGCGCGACCGCATCGGCCGCCTGAGCACCTTCCGCACGCTGCTCAAGCGCCTGCGCGAGATCAAGAACGAGGACAGCGACATCGCGCTGCGCCACGTGTTCAACGTGCGCTATCCGGAAAAGGCGCACGACGACGCGGAGTTCCGCCGGATCACGGCGCGCGCGGAAGGCCTGCTCAAGCGACACATCCCCGCGGAGATGACCGTGAAGATGCTGCTGCGCCCGCTGGATCTTCCGCCGAAGCTCAACACGATGCTCGAGTGGCCGCTGACGCGGATCACCGAGAAGCTGTTCCTGCACTGATCGTCGTACCGGCCCGCGCCGGTGCGACGGGGCGGGTCATTTCTTCTTCGGCAGCGCCGTCCACTTGTCCGGATCGAAGCCGCCGGTCTCGAACGTCAGCGTGGTTTCGCCGCGGCTGATGGTGACCACGTCGATGGTCAGGCGTTTCGTCTTCGCCAGATCCTTCAGGAACTGGGCGTCGTTGCGGAACAGCAGCGCCGGTTCGCCGGTCGGCGGCCGGAACGCCTTGATCGTCTTCGCCTTGCCGTCGAACGTCGCCTTCAGCGAGCAGTCGCCCTTGCAGACGAAGCCCTTCCCGCTCGTGGCATAGAGGAACACGCTCTGCCCCCAGGCGGTGTGGCGGCGCAGGATCAGCCGCACCGTCTGGTCGCCGGTGGGCCGGCTCGACTGGATCGTCGCCGTGCTCTGCGTGCCGCCCTGCATGGGCGAGGTCTGGTAGAGCCACAGCGCCGCCAGGCGATTCTTCTCGCTCGTGGCCTTGTAGTTGGCTTCGAGCTCGTCGAGCGTCTTCTTCACCTCGGCCGCCGCCGGCGTGTCCGGATACTTGTCGACGATCTCGTGGCCGAGCTGCACCGCCGGGCCGTCGTTGTGCAGTTTGACGAGCTGCTGGTAGGTCTCGAGCTTCTTCGCAGCTTCCTCGGCCTGGTTGTTCGCGGCGGGCGCCTGCGCGGCCTGCTGGTCCTGCGGCGACGAACAGGCGGTGGCGAGCGCGGCGCTGGCGAGAAGGATGGCGATACGGCGCATGATCTTGCGAACCCCCGGCAGGAAAGGGCCTAGCTTCGCCGATAGGGCCGCGCCGATCAATTTCGCGCGGCGGCCGGGAGTAAAATCGGGGATCGCCTCAAAGGAACGCCCATGCCGCCATCTTCCCCCGGAGCGGTGTCGCTGCTTCGCCATCGCGCCTTCGTGCAGTTCTGGTTCGCGAAGAACGCCTCCAGCTTCGGCTTCCAGATGATGTCGGTCGCGGTCGGTTGGCAGGTCTACGAGATCACCCACCGCGCCCTCGACCTCGGCCTCATCGGCCTCGCGCAGTTCATTCCCTCGGTGCTCCTCGCCCTCCCCGCCGGTCACGTCGCAGACCAGTTCGATCGCCGCCGCATCGTCACGGTCTGCCAGGCCGTCGAATGGATTGCCATCGCCCTGCTCGCCGGCTTCAGCCTGTCGGGGCATCTGAACGAAGCCGGCATCCTGGGGCTGGTCTTCGTCGTGAGCACCGCCAAGGCCTTCGAGTTTCCGGCGCTGCAATCGATGCTTCCCGCGCTCGTGCCGGCGACGGTGCTGCCGCGTGCGATGGCCGCGAACGCCGCGGCCGGCCAGGCCGCGATGATCGCCGGACCGGCCCTCGGCGGCCTGCTCTACGTCGCCGGCGCCGCGACGGTCTACGGCGTGTCCGCCCTGCTCTACCTGGTCGCGCTGGCGCTGATGACACGGCTCGCGTACGACCACCTGCCGCCGCGCCGCGAACCGGCGACGCTGAAAACCCTCTTCGCGGGCGTGCATTTCATCCGCCATCGGCCGGCGGTCTTCGGCGTCATCTCGCTCGACCTCTTCGCGGTGCTGCTGGGCGGCGCCACGGCGCTGCTGCCGATCTTCGCGAAGGACATCCTCCACACGGGCCCCTGGGGGCTCGGCGTGCTCCGGGCGGCGCCCGCCGTGGGCGCCCTCATGATGTCGCTCTGGCTGACACGCCATTCGCTGGAACGCCGGGTCGGCCCGATCATGTTCGCCTCGGTGGCCGGATTCGGCGTGGCCACGCTGGTCTTCGCCCTGTCCACCACCCTGTGGCTCTCGGTGACGGCCCTTTTCGCCCTCGGCGCGTTCGACATGGTCAGCATGGTCATCCGCGGCGCGCTCGTCCAGCTGGAAACCCCGGACGACATGCGCGGCCGCGTCAGCGCGGTCAACGCGATCTTCGTGAACACCTCCAACCAGCTGGGCGAGTTCGAATCCGGCCTGCTGGCCGCCGCCCTGGGCGCGGTCAACGCGACCCTGATCGGCGGCATCGGCACCCTGGTCGTGGTGGGCCTCTGGATGTGGTGGTTTCCCTCGCTGCGCCGCCGGCAAGGCCTGGTATCCGACCCGGAGCCGGTCGAAGGCGCCACCGGTACCATCTGACACGGACGAAAAAACGTGCTATTGGTTGGCCGTCTATACCTCCAAAAGGGGACGGTATCACCATGAAGCGCCTGCTCGTCGCCATTCTCGTTCTCGCCGCCGCGCCCGCGTTCGCGGCGCATACGTCGCCCGCCAGCCTCGACGCCGCGCTCGCCCAGGGCAAGCGCGAGAACAAGCCGGTCCTCGTCGATTTCCAGGCGGTGTGGTGTTACTCGTGCTACTTCATGGCGAGCCACGTGCTCAACGGCAAGGAGTGGGACGACCTCAACAGCAAGGTCGTGTTCTACGAGGCGGATGCCGACAAGCCGGCCGACAAGGCCTGGATGACGAAGTGGAACGTCCACTTCCTGCCCACCTATGTCGCCATCGGCCCCGACGGCGAAGAGCTAGGCCGCATCCTCGCGGAGCGTCCGCGCGACACGTTCTACAAGGAGGTGGCCGGCATCCTGTCCGGCGACGCGCGCCTGTCGAAGCTGAAGGCGGATGCGGCGAAGGGCTCGATGGCGGCGGTCGCCGACGTGCTCGATACCTACCAGCTGCACTATGCCGGCAAGGAGGGCATGGCCTGGTTCGCCACCCTGCCGCCGATGGTGCGGAACGTGTCCGACAAGGACAAGCGCGTGGCGTTGGCGAAGCAACGCCTCCTGCTGCTGCAGGCGAAGGACGCGAAGGACGACAAGGGCATCGTCGATGCCGCGACGAAGGTGCTGGCCGGCGACATCGGCTGCGAGCGTCCCTACGTGCTCGACGACCTCGTCGGCGCCAGCAAGTCGCAGCCCGAAGCCGATCGCAAGACACTGCTCGCGCCGCAGAAGGCACCGTACGAATCGTTCCTGTCCACCCAGGTCTTCACCGCCGCACCCGCGTGCGCCGATCAGCGGAGCGCGGTACTCACCGCCGCGGATCTCGACGCGGCCCTCGGCGATACCACCGGGGAGCAGGCGGTCCTGCGCAAGGCCATCGATCTCAGCCGCGAGAAGCTGCACGGCGATCTCCGCAGCGACCGCAACCTCGCCGACAACCTTCGCGTCTACCTCGTCCGCGCGAAGGCCGGCGATGAACTCGACACGCTGGAGAAGCAGCTGATCGCCGCCTGGCCCGACGACTACGTCTACAACTATCGCTACGGCAGGCGCCTGGTCGAAAGCGGCAAGGCCGCGGAAGCCCTTCCCTATCTCGATGCGGCCGCGAAGAAAGCCTACGGTGCGAACCGCATCGTCGTCGCGACCTTCCAGGTGAAGGCGCTGCGTGCCACGAATCGGGACGCGGAGGCGAAGAAGGTGGTCGCCGCCACCACGGCGGCCGAAGGCAAGGCGTTTCCGGATCAGGTGAAGAAACTGCAGGCATCGTTGACGTCGGCCGGCTGACCGCACCTGTTACGCTGCCGGCTCCCTCACGAGAGAGCCGGCACATGATCGTCGTCCACCACCTCAACAACTCGCGATCGCAGCGCGTGCTCTGGCTGCTGGAAGAACTCGGCCTCCCCTACGAGATCGTCCGCTACGAGCGCGACCCGAAGACGATGCTTGCGCCGAAGGCGCTGCGCGACGTCCATCCGCTCGGCAAGTCGCCGGTTCTCGTGGACGGGGACGTGACGGTGGCCGAATCCGGCGCGATCGTGGAATACCTGGTCGACCGCTACGGCGAAGGGCGGCTCAGGCCCGCGCCCGGGACGCCGGAAGCGCTTCGCTACCGCTATTTTCTTCATTACGCGGAAGGCTCGGCGATGCCCCAGCTCCTGCTGAAGCTCGTCTTCAGCCGCATGGAGACCGCGCCGGTGCCGTTCTTCGCGAAGCCGATCGCGCGCATGCTCGCGCGCGGGGCGCAGAAGACCTTCGTCGACCCGCAGCTGAAGCTGCACCTGGATTATCTGGAATCGCAGCTCGCCGACACGGACTATTTCGCGGGAGACACCCTGACCGCGGCGGACATCCAGATGAGCTTCCCGCTGGAGGCCGCCGCGAGCCGCGCCGGGCTGGACGCCTCGCGACCGCGCCTGAAGGCGTTCCTCGCGCGGATCCATGCGCGTCCCGCCTATCGCGCGGCGCTGGAGCGCGGCGGCGAGTACGCGCTCGCACGCTGAATGCCTGTTCAATCCGGCTTTCCACGTTTACATCGTGCTCACGGCAGCGAACGCAAAGTCGGGACCCGTCCGTAACGAGCTTCACAGGGAGCCTTCCGATGAGCAGAAATCGCGAATTCGCACGTCAGGTGGAAAGCGCCGTCAACGGCGTTTCCGGCCGCGTCCGTCATTACGCCGACGAGGCCACGGGTGTCGGCAGCGACCTGCTGGACCGCAGCCGGCGCGTCACGAACAAGCTTGCCAGCCGCGGCAACGGCAAGCGTGTCCGTTACCTCGCCGAGGACTTCGCCGACGAGGCGACGTACCAGTACCGCAAGCTGCGCAAGCAGGTGCGCCGCAATCCGGGTGTGACCATCGGCATCGCCGCCGCGGCGATCGGGACGTTCCTGCTGATCCGCCACGCGCTGCGCGACGACGATTGATGCCTGCTGCAGGGCAGGGCGAAGCCGGGAGCGATCCCGGCTTTTTTTTGACCTCGCGAAACGCGCGTCAGGGGACGGGGTGCTGCTCGACCACCTTGTCGACGTGCCATGTCACGCGGGACGCGTCCGCGGGCGCGTCGCTGGCGTGCACCTCGGTGATCTTCAGCAGGTACTCGTTGCCCTGCTTCCATTCGAACCCTTCGACCGGCGCGTAATTGAGCTGCCAGGGCTGCGTCGGCTCCTCGCGGTACTGCAGGCATTCCGTCTTCATCACACCGTTCGTGCACGGCGCCTTGGTCGATGCGATGTAGAGCAGCCGCGAGCGCGAGCCATGCTCGACGGGACCGGTGGCACAGGCGGTGATGGCGAGAGCGGCGATGGCCGGAAGTGCGATGCGCATGACGGAGCGACCCTTGAATCGTTGTGGCACAGGTAATAGCAGCCGCAGTATGGACGAGGCGTGATGCGAAAACGACGAAGGCCGGATCGCTCCGGCCTTCGTCGCGTCCGCATTCGATGGCGGTCAGACCGTCATCGGGTTCGGCTTGTCCATGTCGAGCTTGTATTCCTTGATGGCGCGGCTGACGTCCTTGGCGTTGACCTTGCCTTCCTTCGCGAGGGCGGCGAGCGCGGCCTGGGCGATCCAGTAGCGGTCGACCTCGAAGTGGGAACGCAGGTTGGCGCGGGTATCGCTACGACCGTAGCCGTCCGTGCCGAGCACCGTGTAGCGCATGCCGTCCGGCATGAACGCACGGATCTGGTCGGCGAACTCGCGGACGTAATCGGTGGCGGCGATCGCCGGACCCTGGCGATCGGCCAGCAGGCCGGTGACGTACGGCACGCGCTGCGGGCTTTCCGGATGCAGACGGTTCCAGCGCTCGGCGTCGAAGCCTTCGCGACGCACTTCCGAGAAGCTCGGCACCGACCAGATGTCGGACGTGACGCCGAAGTCCTTCTCGAGCAGCTCCGCCGCGGCGATGACTTCGCGCAGGATGGTGCCAGAGCCCATCAGCTGCACGCGCGGCTCGTTCTTCTTCGCCTTGCCGCCGTCCTTGAACAGGTACATGCCCTTGACGATGCCTTCCTCGCTGCCCTTCGGCAGGTCGGGGTGGGCATAGTTCTCGTTCATGACGGTGATGTAGTAGTAGACGTCTTCCTGCTCCTGCATCATGCGGCGCGTGCCGTCCTGCAGGATCACCGCCAGCTCGTACGAGAACGTGGGGTCGTACGACACGACGTTCGGGATCGCGCCGGAGAGCAGGTGCGAATGGCCGTCCTCGTGCTGCAGGCCTTCGCCGTTGAGCGTGGTGCGGCCCGAGGTGCCACCGATGAGGAAGCCGCGCGCGCGCATGTCGCCCGCCGCCCAGCACAGATCGCCGATGCGCTGGAAGCCGAACATCGAGTAGTAGATGAAGAACGGCAGCATCGGCGTGTTGCTGACGCTGTAGCTCGTCGCCGCCGCGAGCCAGGCGCTCATGCCGCC
Source organism: Luteibacter sp. 3190 (assembly GCF_031456385.1). NCBI lineage: Bacteria > Pseudomonadati > Pseudomonadota > Gammaproteobacteria > Lysobacterales > Rhodanobacteraceae > Luteibacter > Luteibacter sp. 3190. Next base: position 247,126 of record NZ_JAVDUO010000004.1, on the reverse strand, counting down.
GGCTTCGCTGATGCCTTCCTGCAGCACCTGGCCCTTCTGGTCCTCGCGGTAGTACAGCAGCTGGTCGGCATCCTGCGGACGGTACTTCTGGCCGAACGGCGCGTAGATGCCGATCTGGCGGAACATGCCCTCCATGCCGAACGTGCGCGCTTCGTCGGCGACGATCGGCACGATGCGCGGACCGAGCTCCTTGTCGCGGAGCATGAGGTTCATGCCGCGAACGAGCGCCATCGTGGTCGAGATCTCGCGATCGCCGGAGCCCTTGGTGATCTGCTCGAAGGCGTCGAGCGACGGCGCCTTGAACGACTGGTCGGCCTTACGGCGACGCTGCGGCAGCGAACCGCCGAGCGCGCGACGGCGCTCGAGCATGTACTGCACTTCCTCCGAGTCCTTGCCCGGATGGTAGAACGGCACGTCCGCGAGCTTGTCGTCGGGCACGGGGATGTTGAAGCGGTCGCGGAACGCGCGGATCGCCTCGTCGTCCATCTTCTTGGTGTTGTGCGCCGGGTTCTGCGACTCGCCGGCCGCGCCCATGCCGTAACCCTTCACCGTCTTGGCGAGGATCACGGTCGGCATGCCCGTGGTGTTCACGGCCGCGTGGTACGCCGCGTACACCTTGTGCGGATCGTGGCCGCCGCGGTTGAGGCGCCAGATGTCGTCGTCGGACATGTTGGCGACGAGCGCGGCGGTCTCCGGGTACTTGCCGAAGAACTTCTCGCGCGTGTACGCGCCGCCGAAGGCCTTGCACGCCTGGTACTCGCCGTCGACCGTTTCCATCATCAGTTGGCGCAGCTTGCCCGAGGTATCGCGCGCCAGGAGAGGATCCCAGTAGCTGCCCCAGACGACCTTGATCGCGTTCCAGCCCGCGCCGCGGAAGACGCCTTCCAGCTCCTGGATGATCTTGCCGTTGCCGCGAACCGGGCCGTCGAGGCGCTGGAGGTTGCAGTTGATGACGAAGATCAGGTTGTCGAGGCCCTCGCGGCCCGCGAGCGCGATCGCGCCCAGCGATTCCGGCTCGTCCGACTCGCCGTCGCCCATGAAGCACCAGATCTTGCGATCGGTCTTCGGCATCAGGCCACGGTGCTCGAGGTACTTCCAGAACTGCGCCTGGTAGATCGCCTGGATGGGACCGAGGCCCATCGAGACGGTCGGCGCCTGCCAGTAGTCCGGCATCAGGTACGGGTGCGGATACGACGACAGGCCACGACCCTTGCCGGCCACTTCCATGCGGAAGAGGTCCAGCTGGTCTTCGCTCAGGCGGCCTTCCAGGAACGAGCGCGCGTACACGCCCGGGGCCGAGTGGCCCTGGTGGAACACGAGGTCGCCCGGATGGTCGGCGCTCGGCGCGCGCCAGAAGTGGTTGAAGCCGACGTCGTACAGCGTCGCCGACGAGGCGAAGCTGGAGATATGGCCGCCGAGGTCGCCCGGCTTGCGATTGGCGCGCACGACCGTCGCCAGCGCGTTCCAGCGGATCAGGGAGCGGATGCGCCATTCGATCGCGGCGTCGCCCGGGCTGCGCGCTTCCATGTGCGGCGGGATGGTGTTGACGTACTCGGTGGTCGGATCGAACGGCAGGTAGCCGCCGGCGCGACGCGTGGAGTCGACCATGCGCTCCAGCAGGAAGTGCGCACGCTCGGTGCCGTCGTGGTTGATGACGGCGTTGAGCGACTCGACCCATTCACGGGTTTCGGTGGGGTCGAGGTCCTGATTCAGGGAATCGTCGATCTGGTCCATGGATGCTCCGCTCGCGCGTGACGCGCGCTCATGGGGACTGAAGGAGGCCGCTGGGGTGGCGGGAAAACCTTTCCATGATAGCGCAACGTTTCCGGATACGCGGCCGTATGGCGGTTTGGATCGATGCAAATGGCGACCGGGGAGCGCTGGCCGGCTGCGCCGGATCGCCGATGCGATCGGCTCCCACCCCTCCGGTAGCAGCCTTCCTACCGAAGGGGTGGGAGCCGATCGTATCGGCGAAAGGCCCCCGGGATGTCACCAAATCAATCGGTTACGACGGTCCGCGGCTTGCCTGCGCGGATCTGGGCCTCGACGCACGCCACCGAGGTCATGTTGACCACGCGACGGACCGTGGCCTGCGGCGTCAGGATGTGCGCCGGCTTGGCCACGCCCATGAGGATCGGGCCGATCACGACGCCGTCGCAGAGGACGCGGACCATGTTGTAGGCCGTGTTGGCGGCATCGAGGTTCGGGAAGACGAACACGTTGGCCTTACCCTCCAGCCGCGAGTTCGGGAAGATCCGCTCGCGGAGTTCGGGGGTGAGCGCCACGTCGGCCTGCATCTCGCCCTCGACTTCCAGCTTGGGCACGCGCTCGCGGATCAGCTTGAGCGCCTCGCGCATCTTGCGCGAATTGCGCGTCTCGCGGCTGCCGAAGTTGGAGTTCGAGAGCAGCGCGATCTTGGGCTGGATGCCGAACAGCTTCAGGCGGATGGAGGCCTGGAGCGTCGCCTCGGCGATCTGCGCGGCCGTCGGGTCCTCCTGCACGTACGTGTCGAGGAAGAAGAACGTGCCCTTCTCGGTGGCGACGGCCGCCATGGCCGAGGCCTCGGCGAGGCCCTCGTCCAGGCCGATGATGTCGCAGATGTAATCGAGCTTGCTCTGGTACGTGCCCACGAGGCCGCAGATCATCGCGTCGGCCTCGCCGCGCTCGACCATCAGCGCCGCGATCACCGTGGGACGCGAGCGGACCACGGCCTTGGCCGACGCGGGCGTGACGCCGCGACGCTCCATGATCGAGTGGTAGAGGCGCCAGTAGTCCTCGAAGCGCGGATCCGAGTGGATGTTGCACATCTCGAAGTCGACGCCGGGCTTCATGCGCAGGCCCGCCCGCGCGATGCGCTTCTCGATGACGTCGGGACGACCGACGAGGATCGGACGCGCCAGGCCTTCGTCGACGACGGTCTGCACGGCGCGCAGCACGGTCTCTTCCTCGCCCTCGGCGTAGACGACGCGCTTCGGATCGGCCTTCGCGCGATCGAACACCGGCTTCATCAGCAGCCCGGTGCGGAAGACGAAGCTCGTCAGCTTCTCGATGTACGCCGGGAAGTCCTCGATCGGACGCTCGGCCACGCCCGAGTCCATCGCGGCGCGCGCGATGGCCGGCGGCAGCTGGATCAGGAGGCGCGGATCGAACGGCTGCGGGATCAGGTAGTCCGGACCGAAGCTCGGCGGCTTGCCGCCATACGCGCGGGCGCTGACGTCCGACGACTCGCGACGCGCCAGCTCGGCGATGGCCTGCACGCAGGCCACCTTCATCGCTTCGTTGATGACGGACGCGCCGACGTCGAGCGCGCCGCGGAAGAGGTACGGGAAGCACAGCGCGTTGTTGACCTGGTTCGGGTAATCCGAACGGCCCGTCGCCATGATGCAGTCCGGGCGCACCGCCTTCGCGTCTTCCGGCAGGATCTCCGGATTGGGGTTCGCGAGCGCGAAGATGATCGGGCGCTCCGCCATCGTGGCGACCATTTCCGGCTTGAGGATGCCGCCGGCGGAAAGGCCGAGGAAGATGTCCGCGCCCTCGACGATCTCGGCGAGCGTCCGCTTGTCGGTGTCGCGCGCGTAACGCTGCTTGTCGGGGTCCAGATCGGTGCGGCCGCTGTGGAGCACGCCGTCGCGATCGAACGCGAGGATGTTCTCCTTCTTCATGCCGAGCGTCACCAGCATGTCGACGCAGGAGATGCCCGCCGCGCCCATGCCGGTGGTCGCCAGCTTCACGTCCTCGATCTTCTTGCCGGTGACGAGCAGCGCGTTGATGACGGCGGCGCCGACGATGATCGCGGTACCGTGCTGATCGTCGTGGAACACGGGGATCTTCATGCGCTCGCGCAGCTTGCGCTCGACGATGAAGCACTCGGGTGCCTTGATGTCCTCGAGATTGATCCCGCCGAACGTGGGCTCGAGGCTGGCGATGATGTCGACCAGCTTGTCGGGATCGTTCTCGTTGATCTCGATGTCGAACACGTCGATGCCGGCGAACTTCTGGAACAGGACGCCCTTGCCTTCCATCACCGGCTTGCTCGCCAGCGCGCCGATGTTGCCCAGTCCGAGCACCGCGGTGCCGTTGGAAATCACGGCGACGAGGTTGGACCGCGCGGTCAGGTCGGCCGCTTCGCGCGGATCGGCCACGATCGCGTCGCACGCCGCGGCGACGCCGGGCGAGTACGCGAGCGACAGGTCGCGCTGGGTGAGCAGCGACGTGGTCGGCGTGACCTTGATCTTTCCCGGACGGGGAAGGCGGTGGTATTCGAGAGCGGCTTGCCTCAGTTCCTCGGAGATGGCCATGGGATCCTGTGGGACGTGATAACGGAAGGAAGAGCGCTGGCGGGCCGTCGGGCTCCGCGCAAGCGGCCATGGTAGCACCGCCCCACGCGGGCTCCGCCCTCGACGTTGTGATGCATTGCGACAAGCAGTGATATCGAAAACGACCTTTCGAAAGGACGCGTGCCGGCATTGCGCGGCCGTGCGGCTGCGTACGCTCGCCGGCTCCTCTCGCAAGCACGAGCCGTCATGCGCCGTTTCGCCCTGCTCCTCACCCTCTTCGCCGTCATCGCGTCACCCGCCGCCGTGGCGACCGACGCCTCGCCCGACGCCCTGCGCGACGCCCTGCTCGCGCCGCCCATCGGCGCACCCGATTCGGGCGTGGCGGCCGAGCTGCCTGTCGGCGACGGCGCCTCGTCCACCTTCGAAATGCGCGATTCGCGCACCGTGCCGCCCGGCCTCGCGCGACGCTTCCCGGGACTGCGGAGTTTCCGGGGCGTGGATCCGCTCGGCCGCACGGCCCGGCTCGATCTGGCGAACGACGATCTCCGGCTCGCGGTCCGCGACGGCGCGAACGAATGGGTGGCGCGTGCCACGAAGGGGGGCGGATGGACGGCGCCGGCGTCGCCGAACACGGCCGACGCGAAGGTGGTGCCGCCAGTCCTCGGCGCCGGCGAGGCGGGTTCGCGCAAGGAACACGCGTCCGGGGCCAACGCCCGTGCCCAAGGCGGCGTGCGTTACGACTTCCGCCTCGCGGTCGCCACGGACAGCGGGTACGCGACGAAGGCCGGAGGTACCGTCGCGCAGACGCTCGGCGAGGTGGTCCACCTCGTCAACCGGGCGAACGAGGTGTTCGAAACGGACATGGGCGTCCACTTCACGCTCGTGGAAGACAGCGACCGGTTGATCCCGATACGGGCACGCCAGGATCCGTTCCTGCGTGGCGATCCCGTCCCCACGGCGGTCGAATGGATCGACGGCATCGTCGGTGGGGCGAACTACGACATCGGTCATGCGCTGCTGGACATGTCGGGCGGACAAAGCGAGGTCGGCACCTCGTGCACCGACGCCCGCGACGCCGACTTCATGGCGACCCACAAGGCGGCCGCATGGAGCGGAACGAAGGAACTGGCGACGTCGCCGCAGGGCCTCGACTTCTTCATCCACGTCCTCGGGCGCCAGCTCGGCGCGTGGCCGACGGCCGCGGGGTGCCAGCGCGACGCGCTAGGCGATCACGCGGTCGAACCTGGCAGCGGTAGCACGGCGATGGGATACGCGTCGGCGACCTGCGCGCCCGCCGCGACGCTGCAGGCGCGCGCGGATCGCTACTTCCATGCCGTGAGCATCGGCCAGATGCACGACTGGCTTTCGTCGCGCGGCGGCCGCTGTGCGACGAAGCGGCTGAACGGTGCGACCGCGCCGTGGATCGACCCACGCCAGCTCGACGAATGGATCGTCGTGCCCGCGCGCACGCCCTTCGCGCTCGAGGCGCTCGCCACACCCGGCGAGCGCGGCCGCCGGTTGACGTACGCGTGGGAACAGATGGGCGCGTATGGCGGCGCAGGTACGGACACCGACGGCATCCTGTTCCGCTCGTGGCCGCCCACCACGTCCGGCCGGCGCACGTTTCCGCGCATGGCGGACGCGTTGCGCGGTCAGGACGGCGGAACGGGCGAGCGCCTGCCCACGGCGACGCGCACGCTGGATTTCACGCTGACCGTCCGCGACAACGCGGGCGAGTCGTCGACGCTCGCCCAGGCGAACGCGCGCGTGCACGTCGTCGATACCGGCCAGGCTTTCGCCGTCGACGTTCCCGCTACGGCGACGGCTGGCGAACCGATGCCGCTGCGCTGGAACGTCGCCGGCACCGATGCCGACCCGATCGCCTGCCACTTCGTCGACGTCGACCTGTCGCTCGATGGCGGTGACGACTGGACCACGATCGCCGTGGACGAACCGAACGACGGCGACGCGGCGCCGGTGTTGCCGGACCACATCGCCAGCGATCGTGCGCGCGTGCGGGTCCGGTGCGACAGACGTCCGTTCTTCGCAGTGACGACGTCGGACTTTTCCGTCGTGAAGCGCGCGGCGCGCTGACATTGACTGCGGGTGACGCCGACATCACGACCGCCGCCCCGTCTGGCCTCATGGGCACCTTTCCGGCTCCCGCCGGTTCTCACCAGGAAGGTCCACTCCATGCGCCTGAAAACAACGCTCTCCTTAGCCATCGCGGCATGCCTCGGCACCGCCTCCATGAGCGCCACCGCCGCCTCGCTGTGGCGTGACGGCCCGACGGTCTCGACGACCGCGGCCCGGGCCGCGGATACCGACATGCCGTCGCGCTACCGCAGCGTGATCCTCGACCGGGCCGGGCTGGCGGCGACGCGCTCCGCTCGCGGCGCGGCTCCCGCGCGCCTCGAACTGCCGCTGCCCGATGGCGGGCAGACCGTGTTCGAGCTGGAGGACGCGAACGTCCTTCCGGCCTCCCTCGCGGCGAAATACCCGAACCTGCGAAGCCTCAAGGGCAAGGACGCGGCGGGCCGCCAGGTCCGCCTCGACATCGCACGCGATGGCGTGCACGCCATCGTCCGCGACGAAGCCGGCGACTGGATGCTTCGCCCCGAATCCGCGGGCGGTAGCCGCGCGAAGGGCGCCGATCGCCACATCGTCTTCCGTCGCGCCGATGCGCCCATGTCGGCCTGGACCGAAAGCGCGGGCATCGGCAGCGCGGCCACGATCGCCCCAGGCGCCGCACCGTTCCGCCGTGGCGCCGCTCCGGAGGGTACACCCGTGCTGCGCACGTTCCGCCTGGCCATGACCGCCACATCAAGCTACACCGCGAAGATGGGCGGCACGATCGAGGACGGGCTCGCCGGCATCGTTCGCACGGTCAACCGCGTCAACGCGATCTTCGAGAACGATCTCGGCGTGCACTTCGTCCTCGCGGAGAACAACGACCGTCTCGTTTTCCCGAACAAGGCACTCGACCCGTTCGAGCTCGCAGCGCCGGGCGCCGGCCTGTCCGACTTCGACGCCGCCACCATGAACGTCCTCGTCACCCGGGAAAAGCTCGGGGAAGACGCGTTCGACGTGGGCCACCTGCTCGATGGCCGGCGGGATGCCGGCGTGGCCGGCCAGATCGGGAACACCTGCATGCCGTGGTCGGGTGACGAGGCACGCCTGCACCAGGCGAAGGCGGCCGGCATGACGGGCAGCGCGCATCCGTTCGGCGACGCGTTCCACGTCGACTTCGTCGCGCACGAACTCGGCCATCAGTTCGGCGCACACCACACGTTCAACGGCTGCACCGGCGATCACGAGGACACCGACTCCAACGTGGAGCCGGGCAGCGGTTCCACGATCATGGGATACGCGGGCATCTGTCCCCGGAACAACCTGCAGGCCCATAGCGACCCCTACTTCCACGCCGCCAGCATCGAGCAGATCGGTACGTGGCTCGACGGCATCGGTGGCGAATGCGCCGCCACGCGACCCAATACGGCGCCGGTGCCCGTCATCGATACCACGGGGTGGAACAAGCCGGTCCTGGTGCCCGCACAGACTCCTTTCCGCCTGCAGGCGGTGGCATCGTTCGCCGATCCGCGCGCGAACATCACCTATACCTTCGAGCAGATGGACAAGGGGCCCTTGCAGCCCGCGGACGAGGATCTGGTGGACCTGAGGCGCGGTGCCCTGTTCCGCTCGCGACCGCCGCAGGCCCGCGGCGAGCAGACCTTCCCTGCCATGGACGTTCTGCTCGGCAACGAGCCGGAGGGTCTCGGCGACGCCCTGCCGCAGTACGACCGCAACCTGCGTTTCCGCCTGACGGCACGCGACAACCGCGACCACCGGTCGCACGTCGTGAGCGCCGACCGCACGGTACGCGTGGTCGACACGGGCGAGGCGTTCGCGATCGAGGCTCCGGCCGCGGGCACCGTGCTGAGGCGCGGCAAGGCCCGACAGGTGCGCTGGAATGTGGCCGGCACCGCCGTCGCTCCCATCGGTTGCCCCAAGGTCGACATCGATCTCTCGGTCGATGGTGGCAAGACGTTCCTCGCCACGCCACTCGCGGTCGCCGTGGCCAACAAGGGCCGCGCCACCGTCACCCTCCCCGCGGAGATGACGCCGACTCGGAACGCACGCCTGCGTGTCGAATGCGCCGACGGTCGCTTCTTCGCGCTGTCGCCGGAGATCGAAATCCGCTGAGCGAACGGTCAGAGGCCGAGGGAAATTTCCTCGGCCTCCACGCCCGCCATGTGGATGTGATTGACGAACAGGGAAAACGCGAGCTTGCCGGCCAGTCCATGCACGTGTTGCATCCATGGCGGCAGGTACCGCGGTTCGGCGATGTCGCCGGCGACGAAGTGCGATTCGAGGCTCAGCACATCGTGCAACGCGAGCTTGCCGGCGAACAGGTTGCGCAGGAGATCGAGCCGACGCTGGCGGAGCGCCCAGCGGAAAAACGTGTGCACGGCGAGCAGGCCGCTCAGGTAGACGTTGTCCTTGGCGAAGGCCGACCCGCCGGTCAGCGGCACGCCACGGAACACGCGCTGCGCGGAGTGGAAGCTGTCGGGGACGTTCTGGCCGCATTCGCGGAAGTAACGGAACACCTCCACGAAATCGGCGCCGTTGAGCGCCATGTCGATCGCGAGGATGCGCAGGCTGATGCGTTTCAGGCGCGAGATGTCGATGGCGCCCGACATCAGTTCGGCGAACACCGCCAGGCCCTCCTGTGTCGCCGTGACGCGCGGCGACGTGCGTGCCAGCGATGCGAGCACCGGCTGTTCCCTGCCGTTGAGCGCCGTGAGCGAATGCACGAACGCTTCGTGCGCCAGCAGCTGGTGACGGTCGTACTCCGTGAAGCGCACGCCACCGCGCAGGCGGATGCGCGTCGCGCCGGCCGCGGCCTTCGCGGTGAGCTCGGGATCGACCTCGACGGCGATCGTGCCGGGCGCGAAGAACGCGTCCAGCCGCTCGGTCATGTCGCGGCGCAGTTCCTCGGCCGGAATCGTGCCGGTCGCGTCCTCCGTTTCGAGATCGGCGCCGAGCTCGTCCGCCAGGTCGACAAAGTAACGGGCCGCGTCCAGATTGCTGCGATTGCTGCCGGGGATGGCGTCGCCAGGCTTCCCGTAGAGCGCCACCGAGGCCTGCGTCACGCCATCGGTGCCTGCCGCGTCCAGCATCCCAGTCGCGACGCGCCAGGATTCCGCCGTCCGCCGGAGGTATTCGGCGATCGGGTGATCTTCGTCGGCCTCGGCCTCGATCGCCTCGAGCTCAGCGCGCGTGTCGCCGAGGTCGGGCGGCCTGTAACGGATGTCGGGCAGCGAGAGCCGGCCGGCCCCAAATTCGGCGATCAGCCGCTCTTCGACCGACGCGGGCCACGAAATCGTGGGCAGGATGCGGATGGTGCGGACCGCCGCGAGCAGGCGCTGGTCGAGCGCCGCGTAACGCTGCATCTCGGGCGAAAGGTGGAACGGGGCGGCCTGGGCGTGCATGGTCGGGAAGTATAGGCCGATGGCCCCGGGATCACCGCGACGAGATGTACTTCTCGCGACGGATGTGCTGCACGGCGAGCCCGTGCTCCTTCAGTGCCGAAAACGCGGCATCCACCATGTTCGGGTTTCCGCACAGGTAGGCGATGTCACCTTCGGCGCTCGGCTCGAGCTCGGCCAGCATGTCCTGCACGTAGCCCAGGCGATCGTGTGGGCGCGGATTCGGGCGCGCGCCCCGCGAGAGGCAGGCGTGGAAATCGAATCCCTCGTGTTCGCGCGCGAACGCCTCGAATTCCTCGCCATAGAGCAGTTCGCCCTCGTTGCGCGCGCCGTAGAGCAGCACGAAACGGCAGCCGCGGCTGGCGATCAGCGCCTCGATCTGCGGCAGCATGGCGCGATACGGCGTCACGCCCGTGCCGGTGGCGATCAGGATGTAGCGCCGGTTCGTGTCGCCGTCCATGAGACAGAAGCGGCCGTAGGGGCCGCTCGCGTCGATCGTGCCTCCGTGCTCCAGCTCCCCGAGCAGCTTCGTCGCGGCCCCGCCCTCGACGTAGCTCACGGCGATCTCGATGCGGTCCACCGGGCTCTTGCCGTCGCCCACCGTGCCCACGGAATAGCTCCGCTTGGTGGCCTTGCCGTCGTCGTAGTGGAAGTGGACCTGGAGGAACTGGCCGGGCACGAAGGCCAGCGGCTGGCCGTCCACCCGCTCGAAGGACAGGTGCCGCACCGTCGGCGCCAGCATGAAGCTGTCGGCGAGGCGGAGCTGGAATTGTTCGGCCATGGAAAGTCTCTGTTGACGCCGGGGAACGGGGCGGCCCGGCAAAGCCCGGTATAATAGGCGGCTTGTCATCCCGGCGCAGCCCATGACCACTCCCGCTTTGCACGTCAACGATTTACGCAAGACCTACGGCAACGGGGTCGAGGCCCTCAAGGGCATCTCCCTGACCGTCCAGCCCGGCGATTTCTTCGCCCTGCTGGGCCCCAACGGCGCCGGAAAGTCGACCCTGATCGGCATCCTCTCGTCCCTCGTGAACGCCTCGTCGGGCGACGCCGAGGTGTTCGGCGTATCGATCCACCGGAACCGCAGCGAGGCCATGCGGCTGATCGGCCTGGTACCCCAGGAGATCAACTTCAACCAGTTCGAGAAGCCTTTCGACATCTGCGTGAACCAGGCCGGCTTCTATGGCATCGGCCGGGCCGAGGCGTCGGAGCGCGCCGAGAAGTACCTGAAGGAGCTGCGCCTGTGGGACAAGGCGCACCACCAGGCGCGCATGCTCTCGGGTGGCATGAAGCGCCGGCTGATGATCGCGCGCGCCATGATGAACGAGCCGAAGCTGCTGATCCTCGACGAGCCCACGGCGGGCGTCGACATCGAGATCCGCCGTTCCATGTGGCAGTTCGTCAGCGGCATCAACGAGGCCGGGACCACGGTGATCCTCACCACACACTACCTCGAGGAAGCGGAGCAGCTCTGCCGCAACATCGCGATCATCGACCAGGGCCGCATCGTCCAGAACACGTCGATGAAGAGTCTGCTCGCCACCCTCGACGTCGAGACGTTCGTGCTCGACGTCTCCGGCGTGCCCGCCGACATGCCCAGCCTGCCCGGCGTCGTGCTCCGCGCGCTGGACGACCATACGATCGAAGCCGAAATGTCCCGATCGCACGACCTCAACTCCCTCTTCGCGGCCCTCTCGGCGCATGGCGTCACCGTGACGTCGATGCGCAACAAGGCCAACCGCCTGGAGGAACTCTTCGTGCGGCTGGTCGAGCACGGCCGGGAGAATGCGGCATGAGCGCCTCCACCAACCTCGTCGCGCTGGGCACCATCGTCCGCCGCGAGATCGTGCGCATCCTGCGCATCTGGACGCAGACGCTGATTCCGCCGGCGATCACGATGACGCTCTACTTCGTCATCTTCGGCAAGCTGATCGGCAGCCGCATCGGCACGATGCACGGCTTCACGTACATGCAGTACATCGTGCCGGGCCTCGTCATGATGAGCATCATCACGAACAGCTACGGGAACATCTCCAGCTCCTTCTTCGGTGCCAAGTTCGGCCGTTTCGTGGAGGAAATGCTGGTGTCGCCGATGCCGAACTGGGTGATCCTCCTCGGCTACGTCACGGGCGCGGTGACGCGCGGCGTGATCGTCGGCGCGCTGGTGCTGGTGATCGCCCTGTTCTTCACCGACCTGCACGTCGCGCACCCGGTCACCACGTTCCTTTCGGTGATGCTCGGCGCCACGGTGTTCTCGCTCGCCGGCTTCGTCAACGCCGTGTTCGCGAAGAAGTTCGACGACATCGCGCTGGTGCCGACCTTCGTGCTCACCCCGCTGACGTACCTCGGCGGCGTCTTCTATTCGGTGGACCTCCTCGGCGAGCCGTGGCGCAGCATCTCGCTGGTGAACCCCATCCTGTACATGGTCAACGCGTTCCGTTTCGGCGTGCTCGGCGTCAGCGACGTGCCGATCGCCACCGCGTTCGTCGTGATGCTCGTGTTCGTCGTCGGACTTTCCGCGGTCGCCCTGCGCCTGCTCAAGCGCGGCGTCGGCCTCCGCTCGTAACGGAACCGCGATGCGCGTCAACAAGTACATCAGCGAAGCCGGCCTCTGCTCCCGCCGCGAGGCCGACGAGCTCCTCGTCGCCGGGCGCGTCACGATCAACGACGAGGTCGTCGGCATGGGCGCCAAGGCGCTGGACGGCGACGTCGTCAAGGTCGACGGCGAGGTCGTCGTAGCGCGCACGCTCGTCGCCAGCCCGGCGAAGAGCCGAGGCGTGTACATCGCGCTGAACAAGCCCGTGGGCATCACCTGCACCACCGACACCACGGTCAGCGGCAACATCGTGGATTTCGTCGACCATGCCCAGCGCATCTTTCCGATCGGCCGCCTGGACAAGGATTCCGAGGGCCTGATCCTGCTGACCAGCAACGGGGACATCGTCAACGAGATCCTCCGTGCCGAGAACAACCACGAGAAGGAATACCTCGTCGCGGTGAACAAGGCGGTGACGGACGACTTCCTCACCGGGATGGCGCGCGGCGTGCGTATCCACGGACAGATGACGAAGCCGTGCAAGGTGCGGCGCATCGCCAAGTTCGGTTTCTCCATCGTGCTCACGCAGGGCCTGAACCGGCAGATCCGCCTGATGGCCGCCGCGTTCGGCTACCGCGTCACGCAACTGCGCCGCGTGCGGATCATCAACGTGAAGCTGGGTCATCTGAAGGTGGGCCAGTGGCGCAACCTCACCGAGGCCGAGCTGAAGGGCCTGTTGCCCGACCGGACGCGCTGGTAGCCGGGCGTGATCGCACGCCATCTTTCGCGGCATGCGATCATGGGCGAATGAACGATTTCCAGACCCTCGGCCTCGATCCGGCCCTTCTCTCCACCGTCGAGTCCCTCGGGTACGGCGGCATGACGGCCATCCAGCGTGAAAGCCTGCCGGCCATCCTGCAGGGCCGCGACGTCATCGCGCAGGCCCGTACGGGCAGCGGCAAGACGGCGGCGTTCGGCCTCGGCCTGCTCCAGCGCATCGACGTTTCGCAGATCCGCCTGCAGGCGCTCGTGCTCTGTCCCACGCGCGAGCTCGCCGATCAAGTCAGCAAGGCCATACGCCGGCTCGCGGTCAACATCCCCAACGTCAAGCTCCTCACCCTCTGCGGCGGCATGCCGCTCGGTCCGCAGCTGGCGTCGCTGGAACACGATCCGCACATCGTGGTCGGCACGCCCGGCCGCGTGCAGGAGCACCTCAAGCGCGGCAGCCTGCACGGCGGCGGCATCAAGGTGCTGGTGCTCGACGAAGCCGACCGGATGCTCGACATGGGCTTCGAGGAAGCGATCGACGACATCGTCGGCCGCATCGCGAAGCACCACCAGACGCTCCTGTTTTCCGCGACCTATCCGGATGCGATTCGCGCGGTGAGCGGGCGGGTGCAAAAGGATCCGCTGGAGGTGACCGTCGAGGAAGGCCACGACGCGACCACGATCGAACAGCGCGTGGTCGAGGTCGAACCGCCGGTGAAGGTCGACGTGCTCGCCCGTATCCTCACGCAGGAGAAGCCGGAGGCCGTACTGGTCTTCTGCAACATGCGCAAGGACACCGAAGCCGTCGCGGCGGAACTGGACCGCCGCGGCTTTTCTGCCCTGGCCCTGCATGGCGACCTCGACCAGCGCGATCGCGACGAGGTGCTCGTTCGCTTCGCGAACCACAGTTGCGGGGTGCTCGTGGCGACCGACGTCGCGGCGCGAGGCCTCGACATCGCCGGCCTGCCGCTCGTCGTGAGCTTCGACGTGGCGCACGATCCGGATACGCACACGCACCGCGTCGGCCGTACGGGCCGCGCGGGTGCGAGCGGGCTGGCGATCGTGCTCGCCGGCTCGCGCGAACTGAACAAGCTGCGGGCGATCGAGGAACGCATCGGCGCGCCGCTGCCGCGACATCCGGCGAAACCGGCGAACGAGGCACGCAAGGTGCTGAACCTCGCCCCGATGAAGACCCTCGTCATCGATGGCGGACGCAAGGACAAGATGCGGCCCGGCGACATCCTCGGCGCGCTCACCGGCGATGCCGGTCTCGACGGCAAGGACATCGGCAAGATCGACGTCTACGCCACGCGCGCCTATGTCGCGATCCGGCGGGACCTCGCGAACAAGGCCCTCGAGCGCCTGCGCGCCGGAAAGATCAAGGGCCGCAGCTTTCGCGTGCGGCCCCTGGGCTGAGCGGACGTCCGCGGCGGAGCTAGCGGTTCGTGCACATCGACGTGGAGGCTTCGTCGGTGGACTCGACCTCGGAACTCATCCTCACGACGTTGACCGGCGGAGCGAAGTGCGTGGTCAGTTCGTCGGCGAGGACGTTCCGCAGGTTGCGGATGACCGCGAGTGCCGGCGTCATCGTTTGCGGCGAATGCGGACTGCCTTCGACGTAGTTGATGTGCACGTCCGCCCGGGCTTCCACCGAGAACTGCTGGAAGGCGGCATGGCAGGAGGGGCATGGCTGCTGGCTGACGAACCCGAGGAGGCGTCCGCCCGCCGGGATCAAACCGCTGGATATGTCGCGCATGATCGCCTGCAAGACCTTGATCTCGGCGTCGTTGGCGCGATTCGGCGTGCCGGGCGTGACCGGTTGCGGCGTCACGTCCGACCAGGTGGGCGCACCGACGGAACCGAAGCTGACGACGTTGTCCTCGTTGAAATAGTTCCTCGTCGGCATCGGCGGCACCTCGAGGTGTCGCGCGCCGCGATAGGCCGTATTGATGAGCTCGGAAAAGGGGCGGCCCGATACACCCAGATAGATGCGCGCGTGTTCCACACCCTCCACGGTATAGGTGTACTGGAAATGCGAGAAGGTGGCGCGGCGGATCTGCTGCTGGAAGCGCAGCAATTCGGCCGCGTCGGCGGCGCGTCCGCCGTGGCCCGCGAAGGCTTCCTGCAACCATCGCCGCATGCCGAAAGCATAGCGGCGCATGGGCACGGCGAGCCATGTCTGCATGAAGTACTCGTCGTCGTTCGCGACCGCCAGCATGGTGACCCTGCCGTCCCCGCCTGCTTCCGCGTGGCGCGGCAGGCCCCCGACAACGAGCGTGGCGAGCATCGCCGCGCCCAGCATGCGGCGCCGGAAAAGGGACCTCCGGCGCCAGGAGGGAATGGTGGACGGCGTCATGGCGTCCTCCCGCACTGTTTCATGGAGACGTGCCGCAGCACCATGTCGCCCTGTCGCATGGACATCTGGCCGACCGATACCAACCGGTTGGCTGCCTTGGCCTCCGCCATGTCCAGACTGACGATGCCGTCCAGCTGGCCGTCGAGTGGAATGCCGAGGTGCCCCAGGCTGCTGGATTGCAGGGGTGAGGCAAGGTTCTGAAGCGGGGTCGACAGGCTCTCGCCGGAGATGTCGCCGACAGCCAGCACTTCATCGATGATCGCCTGCCCGTACCACCGGTGGATCGCGCGGTCGGTCGCGTCGGCAA
The DNA here is from genome assembly GCF_031456385.1 of Luteibacter sp. 3190. Lineage (NCBI taxonomy): Bacteria > Pseudomonadati > Pseudomonadota > Gammaproteobacteria > Lysobacterales > Rhodanobacteraceae > Luteibacter > Luteibacter sp. 3190. Next base: position 231,393 of record NZ_JAVDUO010000004.1, on the reverse strand, counting down.
GGCACAGCGGGCGAGGATCCGCGCCGCCCATGCCGGCCTTCGCGGGATCGTGCCTGCCGTTCGGCAGGCAGGCGTCGGTGCCGCCCGGCATGCCCTCCCGATACGCGGCCGCGATTCGCGCCAGTCGCAGGTTGGCAGGCAGCGCCGGGAACCCGTATCGATTGGTGCCGCTCGTCGCGCGCCAGGTCGAGAGCTCGCCGTCGAGGAGCTGGATCAGATAGTGCATGTCGGACCGGTGCGGCTGGCCATGACGCGCGGGATCGAGGAAGCGTCCGATGACGTCGCTGCGCAGACCTCGCTCGTACCAGGCGTCCCGCGGCGTGCCGAGCAGCCTCTCTCGCAGCACCTGCAGGGCCATCGCGTAATTGGCCTGCATCGCCGGCCGGCCGATATCGAGTATGCCGCGCATGCACGCTTTGTAGATATCCGCATCGACACCCGCCTTCAGGATGTGGGGAACGCCCCACGCACCGTCGCGCAGGTCGTCCGGCACAGGCGCTTCACGCATCGCGGTGGCCTTGGTGTAACCGAGGTCGCGGACTTTCCAGTCATGCAACTGCCGCTGCGTCATGGCTTCGCGGCCTTCCGCGACGAGGTACATGGCCTCCCGCGTCGGTTCGTCGACCGGTGAGAGCGAGACGTTCTCCCTGAGTTCGGCATAAGGCGTCTCGTCGCCGCCGAACACCCATCGCGAGTAGGAGGCATCGGTCGACTCGTTGATGTAGGCATGCGTCTGCCCCGCCGCCGCGTACTCCCGCAGGAGGGCGAGCACCGCGTCCTTTCGCCAGAACACTTCGGACGGCACAGGCTCGGTCGAGTATCCGAACCCCTGATCGAGCGTCGCGGCGGCGACGGTCGTGCCCGGCAATGCGAGCGCGACGGCAAGTGCGTACCGGATGCGCGGCGAAACGCGAGGCCTCCCTCGTCGGGGCGCGCTGGCCATAACCCTTACTCCTGAGATCATGATCGTCCTTGTCAGACCGCGTGGATCGCGGCCCGGCCATTCTTGGCTCCGTAGCCCGCGAAACGTAGCGTCGTCGTCGGTCGCGAGCCGTCGGGCTCCGCCCGACCGTCGGGAGGGTGCCGAACGACGAGGCGCTCCGGGCGGACGCCCGGACGATCAGGTGCCTCGTGGTTTCGCCCGGTGCGTCGCCGTGGCCGTCCAGGGATCGTCCGGCCACGGATGCTTCGGATAGCGGCCCTTCAGTTCCTTCTTCACTTCCGGGTACGTGCGATTCCAGAAGCCCGCGAGGTCCTGCGTGACCTGGATGGGACGCCCGGCGGGCGAAAGGAGGTGGAGCATCACGGGCACCCTTCCGTCGCCGACGCGCGGCGTGTCGGCGAGACCGAAGAGCTCCTGCAGCTTCACGGCGAGGATGGGCGGGGCGCCGGCATCGTCGTCGCGCGTGCCATAGGCGAGCCGGCGCGTCATGCCGCTGGGGACCGTCAGCGCCTCCGGCGCGTGGGCGTCGAGCGCCCTGCGCTGGTCGTAGTCCAGCATCGACGCGAGCGCCTCGCCGAGCTCCGAGGCCTCGATGGCTTCCAGGCGCCGCTTTCCCTGCAGGTACGGGGCGAGCCATGCCTCGAGCGTTCGCAGCAACGCGTCGTCGCCGACATCGGGCAGATCGAGTTCCGGTCGCCACAGACGGAGCGCGCCGATGCGCGCGCGGAGGACGCGCGCGTTGTCGCTCCAGGGCAAGGCTTCGATGCCACGTGTCCGGATGGCCGCCAACAACAGAGGCAGGGCATCGGCCGGATCGAGAGGAACCGCACGGCGTTCGACGAGCAAGGCGTCGAAGCGGCGTTCCTCGAACGCCTCGGCGATCTGGCGGTCCTCATCCCATCGCAATACGCGTTCGGTGACGAAACGGTCCGCATGGTCGCGCGCGAGCACGTCGGCGTCGAACGGCGCTCCAGCGAAGATCAGGCTGTCGCGTGCGTCGAGGCGAAGGTCGAGGACGACCAGCCAGGGCTCGCCGTGAAGCGCGCTGGCCTCGTGCAGACGGGCGCCGCGACCGTTGGCCAGCGCGTACCTCGACGGATTCGCATCGTCGCGCTTCGCGACGCGGTCGGGAAACGCGTGAACCAGCAGATCGCCCACCGCATGAGCGGTGGGCACGCCGCTCGCCGCGGTCCTCGCATCGAGGCGGCGACGCCAGCCCGCCGATGCTTTTTCGATCGCCGCCAGCGCGCCGACGTCGGCGCCGCCGTTGCGCGCCGCACGGGCGCCGCCGTCGCGCCAGAGGTGCAGCGCGGCGAGCCGCTGGCGAAAGTCGTCGGTGCGCCCTTGCTCGCCTCGCAACGGCGAACGCGCTTCGATGAGCGCCAGCAGGTCGGCGACGAGTGCCCGCTGTGCTACCGGAGCGCGCAATGCGGCAGCCGCCAGACGCGGCGTCGCACCGAGCGCGAGCATGTCGCGCCCGAGGCGCGTGATCGACGAGGCGTCGTCGATCGCGCCGAGTCGACGAAGGAGATCGCGGGCCTGACTCATCGCGCCCGCCGGCGGCGCGTCCAGCCATGGCAGGTCGTCGCTGCCCCACCCGGCGAGCTCCAGCGCGAGACCGGATAACTCCGTGTGCTCGATCTCCGCGCTTCGCGAGGGCTCCAGCCTCCGGCTCTGCGGCCACAGGCGATAGGCGACGCCCTCGGCGACGCGGCCCGCGCGGCCGGCACGCTGGTCCGCCGACGCCTGCGAGATCGTCACCGTCTCGAGGCGCGCGAAGCCGGATCGCGGATCGAAGCGGGGCTCGCGCGCCAGCCCCGAGTCGACCACCGCGCGGATGCCCGGGAGCGTCACGCTCGACTCCGCGACGTTCGTGGCGAGGACGATGCGGCGCGTACCCGGATCGGCCGGCGTAAGCGCGAGTTGTTGTTCCGCGAGCGAGAGCTCGCCATGCAACGCGACGACTTCGACGCTTTCGGACTGGCGTTCCAGCATGCCGCGCGCTCGCTCGATCTCGCGACGTCCCGGAAGGAAGGCGAGCACATCGCCGTCCGTTTCGCGCAACGCCTGCCCGATCGTACGCACGAGATGCTGCTCGACGGTTTCCTGCGGCCGTGCCGGTGGATGGTCGATGCGCACGGGAAAACTTCGCCCCGGACTGCCGATGCGCCGGGCTCCGAACCACCGCTCGATGCGTTCGCCATCCAGCGTCGCCGACATCACGACGAGACGGAGGTCGGGCCGCAGGCTCGCCTGGACATCGAGCGCCAGCGCGGCGCCGAGGTCGCCCGCGAGGTGCCGCTCGTGGAATTCGTCGAACAGGATGGCGCCGACGCCTTCGAGCGACGGATCGTCCTGGATCATCCGCCCAAGGATGCCTTCCGTCACGACCTCGATGCGCGTGCGCGGCCCGACACGCGACTCGAAGCGGATGCGATATCCCGCCGTTTCGCCAACCTCCTCGCTCCGCTGCCGCGCCATGAACGCGGCGGCGGCGCGGGCGGCGATCCGCCGCGGCTCGAGCACGAGGATGCGACCGCCGGCGAGCCAGGGCGCGTCGAGCAGCGCCAGCGGCACCTGCGTCGTCTTGCCCGCACCGGGCGGTGCTTCGAGCACGAGTCGCGGGTGGGCCGCCAGCGCGTCGACGATATCGGGGAGAAGCGGAGTGATGGGAAAGACGGTCTGCATGTCCCCGCTATGGTACGCAAGGGCGGACGCCGCCGCTCTCAGCCCTCGCGTTCGATGTCGTCTCCTGCGGGCGAGGGCTTCCTGTCCGCGGCCGTCACGTCGAACGGGCGCAGGGACTGGAACGCGCGCCGATAGTCGTCCGAGACGCGCTTCGCGTCGTCGCCGTTGGTGATCACCCGCGGCGTGATGAGCACGACGAGCTCCGTGCGATCGCGCGATTCCGAGCGCTCCGAGAAAAGGATGCCAAGGACGGGGATACGGCCGAGGAAGGGAACGCCGCTGCGGTGTCTGGCCTCTTTCTCGCCGATGAGGCCGCCGAGCAACACCGTCTGCCCGCTCTGCACCGCGACCTGCGTCGTCAGCTTGCGCTTCGATATGGGAGCGTTGCCGATCAGGCCCTCGACATCCGCGTTGCTGACCTCCTGCGCGACGTCGAGGTAGACCAGGCCGCCCGGATTCACGCGCGGCCGGACGTCCAGGATGACGCCGGTGTCCTTGTATTCCACCTGGCCGACCGTGCTGTTGCCGCCCTGCCCCGTGTTGACGAAGGTCTGCGTCACGGGAATCTGGTCGCCTACCTGGATGCGTGCCTTGTGGTTGTTCACGACGACCAGCGACGGCGCGGAGAGCGTCTTCGTGTTCCCGTCGCGCTCCATCGCACGCAGCGTCACCTGGAGATCCTTGTTGACGAACGAGTAATACAACGTGTTCGTACCGCTGGCCGCCGCCGTTCCACCGCCGAGCGCCCACTGCTGCTTGTTGCCGGGCTGAGTGACACTGCCATTGCCTCCGGCGAGCCCTTCCAGGTACCACTGCACGCCGAAACGGAACGAGTCGCGCAGCTTCACCTCGAGGATCCGCGTCTCGATCTGCACCTGCAGCGGCACCGCGTCGAGGCGTTCGATGGCCTGGCGCACCTCGGCCCACTGGGACGGCCGCGCACGCACCATGAGCTGGTTGTTGGCGTCGATCGCCGTGATGCGCAGGTCGGAGGCGCCGGAGGCGGGCGGCGACGACGACGCCGGCGCCGCCGGCGCCTGGAAGAAGTCGGATTGTTCATCCGCGGGGGCGCCGGCAGCGGCGGCGTCGGCGTGAGCGCCGTCCAGGCCGCCCGCGCTTGCCACGGTCGCGGGCGTGAGCCCCGGTGCGACCCGTGCGCCGCCGTCGCCCGACACGGCGCCGCCGAACACGTTCGCCACGTAGCGCGCGACGTCGGTCGCCAGAAGGTTGCGTACGTCGTAAACGAACAGCCGTGGCTCGTTGCCACCGCCACGGTCGATGCGGTCGATCCAGTCGCCGACCTGATCGAGGTGCGAGGAGCGCGTCGCGATGACGACGATGGCGTTGGTCCGTTCGATGGGGATGAACCTGAGCAGGCCCGCGATGGGCGTGTTGCTCGATTCGCCGAACGTCCCCTCGAGCGCGGGGAGCAATTCGCCGACCGTCGCGTTGCGCAGACTGAAGACACCCACGGACATGCCGGCGACCCAGTCGACGTCGAAGGTCTCGATCGTCTCGCCGACGCGTGCGAGTTCGTCGCGCGTACCGGCGACCACCAGCACGTTGCGGGACGGATCGGTGAGCAGCAGGGCGTCGGGCTTGACGAAGGGGCCGAGCAGTTTCGCCATCGCGGGCGCGGACACATGGCGCAGCGGGAAGAGGCTCGCGCTCAGGCCCGCGGCCGGCTTCGTCGCGCGCAACGTCGGCGAAAGACGGCCGGCGACCGCCTGGTTCGCCGGCAGGACGCTGAAACGGCCGTGTTCCCTCACCAGCGCGTTGCCCGTCCACGAGAGCAACGTCTCGAGGATCGGCAGCGCTTCGGATTTCGCCACGGGCCTGGCCGTCGCGAACGAGATCGAGCCCTGCACCCCAGGAGCCACCGAATAGTTCGCGTCGAGCAGATCGCCGAGGATCGCCTTGACCACCGCTTCCACGGGCTGGTCTTCGAAGTTGAGCGTGACCGCGTCCGCGCCGCTGGCCACGGGTACGGCCCGTTCCACGCCCTGCGGTCGGATGAACTGCCCGGTGCCACGACTGATCTCGCGTGCGACGGACTCCTGCGCCGGTCGCGGGTCGTCGACGGACGGGTCCGCCGTCCGCGCGAGGGGAAGGCTCTCCGGTACCGGCCGTTCGACGCCGGCGAGCGCTTCGCGCTGTAGCCTGCCGTCGTCCTTGCGCGCTTTCTGCGGGGCGCAAGCCACCGTCAGCAGGGCCGTCAGGACGGCCATGCCGAGCATGCTGCGTTTCATGGTGTTGCCTCCTTCCCTGGGGCGCGTCGTGCGCCCTCTACCTCGAATCCATTTCCTGCTGCCGCTGCTGTTGTTGCTCCATGCGGCGTTTCTGGACAGCCTGTTTCAGAGCCTCGACACGTGCCCTCTGCAGGGCGTCTTCGTCCTGGCGCGGCGGCGGCGTGCGGGCGGCATCCGTGGGCGGACGCGGCAGCGCCGGGCCCGTCATGCCCTGCCCCGCCTGCTGCTGCACCTGCACGCCGTTGCCCGCGGGCGTCGGCGGGCGTGCCGTCGGCTGCCCCGGCATGGCGGGCTGGCCGGGCTTGGCAGGCGTCCTGGCGAGCGCTTCGGGCGCGGCGACCTTGAGCGTGAGTTCGCGATGCTCGCCACCGTTGTCGAAGACGGCGCTTCGCGGCGTGAGCGACGACAACGTCCAGTGGCCGTCGGCGAGCGCCGTGCCCTCCTTGACGCGAACCGTGCTGTCCTTGCCGCGGTCCCGGAGCAGCGCCATGCGCAGGCCGGGCGTCATGATGATGCCGGTGAGTTCGAGATCGCCGATATTGCTCGACGTGTCGTCACCCTCCGCCGCGGCGACCGGTTTGCGATCGGCCATGAACAACGGGCGCTGCCAGACCTCGGCGAAACGCGCCAGCGGTGTCGGCGGCGGCATGGAAAGCTGCCGGACGGGAGGGAGGGGCTCGGGCGTACCCGGGTCGTCCCACTGGACGCCGCGGCCCACACCGAGCACGAACGAGGCGCACACCGCCGCGAGCAGCGCCGCCGTGATGGCGAGAACAGGGGTGAGGCGACGCTGACCGGCCGCGTTCACGAGGACACCTTCGCGTCTCGCGCGGCATGGATGTAGCCAGACACGGTGAACTGCACTTCCATGGGCGCGTTACCGCCGGCGCGCGCGGCGACGGGATTGCGATAGATGCTGAAATCCTCGATGAAGAGGTAAGGCGTCTCTTCCTCGATGTCGTGCAGCACGGCCGTCATCGGCTGCATCTGGCACCGCAGGCTGATGTTGACGGTGACCTTGCGATACGGATCGCCCGCCTTCTCCTGGCTGGGCACGGGCATCTTCTGCACGACGTCGCATGCGCCGTCCTCGCGGTGGGCGGCCGCGACGTCGACGATGCGCTGCATGAGGCCCGCCGCGGCCGCGTTGGCGTCGTCGCCCGGCAGGAAGGCGTCGCTGTGCGTCTGCCCCTGCTCCAGCGCGGCGAGGCGCTTCTCCAGCTGCGGCCGTTCGGCGATGGCCGCGGCGAAGCGGCGCTGCGTGTCGCGCAGATCGTCCATCTCGTCGGCTATCGTCAGCTGCGGCGCGACGAACCACCAGTGCACGAGCGCGAAATAACCTATCGCCAGGGCGAGCACGAGCAACAGCACGGCGGCGATGCGGGACTCAGCGGGTTTCATTCGCACGAGCGCCCTCCTTCGTCCCGTTGCTCGTGCCGGACGCCGCCGGCGAGGCGACCGGTTTCTCGACGGCCGCGCGCGACGACGTGGACGCCGTGGCGGGCGCGGTCTTCGCGCCGGCGGCCTCGGGCTTCGGCATCTGCGCTTTCGCCTGCATGTAGAAGCGTTCCTTGCCGGACGTGGGATCGGTCTGGATCGTTCCCTGGAAACTCGGGTCGCCGATCGTGGACGCGCCCTTCAGCGCGTCGATGAGGCGCGCGGCCTGCGGGCTCTGGCCCTGGAAGCCGATCTGGCCCGTGGCATTGAGCGTGAAACGCTCCAGCCAGGTGTCGTCGGGCAGGCGGCGTGTCAGGTCTTCGAGCACCGGCAGGATGGACGGCGCCTCGGTTTTCTTTCGCGCGAGGAAGCCGGACGCACCCGCGCTGTCGGTGAGTCGCTGACGCAGCTCCTTCACCCGCTGCGCGTCGCCGCGCATGGCCTCGACCTCGTCGCGCATCGCCTGCAGGGCGACGCCGCGGTTGTGCAGCCACGCGGCCATGCAGGCGACCGCGAGCAGCAGGATCGCGGCCACGAGCACACCGTTGAGGCGACGCCGCCGATCGACGCGCCGCGGCACGCGCGCGGGTGGAAGCAGATTGACGCCAGCGAGCGCGTTGCCGTCCGCCACGTCGACGCGGTCGGGTTGGATGCCGAGCGCAGCGAGTTCGTCGAGCAGGGGATCGAGACCGGCGCGGGGTGTCGCCGCGAGTTCCGCGACGAAGCGGCCTTCCGGACCGCCCTCGCCGAGTTCGCGCACGCCGAAGTGGATGTCTTCCGCGCGGAACGGCGTCTGCCTGTCGAGGTCGTAGCCGACCACCTGACGCAGGTTGTCGCGCGCGGCCAGTGGCAGCACGAGGCGACGACGCAGGACGGCGGCCGGCGGAAGTACCAGCGCCACGCGGCGATCGGACGGATCGGCATCGGCGAACGCGCGCGCGAGCGACGCGGCGCGGTCTTCCGTCGCGCCGCCGTCGGATGCTTCCGCGACGGCGTACGCCTCGCCCGCCCGACGCACGCGCCAGGCGTCGCCGTGCCGTTCGATCGCGTACCAGCGTTCGCCACCGGCGAACACGGCGCGCCAGCGCACGGGCACGAACGCCTGTAACTCGCCACCCCACCAGCGCAGGAAGCCCGGCAGCGCGCTACCGCGCCAGGCACGGCGCAGGCGATCGAGCTGCAGCTGCGATGCGTCCTGCCATGTGGTCATTCAGTATCTCCTTCGCGCCAACGCAACACTGCGTAGGGCTGATTTCCGGATCTTATCCCACGGAGCCGGATCGTCGATGTAAGGGAACTCCTGGTTCCGTCGTCAAGGATCGCCTCAGCACGTATCGTGTGCGTGACACCGTTGCCGCCCGCCATCGCACCGCCGCCGCCCTGCGCGCGCGTGGCGAGCACCGCTTCCGCGCCCGCGCCGCCGAGGCCGGGAATCGCGGCGAGGGCCAGGGGCTGCGCGTGCTCGGTATTGGGTCGCTCGCGGCCGGACCAGATGGTCAGCGCGGACGCGACCTTCGCCCATGTCGCCGCGTCCATGCCGAGCACCATGCGCGCTTCCTCGACGCTGGCGAACGGTCCGTTCCTCGGCCCGTAGGCGAGACCCGCCGCCTCGTACTGCGGTTTCTTGGCGCCGTTGGGCGACGCCGCGTCGCCCGGGCGCCGCCAGTCCTGGATGGCCGACGACAACCGGCCCGCGCGGTCGTCCTGCACGCCGGCCGCCTTGAACAGTCCGGTCAGGACGTCGCCCGACGCGGCATTGAGGTCGACCTTGCCGTCCTCGTCGACGATGGTGATGTCGACCTTCGCGTCGTCGAAGGCGAACACGTAGACGCGGCCGTCCGCGATCCAGCGCGACGACGCATCCGGTGTCTGCAGCGCTGCGATGGCGCGCATCACGCCCGCCTCGGCCGCGTAATGGGCGCGCGTCTGCGCGAACTGGTAGCGGGCCTGCAGCCCTTCCGTGCGCGCGAGCGCGGCGAATCCGCCGAGCATGATCGCCAGCAACGTGCAGCCCCAGAGGACGATGAGCAGGGCGACGCCCCGGGTGTGTCGACCGAACATCATCGTATGCCCGTCGTTCGCCGCGTCCGCGACAGCGTGAATCCATTGCGCGACGCCGAGGGATCGATGCGCAGCGGCGCCACGAGCGTCGGGAAAGCCACGTTGCCGCCGACATCGAGCGCGATCCGCACCAGCGACGGGGTGCGCCGGTTGTCCGTCCACGCGTCCTGCCAGTCGCCCGGCTTGCCCTGTTCGTCGAGCCCGCGGAACGCGAAGGCGCCTTTACGAATGCCGCGAAGCAGCACCTCCGGCTCGCCCAGCGGTTGCGGGTCGCCGCCGTCGGGCGGCAGCAGCGCCAGGGCGACCTCGAGGCGGTAGCCATCCTTGCCGTCGCCGACCAGCGAAACGGTCTGCAGTTGCGGCCCGAGGCGCGAGAGATAGCCTGGCATGGGCGCGACGAAGCGAAGCGAGTGGTCGTCGCCCGAGAAGACGATGGGATCGCCGTCGTCGTTCTCGCCGAAGGGAATGACCAGGGCCTGCGCCAGCTCGGTGCGCAGATAGGATTGCGCCGAACGGATCTCGTCCATGCGCTCGATCGCCGCGCTGCCGCCGCGAACGATGCGCGTCGCCGTCGAGATGCCGGAGTACACGCCCAGCAGCACGATCGTCAGCAGAGCGAGCGCCGCGAGCACCTCCATCAGGCTGAAGCCGCGTGCGTGCCTCATGGCACGTTGCCCCCGCCGGGGCCCGCGAGGCGCAACGTGGAAAAGCGTGCATGACGTTCGCTGGAGGGATCACCCCAGATGACGTCGAGATCGATCCGGAACATGCCGCCGGCGTCGCTCGCATCGTCGCGCGCGGCATCGTCGGGCGGTCGATAGCGCGCGACGTTCATGCGCCAGCGATATGTGTCGTCGAACCGCCCCTCGCTGGAACCTTCCCGCACGGGGTCCATGACGAACGCGCCGTCGAGCAACGTGCGCGCGCGCAGCGCGGCCTGCGTCCGCTCGTTCGCCCTCGCGGTGAGGCTGAGCGAGCTGCCGGCGACCTGCATCAGCGCGGCGAACGCGATCGCGAGGATGGCGATGGCCGCGATCACCTCGAGCAGGCTGAAGCCGCGCTGGCGGCCTGTTGCGCCCCTCATCGCGTGTCCACCACGCTGACCGCGCCGGTCAGCCAGCCGACGTTGACGTGCCATTCGCGATCGCCCCGCTTCAGCGTGACGCGTCCGCCCGTCGAGCTGCCGTCGGGAAAGAAGCGGATGCGGCCGGTGGTGGCGTTCGCCTGGTCTTCGCGGGCGCTGGTGATGGAGACGCGCATGTCCTTCGGCAGTCGCACGTCGCCCTTGCCCGGCGGCTTGTACGTCGCCGCGGCGGTGTCGACCTCGAGCGCGAGGCTCTCGCCGCGAACGATGGATTGCGCGCGGGTCCAGCGCAGCGCGGCGGCGAGCTCACCGCTGGCCGCGTTGACGCGGGCACTGGCGAGTCCCTGCGTCACGGGGATCGAGACGGCGGCCGCGGCGATCCCGATCAACAGGATCACCGCGAGCATCTCGAACAGCGTGAAACCGCGCGCGCGCATGCAGGATCATCCGGCTCCGGAGGCCCTTACTGCCAGTTGCCGACGTCGGCCGAGTAGCCTTCGCCGCCCGCCTTGCCGTCCTGGCCGTAGAACACGACGTCGAAGCTGCCGTGCTCGCCCGGATAGCGGTAACCGAACGCGTGGCCCCAGGGATCCTTGAGGTCGGATTCCTTCGCGTACGGCCCCTGCCAGTTGCTGGCGTCGGCGGGCTTCGTCGTGAGGTCTTCCAGCGCATGCGGCGGCGTGCCGTTGTCGAGCGCGTAGTTCTCGATCTTCTGGCCGAGCGTGGTCAGCTGCGCCTTGCCGGCGCCGTACTTGCCCTTGTCGACGTTCTTGCCGACCTGGGTGACGACGATGGCGCCGATGATGCCGATCAGCACGATGACGGCCAGCATTTCAAGCAGCGTGAAGCCGCGGGCATGGCCGTGGCGAAGGGTTCGGTTGTCACGCATGGGTACGACTCCTTGGAACGATTCGGTCAGTTGATGTTGCTGGTGAGGCTGAGCAGGGGCAGGAGGATCGCCGCCATGATGAAGGCGACGAGCACGGTCATGACGATCGTGAGGCTGGGCACGAGCGCGGCGAGCAGGCGGTCGATCGCGCGCTTCGCCTCCACGTCGAAGGTGTCGGCGACCTTAAGCAGCATCGTGTCCAGCGCGCCGGCTTCCTCGCCCACCTGGATCATCTGCAGCGCGAGGCGCGGAAAGCGTTCGGTCTGGCCGAGCGACGAACCGAGGCCCGCGCCACCCTTCACGCGTTCGGCGGCCTGCTCGAGCGCGAGGTCGAGGGCGCGGTTCCCCGTCACCTGCCGGGCGATGGCCAGCGACGAGAGGAGCGGCACGCCGTTCTTCAGCAACGTGCCGAGCGTGCGCGCGATGCGCGCGGTCTCCACCTTGAGCAACAGGGGGCCGGCGACGCGCATCGTCAGGAGGCGTCCGTGGAACGCGAGCTTCGTCTCGGGATCGCGCAGGCGGAGGCGCAGCAACACAACCGCGACGACACCGAAGGCGAGGATCGCCCACCACCAGTCGCCGATGGTCGTCCCGATACCCAGCACCACCTTCGTGATGAGCGGGATGGGCACCTGCATGTCGGCGAAGATCGGCACGAACTGCGGCACGACGTAGGCCAGCAGGAGCACCAGCGACCCGAGCACGCCGACCATCAGGAACGCGGGATAGATCAGCGCGTTGATGATGCTGCCGCGCAGGGCCTGCGCGCGTTCGAGGTAGTCGGCGAGGCGGCGCAGGGTCTCGTCGAGCGAACCGCCGGCCTCGCCGGCGCGCACGAGGCTCACGTAGAGACGCGGGAACACCCCGTTCTCCTCGTCGAGCGCGGTCGACAGCGTCGTACCGCCGCGCACGCGGTCGCGGATGCGCTCGACCATGTTCTTCGCGCGCTCGCCCTCGGGCAGGTCGAGCAGGATGCCGAGCGCGCGGTCGAGCGGCTGGCCCGCGCCGAGGAGCGTCGCGAGCTGGTGCGTGAACTGCGCGAGCTGGTCGCCCGTGAACGGCCCTTTGCGAAAGAGCGCGGCGAAGCTGCCGCCCGAGGCGTCGCCATCGGCGGGCACGGCCTCGATCGGCGTGTGTCCCTGGTCCTGGAGACGGGCGACGACGTCCTCGATCGACGCGGCCTCCATGCGACCCGTGAGGGCTTCGCCGGCGGCGCTGATGGCGCGGTAGCGGAACTGGCTCATTCGCGGGCGGCCTTACGATTCCTGCGTGACGCGCAGGACTTCCTCGATCGTCGTGACACCGGCCACCGCCTTGGCGAGGCCGTCCTCGTACATCGTGCGCATGCCTTCGGAGCGCGCCTGGCGCTCGATCTCGCCGGCATCCGCGCGCTGCATCACGAGCCGCCGCAGCGGATCGCTCATCACCAGGAATTCCATGATCGCCCGGCGCCCGCGGTAGCCCGTGGGGTTGGCGGCGCTGCTGCCCGGCTTCCACAGGCGGATCGGGCGCTCGTCCGTGTACTTGTGCAGCTCGAACTGTTCGATCACTTCCGGCAGGGCCTCGTAAGGCACGGCGGTTTCGGGATCGAGGCGGCGCACGAGTCGCTGGGCGAGGATGCCGTTGACCGTGGAGCCGAGCAGGTAATCCTCCACGCCCATGTCGAGCAGGCGGGTGATGCCGCCGGACGCGCTGTTGGTATGCAGCGTGGAGAGCACGAGGTGGCCCGTGAGTGCCGACTGGATCGCGATGCGGCAGGTTTCCAGGTCGCGCATTTCGCCGATCATGATGACGTCCGGATCCTGGCGGACGATCGAGCGCAGCGCGCCCGCGAAATCGAGGCCGATCTGCGGCTTGACCTGGATCTGGTTGATGCCCTCGATCTGGTACTCGACCGGGTCCTCGACCGTGATGATCTTGACGTCCGGCGTGTTGATCTGGGACAGCGCGGTGTACAGCGTGGTGGTCTTGCCCGAACCGGTCGGGCCGGTGACGAGCAGGATGCCGTGCGGCCGGTCGAGCACCTCGACGAAGCGGTCGCGGAAGTGGTCGGTGAACCCGAGCGACGCGAAGTCGAACACGATGGATTCGCGGTCGAGGATACGCATCACCACCGATTCGCCGAAGCTGGTCGGCACCGTCGAAACGCGCAGGTCGAGTTCCTTGCCCTGCACGCGCAGCTGGATGCGGCCGTCCTGCGGCAGGCGACGCTCGGCGATGTTGAGGCGCGCCATGATCTTCACGCGGGAGATCACCGCCGCCGTGGAACTCGACGGCGGTGCCTCGACCTCGTGCAGCACGCCATCGATGCGGTAGCGCACCTTGAGTCGATTCTCGAACGGCTCGATGTGCACGTCCGACGCGCGCTGTTCCACCGCGCGCTGCAGGATCAGGTTCACCAGGCGGATGACGGGCGCTTCCGAGGCGAGGTCGCGCAGGTGCTCCACGTCGTCTTCCACCGCGGCGCTGCCGTCGAGGCTCTCGACGATGCTGCCCATCGCGGAACGGCCCTGGCCGTAATAACGTTCGATCAGGTCGTCGATTTCCGAACGCAGGCCGACGCGGAGCTGGACGTCGCGCCCGGTCGCCAGACGCACGGCCTGCAACGGATAGGGATCGGCCGGGTCGGCCACGAGCAGCGCCAGCCCCTCCTCGCCCTCGCGGACGGGAACGACGTGGTACTGCTTGAGGAACCGGGGCGAGAGTTCGACGTCGGCCGGCGGCAGCTCCGGGGCGTCCTTGGCCGCGAGCAGCGGCAGGCCGAGCAGATCGGCCCACGCGTCGGCGAGGTCGCGTTCGGACACGAGCCCGAGACGGGCCATCAGCGCCGTGAGCGTTCCTTCCGGTGCCTCGTCGTGCAGCCGGCGCGCCCGCGCCAGGTCGGTATCCTTGAGCCGCCCATGCGCCACGAGGTGCGCACAGACCTGGGCTTCTCCCGGTTCCCCGGTAAGCATGTCCCTTTGCTCGGTCATCGCAGACATGCCATCTCCACACGCTGTCCGTTGGTTACGTCGTACCGCCCGGTCGTTCCTGACCGGATGGGGCGCTATTGGTAGCACATACGGTGCGTCGACGGCGACCGTGCGCGTGACGATCCGCGACGTGGCGCAACAAGAAAAGCCGGCGTCGCCGCCGGCTTTTCAGGCACCTGGCGGCGGCTTGTCGGCCGCCGCCGGACTCGTTTACCAGCCGATGCCTACGCCGACGCCACCGGAGGACTCCCCGCCGCTGACCGCCGCGCCGAAGGTCAGGGCGGCGTTGGACGAGATGCTCCGCGAGTAGCCCACCGACAGCGCGCCCTGCCCCTTGTATCCGCCAACGCCCACGCCAAGCCGGTTGTCGCCGTTGACGCCCTGGGCGCTGAAGGCCATCTGGGACATGGCCGCGCCCATCGCGCCCACCTTGTTCAGGCGGTCGTTGAGGTTGCTGAAGCGGCGGTCGACGGTGCGCTTGTACTCGTCGAACGCCCCGCCGCTCACCACGTCGCCGAACCGCTGGTCGGTGTACTGCTTCGCGCTGTTCAGCGTCGCCGCGTCGCCCTGGTCGGCATACGACTTGGCCGTGGTCAGCGCCTGGTCGACCTGGCTGACGTTGGCGGCGTCCGTCGGCGCCACGCCGGGGGCCACGTTCGTGATCGGGGCGTTGCCGCCGTCGATCGCGGCCGGCGCGATCGGAACCGCCGCGGCCGCCACCGGGCTGCCGGCGGCGACGGGCGCGGCGACCGCGGCCGCGACTTCCTGCGGCACGGCCGCCGTCGTCGTGGCCTTGGCGGCGATCGTGGCGGTGCTACCGCCGCGCGGCGGCGTGCCGCCCGGGATCGTGCTGCCGCCGGTGCCGGACTTCGACTCGAGGGCACCCACGCGGTTGTTGAGCGAACCGAGGGCACCGTCCAGCGCACCCACCGCGTCGCCGACGGAGCCGTACTGCGCGCCCTGCACGCGGTAGGTCGGACCGACGAGGCCGTTGGCGCCCATCGTCGCGCCGCCGCCGAGGGCCATCGCGACGGCATTGCCGGCCGCGTTTGAGGTACCCGAGAAGGCGCTGCTCAGGGCCGAGTTGAGCTGGCCCAGGTTCACCGCGTCGGTATTCTGCGTACCGGCCGCCACGTTGGTGATCTGCCGGTTGCTGGCCGCCGTGCCCACCGAGACGGTGTTGGCGCGCGTGGCCAGCGATCCGCTGCCCAGGGCCACCGAATTGGCGCCCAGCGCGCGTGCGCTGTCACCGATCGCCGTGGCACCCGCGGCGCCGGCGTTCGCCGAGGCGCCGATCGCCGTCGCCGATTCCCGACTGGCCGTGGCAAACGCGCCGATCGCCGTGGACATGTCGCCGCTCGCGCCGCTGGCGGCACCCGTGGCGGTCGCGAACGCGCCGGTGGCGCTGGCGTCGTCCGAACCGTCGCCGGCACCGTTGGCGGCCACGTAGTGCTGCGCGCTGCCGACGCTGTCGGACAGGGCGGTCAGCTGGTCGACGTTGACCGCGTCGGTGCCCTGCGTGCCCGCGGCGACGTTGGCGATCTGCCGCGTCCCGGTCGTCGATCCCACCGAGACGGTGTTCGCGCGGTTCGCCACCGAGTTGGTTCCCAGCGCCACGCTGTTGGCCGCCGAGGCCGTGGCGTCCGCGCCGACGGCGACGCTCCGGCTGCCCGTCGCGGTCGAGTAGTCGCCGACCGCCACGCTGCTGGCACCCGAGGCCCAGCTGTTGATGCCGAGCGCCGTCGCGTTCGCCCCCGGGGCATATGCGAAGTAACCGACCGCGGTGCTGCCGACGCCTTCGGCGCCCGCGATGGCACCCAGGGCCGTGGCGTAATCCGCCGTCGCCTGCGCGCCCGCACCGAACGCCGCGGCGCTGTCGCCCGTCGCGCCGGTATAGATGAGACCGACGCCGGGCAGATTGCTCGGTCCGCCGACGGCGACCGAACCGGCACCCGAGGCGGTCGTGGCCGTGCCCACCGCCGTCGCGTAGTCGCCCGTGGCGTTGGCGACCGCGCCGAGCGCCGTCGACTGATCGCCGCTGGCGAAGGCGCCGACGCCGACCGAGGTGGCGGCGAAGCCACCGGCCTGCGCGCTCGCGCCCACCGCCGTTCCGCCGACCGCGGCGGTCGTCGCACCGGTATCCACCGGATTACCGTTGCCGTCCGCGATGAGGGCGTTGCCGTCCTCGTCGACGGCGTTGCCACCGACGGCCACGCTACCCGGTCCGTTCGCCTGCGAACCGGCACCGTAGGCCGCGCTGTTCTGCCCCGAGGCGACCGCGCCGTAGCCCGTCGCCGTGGCCTGCTGACCGGTCGCCACCGCCCCGCTGCCATAGGCGCTTGCACCCTGCGCGCCGGCGAACGCGCCGGAGCCGGAAGCGGTGGCCTGATCGCCGAGCGCCTGCGCGTCGTCGCTGCCGTCGTTCAGACCGTTCGCCTTGAAGTAGCGCGTGGCGTCCGTGACGCTGCCCGATACCGCATCGAGCTGTCCCTTGTTCACCGCGTCCGTCGCTTCCGTGCCTGCCGCGACGTTCGTGATCTGCCGCTCGCTGCCGACGCCGCCCACCGAGACGGTGTTCGCGCGATCGGCCAGCGACGACGCGCCCAGCGCGACGCTGTTTTCCGCCGACGCGTACGACAGGCTGCCGATCGACGTGCTGTTCGCCCCTTCCGCGTAGCTGTTCCAGCCCAGCGCCGTCGCGTAATCCGCCGTCGCCCACGCACCGGCACCGAGCGCCGTCGTCGCGTAGCCCGACGCGAGCGCCGGAATGAAGCCGAAGAACGTCGTGCCACCGAGCGCGACGCTCTCGTCGCCTGTGGCCTGCGCGCTTTCGCCGACCGCGACGCTGCTCGCGCCCGTCGCCGCGCTCTGCGTGCCCACCGATGTGGAGTAATCACCCGTGGCATTGGCCACCGCACCGACCGCCGTCGCCTGCGCGCCGCTGGCGTACGCACCGACGCCCAGCGAGGAGGACGCGAAGCCCGACGCCTGCGCGCTCGCGCCGATCGCCGTGCCACCGATCGCCGCCGTCGTCGCACCGGTGTCGACCGGCACGCCACCGTTGGTGATCAGCGCGTTGCCCTCGTCGTCCACCGCGTTACCGCCCACCGCGACGCTGCCCGGGCCATTGGCCTGCGAGCCCGCGCCGTACGCCGCGCTGTTCTGTCCCGTGGCCACCGCGCCGTAACCGCTCGCCGTCGACTGCTGGCCCGTCGCCACCGCACCGCTGCCGTTCGCCGTCGCGCCCGTCGCACCGGCGAACGCACCGGCGCCGGACGCGGTCGCGTAATCGCCGACCGCCTGCGCATCGTCGCTGCCGTCGTTCAGGCCGTTCGCCTTGAAGTAGCGCGTGGCGTCCGTGACGCTGCCCGCGACCGCATCGAGCTGCCCCTTGTTCACCGCGTCGGTCGCTTCCGTGCCCGCGGCGACATTGGTGATCTGCCGCGTGAACGGCTCATGCACCACGCCGCTGGTGTCCATCCACGGCTCCGACGCGCCGACCGACACGCTGTTGTCGCGCGTCGCCAGCGAATTGTTGCCGAGCGCGACGGAACCGGCGCTGTTCGCGTACGCGTTGGCGCCGAGGGCTACCGCGCCGTCGAACACGGCGATGCTATGCGGACCGATCGCGATGGTGTTGGCGTTCGCCGTTCCGGCGCGGTAACCGAACGCGATCGAGTTGTCGCCGTACGCCGTGGCCTCGCCACCCACGCCGGTCGAGTTGGCACCGTACGCGATCGCGAACTCGCCGAGCGCGGTGGCGTTCTCCTGGTACGAGAGCGCGGACCAGCCCACCGAGGTGGCGCGCGTCGCGCCCGCCGTCGCGAGCAGGCCGACCGCGGTGCCGTAATCGCGGGCGAACGAGCCCGCGCCGACCGCCGTCGAGCCGTAACCGTTCGCCTCGGTGTTGAAGAGGATGCTGTATCCCGTGCCATAGAGCGCGTTGGCGGGACCGCCGATGGCGACACTGGATTCGCCGTTCGCGATGCTGTCGTTGCCCACGGACGCGGCGTAGTCGCCCACGCTTCGCGAGCTCGCACCCACGGCCGTCGATCGCTGTCCGGTCGCCTGTGCCGCGCTGCCGAAGGCCGAATTCTGCGCCGCCGACGCCACGGCGTCGGACCCGTGCGCCGTGCTCCGGTCGCCGGTCGCCTGCGCGTTGGCACCGGTCGCGGAGCTTCCCTCGCCCGTCGCCACGCTGCCGTAACCGGATGCCGTCGCGTTCACGCCCGTCGCCACCGCGCCGCTGCCATACGCGCTGGCACCCTGCGCGCCGGCGAACGCGCCGGAGCCGGAAGCGGTCGCGTAATCGCCGATCGCCTGCGCGTCGTCGCTGCCGTCGTTGAGGCCGTTCGCCTTGAAGTAGCGCGTGGCGTCGTTGACGCTCGCGTCCAGCTGTCCCTTGTTCACCGCGTCCGTCGCTTCCGTGCCTGCCGCGACGTTCGTGATCTGCCGCTCGCTGCCGACGCCGCCCACCGAGACGGTGTTCGCGCGGTCGGCCAGCGACGACACGCCCAGCGCGACGCTGTTTTCCGCCGACGCGTACGACAGGCTGCCGATCGACGTGCTGTTCGCCCCTTCCGCGTAGCTGTTCCAGCCCAGCGCCGTCGCGTAGTCCGCCGTCGCCCAGGCGCCCGCACCGAGCGCCGTCGTCGCGTAGCCCGACGCGAGCGCCGGGATGAAGCCGAAGAACGTCGTGCCACCGAGCGCGACGCTCTCGTCGCCCGTGGCCTGCGCGCTTTCGCCGACCGCGACGCTGCTCGCGCCGGTAGCCGCGCTCTGCGTGCCCACCGATGTCGAGTAATCACCCGTGGCATTGGCCACCGCACCGACCGCCGTCGCCTGCGCGCCGCTGGCGTACGCACCGACGCCCAGCGAGGAGGACGCGAAGCCCGACGCCTGCGCGCTCGCGCCGATCGCCGTGCCACCGATCGCCGCCGTCGTCGCACCGGTGTCGACCGGCACGCCACCGTTGGTGATCAGCGCGTTGCCCTCGTCGTCCACCGCGTTGCCGCCCACCGCGACGCTGCCCGGGCCATTGGCCTGCGAGCCCGCGCCGTACGCCGCGCTGTTCTGTCCCGTCGCCACCGCGCCGTAACCGCTCGCCGTCGACTGCTGGCCCGTCGCCACGGCACCGCTGCCGTTCGCCGTCGCGCCCGTCGCACCGGCGAACGAGCCCTGCCCGACGGCGGTCGTGTAATCGCCACTGGCCAGGCTGCTCGCGCCCATCGCCGAGGCGCCCGTGCCGGTCGCCAGCGCACCGTGTCCGGTCGCGGTGGAATCGTCGCCGAAGACGGCGCTGTTCGCGCCGATCGCGGTGGAGCCGCTGCCGGTGATGCTCGTGTTCGCGCCGACCGTCGTGGTGTCGTCACCGTCGATGTTCGTGGCGCTGCCGAGGCCCGTCGCGTTGTCGCCCCAGACGAAACTGTTCGCACCGTAAGCCGACGCGCCTTCGCCCCAGACGAAGGAATTCGTGCCGACGGTCGTCGTCTGTCCGCCGATGGCGGCGCTGCGGAAACCGACCGCCACCGCGTCGACGTCGAGCGCGCCGGCCAGCGCACCGACGGCCGTCGCGTTGAGCTGGTTGGCCGTGCTCGACCAGCCGACGGCCGTGGTGTAATCCGCCGATCCCCAGGCGCCGTTGCCGAACGCCGACGATCCCACGCCACTGGCGAGCGTCGGGATGAACCCGTACGCGGTGCCACCCACGGCGACGCTTTCCTCGCCCGTCGCCTGCGACGACTCGCCGACCGCGACGCTGCTCACACCGACCGCCGCGCTGGCCGTGCCGACGGCCGTGGAGTAGTCGCCGATCGCATTCGCGACCGCGCCGACCGCCGTACCTTGCGCACCGCTCGCGTACGCACCCACGCCAAGCGACGACGCGGCGAAGCCACTGGCTTCCGCGCTGGCGCCGATCGCCGTGCCGGCGACGCCGGCGCTGGTCGCTGCCGTTTCGACCGGCTCGCCACTATGCGTGACCAGCGGATTGCCGTCGGCACCCACCGCCACGCCGCCCACGGCGACCGACGCCGGGCCGGAGGCCTGCGCACCGGCGCCGTACGCCGCGCTGTTCTGTCCCGAGGCGACCGTGCCATAGCCCGTCGCCGTCGCCTGCTGCCCCGTCGCCACCGCGCCGCTGCCGAACGCGCTCGCGCCCTGCGCGCCGGCGAACGCGCCGGAGCCCGAGGCGGTCGCTTGCTCGCCGATCGCCTGCGCGTCGTCGCTGCCATCGGCGAGGCCGTTCGCCTTGAAGTAATGCGATGCGTCGCTGACGCTGCCGGCCAGATCGTCGACGCGCGTGGAGACGCCATCGACACGGGTCGACAACGCGTCGACGCGCGTGGACACACCACCGACCGAGGTCGATACCTTGTCGAGCTGCCGCTTGTTCACGGCGTCCGTGTCCTGCGTGCCATCGGCGACGTGGACGAGCTGGCGATCCTCGTTGACCTTGCCGATGGACACCGTGTTGGCGCGGTCGGCGATCGAGCCGTCGCCGAGCGCGACGGAATTCTTCGCGGTCGCGCGCGAGTCCGTGCCGAACGCCGATGCGGCCGAACCGCTCGCGTACGACGATTCGCCGATCGCCACCGCGCCCGTGCCGCTGGCACGCGCGTTCTGTCCCAGTGCCGTGGACCACGCACCGTCCGATCGGGCGCTCTGGCCGAGCGCGACGCTGTACATGCCGCTGCTGTCGGCGGCGGTGCCCACCGCCGTGCTGTAGTCGCCCGCGGCCTTGGCCGAGGTGCCGCATGCGAACGCGTCGGCGCCCTTCGCGACCGGCGACTTGCCCTGAATGCCCAAGAGGTAACCGCCGCAGATGTTGCCGGCCTGTGCCGGCGAGCTGCCCAGCGCCAGCACGATGCCGGCGGCCAGGGGCAGCGCGGCCATCGCGGCGCGCACGCGTCGGGACGCACCGCCCTTGCCGTTGGCCCGTGCCAGTTCCGAGGCGACGACCAGGATGCCGAGCGATTTGTTCCAGACCTTGCTGTAGATGGTATTCACGTCAACCTTCCTCCCGGAAATGTCCGCATGTGGGCGATCGGAGCGCGGGCGCGCGGCGCGCTGCCCGTCACCGGTCCGTCGCGACCGCGGCGGACGATGTGTGTGTCCTGACGACCGGCGGCGACGCCGTCGGCCGATGAAACCGTTCGATATGTCCCCTGCCCGCGAGGCGGGCCCCCTTGCCGAACGTCGAGGCCCCGGCGAACCGGGGCCTCTTCGTCGTCGTGCGCTACTGCGTGTACACGCCCAGCACCGAAACGCCGGAGTACGCCTTCACGCCCTTCACGGTCAGCGTCCAGACGCCCGCCGCCGGATTGCCGGTGGTGAAGGCCTCGCTGTTGCCGGGCTTGTTCGGCTGCGTCTTCACGGCGCCCTTCGGATCGGTCACCGAGATCGAGACGTCGCCCGACCCGCCGAACGTGCGCAGGCTGAGCGTCTTCGCCCGTGCCGGTACGTCGAGCGTGTAGACCACCGTCGAGCCCGCGGCGCCCTTCTGGTTGGCCAGCGCCTTGTTGTTGCTGAGCGCGATGCCCGGAGGAGCCGGCGGCGGACCGAACGCGGCGTACTGCTTCTGGGTTTCCGCGTCGGAGAGGCAGGCGTTCAGGCTGGATGCCTGGCCGGCCGTGATCAGACCGTCGCTGGCGAGCTTCGCGGCGTACGCCGTGATACCCGCACGGTACGCACCGACGTCGGCCGAGTTCTCGGCAATGATCTTCGCGTTGGCGATCACGTTCGCGCCGATGACGAGGCCGCCCGGGACGAGCCTCGGGATACCCGTGTCGCAGGTGAGCAGCGTCTGGTTGCTGCGATCGATGCCCCAGCCGATGTCCTGGAACAGCGCCGGGGTCAGATCGAGGTCGATCTCGCCGCGGAGGTCCTGGTTGATCGCGTACTCCATGATCGCGTTCGGCGTCAGGCGCGTGTCGTAGTGCGAGAAGGACGAGCCGGGCGAGAGCGTCGCCGGCGCGTAGATCAGCACACCGTCGGCGTTCGTGCCGGCAAGGCCGGTGCCTTTGCCGACGCTGCCCGTGAGGCCCGCGAGATTCGCCTTGAGCTTCGCGCCATCGACCTGGCTCACGAGGATCACGGGAATGTTCACCGGCGACGCCGGCGTGCCGCCCGGCGTGACGCCCGCCGCCTGGTTGTTCGCCAGGAGCACGGCCGTGGCACCGGCCGCCTGCGCGTTGAGCGACTTCACGGTGAAGTCGCACGAGCCACGATCGATCAGCGCGACCTTGCCGGCGACGGCGGACGCGTTCGTGATCGCGGCGCAGCCGTCGTTCGGCACGGCCTGGGCGACGCTACCCGTGAAGTTCGACGCGGTGGCGGTCGGACCGAAGCTGGCTTGCGCGTAGCCGTATTCGCCCACGGCGGCGGCCGGCGCGGTGACGCGATAGACATCGGGCAGACCCAGGGCGAGCGGTGCCTCGGCGATCACGGTCGCGCCGGAGAAGGCGAGATGGCCGTCGTCGAGCGCGGCGCTGACGCGCTGTGCCGGGGTGAGGTCGTTCCAGAGCACGCCGTCGTGCTTGACGTAGGTGCCGTAGATGTTCGGATACGAACCGGCGCCTCCCGGGAAATCCTCACCGGTCTCGAGGTCCGTCAGGTCGAGGAAGCCGAGACCGTGGCCCATCTCGTGCAGCACCACGTTGAGGAAGTCGATCTGTCCCGCCGGGACCTGGTGATCGAGACCCATGTACCACTTCGATCCTTCGATGCAACCCGGCGAGCCGAGCGCGCCGTTGAACTGGCTCTGGATGTCGGCGTTACCCGGATCGAGATCCTCGCCCGCGAGCGCGTCGGCGGTGGGACCCGCGTACCACGTATTGGCGAGCGCGCCGGCCGGCAGCGTGGCGCCCGCGTCGAAGGTGAAGACGGAAAGCGGACCGGACGAACCGAGCACGCCACCGGTGGCGTCGCATTCGAGCGGTTCGAACGTGGCGTTGTTGATGATCGTCACGTTGCTCTTGAGGTAGGAGCCATGGATCTGCGCGGCGAACTTGAACACGTTCAGGGCCTGCTGGCCGAACGTCGTGCCCGGATTGCCGCCGACAGGCGTGGCGGGCGTGGGATCGTCGAGACCCTGGCCGGTGCCGACGTCCTGGTTGACGATCTTGATCTCGGCGGCGTTGGCGCTGATCGCGCCGCACAGTCCGGCCGTGAGGAGGGCGGAATAGAGAAGGCCGCGGCGGATCATCGGGTCGCCTCCGGTGCCTGCGGCGCGGCCGGAGCGGCTGCGTCGTCGTGCCTGATGGTGATCGTGCCGTCCGCGGCGCGCGTGGCCACGAGGCTCGTCATGCGCGACTGCGGAAGCCGCGCGCCCGTGGCCTTCACGCCGTTGCCGAGGGTCACCTTGCGCAGCGTCGTCTTCGCGTCGGCGTTGGTCAGCGGCTGGCCCGAGAGGGCCGAGAGCCGTGCCTGGCGCGCCTGGAAGGCCTGGGAATAGGCCGCGCGTTCGGCGGCGGTCGGCTCGCGGAGCTTGCCGGTCGCGGGATCGATGGCCACCTGCACCCCGGCGGCGCGCGGCGCAGGCTGTGCCTGCGGTGTGTCGGCGGCGTGCGCCGCTCCCGCGACGAAGAACATGCCCGTCAGCACGAGGCCCATGGCCTGTGCCAGTGTTCGTGAAGTCATTACCAGTACCTCCCTAGTGCGGCGCCGGGACCCCTCCCTGCACGCCCACCGGCGAAGACCCCCTCGCCGGCGTAAACACTCGAGGATCGGACGTTCCCCACAACGTCAAACCCTGCCCGCCGCCGCGCCTCGCGCGACGGCGACGATTCATGACGTGGTGGGACAGCCGGCGAAACCGGCGGGGTGCGATGCGACGAACGGCCCGGGCGAACGGGCCGGAAGGTGCGAGCGGACGAACGCGCTCACGGTCGTACGGTTTACCATCTGCACTACCCCTTGCCCCGTGGTACTGCCTTCAGACGGCCACTTGCAGGCCGTCTTCCCTTTTGATGCCCGTGGCGGGCACCCCCTGCGAAAAGGTGTTTAAGCACGGCGTCTTTTTGACGCCCGTCGTTGGAACGTAGCAGCACGAAAATGCGAACGTCAATCTTTTGACTCCCGATGTCGTGTCGGCCGAACGGCCTATGCGAAAATCCCGGCGAAACGCATTTTCCAGGGGCAAAGGCGCGGCGATTCATGGCCTTGCGTTTCGATAACGCACACCTCCTTCAGTCAACGAAACGAACCAAAGCGAAAGAAAACATGGACTTGATCGACATCGGCGCGAATCTCACCCACGAATCCTTTCGTCAGGATTTTGACGACGTGCTCGACCGCGCCAGCGCGCATGGCGTCGGGCGCATGGTGGTCACGGGCGCGTCGCGCGAGGGAAGCGTGCACGCCCTCGAGATCGCACGGGCGAGTGGAGGGAGGCTCTTCTCGACGGCCGGCGTGCATCCGCACCATGCGATCGAGTACGACGACGCGACCGACGCGCTCCTGCGCGAGATCGCCGTGCAGCCGGAGGTGCGGGCCATCGGCGAGACCGGCCTCGACTACAACCGCAACTATTCGCCCCGCGACGTGCAGCGCGAGGTCTTCGAGCGCCAGCTGCGAATCGCGGCGGACCTGGGCAAGCCGCTGTTCCTGCACCAGCGCGACGCGCACCACGATTTCCTGGCGATCCTGAAGCGCTATCGCGACCGGGTGCCCGCGGCCGTCGTGCACTGCTTCACCGATACCGGCGAAGCGTTGCGCGACTACCTCGACCTCGACTGCCACATCGGCATCACGGGCTGGATCTGCGACGAACGCCGCGGCGCGCACCTGCGCGAACTGGTGAAGCTCATACCGGCGGACCGCCTGCTCCTGGAAACGGATGCGCCCTACCTCCTGCCGCGCACGATCCGTCCCATGCCCAAGGACCGCCGCAACGAACCCATGTACCTGGCGCACATCCGCGACGAGGTCGCGCGTGACCGGGGCGAGTCGCGCGAGGCGCTGACGGAGTCATCCACGCGCGCGGCGGAAGCCTTCTTCGGACTCTGACGAACGGGTGGGAGCCGATCGTATCGGCGAGCCCACCGCTCACTCCGAATGCAGGCCGGTCAACGCCGCCTCCGCGAGATCCACTTCGCGCACGAGCGTGCGCAGGGTCTCGTCGTTGATGCGATGCGAGCGCCGCAGCTCGAACAGCTCGCGGCGTTCCGCGCGCAGGGCCGCGAGACGCATCGCACGCTCGGTGCCCGCTTCGGCGCGTGCCTTCTCCGGCACATCGCCCTCCTCGCCCGCGGCTTCCAGGCGCTGCTGGTAATCGCCCAGCACGCGCGCCGCGACACGTGACGCCAGGGCGATCGCGTTCTCGTCGCCGTCGGCCTCCACCTTTTTCTGCTCATCGGCGATGCCGCGCAGCGCCGCCTCGGCGGCCAGCGCACGCGCCATCCGCTCCTCCCGCACGCGTGGATCCTCGCCGGGCAGATTCAGCTTGCGCACGGAGAGCGGCAGGCCGATGGCACCGAACGCCAGCGTGCAGAGGATCACACCCGTCGCCAGGAAGATCATCAGATCGCGCGTGGGGAACGGCACATCCGTGCTCTTCATCAACGGCAGCGAGAGCACGCCGGCCAGCGTGATCGCGCCGCGCACGCCCGCGAGCGAGGTGGTCCACATGAGTCGCGTGCCCACCTTGGGCCGCTGCTCGCCCCGATGCCACGCCCTCAGCAGCACGAAGCGCAGCGAGATCCACACCCAGACGAAGCGCAGGATCACCAGCGCGAACGTGATGGCGACGACGTAGGCCGCGAGATACCACAGCTCGCCTCCGCCGGCTTGCGCGAGGTCGAGTTTCGCGTTGCCGACGATGCCCGGTAGCTGCAGCCCTAGCAGAAGGAAGATCAGGCCGTTGAAGGTGAACTCCACCATCGACCAGACCGCCACGCTCTGCACGCGCGTCGCGACGTACGTGCCTTTCTGCATGTCGGTGTAGTTCATCGTCATGCCCGCGGCGACGGCGGCGAGGATGCCCGACACGCCGAAGTGCTCGGCGAGCAGGTACGCGGCGAACGGCAGCAGCAGGAGCAGGCCGACCTGGCTCGCCGGGTCGACTTCGCTGCTCCAGCGCACCAGGCGCCGGCGCACCACGCCGAACACCGCGCTGACGAACGCGCCGGCCAGCAGGCCGCCGAACGCCGTGACGGCGAAATCGCCGGTGGCGGACAGCAGTGAGAAATGGCCGGTCAGTTCGGCCGCGATCGCGAACTGAAGCGCGACGAGGCCCGATGCGTCGTTGAGCAGCGCCTCGCCCGAGAGGATGTGCATGAGGCGTGGCGGCATGGGCGACCGGCCCGTGATCGACGACACCGCCACCGCGTCCGTCGGCGACAGCACCGCGGCCAGCGCGAACGCGACCGCCAACGGCACCGTCGGGATCATCCAGTGCACGAAGTACCCGATGCCCAGGATCGTGAAGAAGACGAGGCCCACGGCCAGCGCGAGGATCGGACCGCGGAGCAGGAAAAGCTCCCGCTTCGGAATGCGCCAGCCGTCGGCGAAGAGGAGCGGCGGGATGAAGAGCAGGAAGAACAGATCGGGATCGAATTCGACATGCATGCCGAAGGGCCGCGCGAGCAGCGCGCCCAGGCCGATCTGCAGCAAGGGAAGCGGCAGCCGCACGGGCAGGATGCGCACGAGCGCGCCCGACAGCGCGACGACGAGCAACAGGACGAGGATGGTGATGACGAGTTCCATGGAGAGGGACGCTAACGTCTGGGAGGGCCGGGCATCAACACCTCGGCGCGCGCCAGCTAGCACGTACTGCACGCCTCGTCATGAGAAAACGGCGCGACATCTCCGGTGAAGCAAAAAACTGCGACCTCGCTCGCACCTTCCCGCGTAACGCGCGTTACTCAGAATTCTTCCATATCCGCGCGACCCGGCCATCCCTAGCCTCTGGTCCCGGGAACCAATCGTCGTTCTTGGCTCCTGCGCTTTTGGCCGCTCCTTCGGGAGCGGTCCTTTTTTAAGACACGACTCCCGTACTGCTCCGCATGGCAGGACACGCCCGCGACGCGCCATCGCGCGGGCGACCCCGGATTGCCGCCCGCTCCCACGGGCGGACCTTTTTCGTCCGATCGCAGCTTCACTACCACCCTGCCGAATTCGCGTATGTTAGGGTCCCGACAGAACAGCAGGGGAAGGGGCCGGTGATCAGCGTGGCACTCGTCGAGGACGACATCGCCCTGCGCGATCGTGTCCTGCTGCCCAGCCTGCGGCGGGCCGGCTTCGACGTGCGGCCCATGGCGCTGGCGGCGGAACTGCGCGAACACCTCTCGCACGAGGCCGTCGACATCGCGGTGCTGGACGTGGGACTGCCCGACGGCGATGGCTTCTCGCTCTCGAAGCATTGTCGCGAGGCCCGGCCGGACATGGGCATCGTGATGCTCACCGGTCGCCGCGACACCGACGACGTGGTGCGCGGCCTGAACGACGCAGACGCCTACCTGACCAAGCCGGTGTCGGTCGACGTGCTGGTCGCGACGCTCGGCAGCGTCGCCCGGCGGCTCGGCCGCCTCGTCGCGCCGCCGCCCGCCGAACCCTGGCGACTCGTGGGCAGCCAGTGGACCCTGCGTTCACCCGCCGGCGTACGCATCGGCCTCACCGCGACGGAGCGCACGTTCCTCACGGTGCTGTTCGATCGCGTGGACGAGACCGTTCCGCGCGACGATCTGGTGCAGGCCATGACGGACAACGTGCACGATTACGACCCGCACCGCCTCGACTCGCTCCTGCATCGCCTGCGCCGGAAGATCGCCGCCGCGACCGACGAACGCTTCCCGCTGAATCCCGTGCACGGCAACGGCTACATGCTGGTCGCGACGGATACCTGATCGTCCGGCTCGTCCGCGTGCGGAAGGATCATGGCGATCGTCGTGCCCTGCCCCGGCACGCTCGTGATCCGCAGGTCGCCGCCCACGCGACGTAGCATGCCGTAGACCGTCGAGAGACCGAGCCCCGTCCCCTGTCCGCGGCCCTTCGTGGTGAAGAACGGCTCCGTGACGCGTTCGATGACGGACGGCTCGATGCCCGTGCCGGTGTCGCTGCACTGGATGGTCACGCACGCGCCCCCGGTCACCGTCACGCTGAAGCATCCGCCACGGGGCATCGCGTCACGCGCGTTCGAGGCGATGTCGAGGAAGGCGAGATCGAGCTCGTTGCGATCCACGCGTACGAAGAGCGGCTGCGACGGTGGCGCGACCTGCAGTCGCACGGTCGGCGGCAGCAGCTGGCGGAGCATCGTCGTCAGGCTGGCGCATACCGCCGCGAGGTCGACCACCTCGACGGCACCCGTGTCGCGACGACTGAAGCCGAGCAGGCGTCCCGTCACGGCGGCACCGCGATCGGCGGCCTCTTCGATGCCTTCGAGCGCATCCTGCAGCCGTTCCACGTCGTCGCCCTGCGAGGCACGTCCGGTCATGACACGGAATCGCTCGCGCGCGTAGCCCTGGATGACGCCGAGCACGTTGTTGAAGTCGTGGGCGACACCACTCGCCAGCTGCCCGACCGCTTCGAGCTTGCGCGTGTGCAGCAGCGCCGCCTGGCTGCGCTCGCGTGCCGCGACCTCCTGCCGGAGCGCGCGTCCGCGCGCCTCCGACTCGGACAGCGCCGAGCGCAGGCTGTAGTTGAGCTGGTTGAGGAACAGCGTGATCGCCACGTACGACGCGCCGACGGACGGAAACTCGTTGTAGCTGCGCCAGAAGTTGGCCGACCAGTCGCCCGAGGCGATGGCGTCGCGGGTCATGGCGAGCAGCAGGCTGCCGCAGATGACGCCGAAGGTCGTCCAGAGCGCGCGTTTGCCAAGCAACAGCGTCGCCAGCACCAGCACTTCCATCGCCGTCTCGTCGGTGGGCATCACCGCGTACCCGAACGTGGCGTACGCGAGCAGCATCGAACACCACATCGTGGCGAGAATGGTGATCGACGCCCCGCGGAAATTACCCCGGCGCACGAGGGCGAACGCCACCCATGCCGCGACGGTGATACCGGCGTCGGTGAGGTTGTCGACGAGGATCGCGTAGTTGCCGTAGTCCGGCGCGCCACCGAGCGCGCTGTCGACGAACCAGCGCCGGTAGATCTTGTTGAACGGAACGAACAGGCCTTCGTAGGCCAGCACGAGTTGCAGGAAGACGGCGCTCTTGCGCTCGATCGGATCCGCGATGGGCACGCTGGCGAGCCAGCCTTTCAACGACTTCCACATGCGTGACGCGAGACCTCCCCCAAGGCGCGCAT
This sequence comes from Luteibacter sp. 3190, assembly GCF_031456385.1. Lineage (NCBI taxonomy): Bacteria > Pseudomonadati > Pseudomonadota > Gammaproteobacteria > Lysobacterales > Rhodanobacteraceae > Luteibacter > Luteibacter sp. 3190. The sequence goes on along the minus strand of NZ_JAVDUO010000004.1, from coordinate 201,827 downwards.
CCGCTGCGTGAGTTTTCGTGAGTCCCCGTGAGTCCCCATGCGTGACAGCGTCCGCCGCCGCCGACTACGTTTCATCCACACGCGGCCGGGGTCGTCCCTCGCGCCGAGTCTAACGCAGGAAAGTCGTCTTCGACGCTTCCACGGGCAGCCCCGCGCTGCCGCGCCATCGGGGAAAATCCATGACTTCAGCAAGCCCAGGTCGGCTCCGTGCCGCTTTGGTGTTCGCGCTCGCCGGTATGGCGGGCACGCAGACCCTCCATGCGCAGGACGCGGCCGCCACGTATTTCGCCGCCAACGGCGATCCGGATGCCACCGATCCCGCGCTCGCGTACGGCCAGTACGCCGTCGCGGCCGGATCGCTCGCCTTCGCGTTCGGCACCGGCAGCGCCGCCTACGGGAGTCTCTCGGGCGCCATCGGCGAATTCTCGCTCGCCAACGGGTACGCCGCGCAGGCCAATGGCGACGACAGCATCGCGAGCGGCCACGACGCCATCGCGGACGGCCTCGGAAGCACCGCGATCGGCGGGCGGGCGCAGCGGATCGACGCGGCGACGAGCGTGCCGCTCGTGGACCACAACGGAAACGCCATCGTCGACAGCACGTACGCGGGCGACCTCGCGGTGGCGATGGGCGCCGGCAGCCGCGCGGAAGGCGTGTCGTCGACCGCCATCGGCACCAGTTCGAGCGCGACCGGCGTGCGCGCCACCGCCGTGGGCTACGGCGCGACGTCCGCCGCGAACGGCGTCTCCGTCGGCGACTACGCGAAGGCGACGGGCCTGCGCAGCGTCGCGATCGGCGGGTCGCTGGACGACTACCTGATCGCCAGCACGCCGAACGGCGATCAGATCATCTACATCTCGATCCCCACGACCGCGAGCGGCACCGACGCCGTCGCGCTCGGCGGCGCCGCGAGCGCCTTCGCCGACCGTGCCGTCGCGATCGGTGCCTTCGCACGGTCGACCGACCTGGGCGCCGTGGCCATCGGCCCCGGCGCGGCGGCGGGCGCGGCGAGCGCGCTCGCCCTCGGCGACAACGCGCAGGCCGGCGGCGCCGATTCGGTCGCCATCGGCCATGGCGCCAGCACGGTCGACGCGACGAACAGCGTGGCCCTCGGTGCCGGCTCATTCACGTATGAGTCCAACGTGGTGACCGTCGGCTACGACGGCAGCGACGGCGGCGCACCGATCCAGCGGCGCATCACCAACGTCGCGGACGGCACGCAGGCGAGCGACGCCGCCACGGTGAGGCAGCTGCAGGCGCTGGATGCGTCCGTCGCGCCGCTGCGCGACTACTTCGGCGCGAACGGCGACGCCTTCGACCAGGTGCAGGTGCTGGGTGCGTACGCGACCGGCGCGGGTTCCGGCGCGCTCGCCCTCGGTGAAGGTGCCGCCGCGTTCGGCAGCCTCGCCGCGGCGATCGGCGATCGCAGCGGCGCCGTCGGCTACGGTGCCGCGGCGTACGCCGCCGACAGTCTCGCGCTGGGGGCGTCGGCGCAGGCCGTCGCGGAGGGCAGCGTGGCGATCGGCGCCGGATCGGTCGCCGACCGCGACGGCACGGTCTCCGTCGGCGCCGAGGGGGCGGACCGGCAGATCACGCATGTGGCCGCGGGCGTCTTCGAGAACGACGCGGTCAACAAGGGCCAGCTCGACGCGCTGCTCGGCATGGGCAACGGTGGCGGCGAGGGCGGCGGTTACCTCATCCGCGGCACGGTGTACGACAGCGTGGGCGCCGCGTTCGGTGCCGTCGACGCGGCCTTCGGCGAGGTGTTTGGCCGTCTGGACGTCCTCGAGGCTGATCCTTCCGGTCCGTCGCAGCCGGGCGCGCCGCTGGGCCGGGGCGAGGGACTCGCCATCGGCCAGGGCTCGGTGGCGACCGACGGCCGCGATACCGCGGTCGGCACGGGCGCCACGATCGGCGCCGACGGCAGCACGGCGCTCGGCAGCAACGCGACGATCACCGCGGCGGCCACCAACGCCGTGGCGGTGGGTGCGGACACGCAGGTCACGGCCGCCGGCGGCGTAGCCGTCGGGCAAGCTGCCAGCGCCACCGCGCAGAACGCCGTCGCGCTCGGCCAGGGCGCGCGCGCCGACGAAGCGAACACGGTGTCGGTCGGCTCGGCGGGCAACGAGCGCCGCGTGACCAACGTGGCGGCCGGCACGCGTCCGACCGACGCGGCGAACACCGCGCAGGTCGACCAGGCGATCGTGACGGCCCAGCAGTACGCGGACCGCGGCGACCAGGCCACGCTGTCGAAAGCCAACGCCTATGCGGATGCGAAGCTCAGCGGCATGGTTTCGTCCGAACGCTTCGACGCGTTCCGCGCGGACACCGACCGCCGCTTCCACGCGGTCGACCAGCGCCTCGACCGCGTCGGCGCGATGGGCTCCGCGATGGCCGGCATGGCCGGCGCGATCGCCGCCGCGGCGGGCACCGATCACCGCGTGAGCGCGGCGGTCGGCGGCTACCACGGCGAAGGCGCCGTGGCCGTGGGCTTCGCGCAGCGCATCCCGGGCAACGGTGCCGTGCTGCTCGGCGGCGCCCTCTCGCGCGGCGGCGAATCCACCGGCAGCGTCGGCGTCAGCTTCGGCTGGTGACCTCCTCCTCCTCGACACGCGGACCCAACCCATGACACTTCCCGCCGTCCTCCCACGTCGCGCGCTCGTCGCGGCGTGCCTCCTCCTCGCCGCCCCCGGCTTCGCGGGCACCGCGGCCACCGCGCCCCTGCGTCCCGGCTCGCTCACGGACCGTTTCATCGTCACCTATAAGTCGCCCGTGCCTGCCGGAGCCGCGGCGAACACGGTCGACGCCGCCGTGGCGAAGACGGTGGCGGGGAACGCGCGTGTCGCGGCGCCGGTGCCGCGTTTCGTCCGCCGCCTCGCCGCGGGTGGCGAGCTCGTGAAGCTCTCGCGCAAGCTGGGTGCCGCCGACGCGGCGACGCTGATGCGCCAGATCGCCGCCGATCCGAACGTGCTGTCCGTGCGTCCGGACGTCCGGCGCCACGCGACCGGCGGTACGCCCGTGCGTCGGGCTGCCGTGGCAGCCCCGAACGATCCCAGCTACGCCGCGTACCAGTGGGATTACTTCGATCCGACGGGCGGCGTGCGGGCGCCCGAGGCATGGCAGGTATCGACGGGTCTTGGCATCGTGGTGGCCGTGCTCGATACCGGCATCGTCGCCCATCCCGACATCGACCTGTCGCTGGCTGGCGACGGCTACGACTTCATCAGCGACGCCTTCGTGTCGGGCCGCGCATCCGACAGCCGCGTGCCGGGCGGCTGGGACACCGGCGACTGGACGTCGACCGAGCCCTATACCAGCGAGTGCGGCACGTCGGAAGACTCGAGCTGGCACGGCACGCATGTCGCCGGCACCATCGCCGAGAGCACCGACAACGGCGTCGGCCTCGCCGGCCTGGCGCACGACGCCACCGTGTTGCCTGTCCGCGTGCTCGGCCACTGCGGTGGCTACGATTCGGACATCGCCGATGCGGTCGTCTGGGCGGCGGGCGGCCATGTCGACGGCGTGCCCGACAACGCGCACCCCGCGCAGGTCATCAACATGAGCCTCGGCGGCTACGGCGCCTGCTCCGACAGTCCGCTGGGCGATGCCATCGCTATCGCCCTCGCGCGCGGCGTGTCGGTCGTGGTGGCCGCGGGCAACGACACCGACGATGCGCAGAACTACGCACCGGCCTCGTGTCCGGGCGTGATCACGGTCGGTGCCACCGGCATCACCGGCAAGGCGTCGTACTACTCCAACTTCGGCAAGGTGGTCACCGTCGCCGCGCCCGGCGGCGGTGTGTTCCAGGACGACGATCCGGCCTCGGGCCAGCTCGTCGACCAGGGCTTCGTCTGGTCGCTGAGCAACTTCGGCGCGACGACACCGACGACGCCCGCCTATGGCGGCCTCGCCGGCACGTCGCAGGCGACACCGCATGTCGCGGCGGCGGTCGCGATGGTGCAGTCGGGTCTCGTCGCGAGCGGACTCGATCCGCTCGCGCCCGCGTCGCTGAAGAAACTCGTCGCGGCGTCGGCAGGACCCTTCCCCGTCACGCAGCCGCATCCTTTGGGTACCGGCATCCTCGACATCGATGCCGCGCTGCGTCTCGCCGGCGCGGGACAGGCGCCCGATCCGTCGACGACGCCACTGGTGAACGGCAGGACCGCCAGCGGCATCGCCGCGACGGCGGGCAGCGCGCCCGTGTTCCGCCTGACGATCCCGTACGGCTCGACCAACGCCAGCCTGCGCACGCTCGGCGGAAGCGGCACGGTGCGTCTCTACGTGAAGCGTGGCGCCGTGCCCGCGGCGGATGGCAGCGACGCGGACATCGTCGCCACGCGCGCCGGCACCGCCCAGGTGGCCGTGCTCCCGGCCGACGCCGCCGGGATCTACTACGCGCGCCTCGTCGGCGCGCCTTCCTTCACCAACGTCTCGCTGCTCGGCGCGTTCGTCGCCGCGAAGGCCTGACCTCGATCACGGGAATTCCTCATGGCTCGCCACACGCTTGCTCCCCTCGTTCTCGGGCTATGCCTTGCCGCGTCGTCGTTCGCGGCAGCGGCGGCGACGACGGACACGAAGATCAACGCCAGCACGCTCGATCCCGCACGACCGGTCGACCGTTTCATCGTCACCTACCGCGACGGCAGCGTCGAACGCCGTGGGGGCGCCGATGCGACCCGATCGGCACGCGCGGCGGCGGCGCGCTTCACGATGCAAGGCGCGAGGAGCACGCTCTCCGCCGATTGGGTGCGCAAGGCCGGCACCGGCAGCGACGTGCTGCGCACGTCGCGCAAGCTCGGCGTCGCCGACGCGACGGCCTTCATGCAGCAACTCGCGACCGATCCCGCGGTGGCGCACGTGGAACCCGACGCGATCCTGCACGCCGTGCGGGACACGCGCGCGCAGGGCGTACCCACCGACCCGTCGTACGCGGCGCGCCAGTGGCATTACGCGGATGCACCCGGTGGCGTGAGCCTCCCGGACGCACTGGACTTCGCCGACGGCAGCGGCGTCGTGGTCGCGGTGATCGACACGGGCATCACCGCGCATCCCGACCTGGACACGTCGCTCGCCGATGCCGGTTACGACTTCATCACCGACGCGCTGCTGTCGGGACGTGAGCAGAACGGTCGCGTCCCGGGCGGCTGGGATCCCGGCGACTGGACGAACGAGCCGATCTACAACTTCGCCTGCGGCGAAGACGCGCCGAGCAGCTGGCACGGCACGCACGTGGCCGGCACCGTCGCGGAGCTCACGGACAACGGGGTCGGCCTGGCCGGCATGGCCGGTCGCAGCCGCGTGCTGCCCATTCGCGTGCTCGGCCATTGCGGCGGCTCGACCTCCGACATCGCCGATGCCGTCGTCTGGGCGTCGGGCGGTCACGTCGACGGCGTGCCCGATAACGCGCATCCCGCGAGCGTCATCAACATGAGCCTGGGCGGCGGTGGCGTCTGCGGCCCGTCCGACGTGCTCGGCGCGGCGATCGCCGATGCGCTGACGCGCGGAACGACCGTGGTGGTGGCCGCCGGCAACAGCGGTGCCGACGCCTCGAAGTTCAGTCCGGCGAGCTGCCCCGGTGCGATCGTCGTCGGCGCCACCGGCATCACGGGCAAGCGCGCGTTCTACAGCAACTACGGCGGCACGGTATCGATGGCGGCGCCCGGTGGCGGCGTCTACGTCAACGACGATCCGGCGACCGACACCGAGGCATCGCCCGAAGGTTTCGTCTGGCAGGCGATCAACGGGGGAACGACCGTGCCGGGCGACGCCGTCTATGGCGGATACGCGGGCACGTCGCAGGCGACGCCGCACGTCGCCGGCGCGCTCGCGTTGATGCTTTCGGCATCGCGCCAGATGGGTCGCGCCGACCCCGCACCGGGCACGCTGCGCAGCATGCTGCTCGCGACGGTGAAGCCGTTCCCCGCGACGCCGGATCGCGCGGTCGGCGCCGGCATCCTCGACGCCGGCGCCGCCGTGCAGGCGGCCGTGATCGGTGGCGTGCCGCTGCGCAGCGGCGGACTGCTCGCCGCGCAGGACGGCGTGTCGGGCGCCGGCGGCGTGTACTACATCGACGTGCCGGCCAATGCGCGCGCGCTCACCATCCGGACCTCGGGCGGCAGCGGCGAAGCCGACATCGCCGTCGCACGCTCGGCCGCACCCGCCGCGGACGGCACGGGCAGCCAATGGCGCGCCAGTCGCGCCGGCATCACCGATGCGGTCGTCATCGCCGCGCCGGCGGCGGGACGCTACTTCATCCGGCTGACCTCGCCGTCGGCGTACCGCGGCGTGAGCGTCCTCGCCGCGTACACCGGCTCGTGAACGCCGGACACGAGGACGCACGGATGCATGTGATCGAAGTGGTACTGGGATCGACCGCGAAGGAACTGAGCGAGGTCCGCTGCGATGGCACCGGCCTCCATTGGTTCGACGACCACGACGAGGCGCTCGCGTTCGCCGAGCGCTACGCGGCGACGCTCGAAGCCGACAGTGGCGTGCGGAGCTTCATCAGCGTCTGCGCCGCCGACGGCGTGTGGATATCGCTGGCGGCGCTACGCGCGCGTGAGCGACTACGCGCCACGTAGCGCCGGCTCGATCCGGCTCGGAAATCATGCGGCGGCTTCGTCGCCGGGGCGTAGCCACGGCGATGCGACGAACAGGGCGATGCCAGCCAGGATGATGGCCATGCCCGCCCACACCTGCGGCGCGAAGTGCTCGTCGAACACGATCCACGACGTGACGATGCCCGATACCGGAACCAGCAACGACAGCGGTGCGACCGAGGCGGCGGGATAGGTCTTCATCAGGTTGTTCCATACCAGGTATCCGAACACCGTCGTGACGTACGCCTGGAAGGCGATGGAACCCGCCGCGCGCCAGGTCAGCCCATCCGTCAGTGCGACGAACGGCTGAACGCCGCCATGGACCCATGCCAGCACGAAAAGGGCCGGCGCCGAGAACACGCTCGACCAGACGACGAAAGCGAGCATATCCTCCGGGCGATGCATCTTCACGATGACGTTGCAGGCACTCCAGCTGATCGCCGCCAGCATCACCAGCGCGACACCCACGAGCGTCGACGACGATGGCGCGTGGCCGATCACCAGCGCCATCCCGCAAAGCGCGAGCACCATGCCCCATACCTGCGGCATGCGGACGCGCTCCCGCAGGAGGAGCGCGCTCAGCAACACGGTGAAGAAGGCGCTGGATTGCAGCAACAGCGACGACAGGCCGGGCGACATGCCCCGCGACATCGCGAGATTGACGACCCACCATAGGCCCACGCCGAAGAGGACGCCGTACCCCGCCAGGGCGGCGAGCGGGACCTGTCGGGGACGCCGGACGAACAGCACGAGCGGAAACGCCGTGAACGTGAATCGCAGCGCGGTGAGGAGGAATGGATCGAGGTCGCGCAGTCCGGCTTCGATGACCGAGAAGTTGCTTCCCCAGATCACCGTGACGAGGACGCCGAGTGCGAGGTGGCCCGGCTTCACGTCGATTGTCCGGGAACACAGGAACGGTCACGCATGGAGAATCTCCGCTGAGGTCGGAGCGGACCCTAGCGGGACGCGATGCCGGCGGCTATGGAAGAAATCGTAAAAGCGCTCCGGGAATGCCGAAGCGCGTCCTGTGTCGCGTTTCGCGAGGAGCCGTCGCGGCCGGGTTCGCTCCCACAGTGCGGCCCGGCCGGGCCGCTCCCGCGAAGGCTTCCCGCATGGAGCCGCCGCGGGTGAGGCGCGTTACTCCGCGTCGTCCTCGAAGCGCAGGTGCTTCACGCTGCGGCCGTGGCGGCGAACCAGCTTCAGGGCTTCCACGCCGACCTTGATGTGGCGTTCGACGAAGTTCGCGGTGACCGAGGCATCGCTGGATTCGGTCTTCACGCCTTCGGGAATCATCGGCTGGTCGGAGACGAGCAGCAGCGCGCCGCACGGAATGTGGTTGGCGAAGCCGGCGGCGAAGATCGTCGCGGTCTCCATGTCGATGGCCATGCTGCGCGTGCGGCGCAGGTAGTCCTTGAAGCCGTCGTCGTGTTCCCACACGCGGCGGTTCGTCGTGTAGACGGTGCCGGTCCAGTAGTCGTGGCCGAGGTCGCGGATCATCGTCGAGACCGCGCGCTGGAGCTGGAAGGCCGGCAGTGCGGGCACCTCGGGGAGGAGATAGTCGTTGGACGTGCCCTCGCCGCGGATGGCGGCGATCGGCAGCACGAGGTCGCCGATGGCGTTCTTGCGCTTCAGGCCGCCGCACTTGCCCAGGAACAGCACGGCCTGCGGCTCGATGACGCTGAGCAGGTCCATGATCGTGGCGGCATTGGGACTGCCCATGCCGAAGTTGATCAGCGTGATGCCGTCGGCGGTGGCGTTCGGCATCGGCCGGTCGCGGCCCCTGACCTCCACGCCGTGCTCCTGGGCGAAGCGGTCGACGTAATGGCCGAAGTTGGTCAGCAGGATGTGCCGGCCGAAGTCCTCCAGCGGCGTGCCCGTGTAGCGGGGCAGCCAGTTGGAGACGATCTCGTTCTTGGTTTTCATGTCGAATCCGGTTGCGCGTGCGCCGGCGGCTTTCGCCCTTCAGGTGCCGACGGCGCGGTTACCGGCGACGCCACGCCGGCGGAGTGCCAAATTCATTCGTGCAAGTGTAGCATCCGCCCAGCGGGGGCGAGCTGGAACGCGCAGGGCGGGCCGGGCACCCCGGGGTCCTTGCGACCTTCGACGGGGGGTGACCGATGCGAATCGGTGTGGCGATCGATGCGGCCTGCGACGTGCCGCATGAATTCATCGAGAAGCATGGCATCGCGGTCATGCCGATCACGGTCAAGGTGGACCAGCAGCGCTTCAAGGACGACCGCGATCCGGCGGAGATCCAGCGCTTCCGCGATCAGAAGCTCGGCAGCCGGAGTCACTCCGCGGAGACCGAGGCCAGTTCGGTCGAGGACGTGCAGAACCTGTTCCTGGGCCGCATGGTCAAGGAATACGACTGCGTCATCTGCCTGACGATCATGGCCACGCGCAGCCCCATCCACGACAACGTGATCAAGGCGAGCTTCGCCATCCTGAAGAACTATCGCCCGGTGCGCGAGGCCGCCGGCATCGGCGGGCCGTTCCTGATGCGCGTCGTCGACACGCGGAACATCTTCGCCGGTGCCGCGTCGGCCGTCGTGGAAACGGTGCGCATGATCCAGGAGGGCCGCTCGCCGGCGGAGGTCCGCGAGCGTGCCGCGCACATCGCCGACTGCTCCTACGGGTACATGCTGCCGCGCGACCTGAATTACCTGCGCTCGCGCGCCCGCAGCAAGGGCGACCGCAGCGTGAGCTTCCTCAGTTCCATGCTCGGCACCGCGCTCGACATCAAGCCCATCCTGCGCGGCCATCGCGGCGAGACCGGCCCGGTGGGCAAGGTCCGCGGCTTCGAGCACGGCGCGCAGGTGCTGTTCGACTACGTGACCAAGCGCGTGCAGGCCGGCCTGCTCGTGCCGTCGCTCTCGCTCAGCTACGGCGGCGATCTCGACGAGATGCGCAACCTGCCCGGCTACACCTCCATGGTGCGGACGTGCGGCGAATCCGGCGTCGAGATCCTCGAAAGCCCGATGGGTATCACGGGCATGGTCAACGTCGGGGAAGGCGCGATGACGATCGGCTTCGCATCCGAAGACCACGTGGCCGACTTCTAGGCCATGCACGGCGCGCGCGTCCTGCTGGCGTTCGCGGCGCTCGCCGCCATCGTCCCGGTGGCGGCGCAGACGGTCTACAAGTGCCAGGCGGGCGAACAGACGATCTACCAGCAGGCGCCGTGCACGAAGGGGCAGCGTCAGCAGACGATCGAGCTGCAACCGCCGGCGCCGTCCGGTGCGGTCGCACCGATGCCCGCGGCGCCCGTTCGTTCCGTGGCCGACGACGACGCGGCGCCGCCACCGGTGCCCGCGGCACCGCCGCCGATTCTTTACGGGTGCGTCCGCGCCACCGATGGCAAGGCGTACACCTCGGCGAACGGACATCCCGAGCCGTACCTCGCCCCATTGGGCGTGCTCGGCGCAATCAGCCAGCCGCTCGCCGACACCTACGGAAGCCGCGATGCCGCCATCGCGTCGGCCCCGGAACTCAATCGCGGCAAGGGCAACGCGGCCGCCGTCGCGACGAGCAACTACGTCTGGGTGCAGGACCAGTGCAGACAGCTGAGTCCTGCGGAAGCGTGCCGGGCGCTGCGCGACGACGCCGATTCGAATCAGCGGGCCATCCGCAACGCCTTCAAGAGCGAGCGCGGCCCGCTCGAGGCGAAGGATGCGGCGCTGCGCGAGCAGCTGCAAGGCTGCGGTTAGCACCGTAGCTGGTGGATGCGCGCCTTGCGCGCGACAGGTTCGCGCGAAGAGCAGCAGGACCTGATGTTCACGGCCCCAAAAGATGTCGCGCGCAAGGCGCGCTCCTACATAAGCGCCGCGACCGCGAGCCCCGACACCACGCCCAGCGACGGATCGCCTTCGACCATCGGGATGCCCTCGAACGCCTCGCGCACCGCCGCCTTCACGATCGGCGATCGCGAAGTACCGCCGGTGAGGAAGACGCTGTCCGGCACGCTCGGCCATTCCTGGCGAACCTCGTCGAACAACCGCTGCATGCGCTCGACGAAAGGCTCGACCGCTTCATGCATGTCGGCGCGCGCGATGACCACGCCGAGACCTTCCTCGAGGAAACCGAGGTCGGCATGCGTGTCGTCGGCGGAACTCAACGCGATCTTTCCGCGCTCGGCCGTCTGGTTCAGGCGCGTGGTCGCGCCCGGCTGCTGCAGCGCGCGCAGGCGCGACTGCCAGGGCTCGTCCACGAAGCGGTAATCCTGGCGGCGGAACTCGCGCTGCTTCGGCAGGTTGTGCACGCTCGCGGCCTCGACGAAATGATGCACCGGCACGCGCGTGACGTTGTTGCCCAGCTGCGGCATGAAGCTGTGCATGCTGAGGTTGATGTCCAGGTCGGTACCGCCCTTGGCCAGGCCCCACGTGCGCACGATGCGCGGCATGGCGTCGCCGCCCAGCTCGGCGAACGCGACGTCGGTGGTACCGCCGCCGATGTCCACGATCAGCGCGGTCTGCCGCGTCGACAGGCGCTTGTGGTAATGCATCGCCGCGGCGGCGGGCTCTTCGAGGAACGTCACGCCGTCGAATCCCGCGACGGCCGCGGCCTCGCGGATGATGTCCACCGCCTGCTCCGATCCCTTCTCGCCCATCGAACTGCGGAAGTGCACCGGGCGTCCGATCACCGCCGTGCGCACCGGCTCGCCGAGCTGGCGACTGGCGGCGAGGCGGATGTGCTCGAGGATGTGCGTGGCGATGTGCACGATGACCTTGCGCACCTGCGGATCGAGACGGTAGCCGAGCATCGACTTCGGCGATTCGATGAGGTTGCCGTCGCCGTATTCCAGGTATGCCTCGACGGCCTCCTCGCCGAACAGCGCGTGCTGGAAGCTCTCGACGGTCGCGGTGGGCGATTCCGCGGCGCGGCGTTCCATCCACTGGCGGCGCACGGTGCGCAGCGCGTCGCGGCGAAGGTCGGCGTCGGAACGTTCGACGAAGGCGCGTCCCTGCTGCTGCGCTTCGGTCGCGAACTGCCGCTGCTGCGCGCGCGCCGAGCGGATCTGTCCTTCGACCTGCGCCTCGAGTTCGGGCGTCAGCTGGAAGTCGTTCGGGTCGGGCACGACCTCGGGGAAGAACACCGCGGTGCGGAACTGCTTCGCCTCGCCGAAGTGGATGTGGGTCAGCGTCTCGCCGACGAAGGTCGCGGCGGCCGAGTAACTGGTGCCGAAATCGATGCCGATGGTCATGGGGTTCTCGGGGGTCGTGACGGGCGGGCGGCAGGCGCGGTGGCGCGCCGCGGGCTCCGGGGGACCGCGAAGTCTAACCCGTCAGAAGCCGTACCGCAGGAACCCGCCGTCCACGGCGACCACCTCGCCGGTCACATAGCTCGAGGCGGGCAGGCACAGGAAGGCCACCGCGCCGGCGACCTCCTCCGGCTCGCCGATCCGGCCCATGGGCGTCCGGGAGAGCACTTCCTCGAGGTACTCGGCGTCGGCGAGCGCCGGCTCGCTGCGCTGGGTGCGGATGTACCAGGGCGCGACGGCGTTCACGCGGATGCCATCCTCGGCCCATTCGCAGGCGAGATTGCGCGTCATCTGGTGCAGTGCCGCCTTCGTCATGCCGTAAGGCGACCCGGTGCGCACGTGCGTGATACCGGAGACCGAGCCGACGTTCACGATCGCTGCGTTCGCGTGCTGGACGAGGTGCGGATACGCGGCGCGACTCATCTCGAAGGCGGAGAACACGTTGAGCTCGAACAGGTCGCGGTACTCGTCCCCGTCATAGTCGAGCGTCGCCTTCGGCGTGTTGCCGCCGACGTTGTTGACGAGGATCGACAGGTTCATGCCGAGGTCGGCGACCCAGTCGAACACCGCGAGCCGGTCCTCGTGGTCGGACAGGTCGGCCGCCATGCCGAGCACCTCGACATCGGGGCACTCGTCGGCGATCTCGTCGCGGACCTCCTGCAGCACGAGCTCGTCGCGGGCCACCAGCAGCACGTCGGCGCCGAGCGCGGCGAGTTCGCGCGCGCAGGCGAAGCCGATGCCCTTGCTGGCTCCGGTGACGAGCGCCGTGCGGCCGTCGAGGCGCCAGCTGGCGAGGCGTGGGTGCATGTCGGTTCTCCGGGTGTGGCGACAAGGCGTAGCTTGCCACGACCGATGTTGTTGGAGCGCACCTGGGCGCGATGGCTGTTCGCGAAACGCTTCAGGGCCTGTTGCGCTTCGCGAAAAGCCGTCGCGCCCAGGTGCGCTCCCACAGGGCGCGTCGAGGGCTTATGCTCGGGCGATGGACACGACCACGCCCCTGCTCTCCATCGATCGCGCCACGGTGCTGCGCGACGGCCACGCGCTGCTCGATGCGCTCTCGCTCGACATCGCGCCGGGCCAGCACACGGCGATCCTTGGCCCGAACGGGTCGGGCAAGTCGACGCTCGTCAAACTCCTCGAACGCCGGGTCTACCCCGTCGTGCATGACGACCGCTCGCCCGTCGTGCGTGTCTTCGGGCGCGACCGCTGGAACGTCGCGGAGCTGCGCTCACTGCTCGGCGTGGTGTCGTCGGACCTGCGCCGCGAGTTCGAAGCCAGCAACGAGACGGCCGGGAACGCCGTGCTTTCCGGGTTCTTCGCATCGATGACGCTCGGCCTCGATCACCATGTCGACGACGCCATGCGCACCCGTGCGCGCGAGGCGCTGGAACGTGTCGGCGCCGCGCATCTGGCCCAGCGCGACGTGTCGACCTTGTCGACCGGCGAGGCGCGCCGCGTGCTGATCGCGCGTGCGCTCGTGCACCGCCCCAGGGCGCTGCTGCTCGACGAGCCCTGCGCGGGACTCGATCCCGGCACGCGCCGCCGCTTCCTCGACCTGCTCGGGGAACTGGCGCGCGAGGGAACGACGTTGCTGCTCGTCACGCATCACGTCGAGGAGATCGTTCCCGCGATCGAACACGTGGTGATGCTCCGGGACGGGAAGCTTCTCCGGCAGGGCCCGAAACAGGAGCTGCTCGCCGACGAACACCTTTCCGGCCTCTTCGACTGGCACATGGAGGTGGAGCGCTCCGGCGACTTCTACGGCGCGCGGTTGCGCTGAGGCGAAGCGGGCGCGAGACTCGAAGCACTCCGGAGGAACACGCGATGATCCGATACGCCCCGCTGCTGGCCCTTCCGCTCGCCTGCGCCGCGTGCTCGAAGCCGCCGCAACCGCACGAGCCGCCGGCGCCGCAGGCGCGCGTCGAAACGCCGTGGGATTCGCTCGAAGCCCAGAAGAAGAAGGCGCAGGACGTCCAGAAGACCGTCGACGCGCAGGCGAAAGCGCAGGCCGCCGCAGCCGACGCGCAGGCGCAATGACCGTAGGAGCGCGCCCTGCGCGCGACATCGTTTCGCCACGCGCACCCACCGCGCAGGGGACCGCACACTGGCGCGAGAAGCTGTCGCGCCCAGGTGCGCTCCCACCAGGGCGCGCTCCTACGACGGGATCTCCGGTTTAGCGCGGCGAGCAGAAGCAGTAGGCGTAGACGTGCGGCTTGCCTGCCTCGGCCGTGCGGAACAGCGCCCATTCCGGCGCGAGCTTCGGCAGGTCGGCCACCCACGACGGCAGGCGCAGGCCCCAGGACATCGCGACGCGTGCTTCGGGGCTGTCGCCGATGCTGGTGAGGAAACGCTCGAAGGCGCCCATCGGCTTTTCGGCGTAACGGACGCTGTAATCCTTGCCGAGTCCCGCCTGCTCCGCCGCGTCGCGGATCGCGTCGTCGAGGCTGCCCATGCGGTCGACCAGTCCACGATCGAGCGCCTGCTGCCCGGTCCACACACGGCCCTGCGCGACGGCGTCGATCGCCGCGAAATCCTTGCCGCGCGCCTTGGCGACGTTACCGACGAAGTCGCGGTAACCCTTGTCGATGATGCTCTGGATCAGCACGCCGACGTTGGGATCGAGCGGGCGCGTGATGTCGAACGCGCCGGCCAGCGGGCCGGTGCCGACACCGTCGCTCTTCACGCCGATCTTCGCCAGCGTGTCCGGCACGGTGAAGAACATGCCGAAGATGCCGATCGATCCCGTGATGGTGTTGGGCTCGGCATAGATGCGATTGGCGTTCATCGAGATCCAGTAACCGCCGCTCGCGGCCACGTCGCCCATCGAGACGACGACCGGAATGCCCGCCTCGCGCGTGCGCTCCACTTCGCGACGGATCTGCTCGGCCGCGTAGACCTCGCCGCCCGGCGAATTCACGCGCAGGACGAGCGCGCGCGTGCGGCGATCGTTGCGCACCGTGCGGATGAGCGCCGCCGTCGAGTCGCCGCCGATGGTGCCCTGCGACTGCTTGCCGCCCGTGATCTCGCCCTCGGCGACCACCACGGCGACGCCGTTGCCGGTCTGCAGCAGATCGATGTTCGAAAGGCCACGGTCGGCAAGGTAGGCGGAGAGATCGACCTGGCGGAAGCCCTGGTCCTTCTTGCCCGCGGGGACGCCTTCCTTGCGCAGCATCTGCACGAACTGCTGCTCGGTGGCGATGCCGTCGACCAGTTTTTCTTCCTGCGCCAGCTCCGCGAGGCTGCCCTTCGCGTCGCGCACGCGCGCGGCGAGACCGTCGATGTCGGCGCGCAGCTGCGCGGCGTCGATCCGGCGCAGCTTCGAGACCTCGTCGATCCACGTCGTCCACAGGCCGCCGAGCCAGAACGCGTCGGCTTCCTTCGACTCGGGCGACGCGTGGTCGAGGATGAAGGGTTCGGCCGCGCTCTTGAACTGGCCGACGCGGAACAGGTGCACCTGCACGCCGAGGCGGTCGAGCATGTCCTTGTAGAACAGGCGGTAGTTGGCGAGCCCCGTGGCGAGGATGCCGCCCTGCGGGTCGATGTAGATCTTGTCCGCGTGCGCGGCCAGGTAGTACTGGCCCTGCTCCATGCTCGCGCCCCAGACGAGCACCGGCTTGCCGGCCTTGCGGAAGCGGTCGAGCGCCGCGCCGACCTCGCGCAGCGCGGCGAACCCGCCCGCCTGCAGCTTGTCCGGGTTGAGCACGATGCGGCTGATGCGGTCGTCCTTCGCCGCGCTGTCGATGGCGCGGACGAGGTCGCGCACCTGCACCTGCTTCACGCCGTCGCCGGAAAGCCGGCCGGCGGCACGCGAGAACGCGTCGGCGCTGTACTGCTCCACCAGCGCGCCTTCGGGCGCCAGTACGAGCACGGTGCGCTCGTCGACGGCGTTGCCACGGCCGCCGAGGAACAGCAGCAGGAGGAACACGCCAAGGATGCCGAAGAAGATCACGTTGATGATAACCAGCCGCGTGATGTTGATGCCCCGGCCCAGGCCACGCATGAAGCGTCCGAAGCCGTTGCGCCGCCGGGGTGGCGGCACGGGCTGGGGACGACCCGGCAGGGGCGGCGGCACGGCGTCGTAACGGTCCGTCATCTAAGCGGTTTCCTCGAAGGTTGTGCGCAGCGTAACGCGTAACACCGTGCGTATCACGTGTGGAAAGGCACGGGCTCCGCCGTCTCGGGATCGCTGCGCCAGCGCCCGCGGACGCTGCTCCGCCAGAACCTTGCGAACAGCAGGATGGCGGCCATGCTGAGGCCGGCGATGAGGCCCATCCACATGCCCCGCGCACCCAGGTCGTGGACGAACGCGAGGTACCAGCCGATCGGCATGCCGACGCCCCAATAGGCGAACAGGGTGATGCCCATGGGCACCCGCGTGTCCTTCAGCCCGCGAAGGGCCCCGTTCGACGCCACCTGGATGCCGTCGGAGAACTGGAAGAAGCCCGCGAGGATCAGCAGCTGCGATGCCGTGGCGATCACCGCGGCGTCGCTCGTGTAGAGCCGGGCGATGGCCTCCGGGAACAGCAGCATGACGCCCGACGACACGCACTGCGTGACCAGGACCAGCGCGATGCCGGACAGGCCGGCGTAGCGGACGCCCGCCACGTCGCGACGGCCGGCCGCGTTGCCGACGCGGACCGTGATGGCCATCGACAGGCCCAGCGGGATCATGAAGGCGACCGACGCCACGTTGAGCGCCACGTGGTGGCTCGCCGTGACGGTCTCGCCGAGCCGGCCGATCAGCAACGCGACGGCCACGAACAGCCCCGCCTCCATCAGCAGCGTCACGGCCATGGGCAGACCGATGTGCAGGAGCTGGCCGATCTGGCGGCGATCGGGCGCGGCCATGCGCGAACGCAGGTTGAGGTCGCGGTAATTGCGGTGCTTCAGCACGTACGTGGCGAAGCCGATCATCTCCAGCCAGAGCACGAGCGCCGTGGCGATGCCGCTGCCGCGCGCGCCCATGACCGGGAAGCCCAGCTTGCCGTACATCAGCACGTAGCCCAGCGGCGCCAGCACCAGCAATCCGCCGAAGCTGAAGTACATCGAGGGTCGTGGCATCGACAGACCGTCCGAGAGGCCGCGCAGCGCGAAATACGTCGTCAGCGCCGGGGCCGCGAACGCGATCGCGTGGAGGAAGGCGGTCACGTCGGCGCGCATCGATTCGACGACGCCGAACAGGGCCATCAGCGGCGAAGCGTGCCAGACACCGATGCCGAGCAGGATGCCCAGGCCCCAGGCGATGTAGAGGGCCTGGTGGAACACCGGCCCGACCTCGCCACGGCGACCCGCGCCGTCCAGCTGCGCGACCGTGGGCGGCACCGCCATCATCGTGCCGATGCCGGTCACGATGGCGAGCACCCAGATGTTCGCGCCCGTGACCACGGCGGCCTGCGTGTGCGCACCCTGGTGGCCGGCGAGCACGGCGTCGACCACGTTGGTGCCGATGGCGGAGAGCTGGGCGACGATCATCGGCAGGGCCAGCCGTACGGTGGCGCCGATCTCACGCCGCGCGCGGGCGCGGTCGAGGGACATGGGAAGGATGACCAATGGGGCCCGCCATTGTAGCGGCTGCCGTGCCATCATCCGAACCCGACAGGGGTCAATCGGGGACAACCAGGGGATGAACGAGCTCACGCCTTCGCCGGCTCTGCTCTGCGCGAACTGCGGCACGGCCCTGCAGGGCGAGTTCTGCCACGCATGCGGGCAGTCGATCCACAGCGTGCTCCGGCCTGTCTCGCACATGCTGGAAGACGCCGGGGACCTGTTCCTGCACATGGACGAACGCATCGTCCATACGCTGCCGCCGCTGTACACGAAACCCGGGTTCCTCACCCTGGAGTACTTCTCGGGACGGCGCATCCGCTATGTCGCGCCGTTCCGCCTGATGTTCGTGTTCTGCCTGCTCGCGTTCTTCTTCGTGCACCTCGCCTTCAGCGACGTCCGTTTCGGGGACGACGACGACGAGGCCGCCCCGCCGGACAGCGTCGGCGCGATCCATGCCGCGAAAACACCGGAGGACGTGCGCCGCCTTTACGACGCGCAGATCGGCGAGCTGGACGCCACGATCGCCAATCCCGAGGTACCGGCGGCCACGAAGAAAGCCCTCGAGTTCGGGCAGGGCCTGGTCCGTGATGCCGCCAACCGTCGCCTGGCGGAACTCAAGGCGGATCCGATTCCGGCCCCCGCGGCGGGCGCCGCACCGGCGGCGCGCGACGACGATCTCAAATGGACCCACGAACCGACCGTCGTCGACATCGCCTGGCTCCCCGACGTGGTGACCCGGCGGATCGCCGTGGGCATCGGTCATTTCAAGGCCAACATCGCCCGGCTCGGAGAGGGCGGCGAGGCGAAGGCCGAAGCCCTGAAGCGCATGGGCGAGGGGTTCTTCTCGGTGCTGCCGCAGACCATGCTGGTGATGATCCCGGTCTTCGCGCTGATCCTGAAGCTCTTCTACGCCTTCCGGCGCCGGCTCTACATGGAGCACATCATCGTGGCGCTGCACAGCCACGCGTTCCTGTTCCTCTCGCTGCTCCTCCTGATGGTGCTCGGCTTCGCCAAGGACGCGATCCGGCCGCATGCATGGCCCGCGGCCAGCCTCATCGGGCTGGTCCAGGGGATCATGTGGGTGTGGATGCCGGTGTATCTCCTGATCATGCAGAAACGGGTCTACCGTCAGGCATGGCCTATGACCATCCTTAAGTATTGGTTGATAGGCAGCGTCTATTTCTGGCTGCTCCTCTTCGCGGTGACGGTGGCCTTCTTCATCGGTGCGTCGCACTAGGATTTATTCCTACCGGCCGGACGGTTGTGCACAGGGCCGGCGCACCCTTCGCGTTTGTCAAGATCGGATGGACGTTTGATGAACGCCGGGCGGCACCTAAAGTCCAACCAATTGATTTAGAAGTACATTTCAGCTTGGTTAAAATGTACCCAAGCTGACCCGAACGGCCCAACCATGCGGTCTGGAAGGGTCCCATCCGAGGCTCATCCACAGAGTTATCCACAGAGGTTGTGGATAACACGGAAAGCGTCCCGGGGGCGGGCACTTAGCTTTCATTCCTCTTTCGGGGGATGCCATTGAGAGGCAAACCCATGTGCCGCTGGTCAATCATTGACCAGCGAAATCGGCATATGCCATTAAACTAGGCCTCGCATGCTCACCCTCCGCGTCGCCCTTCCCGTACCCCTCCCCACGCTCTTCGACTACCTGCCCCCGGCGGTCGGCGAAGCGCGCGCGGGGTCGCGCGTGCGGGTTCCGTTCGGCAAGGGAGAGATGGTCGGCGTCGTGGTCGATCCAGCGGCCGAGGCGGCGGTCGGATCGAAGCGCCTGAAACAGGCCATCGAGGTCCTGGACCCCTATCCGCTGCTGGACGCCGAGCAGCTCGCCACGCTCGCCTGGGCCGCCGACTACTGGGCGGGTGCCCCGGGCGAGGCGGTGGCCAATGCGTTGCCCCTCGCGCTGCGCGAGCCGCGTGCGCTGCCGCCCACGGGCATCGAGGTGTGGGCACTCACGGAACAGGGGCGCGATGCCCTGGCGGCGGGCAGCCGGAAGGGCGGCTCGGCCGCCTTGCTGGCCGCGCTCCAGGACGGGCCACGCGCCGCCGACGATTTCGGCGTCGTCCTGCCCGACTGGCGCGCGGCGGCGCGCCGGCTGCTGGAAGCCGGTCTCGTCGAAAAACGCGAGGTCGAGGACGCGCCGCCGCCCGGCGGCGCCGCCCCGGGTCCGGCCCTGAGCGACGAGCAGACGGCGGCGGTGGCGGCCATCGGCGAGGCCTTCGGTGGCTTCCAGCCCTGGCTACTGGATGGCGTGACGGGCAGCGGCAAGACCGAGGTTTACCTCGCGCTGATCGAGCGGGCCCTGGCGGAGGGCAGGCAAACCCTGCTGCTGGTGCCCGAGATCGGCCTCGCACCGCAGACCGTGCGTCGCCTGCGCGACCGTCTGGGCGTCGCGGTCGAGGTGCTGCATTCCAATCTCGCCGAGGGCGAGCGCGCCCGCGCGTGGCTGCGCGCGCGCAACGGCAGCGCCCGCGTCGTGCTCGGCACGCGCTCGGCGGTGTTCACTCCCTTGCCCCACGCGGGTCTCATCATCGTCGACGAGGAACACGACCCCTCCTACAAGCAACAGGAAGGCTTCCGTTACCACGCCCGCGATCTCGCGGTGGTCCGGGCCCGGTCGCTCGGCGTGCCCGTCGTGCTCGGCTCCGCGACGCCGTCGCTCGAGACGCTGGGCAACGTCGAGGCGGGCCGCTACCGGCGCGTGGTGCTGAAGGCGCGCCCCGGTGCGGCGCAGCCCACGCGCGTGCAGATCGTGGACATGCGCGCCCAACGCCTCGACCATGGCCTCTCGCCCACGCTGGTGCATGCGGTGGCCGCGTGCATCGAACGGGGCGAGCAGGCGCTGGTCTTCCGCAACCGGCGCGGCTACGCGCCGGTGCTGCTCTGCCACGACTGCGGATGGCACGCCGACTGCCCGCGCTGCGAACGTCCCATGACGCTGCACGCCGGCCGCCGACGGCTGGTCTGCCACCACTGCGACAACACGATGCACGTGCCGGCGGCCTGCCCGGCCTGCGGCTCGGCCAACCTCAGTCCGCAGGGACAGGGCACCGAGCGGCTCGAAGAGGCCCTGACGGAACGTTTCCCCGGTGTCGCCGTCGTCCGCATCGACCGCGAGACGACACGGCGCCGCGACGCCTTCGGCGAGATCCTCGACGGCCTGCGCGAGGACAAGCCGGCGATCCTGGTCGGAACCCAGATGCTCGCCAAGGGCCACGACCTGCCCAACCTGACCCTCGTGGCCATCGTCGGCGTGGATGAGGGCCTGCACAGCGTCGACTTCCGCGCCGGCGAACGCCTGGCCCAGCTCGTCGTCCAGGTCGCGGGACGCGCGGGGCGCTCGGCCAAGCCGGGCAGCGTGCTGCTGCAGACGCATCACCCCGACCACCCGATGCTGCACGCCCTGCTCCGTGGCGGTTATCCCGCGGTGGCCGCCGGCTTGCTCGAAGAGCGCCGGCTGCTCGAGCTGCCGCCGTACGCCCATCAGGTGCTGCTGCGCGCCGACGCGCTGGGCCGGGCGGAGGTGGACGCGTTCCTGGCCGAAGCCCATGTCGCCATCGGAGCACCCGGGCCCCTGCGGATCGCCGGACCCATGCCCGCGCCCATGCCCCTGCGCGCCGGCCGGCATCGCGGCCAGCTGCTCGTGGAGGCCGGCACGCGCGCGCAGCTCCACGGCTTCCTGCGGACGTGGCAGCAGGCGTTGGCCAGCCTGCCCTCGGCACGGAAGGTGCGCTGGTCGCTCGACGTGGATCCGATCGATCTCTACTGAGCGGCGCGGTTGATTCCCGGGCGCCGTGCTCTCACGTTGTCATGATCGGCCGACCGATACCTTCGGATGCCTGTATCTGGCCCGCGATCGGCGCGACAATAGCCCCCTTATCAGGTAACGGAACAAGAACGTGACCAGCCAACTCGAACAGCTCAAAGAGATCACCACCGTCGTGGCCGACACCGGCGACTTCTCCGCCATGAAGAAGTACCAGCCGCAGGACGCGACGACCAATCCGTCGCTGCTGCTAAAGGCCGCCGGCATCGCCGAGTACGCGCATCTCGTCGACGAGGCTGTGGCATGGGCCGCCGAACAGAGCGACAGCCGCGAGCAGCAGCTGATCGACGCCGGCGACCGCCTAGCCGTCCTGTTCGGCCGCGAGATCCTGAAGATCGTGCCGGGCTACGTTTCGACCGAGGTCGACGCCCGCCTGTCGTTCGACACCGAGGCGTCCATCGCGAAGG
Organism: Luteibacter sp. 3190; assembly: GCF_031456385.1. Lineage (NCBI taxonomy): Bacteria > Pseudomonadati > Pseudomonadota > Gammaproteobacteria > Lysobacterales > Rhodanobacteraceae > Luteibacter > Luteibacter sp. 3190. The sequence goes on along the minus strand of NZ_JAVDUO010000004.1, from coordinate 180,179 downwards.
CCAAGCGCCTGCTCGGCCTGTACAAGGACGTCGGTGTCGATCCGAAGCGCATCCTGATCAAGCTCGCGTCCACCTGGGAAGGCATCAAGGCCGCCGAGACGCTGCAGAAGGACGGCATCAACTGCAACATGACGCTGCTCTTCAGCTTCGAGCAGGCGGTGGCGTGCGCCGAGGCCGGCGCGTTCCTGATCTCGCCGTTCGTCGGCCGCATCTTCGACTGGTATGTCGCCAACACCGACAAGAAGACCTACGCCCCGGCGGAAGACCCGGGCGTGAAGTCGGTGCGTCGCATCTACGACTACTACAAGATGCACGGCTACAAGACGATCGTGATGGGCGCGAGCTTCCGCAACATCGGCCAGATCCAGGCCCTCGCGGGCTGCGACCGCCTGACGATCGCGCCGGAGCTGCTCGAGCAGCTGAGCGAGACCAACGACAAGCTCGACGTCGCGCTGAAGGACACCGGCAAGAAGGAAGAGCCGCCGAAGGACAAGCTCACCGAAGCCAAGTTCCGCTGGGGCCACAACGAAGACGCCATGGCCACCGACAAGCTGGCTGAAGGCATCCGCAAGTTCGCCGTCGACCAGCGCAAGCTCGAAGCGCTGCTGGGCGAGAAGCTGAGCGCGGCGAAGGCCAGCGCGTAAGCGCTTCGCCATTGCTCGACGAAAAGGGGCCGAAAGGCCCCTTTTCGTGCCTGCCTACCGCCGGAGCTTGAACGCCAGCAACCGCTGGATCGTCTTGCCGTACGGCGGCCTCAGCATCGCGGTGACGTCGAGGCGCGACTGTCGGTAGACCGGGCGCGCGTGGCTGAACGTGCGAAAGCCATCGACACCGTGATACGCACCCATGCCCGACGGCCCGACGCCGCCGAACGGAAGATCGTCCATCGTCAGATGCATGATCGTGTCGTTGACGGTGACGCCGCCCGCGACGATGTCGCCTAGCACGCGCGCCTGCTCCCGTGCGTCGTCGCCGAAGTAGTAGAGGCTCAGTGGCCGCGGGCGCGCGTTGACGTATGCCACGGCCTCGTCGATGCCGTCGTAGGGCAGCACCGGAAGGATCGGGCCGAAGATCTCGTCGCGCATCACGTCCATCGTGTCGTTCGCACCCAGCACCGCGACGGGCGCCATGCGTCCGTCCGACGGCTCCGGCACGTCGTCGTGCAACGGCAGCACCTTGGCGCCCTTCGCGCGTGCGTCGTCGAGGTAACCGCGCAAGCGCGCACGGTGACGGTCGTTGACGATCGCCGTGTAATCGGGATTGCCGGACACTCGCGGGAACATCGCGCGCGTCGCATCCCGGCAGGCATCGACGAACGCGTCCACGCGATCGCGCGGCAGCAGCGCGTAATCCGGTGCCACGCACACCTGGCCCGCGTTGAGCGTCTTGCCGAACATGAGCCGCTTCGCCGCGAGCGTGAGGTCGGCGTCGCGCCCGACGATGGCCGGCGACTTGCCGCCCAGTTCGAGGGTGACGGGCACGAGGTTCGCCGCCGCGGCGCGCATGACGTGCCTGGCGACCGACGTCGCGCCGGTGAACAGGAGATGGTCGAAAGGAAGCGCCGAGAACGCGGCGCCGACCTCGGCGTCGCCGGTGACGACCGCGAGTTCAGTCTCGTCGAACGCGGTGGCGATCATGCGCTGCATCAGCGCCGACGAGCGCGGCGTGAACTCCGATGGCTTGATCATCGCGCGGTTGCCCGCCGCGAGCACGCCGGCGAGCGGCGCGAACGTCAGGTTGAACGGGAAGTTCCACGGGGACATGATGCCGACCACACCCTTGGGCTGGTAGTCGATCCAGGCGCGGGCTCCGAGCAATGCGAGCGCGGCCGGCGACACCTTGCGCGGCTCGCGGCGCATCCATCTCCGCACGTGGCGCTTCGCGTGCTTCAGCGGTTCGATCGACGCCGCGACATCGGTGACGAGCGAGCCCTGGATGGAGCGATGGCCGAAGTCCTCCCTCAGCGCGTCGGCGATGGCGTCCGCGTGATCGACGAGCAGTCCGATGGCGCGGTCGAGGCGATCGATCCGCACCTGCAAGGAGGGCGAGCCATCGGCGAGCTGGGCGAGCTTCTGGCGGTCGAGGAGGGTGCGCATGCGCGCACGATAGCCGAAATGGCTATTCGACGGACAAGGCGCCCAGGGTCTGCAGGTGCCGCCGCAACACGGCGATGTCGGCGTCCGACCGCCAGCCGGTGTGCGTCGCGACGACTCTACCACCGCGCAGGAAGTAGAACGTCGGGGTGTCCCAGGAGCCGATGAACGGCCACTGGCTCTCCTTGTAAGCGTAGACCATCGGCATGCGCGGGTGCGTCGCGTTCCAGCCCCGAACGCTCTCGATATGCAGATTCCCTTCGACCGGCATCAGCCAGCGGCCATGCCGTGACATCACATCCCGCAGACCGGGGTCGGCCTCGATGGAGGCCATCGCATGCCGGGAGAAACTGCACAGCGGCGACGACACCACGACGACCTCGATGTCCCGAGCGGCTACCACCGCCGGCACCAGCGACGTTCCATCCGCATCGAGGACGAGCGCGCCACGTGCACTCATGGCACGCGCCACCTGCTCGTCCAGGGACGGAATCCGCGGACGTCGACTTGTCTTATGGTCGTCTTCGTAACGGCGAGCATCTTCCAGACGTCGCGCTGCGACAAGAAATTCAATGTATCGCATGCGATCTTCATCGCGCGTCGCTCCGCGTCGGTCCAGATCGCCGAGTATCCGCGTCATGTCGTCGGCGATGTCGACCTCCGGATCATAGAACGCGATCATCGCCAGCACTCGAAGAAGCAGCCGCACGTCATCGGTCGTCAGCGATTCGACTTCCAGGCCGATCGACGGCGAGACCATCCGCCGATAGCGTTGCTCCATCCGGCGAGCACGCTCCTTCGACGGGACGCCATATGAGTTCCGCCCGATGTCAAGGAGCTCCGCCACGTCCCGGCTCCCGAGCACGCCGTTTCCAGCCGGGCAGATCACGGGCAGCGCGAGAAGAATGCTCAGGATGGTCGGACGGATGCATCGCATCCGTCGACCAGGCTTCGTTCTACTCAAAGCAATTGCTTGTGCATATGTGATCGAATTCACGACGGCAGCTAGCACGGCTTGCGCACTTGTAGTTGCGATAATCCATCGGAAGACGAACCGAACCTTGCTGGATAGCCCGATCCCTCAAAGTCGTCGATCGTGCTTCCGGGATGAGGCCAATATCATCCTGGACCCCGAACAAGGCAAGCACGTCGTAGATCTGTTCAACGCTAAGCTCGGAACGAATGTCGGAAATCGAATACCCCGCGATGCCGCTGTCATTGAACGTCAGCAAGACAGAACGGAATACGGTTGACTTTCATACGACCATCCATGTATCGAATCGAGCGGAACCAGCCCGCATGGCACATCCACGTCACGGGCTCCGATGCGCGTGACCGACCAAGATTACCGGGCGGATCACGTGGCACAAAGAAAGTTGCCGAAAAGGCATACCGCTTGATCAAACAGTCCGATCTATCGCTGACGGAATCGTCGCGCGATCAGGTGTTGTTCCAGCCGCCACCCAGCGCGCGGATCAGCTGGACGCTCGCGCGGAGCTGACGCGTTTCGAGGTCGATCACGCTGCGTCGCGCGTCGAGCGCGGCCGTCTGCGCCTGCACCACGTCGAGATAACCCACGGCGCCCTGGCGATAGCGGTCGAGCGACAGATCGACGGAGCGCTGCGCCGCGTCGGCGGCGGCGCGCTGGTCGGTGAGCGCCGTGCCGAGATCGCGCAGCAGCGTGAGGTTGTCTTCCACCTGCGCGAACGCGTTGAGCACCACGGCACGATACTGCGCGCCGGCTTCGTCGGTCGCCGCCTTCGCGGCTTCGACGCCCGCCTTGCGACGGCCACCGTCGAAGACGTTGAGCAACAGACTCGGGCCGATCGCCCAGAAGCGGTTCGGCGCCGTCGCGATGTTGCCCCACTGCGAGCTCTGCCAGCCGCCCTGGCCGTCGAGCGTGAGCTGCGGGAAGAACGCGGAGCGGGCGATGCCGATGCGCGCGTTCGCCGCGGCGGTGCGGCGCTCGGCTGCGGCGATGTCCGGACGGCGCTGCAGGAGGGTCGACGGCACGTCGACCGGAAGGGTCGGCACCTCGACCTTCGCATCGTTTGTCGCGAGCTCGAAGCGTGACGCGGAATCGCCGACCAGCACCGCGATGGCGTGCAGCACGACCGCGCGCTGCGCCTGCGCCTGCGTGAGCTGCGACTTCGCGTTGGACAGCTGCGTCTGCGCACGCGCGACGTCGAGGCCGGAAGCGATGCCGCCCTCGTGCCGCGACTGCGTCAGCTGCAACGCGCGCGTGAACGCGTCGATGCTTTCGTTGAGGACCTTGATCTGCCGATCGAAGCCGTTGAGCTGCAGGTAGCTGTCGGCCAGCTGCGCCTGCAGGCTGAGGCGGGCGGAGGCGAGGTCCGCCGCGGATGCCGCCTGTTCGGCGGTGCCGGCGGCCACGGTGTCGCGCACCCTGCCCCACAGGTCGACCTCGTAATCGAGCTGCGCGCCGATGGTGTACGAGTCGTAGTACGTCGGCGACGTCGCGCCGCGTAGTGGCCGCGTGTCGGATTCCCTGTTGCGCGTCGCGTTCGCGTTCAGCCCGACCTGCGGATACAACCCGGCGCGGACCTGCTTCGTGAACGCTTCGGACTGCTGGTAATGGGCCAGCGCCGCGGCGAGCGTCGCGTTGTTCGCGACGAGACGCGTCTGCAGGTCGTCGAGGCGCGCGTCGCCGTAGAGCTTCCACCACCCGTCGCGATCGAGGTGGTCGGCGGGCCTGGCCTCTGTCCACGGCGTCGTCGCGTTCGCGTACTGGTCCGTCACCGGCACCTCGGGCGCCTTGTACGTCGGCGCGAGCGAGCAGGCCGAGAGCCCGACGGAGATCAGGAGGGCGGCGATGCCGGAATCAAGCCTTGGCATGGTCGCCTTCCGCCTTCGGTGCGGCGATGCGCACGGTGTCGCCGTCGGCCAGGCCGTCCGGCGGACTCTCGATCAGGCGGTCGCCGGCGGCGATGCCCGAGCCCAGCTGCACCGTCTTCCCGAAGTCGCGCGTGATCGTGACGTCCTTGAACTTCACCTTGTTCTGCGCGTCGACCACGGCGACGCGCAGGCCCTTGTCGTCGAAGACGAGCGCGCTGGCCGGGACGCGCAGCAGTGCGCCGTCGCTGGGCAGATCGAACGTCACGCTCGCGTAGCCACCCGGCAGGAGCTTGCCGTCGGCGTTATCCACCGAGACCTGCACGAGCGTCGTGCCGGACGCCGCGTTGATCGCGGACGACGTCGACTCGACGGTGCCGGTGAAGCTCTTGCCCGGATACTCCGGAACGGCGAGCTTGACCGTGGCGCCCTGGCGGATCGACGGCGCGTAGTTCTGCGGCACGTTGACGTACATGCGCAGCTTGCGCACGTCGGAGACCACGAAGAGCTCCTGGCCGCCGCCGCCGGCGTTGATCAGCGCGCCGACGTCCGTCTCGCGCGCCGTGACCACGCCGTCGAACGGTGCGACGAGCTTCGCGAAGCCCTTGAGCGCCTGGATGCGCTCGAGGTTGGCCTGCGCGGCCTGCGCCAGCGCGTGCTTGGCGTCGTAGTCGCCGGTCTTCTCGTCGACTTCCTGCTTGGATACCGAATCGGAGTCGCGCATCGCCTGCCAGCGTTTCGCGGTGGTCGATGCGAGCGCTTCGTTGGCGCGCGCGCTGGCGAGATCGGCTTTCGCCTGCAGCAGCTGCTGGTCGAGGTCGGGCGTCTCGATTTCGGCGAGCAGATCGCCGGCCTTCACCTTCTGGCCGATGTCGGCCTTCCAGTACTTCAGGTAACCGCTGGTGCGCGCGAAGATGGGCGCACGCGCGTAGGCCTGGAGACGACCCGGCAGCTGGAGGTCGCCGCCGCCCTGGCCGCCATCCGGCTTGACGACGCTGACCGTCGGCACCGCCTGGTCGTTCGTCCATTCGCGCAGGCGACGCGAGTCGTTGGCGCGCGTGGCGACACCCGCGACCACGATGGCGAGCACGACGATCGCGGCGATGATGCCGGCCAGGCGCAGGCGGCGCGGCGGCGGGGTGTGCAGGGTTTCAGGCGACATGGACAGGCTCTCCGGAAGCGTTCGCCGGGGTGGGGGACGGGTGGCCGCGGCGGCCGTGGATGATGCTGAAGACGATGGGGACGAAGAACAGCGTCGCCGTCGTCGCGAAGATGAGGCCGCCGATCACCGCGCGGCCGAGGGGCGCGTTCTGCTCGCCACCTTCGCCCAGGCCGAGGGCCATCGGCGCCATGCCGATGATCATGGCCAGCGCGGTCATCAGAACCGGGCGGAAGCGGACGAAACCGCCCTCGAGGGCCGCCTGCACGGCGTCGCCGTGCTCGGCGAGCTTTTCGCGACAGAAGCTGACCACGAGGATCGAGTTCGCCGTCGCGACACCCATGCACATGATCGCGCCGGTGAGCGCCGGCACCGACAGCGTCGTGTGCGTGGCGAACAGGATCCACACGATGCCGGCGATCGCGGCGGGCAGCGCGGTGACGATCACGAACGGATCGCTCCACGACTGGAAGTTCACGACGATCAGCAGGTAGATCAGCACGATCGCGCCGAGCAGGCCGAAGATCAGGCCCGAGAACGCGTTGTTCATCGTCTGCACCTGACCGAGCAGCGCGATGCTCGACGCCTTGGGCAGTTCCTTCTTGTGCGCGTCGAGGATCTTCTGGATGTCCGCGGCCACCGCGCCGAGGTCGCGATCCTGCGTGGTCGCGAAGATCTCGACCATCGAGTTGATGTTGTACTGGCTGACCACGGCGTTGGTCGTCGTGCGGCTCACCGTCGCCAGGCCACCGAGGATCTGCGAGCCGGCCGTGCCGGAGCTCGGCGAGATGGGCACGTTTTCCAGGTCGGGCAGGCTGTCGAGGCTGTACTGCGGGGTCTGCATCACGATCGGGTACGACACGCCGTTCTGCGGGTTGAGCCAGAACGTCGGCGCCACCTGGCTCGAACCGGCGAGATTGACGCCGAGGCTCGTGGTGACGTCGCGCTCGGTGATGCCCACCTGCTGCGCACGGCTGCGGTCGACGTCCACGTTGAAGCCGGGATTCGCCTGCGACTGCTGGATGCGCACGTCGGCGACGCCCGGCACGCGGCGAATGTCGCGCAGGAGCGTGTTCGCGTAGGCGAAGTTGGCGCCGATGTTCGGACCGCGGATCTGCAGGTCGATCGGCGCGGGCGAACCGAAGTTCAGGATCTGGCTGATGATGTCCGCGGGCGGGAACGAGAAGGTGGCGCCTGGGAACTGGCGCGGCAGCTTCTCGCGCAGCTCGCGCACGTAGTCGGCGGTCGGCGCATGGTCCTCGTTGAGCGCGATCTGGATGTCGCCATCCCACGAACCGATGGTGCCGGTGTTGTTGTACGTGGTGTTGATGCCCGAGGTCGACAGGCCGATGTTGTCCACGACTGTGCCGAGCTCGTCCTTCGGAATGATCTTGCGGACGGCATCGGTGACTTCGGCGAACAGGCGCGCGCTCTCCTCCACGCGGGTACCGATCGGCGCGCGGACGTGCATCAGTATCTGGCCCGAGTCCACCGACGGGAAGAAGTTGCGGCCGAGCATCGGCACCAGCAGGAACGAGAGCAGCACGAAGGCCATGAAGCCGATGGTGAACACCTTGCGGTGGTTCAGTGCCGTCTCGAGCAGCACGTGGTAGCCGGCGCGCATCTTCTCGAAGCGCTTCTCGAACCCGCGCTGGAAGCGGACCAGCGGATTGCGCGACGGCGCGCCGTGCTCGCCGTGCGGATCGTTGTGCGTGTGCGGCTTGAGCAGGTACTTGGACATCGTTGGCACGAGCGTGCGCGAGAGGATGAAGGACGCGATCATCGCGAACATCACCGCCTCGGCCATCGGCACGAAGAGGAAGCGCGCGACGCCTTCGAGGAAAAACATCGGCACGAACACGATGCAGATGCACAGCAGCGAGACGAAGGCCGGCGTCACGATCTGCGCGGCGCCGTCCAGGATCGCCGTCTCGACGTCCTTGCCCTGCTCCAGGTGCCAGTTGATGTTCTCGATGGTCACCGTGGCGTCGTCGACGAGGATGCCCACCGCGAGCGCGAGGCCGCCGAGCGTCATGATGTTCATCGTCTCGCCGATCGCGGACAGCGCGGCGATGGAGCCGAGGATCGCCAGCGGAATCGACGTCGCGATGATGATCGTGGAGCGCCAGCTGCCGAGGAACAGCAGGATCATCAGGCTCGTCAGCGCGGCGGCGATCACGCCCTCGCGTGCCACGCCTTCGATGGCGCCGCTGACGAACAGCGACTGGTCGCCGATCGGGGCGATCTTGAGGTTCGGCGGCAGCGCGTCCTTCATGGCGGCGGCGCGGTCCTTGATGCCCTTGATAATCGCCAGCGTCGACGCCGAGCCGTTCTTCAGCACCGTCATCAGCACCGAGCGGTCGCCGTCGACGTGCACGATGTTGGTCTGCGGCGGCGAGCCGTCGCGAACGTGGGCGACGTCGCGGATGTACACGGTCGCGCCGTTGACCACCTTGATCGGCAGGTTGCCGAGCTCGTCGATGTCCGAGGGCGAGTTGTTCAGCTGCAGCGTGTATTCGTAGCGCCCGATCTTCTGCGTGCCGACGGGCGTGATGAGGTTCTGCGCCGCGAGCGCGTTGGCGACGTCCTGCGCGGACAGGCCGCGCGCCTGCAGCGCCGGCGGGTCGATGTCGATCTGCACCTGGCGGGTCTTGCCGCCGTACGGATAAGGGATCGCCGCGCCCGGCACGGAGACCAGCTGCGGGCGGATGATGTTCTGGCCGAGGTCGGCGAGGTTCTGCTCGGTAAGCCCCTGGCCCGACAGCGCCAGCTGGATGATCGGCACCGTCGACGCGCTGTAGTTGAGGATCAGCGGCGGCGTCGTTCCCTGCGGCAACTGGCGCAGCAGCGTCTGCGCCACCGCCGTCACCTGCGCGTTGGCCGTGCGGATGTCCACCGTGGGCTGGAAGAAGATCTTGACGATGCCGAAGCCCTGGATCGAGTTCGCCTCGATGTGCTCGACGTCGTTCACCGTGGTCGTGAGCACGCGCTCGAACGGCGACGACACGCGACCGGCCATCTGGTCGGCCGGGAGGCCCGTGTACTGCCAGACCACCGCGATCACGGGAATCTTGATGTCGGGGAAGATGTCCGTCGGCGTGCGCAGCGCCGCCAGCGGTCCCACGATCAGGATCAGCAGGGCGAGGACGACGAAGGTATACGGCCGCGTGAGAGCGATCCGGACGATGCCAATCATGGGGGACGGATTCCGAGCGCGATGTTGCGTCGCGGCGAATTCTGCGCCCCTGCGCTTTTCCGGCGTAGTTAAGATTTATTTAGAAGGCCGCGATCAGGCGGCCGGGCAGCTCACCGAGAACACCGCGCCGCGCTCGTCGCCGCCGACCGACATGGAGTAGCCGTGCAGGCGCACGATGGCGCTGACGATCGCGAGTCCCAGGCCGCAGCCGGGCTTGGCGCGGGTCTCGTCGGCCCGGTAGAACCGGCGGAACACCGCCTCGCGCTCGTCGGGCGGGATGCCGGGGCCGGTGTCGGCGATGTCCACGCGCGCGCCGCCGTTCGCATCGGTGGACGCGACGAGTCGCACCGCGCCGCCATTCGGCGTGAACTTGATGGCGTTGCCGACGAGGTTCGCGAAGGCCTCGAACATCAGCTGCGGATCGCCGCGCAGCGGCGGAAGCTTGCCCACCGTCAGTTCGAAGGACTGCCCGCGATCCTCCGCGAGCGGCGCGTAGAACTCATGCACGTTCTGCAGCACGGCGCCAAGGTCCATCGAGGCGAAGCAGGCGCTGCGCTGGCGGTCTTCGAGCTCGGAAACGCGCAGCAGCGCGCGGAAACGGCCGAGCACCGTGTCGATCTCGGCGACGCACGCTTCGAGCTGTTCGCCCTCGGGCCTGCCCTCGAACTGCTGCTGCAGGCGGTAGAGCCGCGTCCGCATGCGTGTCAGCGGCGTGCGCAGGTCGTGGGCGATGTTGTCCGTCACGCCTTTGACCTCGCCGAGCAGGCGCTCGATCTCCGTCAGCGTCGTGTTGACCGTGGCAGCGAGCAGATCCACTTCGTCGCCACTGCGACTGACCGGCAGGCGCACGCTGAGGTCGCCCTCGCGGATCGGCTCCATCGCCTGCTGGATCGCGCGGATGCGACGCGCCGGGCCACGTGCGATGAGCACGCCGCCGAGGAGGCCGGGAATCAGCGTGAGCGTCAGGCCCCAGAGCGCGCCACGGCGGATGATGGCGCCGAGGCTGTCGATCGTGGTGCTCTCCTTCGCGACGACGAGGCGCTCGCCGCCGGGAAGCACGCGGGTGATGGCACGTGCGCGCGCGCCGTCGAGCTTGCGCCCGGGGCTGTCGAGCGTCGCGTTGACCGACTGCACGACGCCGTCTTCCGTGAGCTGCTTCGGCACCGACGCGATGTTGCCGGCCACGCGCCTGCCCTGCGCGTCGAACAGGCCGACCCACATGTAACCCTGGATGTCGATCTCGCTCGCCGCTTCCACCGTGGCCGGCAGCCGGTGCGTATCGGTGTTCTCCAGATAATGGATGCGGGCGACGAGCATCTGGTCGACGACGTTGCTCAGGTAGCGCGACGCCTCCCACTGCACGACGCCCAGCAGCATCACGCACCAGATGGCGAAGAGCGCGCCATAGATGATGATCAGGCGCGAGGTGGCGGAACGCCAGGCGTCAGTCAGCGGGCGCAAGGACATACCCCGAGCCGCGCACGGTGCGGATGAGCGGCGACTGGCCGGCCCCGTCGATCTTGCGACGGAGGCGGCCGATGTGGACGTCGATCACGTTGGTACCCGGATCGAAATGAAAACCCCAGACGTGCTCGAAGATCATCTGCCGCGTCACCACCTGGCCCGCGTTGCGCATCAGGAATTCGAGCAGGCGGAACTCGGTGGGCAGCAGCGTCAGGGGCTGGCCGTTGCGCACGGCGTCGTGGCGCACGAGGTCGAGTTCGAGGTCGGCGACGCGCAGGCGGGTTTCGTTCGCGGCCGGACGACGACGGCGCAGCAGCACCTCGGCGCGCGCGGCCAGTTCGTCGGGAGCGAACGGCTTGGTGAGGTAGTCGTCGCCGCCGGCGCGAAGGCCGCGCACGCGCTCGTCGACGTCGGACAGCGCGCTGATCATCAGCACGGGCGTGTCCACGGCGCGCTCGCGCAGCTCGGACACGACGTCGATGCCGTCCATGCCGGGCAGCATGCGGTCGAGGGTGATGATGTCGAAGCCGTCCGCGAGCGCCCGCTGGAGGCCGTCGCGGCCGTTCGCGACCCACTCGGCGGTGAGACCATGCGCACCGAGCTCCGCGACGATGTCGCGGGCGGTCACTTCATCGTCTTCGATGACCAGGGCCCTGGGCATCCGGCTGCACTCCACCTTCGGAACCAACGGAAAACGGCCCCGCGCGAAGCACGGGGCCGTCCGGATGTTACGCCAATCGCTCCGGTCAGGCGGCGATGGCGACGCGCATCTTCTTCATGGCGTTCGCTTCGATCTGGCGGATACGCTCGGCCGACACGCCGTACTCGTCCGCGAGATCCTGCAGCGTGGCCTTGTTCTCCTCGGCCAGCCAGCGACGCTGGATGATGTCGCGCGAGCGCTCGTCCAGGTTGCTCAGGGCCGACGACAGCGCGCCCATCTGGTTGTTGCTGGCGTCTTCCTCGGCGAGGTTGTCGTACGGGTCGGCGCCTTCGTCGACCAGGAAGGCGGCCGGGGCCGGCTTCTCGTCGTCGTCCGCGTCGGTCGGCGCCTCGAAGCCGATGTCACGGCCCGAAAGACGCGACTCCATCTCGCGCACGGTGGCTTCCGGCACGCCCAGGTCGTTGGCGACCACGCGAACCTCTTCGGCGTTCATCCAGCCCAGGCGCTTCTTGCTCTTGCGCAGGTTGAAGAACAGCTTGCGCTGCGCCTTGGTGGTGGCGACCTTCACGATGCGCCAGTTGCGCAGGATGAACTCGTGCATTTCGGCACGGATCCAGTGGACCGCGAAGCTGACCAGGCGCACGCCCTGGTCCGGATCGAAACGCTTCACCGCCTTCATGAGGCCGATGTTGCCTTCCTGGATCAGGTCCGAGAGCTGCAGGCCGTAGCCGTTGTAGCCGCGCGCGACGTGGACCACGAAACGCAGGTGGGACATCACGAGCTGCTTGGCGGCGTCGAGATCGGCGTCGTCGTGGAAGCGGCGCGCCAGCGACTGCTCCTCGTCAAGGCTGAGCACCGGGATGCGATGGACGGCCGAGATATAGGAATCCAGACTGCCAACGACGCTCGGTAGCCCGTAGTTACGGGTGGCGAGGGCTTGGGACATGTGTGGAACCTCCTGAAAGTCTGTATGCAGATTAGCAGTCCCGGAATGAGAGTGCTAAGCCAGCCCGAAGTTCATCGGTTAACTGTACGCCATAGTACAGAAATACCGGGCAGGTGTCCAGAGGGAGGTTCGGGGCATTCAGGGGAGAGACGGCAAGCCCAGGCCGGGAACCGGAGAGGCTCCCAGCCAGGTGGCTGTTCCACATAGGAATATGGGTCTCCGCCGGACCAATTAAAGGGCGGCGATTTCCGGGCGCGGCGGCAACGACCAGTCGATCGGCTGCTCGCCGCGGGCTTCCAGCCAGGCGTTGGCCTGCGCGAAGTGCCCGCAGCCGAGGAAACCGCGGTGAGCCGAGAGAGGCGACGGATGCACGCTGCGGAGGATCAGGTGGCGCTTGCCGTCGATCAGCTGGCCCTTCTTCTGGGCGTGGCTGCCCCAGAGCATGAAGACCAGGCCGTCCCGCCCGCGGTTGAGCGCGTCGACGGCGGCGTCGGTGAAACCTTCCCAGCCCCTGCCCTGATGGGAACCCGCCTGCCCGGCCTCGACGGTCAGCACCGCGTTGAGCAGGAGGACGCCACGGTCGGCCCATGGCGTCAGACAGCCATGGTCCGGACGCGGGATGCCGAGGCAGGCCTCGATCTCCTTGAACATGTTCTGCAGCGAAGGCGGCACGCGCACGCCGGGGCGCACCGAAAAGCTCAGGCCATGCGCCTGCCCCGGCCCGTGGTACGGGTCCTGGCCGAGGATGACCACGCGGACCGCCTCGAACGGCGTGTGCGCGAAGGCGTTGAAGATCTCGGGGCCGGGCGGATAGATCTCCTTGCCGCGGGCCTTCTCCTCACGAAGGAACGCCGACAGCGCCAGCATGTCGGGACGGTCGAGGTAATCGCCGATCCGCGCCTTCCAGCTCGGCTCGAGCTTCACGCGGTCGTTCAATGTTCGATCCGGTCGCGGAGATGCAGGGCGACGCGCAGCTGGAAGAGCAGCTTGGTGATGAGCAGCTTCTCTTCCACCGGCTTCTCGACGAGGTCGTTGGCGCCGGCGCGCAGCAGCGCCGCCTGGTTCGCCGGGTTCTCGTCGCCGGTCATGATCAGCGTGGGCAGCTGGCCCTTGCCGTAGCCGAAGTCGTTGCGGATACGCTCGACGAGATCACCGCCGGTGAGCTCGCCCTTGAGGCTGACGTCGGTGAGCACGACGTCGGCGCCGACGTCACCCCGATCCCTGGCCGCGCGCAGGTGTTCGAGCGCGTCTTCGGCGCTGATGACGTGGTGCACGGTCAGGCCGTACTTCTCCATCATGCGCCGCGTGGCCAGCGCGACGACGCGGCTGTCTTCCACGTAAAGCACTTCACCTTCGGCGCCGCCCTCGGGGCGCACGTAGCCGCGGATGAACTCCGCGAGCGCGCCGAAGCCGAGCGACTTGTCGAAGTAGTCGGTGACGAACTCGCCGAGTTCGCGCCGGTGCAGGCGCGCCTCGACGTCGCCGGACACCACGACGATGGGCATGTAGATCTGCGGCGTGGCCTCGCGCACGAAGCGGGCGAGTTCCAGACCATCCATGTCGGGCAGGCGCAGGGCGACGGTCACGAAATCGAAGACGCCCTGCTGCAGTTCGGTCTGCGCTTCCGCGCCGGTGGCCGCACCGACGATTTCCACGCCGGGCACCTCGGCCGCGACGACGCGCGCGATCAGCTGCCGGACGACCTTGGAGCCGTCGACGAGCAGGATGCGTGGCGTGGCGCCGGCGACACCCGAACCGATGTGAGATCCCACCCTAAGCCCCCTTCGCTCTCAGCCCGCCGCGGCGCGGCGGATCTGCCTCGCACTGACGAGACGTGCGCCGAGCCACCCCAGCACGGCAGACGCGAAGGGTACCGAAAGCAGCAGCCACGCGGGGAGTGCGCCGAAGCTCACGCTGCCGTCGTACGCGGCGGCGAGCCGCCCGACCGGTCCGGCCATCGCGAGTTCCAGCACGACGGCCAGGGCGACGGCGAGCACGCCGGCGAGGAAGCCGAGCCAGATGCCGGCATACAGGTAAGGCCTGCGCACGAACGGACGGCTCGCGCCGATGAGTAGCAGCACGCCGATCTCGGCGCTGCGGCTCTGGATGTCCACGCGGATGGTGTTGCCGACGACCAGCAACGCGGCCACGCCCAGCAGCAACGCGAGCAATCCGACGGCGCGGCCACCGACGCCGACAAGGGCGTCGAGGCGCTGCCGCCACGCGCCGGTCTCCTGGACCATGTCGACGCCTGGCGTCGCCTTCATCGCCTCGACCAGCCGGTTGACGTCGTCCGCCGATAGCCCGGCCTTCGGCTGCACCGAGAGCACGTACGGCAAGGGGTTGGCGTCGAGCGACTGCAACGCGCCGGAGAAACCCTGCACTTCCGCCAGTTCGTCGAGGCCATCCTTCGGCGTCCGCACGACGATGTCGGCGACCTCGGGGCGTCCGCGCAGGGCGGAGGCCGCCGTCTCGGCGACGCCCGCGTTCTGCCCGGGCTTCAGGAAGGCGCTGATCGACTGGTTGCGGCCGAGGGCGTCGCCCATGCGCTGGACGTTGTCGAGCAGCAGGTAGAACGTCAGCGGAAGGGCGAGCGCCACGCCCATCACCGCGATGGTGAGCAGCGTGCCGAGCGGTCGCGCGCCGAGGCGGCGCAGGCTGATCGACATGCTCCACGCGTGGTGTTCGCGCCACGCGCCGACCTTGCGCGGCCCGCTGCGGCGGGTCGCTTCGGCCTCGGGCGTCTTGCGTGCGTCGCGGGCGGCGTTCATACGACCTCCGTCGCGGGCACGTCGGCGACGAGCTTGCCGTGATCGAGGACGACCACGCGTTTCTTCATGCGCTTGATCAGCATGAGGTCGTGGCTGGCGACCAGCACCGCGGTGCCCACGGCCTGGAATTCGGCGAAGAGCGACATGATTTCCATGGCCAGCTGGGGGTCGAGGTTGCCCGTGGGCTCATCGGCGATGAGCACGGCCGGCTTGGCGACGATGGCACGCGCGATGCCCACGCGCTGCTGCTCGCCCGTGGACAGGGCCTCGGGCAGCTGCTTCTCGTAACTGAGCAGGCCGACCTTCTCGAGGGCGGCGCGGACGCGACGGCCACGATCGGCCGGCGACACGCCACCGATGATCAGCGGCAGTTCGACGTTGGCGAAGACGGTACGGTCCAGCAGCAGGCGGTGGTCCTGGAAGACCATCCCGAGCTTGCGGCGGATCTTCGGGATGTCGCCGGGGCGGACGGTATTGAGCTTCTGGCCGTCGAGGGTGACGACGCCATTGGTGGGCCGCTCGATCATGGCCAGCAGCTTCAGCAGGGTGCTCTTGCCCGCGCCGGAATGACCGGTGACGAATGCCATCTCGCCCGCACCGACCTGGAACGACACATCGGTAAGGGCCTGGTGGCCGCCCTCGTATCGTTTGCTCACCAGATCGAAACCGATCACCGCATCACCCGTTGGCTGTTAAGCCTCAGAGGATAAGGGATGTGGAACGGGCCCGGTAGGAGCGCGCCTCGCGCGCGACATCTTTTCGCGAAGAGCTGCACGGCCTGTTGCGCACGGCCCCAAAAGCCGTCGCGCGCAGGGCGCGCTCCTACCGGGGCGCCCGGGTCAGCGGCCGCCGAAGAGGCGGCCGATGCGACGGAGCAGGCCGACCTTTTCCGGCGCCTTCGGCGCGGTCGGCGCCGGGGTGGCGGCCGGACGCGCGGCCGTCACCTGGCGGGACGGACGGCGGTTCGGGTTGGCGGGGCCGTCGGCCTTGCGCGGCGCGGACGGCTGGCTCTCGCCCGCCGTGGCGACGGTGCCGGCGGTGTTTTCGGCGCCTTCGCGCGCACCGCGGCCACGGCCGCCCCGACGACGGCGACGCTTCTTCGTCGCGGACGCGTCCGCCATCGCTTCCGCGGCGGCCGGCAGGCCGGCGACGGTTTCGGCGACGACGACCGTCTTCACCGGCACCTCGGTCGGCGACGGAGCGGCGGCGCCCTCTTCGCGCGGCGGACGCGGGCGGCGCTCGCGCGTGCCCGAACGTTCGCCGGAACGCGGACCGCGACCGTCACGGCCACCACGGCCGCCGCGACCACCCTTCTCCGGCGGCGCGCCGCGGGTCGGGATGTGGCCGTCGTTGTCGTTCGGATCGTCCACTTCGTCCTGCACGCCGTCGGCACGCGGGCGCGGCGCCGGCATGACGAGCATGCGGGCCTCGATCGACGCGGTGGGGATCTTCTGGTTGATGTAGGTCTCGATGTCCGGCAGGCCCATCGCGTAGAGATCGCACGCGAAGCTGATCGCGTCGCCCTCCGCGCCCAGGCGGGCCGTGCGGCCGATGCGGTGGACGTAGTCCTCGGCATCCTGCGGCAGGTCGTAGTTGAACACGTGGCTGACGGCCGGGATGTGGAGGCCGCGCGCCGCGACGTCGGTCGCCACGAGCAGGTCGATCTGGCCCGCCTGGAAGCGCTGCAGGAGCTTCTGGCGCTTCACCTGCGGCACATCGCCCGAGATGGCGCCGACACGGAAGTTGTGGCGCTTCAGGCGGTCGGTGATGCGCTCGGCGGCCGCCTTCGTGTTGACGAAGATGATGCTGCGCTCCGCCTTCGTTTCCTCCAGCAGGTTGAACAGCAGCGGCATCTTCTCTTCCTTGGACGGGAAGTAGACGATCTGGCGCACGCGGTCGGCGGTGACGTTCTCGGTTTCCACCACCAGCTTCTCGGCCTCGTGCATGTGCTCGTAGGCGAGCTCGAGCACGCGGTGGCTGAGCGTTGCCGAGAACAGCAGGACCTGGCGCTTCTCGCGCGCGGGAAGGCGGCGGAAGATGAAGCGGACGTCCTTGATGAAGCCGAGGTCGAACATGCGGTCGGCTTCGTCGATGACCATGACCTCGACGCTGCCGAAGCCGAAGACGTCCTGCTTGTAGTAGTCGAGCAGGCGGCCGGGCGTGGCGATGATGATGTCGCAGCCGTCGCGCAGCTGCTGGCGCTGCTTGTCGTAGTCGACGCCGCCGTAGATCAGCGCGCTGCGCAGACCGGTGGCCTTGCCGATGGTCTGGAAGTCCTTCTCGATCTGGATGGCGAGTTCGCGCGTCGGGGCGATGACCAGCGCGCGCGGGTCGGAATCCTTGCGGTCCGGGTGGGCCGGATTCTTCAGCAGCCGGTCGACGAGCGCGACGAGGAAGGCGAACGTCTTGCCGGTGCCGGTCTGGGCCTGGCCGGCGACGTCGCGGCCGGTCAGGGCGATCGGGAGGGTGAGGGCCTGGATCGGCGTACAGCGGGTGATGCCGGCGGCGGCGAGACCCTGCTGGAGCAGCGGATGCAGGTCGAGGTTTTCGTAGAAGACGTCGGTGAGTACGGTTTCGGACATGGAATGGAAGGCCTGGAAGCTCGCGCCGCGCGTGCGCGGCGCCGTCCCGGCGGCAAAGCGTGCACCACGGGACGGGGATGGTCCGGCCGGGGTCACGGGAGAGTCGGGAAGGGCCGGTTGCCAGTCCGGCGGCCTGTCGACGCGCCCGGCGCGCGAAGGCCGGAGGCGGGTGGCGGCCGCCTGGAGGGTTCCCGCTGGCATAGGTGAACCGGCTGCGTGAACCGGTTTACCTATGTCAACGGAAACCATCCGTCGGCGACCTTGAATCGCTTGAATCGCGCCCCTAGTTCGGGTGGAATGAGGGCCACCGGCCGCAATGGCCAAGACCTTCGGTTCCGGTTGGACCCGCGACATGGGGCTCCTAAGTGTAGCCGATGCCAGCGTCACGGTCGTCAACCCCCTTCCCGCCCCTCTATTGGAGACCACGGTGAGCGACAAGATCACCCATACGAGCGATGCCGCCTTCTCGAAGGACGTCCTCGAATCCGACACCCCCGTCCTGCTCGATTTCTGGGCCGAATGGTGCGGCCCCTGCAAGTCGATCGCTCCCGCGCTCGAGCAGCTCGCCGGCGAGTACGAAGGCAAGGTCAAGATCGTCAAGATCAACATCGACGAGAACCAGCAGACCCCGCGCCAGTACGGCATCCGCGGCATCCCGACGCTGATGGTGTTCAAGGACGGCAAGGTCGCCGGTACCCAGGTCGGCGCCGTGAACAAGGGCGTCCTCGCCCAGTTCATCGACAAGTCCATCTGACGTAACACCCCGCTCCACCTTTCGCCGCCGCGTGAGGCGCTTTACGACGCGCCTCACGCGATGCTAGGCTCTAGGAGTTCGCCGGGACACCGCTTGTCCCCCCTGTCGCGAACCCTCTCCCTTCTTTCTTCCAACGGCGCCCCGTGAGGTTTGCCCGTGTCCGATATCGAAACCAAAGACTCCATCGACGCCAAGGGCGCCGGCGACCAGCCTGCGACCGAGCCGCGTCCGCGTACCCGCCGCAAGGCGGCCGCCCCCGAGGCGCCCGCGGTCGAGACGAGCGCTCCGGCGCCGGCTCCCGCCAAGGCCGTGCCCGCACCGGCTCCGGCGCCCGCCCCGCAGGCGGAGCTGCAGCTCGGCAACGCGCCGGCCGAGCCGCGCCCGGCACCGCCGCAGGGCGAGTCCCGTGACGGCGGCTCGTCGCAGCCCCAGGGCAATGGGCAGCCGCAGGGCCAGCAGGCCCGCGGCGACAACCCCAACCAGCATCAGAACAATCGCAACGACCGCAACGAGCGCGAAGGCCGCGGTCGCCGCCGTCGCAACGAGCGCAACCAGCAGCGCCAGGGTGGCGGCGGTGGCAACGGCAACGGCAACTACCAGAATCCGCGCAACAACAACGGCTATCCGGTCGACGACGACGAGAACGCCGACGCCGGCAGCAACGATCGCCTGATCAACCTGACGGAACTGAAGCGCAAGAACGCGATCCAGCTGCTCGAGTTCGCCGAATCGCTCGGCGTGCGCGAGGGCGTCGCGCGCCAGCGCAAGCAGGACGTCGTCTTCAACATCCTCAAGGCGCACGCCCGCTCGGGCGGCGGCATCTGGGCGGAAGGCGTGCTCGAGATCCTGCAGGACGGCTTCGGCTTCCTGCGCTCGGCTGACGAGTCCTACCTGGCCGGCCCGGACGACATCTACGTCTCGCCCAGCCAGATTCGCCGCTTCAACCTGCGCACCGGCGACTACATCACCGGACGCGTCCGCCATCCGAAGGAAGGCGAGCGCTACTTCGCGATGCTCAAGGTCGACGACATCAACGGCGATCCGCCGGAGGCGTCGAAGAACAAGCTGCTGTTCGAGAACCTCACCCCGCTGTTCCCGCGCAAGGCCTTCAAGCTCGAGCGCGGCAACGGTTCGACCGAGGACATCACGGGCCGCATCCTCGACCTGGTCGCCCCGATCGGTCGCGGCCAGCGCGGCCTCATCGTCTCCCAGCCGAAATCCGGTAAGACGATGATGCTGCAGAACGTCGCGCAGGCCATCCAGTACAACCATCCCGACGTGCACCTGATCATGCTGCTGATCGACGAACGTCCGGAGGAAGTCACCGAAATCGCCCGCACCGTCCGCGCCGAAGTGATCAGCTCCACCTTCGACGAGCCGGCCGTCCGCCACGTGCAGGTCGCCGAGATGGTGATCGAGCGCGCCAAGCGCCTGGTCGAGCACAAGAAGGACGTCGTGATCCTGCTCGACTCCATCACCCGCCTGGCCCGCGCCTACAACACGGTGGTGCCGAGCTCCGGCAAGGTGCTCACCGGCGGTGTCGACGCCAACGCCCTGCAGCGCCCCAAGCGCTTCTTCGGCGCGGCGCGCAACGTCGAGGAAGGCGGCAGCCTGACGATCATCGCCACGGCGCTGACCGACACCGGCTCGAAGATGGACGAGGTGATCTACGAGGAGTTCAAGGGCACGGGCAACATGGAAGTGCACCTGTCCCGCCGCATCTCCGAGAAGCGCGTCTACCCGGCGATCGACATCAACCGCTCGGGCACCCGCCGCGAAGACCTCCTGATCGATCCGGACCTGCTCGCCAAGATCTGGATCCTGCGCAAGCTCCTCCACCCGATGGACGAACTGGCCGCCATGGAGTTCATGCTCGACAAGATGAAGAACACGAAGTCGAACGACGAGTTCTTCAATTCGATGAAGCGCTAGGCCTCGCGCCTGCCGGATCGTCGGACATGACGAAAGGCCGCCTCGATGGGGCGGCCTTTTATTTTTCGGAGCGGGGGGCCGGGGGATGGGAAGTGGGGGCGACATAGCCGGCGGGCGCACGAGGCGATGCACAACTCCGCGCTGGCGACGCCGCAGCCGAACGCTTCACGTACCCTCGAGCGCACGCCGGGATCGCGCCCCCGATTCCCTGCTCCCCGCTCCGCTTTTGTTACCCTCCCCCGACCTTTTGCTCGCCCCATCGCGCCCCCATGTGGGCGGCACCGGTCAGCCGATCAGCCAAGGAAAGTGACGTGTCCATACCCAGCGCCGCCAAGAGCACGCCCATCGGCGACCGCAACGATCTGGTCGAATACCTCGCCAAGGGTGAGAAGCCGCAGGCGGAGTGGCGCATCGGCACCGAACACGAGAAGTTCGGGTTCTATACCGACGACCTGACGCCGCCGCCGTTCGAAGGCGAGCGGCCGGGCATTCGCGCGATCCTCGAAGGCCTGGCGGAGCGGTACCACTGGAACATCGCGCGCGAGGGCGAAACGCCGGTCGCGCTGACCAAGGGCAAGGCGAACATCACGCTCGAACCGGCAGGCCAGCTGGAGTTGTCCGGCGCCCCGCTGAAGACGATCCACGAGACCTGCGACGAGGTCACCAACCACCTGAAGGAAGTGCGCTCGGTCGCCGAGGAATTCGGCATCGGTTTCCTCGGCATGGGCTTCCAGCCGAAGTGGCGGCGCGACCAGATGCCGTGGATGCCTAAGGGTCGCTACAAGATCATGCGGGAGTACATGCCCAAGGTGGGTTCGCTCGGGCTCGACATGATGACGCGCACGTGCACCGTGCAGGTCAACCTCGATTTCGCGAGCGAGGCCGACATGGTGAAGAAGTTCCGCGTCGCCCTCGCGCTTCAACCGATCGCCACCGCCCTGTTCGCCAATTCACCCTTCACCGAAGGCAAGCCGAACGGCTACAAGTCGTTCCGGTCGCACGTGTGGACCGATACCGACGCCGACCGTACCGGCATGCTCGACTTCGTCTTCGAGGATGGCTTCGG
Organism: Luteibacter sp. 3190; assembly: GCF_031456385.1. NCBI lineage: Bacteria > Pseudomonadati > Pseudomonadota > Gammaproteobacteria > Lysobacterales > Rhodanobacteraceae > Luteibacter > Luteibacter sp. 3190. The sequence continues at coordinate 158,702 of NZ_JAVDUO010000004.1, read as the reverse complement.
CTACGAACGCTACGTCGATTACATCCTCGATGTGCCGATGTACTTCAGCTACCGGGACGGCAAGTACGTCGACCTCTCCGGCCAGGACTTCAAGAAGTTCATGCGCGGCGAACTCGCGGCGTTGCCCGGAGTGAAGGCCGACATGAAGGACTGGGCCGACCACCTCACGACGGCCTTCCCCGAAGTGCGCCTGAAGCAGTACCTCGAGATGCGCGGCGCGGACACCAGCACGTGGGGTTCGCTCTGCGCGCTGCCCGCGTACTGGGTCGGCCTGCTGTACGACGACGTGGCGCTCGACGCCGCGTGGGACCTCGTCAAGGACTTCAGCAAGGCGGAGCGCCATGCGCTTCGCGACGGCGTGCCGAAGCATGCGCTCGACCTTCCCTTCCGCGGCCACCACGTGCGCGAGCTCGCGCTGGAGTCGCTGAAGATCGCGGACCATGGCCTGAAGCGTCGCGACCAGCGCGGCAATCGCGGCATCGACGAGTCGATCTACCTCGAGCCGCTGCTCGAGATCGCGCTTTCGGGCAAGACGCAGGCAGACGTGAAGCTCGAGAAGTTCCACGGCGAGTGGAACGGTAGCGTGGACCCGGTGTTCCGCGAATACGCGTACTGAGCGCGGGGATCCGGCGGAGACAAGCGCACCGCGCATCGCGCCCAGGTGCGCTCCAACCATAAGCCGGCAACGGCGGACATAAAAAAGCCTCCCCGTCGCCGCGGAGGTTTTTTTTCACCAGGTATCGTTCGATCAGAACGCGTACTTGGCCGAGACGCTGAGCAGGTTGCCCTTGTCGTCGTTCTCGCCGACGATGCGGTCGTTCGTGCCGCTGTTCACGCCGCCGATGTGCGCCTTGTTCACGAAGATGTGGGCGTAACCGGCGTTGAGCTCGAAGCGCTCCGTGGCCTTGTAGCCGACACCGAAGGCCAGCCACTTGCGGGTGGAGTCCGGCACGCGCGGCGAACGGGTGTCGTCGTAGGTCGGGGTGCTGTCGACGGCGATACCGCCACGCAGCGTCAGCTTGTCGCTGAGGTAGTACTCACCGCCGGCCGACACGAACCAGCTGTTGCGCCAGCCGTACTTCTCGCTGGTCGGCGGCTGGTTCGGGTTGGAGTAGTTCACCGTCAGGTTCTCGAACGCATCCCACTTCGTCCACGACAGGTCGAAGCCGAGGCCGAACTTCTCGTCCTGGTGCCAGAAGCTGGCGGTGGCGATCGCCGGCGTGGTGAAGCCCGCGCGGCCGTCGGTGTGGGTGAACGGCGGCTGGCCGCGGCCCAGCAGGGCGGCGACGGTCGGGTTCGACAGCACGGCCGTCACGTTGGTCGGCATGGTGAAGTTACCCGTGCCTTCCAGGTTGTGCTTGATCTTGCTGCGGTAGCTGAGCGCGAGACGATCGTTCGGGGTCAGCTTCCACAGGCCACCGACCTGCCAGCCGTAGGCCCAGTCGTCACCCTTGATCTTGGCGTAGCCGTCGCTGCCCGGCGGAACGACCGCCGCGTACTGGGCGGCGAGGGCGCGAGCGACGGCCGGCGACAGCTGGCCGGCGGCCGCAGCGCGCTGGATCAGACCCAGGCCGACGGTGTTGTAGTTGATGGCGCTGGTCAGCTCGGCGCTGGTCTTCTGCGCGATGGCGCTGACACCGAAGGTGAAGGTGTCGGTGACGTCGAACGAGGCGGACAGCGTGGCGTCGAACGACTTGAAGTCGGACTTGATGCCGTTGTAGCGGCCCTTCCAGTCGGAGTCGTATTCGGTCTTGAAGCCGAACGGCGCGGTCAGGCCGAGGCCGAAGTGCCAGCGATCGGCGACCTGCGTGGCGAAGTACAGCGCCGGAACCGGGATCGTGGTGCCGGCGTCGCCGCCGTTGCCACCGCTGATCGGACGGCCCTGCGCGTCGGTCGCGGTGCCGTGGAACTTGGTGCTGAAGTTGATGCCCGTCACGTCGGCCTGGAACACGTTGCCCTTCAGGAGGGTCATGGCGGCCGGGTTGTTGACGATGGCCGAGGCGTCGTCGCCAGCGGCGGCGGAGCCCGCGAACGCGCGGCCGAGGGCCTTGGCGCTGTTTTCCTTGAGCTGGAACGCGCTGGCGTGGGCAGCCTGCGGAGCGACCAGCGCGCCGGCGATGGCCAGCGAAAGGGCGGCGGCGGCCAGCGGACGGGTCGAAAGGTTCAGCTTCTGCATGCGGACGGGCTCCTGCTTCTTGTTTTGCTCTGGGGCGACTGGATCACGCGAAAAAACGCAAAAATTTCTTGTTTTCATACGCGCGTTTAACAATCTGGCAGCGAACTCTGGCGGACTTGACGCTGTTTTTGCAAGTGCGCATGCAACAAAGATGAAACGACCGGGACGCCCGTCACGTATTTCCCTGCGCCTTTTGCTACCTTGTCGCATTGGCCCCCAGCGAGACCTGCCGTCATGCACTGCTTCGTCTACGCCAGCCAGCGAAAGCCCGACTCCTATCTATGGCTTGCCGAACGTGACGGCTTCCAGGCCGTTCCCGAGCCCCTCGCCCTGCTGTTGGGCGAGCTGCGCTTCGTGCTCGAGGTCGAACTGACGCCTCAGCGCAAGCTGCCGAACGAGGACAGCGAACGCGTGATGGCGAATCTCGCGGCGCAGGGCTGGCACCTGCAGAGTCCGCCGAACGAGACGCTCAGCGTGTGCAACCAGCCGAACCACAATCGCGAGATCGACCCCGACCTGGTCCTGGTAAGGAACTGATCCGGCCGAAAACGCACGGAATCGCGGCGTGCAGCGCGAGTTAACGCGACGTTACCGCGTAGGCGTGACGTGCTCCGTATACTCGCGCGCATGGCCAATCCCAAACGTCGTCGACCATCGCTGATCAAGGCACTGCCCTGGTTCCTCCCCGCCCTTGCCGCCGTCGCGTGCGCGGGTCTCACCGCATCGCCGCTCGCCCTCATTCCGTTGCTGCTCGCGAACGCCCTGGCCATGGGCGCGGTGTGCCACGCGATCGGTTTCGATCCGGAGCCGAGCTACGTGCGTACGGTGCTGCGCCGCGGGTCGGCGCATCTGGTGATGTTCACCGCGTACGCCTTCGTGGTCTTCGTGCTCGTCGCCTGGCCGCTGCTGAAGCTGACGCAAGCGCCGAGCCTCGGCGCGGCGCTGCTGCTGGCCGCGACCCTGGTCGTGGCGTTCGCGGCACTATGGCGCGTCTGGCCCGCGTTCGGCCTGGTGTTCCTCTGGGACGACGCTTATCCGGAGGAAAGCGGCGACGGATCGTGGATCTTCACCGCGATCGCCCGCTCGATCTCGTTCGGCCGCCATCTCTCGGCGGAAGAGCGCTTCTTCTCCCATTTCCTTCCCGCGGCGCTCGGCCTGCTCGTGCTCGCGTTCTGCGCGGTCGCGCTGTCCGGTCTGTACGGCGTGCTTCCGGCCGAACTGCGCATCGCCGCGCTGGGCCTCTATGCGCTCGTGCTCCTGCCGCTCGGCTGCATGGTCATCGCCAACCGCACGCTCCGCGCCCTGCTCAGCGATCGTCGCGGGCACGTCCGGACCGGGCGCGCCGAGCCGCGCCGCGAGCCCGCGATGGCGCCCGTGGAGCCGCCGCGTGCACCCATCCCCGTGCTGAGCACCGAGGAGGCCCAGCCGGGCGTGCGCGATCGCGCCCTTCGTGCCGCGTTGCGCGAAGGCGACATCGCGCGCGCCGTCGCGCTGGTCGAGGCCGGCGCGGCACCCGATGGCGATGCCGAGCCCGGCGAGCGCGACCAGCGTCCCGTCCTCACCCTCGCCGCGCTGTCGCCGGACACGCGCCTGCTGCGCGCGCTGATCGCGAAGGGCGCTCGCGTGGACCGCGTCCACGGCGGCATGACCGCCCTGCTCGCGGCGTGCCGCGACAGCTGGCACGGCCGACCGGAAGCCGTGCTCACGTTGCTCACCAATGGCGCCAACGCCGCCGCCACCGACGCCCATGGCAACACGGCGCTGCACGGCGCGGTGCTCAGCGCCGAGCCGACCGTCGCGGCGATGCTGCTCGACGCCGGCGCGCCGGTGGACGCCGTCAACTCGGCGGGCGACACGCCGCTCGTCATCGCCTGCCGCGCCGCGAACTGGACGCTCGCCCGCTTCCTGCTCGAACACGGCGCGAAGCCGGCGCCGGTGGGTGGCGAACCGGCGCTCGTCGCGGCGGCCGGCATTCCCGACGACGACAGCGAGGGCGTGAAGGTCCTGCTGCGTTACAAGGCGCCGGTCAACGCGACCGACGCGCACGGCCGCACGGCGCTGATCGCCGCCGCGGCGGAAGGACACGAACAGATCGCGCGCGCGTTGCTCCAGGCGCACGCCAATCCCAACCTCGCCGACCGCCACGGCACGACCGCCCTGATGGAAGCGGCTCGCGCGGGCGCGCAAGGCATCGTGCAGGCGCTGGCCGATGCCCACGCCGACGCATCTCCCCGCGACGGCCACGGACGCGACGCGCTGACGCTCGCCTGCCAGTCCCCGCGCGCGCAGGCCGCCACGGTGCGCGCGCTGCTCACGCTCGGTGCGCAGCCGAAGGAAACCGGTGCCGACGGACGCAGCGCCCTCGATCATGCGGCCGCCGCGGGACGCTGGGACTTCGTCGCGCTGCTCGATCCCGACACGCCGCTGCCCACCTCGCTGAGCGAATCCGTGGTGCCCGAAGCGGGCGCCGACTCCCCGGCGCATCTTTACGACGCGCTGCGCTTCGGCCACTGGGCGGTCGCGTCGACGTTCGCCACGAAGGTTCGCGAATGGCCCGCCGAACAGCTTGCCGCGCTCTATCTCGAGCTGGCCGGCGCCGGCCTGCACATGGCGCGCGCGTGGCTGCTCGATCATGGTCTTTCCGCCGATGCGCGCCTGGCGCCTCCCGCCGAAGACGAAGGCGTCCTCGGCCGGCGCCTCTTCGACGCGCTGCTGCCGCAACTGCCGCAATCGGCCGAAGCGCTCCTGCAGTTGATGCAAGCGGGCGCGTCGCCGGCGGGCGCCGGGCTGCTGGGTCAGGCCGTCTGCCGCCTCGACGGTGTCGACGAGCGCCTGACGCTGGCGATGCTCGACGCCGGCGCGGACCCGTTCGGCGCCGACGCGCGCGGTCGCACGCCCATGCACATGGCGGCCGCGACCGGTCGCGTCGCGTTGCTCGACGCTTTGCTCGCCCGCGGCATGGATCCGAACGTCCGCGACCTGGGCGGCCGGACGCCGCTGCACGCGGCGCTGGAACATGGCGGCGACAACCTGCCGCTCGTCCGCGCGCTCGTCTCCCACGGTGCCGACCCCGAAGCCGCGGACGTCAATGGCGAGACGCCATACGGCCTCGGTATCGGCCACGGCGACGTGGAGCGCTGGCTCAGCTGGGCCACGTGGCCGCTGCCGCGTCGCGCGCTGCGTGCCGCCGACCTCCCCGCGGCGGCCGCCGCGGGCGACATGGCGGCCGTGGATCGCCTCCTCGAACTCGGCTTCGACGTCGACACCCGCGACGCGCAGGGCGCGACGGCCCTGCTCCGCGCCGCCGGCGCGGGCCAGCGCGACGTGGCCGAGCACCTGCTCGCGGCCGGCGCCGATCCGTCGGCCGCCGCGGCCTCCGGGGTCACGCCGCTCGCGGCCGCCGTCAACGCACGCCGGGAATCGGTGGTCGAACTGCTGCTCGCACGAGGCGTCGCCGCCGACCAGCGGCTGCCGGGTAACGCCACCGCGCTCATGATCGCCGCCACGCTCGGCTATCCCGAGATCGCCGAGATGCTGCTCGCCGCCGGCGCCGATGCGGCGGCGGAGGATGCGCACGGGCATACGTCGTTGCATGCCGCCGCGCAGTACTGCTTCGGCAGCAGCGACAGCCTGCGCGCACGCCGCCTGCTGGACACCGTGATCCGCAAGGGCGCCGATGTGAACAAGGCCGACAAGGACGGCGTCACGCCGTTGCTGATCCTGCTTGGCGCGCACATGCGCCCGGGCAGCCACGCGGACGCGACCCATCTCGGCGCGCTGGTGCCCGTGCTGCTCGATGCTGGCGCCGCCATGGAACACGCCGACCATCGCGGCGTCAGCGCGCTGCACGCGTGCGCGATGCACGCTTTGCTGCCGCCGGCCCGCGTGCTCCTCCAGCGCGGCGCGAACCGCAACGCGGCGGATGCGTTCGGCCGCACGGCCGGCGACGTCGCGCGGCACCTCGGCTACGTCGACATCGCTCACGAACTCGGCACGCGCGTCGGCGCGATCCCGAGCGTGAGGCAGACCCTCAGGCAGCCGGCCCAGCCGGACTGATCTATTTCTCGCCGTCGCGGACGCGCTCTTCCACGGCGTCCGCCTCGAAGAGCTGCTGCAGGTCGTGCAGCGCTTCCTTGCTCGTCTGCACGAGCGCGGTCTCATCGTCGTAAACGAGGTACTGCGCGCGCAGCACCTGGTCGTCGTGCTTGCGGAAACGCTCGATGCGGCTCGCGGCGACGTCCGCCGGCATGTCCAGCGATTCGAGCACGTGCCGCGTCATCTCCAGGCTGGAGTAGAACGTTTCACGCACGGGGTCCTCGACGCCGATGTCCATCAGGCGAAACGCATGCTGACGATTGCGTGCGCGGGCGACGATCTTCAGGTGCGGGTACTGGCGACGCACCAGGCGGGCGGTGCGCAGGTTCGCCTCCGGATCGTCGGTGGCGATGACGAATACCTCGGCCTTGTCCGCCTGCGCCGCGCGCAGCATCTCGGGCCGGCCAGGGTCGCCGAAGAACAGTGACGTACCGCCGAAGCGACGCGACGTCTCGACCTGTTCGACCGAGCTCTCCAGCGCCACGAACTGGATGCCCTGCGCGCGCAGCACGCGGGCGACGATCTGCCCCATGCGGCCGAAGCCCGCGATGATGACGCGCGGCGTATCGGCCTCGATCGCGTCGAATTCGCGGTCCGGCTTGCGCACCCGGTCGTGCACCAGGCGCGACGCGAGCAGCACGAGCAGCGGCGTCAGCGCCATCGACAGCGAGATGGCCATCACCATCAGGCCGCGCTGGCTGCCGTTGATCAGCTGGTTCTGCTGCGCGAGGTTGAGCAGCACGAAGGCGAATTCGCCGCCGCATGCGAGCACCGCGGCGAGCCTCACCGAATCGCCCATGGTCAACGCGCCGACCACCCGGCCCAAGGGCAGGATCAGCACGGCCTTCACCGCGAGCAGGAGCGCCACCATGCCGAGCACGAGCAGCGGCTTCGCCACCAGCATGCCGAGATCGACGGACATGCCCACGCTGACGAAGAACAGGCCGAGCAGAAGGCCCTTGAAGGGTTCGATATTGGATTCGAGCTCGTGGCGATATTCCGAATCCGCCAGCAGCAGACCGGCGAGGAACGCGCCGAGCGTCGTCGATATGCCGGCCAGCTCCATCAGCCACGCCGTGCCCATCACCACGAGCAGCGCGGTCGCGGTGAAGACTTCCGTGCTCTTGGCGCGCGCGACGAATCGGAAGACGTGGCGCAGCAGCAGCCGGCCACCGACGATCACCGCGAAGATGGTGCCGACGACGCGGAGGACGCTGAACAGATCGGGGGCATGCGCGTCGCGCGCGATGGCGCCCCCGAGAAGGGGCACGGCGGCGATCAGGGGAATGGCCGCGAGGTCCTGGAACAGCAGGATCGCGAAGGCCTGGCGTCCATAGACGGTGCCCGCCTCCTTGCGCTCGGCGAGGATCTGCAGACCGAACGCCGTCGAGGACAACGCCAGGCTGCCGCCGACGATGACGGCCGCCTTCCACGTGAGACCGAACAGGAAGTAGCCGATGGCGCCCAGCGCCAGCGCGCAGGTCAGCACCTGGAGACTGCCGCTGCCGAATACCGCGCGCCGCATCACCCACAGGCGTGATGGCGAGAGTTCGAGGCCGATGACGAACAGCATCAGCACGACACCGAAATCGGAGATCGTCGCCACACCCTCGGTATCGCTCACCAGGCCGAGCACCGACGGGCCGATGACCACGCCCGCGAGCAGGTAGCCGAGGACGGCGCCGAGGCGGAAGCGCTTGGTCAGCGGTACGGCGATAACGGTCGCCAGAAGAAAGACGACCGCCGTCTCCAGAAAATGATGCCCATCCATCCTGCGACTCCCACCAATGTCGCCCGCGATTATGTCACGCGTGCACGGATGGGATTTGCAGAATCCGGGACTTGCGTCAGCCCTTCAGCCAGCGCGCGACGTCGATCGCGAAATAGGTGAGGATCGCATCGGCGCCGGCGCGCTTCATCGCGAGCAGCGATTCCATCACCACGGCCTTCTCGTCGACCCATCCGTTCTGCGCCGCCGCCTTGATCATCGCGTACTCGCCGCTGACCTGGTAGACGAACGTCGGCGCAGCGAAGGTGTCCTTCACGCGGCGGACGATGTCGAGGTACGGCAGGCCCGGCTTCACCATGACGACGTCGGCGCCCTCCTGGAGGTCGAGCTCGACCTCGCGCAGGGCCTCGTCGCTGTTGCCGATGTCCATCTGATAGGTGTGCTTGTTGCCCTTGCCCAGGTTGGCCGAGGATCCGACGGCATCACGGAACGGGCCATAGAAGCTCGAGGCGTACTTCGCCGAGTACGCCAGGATGCGCGTGTGGATGTAGCCGGCGTCTTCGAGCGCCTCGCGGATGGCGCCGATGCGGCCGTCCATCATGTCGGACGGCGCGATGAAGTCCATGCCGGCCTCGGCCTGCGCGAGCGACATCCGGATGAGCGCCTCGACCGTCGGCTCGTTCATCACGTAGCCATCGGCGTCGATGAGACCGTCCTGCCCATGCGTCGTGTACGGATCGAGGGCCACGTCGCCGATGAGGCCGAGCTCCGGAAAGCGCGCCTTCAGCTCGCGCGTGGCGCGCTGGAACAGCGCGTCCGGATTCCAGGCCTCGGCGGCGTCCTCGGACTTGGCCGACGCATCCACGGACGGGAACAGCGCGAGCGCGGGGATGCCGAGCGCGACGCATTCCTCGCCGAGCTTCACGAGTTCGTCGATCGACAGGCGATCCACGCCCGGCATCGACGGCACCGGCTGGCGGACGCCCTGGCCCTCGACCACGAAGGCCACCATGATGAGGTCGCTGGCGGTGAGCACGTTCTCGCGCATCAGCGCGCGGGAGAAGGCGTCGCGACGCATGCGGCGCATGCGAACGGCGGGAAAGGTCATGGGACGAACCTGTTCGTTGGCGATCCGCCCATTTTACGCCTCCTCGCCCTCCTTCCGGGGGGCAAAGCGTCGCAGGGGCGGCGACCGTGGCTCCCGGCGCTCAGCCGATGCGGGCGGTGGATTCCGGATCGAAGAAATGCAGGCGTTCGGGCAGGAAACCCAGCGCGACATCGGTTCCCGGCTGCACGCTGGAGTGCGGCGGAACGCGCGCGACCAGCTCGTCGTCGCCCTGGCGCATGTTCAGGAACACCTCGTTGCCCACGGGCTCCACGACTTCCACGTGCGCGCGCAGGCGCTCCGCGACACCCTCGTGATCGCCCACGGTGAGGAGGTCCTCGGGACGGATGCCGACGATGACCGGCTTGTCCACGTAGGCCGCGAGCGCGGCGACATCCGAACCGAGCGCGATCGACCCGTCACGCGTTTCCAGCACGAGTCCGTCGGCGCGGCGCAGCGTGCCGTGGAACAGGTTCATCGCCGGACTGCCGAGGAAGCCGGCCACGAAGAGGTTCGCCGGCTTGTTGTAGAGGTTCATCGGCGTATCGAGCTGCTGGATCACGCCACCGTTGAGCACCACGATGCGCTGACCGAGCGTCATCGCCTCGATCTGGTCGTGCGTGACGTAGACCATCGTCGCGCCAAGGCGTCGATGAATACGCGCGATCTCCACGCGCGTGGACAGGCGCAGCTTCGCGTCGAGGTTCGACAACGGCTCGTCGAGCAGGAACACGGCGGGATCGCGCACGAGCGCGCGACCCAGCGCCACGCGCTGGCGCTGCCCGCCGGAGAGCGCGGCCGGTCGATGGTCGAGGCGTTCGTCGAGGCCGAGCATCCCGGACGCGCCGTCGACACGACGGTCGATCTCCTCCTTCGCCACTCCGCGGAGGCGCAGGCCGAAGCCGAGGTTCTCGCGCACGGTCATGTGGGGATACAGCGCGTAGTTCTGGAAGACCATCGCGATGTCGCGGTCCTTCGGCGCGACGTCGTTCACCACGCGGTCGCCGATGGTCATCGTGCCCCCGCTGATCGACTCCAGGCCGGCGATCATGCGCAGCAGGGTCGTCTTGCCGCAGCCCGACGGGCCGACAAGCACGAGGAGTTCACCGTCGGCGATCTCGAAGCTGGCCTCCTTCAGGGCCACGTGGCCGTTCGGATAGACCTTGCGTACTTTGTCGAGGCGAACCGCTGCCATCACTTTCTCCGGTGGGCGCCGCGGGCGACAGGTCGAGCCTGCCAATGGTCCGGGCAATGGAGTATTCTGCCGACGTAATCGTTTACGTCAAAGTGCCGGCAGGGAAGGCCGTTCAAGGAGAACCACGCTCGTAGCTAAGCGCGGGGACAGCCTTCACTAGACGCCAGCCCCCATGCGAGGCACCCTTGCGTGCTTCCGTGACACGACAGGTTCTCCAACATGGCCAACGTTAGCGCTCCGGCGCCGACCCTGCTCGCCGACCTCGGCGGCACCAATGTGCGCTTCGGCATCGCGCATCCGGAAGAAGATCAACCGCTTATCGAATCGAGCATCCGGAAGTACCACGTCAAGGACTACGCCTCCATGGCGGACGCCGCGAAGCAGTACTTCAAGGAAACGGGCCACGAGGCGACCCGCGCGATCATCGCCGCCGCTGGCCGTATCGACAACGGTGAGACCGTCAAGGTCACGAACAATCCGTGGGCCATCTCGGCGCATACGCTGGCGGGCGAACTCGGCCTCGAGTGGGTCCACCTCGTCAACGACTTCGCCGCGCAGTCGATGGCCGTGATGCTGATGAGCCCGGACAAGGCCCTGCGCGACGGCCATCGCGAGCTCGAGCGGATCGGCGAGCCGGCCGTTCCCGTAATCGGCGCCAAGGACGAGCAGACGTTCGTCGTCGTGGGTCCGGGCACGGGCCTGGGCGTCGGCGGCCTGCTGATCCGCGGCGACAAGGTCAGCGTGCTGCAGACCGAGGGCGGCCATGCCGGCTTCGCGGCACACAGCGCCGAGGACATCGAGATCCTCAAGGTGCTGAACCTCCGCTACGGCCGCGTCTCCAACGAGCGCCTGATCAGTGGCCAGGGCCTGGTGAACCTCTACACCGCGATCTGCGAGATCGCCGGCCAGAAGCCCGATGAGACGATCACGCCGGAAGATGTCACCAAGCGTGCGACGGAAGGCACCTGCCCGATGTGCGCGCGGGCCGTGCAAGCCCTCGCCGGCATCTTCGGCAGCGTGGCGGGCGACCTGGTCCTCACGCTCGGCGCATGGGACGGCGTGTATCTCACCGGCGGCATGACACCGATCCTGCTTCCGTGGATCCAGACGCATTTCCGCGAGCGTTTCGAAGCCAAGGGCCGCTTCCGCGACACGATGGAAAAGGTGCCGACGCAGGCGATCATGAATCCCGAGCCGGGCCTCATCGGCGGAGCCGCGCTCGCCATCGTCGAAGCCGGCGGCACGCCGCTGCATCGCTGATCCCTCGCTTCGTGCTGAAACGAAACGCCCGGCTCCCGCCGGGCGTTTCGTTTTGCCAGCTTCCTCGACGTCAGTCTGGACTGAACGAGACGCTCCGAAGGCATCCGGGTGCGCCGTCCGCGAAGCTGAACACCACGCTTCCGCGATCGACGTTCGCTGACCAGACCACTCGCTTCGACGCGTCGGGCATGTCCGGCCTCGGCGTGTCCCGAAGTTCGAGCCCTGGGTAGTGAGTCAGGACTTCACCTCGGGAGACGCAACGCCCGCCGATGTCGATGACCGCCACCGCCAGCCGTCCATCCCTGCGCTGTCGCAACTCGGAACGCGTGACGGTGGTCGAGGGCGAAAAGGGACCAGCACCGCTTTCGGATCGATCGTCGTCGCTCGACGACGGGGAGCTTCCGGGCCAAACGCCGCGCAGCGCTTCCTCGCCCTCCGCCAGCCGGCTCGCGATGTCGTTCACCCGCTGCCAGAAAACGGGATCCTGATCGCCAGCGTCGCCGGATGCGGGAAGGCTGTGGTTGGCGTCGTACGCCGTGAACAAGGCCAGCAGAAGCGCGCCAGCAGCTCTTGCGATCATCGATGACTTCTCATATGTCCAGGTTGCGCGTTGAACATCCATGCCCCGGTTCTCGCCCGGCGCCCCTCTCTTTCTTTCTGCCGCAGTCTCGCAGCCCGCCCGGTGATCACGCCGCGTGCAGGTGCACGCCGAGCGCGCGCATCACGCGCATGACGGTGGCGAACTCGGGGTTGCCGTCCGTCGCCAGCGCCCGGTAGAGGCCTTCGCGCGAGATGCCGCTGGCGCGTGCGACGTGCGTCATGCCGCGCGCCCGCGCGATGTCGCCAAGCGCGGCGCGTACGAGGCTGCCATCGCCTGGGTCGTCGGCGAGACAGGCGTTGAGGTAGCGCGTCTGGTCGGCCTCGGTCCGGAGGCGGTCGGCGGCATCCCAGCGTGTGAATCGTTCTTTCATGCACCGTGGTCCCATGCTGCGGCGATGGCGATCGCCCGTTCGATGTCGGCGCGCTGACTGCTCTTGTCGCCGCCTGTCAGAAGGATGACCAGCGCCGACGCGCGCACGATGTAGTAGAGGCGATATCCGGGACCGCAGGCGATGCGCATCTCGCGGACACCCGATCCGACGTGCTTGACGTCGCCCGGATGACCCAACGACATACGACGCAACCTCGCCTGTATGCGCGCAGTCGCGTCCGCATCGCGAAGCCGCGAAAACCAGCGCCGGAATGTCTCGCTCTGGACGATCTCATACGTGGATCGACCGTAACCCATAAGTTACGCTCGTGACCTATGGATTACAAGCCTCGCGCCGTGGTCCGACGCAATCGCCGGCGCATTCCCCGGCGGTGCGGCCTACGTCGAGGGAGCGAGCAGCGCGTCGAGGTCGCTTTCGTCGAAGCTGAGGCGCTCGCGACTGCCACCGCCTTCGAGGACCGCATCGGCGAGTTCCGCCTTGCGGGCCTTCAGCTCTTCGATGCGCTCTTCCACCGTTCCCGCCGTGATGAGGCGATAGACGAAGACGGGCTTGTCCTGGCCGATGCGATGCGCGCGATCGCTCGCCTGCGCTTCGGCCGCCGGGTTCCACCACGGGTCGTAGTGGATGACGGTGTCGGCACTGGTGAGGTTGAGTCCGACGCCGCCGGCCTTGAGCGACAGCAGGAAGAGCGGCACCTCGCCATCCTGGAAGCGCTGCACGGGCTCGGCGCGATCGCGTGTCTCGCCGGTGAGCGTGACGTACGCGATGCGGCGACGATCGAGTTCGTGCGCGATGAGCTTGAGCATCTCGGTGAACTGGCTGAAGAGCAGCACGCGACGCCCTTCGGCGAGTAGCGCGGGCAGCATGTCCATCAGCAGCTCGAACTTCGCGGATTCGCGGACGCCACGCGCGGCTTCGAGCTTCACGAGCCGCGGATCGCAGCAGACCTGGCGGAGCTTCAGCAGCGCGTCGAGCACCACGATGCCGCTGTGCGCGATACCGCGCTGCGCGATCACCTCGCGCAGCTCTTCCGCCAGCGACAGGCGCAGGCTTTCGTACAGATCGCGCTGCTTCGGCTCCATGACGACGCGACGCGTGATTTCCGTCTTCGCCGGCAGTTCCGATGCCACCTGCGCCTTCGTGCGGCGCAGGATGAACGGCGCGATGCGGCGATTGAGCCGGTCCTGGCAGTCGATGTCCTGGTGCTTCTCGATCGGCACGCGATAGTGACGACGGAACGCTCCCTCGTCGCCGAGCAGTCCCGGCACCGCGAGGTCGATCTGCGACCACAACTCGCCCAGGTGGTTTTCCAGCGGCGTGCCGGTGAGGCACAGGCAACGCTGCACCTTCAGCGCGAGCAGCGCGCGGCGCGCCTGCGTGCGCGGGTTCTTCACCTGTTGCGCCTCGTCGAGAACGACGAGCGAGAAGGCGTGCTTCTTCAGTGTCTCGACGTCGCGCGGAAGAAGCGCGTACGTGGTCAGGATCACGTCGTGCTCGGCGATGCGCGCGAACGTCTCGGCGCGTTGCGGGCCATGCAGCGCCAGCAACGTGAGTTCCGGCGCGAAGCGCGCGACCTCCGAAATCCAGTTCGGCACGAGGCTCGTCGGCACCACGACCAGCGCCGGCGACGACAGGTTGCCGCTCTCCTTCAGCGCGACCAGGTGCGTGATGAGCTGCAGGGTCTTGCCCAGGCCCATGTCGTCGGCGAGCACACCGCCGGTGCCCGCTTCGGCGAGCGCGTTCATCCAGCGCAGGCCGTCGCGCTGGTAACCGCGCAGCTCGGCACGGATGCCGGCCGGCACGGCGTCGCTCGCGCGCTCGGCCGCCTCGCGCAGGCGGCGCGTGAAGCCGCGCAGTCGCTCCGGCGCTTCGAACGACCCGCCGCTCGGCAGGGCCTGCACGAGTTCCTCCAGACGCCCCGCCTGCACGCGCGGAAGGTGAAGCTGCTGGCGAGGCTTCTCGAGGTATTCGGCCAGCGGCGCGAGGAGGCCGCGCAATTCCTTCAGCCGCACCGGCACGCGGCGACGATCGTCGACCGGGGCATACCAGACCGAGTCTTCCGCCTCGCCCGGGAGCGGGCTCAGGCTGAGCTGATGCTCGGCCAGGGCCTGCGCCACGGCCGGCAGCAGGTTGACCCGCTTGCCTTCGACTTCGATGCCGATCTCGAGATCGAAGGCGCGATCGGCATCGTCCTCGTCGGCTTGTCCGTACCAGCGCACCGGGCCTTCGAGGACTTCGAACGGGAAGCTGCGGTCGTACTCGAGCAGGAAACCGTCCGCTTCGAGCCGCGGACGCAGGGCGAGCCATCGCGCCGGCGTGTTCACTTCCAGCGCGCCGGCATAGCCCTTGCCCGGAAAGAGCCAGGCGTCCTCCGGCAGCGTGTCCGCCATGTCCCAGGGGAGACCCTCGGTGTCGACGGCAGGATTCAGCCCGGCGGACTCGAGGCTTTCCATGGTCGCGAGTTCTTCGGCCCGGCGACGGCAGATCTCGAGGAGCGTTCCGTTGCGCACGCGGCGCACCAGTGGCTCACCGCCACGCCCGGGCAGGCGCTCGCCGGCGTAATCGAAAGCGAGCCGGCCGTATGCGAGCGGCGGCGTTCCGGCGGCCAGGCGGGCGTGGCGCGTCAGCGCATGCAGTACGAGCACGGGCCGTGGCGAGACTTCCGCGCGACGCATCGCGCCGAACACCTGCGGTTCCGGAAGACGATTGCCGAAGCGCGTGCCGTCGCGGCCGGCGATGAACGCGGCGGTGCTCTCCGGCGGCAGCGCCGGGAGGTCGAGCCACGCGCTCTCGGACGGATCGCCCTCGAGCGGGCCGACCTCGGCGTGTTCGGCGTCGAGGTACCAGAGCGAACCCACGCGGAACAGGCGCTGGCTCGCAGGCACGTCGGGTAGCAGCTTCTGGCTGCCGTCCTTCTCGAGGCTCCAGCGCCAACGCAACGCGTGCGGTTTGCCGCGCGAGAGCTGCAGGCCGGCGACGCCGCCGAAGAAGCACGGTGCGTTGTCGAGCACCTCGGCCAGCAGCTGGTCGCCGAGCGTACCGGTGAAACGGGCGTAGCTCCGGCTCTTGCGCAACGTCTGGGGCAGTCCGAGCAGCGTCGCGGCGAGCCGCTTCTCGGTCACCGTGAGCGCGGATTCGGGCAGGTGGCGACTGTCGAGCGGCAAGGGGCGCGAGTAACGGCCGTCGGCGCTGACGGAAAGCAGCACGGGCGCGACGTCCAGCCGGGCGGCCGGCTCATGGTCGTCGTTGACCGCCTCGACGAAAAAACCGAGCACGGTGCGGTCGGTCGGCGCCGCCGGGGCCGCGCCGTCGAGCGCGCGCCGCCACGCCTGCGGCAGCGAACCGGCCGGCTCGTCCCCCCTGCTGCGCTTGTCGTCCGGTTGATGCATCCGTACCGATCCTGCCCGCGCGATCAAAACAGGAAGCTTAGCAAACGCAGGATGAGGAACCCGTAGGACTTTTTACCCAGTGGACCGGCCCGGTTCAGCGAGCCGGGCGTCGGCCTGGCCCGCGTCTCAGCGCCGGTTGGCGAACAGGTCGACCGGGTACTCGGCCTTCTGCTCACGGCCCATCAGGCTGCGCAGGCCCTCGGCGGGTGTGACTTCACCATGCAGCACGGCACGCACCGCGGCCGAGATCGGCAGGTCCAGCCCGTGGAAGCCGGCGAGCCGCGCCACCTCGTCGGCCGTGACGACACTCTCGACCACCTGGCCGATCTGGCGCACGGCCTCGTCGAGCGGAATGCCCTTGCCCAGGGCGAGCCCGAGCCGGCGGTTGCGCGAGAGGTCGCCCGTGCACGTGAGCACGAGGTCGCCGAGGCCCGCCAGCCCCATCAGGGTCTCGGCCCGCGCGCCCAGCGCCACGCCGAGCCGCAGCATTTCGTTCATGCCACGGGTGATGAGGCCCGCGCGCGCATTGAGCCCAAGCTCCATGCCGTCGGCCACGCCCGTCGCCACCGCAAGCACGTTCTTCATTGCGCCACCGAGCTCGGCGCCGAGGATGTCGTTGCCCGTGTAGGCACGGAAGTTCGGCGCGTGCAGCAGCACGGCGAGCTCCTTGCCGAAGGCTTCGTCGGTCGCGTGCACCGTGACCGCGCTGGGCAGACCCGCCGTGACTTCGCGTGCGAACGAGGGCCCCGTGACGACCGCCGCGGGGCGGCCCGGCAGCTTCTCGTTGACGAGCTCGTGCAGGAAACGACCGGTGCCGGTCTCGAAGCCCTTGGTCGCCCAGGAGATCTTCGCTCCGGCCTCGAGCAGCGGCACGATCTGGTCGAGCATCGCCGCGAAGGCGTGGCTCGGCACCACCATGAGGACGATGTCCGCCCCGCGCAGCACCGCCGCGAGATCGGACTCGTAGGCGAGCTCGGGCGGGAGGTCGAGATCGGGCAGGTAACGCAGGTTGCGGCGCGCCGCGGCCATGGCCGCGAGCGCGTCCGCGTCGCGCCCCCACAGTCGCGTGGCGACGTCGTTGCGCGCCAGCAGCGCGGCCAGCGCGGTACCCCAGGACCCGGCGCCGAGAACGGCGACGGTGGGTCGGGAAGCGGCGCTCATCGCGTCAGCTGTTGAGGGTATGGGCACCCACGCCTTCGACCTGCTGGCGCTGCTGCTCGGCGTAGAGGGCGTCGAAGTTGATCGGCTGCAGCAGGAACGGCGGGAAACCACCCTCCTGGATCATCGCCGAGACCATCTGGCGGCCGTACGGGAACAGCAGGTTCGGGCAGTAGGAGCCGAGGATGCCGTCGCGGTCTTCGTCGCTGAAGCCGGCGATGCCGAAGATGCCGGCCTGATGCACTTCGGCCAGGTACGCCGTGCGCTCGCCCAGGTTGCAGGTGAGGGTCAGGCTGAGGACGACTTCGAACAGATCGTTGCCCAGGTCCGTCGCCTTGTGGCCCAGGTTGAGCTGGACCTGCGGCTGCGCCTCGGTTTCGCCCATTTCCTGGAACACCTGCGGGGCGTTCGGGGCTTCGAAGGAGGCGTCCTTCACGTAGATCTTCTGCAGCACGAGCTGCGGCTGGCCGGCCTGGCCGTTGGCGGTGATTTCTGCCATTGCGTTGTCCTCGGGAAGGCGTCGTCTGGAGTGGGCGTGTGCCGGGGGCACGAAAGCCGGGATTGTTTCATACAACACGGCGCGGCGCACAGTCCGGCTTGCGCGGGCACGTGGGATTCTGAGAGAATGCCCGGCTTCCCTATGCCAACCCGATGCGTCGGGCAGGCCCGTCACGCGATGCGGGCCCTCAGCGGCGGAAGCGCTCCACCCTCCAGCCATCGCGTGGCGCCCGGTCGAACGGCGCGTCGCTGGGCCGTCGCCGTCCTGGCCAAAGGATGGTCCAACGAATCTAGAGGAGGTCATCATGGCCCGTAGATGCCAAGTCACCAACAAGGGTGTGCAGACCGGTAACAACGTCTCGCACGCGAACAACAAGACCCGTCGCCGCTGGCTGCCGAACCTGCACGAGCGTCGCTTCTGGGTCGCCAGCGAGAACCGCTGGGTGAAGCTGCGCGTTTCCAACCACGCGCTGCGCACCATCGACAAGAACGGCATCGAAGCCGTGCTGGCCGACCTCCGTTCCCGCGGCGAAAAGATCTAAGGAGATCGAACATGGCAAGCAAGCGCGATAAGCACCGCCTGATTTCCACCGCGGGCACCGGTCACTTCTACACGACCACCAAGAACAAGAAGAACACCCCGGAAAAGATGGTCTTCATGAAGTACGACCCCGTCGTCCGGAAGCACGTCGAATACAAGGAAGGCAAGATCAAGTGATCTTCCGAAGAAAGCCGCCGAAAGGCGGCTTTCTTTTTGCCTTGATAAAGGCGTGCCATCTGACGATGGCGGGAGCCGCCGAAAGGCGGCTTTCTTTTTGCTTCAACACTCGAGGCGGGATCGCAGGTAGCCCTCGACGTCGACCGTCTCGTACCCGTGCCGCCGGTTGAACGTCCGCGACATCTCCCACCACATCCCGTCGCCGCGCGCGAAGGCCGCCCGGTATCGCGCCATCACGTCGTCGGGCGCGTTGGCGAGATCGGCGCGCAGCCTGTCGAGCGTCCACAGCGTCCTTTCGACCTTCTTCCCCGTGACGCGCTCGACCACGTCCGCCAGCTCGCCGTACGAGATCGTGTCGCCGGCCAGGTAGACGACCTCGTTCGCGATCCACGGCTCGGCCAGCAGGATCTCCGTCGTGAGCCTGCCGATATCGTCGGGCGTGGTGACGGTGACTCGCGTTTCCCAGCTGCCGAGGCCGTTGACCTTTCCCGCGTCGAGGTCGACCACGCCGAACGCAGGCTCGAACAGGAAACTCGTGAACATGCCCGTCGACACGATCACCCATTCGGTTCCGCGCTGCGCACGCAGCACCTGACGGACGTCGTACTGCTCGTCGAAGACGGGCTGCCCGCTGCCACGTCCGACGACGTCGTAATCCACCCCGAACTGCCACGGGAAGTAACGGTAAACCCCTGCCGCCAGCACGGCGCGCGTGATCTTCATCTGCGTTCCCGGACCCGCGACGAACCCGGTCGCGTTCAGCACCGTGCGGTACCGCGAGAAGAGCGCCGCCAGCGACGCTTCGTCCGCCATGAGGTCGAAGCCGACGACGTCGACGCCCAACCGTTCGAGCGCCTCCTGCCCCGACGGCTCGGTCAGACTCGCCGGCGACACCAGTACCGTCAGTCGGTGGCCCGCCGCCCGAGCGCGCGGCGCCAGCGCGCGCAGTACCGCCATGCCCAGTTGTCCCGCGCCGAGGACGAGGACGTCCTTGAGCGCTTCGCTTTCGTTCACCATGTTGTTCGCCCTCTTCGATGCAATGACCAAGCCAGCCACCATGGTGCTCGATGAGAAGCCGGTGATAGGCTGCGCGTGCACGACTTCATAGTTCGTCATCGCGCAACAATCCTGGTCGGTGCGCCGGCCGCGTCACGGAGCCCCGCATGGATCGTCTGCAGGCGATGGAGACATTCATTCGCGTGATCGAGGCCGGCAGCTTCCGCAGGGCCGCCGAGACCATGCACGTCCTTCCGTCAACGGTGACGCGCACCATCAAGGAGCTCGAGGCGCACCTGGGCGCGAGGCTGCTCAACCGGACGACCCGCTCCCTGAGCCTCACCGACGCGGGCCTTCGTTACTTCGACAGCTGCAAGGCGATCCTGCACGACGTGCGGGCGGCGGAGGCCACGGCTCAGCAGACCGGCGCGCCCCGAGGATCGATCACGATCGGCACCACCCCGTCGCTCGCGACGCATTTCATCATTCCCGCCCTCGGCGGTTTCCACGCACGGTATCCGGGCATCGACCTCGACCTGCACCTGGCGGATGCCACCGTCGACGTCATCCAGCGCGGCATCGACTGCGTGATCCGGGCCGGCGAGCTTCGCCCCTCGCGCCTCGTCGCCCGTCGCCTCGGCGCGTTCCGATGGTACGTGTGCGGTTCACCGGCGTACTTCGAACGTCACGGCATGCCCGACTCCATCGAGGCAATGGGCCGGCACACGGCCGTCGGCTATGTGAACAGCCAGACGGGCCGCTCGATCGCGTGGCCGTTCCGGCAAGGGACGGAGACAGTGAGCATCGCGATGAAGGAACGCGTCCGCGTCAACGACACCGATGCGTATGTCGCGGCCGGCATGGCCGGGCTGGGCCTGATCCGTGTCGCCAGCTACATGGTGCGCGAGCCGCTCGCGGAGGGGCGTCTGATCCGGGTGCTCGCCGATGTCGATGCGCCCCTGGAACCGGTGTCGGCCCTCTATCCGCAGAGTCGCCACCTCGCCCCCGCCGTGCGCGCCTTCATCGACTGGGCCGTCGAACTGTTCGCCGACGCGGCACGACACTGGTGATCGTCCACGCATGAAAAAGGCGCCGACCCTCCCGAGTCGGCGCCCTTTCGGACCTGCGTAGCGCTTCGACTCAGACGCCGACCGCGGAGTACCCCTTCAGGCGCTGCGCGAACTGCTGGAGCGAACGAATGCCGCTCTGCTCCGCCTCGACGATCCACTGCTGGAGCGCCTTGAGCGACTTCTCCGCACCGCGCTCTTCCATCAGCGCGACGAGGCGAGCGCGGAACTCGCACACGGTCTGCAGCGCGGGGCGATTGGCGAGCGCGGCATGCATGCGCTCGCGGGCGTCGTTGTCCAGCCAGCGGCCGCCATCGGCCAGCGCGCGGCGCAGGCGACGCGGAATGGCCTTGATGCTCTCGCCGGCCTGGCCGACTTCCTCGCGCATCGTCGGCAGGATGACGTTGCGGTAGTAATCGGTGGTGGCCTGGAACCGCAGCGCCAGCACGCCCTTGAGCGTCTCGGCGTCCGGCAGGTGGACGTTCGGGCGGATGTTCAGCGTCGGCGCGACGCGGAGCACCTTGGCGAGGCCGAGGAAGCGCAGGCCGCAGATGGCCGCCCAGCCGATGTCGAACTCCCACTTGCGCAGCGCGAACTTCGCCGAGCTCGGGAACGCGTGGTGATTGTTGTGCAGCTCTTCGCCACCGATCCAGAAGCCCCACGGCGAGATGTTCGTGGCCGTGTCGGAGCTCTCGAAGTTGCGGTAGCCCCACCAGTGGCCGATGCCGTTGACGAAACCGGCGGCCCAGAACGGGATCCAGATCATCTGCACCGCCCACAGCGCCATGCCGACCACGCCGAACAGCGACAGGTCGATCACGGCCATGAGCACCGGACCCCAGTACGGGTGCTTGCCGAACAGGTGACGCTCGAACCAGTCGTCGGGCGTGCCGCGACCGTACTTCTCCATGTCGGCCTTGTTTTCGCTGGCCTCACGGTAGAGGGAGACGCCGTCGAGGAAGACCTTCTTGATGCCGAAGATCTGCGGGCTGTGCGGATCCTCCTCGGTCTCGACCTTGGCGTGGTGCTTGCGGTGGATGGCCACCCACTCCTTCACCACCATGCCCGTGGTCAGCCAGCCCCAGAAACGGAAGAAGCCGTTGAGGGTCCAGTGGAAATCCACGCCGCGATGGGTCGCGCTACGGTGGTAGTAGAGCGTCACCGTGAAGATGGTGAGCTGGGTGACCACCAGCATGTACACGACGATCTCGCCCCAGCTTGCGCGGGTGAGGCCGTTGGACAGGAAATCGAGCAGGGTGTCGAGCATTCAGTCGGTACCGCGCGGGAAGTGAAGGGATCGTGCCTGACCAGTCTAACCAGCCGGTTCCATACCCACCAGCACGGTTTCCGGCGATTTGTGAAAACGGCGGTTGTCGGATCCGGCGGCCATTCCGCACAATCGCGGGATGACACCGACGCCCACCGTTCATCCGCCCGCCGCCCCGTCGACACGATGGGAGCAGGATTCTGCAAGAAGCGCGGCGATGGGCGACGTACGGGCATGATCGGAGACGGCTTGCTGAACGTCGAAGGCGTTTCCCGCCGCCGCGCCGGCCGCGCGGCGGTCGCCGACGTCTCGTTCCGCCTGAACGGCGGTGAAGTGCTTGGCCTGCTCGGCGTCAATGGCGCGGGCAAATCCACGACGCTTTCGATGCTCGCGGGCGCCCTGCGACCCGATCGCGGAAGGATCCTCCTGGCCGGCAAGGATTTCGTGGCCCACCCCGGCCTGGCACGCACGCTGGTGGGCTGGCTTCCCGAAAGCGCCCCCTTGTGGCCCGAACTCTCGGTCGACGAGCACCTGCTGGCGTTCGCCCGGCTGCGCGGGGCGACGCGCGCGGCCGCCCGCCGGGCGGCCGATGCGATGGTCGCGCGCCTTCAGCTGGAACCGCTGCGGCGGCGGATGGCCGGAGTCCTTTCCCAGGGCCAGCGCCAGCGCCTGGGGCTGGCGTGCGCCCTCGTGCACGATCCGGCGTTGATCATCCTCGACGAACCGGCGAACGCGCTCGACCCCGTCCAGGTCGGCGAATTGCGCAAGCTCATCCGCGAGCGCGCCGCCGCCGGAGCGGCAGTCATTCTTTCCACGCATGTGCTCGGCGAGGTCGTCGCCGTGTGCGACCGGGTGGCGATCCTCCACGAGGGCTCGCTCCGCCATGACGCCCCACTGCAGGGCGACGAAGGCGGCAAGGCGCTGGAGGCCACCTTCTTCGGCATCGCCACGGGGAACGCGGCATGACCGTCCTCGCCGTCACGGGACTCGAACTCCGCCGCCTCGCCGTCCGGCCCCTGGCCTGGGCGCTCGCCGCGCTCACCATCGCCTGGCTCGCGTGGACCTTCATCCTCGGCCTCGGCCAGTTCGTCGCCCAGCAGGTGAAATACGCCGCGGTGGCCGACGCGCCGGGCTTCACCGATCTGGTCGCCATTCCGCTGCTCGCCGAGCTCGCCAAGCTCGCCTTCCTCGTCGTGCCGCTGATGACGATGACGCAGCTCGCCGGGGAGCGCCGGAACGGCACCCTCGCCCTCCTCGCCTCGACCGGCCTGCCGCCGTGGCGGATCGTGCTCGGCAAGTACCTCGCGGTGCTCGTGTGGCTCGCCCTGTGGCTGATGGCGACACTCGCCATGCCGCTTGTCGTCGGCCTCGAGTCGACCGCCGACTGGGGCAAGCTGGCCTCGGCCACCCTCGGCACGGCGCTGATGCTGGCCACGCTCGCCGCCATCGGCATCGCCTGCTCGGCGGCGACGAGCTTTCCCGCCATCGCCGCCGCCATGGCGCTGATCGTCACGCTGGCCTTGTGGACGATCGACCGGGGCGCCCAGGCGGCCGGCGTGAACGGTGGGTTCCTCGAGTGGCTGACGATGGCGACGCACCTGCAGAACCTCCTGCGCGGCCTCGTGACCACCGCGGACCTCGCATGGTTCGCGCTCGCGATCGCATTCGCCCTGACCCTCGCGATCCGTCGCCTGGGCGCCGACCGGGAGCGCCAGTGATGCGCCGCCTCGACCGCTGGTTCGTGCTCCTCGGCCTGATCGTCGCGACCGGCTGCCTCGGCTTCCTCAGCGCGCGACACAGCTGGACATGGGACTGGACGCGCGGCGCGCGCGCCAGCCTCGCGCCGGAGAGCGTCGCCGTGCTCGGAAAACTTCCGGGCCGCGTCGAGGTCGTCGGCTACCTGTCGCCAGCCGGCCCGCTGCGCGAGCAGATCGCCGCGGTGATGGAGCGCTACACGCGCGCGAAACCCGATCTGGTCCTCTCCTTCGTCGATCCCGACCTCGATCCGGCGGCGTCGCGGCAGCTGGGCATCGCAGGCGACGGCGCGCTGCTGATCCGTTACCACGGCCGCGAGGAACGCGTCGAAAGCCCCATCAACGAACGCAACCTGTCCAACGCGCTCGAACGCCTCGCGCGCGGCGGCCAGCGCATCGTCGCCTTCGTCACCGGCGACGGCGAGCGTCAGGCCGACGGTCGTGCGAACGCCGACCTCGGCACGTTCATGCGCCAGGTGGAACGGCGCGGCATCCGGGCCGTGCCCCTCAACTTCAGCCAGACGCGCGGCGTTCCCGAGCACACCGACCTCGTGGTGCTGGCGAGCCCGGTGGCCGCCCTGCCGGCCCAGAGCGTGACGGCGCTCGTCGACTACGTGCGCGACGGCGGCAACCTGCTCTGGCTCACCGAGCCCGCGAACGACGACCTCGGCACCGGCGCGCTCGCCGACGTGCTCGGCGTGCGCGTGCTGCCCGGCGTCCTCGTCGATGGCCAGGGCAGCACGCTCAACGTCAACGATCCGCGCCTCGTTGTGGTGGGCGACTATCCTTTCCATGCGATCACGCGCGCGTTCCGCGAAACGACGCTGTTCCCGCAGGTCGCGGCACTCGCGCAGGTATCCGACCACGACTGGGCCGTGGTGCCCTTCCTGCGCTCCGGCGAACGCAGCTGGACCGCGTTCGGAGGCATCGACAACGACAAGCCGTCGACAGTCGCCTTCCATCCCGAAGCCGGCGAACTGAAGGGACCGCTCGATTTCGCGTTCGCGCTCAACCGCCTCTCGCCCAGCCCGGCGAAGAGCGAACAGCGAGCCGTGGTGATCGGCGATGGCGACTTCCTCTCCAACACCTATGTCGGCAACGGCGGCAATCGCGCGCTCGGCGAGCGCATCCTCGACTGGCTGCTCGGCGACGACGTGCTCGTCGACCTGCCCGCGCGCGGCGCGCCCGATCGCGTGATCTCGCTCTCGCAGGACGGCCTCAACGCCGTGACCTTCGGCTTCCTCGTCTTCCTGCCCCTCGTGCTGCTGGCGCTCGGCGTCGGCATCGCGTGGCGACGCCGGCGGCGCTGACGTGCTCGCACGCGTCGCAGGCATCGTGGCGTTGATCGCGCTCGTCGGAGCGGTGGCCTGGCAATGGCATGCCGACGATGCCGAAGCGCGCGCGCATCTGCTGACGCCTCTCGATCCGGATGCCGTGACGCATGTCGAGGTGTCGCTGAAAGGCCTGCCCGTCCAGCGGTTCGACCGCCACGACGGCCGCTGGACGAACGGCACCGGCGCCGTCGATCAGGGTCGCGCCGACGAACTCGCGTCGCTGGCGGCCACGCCCGTCGCGGACTGGCGGCCGGCGAGCGCCTTCGACCCCGCGAAGATCGGCCTGGCGCCCCCGCTGGCCGAGTTGCGCCTGGACGATACACGGATCGAGTTCGGCGAGATGACCGCCCTGGGCAAGCAGCGCTACGCGCGCATCGGCGACCGCATCGCCATCGTCCCCGCGCAAGCCCTGCCAAGGGCGCCGCGCACGTCGCCGTTGCCCACGTCGGCCTCGACGGCACCGTGACCGCTTGCCCGGAACGCCGGGAAACCCCATCTTTCGCGCATGCCTGAACTGCCCGAAGTCGAAACCACCCGCCGCGGAATCGCACCGCACATCGAAGGGCGACGGGTAACCGGCGTGGTCCTGCGCCGTCCCGATCTGCGCTGGCCCATTCCGCCGGAGATCGCGACGCTGCTGCCGGGTCAGGTCGTCGACGCGGTGGAACGGCGCGCCAAGTACCTCCTGTTGCACACGGCGGCCGGTACGGCACTGCTGCATCTGGGCATGTCCGGCATGCTGCGCGTGCTCCCCGCCGACACGCCGCCCGGCAAGCACGACCATGTCGACATCCTGCTCGACTCCGGCCGCGTGCTCCGCTTCACGGATCCGCGTCGCTTCGGCGCCCTGCTCTGGCAGATGCCGGACGAAACGCACGAATTGCTCGAAGGCATCGGGCCGGAACCCCTCACCGAGGCGTTCGACGGCGACCTGCTGTGGCGCCTCTCGCGCGGTCGCACCGCGGCCGTGAAGACGTTCCTGATGGACAACGCCGTGGTCGTCGGCGTCGGCAACATCTATGCAAGCGAAGCCTTGTTCGCCGCCGGCATCGATCCGCGTCGCGCCGCCGGGAAGGTCTCGCGCGAGCGCTACGCGCGGCTCGCCACGGAGGTGAAGCGCATCCTCGCGTACGCCATCGAACGGGGCGGCACGACGCTGCGCGACTTCCTCGCACCGGACGGCGCGCCGGGCTACTTCTTCCAGGAACTCAACGCCTACGGCCGGGCGGGCGAGCCCTGCAAGACCTGTGGCGCGGCCATCCGCGTCGTGACGCTCGGCCAACGCGCGTCGTTCTACTGCCCAGGCTGCCAGAAGTAGGCAGGACTACACGAACCCGGGTAGTGAACCGACGGCGACGCCCGGGCACCGCTTCATAGACTTTCTCCATGCCTTGCCACATGGAAGTCTCCCGTGCCCACCACCATGCACACGCGGCTCGCCGGACTGACGGTATTCGCCATCGCCAACCTGCTGGCCCATGCGGCCAATGCCGACACGCCGACCGACCTGAGCCGCCCCTTCGACCGCTACAGCTGGGTGACGACGCACAACGCGTTCACCAGCAACGGCTCGTTTCCGAACCAGCGCCAGACGATCGAGGAGCAGCTCGCCGCGGGCGTTCGCGCGTTCATGCTCGATCTGCATGAACACCGCGGCCGGGTGAGCCTTTGCCATAACCGGTGCACCACCCCGCCGACCCACTTCGCCGATCTGGTCAACGGAACGCTGCTACCGTTCCTCGAGCGCGATCCGTCGGCGGTGCTGATGCTCCATCTGGAGGACTTCACGACGCGCGACGCGCTCGTCGCCGAACTGGAGAGGGCGCCCGCCCTGGCGGCGATGACGTTCGATCCCGACGCGTGGGACATCGATGGCTGGCCGACCTACGAAGCGATCGTGCAGAGCGGCCGGCGCATCCTCGTCTTCACCCTCGCCAACGAGCAAAGCGGCCGCATCGACACGCCGGCCGGGCCCGTCCACTTCATGCGCAGCGACGCGTTCACGGTGGAGAATTACTGGAGCCTCGGCACACCGGTCATCGAGCACAATTACGCGTGCTACAGCCGATGGAAGCACGTTCCCCTGTCCGAGGCCGAGGTCGCGGGAAAGCCGGGGTGGCGCCGGCTTTTCACCATGAACCACTTCCACGACGCGGCGACGCCCCTGACCGACTGGCACGTGGCGGCGGACAACGACTTCGACCGGCTACACGTCCGCTACGTCGACTACTGCCGTCCCGCCGCGGGGCGCAAGCCGAACTTCGTCGCGGTCGACATCCACGAGGACGGCGACACGGCGAAGTTCGTGCATTGGCTCAACGCGTTCGCGCCGGACTGACGCGTCAGTCCGGCCAGCGCATCGCCGCATGGGAGTTGTTGAAGCGTGGATCTTCCTCGTCGCCGGAAAGCACGACGGCGAGGCCGCCCGGCACGCCGTCGACCTCGAGCGCCTGCCCTTCGTCGAAGCGCGAGCCCAGCGCCCCGAGCTCCACGAGGCGTTCCGAGAGCGCGCCCGCGCGGTCGACTTCGCGATCGGGCACGTTGGTCAGGCTGATGTCCGGGCGTCCGAACTTGCGCATGCCGCGGGTCCGGATCCACGAACGACCCTTGGTCTCTTCGGGACTGCACAGGATCAGCACGTGGTTCCGCGGCGGCGCGCCGCCCTGCACGAGGTAGTGCTCGCGCCAGGCGCCCTTGTCGAACAGGGTCAGGATCTGCGGATCCACCACGGCGGTGCCGCCGACATCGAGCAGCCCCGCCACGACACCCAGGGTGTCGCGCAGGTAGTCGAGGGTGTCGCGGTCGGGGAAGCGCCCACGGATCGCGATCACATGCGGCGCGGCCTTCGCGGCCTTGAAGGCCTCGGCGTTGTCCTCGCGCAACAGTTCGCCGAGCGCGCCGGAAAGCGGGTAGCCTTCCCAGCGCGCGAGCACGGCGTTCTGGAAGCGCTGCAGCTCGACGCCCTCGGGCAGGCCCGGGCTACCGTACTTCGCGGCCGGAATGGCGAGGTCCTCGGGGAAGGCGCCGAAGACGAAGAACAGGAGCACGGCCTGCTCGTCGCTTTCCTGCCAGTAGGGGCGCGGCCATTCGGCGGCAGGGGTCGTCGTCTCGGTCACGCGTGGGATCCTTCTTCGGGGTCGGTTTCGCCGAGGGGCAGCACGGGCTGCTGAAGCTCGATACGTCCGTCGCCGCCGGTGATGCTCTTGAACTCGGCGCGACTGACGGAGACATAGCGGTCGTTTCCGCCGATCTCAACCTGCGGGCCCTGGGTCACGGCGCGCCCGTGCTCGTCGACGCGGACGACCATCGTGGCCTTCTTGCCCGAGTGGCAGATCGTCTTGATCTCCTCCAGGTTGTCGGCCCACGCCAGCAGATAACGGCTGCCCTCGAAGAGCTCGCCGCGAAAATCGGTCCGCAGGCCGTAGGCCAGGACCGGGATGCCCAGGCGGTCGACCACGTCCGACAGCTGCCAGACCTGCGCCTTGCTCATGAACTGCGCCTCGTCCACCAGCACGCAGTGGAGCGCGCCGCGGTTCGCGATGTCCTTCTCGACGATCGCGAAGATGTCGTCCTCCCCCGCGAACCGCATCGCGCGGGCCTGGAGGCCGATCCGGGAGGCCACGACGCCTTCGCCGTAGCGGTCGTCCAGCGCCGGCGTGAGAATCAGCGTCCGCATCCCGCGCTCATGGTAGTTGTGCGCGCTCTGCAGCAGCGTGGTGGTCTTTCCGGCATTCATCGCCGAGTAGTAGAAGTAGAGCTTGGCCATGGACTTTCCGGTACGTGACGGTCCAGTTTACCGCCTCGCGAGCCCGGGGCCTCCACCTGCTACCATCGGGGCCCTCGTCCGCCTGTCCTAGTGGCCGATCCCACGATGCTCAACCCGCAACAACACGCGGCCGTCGAATACTGCGACGGCCCCCTCCTCGTGCTGGCCGGCGCCGGCTCCGGCAAGACCCGTGTCATCACGGAGAAGATCTCGCACCTGATTTCCCGCCGGCATCTCGCCGCCGAGAAGATCGCCGCGATCACGTTCACCAACAAGGCAGCGAAAGAGATGCGCGAGCGCGTCTCGAAGCTCATCTCGGACGATGCCGCCCGGGCGCTGACGGTGTGCACCTTCCATGCGCTGGGCCTGAAGTTCCTGCAGATCGAGCACGACCGCGCGCAGTTGCGCCGCGGGTTCTCGGTGCTGGACGCCGACGACAGCGCGAACATGATCAAGGAGCTCTCGCCCAAGGGCGTGAAGCCCGAGGTGATCCAGGGCATTCGCAACCTCGTCGGCCGCGCGAAGAACGCCGGCCTGACGCCCGAGGAAGCGATGGCCTCCGCGCGCAGCCCGCGCGAGATCGAGGCCGCGACGATCTACGATCTCTACCAGCAGCGCCTCGCCGCCTTCAACGCGGTGGACTTCGACGACCTCATCCGGCTGCCGCTGCGCATCCTCGAGACGGACGACGAGGCGCGCGCCATCTGGCAGGAGCGCCTGCGCTACCTGCTGGTCGACGAATACCAGGACACCAACGACGCGCAGTACCGCCTGCTGAAGGCCATCGCAGGCCCGAAGGCGCGCTTCACCTGCGTCGGCGACGACGACCAGAGCATCTACGCGTGGCGCGGTGCGAATCCGGAGAACATCGACCAGCTCGGCCGCGATTTCCCCAACCTGCGCGTGATTAAGCTGGAGCAGAACTACCGCTGCGCGAAGCGCATCCTGCGTGCCGCGAACCAGCTGATCGCGAACAACCCGCACGTGCACGAGAAGAAGCTCTGGAGCGACCACATCGAGGGTCCGCCGATCCGCGTGCTCGAGTGCAAGGACAACGAGCACGAGGCCGAACGCATCGCCGCCATCGCCTCGAACCTGCACGAGAAGTACAAGGAAAAGGGCGTTCGCTGGGACGACTTCTGCATCCTTTACCGCGGCAACTTCCAGGCGCGCGTGATCGAGAAGGCGCTGCGCCTGGCGCGCGTGCCGTACCACCTCAGCGGCGCGCTGTCGTTCCTCGACCGCGCCGAGGTGAAGGACATCCTCTGCTACCTGCGGCTGATCACCAACCCGACCGACGACGCCGCCTTCCTGCGCGTCGTCAACGTGCCCAAGCGCGAGATCGGCGCCACGTCGCTGGAGAAGCTCGGGCAGATCGCGCAGACACGCAACGCGTCGCTCCTCGACGCCGCCCGCAGCGACGCGGCGTTGAAATCCATCAGCCCCCGTCCGGCGGGCGCGCTCGCCAGCTTCGCGCGGCTGATGGACGAACTACGCAGCCACGCCGTGCACGAAAGCGCCGCGGACCTGGTGAACACGGTCATCGAGAAGACCGGATACGGCGCGCAGATCGCGGCCTCGACGCCGGACGAAGCGCTGCGCGAA
Source organism: Luteibacter sp. 3190 (assembly GCF_031456385.1). NCBI lineage: Bacteria > Pseudomonadati > Pseudomonadota > Gammaproteobacteria > Lysobacterales > Rhodanobacteraceae > Luteibacter > Luteibacter sp. 3190. The sequence goes on along the minus strand of NZ_JAVDUO010000004.1, from coordinate 128,598 downwards.
CGTCGGCTGGGCAACCTGCGCGAACTGACCGACTGGTTCCGCGCGATGGGCAAGGACGGCGGCCGCACCGGCGACATCGCGGCGCAGCTGGCACTGCTCAGCCATGCCGACCGCGACGATCCGGGCAACGCGCTGCGCATGATGACGCTGCACTCGGCCAAGGGCCTCGAATTCCGCTTCGTGTTCATCGTGGGCTGCGAGGACGGAACCCTTCCGCACGAGGGTGCGATCGACGAAGGGCGCCTCGACGAGGAACGGCGCCTGATGTACGTCGGCATCACCCGCGCGAAGGAGTTGCTGACGCTCTCCTTCGCCGCGAAGTCGCGCAAGTACGGCGAGATCCTCACCAACGATCCCAGCCGTTTCCTCGACGAGCTGCCGCAGGACGACCTGCACTGGGACGGCAAGGATCCGGAAGCCGACGCCGAGGTGAAGAAGGAGACGGCGGCGACGCACATGGCGCGCATCCGCGCCATGCTCGCCGGCGGCTGACGCCACCGCGAGCACCCGATCGCATCGGCGATGCCGCGCGGCGGCGCTTGATCACACCAGCCCTTCGGCCTCGAGCTCGCTCTTCAGGTAGGCGTAGTAGATCGGCGCGGCCACCAGCCCCGCCAGGCCGAACGCGGCCTCGAAGGCGAGCATCGCGACGAGCAGCTCCCAGGTGCGCGCACGGATCTGCCCGCCGACGATGCGCGCGTTGAGGAAGTACTCGAGCTTGTGCACCACGACGAGGAAACCGAGCGCGGCCACGCCCACCCATAGCGATACCGATAGCGCCGCGATCGTCACGAGCGTGTTCGAGATGAGGTTGCCGACGACGGGCAGCAGGCCGGTCACGAAGGTCACGATCACGAGCGTCTTCGCCAGCGGCACGTGCACGCCGAACAGCGGCAGCGCGACCAGCAGGAAGAGACCGGCGAGCGCCGTGTTGATCGCCGAGATCTTCAGCTGCGCGAAGATGATGTTGTGGAAGGCGCGCGCGAGGCGCGCCGCGCGCGTCGCCAGCTCCGACGAGAGCGGACGCGACGGCCGGTGCCCGGCACCGTGACTCACGGCCACGATGGCGCCGAGCACGAGGCCGATCAGGACATGCGCGAAGACGCGCGCGGCGGTCGTGCCGACCAGACGCAGGTCGCCGGAGTGCTCGTGGGCCCAGGCCATGCCCTGCTCCCGGAAGTCGATGAAGCTGTCGGGCAGGTTCGACGTGAGCCAAGCGGGCAGCTGCTCGTGCGCCTTGGTCAGGAGCGGCAGCAGCTTGGCATCCCACAGCGCCTGGGGATCGCCCAGGTCGCGACGGTAGAACGTCAACGCGGCCACGACGATCCCGATGATGGCGCCGACGACCACCACGGTGACCACGCCGACGGCGAAGAAGCGGGCGCGCTCGCCGGGGACGACCCGCCGGATCAGCGGCGTCAGCGTTTCCACGACCTCGTAGACCAGGAGCCCCGCCAGAAGCGCGGAGATGAGATGGAGCATCAGGATGCCCCATAGCGCGAGTGCCGCCAGCACGTACGTGACGATGCGGATGGCGCGTGCGTTGTACGGGGTATCCGGCATGGAGGGCTCCTCGGGGTGGCGCGATTCCAGCAGCACGGCGATGAACGCGGCATCAAACCCGCGAGGTCAGATCAGCCGCTCGGCTTCCAGCTCGGCTTTCAGGTAGGCGTAGAAGATCGGCGCCGCCACCACGCCGGGCAGCCCGAACGCCGCCTCGAAGAGCAGCATCGCCACCAGCAATTCCCACGCCCGCGCGCGGATCTGGCTGCCGACGATGCGCGCGTTGAGGAAGTACTCGAACTTGTGGATGACGATCAGGAACGCCAGCGCGCCGAGACCGACGTACAGCGATACCGAAAGGCCGACGACGGTGATGGCCGTGTTGGACAGGAGGTTCCCGATCACGGGCAGCAGGCCCACCACGAAGGTGATCACGATCAGCGTCTTCGTCAGCGGCAGGTGCACGCCGAACATCGGCAGCACGGCGAGCAGATAGATCGCGGTGAACAAGGTATTGAACAGCGAGATCTTGATCTGCGCGAAGACGATGTTGTGGAAGGCGTCGGCGAGGCGCGCGGCGCGCAGGCTCAGCTCCGCCGCGAACGGACCGACCTGGTGCGTCGGCCGCGTACGGCTGAGTGCCACGATCGCGCCCAGCACGAGGCCGATCAGGATGTGCACCACCACGCGAGCGGCTTCCTTGCCCGCCAGCTGCAGCGTGACGGCGTGCGAGCGCGCCCAGTCCATCGCCGTCACGCGCAGCGCCTCCACGCTGTCCGGCAGGCGGTCGACGATCGCGGGCGGCAGCTGCTGCCGGGCGCGCTCGACCAGCGGCATGAGCCGGTTCTGCCAGAGGTCTTCGGGGTTGCCGATCTCGTTGCGGAAGAAGCTGATGCCGCCGAACACGAGGAGCGTGAGCAGACCCACGACGAGCACGCCGACGAGGGCCACGACGAGCACGCGCGCCCGGTCGCCCGAAAGCCGTCGGCCCATGAGCGGCGCGGTCGACACGACCACCTCGTAGACCAGGAGTCCGGCCAGGAGCGCCGGCAACAAACGCAGGTAAAGGACGAGGAACAGGCCGAGTCCGGCGGCGATATAACTGGCGATGCGCACGGCGTGCGATCGCGAGGTGGCGACTTCCATGGACGGTTCCGTCGTGGATGAGGGCGCAGTCTGTCAGCAGGTGGGGCCTTTGCGCCAGAGGCGTGCCGCCGTCGTCACGCTGTCGTAAACTGCCCGCAGAATCGCCGCGCCACGGGCGCGGTGCCCGTCTCCACAGGGGTTTGCATGATCAGGTTCGCTCCGGTCGCACTCGCGGCCGCGCTGTCACTCGCGGGCTGCGCTCACACGCCGAAGGCCACCGCGCCGATACCGGTTCCAGCGTCGAGTGCCAGCGCGTCCGCGCCGGCGCCGGCTGGCCCCGCCGCCGACGACAACCTCAACGCCGTGGCCTGGTCGCAGAACGCGAGCGAGCACGATTTCATCTATCTGCAGACCTACCGCGACGCGACGGAGAAACTCCTCAAGGCGAAGAAGGACCCGACGTGGGACGCCCTGCCGAAGGCGGACCGCGCCGCGCACCCGTCGCTGAAGGGTCTGAAGCCGGCCGTGATCCTCGACATCGACGAGACCGTGCTCGACAACTCGCCCTACCAGGCCCGCCTCGTGCGCTCCGGCGGCGAGTTCGACGAGGCCGCATGGGCGGCGTGGTGCAAGGAGGCGATCGCCCGTCCGCTGCCCGGCGCGCTCGAATTCACGAAGTTCGCCGCCGACCATGGCGTGGCCGTGTTCTACATCTCGAACCGGGCGAAGGATCTCGACGAGGCGACGCTCGCCAACCTCCGTTCGGCCGGGTTCCCGGTCGCGGACAAGTCCTCGTTCCTGGGCCTGGGCACCTTCGTCGAAGGATGCGAGCAGGCGGGTAGCGAGAAGGGCTGCCGCCGCCAGCTGGTCGGCAAGGACCATCGCGTGCTGATGCAGTTCGGCGATCAAATCGGCGACTTCACCGACGTGTATGGCAACAACGCCGAAGGTCGCGCGAAGGCCATGGCGCCCTACACCGCGTGGATCGGAGAGCGCTGGTTCGTGCTGCCTAACCCGACGTACGGCGCCTGGGAAAGCGCGCTGTTCGACAACGACTACGGCCTGCCGCGGTCCGAGCGCCGCGCGAGGAAGATCGAATCGCTTCGCACCAAATAAATCAGTGAGTTACGGCACATAACCTGACATATTGCTTTAGCAATGTGAGCCAACTATCATTCCACTCGCCGAAACCTGCGGTGCCCAAAGCAAAGCAGGCAAGGCCATTTCCCTTTCCGGCTTCGGGCTGGATAACCCCGTGAGGCCTCCGGCTTCCGGGGTTTTTTCTTGTTACGCTTCCCGATCCCGTTGTCGACATGCGTGCCATGCCCCGCACTTTCCCGAAGACCCTGGCCCTCCTGCTGGTCCTCGCGCTCGTCGCTGCCTGCAACCGGCAGAAGGAAGCGCCCGGCACGCCCGGCGGCGGCTCGCCGGAGGACGCCACGCGCGAATCGCTGCAGCTGCTGCGCGACGGTAAGTTCGACCTCTTCTGGAAACACGCCCTGCCGCCCGCCGACTTCGCGACGCTGCGCGCCGACTGGCCGCGCCGCAACGCCGCGAACGAGCCGATGTCGGACGAGGATCGGGCGAAGTTCGAGAACGGCGTGAAACGACTCACGGAGCCCGACGCCGAGAAGAAACTCTTCGCCGACCTGCGGCCGACGCTCGTCCGCTTCGACCGCGACTACAAGGACCAGATGCCGCTGATCGCGGGCATCGGCCAGTCGATGGCGCTCACGGCCATCGACCAGGCGAAGGACCTGACGCTGTCGCAGAAACGGCAGCTTCGCGAGGCCGTGAACATCGTCGGTCCGTGGGCCCAGACGGTGTCGTGGGGCGATCAGGCGAAGGCGAAGCAGGCCATCGCCACGGTCGTCGACACCGCACGGCAGGCCCATCTCTCGACGCCGGACGCGCTGCATGCGATGAACTTCGAGCAATCGATGGCGACCTGGTCGACGGCGTGGCTTGGCTTCAAGCGCCTGCTGGACGTGTACGGGCTGTCGATCGACAAGACGTTCGACTCGGTGAGCATCGACACGCTGGAGCGCGGCGGCGGCTCCGCCCACGTGAAGATCACCTACACCCTGCTCGACAAGCCCATCCAGACCGACGCCACGATGGTGCTGCTCGACGGCCGCTGGTACGACAGCGATCTCCTGCAACGCGTGCGCGACGAGCACGCCCGCCTCGCCCCGCCCGCTCCCGCGACCAGCGTTCCCGCGCGCCCCGGCACCGCCGCCACCCCCGCCGCGCCCGTCGCGGACGCCAGAGCCCCCTGAGGCCTTACAATCGTCCGATGCCTGATATCCCGATGAGTGCGGATCCGCACGTCCATGTCGCCCGTTCGCCCTGGTGGTTCAAGCTGCTGGGGCGCATGCTCGAACCCTGGGTGCGTATCAAACGCGATCCCGCGGAGCCCGCCACGCTGCTCGGCAGCGGGGCCGCGGTCTGCTACGCCATCGAACGCGACGGCACGTCCGACGCCCTGATCCTCGAGCGCGCGTGCCGCGAAGCCGGTTTGCCCAGCCCGATGCAGCTGCTCGACCTGCCCGGCCGTCGCCGTCGCTCGGTGTTCTCGTTGAGCCGCCGCCACGGCTGGCTGTTCGGCCGGACGGACGCACGGGGGCCCAGGGAGCCGATCGGCCAGCTCATCCGCGCGCTCGAGGACGATCCGGAGCGCGACATCCAGATCGTGCCCGTTTCGATCTACGTCGGTCGTGCGCCGAACCGCGAAAGCGGCTGGTTCAGCGTGCTGTTCGCCGAGAACTGGCTGGTCGTCGGCCGCTTCCGCCGCATGCTCGCGCTGCTGCTCAACGGCCGCGACACCGTCGTGCACTTCTCCGCGCCAGTGTCCCTGCGCAGCGTGCTCGCCGAATCGGCCGGCATCAGCCCGGAGCGGTTGACGCGCAAGATCGCGCGCGTGCTGCGCACGCACTTCCGCCGCATCCGGGCGGCGGTCATCGGGCCCGATCTTTCGCATCGCCGCACCGTCGTCGACGCCGTGCTGAACACCGAGCCCGTGCGCGACGCCATCGCCGCCACCGCGAGCAAGGAGAACATTCCCCTCGCCAAGGCGGAGCGCCGGGCACGGGATTTCGCGCTCGAGATCTCCGCCGACTACTCGCACCCCGTGGTGCGCTCGTCGTCGTTCCTGCTGTCCAACTTCTGGAACAAGCTCTACGACGGCATCGCGATGCATCACTTCGACAAGGCGCGCGCCGCCGCGCCGGGGCATGAAGTGGTGTACGTGCCCTGCCATCGCAGCCACACCGATTACCTGCTGCTCTCCTACCAGCTGCACCACTCGGGCGTGGTGCCGCCGCACATCGCGGCGGGCGTCAACCTCAATCTGCCGGTGGTCGGTCCGATCCTGCGCCGCGGTGGTGCCTTCTTCCTCCGTCGCAGCTTCAAGGGCAACGCGCTGTACTCGGTGGTGTTCAACGAATACCTCGCCCAGCTCGTCGATCGCGGCGTGCCGCTCGAGTATTTCATCGAGGGCGGCCGCTCGCGCACGGGCCGGCTGCTGGCGCCGCGCGCCGGCATGCTGGTGATGACGCTGCGCGCGTTCCTGCGCGCGCCACGCCGCCCGGTCCTGTTCCAGCCGGTGTACATCGGGTACGAGAAGCTCATGGAAGGCAAGTCGTACATCGGCGAGCTTTCCGGCAAGCCGAAGGAGAAGGAATCGCTGCTCGGCCTGATCCGCGGCCTGAAGGTGCTGCGCCAACGCTACGGCCACGTCACCCTCAACTTCGGCGAGCCGATCCTGCTTACCCCGATGCTCGACGCGGCGGCGCCGGACTGGCGCGAGGCCGGCGCCGATCCCGATACGAAGCCCGAATGGATGAACCGTGTCGTCGACGACCTCGCCGAACGCATCCAGGTGAACATCAATCGCGCCGCCGACGTGAATCCGATCAACCTGCTCGCGCTGGCCCTCCTCGCGACGCCGAAGCACGCGATGGCGGAAAACGATCTGCTCGCGCAGATCGAACTCTCCAAGGCGATGCTGCAGGAACTGCCCTACTCCGACCGCGTCACCATCACGCCGATGAATCCGCAGGGCGTGATCGCCTATGGCGAGCAGATGGGCTGGATCCGTCGCGTGCGCCATCCGCTGGGCGACGTGCTGGTGACGGAGGGCGAGCAGGCCGTCCTGCTTTCGTACTTCCGCAACAACGTGCTGCACCTCAACGCCGCCGCGGCGTGGGTGGCGGCGTGCTTCCTCAACAATCGCCGCATGTCGCGCTCGTCGGTCGTGCGACTCGGCCGCATCATCTACCCCTTCATCCAGGGCGAATTGTTCCTGCCGTGGGACGAGGACGGTTTCGCCGCCCAGGTTCAGGACACCATCGAGTTCTTCGTGCGTCGCGGCATCCTCGAGGCCAGCGCGGAGGGCCGCGTGCTCGAGCGCGGTCCCGGCCAGGACGATGGCGCCTACCAGTTGCGCGTGATCGCGCGCAGCATGCTGCAGGCGTTCGAACGCTATTACATCGCCATCGCCGCGCTGGTGAAGAACGGTCCGCACACCATGACCGCGGGCGAACTCGAAACGGCCTGCACGCTCACCGCGCAGCGCCTCAGCCTGCTCAACGAACTCTCGGCGCCGGAGTTCTTCGACAAGGCCCTCTTCCGCGGCTTCATCCAGAAGCTGCGCGAAGCCAGGGTCGTCTGGACGGACGACGCGGGGAAGCTGGATTTCAGCGAGGCCCTGGAGGAGATGGTCCGCGACGCCCGGGTGATTCTCGCGCGCGAGGTGCGCCATTCGATCCTGAAGATCACGCCGGGTGGCGAGAACGATCGCGACTTCGATGCGCGGCCTCCCGTCGATCCCGACGATGGTTCGGCAGGCCCGTCCCTGCACGACCGCCACGTGGCGAACGAGCGGGAACGCCATCACGGCCAGCACTGACGTCTTCGTGGCGACCCGGCCGATCAGTCGACGCTGACAGGCAGACGAGGGCAAACGATGACTCGCGCGAGGCACCCGCCTCGCGCGTCGTCCCAAGGGCAGTTCCTACACTTTGCGCCGGTTCACCCACGCAAAGGAAAGCTCTTGGACATGCTGCCCCCGCAGGCACCGCCTGCACACATCCAACACGTCTATCAGGAAGCCCAGCAGGCGTACGATCGCATCGTCGGCGTGCAGGCATGGCTCGCCAACGAGCGTGCCGCGTTGCCAGCCACGCCCGAGTCGATCGACGCCGTGCCGCTGAACTCCTTCATCGAGGCACACAGGGCCTATTGGTACGGACCGGCGACCGACGGCGGCACCGCGCGGACGCGTCGCGACGCGTTCGCCGCGCGTATCGCCGACGGTGCGCGCGCCCTCGCCGTCCTGGCCTACGAAGACGGCACGCTCGACGCCGACGCGCGTGATCTCGCGCGTTCCGTCACCATCGCCGGCGGCGCGGCCGAGTCGGTGGTCGTTCGCGAACTGCGGATCGGCGGCACGGGATACGCGGGCGTGCTGCTCGTGCAGGACCTCGCACGCGACAGCCGCGTCCTCGCCTTCTCGACCCAGACGGGCTGGGAACCATTCGACGACCTGGAAGCGGCCTACGCGGCGTTCGAAGCGCGCTTCCGCGCCATGCTCGTGACGTCCAGCGACCTGCCCGGGCTGGCGCGACGGTATGCGGCGGGGATCGCGGAGGGCCGTTTCATCGACTCCCGGCCCATGAGCAGCGATCCTTTCACCGCCGTCGTCAATCGCTTCGTCGGCGTACAGCGCGAGAAGCTGAACCAGGCGTGGTTCGAGGCGAAGCTGGCCGGCGACGCCGACCGCGCCTCGCGCCTGCTCGTCGATGGCGTCACCCACGCCCTGCGCGACGACTACCTCTTCGACGCCACCGCCCTGCTCGCGATCCGCCAGGCCGCGGTCGTCGACGCGGTGAACGAGGCGCGCCTGGCCCGCGTGCCGGCGAACGTCGCCGCCGACTGGCGCGACGCCAGCGAGCACTTCCTGGCGACGCACGATCTGCTCGCCGCCGACGCGGGCAAGCCGCATGCGGCACCGGTCAAGGGCCTCTACGCGTTCACGCACGACGGCCTGCGCACGCGCCTGAAGGCACTGGGCGTCACGCTCGATCCCAGCGACATCCGCATCGACATCGAGAATTACCACAGCCTCCTGCCGCAGTCCGTGCTGGACTTCCTCGCCGGCGGCAAGCCGCCCTCGCTGAGCCTCGTCGACCTCGCCTACCGCAACATCGGCGGCACCGATCCGGTACGGATGAAGGCCATCGGCCCCGACGGCGCGCCGGTGGCGGGACTCGACGACGCGGCGCTGCGCGTGATCGTCAACGACCTCGACGTCCATCGCACGTACCCGGCCTACCTCGATACCGCGCTGCGCAGCGGACCGGACGCCACCGCGCGGCGCGACGCCACCACCTCGTTGCAACTGGCGCAGATGCGCCTGCTCGCCAACGAGGCGCGGCTGTCGTATTTCCTGAGCGACCTGCCGCGCTCGTTCCAGAAGGACCATGCCTACCGCGGCTACCGCTGGGTCGAAGCGGTGCTGGCCAGTCCGTCGGAAGCCGGACGCGCCCGCGTCGAGAACCACGATATTCAGGTCAGCCAGCTCACCTACCAGGGCGTCGCGCTGCGCGACGTGTTCATGGTCGGTGTACGCGATCCGCGCAGCGTGTCCACCATCGTCCTGTACACGCCCGAGGCCCCCGATGGCATCAGCTTCCGCGAGTTCGGCAGCCGCGCCGAGGCCGCGCGACAGTTCCTCTACGCACCGCGGTTCCGCGAGTACCTGCTCGACCGACTCCCGCTCGAGCACGCCGCGGTCCGTCCCAACGGCACGCGCGTCTTCGCCGGCGACCGGCTCGCCAACTGGATCCTCGGCTCCTCCGCATCCGCCGCGGACGTCACCTTCACCGCCGAGCCATTCGACGAGCGCCGTGTCACCGGCGACTTCCTGCACGCGCTCTACGAGACGGACGTCCAGCTCGGCCAGCGCAACGCGCGCACGCTGACCACCAGCACCGACGACGCGAAGCGCCGCTGGACGGAAGAGTACGATCGCCGCGTGCTCGAGAGCCTGGGTCGCGTCGTGCGCGATGTCGTCACGGCCCCGGTGCATGCCGCCTCCGCCGGCTGGCGCCTCTACGACAGCGTCAAGGCTGGCGACACCCGGCAGGCCTTCGTCGACTTCACCGAACTCTACGTCGCCTCGCTCTGGGCCGCGCCCGGCGCGCAGCAGTTCGTGAAGGTCGCCGCGGGCCGGGGCTTCGTCGGCGGTCGCTTCCGCGCCGGTGGCACGCTGGTCGAAGGCCGCGCACCCACGCCGCAGAAGGTCGTCTTCGAATCGCAGTATCGCGCCCCGAACGTCCGCAAGACCGGCCAGGCGAGCAGCGAGGGCGTCTACACGATCGACGGCAAGCAGTACATCGAGCATGACGGCGGCCTCTACGGCGTGCGCTTCGACGCCGACTACGGCACCTGGCGACTCGCCCGTCCGGGCGCCGCCTCCGGCGCATGGGGACCCGCCATCGAGCGCGGCGCAAGCCAGGGCTGGGCGTTCCGGACCGTGGGCCTGCGCGGCGGGTCCGGACGCGGTGCCGGCGTGCGGCCCACCGATCTCTTCGACGACTACGCCGACGAGATCGAACGCGCCTTCCCCGATCCGGTGGAGCGCGAGCGTGTCGCCACGGCGATGCGCGCCGAGCTCACCGAAAACATTCCGGCGATGATCACGCCCGCACAGCGCGCGGCATGGGAGACGGCGGCCCTGCGAGGTGCCGGGCGCGCGATCCAGCGCGACCCGTGGGTGGGTGGGCTGCCGCGATCCGTCGCGATGGACCTGTCGCAACAACCGCTTCCACCCGGCATCCGGCGTGTGCCCGCCCACGAGGTGCCGCCGCAGCTCTGGTTCTACGACGAACTGCCCTTCAAGCGAAGCCGGCTCACCCGGTCGATCCTCGTGGGGAACCAGGGCTATTCCAACAACTCGGGCACCATCCGCACGACTCTGCTGAGGGATGGCTTCCCGGTGGTACGCGCGACCTCGTTCGATCTGAGTGCGCCACATGACCAGATCATCGCCGCGATGGGTCTCCGCGGTCTACCGAGGTCAAAGACGTTCGCCGTGGAATTCAACGCCCGCAGCCTCGCGGAGCGGCCTCCGCACCTCGCGCGTCCGGCGGTCGAAGTCTTCGCGCCAGTCGACGGACCGGCAGGCACGTATTACCTCATGCCCGCCGACGGGGCCACGGAACTTCGCATCTTCAACTTCCATGTCTACAACACGCTGGCTCCGCGTTGACGCTGGCCGCCCGGTCGGCGGCGTCTGACGAGGTGGCGTCGCGGAAGCTGCGAGGGGCACGGGTTCGGGATACCATGGACGCATGGAATCCCAGAAAACCACCCATTTCGGCTTCCGCGACGTTCCCGTGGCCGACAAGCAGAAGCTCGTCGGCCAGGTCTTCACGTCCGTGGCGCGCAACTACGACCTGATGAACGACCTGATGTCGTTCGGCATCCACCGGCTGTGGAAGCGTCATTTCGTGGCCGTCAGCGGCGTTCGCCGCGGTGACCGGGTCCTCGACCTCGCCGGTGGCACCGGCGACATCGCGGCGCTGCTCAAGCCCGTCGTGGGCGACGAGGGCGAGGTGGTCGTCGGCGACATCAATGCCGCGATGCTGGGCGTGGGCCGCGACCGGCTCACCGACCGCGGCCTCGTCGCGGGCCTGCGCTGGGCCCAGATGAACGCCGAAATGCTGCCGTTCCCGGACAACAGCTTCGACGCGGTCACCATCGCCTTCGGCCTGCGCAACGTCACCGACAAGGACAAGGCGCTGGCGGACATGCACCGCATCCTCAAGCCCGGCGGCCGCGCGCTCGTGCTGGAGTTCTCGAAGGTGCAGAGTCCGCTGCTGTCGAAGCTCTACGACGTGCACTCGTTCCGGATCCTGCCGCGCCTCGGCCGCCTGTTCGCCAACGACGCCGACAGCTACCAGTACCTGGCGGAATCGATCCGCAAGCACCCCGATCAGGAAACGCTCAAGGGCATGATGCTCAACGCGGGTTTCGGGCACGTGGAAGTGCGCAACCTCACCAACGGCATCGTGGCGATCCACCGGGCGTACAAGCTCTAGGGAACGGAACGCGGCGCCCGGTGGCATACTCGGGGCTTCCCCCGTACGGAACCCTGCGATGCGCCTGCTTCCCGTCGTTGCCCTGACCATGACGTTTCCCGTCGTGGCCTTCGCCGCCGATCCGCATTCCTATGCCCAGCCCGACGCGGTCCGGGTCACCCATCTCGACCTCGACCTGAAGCTCGACTTCGGCAAGCGTGAGCTCGCGGGCAACGCGACGCTCAAGCTCGACTGGAGGGACGCGAAGGCGAAGGACCTCGTCCTCGACACGCGCGACCTCAAGATCGCCGGCGTCGAAGCCGTCGATGCGACCGGCAAGGCCTCGCCGCTGAAGTTCGCCCTCGCGCCGCGCGACAAGGAGCTCGGTTCGAAGCTGACGATCCAGGCCCCGGCGCATCCCGCCAGCGTCCGCATCACGTATGCCACCGTGCCGGAAGCCTCCGGCCTTCAGTGGCTGACGCCCGACCAGACGGCCGACAAGAAGCAGCCCTTCATGTTCTCGCAGTCCGAGTCGATCCACGCGCGTTCGTGGGTGCCGCTGCAGGACTCGCCGGCGATCCGCTTCACGTACGACGCGCACGTCACCGCGCCGAAGGACGTCCGCGTCGTGATGAGCGCGATCAACGACGCGAAGCATCCGCTCGATGGCGACTTCCGCTTCGACCAGCCGCACCCGATCCCGTCCTACCTGCTCGCCATCGCCGCGGGCGACCTCGCCGTCAAGGAAACCGGTCCGCGCAGCGCGGTGTATGCCGAGCCCAGTGTGGTCGGCAAGGCCGCGCACGAGTTCGAGGACACCGAGAAGCTGATCGAGACCACCGAGAAGCTCTACGGCCCCTACGCCTGGGGCCGTTACGACATCCTCGTGCTGCCGCCGTCCTTCCCGTTCGGCGGCATGGAAAACCCGAACATGACGTTCGCGACGCCGACCGTACTCGTCGGCGACAAGAGCCTCGTGTCGCTGGTCTCGCACGAACTGGCGCACTCCTGGTCGGGCAACCTCGTCACCAGCGCCGCATGGCGCGACATCTGGCTGAACGAAGGTTTCACCACCTACGTGCAGGGGCGCATCACCGAAGCCGTCTACGGCAAGGCGCTCGCCGACGAGGAAAGCCTTCTCTCCGCGCGCGAGCTGCAGAAGACGATCGGCAAGATGCCCGAGAACGTCCAGCGCCTGACGCCCGAGCCGCGCGGCGTGGGTGCCGACGATTCGCTTTCGTCGGTGGCTTACGACAAGGGTTCCTGGTTCCTGCGCACGCTGGAAGCGCGCTTCGGGCGCGAGACCTTCGACACCTACCTGAAGGGGTATTTCGCGCACTTCGCGTTCCAGAGCATCGATACCGACACGATGTTCGCGTACCTGAAGGCCAACCTGCTCGACAAGTACCCGGGCAAGATGAGCGAAGCCGAGGCCCGCGCGTGGATCTGGCAGCCGGACATTCCGAAGGACGCGCCGCTGCCCGAATCGCCGCGCTTCGACGCGATCGACAAGGAGCGCGAGGCGTTCCTCGCCGGCAAGCTCGCCGCGGACAAGCTCGATGCGAAGTCGTGGAACACCCAGGAGTGGATGTACTTCCTCGATCGCCTGCCGGACGCGCCGCCGCTTGCGAAGATGAAGGAGATCGACGCCGCGTGGCATCTCACCGGCACGCCGAACGCCGAGATCGGCATGCGCTGGTACGCGCACGCCATCGCGGCGGGCGACAAGGACGTGTGGACGGCCGCCGCGGAGCACATGACCCGCATCGGCCGCCTGTACCTGACGACGCCCGTCTACCGCGCCTTCGCGCGCACGCCGGAAGGCCTCGCCTTCGCGAAGGCGACGTATGCCAAGGCGAAGTCCGGCTACCACCCGATGACGCAGCAGGCCGTCGAACGCATCCTCGCCGGCACCGCGAAGAAGCCGTGACGCACGATCTTGCGGCCGCGAAGGCGGCCGCAAGGGTTGCATCCTCCTGCGACGCCCCGCATCTTGCGGGGCGTCCACCGTTACGAAGCCCCCATTCATGGCCAAGACCCCCACCCTCGCCTCGTCCGATCGCCGCCCGCTCTGGCAGCGCCTGCTGCTGCGCCGGCTGAAGTTCCTCGTCATCGTGGCGGTCGTGCTGGGCCTGGGCGCGGGCATCGTCTACCTCTTCGCGCCCTCCCTGCTGCTCAAGGCCGACGCGGCCCGGCAGGCGCTGAGCGCGCACATGGAGAAGAAGACGATCGTGGCGGGCGACACCACGTGGTCGTATTACGAAGGCGGCCAGGGGCCGACGATCGTGCTGCTGCACGGCTTCGCCGCCGACAAGACCACCTGGCTCGAAACCGCAAAGGCGCTCGGCGAACATTTCCACATCCTCATTCCCGATCTTCCGGGCTGGGGCGATTCGTCGCGCATCGACACCGGCGACTACGGCATTCCCCAGCAGGCCGCCCGCCTCGAGGCCTTCGCGGCCGCGGTCGGCGCGCAGCGTTTCCTGCTGGTCGGCCATTCGATGGGCGGTGCGATCGCTGGCGTCTACGCGCAGCAGCATCCCGAGCGCGTGGCGAGTCTCGTGCTGATGAGCTCGCTCGGCCTCACGTTCAAGGACAACGACTTCACCCGCGACGTGAAGTCGGGCAAGAATCCGTTCCTTCTCGAGGATCGCGCCGATCTGGAAGCCCTGCTCGCGCGCATTTTCCTCAAGCCGCCGCAATTCCCCGGTCGCATCGAGGATGCGCTGGTCGCACGCAACCGTAAGGACCACGCCTTCATCGAGCGCACGTTCGTCGAACTGAAGCAGCCGGCGCAGGCGTTCGCGCTCGACCCGGTCATCGGCAAGCTGCAGATGCCCGTGCTCGGCCTGTGGTGCCGCGAGGACAAGATCATCGACGTGTCCGCGCTGGACACGCTGCGCGAAGGCCTGAAGAGCTCGCCGTCGATCGGCGCCACGGTGCTGAACGGCTGCAACCACATGCCGATGCTCGAGAAGCCGGAAGACACCGCGCGCGTCCTGACGGGTTTCGCGCTGGCGCATTGACGCCGTCGCAAGCGCCCTGATCGCCGATACGACCGGCGCCCGCCGGCGGGCGAAGCTCAGTCCGCCACGTCGGCGATCAGACGATCGAGCTGCATCTTCAGCCCGCTGCCGTTCGCGCGCAGCCACGTGCGCTGTTCCTTGTAATCGGGAAACACGGCTTCCACCCAGTGCCAGAACTTCGCCGAGTGGTTGCGCACCTTCAGGTGACACAGCTCGTGCACGAGTACGTAGCGCAGCGCCGCGGGCGGGGCGAGCGCGAGGGCGAGATCGAGGTTGATCCTGTCGCGCGTGTCCAGGCTTCCCCACAAGCTCTTCAGCGGCCGGATGCGCAGGGCGGTCGGCGCCGCGTTGATCTGCGGGATGTAGGCGGGCAGCCAGCGCGAGACGTCGCGCCGGATCTGCGCCTCGAAATGCGTCGCGAGCAGCCCCCGGGCGACGAGCAACGCGCGGGTGTGCGGGCGCGGAATGCTGAGGGTGAGCAGGCCCGGCTCGTGCTCCACGCGCGGATAAGGGCCCTCGGCCCAATCGAGGGTGACGTCCTCGCCGCGGAATGGGAACGTGGTGGGGACTCCCACGCGCAGCGGCGGCAGGGGCTCGGCATCGAGGTTGAACTCGCCGAGCTTCTGCTCGAGCCAGTCGGCATGGTGGCGCAGGAACGCGGTCATCTGCGCCACGTGCGTGCCGTTGGGATAGGTGAGACGGGCGCCCTTCGGCGTCACCGTCAGCCGCAGGCGGCGCGCACGGGGGTGCGCCGCCTTAAGTACACGGATCGTGGCGCCCGTGGGGGTCGCCAGTTCCAGCCAGTCGCCTTCGTCCGATGCCATGAGCCGAGTCTCGTTGCGATCCCGACGAACATCCCACCAACTCATATCAGACACTGCGACTGGCGGGCCGGGATCATTCCGGGCGAGGCAGCGTGAACCATTCGGCGAGCTTGCCGAGCAGGCGTTCGTATTCGAGCGCCATCAGGGCGAAGTTCGCGTCCATTTCCGCCGCGGCCGATTCGGGGCTGTCCGCCTGTTCGTCGAGCACGACGTCCGTGAACTTGATTTTACGCAGGATCAGGTCCTCGCCCAGCACGAACGATATGCGGTCGTCGAACACCAGACCCAACTGGAACACCTGCTTGCCGGTTCGGAGGTGCTCCCGAATCTCATCGGTGTCGAGATCCTGGCGGCGGCAGCGTGCGATGGCGCCCGAGGCCGTCGCCGGGTCGCGGAGTTCGCATTCGTCGCCGAGGACCAGGCCGGCCGGCAGCTCGCCCGAGGCGACCCAGTGGGTCATGAGGATGCGCGGGGACTCTTCCGGCGCCAGCGGGGCGGCCGGGAAGCTGCCCAGGGCTTCGCGGATCTGGCTCAGCGTATTCTCAGCCGACTTGCGACTGGAGGTATCCAGCACGAGCCAGCCGTTCTTCTTGTCCGCGTAGGCCTTCATGCGCGAGCTGCGCACGAAGGCGCGCGGCAGGAGCTCGTTCATGACGTCGTCCTTGAGCTTCTTGCGCTCGCGGCCGCCGACCTTGCGTCCCTCTTCCTCGACGATCTTCTCGATGCGATTGGCCAGCTCGTCGTTCACGACGGCCGACGGCAGGAGCTTATCCTCGCTGCCCACCGTGACCATCGTGTTGCGGCCGACCGTATGCGTGAGCGCTTCCTCGTTGCGGCCGAGCGGCGAGACGAAACCGCGCGTCGAGAGCTCCATCGGACCGACGGGACGCAGACGGTGTTCCGGCAGCGCCTCGTCGAGACGGTCGAGATCGGCGGCGACGGGTTCGGAAAAACGGAAAAGCGTCAGGTTGCGAAAGAACATGTATCGACAAATCTCTTGCGAAGGGGTGGCCATGACGGACGCGCCTGCGTCCGCCGGCGAAACACGATGGGTGCGAGGTCAGACCACGCGGGCGATGGCGTCGGCCACGCGCTCGATGTTGCCACCGTTGAGCGCGGCGACGCAGATGCGGCCCGTGCCGACGGCGTAGATGCCGAACTCGCTGCGCAGGCGCTCGACCTGGGCGACGGAGAGTCCCGAATACGAGAACATGCCGCGCTGTCGCTCGATGAAACCGAAATCGCCGGCCTTCGCCAGGCGCTGCGTCAGTTCGCTGCGCATGCGACGGATGCGCTCGCGCATCTCGCCCAGTTCGGCTTCCCACGTCGCGCGCAGGTCGTCGTGGTTGAGCACGGCGGCCACCACGGCCGCGCCATGCGTCGGCGGATTGGAGTAGTTCGTGCGGATGACGCGCTTGACCTGCGACTGCACGCGCGTGGCTTCGTCGTGCGAACCCGTGACGATCGACAGCGCGCCGACGCGTTCGCCGTACAGCGAGAACGACTTCGAGAACGAGCTGGCGACGAAGAACGGCAGACCCGCGTCGGCGAACTGGCGCACCGCGGTGGCGTCCGCCTCGATGCCATCACCGAAGCCCTGGTAGGCGATGTCGAGGAACGGCACGAGGTCGTGCTCGCGCACCGTCTCGATCACGCGCTTCCAGTCGTCGGTGCCGAGGTCCACGCCCGTGGGGTTGTGGCAGCACGCGTGCAGCACGACGACGGCGCCCTTCGGCAGCTTCGCGAGGTCGGCGAGCATGCCGTCCACGTCGACGCCGTGCGTGGTGGCGTCGTAGTAGCGGTATTCCACGACCTCGAAGCCCGCGTTCTCGAACAGTGCGCGGTGGTTCTCCCAGCTCGGATTGCTGATCGCGACCGGCACGTTCGGATTCAGGCGCTTGAGGAAATCGGCGCCGACCTTCAGCGCGCCCGTGCCACCGAGGGCCTGCGCGGTGACCACGCGGCGATCGGCGAGCAGCGCGGAATCCGCGCCGAAGAGCAGCTTCTGCACCGCGGTGTCGTAGAGGGCGATGCCGTCGATCGGCAGGTAACCGCGCGGCAGCTGCGCCTCGAGGCGCGCCTTCTCGGCTTCGCGCACGGCGCGCAGGAGCGGCACGTGGCCGTTCTCGTCGTAGTACACGCCGACGCCGAGGTTCACCTTGTCGGCGCGCGTATCGGCGCCGAAGGCTTCGTTGAGGCCGAGGATCGGATCGCGCGGCGCGAGTTCGACGGAAGAGAACAGGGTCATGATCGGAGGGCCTTGTAGACGTTAGGGGAATGATCAGTCGGTTTCGTCGCGACCGTCGCCGCCGGCGAGCCACGCGTGCGCGTCGGGCCGCGACGCGTCGTCGCGTGCGCCGAGCGAGGCGAAGTCGAAGAGCGAGCGGTCGGTCAGCTGCGACGGCGCGATGTTGCCCATCGCGCGGAAGATGGTTTCGCTGCGGCCGGGATGCGCCTTCTCCCAGTCGGCGAGCATGCGCTTGACGACCTTGCGCTGCATGTTCTCCTGCGAACCGCACAGGTTGCAGGGAATGATCGGGAACGCGCGCGACTCGGCGTACGCCGCGATGTCGTCTTCGCGGCAATACGCGAGCGGACGGATCACGACATGACGGCCGTCGTCGGAGAGCAGCTTCGGCGGCATCGCCTTCAGGCTGCCCTGGTAGAACATGTTGAGGAAGAACGTGCCGAGGATGTCGTCACGGTGATGGCCCAGCGCGATGCGCGTGACGCCGTTGTCCGCCGCCCACTGGTAGAGCGCGCCGCGGCGCATGCGCGAGCACAGGCTGCACATCGTCTTGCCCTGCGGGATGACGCGGGTGACGACGCTGTAGGTGTCCTGTTCGATCACGTGGAACGGCACGCCGCGGGCCGTGAGGTACTCCGGCAGCACGTGCGCGGGGAAATCCGGCTGCTTCTGGTCGAGGTTGACCGCGACGATCTCGAAGCGCACGGGAGCCTTCGCCTGCAGCGAGAGCAGCATGTCGAGCAGGGTGTAGGAGTCCTTGCCGCCCGACAGGCAGACCATGACCTTGTCGCCCTCCTCGATCATGCCGTAGTCGGCGATCGCCTGGCCGACCTGGCGGCGCAGCCGTTTGGCCAGCTTGCCGGCTTCGAAGGTCTGCTTGCGGGTGGCGTCGGGGGAGGCGGACATGAGGGTGGCACTTCGGGACGGGCGAGTCGCCTATTGTAGCCGCTGCGGCCGGGCGCGCCGGGGGTTACAATCGCCCCTTCCCCCCGACCGGCCGAACGCCATGCAGGTCCAGGATCCGATGCAGCTCTCCCAGCGCCTGGCCGAACTGAAGGTCGAGCACCGCGACCTCGACGCCGCCATCGACCACCTGGCGGCCGCCATCAGCCGCGACGAACTTCAGCTGACGCGCCTGAAGAAGCGCAAATTGCTGCTGAAGGACGCCATCGCGCGGATCGAGAGCCGGCTGATCCCGGACCTGGACGCCTGAATCCCATGGATACGGTCCGCCTCGAGAACCGCTGGGTCACGCTGGAGCCGCTCGGGCTGAACCATGTGGCCGCGCTGGAGAGCGCCGCGGCCGACGGCAACCTCTGGGACCTCTGGTTCACCTCGGTGCCCGCCCCGGGCCGAATGACCGACTACGTCGAGGCCGCCCTGCGCGGGCAGGAAGAAGGCCGGATGTCGCCCTGGGTGGTGCGAGAGAACGGCAGCGGGCAGATCGTGGGTTGCACGCGGTACTACGACATCGTGCCCGACCCGTCCCGCCTGGCCATCGGATACACGTGGTACGCGCGGCGCTGGCAGCGCAGCCACGTCAACACGGCCACCAAGCACCTGCTGCTCTCGAACGCGTTCCAGGAGGTCGGCGCGGTGGCGGTGGAATTCCACACCGACGCCTACAACCAGGATTCGCAGCGGGCGATCGAGCGGCTCGGCGCGAAGCGGGAAGGCATCCTGCGCGCGCACAAGCGCCGCAACGACGGCTCCCTGCGCGACACGGTGTGCTACAGCATCCTCGCCACCGAATGGCCGGATGTCGACCGCTGGCTGCAGCACCGCCTGCGGCGGCTGGCGCCAGCGGAAGCCTGACACCCCCTCAGCGGGCCGCCACGCCCGCCGGATGCACCACGAGCGTCGCGGTCATGCCCGCCGCCAGCACGGTGCCCTGCGGCATGTGCGCCGTGTCGATCTTCACGCGCACCGGCACACGCTGCGCCAGCCGCACCCAGTTGAAGGTCGGGTTCACGTCGGCCAGCAGATCGCTGCCGGTGGGATTGTCGGCGTCCGTGATGCCGCGGGCGATGCTTTCGACGCGGCCCTGCAGACGGACGCCGCCGCTCATCAGGCGGATGTCGACGGGATCGCCGATGCGCAGGCCCGGGAGTTTCGTCTCCTCGAAATACCCGTAGATCCAGTAGGAGCCGCTGTCGATCAGCGCCATGCGCGCCGTGCCCGCGCTGGCATAGTCGCCGATGCGCACGTCGAGGTTGGTGACGTAGCCGTCCACCGGGGCGCGCACCTCGGTGCGATCGAGATTGAGCTGCGCCGACGCCAGTTCGACCTGGGCCTGCGCGACCGCCGCCAGCGCCTGCTGCTGCGACGCGCTGGCCTGCTTCGTGCTCGCCTGCGCCTGCTGCCATCCGGCACGGGCCGCGTTCGCCGCCGCCACCGCGTTGGCCTTGTCTTCGGCGGAGATGACGTTGTTGATCAGCTTCTGGCGACGCTCCGACTGCGCCTCGTACATCTCGTAGTTGGAGCGGCTCTGCTCCGCGCCGGCGAAGGCCGCGTTGATGTTGGCACCGGCGGCGCGCGCGGCGGCCTCGGCGGCGTTGAGGTTCGCCTTCGCCTGCGCCACCGCGTTCTCGTAGCGCGCGCGGTCGACGACGAAGAGCAGGTCGCCCTTCTTCACCGTCTGGTTGTCGATCACGCGGACATCGGTGACGAGGCCGGACACGTCGGGCGCGATGCGCACGATCTCGGCGCGCACGCGGCCGTCGCGCGTCCATGGCGAATACATGTAGTGCTTCCACAGGGCTAACCCGACGACGACACCGATGACCACGACGAGCGCGGTGATGGCGAAACGGACAAGGGAGGCGAGTTTCATGACGGCATCACTCTAGTTCAGGAGCAGCGCGAAGGCGCCGAAGACACAGACGAAGACGGCGAGGCGGAAGAGCGGCGGGTGCCATACGAAGCGATAGAGACTGAAGCGTCCCGCGATCGCGTCCAGCAGCCAGATGACCGCGATCGCGAGGACGAACAGGATCAGCAGGCCCGGGACGAGCGCGTCGCCCAGAACGATCTCACGTGGCATGGACGATCTCCTTGCTCAGCGGGGTGTCCGGCATGTACGCGGCGAGGATGGACTCGCCATCGAGCAGCGCCATGCGGACGAGGTGCAGGTGTTCGATGAGGTGCGCGCTGCCGTCGTGCTCGCCCACGCTCGCGATCGCCGTGGCGACCGCGTCGCGCGCCAGCAGGTAGCCCGGCGCTTCGGGCTTCTCGTAGAAGCGCGCGAGGCTGCGCAACGCCGCGTCCAGATAGGGCTTGAGTGTCGACGGCACGCCGCGACGGACCATGTCGTGGCGCAGTTCGATCAGCGCGCGTCCCGTCTCATGCACCGCGAGGGCCCAGGCGAACAACGCGCGCGAGTCGCTGCTGCCGGGCTCGGTCTGGGCGGCGATCTGACTGACGAGATCGTGGTTGACGCTTTCGAAGCGGTGGCGCAGGCCGGGCAACGGCGCCTCCGCGGCGAGCGCCACCTGCGCGCGCAGGCGCGCGAGCTGGCGGCGCCGCAGCCAGGCGCTGCCGATCGCCGGCGGGATCACGATGAACGACACCGCCGCCGCCAGCAGGCCCACGATCTGCGCGACCGCGTCGTTGATGAAGTGCGCGGGGTCGTAGGTCTGCGTGTTCTTGAACGCCAGGATATAGACGAGGCCGAGCGCCCAGCCCAGGCCGAGGCCCGCCCAGCGCGGGCTCGCCATGAGCATCACGCCCACCACGATGAACGGGAAGACGCCGGCGACCAGCAGCCCATAACCCTCGAGCTGCGTCAGCACGAAGAAGTTGCAGACGAAGCCGAGCACCATGCCGATGAAATAGCCCCACGTAAGCTCCCAGGTGGCGCGCGTGGGATTCGGGATGGTCGCGAACAGGCCGGCGAAGATCGTCGCGTTGAGCATGGCTCCCCCGCCCTGCGGCCAGGCGCTCTCGATCCAGTACACACCGAGCGCGAGCATCGCCAGCGTCGTGCGCAGCGTCGCGATGCCGGCGCCTACGAAGTCGTTGCCGCGATCGAAACGCACGCGTTCGGCGGACCCGGCGATGACGCGCGGCGCCTGCAGCGCCACGGCAGTGTCGACGTAGTCGTGCAGTTCGTCGACGAAGCGCCGCAGCAGCGACGCGCCGGTGTCGAAGTCGCGCAGGTCGTGCGCGTCGTCGAGGGTGGCGCGCAACGCGGCGCGCGACGAGGCGATCGCGTCGCGTGCGGCCGTCAGGCGAGGCAACAGGATGCGCGCGGCCGAACCGGCCTCGATCGGCGCGTCCAGCGCCTCGCCGATCGGCCTGTACAGCTGGATGAGCGTGTCGGCCGCGCGGTCGCGACGCGCGCGCTTGAGGCGGTTGATCAGGTGGTGCAGCGACTGGAAACTCGTCGAGGCGGCCATGAACCGCTGGTTGAACAGACGCATCTGGTTGCTGCGGGCGCGAGCATCCGCGTCGGCGAAGATGACCGAGCTGCGCAGGTCTTCCAGCGTGACGGACGCGCGCACGAAGCGCAGGTGGGCCTTTTCCATCGATTCGCGCGGGATGGCGCCGCCGACGCTGTCGCGGACGAAGCCGAGGAAGTGCGCGAACTGATCGCGAGCCGTGCGCCGCAGCACGTCGCGCATGCGGCTGGGAAAGACCACGTCACTGATCACGCCGCTGACGAGGACGCCGAGCAGCACTTCGCTCAGGCGCGCGACGGCGGAATCGAAGACACCCGGCGGGTTGTCGATGACCGGTATCGCCACGATGGCGGCGGTGTAACCCGCCAGCACGAACGCGTAGGCCTTGAAGTTGCGGTAGAGCGTCGCCCCGCCGGCGCAGAGGCCGATCCAGAGCGACAGCGCGACGAGCAGGAGGTCGCGCTGCTGCGGAAACGTGGCCATGATGGCGATCGCGCCGAACGCGCCGGCGAACGTGCCGAGCGTGCGATAGAAGCTCTTCGCGAGCACGAGGCCGGACTGGCGATTGGCGACGATCAGGGTCGTGATCATCGCGGTGGAAGGCGCGGGAAGGTCCACGCGCATCGCGATCCAGCCCGCGACGAAGAGGGCCGTCAGCGTCTTGGCGACGAACAGCCACACCGACGCTTCCTCGCGCAGCGTGTTCGCGAGAACGTCGCGGGTGAGCGGAACCCTGGTTGAGGCCGTCGATGCGGACATGGCGCGCTCGCTTACTCCCCGAACCCACCAAGCATCTTCTTCAGCAGGACCTCGAGCTGGCCCTGCTCGTCGGAGGTCAGGTTACGGGTCTGCCGGTGAAGGAGCGTGACGATGTCGGGAAGGAAGCCCTCGATCGCCTCCACGCCTTCGGGCGTGAGCGTGAGGGTGACCTTGCGCCGGTCGTCCTCGCTGCCGGAGCGGACGATGTAACCCTTGTCGCAGAGCTGACCGGTCAGGCGCGTGACGTTCGCCGACTTTTCCCCGGCGACGTCGGCCAGCTCGGACGGATGCAGGCTGTTGTCAGGCGTGCCGTACAGCATCATCAGGATGTTGTACTCGGGGTGGTTCAGGCCGTACCGGCGCATCGCCGCGTTCGCGTCGTCGTTGATCTCCTTGAAGAGATGCTTTACCAGGCGCGTCACGATCGCAGGCTGCCGCGGGAAGGCGGGGTACTTGTCGATCGTGATGTCGAGACGGGCTTCGGTGGTGGCGAAATCGCGCATGGCGGCGCTCCGGCAGTAGTTACTCCATAAGTATATAGTTCAGTTGTGAATATTCAATATCTGTAATTGAATAAGGTCCCGGGTCTCGCCGGGCGACTCGAGATCTGGCCCCTCCCTCCGTCGCGTGAGCGACGGAGGGCTCAATGGTTTTGGGTACAGGACGGCCGCCTTGCGCGGCAACGACTGGGAGGGGCGCCCGATCCGGGTGTCCTGCATCCATCAAGGTATCGAACCTCGCAGCCGGTACCGTCGCTGCGCTGCCGAGTTCTCATTGGCCAATCTCGCTGAACCGTAAGCACCGGTCCCACACAGCAAAAAAGTGGAGCGAAGCAAGGGACTCGAACCCTTCGTGCCTGGCTTGGAGGGCCTGCCGGCGCCGTCGCGCCTCGCTCAAAACTGGAATGCTGAAGTGGCTTGCTTTTCAAGCCTTGGCGCATGGGGTCAATCGGAGTTATTCGACCCCTGCCTTCTCCACCACTTCTAAGGGCACTGCTCTTGCGCTGCGCCCGAAGGACACATCAATGCGATGATGGGATTCTTGCGCGGGCTAGAACGTTGTGAAGCGATCAGGCATTCATGACAGCGATGATTTCCTGATCCGTAAGCAGGACCGGATGGCGCATGGCCATGCTGTTCCGGATCGGCCCGAAGACCGCGAGCATGCGATTGCTACATCGCTCTGCCCTTGTAGCTGCCGAATCTACCCATCTCGTCAACGAGGAACTGAGTCGCGCTGTACTCGTCGCCCTCGTTGTTCCCGTCGAACCCAGGAACGATCGGCGGGAATAGTCGAAGGTGGACATGCTTGGCCCCTGAGCCGTGCTGCGGTTGGATTACACTGGGCGCGAGCACGTACGCGTATCGCAGGGATAAGGGAAACGTTGTACAGGGGAAATGACACATGAACATCGCAGGCCTTGCCGAGTTGGCCTTCCGGCCGCGGCGCTATCACCAGCACACAGAACTGGATGACTGGATCGACCTTGCGTTCTTCGCCGTAGGCGTTGTGGTGCTGATCGGTATGCTGGTCGGCGGCATCGCGGCTGTGCGGGCTCGCCGAAGGTCGCAGGGTATAGACGGTGCGCTGGCACGGGCACGCGCGCGTTACGGGATTCGGGATCGATAGGGGATGTACATGGACCTTGCGTATGCTGCGGCGATAGCCGTTATCTCTTTCCTTTGCGGCCTCGGTTTGTCCATGCTTCGCACCTACACCGGCGAGAAGGCCAAGAACCTTGCGACGAAAGAGGACTTGGAGGAGCTGACCGAGATCGTCGAGAACATCAAAGACGGGAACGCCCGCGGCCTCACCAAGCTCACCGAAGAGCTGCGTGCGCACTACTCAATGCGGTCCGCTGCACTGGAGAAGCGACTCGAGGTGCACCAGGACGCCTACCGGCTTTCGATGCGCATGCTCCAGACCGTTTTCGCTGCCGAAGCTGACCATCTCGATGTCGGGAACGAGATACGTGATTGGTGGATGCGAAACTCCCTCTATCTCGACAAAGATCCCAGAGCCGCATTTGACAAGGCATGGATGGCGTTCGTTAGACACCCCACCATCATGCGGGCTGAGGTGCGCGTCCCGGCTGAAGATGTCATCAAGAACTTCGACGAGATACGCGCACTTCCGCGTGTGCTTGAGGATGCCATGGCCCTGCCTGCCATCAAGCTTGATCTAAGCGACCAGATTGGGGCGAATGTTCCCGAGGAGCTGGCCGACAAGGCCAATCACTAAGACGCGCTTAGCAGTTCACCCTTGGCTCGCTCTTCGGCGTAAATTCGTGGAGTCAACGTCCCGCTGATCGCAGGAGCAGACCCAAGGGGGCGAGGCGGAGGATTAGCCGGCGCGTACGAATACATGCGCGCCTGGCGCCAAAGCTGCGAATGGAGGTGCTAAATGATCGCCGCATTCACTTTACTGCTCGCCTATGCAAGTCTCAACTCCGGGAGAATCCCAGCGTCGGCGGAGCGCAAGGAGCCAGCCTCTGCGGCATCCTTCCCTTTAGCATGCGAAGTCCGGCAGAAAGCTTGGTGTATCCATCAAGGCAGCGTCGAGATAACAAGCAAACAAGCGATGGGCCAAAGTTACACTTCGGACCACACATGGGTGCTTCAGGAAATGCATCGCCCCACGTCTTTACTGGTGATATTCGAGCCGGTAGGCTGCCGCAAGGGCCTTGCTGACACGGTTGAGCCGATCGGACATCAAGCCAATGTTCCTTGGAGCGGCAGATCATGGCATGCAATGTCCGTGCGGCTTAGGCAGGACGGAAGCTGTGATCTGAGGCTTCTCGTGCTGCCACCAGATCGCGATCCATCCGATTGGGGTTTCAGAGCTGGACGCTTGATGATCTCTGCATGCAAGGACGCGGATTGCACGCCTAACGCGCCGACAATCGCTGACGTTACGCGCCAGTATGAGCAATTCATCAGTCCGAAGCACTGATAGGATCATCGCCCCGGCATAAGCTTGGTCCTGACGAAACCGGAGTTCTCCTGGGAAACTAAGCCCAAAGATGGCTTTTACGCCGATAGGCGCCGCGGCCAGCCGGCTCATTTGCTCTGCACAAACGGGCTTAGCTTCAATTTCAAGGACACGAAGGTCGGAAAGATCAGCGCGACAGTCGTCAAAGCTCCTGTCGCTGCATCGGCAGCCACTGACAACCATCAAGCGTGCTTGCGTTTCTGCACTGCTGCTACATCACCAGGACAGCCGATGATGCGTCTAGGAACGATTAGCCGGATGAAGCTCGTGTTCGCCGTTCTTTCGTTTCTCCCTGGCGTTGCTTTCGGTGACCAGGTTCGATGCGAGCTCGACCTGCCTTGGTTCCGGTACTCCGCTCTCGATGCGATTACGCTACGAGAGGGTAATGACGCGGAGGTGGCGAAGTTGCTGGAATCGCCAGACGAGCCCTCCATGATCCAGCTCGGTCTTTGGTACGCCTACCGTCACGAATCGTCGGCACGCTCTGTCTTCGCCAAAGCGGACCTCGAGAAGCTTTTCGAAGCTGGTGGCGATCCGGCTCGATCCATTCTCTATCTCATCTATCGAACCCAGAAGAAGAGCTTCGAATCGGTCCCTCGACCGACCATGGATCGCCTGGGTAAGAAGATGGCTGCGTGGAAGGTGACCTTAGGACGGGAAAAGCCTTCGCGTGCGCTTCTTCTCGACGTTTACGTCGATGGAACCAAGGCCGCCGCCAACACGAGCGTACCCATTGACGAGAACATCGACATGATCTGGAAGCGCGGCCACGAGTACCAGGCGGCCGGGCGCCTCAAAGAGGCCTTCGGTGAGTATCAGCGCGTTGCCGAATACGGCAATTCAGCCGCCCTCATCACGGCGGCGATGTTCGCGATGGAAGCGGGCGGGGAGGAGTGCTTCGCCCGGTCGAGGCTGTACTTCGGCCTCGGCGGCATGTGGGGAAAGGTCCAGTGGACGAGCCTTCCGGGCGGAAGTCCAACCAGTCGCCCGTTCGAGGGCACGACGGAGACCGGTGACCGACCTCTTTGACGAGAGAAAATGCGTTGCTCTTGCAGACGTTGTGTGCTTGATTTCCGATCAAACGTCTTATGAGCCCTGGTACCGGCGTCGGGACGGGTCAATCTCATAGTCTGCAAGGATGAGGACTGCACGCCGATGGAGCCGACGATCGCCGACGTGACGGAGGGCTACAGGGACGCAAGGGAGAAAGCCGCGTTGCAGAAAGGGCATGGCGCCACCAATCCAGCGATGCGCCCGTTCGAACGTGCGAAATGAGCAAAACCCAATCACCTGCAACGCAAGGGAGCCACCGATGCCTGAGACGACGCCCGCCCAGTCCGCCGCCACGACCGTGGAACGCGAGTCCGATCGCGCGCTCGTGGTCCGGCGCACGTTCGCCGCACCCGCCCGTCACGTGTTCGAGGCCTGGCGCGATCCCGATGCGTTCATCAGCTGGTGGGTTCCGAAGGCCTTCGCTTCCGCCCTGCTCTCGCACCGGCTCGACGTGCGCGAGGGCGGCTCGTATCGCCTCGAGTTCCGCAACCCGGAATCAGGCGAGCCGATGGCCTTCTTCGGCACGTACAAGGAGGTGATCCCGAACGAGCGCATCGTCTGGACGAACGAGGAAAGCGACGATGGCGCGCTCACCACGGTGACGTTCGTGGAGCGCGACGGGAAGACGCTCGTGACGTACCACGAACGCTATCCGAGCAGCGAAGCGCTGGAAGACGCTCTCGCCGGCTCGGCCGAAGGGCTTCCCGGGCAATTCTCGCAGCTGGACGATTTCCTCAGCAGCCGCGCCTGACCGGGCCGGGAATCAGGACTTCGGGCACGCCGCCGGCGTCGTTCGCGGCGCGTCGCCCGCCCTGGCGAACACCTGCGCCGCCAGCGGGGTCCATGAGCGCCAGGCGTGCACGCCATCCCCGCTGATCACGTGAGCGTCGGGCACCGCGGGTCGCAGCAGCGGCATGTTGCGGGCGAATTTGTCGTCCGCGCCCCAAGCCAGCCAGACGCGCGGATCGCCGCCCTCCATCGACCACGCCTTCGCGCGGCGCCACAGTTGCTCCTGCCAGTTCGCCGCGTCGGGCGGCGCGGCGACGGGCGCCTGCCAACGCGCGAGACCGCCGGCGTCGCGGATCCGACGAAGCATCGCGTCGTCGCCCAGGTACGGCGCGAGCAGCACGATGCCGTCGACGTCGCAGGGATACGCCGTGTCGTAAAGCAGCGCACCCATGCCGCCCAGCGAGGCGCCCACGAGCCATACCTCCGCGTGCCGGGCGCGCTCCTGCTCCACCAGCGCGTGCAGATCGGGCATCGCGCGCTCGTCCTTGTAGTAACCGATGGTCATCTCGACGAACACCACGTCCGCGTCGGGCCACGCCGAACGAATCGCGTCACCGACGCCACCCGCCTGAAGGGAGTCCAGGTTGTCCCCGATCCCCGGCAAGACGAGGACGACGCGACGCGGCGCCTGCTCGGCGGCAAGGCGGCGCACCGCCGGCGGCTTCGAGGTATCGCGTACCGGATAGCACGCGCTGGCCGAGAGACAGGCAAGCGCGACGGCGATCCGTCGTAGGAGGTGCATGATCGGCTCCGGGTATCGGTTCGTCGCCATGCATACGCATGACCGCCCCTTCCGGATGCATCCTGAGGGCCATGCCGTGCATGGCCGATGATCGCGACACGCGGTGACGGGTCAGACCGGGAACGGCGGCACGATCACCAGCGCAGCCAGCGCGGTCCGGCGAGCGCGCCGATGCCCGCCGCCGCCAGCATGCCGACGACGTACCAGATCGCCCAGAACGGCGGGGCCATTTCGGGGCAGTGGAAGCAGTAACCCATCGCAGCGATCGCGCCGGCGAGGAGCCCCGCGGCGGCGCCGGCGAGACGCAGCCGGACAGGCGCCATGCCGCGGATACCCCAGAACACGGCGACGATCGAGGGCAGCGACAGCAACGTGATCAGCACCGAGCAGACTTTCCACGTGTGTCCCAGGACGAGCGCGCCGCGCTGCGCGGCCTCGGCGCCGCCCAGAACGATGGCGGCGAGCATCCACGCGAGCAGGAAAGGCAGGCCGAGCGCGACCCATCGGGGCGTGCCGATCCGCGCCGCCGGGCGGGACAGGCGCAGGCTCACCAGCAGGGCGGCGACGGCGACCGCGGAAGGGAGCGCGAGGCGCACCCAGAACACGGGGTCGTGGATCACGGTCGACAGATCGGGGCGCACGCCGAGCAGCACGAACATCAGCGCGGTGGATGCGGCCGTACCGGCCACGAGACCCAGGACGAAGCGGCGCCGCGCGTCGCGGCGAGCCGGCGCGGGCGACGGTTCGCGCGCCAGGAGGGCGACCAGATCGTCGGTCTTCATGCGCCACCCCGGATGCGGGCGGCCAGCGCCTTCAGGCCGCGATGAATGCCGACCTTGATGGCGGATTCGGAAAGGCCGCTGCGTGCCGCGGCTTCCGCGACGGTGAGTCCCTGCAGTTTGACCAGCTGGATGGGCAAGCGATGACGGTCCGGAAGCATCCGCAGCAAGTGTCCCACGTCGCGCCGCGCGTCGGCCGGCTCGTCGTCGGAGGCGACGAACAGGTCGTCGTCGGCGATCGGATCGTGCAGCGCTTCGCGCCGGGCGTGCGCCCGGAAGAAATCGACGAGCTTGTAGCGGGCGATCGCATGGATCCACGCGGTGACCGGCTCGCCCGCCCGGTAGGTATGCCGCGCGTTGTGCACGGCCAGCAAGGTGTCCTGGAGGATGTCCTCGACGTCTTCGAGCGCCCGAGGAAGGCGCCGGCGCAGATAGGCGCGCAGGTAGGAGGCCAGCCGATCGAGGAAGCCGCGATACGCGACGCCGTCGCCAGCCATGCCGGCGATGAGGCGAACGCGTAGTTCGTCCTCGACCTGCGCGCGTCGTTCGGCCGCTGGGTCGCATGTCCGCTCGGGGATCATTGACGCTCCGTCCAGGGGGGTGCGCGCCATGCGGTTCACGGCGCCCGGCAGTGTAGACCAGGCGACGCGACGATCCGTATGGCGAGGCATGAGTCGCGTGATCGGCATGGCGTCCATGATCCCGAGTTCGTCCGGCGCCGCCCGGCGGTTACAGCGCGACGAAAAATTTTTTCTGGATGCACGGTTGTAACCGTCGCGACCCGACCGACGAACTCGTCCATGAAGCCGGCCACCCGGGTCCGGCATGACGGGAGTTCCCATGTCACACCGTTACGTCACGTCGCTCGCTTTCTCCGTCGCCGCCCTCGTCGCAGGCGTGGCGCATGCCGATGAGAAGCAAAGCGGCAAGCAGCCGGCCGTCGAAAAATGCTGGGGCGTCGCGAAGGCGGGCCAGAACGATTGCGCGGCCGGTCCGGGCACCACGTGCGCCGGCACCGCGAAGGCGGATTACCAGAAGAACGCATGGAAGAACGTACCCGCCGGTACCTGCACGTCGATCAGGACGCCCAAGGGCAACGGCTCGCTGACCAAGACGGGCTGAGAGTCGCCATGCCTCGCCCGGCGGCCTCCCTGTCGCGTTTCCAGCGCTCGTTCCAGGCGGCGCTGGTGGGCGAGGCGCCCGCGGCGCCGTGGGACGGCGTACGCGGCTTCGCCGTGCATTACGGCACCGCGCGACAGGCCGCGATCGATGCGCTCGAGGCCAACTATCCCGCCGTCGCCTGCCTGGTCGGCGCCGAGTGGTTTCGCTCCGCCGCGGCCGCCTATGCCGTGGCCTGCCCGCCGGGCGACCCTCGGTCGAACACCTACGGCGATGCGTTTCCGGCCTTCCTCGCCGCGGCACCCGCCGCGCGGCATCTGCCTTACCTGGCCGATGTCGCCCGGCTCGATCGCCTCTTCCTGGAAAGCCAGTTCGCCGCCGATGCGCGGTCCCTCGATGTCGCGGCCGTGCGCGCGCTCGACGCCAGCGCACTCGCTGAGCTGGTCGTCGCCCCCCATCCCGCGACGCGCGTGCTTGCCGCGGCGACGCCCGCCTTCGCCATCTGGGAGGCGAGTCGACAGGGGCGCGCCGTGGGTGACGACCTCGCATGGATACCGCAGGTCACGCTGATCACCCGTCCGCTGCACGAGGTCGAGGTGACGACCACGGAAAGCGCGGCGCTCGACTTCCTCGACGCGTGCCGTGGGGGCGCCACGCTGGCGCACTCCATCGATCGTGTCGCCTCACTGCACCCGGCGGTCCCCGCCGATCGGGTCTTCTCCCACCTGCTCCAGACGCGCGCACTGACGACCGCCTGAAGGAAACGTCCATGAACCCTGCCACCGCCCTCGCCGCCCGCCCCCGCTCTCTCAGGGATCGCTGGAATCATCTGACCGCGCACCTCGAACGATGGATCGGTGGCGACCTCATCGCGCTGACCGGACGAGTCGCCATCGCGGCGATCTTCTTCCAGTCCGGACGCACCAAGGTCGAAGGCTTCCTGACGATCACCGCCAGCACCTACGAGCTGTTCCGCAGCGAATACGCGCTGCCCCTCGTTCCGCCCGAGATAGCGGCGCACGCCGCCGCCGCGGTCGAGACGTTCGTGCCCGTGCTGCTGGTGCTCGGGATCTTCACGCGCCTGTCGGCGTTCGTGCTGCTCGGCATGACGACGATCATCGAAATCTTCGTCTACCCCGACGCGTGGCCGACGCATCTGTCATGGGCGGCCATCCTGCTCTACCTGATCGCCCGCGGCGCGGGGCGCTGGTCGGTGGATCGCGCCATCGGCGTGCGCTGACGACATCTCATCGCGTTGTAACCGGGTGCCGTCGCCGGACGAACTGATGTGTGCCGGTCCGGCATTCCTTCACATGATGGAGTATCACCATGCATACCGCTTCGCAAAGTATCGCTGCCGCCGCGGCGCTGTTCGCCGTCTCCACCGCCGCCATCGTCGCGCCCGCGCAGGCGGCCGAACAGGCGGCCGGCAAGACCGTCCACTGTTACGGCATCAATTCGTGCAAGGGCACGTCGGACTGCAAGTCCGGCAGCCACGAGTGCAAGGGCCAGAACAGCTGCAAGGGCCAGGGTTTCAAGGAGGTTTCCGTGCAGGAGTGCAAGGCGCAGGGTGGCAGCACCACGCCGCCGGCGGGTTGATGGACCCGGCCCGGCCGCTCGTCGGCCGGGCCTTCGAGGAGAGCACGATGGCACCGTCCGCACTTCCTTCCTTCGCCGGTTTCGGCCTCGGCTTGCGCGTGCCGCACTACGCGGACGTGCTCGAAGCCCGGCAGCCGCTCGATTTCGTCGAGATCATCTCGGAAAACTTCATGGTCGACGGCGGCAAGCCGCTGCACGTACTCGAGCAGGTGCGTGCGCGCTACCGCCTCGCGCTGCACGGTGTGTCGATGAATCTCGGCGCCGTCGACGGGCTCGACGCGACCTACCTTCGCCGCCTGCGCCTCCTCGCGGACCGGTTCGATCCCCTTTGGGTCTCCGACCACGTGTGCTGGACCGGCGTCGATGGCATCCACACGCACGACCTCCTTCCCCTGCCGTACACCGACGAGGCGCTGGAGGTCGTCGCACGCAACATCATGGTGGCGCAGGAGGCGCTCGGCCGGCCCCTCGTCGTCGAGAACCCATCGACCTATCTTTCGTTCGACGGCGCGATGACCGAAGCGTCGTTCCTCGCCGAACTCTGCGCCCGCACAGGCTGCTACCTGTTGCTCGACGTCAACAACATCGTGGTCAGCGCGACGAACCATGGCCAGCGTGTGGAGGACTGGCTCGATACGCTGCCCGTCGACCGGATCCGGCAGATCCATCTCGCGGGGCACAGTCGGGGAGAGGATCTCCTCGTGGACACGCACGATGCGCCCGTCCCGTCACCGGTGTGGGATCTGTATGCCCGCTTCATGGAACGCCTCGGCCCCGTCGCGACCATGATCGAGCGAGACGGAAACATTCCGCCCCTGGCAACACTACTCGACGAGCTCGACGAAGCACGTCGCATCGCCGGCGCGTCGGCCCGCGTCGCGGCATGACCCTCGCCCTGCTGCAGCGCCGGTTCGTCGGCTCGCTCCTCGACGGTGGCGAGCCGCCGGTCGCCGATGCGCGCGGATGGCGCGTGCATCTCGGCAATTACCGCGGCGGCCTCGTGGAAGCCCTGCGCGACACCTTCGAACGCACCGAACGCCTGCTTGGCCACGAGCGGTTCGCCGCCATGGCCCATGCGTACGCCGAAGGCCATCCCTCGCACGCGTGGAGCCTCAACGGCTATGGCGCCACGTTCCCGGATTTCCTCCAGCGCCTCGCCAGGGTTCCGCAAGCGGTCGCCGAGGTGGCCTGGATCGACGAGGCACTCAGGGATGCCTTCTATGGCCCCGATGTAACGTCCATCGCACTGCGCGACTGCCCCGTGGATGACTGGAGCGAGGCGACGTTCCGCTTCGTACCGTCGGTACGCCTCCACCGACTGCACACGAACGCCGCGACGATATGGGCCGCGCTCGCCGCGTCGTCGCCCGTTCCGGATGCGGTGACGCTGACGGAGCCCTCCACGGTACGCGTCTGGCGCCGGCACCTCGCGCCACGTTTCGCCACGCTGCCGTCGCGCGATGCCATCTGCCTGTCGCTGGCCATGTCGGGGGCGACGTTTGGCGAGGTATGCGCCTGGCTCGGCACCCAGGTACCGGCCATCGACGTGGCGGCCGAGGCCGGCACGCTGCTGCGCGAATGGTTCGACGAAGGCCTGGTGCAGGGTTGTTCGGCGGCCGGCGCGTCACGCTGACGCGCCGGGTCGCGAGCCAAGCGCTCCGGAATCAGTTCTTGAGCGGAACCGTTTCGAAACCGCCCTGCGGTGCCGGATTGGCGGGCTGCGTTGCCGGTGCCGCCGACGGGGACGCCGGCAGGCTACGGGTGCCACAGGTGTAGGCCGCCCAGTCCTGCGAGCCGTCGCGCGGCTCGCCGAGGGGCTTGATCGTGTCGGCGCCCATCTTCGCGGCTTCGTTGCGCGCAAGGACTTCGAGTTCGTCGCGCACCTTGAGGTCGCTGCGATCGACGGGGCCGACGCGGTTCATCACCGACACCGTGACCTTGCCCTGCTCACGGCAGCTGCCGACGTCGCCGTTCCATGCCGTGCGGATGTTGCGTGCGTTGTCGTCGAGCTTGATGCCCCAGTTACAGGCGGAGAGTGCGAACGGAAGGGCGAGGAAGACGAGGTACTTGCGCATGGCGGAACTCCGGGGAAATCGATCGGCGCTAATGCTAACGGGATGACGGCGGTGGCGCGACGCTTGCGATCGCGCCACCGTGTCGCTCACTCTCCCGCGGCGGGCGTCGACGGCGTGTGCTTCGCCGCCGCCTTCGAGCCGGCGGGTGCCTTGACCGGCTTCGCCGGATTGCCGTCTGCGTCGATCACGTGCACCTCGCCGAGGTTCAGCGCGCGCACCGGCGCCTCGATCTTGCGCAGGTCGCCGACGATCACCCACGTCATCGCGTCCGGCCGGATCACCGCGGACAGCGCGGCCTCGGCATCCTTGCGGTCCACGCCTTCGATGCGCGACTTCAGCGTCTGCACGTAGTCGTCCGGACGGTCGTAGATCACGATGCCGGAAAGCGCGCTCAGCACGGCGCTGGTGGTCTCGTAGCTGCCGGGCAAGGCGCGCACGCGCTGCGCACGGATCTTCGCGATCTCATCGTCCGTCAGCGGCTTCGTGCCGATGACGTCCTTCGATTCCTTGAGGATTTCCGCAGCGGATTCGGCGGTCTTGTCGGTCTGCACCGGAGCGTAGAAGAGCATCGGGCGCTGGCCCTTGGCATCGGAGAGCATGCTGCCCGCGCCGTATGCCCAGCGCTTCTCCTCACGCAGGTTCATGTTCAGTCGCGACGTGAACGTGCCGCCGAAGGCGCCGTTGGCGATGCCGAGGTCGAGCGCGTTCGGCGCCTTGGTCGACGGCGCGAGCAGGCCCGCGAGGATCAGCGACTGCGGCGCGTCCGTGCGGT
This sequence comes from Luteibacter sp. 3190, assembly GCF_031456385.1. Classification (NCBI taxonomy): domain Bacteria; kingdom Pseudomonadati; phylum Pseudomonadota; class Gammaproteobacteria; order Lysobacterales; family Rhodanobacteraceae; genus Luteibacter; species Luteibacter sp. 3190. The sequence goes on along the minus strand of NZ_JAVDUO010000004.1, from coordinate 93,750 downwards.
TGATGAGGAACACGCGCGGCTTCGGCTGGACGGCGACCTGACCGATGTTCTTCTTCGGCACCGGTGTCGCGGGCGGCGTCCAGTCGCCGAACACGGCGTCGAGTCGCGGCAGGATCGCTTCCAGCGTCGTGTCGCCCGCGACCAGGATGCGCAGATTGTCGGGCCGCAGGTAATCGCGCTGGAAAGCGACGAGGTCGGCGGCCTTCAGCGACTTGATCGCCGATTCCGTGCCGCTACCCGTGAACGGAATGCCGTACGCGTGATCCTTGCCGTAAAGCAGCGGCGGCAACGAACGCAGCGCGAGGCCGGTAGGCTCCGTCTTTTCCTGCGCGATGCCCGCGAGCCACTGGCCGCGGATGCGCTCGATGTCGTCCGCCTTGAACGCGGGGTTGCGGACGATGTCCGCGAACAGTTCGAGCGACGGCGTCAGCTGCTCGTTCAGCGCGTTGAGGCCGACGCCGCAGGTGTCGAGCGTGCAGTTCGCGCTGACGAAGGCGCCGAGGCGCTCCTTGCGGCGGGCGACTTCCACCGAATCGAGCGAGGTCGTGCTTTCCTCGAGCAGGGTCGACGTGAAGCTGGCGGTGCCGAGCTTGCGGCCCTGGTCCGCCGCGTAGCCGGCGTCGAAGAGGAGCTGTACCTGCGTGATCGGCACCGTATGCCGCTCGGCGAGGATCACCTCGATGCCGTTCTTCAGCTTGCCGCGCTGCAGCTTGGGAAAGACGAGGTCGGGGAAGGTGTCGACCGACGGCACGCCCTTCGAGCGATCCACGGTGGATTTCGCCACCGTGTAGTCGGCTGGCTTCGGCATGACGGCGTCCGGGCGATGGTCCGACGGTCCCAGACCCTTGACCGCCTTGTCCTCGGCCGCCGGGTCGAACCCGGGTGCGGCGGGCAGCACGGTGAGGGTGTAGTCGCCCTTCGCGAGCCAGGTCTTCGAGGCCGCAAGCACCGAGCCGACCGTGGCGGCCTGCGCGCGGGCGAGGTCTTTCTTGTACGCCGCGGGGTCGTTCCGGTAGACCTGGCCCTCGGCCAGGATCGCCGCCTTGCCCGAGCCGCCCACCTTTTCCAGCCCGCGCACGAACCCGGCGCGGTTGACGACCTTGGCGCGAGCGAGCTCGTCGTCCGTGGGGCCCTTGGCGAGGTAGTCCCTCCAGACATCCGCGATGGCGGCTTCCACCTTCGCGGGGTCGACGCCGTTGCGCACGTCGACGCTCAGCTGCACCTGGCTGGCGAGCGCGAAGGGCGAGATGCCCATGCTGACGTCGTCGGCGAGCTTGTCCTGATAGACGAGCCGCTGATAGAGACGGGAAGTCTTGCCGCCGCCGAGCACGGTCGTGGCCAGGTCGAGCTGGATGGCGTCGTCGGTGCCGAGCTGCGGCACGACCCACGTGCGCAGGATGCGCGTCTGCGCGACCTGATCGTGCTGGGTGCCGCGCGTCGACGTCTGCAGCGGCGTGATCCACGCCTGCTGGCGCGGCACCGGCGGGCCGGCGGGGATGTCGCCGAAGTATTTCTCGGCCTTGGCCTTCGCCTCGGCGACGGTGATGTCGCCGGCGAGCACGAGCGTGGTGTTCGCGGCGCCGTAGTAGTCGTGGAACCACTTCTTCACGTCCGCCAGCGAGGCCGCGTCGAGGTCGGCCATCGAACCGATGGTGTCGTGGTGGTAGGGATGGTTGGCCGGATAGGTGTTGACGAGGATGTTCTCGTCCACGCGGCCGTAGGGTCGGTTCTCGCCCTGGCGCTTCTCGTTCTGCACCACGCCGCGCTGCGTGTCGAGTTCCTTCTGGCCGATGGCGCCGAGCAGGTGGCCCATGCGATCGGATTCCATCCACAGCGCCATGTCGAGCGCGGTGGTGGGCACGGTCTCGAAGTAGTTGGTGCGATCGAACCAGGTGGTGCCGTTCATGTCGGTGGCGCCGGCGAGCTCGAACGGCTGGAAGTAGGTGCCCTTGCGGTTTTCCGAGCCGGAGAACATCAGGTGCTCGAACAGGTGCGCGAAGCCGGTCTTGCCGGCCGGCTCGTCGGCCGAGCCGACGTGATACCAGATGCTGACCGCGACGACCGGGGCCTTGTGGTCCTCGTGGACCACCACGGTGAGTCCGTTCGGCAGCTGAAAGCGGGTAAAGGGGATATCGGGGATGGCATCGGAGGATGCGGGTGCGGCGAAAGCGTTGCCGACCAGGGACATGAGCCCTGCCGCGAGCAGGGCATAGCGTTTCTTCATGTAGCACTCCTCGAGGGACCCTCGTGGTCCCGATCGTCGGAGGCTAGCCCGCCCGGTCCTCCGGACGCAATCGGCGTCATGGCAGGTGTACGGACGGTGTCCGTTGACGCGTGGTCAGTGTCCGCGGACAGCCCGCGCACGCGGACCGACCTGACAAACCTCATGCGAATCAGCTGATTGCAGCCTCTTAAAGGCTGGCACGGCGTTTGCGTTACTAACCGTGCCAAGCCGGTCGGCTCTCGACCCGGCACACGATGAGGAGAACGCCATGAAGTACGAAATGCTGATGCTGCGCAGCCTGCTCGTGACCTCGATGCTCGTCTGCGGCCTGACCCTCGGCCAGATGTTCTGACCTCCAAGAATCTTCGATCAAGGAACCGACACCATGAAACACGAACTCCTGATGCTCCGCAGCCTGCTCGTCGCCTCGCTGCTGGTCTGCGGCCTGATCCTGGGCAACATGCTCACGTACGCCGGCGAGCCCATCCAGCTGGCCGGCGTCGGCCAGACGGCCACGCTGACGGCGACGAGCTGCGCCCTGCCGCCCGACGGCATCGTCTGCCCGCGCTCGGCGTCATAATGGGGGCATGCCCCACGTCATCCTTTTCCGCCCCGAGATACCGCCCAATACGGGCAACGTGATTCGCCTGTGCGCCAATACCGGCGCGGCTTTGCACCTGGTACGACCGCTTGGATTCGAGCTGGACGACACCCGCCTGCGCCGCGCCGGACTGGATTACCACGAGTTCGCCCGCGTCGCCGTGCACGACGACCTCGACGCCTGCCTCGCCGCGATCGGTCACCCACGCGTCTTCGCCTTTTCGACCCGCGGCCGCCGGCTGCATACGGCGCCCGTCTACAGCGACAACGACGCCTTCCTGTTCGGCTGCGAGACCGCGGGCCTGCCCGATGAGGTGATCGACGCCCTGCCCGAGGACCAGCGCATCCGCCTGCCGATGCGGCCCGACAACCGCAGCCTCAACCTGTCCAACGCGGTGGCCGTGGCGGTGTTCGAGGCATGGCGGCAGAACGGCTTCGAAGGCGCCGCGCCCTAGACCCGCGACACCGTGCACACCGCGTCCACGCATGGGAGCGGACCCGCCAAGCTACAATCCGGGCATGACTCCCGATCGCCCGAAGGCCGACGCCGGCCCCACCTCGTTCCTGCCCCGCCCGCTACGCGTCCTCGCGGGCCGGGCGATGGAAGCCGCGCTGAACCGCGCCGTCGACCTCGACCCCGACACCCGTGCCCGCCTCGACGCGCTCGACGGCCGCAGCGTGCAGGTGCACCTGAGCGGACCGGAGCTCGCCATCCGGATCTCGGTCGAAAAGGGGCGCCTGCGCGTCGGCCCGACCGAGGAAGGCGGCAGCCTGCGCGTCACGGCGTCGCCCGGCAGCCTGCTCGCCATGGCGTTGCGCGGCGACGACGAGAGCGTGGCCCCGGGAAAGGTGGATATCGCGGGCGATGCCGAACTGGCGCGGCGCCTCGAACGCCTCGCCCGGCAGTACGCGCCCGATGTCGAGGAAGCCTTCGCGAAGACGTTCGGCGATGTGATCGGCGTGCCGCTGGCGAAAGCGTTCCGCGAGGGGCTCGGCCATGCGAAGGAGACCGCGTCCCATCTCACGGGCGACACGGCCGACTGGCTTCGCGACGAAGCGCGCGTGGCCGTGGCGCCGGGCGAGATGGACATCTTCCTCGACGGCGTCGACGCGCTGCGCGAACGCACCGAACGCGCGGAGGCACGCCTCGCCCGACTGGAGCGCACGCTGAAGGGAGGCGGCGCATGACGTCGCTGCGCCTCGCCCCGCGCCTCCTCCGCGTCGCGGCCGTCCTGCTCAAGTATCAGCTCGACGAACTCGTCGACGGCGCGCACCTCTATCGCCCGCTGAAACTCGTCCGCCCGTTCTTTCCTGGCGCACCGGCCGACACGCGCGGACTGTCGCGCGGCGCGCGGTTGCGCCTCGCTCTCACGGAGCTCGGCCCCATCTTCGTCAAGGCGGGCCAGGTGCTTTCGACGCGGCGCGATCTCGTTCCGGCGGACGTCGCGGACGAGCTGGCGCTGCTGCAGGACCAGGTACCGCCGTTCCCCGGCGCCGAGGCGCGGGCCATCGTCGAACGCGAACTCAAGGCGCCGGTGACGACGCTCTACGCGACGTTCGATGAAGTCGCGCTCGCTTCCGCATCCATCGCGCAGGTGCACGCCGCCACGCTCCACGATGGCCGCGAGGTCGTGGTGAAGGTGCTGCGTCCCGGCATCGACAAGCGCATCGCGCGCGACATCGACCTGCTGCATGCGCTCGGCGAGCTCGCGCAGCGCTGGCATCCGAACGCCGACAAGATCCGGCCGCTCGAAGTTGTGGCGGAAGTGGAGAAGATGCTCTCCAACGAGCTCGACCTCCAGCGCGAAGGCGCCAGCGCGAGCCTGCTGCGGCGCAATTTCGCGAGCGGCGTCGACCTGTACGTTCCCGAGGTCCACTGGGACTTCAGTACCGAGCGCGTGCTCACCCTCGAACGCGTGCGCGGCGTCAGCGCCGACGACATCGCGGCGATCGACGCCGCCGGCCTCGACCGCAAGCAACTCGCCGAGAAGGGCGTGCGCCTCTTCTACGAGCAGGTGTTCCGCGACAACTTCTTCCACGCCGACGCGCATCCCGGGAACATCTGGGTGGACACGTCGCGCATCGAGGAACCGCGCTTCATCGCGCTCGACTTCGGCATCATGGGTTCGCTGCCCGAGGCGGATCAGTTCTGGCTCGCGGAGAACTTCATCGCGCTGTTCGAACGCGACTACGCGCGCATCGCGCAGCTGCACGTCGCGGCCGGCTGGATGCCCGCGACGATCCGCCTCGACGAGCTCGAAGCCGCCGTGCGCACCGTGTGCGAACCGTACTTCACGCGCCCGCTCTCGCAGATCTCGATCGCGGAGCTGGTGGTGAAGCTGTTCCAGACCGCGCGCCGCTTCGAGCTCACGCTGCAGCCGCAGCTGATCCTGCTGCAGAAGACGCTGCTGAACATCGAAGGCGTCGGTCGCATGCTCGATCCGGACATCGACATCTGGGCCGTCGCGCATCCCGTGCTGCGCCGGATCCTGCGCGAGCGCTACAGCATGCGCGCGACGCTCCGCGACGTGCGTCGGCGCCTGCCCGAGTGGGTGCAGTCGGCGCCGCGGATGCCGGAGCTCGTACGCGACGCCCTTCGCCAGGTCGCACGCGGCGAGCATCGCCAGGTGGCCGATCCGCTGGCGATCGCCCTCGCGCGGGACGACGCGCGGCGCATGCGCCGGCTCGTCGCGTGCGGCCTGCTGGGTGCGTCGTTGCTCGTGTGCGCGGCGCTCATCGGCACGCTCGCACCGCGAGGCACCTGGCCCGCCGCCGTCACCGCGATCGCCGGCGTGCTCGCGTTCGTCGCGGGCTGGCCGCGCCGCGCGTCCTGACCGGTGCTCGGCATCCTCTATCAGGACGGCGACATCGTCGCCGTCGACAAGCCCGCGAATCTCGCCGTTCACCGGTCGAAGTTCGTCGGTCCCGACGACGCCTTCCTGATCGACCTGCTGCGCGAGCAGGTGGAGGGGCCACTGCACCTCGCGCATCGGCTGGATCGTGCGACGTCGGGCGTCCTGCTCGTCGCGCGCTCGGCCGACATCGCGGGCCGTCTCGGCGAGCAGTTCATGGGCCGCACCGTGCACAAACGCTATGCCGCGGTCGTGCGCGGCTGGCCCGAGCCCACCGAGGGGACGATCGACTATCCCCTGCCGGGCTCGCGCGAAACCGGACCGCGGCGTGACGCGACCACCGACTACGAGCGCCTCGGCACCGTCGAAGTCGACATCCCGCTCGGCCGCTACGAGAAGCAACGCTACTCGCTGGTCGCCGCCGAGCCCCGGACGGGGCGCTTCCGGCAGATCCGCAAGCACTTCGCGCATATCCATCACCCGATCGTCGGCGACAGCCAGCACGGGCGCGGCGACCACAACCGTCTGTTCAAGATCCACTTCGCGTCGCACCGACTCCTGCTGCACGCGGCGTCGCTCTCGTTCGAGCACCCGGCGACTGCGGAGCGGATGATCGTGCGCGCCGGACCCGATGCCACGTGGACGCGCCTGCTCGACCAGTTTGGCTGGCGCGAGGCATACGACCGTTGGCACGACAAGGCCTGAGAAAGGTCCTTCCCCCGTTGGAGCGCACCCGGGCGCGATAGGGGTGCTCGCGGCAAGCATTCCTAATCGCGCCCAGGTGCGCTCCAACAGCGGTGCGCAGCGACGGTCACGCCGCCTGTCCGCCCCTCGCTGCTAGAATCCGCGCCACATGCTCATCGTGACCGCCACCATCGCGATTCCCGACAGCGAACTCGTCGAACGCTTCACGCGCGCCGATGGCCCCGGCGGCCAGCACGTGAACCGGACGGAGAGCGCGGTAGAACTACGCCTCGACGTCGCCGGATCGCCGTCGCTGCCGGACGACGTGCGCGCGCGCCTGCTCGCGCGCAAGGACCGGCGCATGACGGATGCCGGCGTGCTGGTGATCCAGGCACGGCGCTTCCGCGACCAGGCGCGCAACCGCGACGACGCGCGCGACCGCCTCGCGGAGATCCTCCGGGAGGGCACCGTGGTGGCGAAGAAGCGCGTCGCCACCAAGCCCACGCGCGCTTCGAAGGAGCGCCGCCTGACCGGGAAGGCGCAACGCGGTCAGACCAAGCGCGCGCGCTCGCGCGACTGGAGCCACGATTGACTCCGTACCCCGAACGGCTCGGTCCGGAGATTCCGTCGCTTCACGATTCGTGGTGGAAGCGCTTCAGCCGCTGGGCGATCCGGCGCAGCGGCTGGCGGCTCGTCGGCGAACTGCCGAACCTGCCGAAAGTGGTGGTGATCGGCGCGCCGCATTCGTCCTATTGGGACGGCGTGTGGGGCCTGCTGATGAAGTCCGCGATGGGCCTGGACCTCGGCGTGATGATCAAACGCGAGGTACTCAACGGCCCCTTCGGCCCGATCGTCCGCCGCCTCGGCATGGTGCCGATCGACCGCGAGGCCGCGACGGACGTCGTCGCGCAGATGGTGGACCGCTTCGCGACCCACGACCGCATGTGGCTCGGCATCGCACCCGAAGGCACGCGCAAACCGGTGAAGCAGTGGAAGTCGGGCTTCCTCCGCATCGCCCGCGCAGCCGGCGTCCCCATCCTCCCCATCTTCATCGATTACCCGTCGAAGACGTTCACGGTCGGCCCGCTGATCCACGCCACCGACACGCCAGACGCCGACATGTCGCGCATCCGCGCGATGTTCGTCGGCTACACCGGCAAACACCGCGGCGCCTGAGCAGGTCTGCATCGAAGTGTCCCTACTGCCTCCGCGCGACATGCCCCATAACGCCCTACGACCACGACTCCAGGCTATCCCAGGCCTCTCCGGTGCCTGAGAGTGTAGGTGGTCGAGTAAGCCGAGATACTCTTCAGGACGACGCGGTACGTTCCGGGAACGGTGGGGATGCTGGCGTAGGTGCCCGATGCGAGAGTCCTCCATCCGCCCGGCACCTTCTCCTGAATAATGGCTAACACGCCAGCCGACGTGGAGGCATACGCCGAGCTTGTGCATGTAGTCGTCCATCGCAGTACTTCTTCCTCCTGTAGCGCTTCTATACGACCTGACAGCTTCAGCTCCGGCACATAACCGATGCACCTTCCACGCCCGGAACTGTTCGGCTCTGATCGCACCGGCTCTGGGAAAGCATAAAGACCCGCCACCGCGACCATCATGGGAATGATGTATTTCATTTTCAGTGTCCCTATCGCGCTCGATTGCGCGCGGTCACATTACGACGCGTGCCCCCGTGGCCCACATAGCGGAGCCTGACGGACCGGGGCAGGAAACGTCGCTTCGAATGCGTGCGTCCGCCGACATCGGGGCGCCCGCATCTCCACGCGACGGGATGACACGTACTCATCGCGATGACCGACAGACGCCGCTCGCCGCTGAAGGAATCCTGTCGAGAATTCCGCGAAGGGTAAGGATCCATGATCGTCCCCTCCTGGTTAGGTCGATTCGAGACACCACCAGCGAAGGTCGACGCATTGGGAAAGGTCGGCCAACGTCGCGCTGATGTGGCGCGCCTTGCACAGGACGTGTCCCCCGGTGTGAGGAGCCTCCTCCGTGATGTCGATCTGACAAGGGTTCTCCCATCGGAACTCGAGAAACTGGCGAGAGCTCTGTGCAAGGACGGAGCGATGTCGCTCGACGTGTACTATCGGTTCCGTGATGCGACGAGGGACTCCGACGGAAGACCGCGTGCCGAGATACCGTTCGACTTTCTGCGCGAGGTGCGGGACGGCACGCGACAGGTGCGCGCGATGGCTCGAAGGATCGGCAGCCTTCAGCCCGAAAAGATCTACGCGGAATTCAGCATGAGCGCTCGCGGGCTCAACTATCTTGCGGCTGCCATCAAGGGCGTGAAAGCCATCGATATTCGTGCCTGAGCCTCACCGTTCCGAGTGCCCCGGCTCGTCGTAGTCGCGGTGTGTCAGGAGTCCCGGGCGGATCAGGTCGATGAACGCGCGTGCTTCGGGGCTGAGGAACTTTCCCTTGCGCATCACAACGCCGTAGCTGCGCTGGGGAAAGTAGCGGCGCAGGTTGCGCACGGCGAGCCGCTCGCGATCGGCATCGGTGATGCAGATGCCGGTGACGATCGAGATGCCGAGGCCCATCGCCACGTATTGCTTGATCACATCCCATCCGCCGACCTCGATCGCGACCGTGTACGGCACACGGCGTTGCTGAAAGACCATGTCGACGAGACGGAACGTGGTGAGGCGTTGCGGCGGAAGGATCAGGCCGTAGGGTGAAAGATCTTCGAGGCGGATGTCGTCGCGCGCGGCCAGCGGATGGTCGGGCGGCATGATGAGCATCGGGTCGTAGTGGTAGACGGGCGCCCATGCGATGTCGTTCGGCACGTCGAGCATCGAGCCGATGGCGATGTCCGCTTCGTCGGCACGTAGCAGCGCCAGCCCGTCCTTGCCCGTCACGTTGGCGAGTTGCAGGTGGACCGTGGGATACCGTTCGCGGTACGCCTTCACCAGCTCCGGAAGCAGGTACTGGATCGTCGACGATCCCGCCGCCACGGTGAGCTTACCCGCCTGTGCGCCGCGCGTTTTCGTGTGGAACTCCCGGTCGAGCCCCTCGAATCCTTCCACCAGCGGGCGTGCCATCTCGTAGAGCGCCTCGCCGGCGTCCGTCAGCGTCACGCGCCGCCGGGTGCGCTCGAGGAGGACCGCGCCGAGCTCGCGCTCGAGCGCCTTGATCTGAAGGCTGATGGACGGCTGGGACAGGAACAGCGCCTCGGCGGCGCGGCTCAAGGTGCCCAGGCGGGTGGTGTAGACGAACGCCCTGAGCTGCTTGAGGCGGTTGCCCTTGTAGTAGAACCGGCCAGCCTCGTCCCCGGCGCCGCGCGGCGCCGGCGTCGCTGTCGGTGGCCGCGAGGCACTCTTTCTGGCTGGATTCACCTTTCGGACCATTCTTTTTCCGCAACTAAGACAATGGCTTGCACTAGTTATTTATTTCGTTAATGCATCGCTTTGAAACATATGCTTTGTCAAAAGCATAGCGCCGGTCCTAGCGTGACCTCCAGACCCGATCCGGAGACACGTCCATGGCAGTTCCCCAGAGCGCGATCGATCCGCTGGCCGGCACCCGCTTCGGCGATGGGACCGACGCCTATGCCGACATCCTGACGCCGGGCGCGGTGGGCTTCGTCGCCGACCTCCACCGTCGCTTCGAACGCCGTCGCCTCGCCCTGCTCGCCGAGCGCGCCGCCCGCCAGCAGCGCTACGACGCTGGCGACCTCCCGGACTTCCGCACGGACACCGTCGCGATCCGCGAGGGCGACTGGACCGTCGCCCCCATTCCGGCGGCCCTGCAGGATCGTCGCGTGGAGATCACCGGTCCCGTCGAGCGCAAGATGATCATCAACGCGCTGAATTCGGGCGCGAAAGTGTTCATGGCCGACTTCGAGGATTCCAGCGCGCCGACCTGGGCGAACCAGATGGAGGGCCAGCGCAACCTGCGCGACGCGGTCGGCGGCAGCATCCAATTCGTCAATGCCGACGGCAGGCGATACCGCGTGGGCGACAATCCGGCCGTGTTGGTGGTGCGCCCGCGCGGGTGGCACCTGCCGGAGCGCCACGCCGAGGTGGATGGCGACACGATGTCCGGCTCGCTGGTCGACTTCGGCTTCTTCGCGTTCCACAACGCGAAGAAGCTGCACGAGCGCGACCGGGGCCCCTACTTCTACCTACCCAAGCTGCAGAGCATGGAAGAGGCGGCGCTGTGGAACGACGTGATGGCGCACGCGGAAAGCGTGCTCGGGCTGCCGCGCGGAACGATGAAGGTGACGGTGCTCATCGAGACGCTGCCGGCCGTGTTCCAGATGCACGAGATCCTGCATGCGCTGCGCGAACGCGTCGTCGGCCTCAACTGCGGGCGCTGGGATTACATCTTCTCGTACCTGAAAACGTTCCGCGCGCACGCCGACCGCCTGCTTCCCGAGCGCGGCCAGGTGGTGATGACGGTGCCCTTCCTCAAGGCGTACTCCGAACTGCTCATCCGTACGTGCCACCGCCGTGGCGCCTTCGCGATGGGTGGCATGGCGGCGCAGATTCCCATCAAGGGCGACGACTCGGCGAACGACGCCGCGATGGCCAAGGTTCGCGCGGACAAGCTGCGCGAGGTCACGGCGGGCCACGACGGCACCTGGGTCGCCCACCCCGCGCTCGTTCCCATCGCGCAGGCGATCTTCGACGCGCACATGCCGACGCCGAACCAGTTGCACGTCACACGCGACGACGTGGAGGTCGGCCGCGACCAGCTGATCGCGCCGGCCATCGGCACGATCACTCGCCAGGGCTTCGACAACAACGTGGAAGTCTGCCTGCGCTACACGGCCGCGTGGCTCGACGGCCTCGGCTGCGTGCCGATCCACAACCTCATGGAGGATGCCGCCACGGCGGAGATCGCGCGCGCGCAGCTGTGGCAATGGCTGCATCACGGCCCGGTGGAATTCAGCGACCACGCGCCGGTCACGCGCAGCCTCTTCGACCACGCGCTCGCGCGACACACACACCTGCTCGCCGGCAGCACGCACCCCGGTGCGGCCCGGGCGAAGGAGGCGGCGGAACTGATCGCCGCGCTCACGCACGCCGACGAGTTCCGCGACTTCCTCACCCTGCCCGCCTACGAATACCTCGCCTGATCACCCGTCTCCCAAGGAGCCTTCGATGAAGACGCATACCGCCGAACAGATCACGCTCGACTGGACCAACAACGACCGCTGGAGCGGCGTCGAGCGCCCTTACACCGCCGAGGACGTCGTCCGTCTGCGCGGCACGGTGCAGGTGGAATACACGCTCGCCCGCCGCGGCGCCGAACGTCTGTGGCGCTCGATCCACGACAAACCGTACGTCAACGCGCTGGGCGCATTGACGGGCAACCAGGCCATGCAGCAGGTGAAGGCCGGCCTTCAGGCCATCTATCTCTCGGGCTGGCAGGTGGCCGCCGACGCCAATACCGCTGGCACGATGTACCCCGATCAGTCGTTGTATCCGGTCGACTCCGTGCCGAACGTCGTGCGCAAGATCAACAAGACGCTGCTTCGCGCCGACCAGATCCATCACGCGGAAGGCAAGGACGGCATCGACTGGCTCGTGCCGATCGTGGCCGACGCGGAGGCCGGCTTCGGCGGCGTGCTCAACGCGTACGAGCTGATGTCGCACATGATCGAAGCCGGCGCGGCAGGCGTGCATTTCGAAGACCAGCTCGCGAGTGCGAAGAAGTGCGGCCACATGGGCGGCAAGGTGCTGGTGCCGACGCAGGAAGCGGTGCAGAAACTGGTCGCCGCGCGTCTCGCCGCCGACGTCGCCGGCGTGCCGACGCTGATCGTGGCGCGCACGGACGCGATGGGCGCCGGCCTCGTCACCTCCGACGTCGACGATCACGACAAGCCGTTCCTTACCGGCAAGCGCACGGTGGAAGGCTTTTACGAATCGCGCCAGGGCATCGACCAGGCCATCAGCCGCGGCCTCGCCTATGCGCCCTACGCGGACCTGATCTGGTGCGAGACCTCCACGCCGGACATGGACGAGGCGCGCCGCTTCGCCGAGGCGATCCACGCGAAGTATCCGGGCAAGAAGCTCGCGTACAACTGCTCGCCGAGCTTCAACTGGAAGAAGAACCTGGACGAAACCACGATCGCCCAGTTCCAGAAGCGCCTGGGCGAGATGGGCTACGCGTTCCAGTTCATCACCCTCGCCGGCTTCCACGCGCTGAACTACTCGATGTTCCAGCTCGCGCGCGGCTACCGCGACCGCCAGATGGCGGCCTACGTCGAACTGCAGGAAGCGGAGTTCGCGGCCGAGAAGGACGGCTACACCGCGGCCAAGCACCAGCGCGAGGTGGGCACGGGCTACTTCGACACGGTCAATCAGGTGATCGCCGGTTCGCTGAGCTCGCTGTCGGCACTCACGGGTTCGACCGAGGAAGACCAGTTCCACCCCGCCTCGGCGGCGTGATCCGGTGCCCCAAAAGGAAAAATCGGCCGGCGCCAAGGATGGCGGGCCGATATGCGGGCGAAGGGGTGGCCGCTCGAAGAAGGCCGGGCTCCGGTGCTGGAGCGGGGGGAGGGAGGGGTATCCAGCACCGGAGCGGGGCGGGCAGCCCTTTAGAGAACCGCCTGGTACAGAATTCTCCGCCCCGACCCCCTATTTGTCAACTATCCAGTACATGAAATAAGTATTAACTCTTTCGGGGCATGCCGGATCACCGCACCATCGCCGCCGTCAGGCGCTCCCAGTTGCCGGAGGCGAACGCGGCCATGTCCTCAGGGGCGAGGCCGCAGCGCTCGACGAACGATCCCGCATCGCTGCCTTCGCGATACTGATACGGGAAGTCCGTCGAGAACAGCAGGCGGTCGGTGCCCACGATGTCGGCGGCGCGCTTCAGATAGTCGCTGCTGGCTGGCAGGGCCCTGCCGTCGGCGCTTACCGCGTCCTGGGCAGACTGAAATATCTCGATTGAGTTAAGTGTGACGACGGAGTAGAAGGCGCCTGCGCTTCGGAGAGCGAAAACGGAGCACTTCATACGAGTTTTTGACAAGCTCCTTTGTTTCCGGGGTCAGTCACGGCAGACTCGGGATTCTTCTGCCCGATAATTAGGGCATATCAGGCAGAGAAACGCCTCCCGCAACGCGATGCGCAATTCTGGCGTTGTAGTTGACCATGGCTGCGAAAAAATCCACGAACGACTCAAATCGGTCGACTTCCTCGCTTGCAAACCAAACAACGCCCCCCGGAAGACCTTCCGCACTTGGTGAGATATGCAAGAAGATGTCGAGCTCTGCTTCAGAGGCGCCGATAGGCACAAATTCTCCCTCGTGAAGGCCTAACTTCTTAGTGAAGCTTCTGATTTCTTCGCGCTGCATTACTTTCTCAGCACGACCATCAAGGAAATCTTTTGTTCCGAACAAATCGATCGTGATCAGAAAGCCCTGCCAACCATCCGCGTACCGAAGGAACTCCTTGTGCTGTGTGGAAAATGCCATCCCGGCCGCGTTCTCGGCTGCAGCAATGTCTTGAGCCGCCGCGGCAACGCTCGGAAGATGCCACGGATATGCCTTCTGATTATCGTTTTCCGCAATCACTTGCTTCCAAGAAACGATGCGGGAGATTTCGGCCTTCCAATCAATCATCACTCGGGCCCTTCAAATATGAATAGTGTTGATCGATACCCAACCGGATACCTTGTCGCTTGGCCACCGAGGCTAGAGCTTACACGTGGCGACAGGTCGAGCCACGAGTGGGGTTGTGCGTTTCCTGTCCAAGTCGTGTCCGGAACGTGGCCCGCATCTCCCTGATATGGCCTCCCGTTAGCCAAGGCTCGCGCGCGTTTTTCCCCGGCGGCAGCCGACGCATCGATTCTCAGACTACCCTTTGTAGTGACGCGCCCAGTCGGTGATAGCGCGCCTGCCTGAAGTGCCTCATTACTCCCCTTTACATATGCCTGAAGCTGAGCGATCTCTTCAGGTGTAGCCCCAGGAGGTGCTCGGAACGCGACTGGGCCTCTGAGCGCATCGATCGGATCGCTACCACGCCCCACCCCCACCGCAGAAACATCCCCACCCCGCGCAGCCGCCGCCGCTGCCGCCTCATCCGCTGCCCGCGCAATCGTCCCGGCCTTGCCCACCTTCGCCGCCAACAACGGTGCGCCCGCGCTAACGACCTCGAGGCCCAACCGACCAACCGCCTTCGACGCGTCGCCCGCCGCCAGGTCCTTCCGATACTCCGCCGTAACCCCATCCCACAGCGCCGTCGCGTTGTGCAGCGACTGCTGCGGATCGGCCGCCCACCGGCCAAGGCTGGTCACCGAATCGATCGTGTCCAGCGTCCGGTACGTGCTCATCACGTGGTCGATGTTGCGCTCGGTATCCAGCACCCAGCTGACCGGGTTGGTGACGTCGAAGACCGACACCGCCAGGCTCGCCGTGCCGGTGGCGGCGCGTGCCGCGCCCAGACCGAAACCTTGCGCCACGCCGATCTGGTCGGAGACGTACTTGCCGATCGCTCCTCCGATCACGCCGCCGTGCTGACCAGTCGCGAAGCGCACCGCGGGCGCTATCGATGGTGGCGTCGGCGCGATCGATCAGGTGGTTCGCGCCCTGAAGGACGTTATCGATCACCTGCCGGCTGGCACGATAGTTCTGCGCAAGCTGGCTGCCGATGCCGCCGAAGAAGCTGTCATCGGCTGGAACATTCGCGGTCACCGTGACAGGGGCCAGATTGACCGTGTTGATGGCCGACGGTGTGAGCAGCGTCGGCGCCGTGATGAGGTCGCTGCCGTCGAGCGCGGCGCTTACTGCGTCCTGGACCGGCTGGCTATATCACTCAATTTAAGTACTACGTCGAAGCAAAACGACCCAGCGGCTTGTCGTCAATAATCACTTCATTCTTGAATTGTATCGCATCAGGCTTAGACACCTGTGATCCAGACTGAAGTACCGGCTTTCCAGTTGACAGATCAACTCGTCGGACCACTTCGACAGGATTTCCCGCCGAATCAACGATCGCTTGATTAACTAAATCGAAGTCACCAGACGCACGTCGTGCTGCAGCCAGTTGAGCATGGACCGACTTGCCAATCGCAGTCGAAGTAGTCTCACCAGCGACAGTCCTTTCAACGGTATTTTTCGTGGCGCTACCACGCCCCACCCCGGCCGCAGAAACATCCCCACCCCGCGCAGCCGCCGCCGCAGCTTCCTCACCCACACGCGCCGCATCAGCCGCCGCAGCCGCCGCAGCCGCCTCATCCGCTGCCCGCGCAATCGTCCCGGCCTTACCCACCTTCGCCGCCAGCAGCGGTGCACCCGCGCTAACGACCTCGAAGCTCAACCGACCAACCGCCTTCGACGCGTCTCCCGCCGCCAGGTCCTTCCGATACTCCGCCGTCACGCCATCCCATAGCGCCGTCGCGTTGTGCAGCGACTGCTGCGGATCGGCTGCCCACCGGCCCAGGCTGGTCACCGAATCGATCGTGTCCAGCGTCCGGTACGTGCTCATCACGTGGTCGATGTTGCGCTCGGTATCCAGCACCCAGCTGGCGGGGTTGGTGACGTCAGAGACCGACACCGCCAGGCTCGCCGTGCCCGTGACGGCTTTCGCTGCCGCCAGACCGAAGCCCTGCGCCGCACCGATCTGATCGGAAACGTACTTGCCGATCGCTCCACCGATCACGCCACCGTGCTGGCTGGACCAGTCGCGAAGCGCACCGCGCGCGGTATCGATGGTGGCGTCTGCGTGATCGATCAGGTGGTTCGCACCCTGAAGGACGTTATCGATCACCTGCCGGCTGGCGCGATAGTTCTGCGCGAGCTGGCTGCCGATGCCGCCGAAGAAGCTGTCATCGGCCGGAACATTCGCGGTCACGTTGACGGGAGCCAGATCGACCGTGTTGATGGCCGAGGGTGTGAGCAGCGTCGGCGCCGTGATGAGGTCGCTGCTGGCTGGCAGCGCGCTGCCATTGAGCGCAGCGCTCACCGCGTCCTGGGCCACCTGGATCTGCGAGACATCGTAGTAGGTGGTGCGTGCACCCTCGCGCGTGGCGGCGTCGTAGATGGACAGTGCGCGCTGCGCGATCTCCCTCTGCTCCGGCGTGCCGCTGATGGCATTCCCGTTCGGATATGGCTGCCAGAGTGTCCTTCAGCGCCAACGCAATCCTGAATCGGACCGGCCGGCCAAGCTTGTGTGAGCCGCCAAAGAAGAACGCCCGCATGAGCATGCATTCTTCTTTAGACAAAGCGACTTCCATCTCCCGGTCGCTCCCCCGACTATGCCGTCGTCATGTCCGAACGGCGCGATCGATCAGATCACTGATACTTGGAAGACCAGTATCGACCGTCTAGGTCTCGGCTTGGTAGAGCTCTACAGTTCTCTCTAAATTTTCTGTCTGCGTCACACTTAGTTCAAGTTAGCCACCACATCAGAAGGGTATGATCGATGCCGCATGCGAAATACCCATTCTCTTGAGCAAATTGAGTGCGCGCTCTGAGACAACGAGCCTCAGGCCAGAAGCAATTCCGAAATCGTCGTCTCCCGGGCTACCAGATACTTTTAACCAGACAAATCTTGGCAGTTTCCGATTGGGGTACATCTCGCTGAACTGATCTGAGACTGAAATTTCTACTTCCGCGAATTGAACGCCTGACAGTCCTTCTCGGCTAATCGCTTCTGCCAACTGCTCAGATGCGATATAGCAGGGTGTGCTTTCCAAAAGTTGGTCACCTAGCCAACCATCAAACTTGTAGTGCAGTCTTTCGACTTCCATCCTGCCCGACGAGTGATCGATCTTGGTGTTCTCACCGAAGCCGCCAGCAACCTCTGGCTCAACAACATAATAGATCATTGTCTTTCCTACCTTACTCGTGGTCTAAATTGCGAACCAAACTTGTTATCGATTTCCGTCGCTTTTTGTAGCAACTGTTCTTGCGTAGGACGTGTACCACTTTCGAGGAACGGCTTATAGAAGCGATTCCACTCGACACGGATTTTGCTCAAGTGAACATCAGCGTTGATTTCTTTAGGTATTCCACGCAAGTTCTCAAGCGAATGAATCTCTGTTTCAGACACGACACCCGGGAACTTGGTGAGCACACCTTGCTCAACAGCATGATGAACTACTACTTGCCCGTCTAGCTCGGGATTAGCTGCGAAGAAAGTCGCACGATAATTATTTGATGTCGCTTGACCAAAGCTCGCTCCCCTACTGCTAGGAGCGGCGCCACTACCTGCCAAGTTACCACGCGCGCCCACCGCCGCAGCTTCCTCACCCACACGCGCCGCATCAGCCGCCGCAGCCGCCTCATCCGCTGCCCGCGCAATCGTCCCGGCCTTACCCACCTTCGCCGCCAGCAGCGGTGCACCCGCGCTAACGATCTCGAAGCCCAGTCGCCATCTGGCATCCCCGCCTCCATGCGGATGCCGCGCATCGCTGGCTGCGCGAAACGATCTTCGATCTCTGCGCCGTGGAATGAACCGGTCAGCGGGTGCGAAGACCGTCGAGCCACGCGAGCACGACGGCGAGCACGTCGTCGGAATTCTTTTCGTAGATCATCCCGTGCCCGTTCCCGTGGATGCCATGCGCGGGCATGTGCAGATGGTCGACACGCGCGCCCGCGTGCTCCAGGAAACCGATGATGGAAGGGGCGAAGGTCGCGAACACCGACGTTTCCCCGGTGACGAGCGCGACGGGCAGCCCGGCGAGCGACGGGATGCGCAGTGTCTCCGCCGCGGCCGCGCGCACCTCGTCCGGCGTGGCGCGCGGAGGATCGAAGCGCATGGGCGCCGCGGTCAGGCCCCAGGTGAGCGTGCCGATACCGGGCGTGTGTCCGAAAGCCGGCCCCATGGGCTCGACGGTGACGATCGCGCGGACGAGATCCGGGCGCCGATCCACCAGCAGCCAGCCATCGGGCCCCGATGCGGAATGCGTCACGACGATGGCCGGACCGATGCGATCGAGCAGACGCGAGAGGCGATCCGCGTCGAGGCTTTGCGCGTGCGCGAGATCGGCGGGCATCGGACCGTAGGCCGCGATGAACGCGTCGAAGGCGTCCGCGTCGGACGGATCGAACGGCCACTGCGTTTCGCCACCGCCCTCGGGAAAATACACGGCACGGCCGCGCTCGTAGGAGAACGGCGGACTGGTCGGCCCGAGGATGTCCGGATGGTACGGCGAGCGGCCGTGGCCGGGCCGGTCGACGACGAACACGGCATGACCCGCTTCGACGAATCGCTGCGCCCAGCCCGGACGCCCGTCGGGCGTGTCGCCCCATTCGGTTCCCTGCAGCGTGCCGCCGTGGACGAGCACGATCGGCAGTGCCTGCGTGACATCGACGGGCGCCTCCCAGGCGACGTACATCGGGCCCGCCTGGTAGTGCGCCCCGTCCTTCTCGACGCGATCGCCCGTGATCCAGAAGTCGCCGCGGCGCGACGTGCGCGCGGGCACGTCGGCCCAGACCGGTGTGGTCGGCGAATCCGGATGTGGCCGCGCCGGAGGACGTCCGGCATTCGATGGGGATGGCATGGTGACCTCGGGGAAAGAAACGGTGCGAACCATGTTGGCGCGTGCAGGATTGTCCGGGCACTGCCATTGCTGCATATTCACCGTTCACTTTTGAACGGCCGACGAGATGGAATGGAGCGATGTCCGGATCTTCCTCGCGGTGACCCGCGGTGGGTCCCTTGGCGAAGCGGCGCGACGCCTCGGCGTCAGTCATCCGACCGTCGGCCGACGGGTGAAGGCGCTGGAGGACGAAGCGGGACAGCCCCTCTTCCGCCGCACGCGCGACGGGCTTCTGCTCACGGACGCGGGCGACGCCGTCATGGCGCTCGCCGAGTCCATGGAGAACGCCGCCCTGTCCATGGAGCGGCGCCTCGCCGGTAACCAGGAACGCCTCGAGGGCATCCTGCGGATATCGTCCGCGGAGTGGTTCGCTGGCTACGTCCTCGCACCCGTCCTTAGCGAGATGAGCCGGCTGCATCCGGCCGTCGTGCCCGAGGTCATCGCGAGCTATCGGTTGCTGGATCTCTCTCGTCGCGACGCCGACGTCGCGTTCCGCATCGTGCCCTTCAGCGAACCGGACATCGTGCAGCGCCGGCTGATGACGATGCCTTACGGCCTCTACGGTTCGGCGGAGACCGTGCGCGCCATGCATGACGATCCGGCATCCGTCGGCCTCATCCTCATGAACACGGCGCAGGCGCACTTCCCCGATGTCGCGTGGCTGCTCGACCGTTTCCCGCGCGCGCGTCGCGCCTTCACCAGCACGAGCCGCAGCGTGCAATCGCGGATGTGCCTGCGCGGCATGGGCCTCGCGGTGCTGCCGCGACCGCTGGGCGACGCCGTGACGGGGTTGCAGCGCATCGACACCGAGACGCCGCCCCCGTCGCGCGACATCTGGGTCGGTTACCACCAGGACCTGAGGCACATGGATCGACTGCGCGCGATGCTCGATCTCGCCGACCGCATGCTTGCCGACGAGCCGCTCGCGGAACGCTGATCGCGTCGCTCAGAACGGCGTGAACAGACTTCTGAGCACCACGGTCGCGTCGGTGAAGTTCGTCACGTCGTCCATCACCTGCTGGGTTTCGGGACTCGCCAGAGCGTCGTGCACACCCTGTTCGGAAGCGAAGGTGTAGACGCCGATGGAGATCCATTCGGCGGAGCCGGCGTAGGGGAAGAACGCCTCGGCGGACTGAAGGCCGTACTTGCCCCACGATGCCATCGCCACGCGGAAGTGCTCCGTGGCGTAGTAGTCGCGATCGAATCGGGTGCCTTCGTCGCCGGTGCAGACCACGATCATCTTCGTCATGTCTTATCTCCTTCGATGCTTTCGGACGCTCAGGCGCTGATGCCGCCGTCGACGAGGATGCCGGAGCCCGTGACATAGGCGGCGCCCGGTCCGGCGAGGAAAGCCACGGCCTCGGCGACTTCGCGCGTCTTGCCGTAGCGGGCGATGGAAAGGCTCGGCAGGATCGACGCCGCGAGCGGACCTTCCGCCGGATTCATGTCGGTATCGATCGGGCCGGGCCGGACGAGATTGACGGTGATGTGGCGCGGGCCGAGCTCGCGAGCGAGTCCTCGCGTGAAGCTCTCCATGGCGGACTTGGTCGCCGCGTAGACGGCGATGCCGGGGAATGGCACCGACAGCCCGGCGTTGCTGCCGATGGTGATGATGCGACCGCCGTCCGGAATATGGTTGAGTGCCGCCTGGGTGATCACGAACACGCCGCGCACGTTGACGTTCAGCTGCATGTCCATCTGTTCCAGCGTCAGGTCCGCGAACGCACCCGCCACCAGCACGCCGGCGTTATTCACCAGGATGTCCAGGCCACCGAGTTCCGTGACGGTACGGTGCACCGCGGCGACGGGTGCATCCGGGCTCGCCGCGTCGGCCTGGATCGCGACGGCCTGGCGCCCGAGGCGACGAATCTCGGCCACCAGCGCCTCGGCCCTGGCGGCCGACTTCTCGTAAGTGATCGCGACATCGGCGCCGTCCTCGGCGAGCTTCAAGGCAATGGCCGCGCCGATGCCGCGGGCCGCGCCGGTAACGAGCGCCCGTTTTCTGGCGAGAGGGAGGGTCGAAGAAGTCATGGTCAGGGCCTCTGGTTGATTTATGTGTCGATCGATACATAAATCCTACCGGCGTTGTTTTCCGGCCGCAAGCAATTTATGTAATGATCGACAAACAAATCAGGAGCAGGACGATGCCCCGTCAACCGAAGTCCCCCGCCGCGAGGCGCGGCCGCCCCGTCACCTTCGATCGGGACGCCGTGCTCGAACGGGCCATGCGCGTGTTCTGGGCGAAGGGCTTCGCGGCGACGTCCATGAACGACCTCATCGGCGCCATGGAGATCGCCTCGCCCAGCCTCTACGCGGCGTTCGGTTCGAAGGCGGGCCTCTACCGGGCGGCCGTCGATCGCTACGTCGCGCTCCACGCGGACCTCGTATCGGGCGCCATGGCCCTGCCCACCGCGCGCGATAGCGTCGAGGCGTTGTTGCGAAACGCCGTGACCGTCTTTTCCCGCACCGACTTCCCGAGCGGCTGCATGGTCGAGCAGACGGCGGGCGAGGCGGGCGACCTGCCTCCCGATGTCGAGGCCGGTCTCCGCGCCTTGCGCGAGGCCAACAACGAGAACTTCTCGGCGCGGCTGCGCAAGGGCATCGCCGACGGTGACGTCCTCGCCGGAACCGACATCGCGGCCGTGGCCGCGTTCTACGCCACCGTCTACAGGGGCCTGAGCCTCAGCGCGCGAGGCGGAACGACGACGGACGAACTGCATTCCGTCGTCGCCTCCGCCATGGCGGCGTGGCCGCTGGTCACCGCAGCGCGGTCGTAGACCCGGCCGTGGTCTTGTCGATGCGGAAGCGCATCGACCGGAAGTCGAGCGTGAAGCCGGCGGCGTTCGCCCAGAGATCCTGCCCCAGGATGCCGAACATCGGGGCGCTGCCCACGCCGGCGCGACTGACCGTCTCGACGCGCACGTTCTTCAGCACCACGTCGCCGCCGCCGACGGCGACCTTCCATTCCGGCTGCCTGACCGTGTCGTAGCTGCGCGTTCCTCCCGCGCCCGCCGTCGCATGCTGGGCGTGCGGCCAGTCTTTCGCGCGTGCTTTCACCCTCTTCCAGTACGGATACGTCAGACCCGTCGCGCTGGCACCCGTGTCGAGGATGAAGGGAAGCATGTCCCCCTCCACGCGCAGCAGGACGGCCGGACTCAGGTCGGCCATGAAGAGCGGCGTGCCGTCGTCGACGGCATCGGCCTCCGAACCGATCGCGATCGCCTTGTCGCCGATGAAGCGGATCCGGCCCAGGCCTTGAAAGACGGGGAATCCGAAGGCCGCCGAAATCTGATGCTGGGCCGTCGGCAGCTTCATCATCAATTGCTCGTCGGGAACGACGAGCACGGCGACGTGACGGAGCGTCGCGCTGCCGAGACGAATCTCGTCGACGACGGCCACCTTGCTCTGGAACGTGGCATCCGTACTACTCGCAAGTCCGTCGATCGCGCCCGTCGCGGAAAGCCCGAGCTGCCTGGCGAAGCTCTCGCTGACGACGGAGTAGTTGGCGCCGGAGTCGAGCATCCACGACCCGCTGACCCCGTTCGCCACGGCATCGACGTCCAGCGTGCCCAGGGGATTGCGCCGGATGGGCACCTGCGACGGCCCGGAGAAGGTGACGGTCTGCGGCGGCGAGCCGGCCAGCGCGCTTGCCAGCGCCAGGACGCTCTTCACCCCCGGGACGTTCCCAGGCGTGAGTTCGGCACCGTGGTCCTGCAACACGTCGCGCAGGACGCGTGCCTGGTCGGCGTAGGCGTAACTCTTCTGGTAGTCGTCGGCGAGGGCGAACAGCGTATTCAGCGCCAGCGGAGAATGCGCCTGCTCCAGCCGTGGCAACGCACGCAGCAGATAGCGCTTCGACCCCTCGATGTCGTTCACGCGGTTCGCGGCGACCCCGCGCACGTAATCGGCCGCGGCCGTCTCGGGTAGCGTCGGCAACAGCGCGCTCACCTCGTTCATTCGCCATGCGTCGAGCGCCGCCTCGGCGCGGCGGGTGGGATCGGACTGATGAGCCATGGCACCGAGCGAGCCCGCGCATGCGAGCAAGGCCACGAAGTGCCGGACATAACGTGTTTTCATGAGAGGAACCTGTCGTCAGGGTCGGGGTTCGCGCCGCGGGCGGCGCAGCTGAATTCGTCGGGCACGGCGCTACGTCGCACCGACGGTTGCGCTGCCGCCATGCGTTCGGTAATCTTCGTTAAACCGACTTTATTTACTGTAATACAGAAAACAATGGCCGTTCAACAATGAGATCGCAATTCGTGCAACGCCGGGCTCGGCAACTACGCTGGCTAACGCTCGCGGCGAGCACATTGCTTGTCCTGATGCTGCTCGGCGTATCCGTGGTGTCGGACAACAGCGTGATCCAGGTCACCGGGCAGGCGTTGCCGCGCACGTGGCGCCTGGTCGCCAGCGGCGTCGTGATCGCGCTGGCCGTGCTGAGCCTGCTATCCCTCGCCACGACGTTACGCGCCGTTGAGGCGGGCGATCCGTTCGGTCGCTCGATGACGCGGAGCTTCCGGCGCTTCGCGCTGCTCTACCTGCTGTCCGTCGTCGCCGACCTGCTCCTCCCGCCGATCATGCAGCTGAGCCTGTTCGTCGCGCATGGTGGGCATGGACTCATCACCGTCGGCTTCGACGACGGGCGCGTGCTCGCCCTCATCGTCGCCGCCCTCCTGTTCTTCATCGCGCGCCTGTTCGACGAGGCACGACGCCTCGAAGACGACAACCGCGGCTTCGTCTGAGACCACGCATGGGAATCGTTGTTCGCCTCGATGTCATGCTGGCGCTGCGCAAAGTGCGATCGCGCGACCTCGCCGCCCACGTCGGCATCACCGAAAGCAATCTGTCGCTGTTGAAATCGGGAAAAGTGCGCGGCATCCGTTTCGGCACCCTCGCGGCCATCTGCGAGTACCTGCAATGCCAGCCGGGCGACATCCTCGTCTTCGACCCCGATGCGCCGGAATGGCCGGCGTCGACGTCGGAGGAATAGGTCGACGTTCGCGGTGATCCGAAGATCGGTCAGAAGCGCCTGTAGTGCAGCGCCTCGGCGAGGTGCGATTGCTCGACGCAACCGCTGCCGCCTTCGAGGTCGGCGATGGTGCGGGCGACGCGGAGGATGCGGTGGTAGGCGCGCGCCGATGCGCCGAGCTTGTCGAGGGCGGCTTCGAGCCATTCGCGTTCGTCGGAGAGCAGCGCGCAGTCGCGCTCGAGGTTGACGACGCTGAGTTCGGCGTTCGGTTGCCCTGCCCTCGCCAACGCCTTATCGCGCGCGTGCATGACGCGCTCGCGCACCGTGGCGCTGTCGTCATCGTGCGGTCCGCGTGGAGCCGAAAGTTCGGAGATCGGTACGCGCGGCACGTGCACGCAGAGGTCGATGCGATCAAGGAGTGGACCGGAGATGCGTGCGCGGTAGCGCTGCACCTGGTCGGGCGTGCAGCGGCACTCGTGGAGAGGGTCGCCGGCGTAGCCGCACGGGCAGGGATTCATCGCGGCGACGAGCTGGAACTCCGCCGGAAACGTCGATTGCCGCGCCGCGCGCGAGATGACGATCTGTCCCGACTCGAGCGGCTCGCGCAGGACCTCGAGCACGTGGCGGGTGAACTCGGGCAGTTCGTCGAGAAAGAGCACGCCGTTGTGCGCCAGCGATATCTCGCCCGGGCGCGGCGAGGATCCGCCACCGACGAGCGCGGCACCGGACGCCGTGTGGTGCGGCGCGCGGAACGGGCGCCGGCGCCAGCAACGCGGATCGATGTCCTCGCCGGACAGGGAGCGCACGGCGCAGCTGGCCAGCGCTTCGGTTTCGCTCATCGGCGGCAGGATGCCCGGCAGGCGCTCGGCCAGCATCGTCTTGCCGGTACCGGGTGGGCCGACGAGGAGGATGTGGTGACCGCCGGCGGCCGCGATTTCCAGCGCGCGACGCGCCTGGTGCTGGCCACGGATGTCGCGCATGTCCGGGCCGCAGGTCGGCATCTGGTAGAAGTCGGCCGCCGCGGGGCTCGTCAGTTCGGCCTGACCGCGCAGCCAGGCGCAGACCTCGGCCAGGCTTTCGGCCAGGAGGACGTCGCCCTCGCCGATCAGCGCCGCTTCGGCGGCGTTGGCCATCGGGACGACGATTCGCCGGCCGCTACGCCGGGCGCGTATCAGCGCGGGCAGGATGCCGGGCACGGCGCGCAGTTCGCCCGAGAGCGCCAGCTCGCCGAGGAACTCGCAGTCGTCGAGACGTTCGCGCGGCACCTGGGAGCCGGCGGCGAGGATGCCCAGGGCGATCGCGAGATCGAAGCGGCCGCCGTCCTTCGGCAGCTCCGCCGGCGCGAGGTTCACGGTGACGCGCCGGTTCGGGTAGTCGAAGGCGGTGCTCTGGATGGCCACGCGCACGCGGTCGCGCGCCTCGCGCACGGCCGCTTCGGGCAGGCCGACGATGGAGGTGGATGGCAGGCCGCCGGACAGGTGGACCTCGACGACGACCTGCGGCGCGGTGACACCTTCCTGCGCGCGAGAGAGGGTGACGGCGAGGCTCATGGTGCCGGGAATCGTAACCGGTAACGGATCGGGCGCCAAAGGGCGCCGACGAGGTGTTCGCGGGCTCCGTTCCGCATACGCACTCCCTTGCGGTCGCTGGGAAAATAACCGCCCCCGACCGCTCTCGGGGTGAGGGTGACGGATCGGGGGCGGTCCCGGGCTGTGCAGCCGTCCTTACTGGCCGCGGTGCGCCGCGCTGATTTCGAGATCGGCGAGGCGCTTTTCCAACTGCTCGAGCCGGTCGCGCGTGCGCGCCAGGACCTGACTCTGTACATCGAATTCTTCGCGGGTTACGAGATCGAGGCGGCGTAGTCCCTGCGCCAGAATATCTTTGAAGTTGGCATGCATATCCTCACGCGCTTGCGCCAACCCTGGCGGAACCAACGATGCCAATCGCTGTGCGAGTTGATCGATACCCTGCACATCCATCTTGCGCACCTCGATGTCGTGGAATGAATTTAGAGTGATGGGATTGTAGGCGCTATAGGTCGTTGCCTACACGTGTTGTAGGGGTTTTCCTACAGACCACCGTATGGACACGATCCCGCGGCCGAATGGCACAATGCTCGTCCGCGCGCCGGCAACCGGCGCGTCCCCGAGGAGGTCTACATGAAGCTGGTCGTCGCCATCATCAAGCCCTTCAAGCTGGACGACGTCCGCGAGGCCCTTGCCGATGTGGGCGTCCAGGGGGTGACAGTGACCGAGGTGAAGGGCTTCGGCCGCCAGAAGGGCCACACGGAGCTCTATCGCGGCGCCGAGTACGTGGTCGACTTCCTGCCCAAGATCAAGCTCGAGGTCGCCGTGGCCGACGATCAGATCGAGCGCGTCGTCGAAGCAATCCAGCAGGCGGCCCGTACGGGCAAGATCGGCGACGGCAAGATCTTCGTCAGCCCGCTGGAGCAGGTGGTGCGCATCCGTACGGGCGAACTGGACAACGACGCCCTCTGACGGACGCCGTCGCTCCGGTCAGGCCGGCTGCGCCCGGGAGCGCAGGAAGCGGCGATGGTGGACGAGGATGCCCGCGTAATAGGCGAGGTAATACCCCAGCGTGAGGCCGATCACGGTCATCGTCAGCGGGCTGTTGCCGGGGGCCGGGCCATGCGCCGCGGCGACCGTGCCGCCGGCCAGCGCGGGAGCGAACATCAGGAAGCGCCAGGCGAGCCGCCCCACCAGCAGCGCGGTCAGCGCGCCGCCCATCCAGGGGTTCGGGATATAGAAGTCGGTGCCGCCGGCGCCCGCCTCGAAGCGCGTCAGGCGCAGGCCGACGAAGGTGGCGAGCGCCGCGCCCGTGAGGGCACCCCCGAGAACGCCCTCGGCCAGACGGATGTCCTGCAGGCCCGAGAGCATCGCCAGGGCGATCACCACGGCGAAGATCCCGATGCGGACCTTCATCCGCGTCGTCCGGATCGGCTGCCGCCCGAAGCTGCCGCGGACGCGGCGGTAGACGGCGAAGGCCATGAGCGGGGCGACGAGCAGCGGGAGGGCGGATGGGGCGAGCATGGCGATGGCCTCGTGGACGGTGTGGTGCCAGATTCGCGCGAACCGCCCTTCGGTACGAGGGGCGGTTGTGAGGCATCGGGGATGACGGATGTCACCCCGCCCTGCGATTACTTCGCCTTGCCCTGGTTGGCCACGGCGGCCATCTTCGCCTCGATTTCCGCCTGGTCGCCCAGGTAGTAGTGCTTCACCGGCTTCAGCCCGGCGTCGAATTCATAGACGAGCGGGATGCCGTTGGGGATGTTGAGGTCGGCGATGTCGTCGTCGGAGATGTCGTCGAAGAACTTCACCAGCGCGCGCATGGAATTGCCGTGGGCCGCCATGACGACGTTCTTGCCCGACCGGATCGCCGGCGCCAGCACCTCGTGCCAGTATGGGAGCACACGGGCCACGGTGTCCTTGAGGCACTCGGTCAGCGGCACGTCGATGCCCTCGTAGCGCGCGTCGTCCGCGAACGACTTCGCGCCGGCCTCGAGCGCCGGCGGCGGCGTGTCGTAGCTGCGACGCCAGATGTGCACCTGCTCGTTGCCGTACTTCGCGGCCGTCTCGGCCTTGTTGAGGCCGGTCAGTGCGCCGTAGTGACGCTCGTTGAGGCGCCAGTCGGTCACCACTGGCACCCACATCAGGTCCATCTCGTCCTGCACGTGCCACAGCGTGCGCACGGCGCGCTTCAGGTACGACGTGTGGGCCAGGTCGAAGGTAAAGCCGGCTTCCTTCAGGAGACGGCCGGCCTCGCGGGCTTCGGCGATACCCTGCTCGCTGAGGTCGACGTCGGCCCAGCCGCTGAAGCGGTTTTCGAGGTTCCAGGCCGACTGGCCGTGGCGAATCATGACGAGCTTGTACATGGCGTTCGTTTCGATACGAGGGAAAAAGCCATGGTGGGGCGAGGGGTCGGTCGCGTCAACTTGGCTGCCTCCGGCCTGGCCCCCTGCCGTCAGTCACGCTAAACCTTGCGCCGGAGGGGTGCATCCTAGGGGCTCAGTCACCCGTGGAGTCCGACCCATGCGCCGCACGCTTCTCTCGATCCTCATCGCCCTGTCCGTCTCCGGCGCCGCCTTCGCGGACGATGGCGATGTCAGCAAGGTCAACGGCACCGCCTCGGTCGAGGCCGGACAGCGGGCCGGGGACGTCAGTTCGGTGAACGGCTCCGTCCGTATCGGCGACCGTGCCATCGTGAAGGAAGCCAGCACCGTGAACGGCGCCGTGGAGCTGGGCGAAGGCGCGTCGGCCACCAAGGCGGAGACGGTCAACGGCGCGGTGACGCTGCACGAGAAGGCCCAGGTCTCGGGCACGGTGGAAACCGTCAACGGCCGTCTGAAGCTGGAGAAGGGGGCCGACGTAAAGGGCCAGCTGTCGAACGTCAACGGTGACATCACCGTCGAGGGGGCGCACGTCGGCGGCGGGATCGAGACGACCAACTCGGACATCACCATCGGCGAGGGCGCGCGGATCGATGGCGGCATCGTCGTCAAGAAGCCGAGCATGAGCTGGTTCAACGGCAACAGCCGCGTGCCCAGGGTGGTGATCGGTCCGCATGCCGTCGTGCAGGGCACGCTCCGGTTCGAACGCGAGGTCGAGCTCTACGTCAGCGACTCGGCCACCGTCGGCCGCATCGATGGCGCGACCGCGAAGAAGTTCTCGGGCGCCTCGCCCTGATCGGCGTTTCGCCTCACAGCCACTCGCGCGGCTTGAGGTATTCGGACAGCTTCGCCTCGGGGCTGTCCGGTTCCGGGGTATAGGCGTATTCGAAGCGCACGCGGGGCGGCAGGCTCATCAGGATCGACTCCGTGCGTCCGCCGGACTGCAGCCCGAAGAGGGTGCCGCGGTCGTAGACGAGGTTGAACTCCACGTAGCGGCCGCGGCGGTACAGCTGGAACTCCCGCTCGCGTTCGCCGTAGCGCATGTCGCGGCGACGCTCGACGATCGGCAGGTAGGCCTCGAGGAATCCGTCGCCGACGTCGCGGGTGAAGTCGAGGCAGCGGTCGAAGCCGCCCTCGTTGACGTCGTCGTAGAACAGCCCGCCCACGCCGCGCGTCTCGCCACGGTGCTTCAGGTAGAAGTACTCGTCGCACCAGCGCTTGTAGCGGTCGTAGACGTCGTCGCCGTAAGGCTCGCAGAGGTCCCTCGCCACACGGTGCCAGTGGCGCACGTCCTCGTCGAACGGGTAGTACGGGGTCAGGTCGAAACCGCCGCCGAACCACCAGACCGGCTCCACGCCTTCCTTTGAGGCTTCGAAGTAGCGCACGTTGGCGTGCGTGGTCGGGATGTAAGGGTTGCGCGGATGCAGCACCAGCGAGACGCCGGTGGCCACGAAGCTGCCGCCGACGAGATCGGGCCGGTGCGCCGTGGCGCTCGGCGGCAACGGCGATCCCGACACCCGCGAGAAATTGACGCCGGCTTGCTCGAAGATGCCGCCGTCGCGAAGCACGCGGGTGCGTCCGCCACCACCTGCGGGACGGGTCCACGCGTCTTCCTCGAACCGTGCCTTGCCGTCGATGGACTCGATGGCGGCGCAGATCCGGTCCTGGAGTCCGCGCAGGTAGGCTTCGGCGAGATCGGCTTGGTCGGACATGGGCGGCGCCGCTTCGTGAGGGAACTGGCGGGGAGCTTAGCAAGTGGACGCGGCGGCACCGCTGCGGCAAGCCGCCACGGTCAGGTGATGCGCGCCGCCATCCGATGGTTCCCCGTGAGCGCGGCCCAGCGCATGCCCGTGTCGATCCACATCAGATACCCGGCCTCCATCGCGAGACGGATCGCGTAGCGCGGGGTCCACGGAACATGCGGTTCGGCGGCGACCGGCCCGGCGTCGAAACCCAGCCGCCGGGCCAGGTACAGGCATCGCGCCAGGTGGTAGCGGCTGGTCACGAGCCACACCGGCGGCAACGGGTCGTCGTCGCGCTCGCGCAGCAGCACGCGCGCATGGCGCAGGTTCTCCAGCGAGTCGATCGACATCTGTTCCAGCGCCAGCGGCACCGCCCGCGGCCAGCCTTCGCCCAGCAGCCAGCGCCGCCCCGCCTCGGCCTCGCTTACCGACCCGCCGCTGAAACCGCCGAGGAGATAGACCCGCGAGGCGAGACCCGCCAGCGCATCGTCCCGCGCGCGTGCCAGACGCTGGCGAAAATCGGCCTCGGGCCGGTCGTCCACCAGACGGCGGCCGAACACCAGCAACGTGCGGCGTGACGGCGCGCTCGCCGGGCTACGCGTGGCCAGCCACACCACCCGGGCGACATGGGCCACGTAGAGCAGTCCGGCCGTGGCGGCGAACGCGATCGCGGTGACGAACGCCGCCACGAGGATGTCGCGGTCGCTGAGGTATCGCCATACGCCTCGGCGCAGGATTTTCGGTGCCTGGATACCGGACATCGCTCGGGTCCGCGGGAAGACGCGCAGTCTGCGTACTGTCGCTCCGGGGTGCAATCGCTGAACGACGATTTGCGTTCACGCGACGCTACGGAGCAAAAAGGATAGGCTCGCGGCATGCCCCATCCCATGCCTCCTCTCGCCATCCGCGCATACACCGCCACATCCGCCCTCGGCCGGGGCCTCGACGCCCACGCCGACGCCCTCGCCGCCTCGCGCGGTGGCCTCGCCCCGAACGACTTCAGCGTCGCCCCGCTCGCGTGCTGGATCGGCCGCATCGCCGGGGTCGAGGACGAACCGCTGCCCGCCCGCTTCGCCGAGTGGGAATGCCGCAACAACCGCCTCGCCTGGCTGGCTCTTCAGCAGGACGGCTTCGCCGACGCGGTCCACGCCGCGCGCGAACGCTACGGTTCGGCACGCGTGGCGGTGCTGCTCGGTACGTCCACCGCGAGCATCGGCTCCACCGAGGAAGGCTACCGCCGCCTCGAGGACGGCCGGATGCCGGCCGACCTGCACCGGGCGGTGATCCACACGCCGCATTCGCTGGCGGGTTTCGTCGCCGCCGCGTTCGATCTGGACGGCCCCTGCCTCACGGTGGCCACCGCCTGTTCGTCGAGCGCGAAGGTCTTCGCCAACGCCGAGCGCATGATCCGCCTCGGCCTCATCGACGCCGCCGTGGTCGGCGGCACCGACACCCTCTGCGACAGCGTGCTCTTCGGCTTCAACGCGCTGGAGCTCGTGTCGCCCGAACCGTGCCGTCCCTTCGACGCGCGGCGCAGCGGCATCTCCATCGGCGAGGCCGCCGGTTTCGCGCTGCTCGAGCGCGTCGCCGGCGACGACGACGATGCGCCGCTGCTGATCGGCTACGGCGAGGCGAGCGACGCGCACCACATGTCGACGCCGCATCCCGAAGGCCTCGGCGCCGAGCTCGCCCTCCGCGACGCGCTGGCGCGCGCGGGCATCGAGCCGGGCGACGTCGACTACATCAATCTGCACGGCACGGCGAGCCAGAAGAACGACGAGGTGGAGGCGGCCCTGGTCGCCCGCGCGTTCCCGGCGTCCACGCGGGCGAGCTCGACCAAGGGCTTCACCGGGCACACGCTCGGCGCCGCCGGCATCCTGGAGACGGCGATCACCCTGCTCGCGATGCGCGACGGCAGCGTGCCGGGCAACCTCGGCGCCGACGCGCCCGATCCACTCTGCGGGCCGCAGATGGCATGGACGCGCGAGGAGCGCGACATCCGCATCGCCCTGAGCAACTCGTTCGGCTTCGGCGGCAACAACGCCTGCCTCGCCTTCGCCCGCGCGGGGTATCTCGCATGAGCGCGGCACTCTCCGTCTGGGTCGGCGGCATCGGCCTATGGGCGCCCGGCGCCGGCGATTGGCACGCCTTCCGCGAGATCGTGAGCGGTGCCGCGACGCCCGGCGAAACGGCACGGCCCGCCGCGGACGTGCTGCCGCCCAACGAGCGCCGTCGCGCGCCGGAAAGCGTGCTGCTGGCGGCGGCCGCCGCCGGTCAGGCCGTCCGCATGAGCGGCCGCGAGGCCGACACGCTGCCGTGCGTCTTTGCGTCCGCGCACGGCGACCAGGTGATCACCGACTACATGTGCCAGACGCTGGCCACCGCGCCGGCCGAGCTCTCGCCCACGAAATTCCACAACTCGGTGCACAACGCGCCCGCCGGTTACTGGACGATCGCCACGCACTGCCATGCGAGTTCGAGCGCCGTCTCCGGTGGCGAGTACGCCTTCGGCGCGGGCTTGCTGGAAGCGGCGACGCTGGCGGTCGCCGACGATCGCGACGTGCTTCTGGCCAGCTACGACATCGCGGGCAGCGGACCGCTCGGCGAGATGACCACGACCACCGGCCCGTTCGCCGTGGCGCTCGTGCTGTCGCCCCGCGCCGATGGCGCGGCCGTCCGGCTCGACATCACCCCCGAGCCCGGGAACAGCGGCAGCGAACCGCTGGGCGACGCATGGCTGGACGGCATCGCCGCCAGCAACCCGTCGGCTCGCGCGATACCGTTGATGCGGGCGCTGGCGTTGACGCGCCCGACGGCGCTCCGCGTCGCGGCCGCCCAAGGCCTCGATCTGCACATCGACGTCGGAGTCGCAGGATGAGCGCCGCGACCCCTCGCTACTGCATCCTGATTCCCTGCCTCAACGAGGAACGGGCCATCGGGCGCGTGGTCGGCGAGGCGGTGGCGCTCGGCCTTCCGGTCATCGTGGTGGACGACGGATCGGACGATGGCACGCCGGCGATCGTGCGCTCTCTTCCCGTGACGCTGCTTCGCCACGACACGCGGCGAGGCAAGGGCGAAGCGCTGCGCACGGGCTTTCGCGAGGTCATCCGCCAGGGCTACGACGGCGTGGTCACCATGGACGGCGACGGCCAGCACCTCGCTTCCGACATACCCGCCATCCTCGCCGCGGCCGAGCGGCATCCCGGCAGCATCGTCATCGGCGCCCGGCTGCTGGAACGCGAGCAGCAGCCCAACGGGCGGCGCCGCGCGAACGCGGTCGCCGACTGGGGCATCTCGTGGGCATGCGGGCGCCCCGTCGCGGACACGCAGAGCGGCCAGCGTTTCTATCCACGCGCGGTGCTCGATCTCGTCGACGTGCCCGCGGAGCATTTCGTCTTCGAGGCCGCCGTCCTGATCACCGCCTGCCGCGAGCGCGGCATCGGCGTCGTTTCCGTGCCGATCGCCTCGCGCTAC
Source organism: Luteibacter sp. 3190 (assembly GCF_031456385.1). Classification (NCBI taxonomy): domain Bacteria; kingdom Pseudomonadati; phylum Pseudomonadota; class Gammaproteobacteria; order Lysobacterales; family Rhodanobacteraceae; genus Luteibacter; species Luteibacter sp. 3190. The sequence goes on along the minus strand of NZ_JAVDUO010000004.1, from coordinate 60,788 downwards.
CAGGGCGACTTCCGCATGAGCCACTTCAAGCCGGTGCGCGACGTGTCGCGCATCACCCTCTACACGATCGGCCGCATTTTTCATTACGGGAGCGTGGTGGGCAGTTACCGCCGTTCGCTCGGCGCGCCGACGATCATCGGTGGCGGCCGCAACGGCCACTGATCCGGACCAATCGCAGCAGGGGTTGCATCGAATGGATGGGAAGACGCACGACGCGGTGGTACTTGGCGGTGGACTCGCGGGGCTCTCCCTCGCGATGCAGCTCAAGGGCGCGTATCCGGACATGGATATCGTCGTGCTCGAACGCCAGGGCCGTCCCCTGCCCGAGGCCGCGCACAAGGTCGGCGAGTCGACCGTCGAGATCGCCGCGCATTACTTCGCCGACGTGATCGGCCTGCGCGACCATCTCGAGACCCGGCACATCCGCAAGTTCGGCTTCCGATTCTTCTTCTCCGAAGGCCTCGACGACATCGCCGACATCACCGAACTCGGCGTCAGCGCGGTGCTTCCCACGCCCAGTTACCAGATCGACCGCGGCATCCTCGAGAACTTCCTCGGCGAGGAAGCCCGGCGTCGCGGGATCGACTTCCGCGAAGGCGTGACCGTGCGCGGCTTCGACGTGGGACCGGGCGAGTCCGACCATACGATCCGCGTGTCGACCGCCGAGGGCGACGACGTGCTTCGCGCCCGCTGGCTGCTCGATGCCTCGGGCCGCGCAGGGCTGATGCGACGCAAGCTCGACCTCACCCGCGACAACGGTCACCACGCGAACGCCGTGTGGTTCCGCATCGACGACCGCCTCGCGATCGACGACTGGTGCGACGACGCCGAATGGAAGGACCGTTGCCATCCGCCCGAACGCTGGCGCTCCACGAACCATCTCGTCGGCCCGGGCTATTGGGTATGGCTGATTCCCCTGGCTTCGGGCGCGCATTCGGTTGGCATCGTCGCGGACGCCGCGATGCATCCGCTCGAAGGCATGAAGACGTTCGACCTCGCGCTGGAATGGCTGCGCGAACATCAGCCGCTGGTCGCGCGGCACGTCGAATCGCGGCGCGGGAAGCTGCTCGACTTCGCCTTCTTCCGCCACTTCTCGTACGGCTGCTCGCGGATGTTCTCGCCGGACCGCTGGGCGCTCACGGGCGAAGCGGGTGCGTTCCTCGACCCCTTCTATTCGCCCGGCAGCGACTTCATCGCGATCGCGAACACGTACATCACGCTGCTGGTCGGACTCGATCGCCGTGGCGAGAAACTCGCGCCCCACGCGCGCCACTACGAACGGCTGTTCTTCTCGTTCTACGAAGGCACGCTGCGCATGTACCGCGGGCAGTACAACCTGTTCGGCGATCCCGAGGTGCTTCCGGTCAAGGTGATCTGGGATTACGCCTATTACTGGGGCGTCCTCTGCCAGATCGTGTTCCAGGGCCGCCTCGGCGACTCGGATTTCATCGCGCGCATGGGGCCGGAGTTCGCGGAGGCCACCGAGCTCAACACGACGATGCAGGCGTTCTTCCAGCGCTGGCACGAGGTGTCGGAACGACGCAACCCGCGCGCGATGCTCGACCAGCGCGACCTGGCCTGGTTCGCCGACATGAACGGCACGCTCCACGACCGCCTCGACGACGAGGCGCTGGTCGCGCGCCTGCGACGCAACGTGGGCATGATGCGCGCGCTGGCGGCGACGATCGTCGAACGTGCCGCGGTGGATCATCCTTCCGTGCGCGAAGGGTATGGGCACATGGCCGACGCAGAGAGCGAACGCGTCGCTCTCTTTTAAAGCGGGACGACGCTCGGCCTCAGCGCGATAAGCCCCGGGACATCTGCGCCAGCTGCGCCTGAATCTCCGCCAGCACCTGCGCCTGCTGAAGGTCGAACTGCGCCATCCGCTCGACGCTCTGTTCCGGGGCGGGCGACGGATGGTTGAGGTCCACGCGAGCCGGCAGGGTCATCGGCCCGTGACCGAAGACATGCAGCGTCATCGTCTCTTCGTTGATGTGCACCATCGAGAGATTCTCCGCCGTGATACGGCTGCGGTGGCAGGCCGCCGCCGTCTGCAACAGCCGATTCTCGGAGGCATCCGGAAGCTGCGTTTTCAGCAGTTCGTAGAGACCGTTTTGGGGATGGTCCGCGTGGCGTGGGTCGGACGGCGCGGGCGAAGCCGTCGCGACCTGGGCCGGCCCGCGGTTGTGCCGCATGGGGCCATCTTGCGCGACGGCCGAGGGAGATACCGCCGTCGCGAGTTCCTCGTGCATTGCCAGAGGCCGCCCGTCGGCATCGGGGGTACCCAACGCGTCCGTCGTGGGCGTGGCGTCCACAGGCGGAGCATCCGGACCCCGCTCGCGCGCGACTGGCTGCGCGGCGGGTGTGAGCGAGGCATCGGCCGGCGTTGGTGTCGGTCCGAGCGCCCTGTACGTCGCCATGGCTTCGGTCGGCTGGCGATACGCCGCCTCCGCGACGCCGATCGCGCCCTCGCCCGCGACGAGCGCCTGCCGCACGCCTGCCCGGGTGGTCTTGCCGCAGATGCCGTCGGCGGCGAGCCCGTGCTCACGCTGGAACGCCAGCACCGCGGCCTGCGTCCCCGGGCCGTAGTGGCCGTCGGCATGCAGTGGACGACCGCGCGCGTCGGTATAGCCGAGCCGCGATAGCTCCTCCTGAAATTGCCGGACGTCGTCGCCACGCGCGCCTGGGCGCAGGGAGCGCGCCACGTCGGGCGACGACGCCGCTACCTGCAGCAACGGACGGAGCTCTCCGTCGATCCGCAACGCCACCTCGATGCGGCCGTCCATCGGCCGGCCGATCACGAGATCGTCCCGCGACACCGTCGCCCACCTTCCGTCGATGAAGGTCACGCCTTTCCCGTCGGCGTTCCACTGCACGATCTGCGTGCCGTCGGTGTAGAACCCGGAGCCCACGGCCCGCGCTTCGTGATGCGGGCGACCCTGCTCGAGTGCATCGAGAAAGGCCTTGGCCTTGCCCGGCGCGTGAAAGAGGTTCTTGATCAGCGTGTAGTGCGCGGCGAGATCCGGGCGGGCGGCGTCCGTGCCGATCTCGGTAGGGCGAACCAGCGGGTCGATGAGCACTTCGCGCCACGCAAGCCCGATCGGGCTGTTCGCGTCGCTATGGTGCAGGCGGGTGAGGACTTCAGCGCCTTTGAGAGCGTGGTCGCGGCCAGAGGCGAGATATTTCCTGTGATGCGCTTTGGCGTATGCCAAGACGTCGTCGACATTAGCGAGCGTGCTCGCCCCGGAAGGCCCGGCGATCATTGCCTGGAAGAGCGCTTTGCCCGCGCTCGGGTTCTGGTTATAGGCTTTCGCCACAACGGTTGCGAGAATGATCTTTTCATTGAGGTCGGCATTCTTGAATACCGCCGATTCGGCCATTTTCACCAGAGCGCGCTTGTAAAGGAGCTCGGTCTGAGCAATGTCCCGCGCGTGGACAAAGTCGCGACCGTCTTTCGAAGCAAGGTACGCATCCAGTTGCGCTCGGAGCGACGGATCAAGGTTTCTGCCTCCTTGCTCCCTGATGACCTCACCTTCCCGGGAGAGATCATCGACGGACACGACGACATCCGCATCACTGAGTGCTGGCCACTTCGCCGATCGTTCGGCCCACGCCTGATACGCCGCAACCATCGCCTTGGCCGTCACCTGTCCATCTTGCCCGAGGTCTTTCTGCAGGGTGCCGATGGATATCCCACTCTTGGCCGCCGGCTGCATGAGGCCATTCACGATGCGTCCTGCGAACGAGAGCTTCGCCGAAACATCCTTTTCGTGATCGGTGCCCTCCGAGGCCACACCCACCGCGAAATACGCAATGGCCTTGAGCTCCCTCTCGTTCAGTGATTCACGATCAACCACGCGCACATTCCTTCAATTGGGTCGAGACGCATCAATCCAGATGCAAAGCCTTCAGTACATCGCCGAATACATCGTTCACTTGTCGCGCCTTTGCATCCTCGATGGCGCGCTGAACCTCAGCTTCGTCAAAGACATGCAACCCAGGCGCCTTGCCGACCGGGCTGAAATCGTCTGCGCGCAGCCGAAAGACGTACCTGCCGCCGGTGACAAGCATCGTGCCGTCGCGGAGGTCAAGAGCAGTACCGAAGAAGGCATCCCAACAACCGAGGGGACACGACACGCAGCGATACATCGGCACCTTGCTCCATGCAACCGTTCCACCTTCGCTTTCTCGCCGGTAGGTCGTCAGGTCGATCGAGGGCTTTTTCCCGCGCGGTACCGTGAGCTCAGAGGCACCGAAATCGACACCTAGGACACGACCACCCGGCCGAGGATCCTTGAAGTGAAACACTCGATCGAGCGTCTGCTTGTGTTCGACCCCCTCTGAATCCACGAAGGACTCGACATACTGGCTGTCGAAGTCTCCGGTTACGTCCAGAACCTTGCCCGAAAAGAAGTCAATCGCCTTACCCACTGTTTGACCGTTCGGCGGGCGCATGACAGCCCACGCGGTCCACTCGTCGCCCACGTGCTCGACGAAAAGATCCTCCAGCCAGTTCGTTCCGTCGCCCAGCTCCCGCTGGGCGACGCCGTTATCCGGCCATACTGGATCGGCGACGGCCTCATTGCGCGGTACTGTTGCGGCGAACCCCGGGCTCATTTCGACGTGAATCGCCGCCGCAGGCATCGACACGCCGACCGCCAGTGCGGCGGCCATCGCCATACTCCGTCCTCTCATCTCATCGTCCTCGGTCGACTCCTCAAGAGTTTTTCTGCTTAGGTCGAATGTCGTCGACGACATCGGCTTGCGTCGCAACCCGGTCGCGAAGTCGTACCCGGGCTCCGGCCACTCGTGGATGTCCTCATCCTTCTTCTCGCGCAGCTGCTCGGCCGTGGCGCGCAGGTACTGTTCCTGCCCCGGATCGACGTAGGTGCATTTATGGATCGGCCGCAGTTGCGACGGCCTCAAGCCATCTTCCGGATCGACCTCGTCGTTCTAGGGGTGGCAGACATAGCAGCGCACGAAAGCCGGGCGCTCCTTTGCCCAGGGGGACCTCATGGCCTGCCAGGCCCGCATGCTGGCCACCCAGTGTTCGTCCGGTCCGGTCGGCTGGACGGCATCTCGCTTCTCCTGGTTCATCGACGGCTTTCCATGCTTCTGCGCTCCGTGCAGAAAAGGCGCGGAGTGTCGTCGCGGGACGATGAACGGACGTTGTATTCACTTCGTCATCCGCACTGAGGCGGCGTCAGGCACCCGCCTTTCAGCGATCGATTCCGAAGGTGTATCGATATGGCGACTGAGAAACGTCGGAAGCCGTGGTGCCGCCAGCGCGAGCCGAGCCTGTCGCGATCCATGAGACGCCCTGCGGCCACACTGTTCTCCGTCGGTCCGGAGGGTGGCGGTCAGGCTCCTCATCAGTCACCTTTCAAGCCCCTCCGGGCCGGCGATTCACCCTTCGGGATGGATCACCGCGGCGCGGCCGGAGGCGATTTCCCGGCCTTCGTGAAGGATGCGGAACGCGTACTGCGCGCCGGAGGCATCGGCGATGAGGCATTCGGCGTGCACGTCGAGCGCGCCTTCCAGCGTATCGACGCGATCCACCGCCAGCCTCACGCCGCGCAGGCTCACGAGCATGCCGGGACGCGGCGCCGTGCGGCCCTCGTCGCGACCACGCAAAGCGCCATGCACGGCCATCGCCTGCGCACCGTATTCCGCGAGGTGCACCGCGTGCATGCCGCCGGCGCCACGAAGCGGGTGCGCGGCGAGCACGTGGCTCGTGCTGCGCGCATGGATGGATCCCTCGTCCCATGCCACGACCGCATCCAGCAGGCACATGTCGCCGGCATGCGGGATGAGATCGACGAAGTCAGTCTTTGCGAGCATGCGGGGCCATGAGGATCGACAGGCAGAAATGGAAGCCGACGCCGAGCGCCACCGTGAGGCCGATGGCGCGCAACACGGGGATCGAGGACCACGCCAGCATGCCGAACACCAGCAGGGCCGCGATCACGCAGACCACGGTGGCGTGCAACGTGCGCCGTTGCTCCGCCGGATCGCCGGTGTCGCGCTCGAAGAACAGCGCGTAATGCAGTCCCAGACCGGCGGCGAGGATCAGCGCCACGAGGTGGAACAGCGAAATCGGAATGCCGAGCATGCGCTCGACGGCGAGCACGAGGAACGTGGCCAGCGTCATCGGCGCCAGCACGTGCCACGCGCGTCGCACGCTGCGCAGCGCGAGCGTGATCGTGAGGAAGAGCAACGCCGTGGCGGCCAGCACGGCGTGGAGAATGCGCGTGCGGTACGCCGCGACCAGCGATTCCGACGCGTCCTTCAGGTCGAGCAGGCGCGCGTCGACGCCGGCCGATGCGACGGCGGCGGCCACGGCGGACGCGTCGTGCACGCCGCTCAGCGTGGACAAACCGACCCAGTGACCGTCGCGGTGCGCGAGCATCGACGCGATGCGCTGGCCCAGGGGCGAACGGGCGAACATCTCCGGCGTCAGCAACGCGGCGTGGCGTGCCGTTTCGACGTCGTCCTCGAACGGCGCGAACAGGTCCTTGCGGAACGGCATGCCGTCGAGCGCGGCGTCGAGGCTCGCGTCGAGGGTGGCGCGGTCGGGAAGCTTCGCCTGGCGCGCGCGCTGGGTCGCGAGATCGGGCAGGTAGATCGAGGCCAGCTCGAACCCGTCGAGGTGCTTCGCCGCGACCTGCTCGCGCAACCGTGGCTCGAGCGCCGCCGAGGCGCGGAGCACGCCGTCGGCATCCGGTGCCTGCACGACAAGCAGATAGCGCACGTCGGGCGCGCCGAGTTCGCCGCGCAGCTGCGCGTCCCTCATCAGCAGGTCGCGCGGAAGCGGCGTCAGCGCGGAAAGATCGTTCTGCCAGAACGGACCCGGCGCGAAGAACAGCATCGCCAGCACGGCGGCGACGATCGGCAACGGTAGCCAGCGCGGTCGCGGCAACGCGTCGAGCCAGTCGCGGAACGACGCGAGCCACGGCATGCCGGACACGTCGCGCGCGCGCTCCGGCAGCACGTACGGCAGCATGTAGCGGGTGCTGAAGCCCGCGGCGAGCAATCCTGCGATGGTGAACACCGCCAGCTGCTTCAGGCCGCCGACGCCGGATGCGTAGAACGCGAGGTAGGCGATGCACGCGGAGGCGATCGCCGTGAGCAGCAGGGGCCACAGGCCGCGCACGGCGGCGACGGCCGATTCGCCCGCGCGGCGATGGCTCAGCAGCCGGATGGGGTATTCCTGCGCCACGCCGAGCAGCGTGAAGCCGAACGCGAGCGTGATGCCGTGGACCTCCGGGAAGCTCAGCGTCAGCGCCACGATGCCGACCAGCGCACCGGTCGCCACCGGCAGCGCGCCGAGTAGCAGCGCACCGATGCTGCGGTAGGCCACGAGCATCAGCACGATGAAGCCGATGGTCGAGATGCGGCCGATCCAGTCGGCCTGGTCGCGCGTCTGGGCGTTCACCAGCACGGTGAAGTAGCCGGGTCCGCTGATCGTGAGGTGGGAGTCGCCGCTGCCGGGGAGCGCGGCGAACGCGGCGCGCAGCCGGCCGATCGCGGCCTCCTGCGCGCCAGGATCGAAACCCGCGCCACGCGTCTGCGCGAGCAGCAGCGCCTCGCCCTTCGACGAGAACCACACGCCTTCGCGAACCTCGGGCGAGCGCGCCGGCGTCCAGCGCTCCGCGAGCTTCAGCGTTTCGAGCGTGGGATCGCGCGGCAGCAGGCCTTTCAGCAGCGTCGCGGCGGGCGAGCCGAGGTCGTCGAGGCGTTGGTGCAGTTCGTCCGCGAGGTACGTCTCGTCGAGCGCGCCGTGATCGAGCGTCGGGGAGAGCAGGAACCGGTACGGCAGCAGCGAACTGTCGAGCATGCCGAGGTCGAAGTCGCCGTTGACGACCTGGGTGAAGCCGTCGTCCTTGCGCAGCGCCGACGCGAGGCCGCGGCTGAGCGCCGCCTTGGTCGCGTCGTCGCCGCCGTCGATGGCGACGAGCAGCAATCGCGAGCCCGGGCCCTCACCCACCTGGTCCATCAACAGTTTCTGATCGGGCGTCGTCGGCGCGGGCATGAAGCTGCGCAGGTCGGTGCCGACCTTCAGGTGCGTGGCGACGACCGCGCCGAGCAGCGCGAGCGCGACGAGCCAGCCGATGAGGATGCCGAGGCGACGCCCCCTCACATCGCGCCGCCGCACTGGGCGATCAGGCCTTCGCGAGTCGGCGCGGCGGGCATGCTCCCGGCAAGCTCGCCGAGGAGATCGATGGACATGTCGCCATCGGCCTCGTCCATTCGCATGCAGCGCGCGACCGTGCCGCTGCCATAGACCTGGATGCGCGCGATCTGCTTGGCGACGCGCGCGTCGCGCGGCGTCAGCGTGAGCGCCCAGCGATCCGCGTCACGACCAAGGGTGACGTCGAACGACTGGGACAACCGCGACGGATCGCCGGCGAGCAGCGCCACGAAGCTGTCGAGCAGCACCTTGAGCTGCGGCGCGCGATTGAGGGAGAAGCTGCGCGGCTTCTTGCCTTCGCGCTCCTGCGTCACCTCGCCGTCGGCGATCGTGGAGACCTCCTTCGCCGGCTTCTCGACGCGACGCTCCAGCTTGTCGCCACCCAGCCAGCCGAGTTCGCCGGAAACCACCAACGGCTTGTCCAGCACGCGCATGAAGCGCGCCTCGGCGAACGGCGTGCGTGCCGGCGCCGGCCGGTGCAGGCTGGCGATCAGCGCGTTCGCGTCGTCGGCATCAGGCGTCGGAGTGGCGAGGGAGGCGAGCGGAAGCAGCAGGCTCGTCAGCAGCAGGACCCATTTCTTGCCAGAAGTCATAGAAATTGAACCAGTTGAAGGGATAGACGCGTGCGTAGTGTTCCACGCGGGCCGCGTAACGGGCGACGATGTCTTCGAGCACGGCCTTGCGCTGGGCGCGCGGGATCTCGATGCCATCGGAGAAGGCCTCGAAGATCAGCCGGTAGCGATTGCCGCCGAGGTAGATGCCCATGCACAGCACCACCGGAATCTTCAGCGCGGACGCCAGCAGCCAGGGGCCGACCGGGAAAGGCGCCGGTTTGCCGAGGAACGGCACATCGAGCGTCGCCTCGCCCGCATGCCCGCGATCCGCCAGCAGCGCCACCATGCCGCCCTGCGCCGCACCCTCGGCCATCGCCAGGGCGACGGACGCGCCACCCAGCGAGGCGTCGATGACCGCGGCGCCGACGTCCGGCGCGAGCGCTTCGAGCACCGTCGTGAGCGCGGGCGTCTTCTGCTTGTCGAGCACCACGCGCAGCGGCACGTCGGGGCGGCGCGCGCCGAGCGCGCGCAGGGCCTCGAAACTGCCCTGGTGCGAGCCGATCAGGAGCACGCCACGGCCGGCGTCGATGCAGCGGTCGAGCTCGGCGAGGCCTTCGACCTCGACCCGGAAGTCCTTCTCGCCACGCGCGAGGAAGAACATCCGGTCGAGCAGCGTCGCGGCGAACATGTGGATGTGCCGGAACACGTCGCGTCCGGTCACGGGACGGCCGAGCACGCGCGAGAGGTAGAGCCGCGACGCGGCGCGCTCGTGCGCGCGGCGCAGGAAGAAATACAGGGTGATCGGATAGAGCAGCAGCCGCGCGACCGACCGGCCGAGCACCAGGGCGATCGTGCGGATCGTCCAGATGGCGAACATGCCGCCGCCTTCGCGCTGCTTCCAGTGGCTCATCAGCCGGCCTCGAACGTGCCGCGCACGAGCGTCTCGCCGGCACGCCGCACCGTGAAGCGGACGCGGCCGGCGTCCTGGGCGACGAGCTCGACCTCGGCGTCCTCGCCCGGCAGCAGCGGTGCGAGAAATTTCGCGTCGACGACCTGGCGGATGCCGACGCCACGCCATTCACGCAGCGCGGCGGCCGCTTCCTCGAGCAGCAGGACGCCCGCGACGATCGGACGGCCGGGAAAGTGACCGGCGAAGCTCGGGTGCGCGGCGTCGAAGCGCAGCGGACGCACGAAGGATGCGGTGTCGACGGATTCGGTCATCGGCATCTACGGCCCACGAGCATGGCGGACGACGTCCGCCGTTGAGGTTCGGGGCGAAACCTTCCGCCCCGGCGCACGCGCGAGGCTCAGGCGGCCGCGCGGTGCTGCTCGATATGCTCGGACAGTGAGCGCAGGCTCGTGAAGATCGTGCGGTTGTCCGGGTTGTCGGACTTCAGCTGGAAGCCGTAGCGCTTGGAAACGGCGAGGGCGATCTCGAGGGCATCGATGGAGTCCAGGCCCAGGTCGCCGCCGAACAGGGGCGCCTCCGGGTCGATGTCGGCCGGCTTCACCGTCTCCAGGTTGAGGCTGGTGACGATGAGTTCTGCGAGTTCTTGCTGTGCTGCGGTCTGCGTTGCCATGTTCGTTTCCAGGTCCTGGATGTTCCTGCCTCCCCCCGGATGGCAGCGGCCGCGGAGTTTATCACACGGCTTCCGCGGCCCTCCGCGGAGCGTTCAGGCTCCTGAAGGGCGGCTTCACGCTTCCGCCCGGCGAGGGGACGATATGATGGGACGAAGCGTCAGAACGGAAGACTCCATGCTCGAAGCCAGTGACATGCGCGCGTCCGCGCCGTCGACAGCCCCCGCGGCGCCACGCGTCCGCTACCGCACCGGACCGGTCGAGCCCGGCCCCACGACGCTGGCGGCCTTCGGCTTCGGCGACGGCCCGGACGCCCTCGACGATCCGCGCTGGTTCCGCGTCGCGCTGGAGCCGTTCGGCGACGCGGTGGTCGAAACCTGGGACGTCGACGCGGAGGTGACCCATGGCCGCGACGGCGACCTGCGCTGGTCGCGCGGCGGCGGATGGCTCTTCGCGGCGGTCGAGTGCCGTGAATCGGCCTATGGCGGCATCGAAGGTGCCGCCCGGCACGCGTACGAGCTGCTCTCGCGCTTCGTCGCCCGAGGCCCCGAGCGTCATGTCCAGCGGATCTGGAACTACCTCGGCGCGATCAACGCCGGTGAGGATGACGACGAGCGCTACAAGCATTTCTGCACGGGCCGCATCGGCGGCATGGGCGATGTCTTCGCGCAGGGCTTTCCCGCGGCCACCGCCATCGGTCACCACGCGGACCGCGACGTGCTGCAGGTGTACCTGCTCGCCACCGACCGCCCGGGCACGCGGGTGGAGAACCCCCGCCAGGTGAGCGCGTGGCAGTATCCGCGCCAGTACGGCCGCACGCCGCCGAGCTTCGCGCGCGCCACCTTGCTGCCGGCCGACGACGTGCTGGCGATTTCCGGCACGGCCGCCGTGGTCGGCCATGCGTCGGCACACGCCGGCGACATCGACGCCCAGCTTGCCGAAACGCTGCGCAACCTCGAAGCGCTGCTCGTCGCGGGCGGCCTGCCGCCGGGTTTCAACGCGGACGCGCCACTGAAGGCGTACGTGCGGCATCCGGCGCACGCCGAGGCCGTGCGCGCTTTCGCGGCGAAGCACCTGCCGCGAGCGCCGATGCTCCTGCTCCACGGCGATATCTGCCGCGAGGAACTGCTGGTGGAAATCGACGGCTGGCGTTACCGGAGCTAGGCGCTCAGGATTTCTTCACCGGTCGCTGCCAGCCGTCGATGGACGCCTGGCGCGCGCGCGACAGCGTGAGGGTGTCCGCCGGGGCGTCCTTGGTGATCACCGAGCCGGCGCCGATCGTCGCGCCGTCGTGCAGCGTCACCGGGGCCACGAGCGAGCTGTTCGAGCCCACGAAGACGCGGTCGCCGATCGTGGTGCGGCTCTTGTTCACGCCGTCGTAGTTGCAGGTGATCGTGCCCGCGCCGATGTTGACCTTGCTGCCGATGACGGCATCGCCGAGGTACGTGAGGTGGTTCGCCTTGGAGCCTTCGGCGATCGTCGCGTTCTTCGTTTCCACGAAGTTGCCGATGTGCACGCCGGCGGCGAGATCGGTACCGGGCCGCAGGCGCGCGAACGGGCCGATGGTGCACGGGCCGTGCGTGACGACGCCATCGAGATCGCAATGGGCGAGCACGACGGTGCCCGCCGCGAGTCGCGCGTTGCGCACCCGAGTGAACGGGCCGATGCGCACGTCGTCGCCGAGGGTCACGTCGCCTTCGAAGATGACGTTGACATCGATCTCGACGTCGCGGCCCGTGGTCACCGTGCCGCGCACGTCGAGGCGCGACGGGTCCGCCAGGCGCACGCCGGCGAGCGCGAGCGCGCGTGCGCTGCGTTCGCGATACAGCGCCTCGAGCCCGGCCAGCTGCCAGGGATCGTTCGCGCCCGACGCCTCGACGGGATCGCAATCCACGCACGCCGCCGGCTCGCCTTCGTCCGCGGCCATCTCGAACACGTCGGTGAGGTAGTACTCGCCCTGGGCGTTCTCGTTGCGCAGGCGCCGCGTCCAGTCGAGCAGGCGATGCGCATCGGCGGCGACGATGCCGGTGTTGACGATGTCGATCGCGCGTTGCGCGGCGCTGGCGTCCTTTTCCTCGACGATGTGACGCACGCGGCCCGACGCGTCGAGCACGACGCGCCCGTAGCCTTTCGGATCGGCAAGCCGCGTGGCGAGCATTGCAAGGCCCTGGTCCGAGCCGACGAGCGCGGCGAGCGTTTCGGCGCGGATCAGCGGCACGTCGCCGTAGAGCACCAGCACGCGCCCTTCCAGCTTGCCGTCGGCCTGGAGCGCCTCCAGCGCGGTTCGTACCGCGTGCCCCGTGCCATGGCGCTCGCGCTGCTCGATCCAGCCGAGCCCGGTGTCGGAGGCGAACGCCTCGCGCACCTGCTCGCCGTTGTGACCGTAGACCACATGCACACCCTGCGGATCGAGCGCCCGCGCGGCGGCGACGACGTGCGCCAGCAGGGGCCGACCCGCGAGCGGCATCAGCACCTTGGCGGAGGCGGACTTCATCCGCTTGCCCTCGCCAGCGGCGAGGATCAGGACGTGGAGAGGTGTCGCGGTCATGGAATCGGCTGCCTGCCTGGAAAACTGGCCCGCACTTTCGCGCGTTTGGCCGCCCCTGCCAAGTCGGCTATTCGTCTTTCGGCCGCGTCGTCAGGTGTTCGAGGTTCGGCTTGTATGCCTCGACGAACGCGTTGCGAAGCACACCGACGATGGCCTCCATGGCCGAGACGTTCTTCGCGTCGATGCTGCCCGAGATCGGCACCCGGGTCGCGAACTGGTCCTTCGACTGGTTCTTGAACAGCTTCGTGACCCCTTCGGCGACGGCCTCGTAGGCGAGCTTCACCGGATTCTTCTTTTCCTCGACGACATCCTGTTTCCAGCTGAAGATCTTCAGGCCGCGGAACAGCGGCTTGGCATAACCGTTGAGCTGGCGGTCCTTCGCCTGCAGCTCCATGAAGAAGTCGCCTTCGCCGCCGGCGAAGTCGAGCCCGCTGTAGGCACGGGCGAGGTCGTTGGCCTTCACCAGCTTGATGTTGCGGACGCTCAACTCGTAACGGAAATCGCCGAGACGCTCCAGCGGATCGAATTCGGCCCTGGTTTCCAGAGGCGCGTCACCGAGCACCTTGGCGGTGGCATGCAGATGGGCCACGCGGGAGCCACCCTCGCCCTGTACGTTGGTGAGATTGCTCGCCGCCGCGTTCACGTCGGTCATCTTCAGATCCACCTTCGGACGGGAGACGAAGTTGTGGAAGGTGACCGTGCCGTTCATGACGTTGACTTCGTCGAGCCGGATGGGCGCGAGCGCCTTGAGCTGCGCGCGCCAGTCGACGCCCTTACCCGTCTGCGTGTCCCCCTCGCCGCGGCCGTCGACGAAGTTGAGCACGGGATCGTAGAAATCGATCTTCCCGCGCAGACGGCCCCGGGCGAGCGCACGCCAGCTCAGCGAGATGTCGGCACGCGCGGTGTTGAACAGCGGGACGGGCACCTTGCCGTCGACCTTGGTGATGGTCAGCCCGTCGATCGAATAGGCGCCACGCCACAGGTGGATGTCGATGTCGGCGATGTGGCCGGAATACGCGCCCATCCGCGCGAGGCGCCCGTTGAGGTAATCGAGGACGAGGTACGGCATCGCGATGCGCGCCGCGATGAGCACGATGGCGATGACGCCGACGATCCAGAGACTGCGGCGGTAGCGGGTTCTCATGGGGTGGCACCGGACAAGCGCATGTCGCCCAGTGTTGCGCTGCGGGAGTCATGATTCCATGAACGGGGGCCCCGGCGTCCATTAGACTTCCGCCCATGAGCCCCACGTCCCGAAAAGCCGCCCCGCGGCGGAAGGCGCCCGCCCCGGCGCCGCGCCGACCGGCCGCGCCGCCGCCCGCCAGCCGCCCCGCCGACGCCTCGACCACCGCCGAGCGCGTGCTCGCCTTCCTGGTCCGGGGCCTGCCGCCGCGCTGGCGCGAAAAGGCCCATGCGTATCTCGTCCTCACGCGCATGGACCGGCCCATCGGCGCCCTGCTCCTGCTGTGGCCCACCTGGTGGGCGCTGTGGCTGGCGGCGAAGGATTTCCCGCCCGTGGGGCCCCTGGTCATCTTCACGCTCGGCGTGTTCGCGATGCGCTCGGCCGGTTGCGCGATCAACGACTACGCCGATCGCAAGCTCGATCCCCAGGTCGCGCGCACCGCCGGCCGTCCCATCGCCAGCGGGAGGGTGACGCCGCGCGAGGCGCTGTACGTATTCGGCGCCTTGCTCGCCTTCGCGTTCATCCTCGTGCTGTTCACCAATCCGCTGACCATCGGGCTTTCGTTCGTCGGCGCGGCCCTGGCGGCGGCCTATCCGTTCTCGAAGCGCTACACGCACCTGGCCCAGGTGGTGCTCGGCGCGGCGTTCGGCTGGTCGATCCCGATGGCCTTCGCGGCGGTGACGAACGAGGTGCCGCCCATCGCCTGGCTGCTCTTCATCGGCAACGTGCTGTGGTCGGTCATCTACGATACCGAATACGCCATCATCGATCGCGAGGAGGACATCAGGGCCGGCGCGAAATCCACCGCGATCCTGTTCGGCGACGCCGACCTACCGATCCTCGGCATCCTGATGGCGACCTTCCTGCTCACGATGCTCCTGGTGGGCACGCGCGCGGCGCTGGCCTGGCCTTACTGGATCGCGCTCGTCGTCACGGCGGGCCTGTTCGCGTACCAGCAGTGGCTCATCCGCCACCACGATCGTGCCGCCTGCCTGACCGCGTTCCGTCACAACAACTGGGTCGGGCTCGCGTTGTGGCTCGGCATCGTGATCGCATCCGCACTGTGATCGTGATCACGCCGTGAGCGGTCGATGACCATTTGTCTCGATTGAAATGCGGTCGTAACGTAAGTTGAGTCGATCCGTCATCGGTGACGCATAACGTTCGGGGGTCGCGGACCCACGGAGAGGCCGCGGACCGACGCACACGTACGGTCCGGGGGGAGGGTTCGCGCGGCCCCTTCCCCGGATGACACAACGATGCGAAATACCCAGCTCAGCCGCGCCGTGCGCGCGGCGCTCGTCGGCGCGCTGCTCGTTTCCGCCGCCGCCCATGGCCAGGACAGCGCCCCCGAGAAGAAAACCACCGACCTCGACAACGTGGTGGTGACGGCCCGCTCGGGCGTCGAATCGCGCACGAAGGCCGAGACCAGCTATTCGATCACCACCATCGACGAGGATCGCCTGCGCATGCAGGCGCCGACGAGCGTGACGGAGGCCGTGAAGTCCGTGCCCGGCTTCTGGGTCGAATCGTCGGGCGGCGAGGCCTCGGGCAATATTCGCGCGCGCGGCATTCCCGTGGACGGCTACGGCTCGGTCACGCTGCTCGAGGACGGCGTCCCCGTGCAGCACGATCCGGCGCTGGGCTACCTCAACGCCGACCAGGCCTTCCGCCTGGATGAAACGATCGAGCGCGTGGAAGTGGTGCGCGGCGGCCCGTCGTCGGTGTTCTATTCGAACGCACCGGCGGGCGCCATCAACTTCATCCCGCGCAAGGCCGGCGACACGCCGGAGGGACTGATCAAGTACACCGTCGGCAATTACTCGCTTAACCGGCTCGACTTCTGGTACGGCACGCCGGTCGGCGGCGGCTGGAAGCTCGGCGTCGGCGGTTTCTGGCGCGTCGACGACGGCGTGCGTCGTCCGGGCTTCCATGCGGACGATGGCGGGCAGCTGCGCGCCACGCTGTCGAAGGACCTGGAGCACGGCGACATCAGCTTCGACGTGAAGCACCTCGACGACAAGGTCGCGCTCTACCTCGGCATCCCGATGCGCACCAACGCCAACGGCGACATCCGCCCCGTCCCCGGCTTCAACGGAAATTACGGCACGCTGGCGGGACCGGAGACGCAGCACCTGAACATGCGCGAGGCCGGCGGTGGCCTCTACGACTTCGACAACACCGAAGGCACGCACGTCAAGCGCACGCAGGCGACGTTCAAGTTCGACCACGACCTCGGCGACGACTGGAAGCTCGCCGAGTCGATGCGTTACGACACCACCGACACGCAGCGCAATGGCGTTTTCCCGAACTCGCTGCAGAGCGCCAGCTCGTTCCTCGCGCAGGACAGCAAGCGACTTGGCCTGATTCCCGGCGCCACCGCGCTGCAGTTCCGCTACGTCGACAACCCGTCGCAGGTCTACGACGTGGCCAACCAGAACGGCAACGGCCTCGTCGTGACGGGTGGCCTGCGCGGCGTGACGGCCCCGGTGGACGAATTCATCAACGACACGCGCGTCCTGCGCAAGTTCGAGTTCGGCGACCAGACGCACGATGTCACGTTCGGCTACTACCACGCGAACTTCGAACAGGATTTCGACCGTTACTCCTCCACCGTGCTCACCGACGTGCGCGACAACGCACGGCTGATCGACCTCGTCGGCGTCGACGCCAATGGCAACGTCCGCGGCTCGCTGACCGACCATGGCTTCTACCGCTACGGCTACGAGTGGGAGCACGCGAGCGGCAAGTCGAAAACGAACGCCTTCTACGCCTCGGACGAGTGGCAGATCACACCGGAGCTTCGCATCGACGGCGGTGTGCGCTGGGAAAAGGTGAACGTGGAGGGCTACACCGAAGGCAAGCAGACCGTGAACCTCGGCGGCTCGCCCGCGGCCGCGCAGGTGCTGACCGGCAACGGCCAGTTCACGCACTACGACCAGTCGTTCGACAAGACCGGCTGGACGCTCGGCGCGAACTGGCAGTTCTCGCCGCGGCAGGGCGTGTTCGCGCGCTGGACCTCGGCGTTCCGGCTGCCCAACCTGAGCACCTACATCACCAACCCGAGCGCGACGCCGCTGTTGCAGACGATGGACCTCGCGGAAGCCGGCTGGAAGTACAGCGACCGCACGATGGACCTGTACGCGACGGCGTTCTACACGAAGTACGACAACGTGAGCTTCACCAACAACGTCTTCGATCGCAACGGCAACACGTCCACCCCGCAGACCGGCTACGCGAACACGAAGACCTACGGCCTCGAACTCGAAGGCACGCTCTACCCGAGCCGCTGGTTCGACGTGCAGTTCAACGCCACGCTGCAGGACCCGAAGTACAAGGGCCTTAGCTACACCGACGTGGTGGCCGGTGCGCCGGTGCTGCGCGACTACGACGGCAACCAGCTCATCCGCGTGCCCAAGGTCAGCTACCGCGTGGTGCCGGGCGTGAACCTGCTCGACGGCCGCCTCCGCCTGCAGGTGTCGTACGAGCACGAGGGCAAGCGTTACGTCGACACCGCGAACTCGGTGATGCTGCCGTCGTACCACGTCGTCGGCGCCAGCGCACGCTTCGACGCGACGCGCCAGCTGTCCCTGTTCCTCTACGCGGACAACCTGACCAACTCGCTGGGCCTGACGGAAGGCAACCCGCGTGCCGGCGAGATCGCCAGTGCCGATGCCGGCGCGAACACGTTCATCGCGCGTCCGCTGCTCGGCCGCTCGTTCCGCGCCGCCGCGATGTACCGTTTCTGATGCGCGCGCTGATCGCCATCGCGCTGGCCTGCCTCGCCGCCGCCCCGGTGTCGGCGGAGCGCGCTCCGGACCTCGTGCTCACGGGTGCGCTGTCCGGGCGCGACCAGCACACGTATCGCGAGCTGCCGTTCGACGTGCCGAAGGGCACGTCGCGCATCACGGTCGATGTCGACTACACGGGCCGCGCCGAGAAGACCACGATCGACCTGGGCCTCCTCGGCCCGGGCGGGTTCGAGGCGCAGGATGGCTTCCGCGGCTGGAGCGGCGGCGGCAAGCACCGCTTCACCGTGTCCGCCACCGACGCCACCGCGTCCTATCTGCCGGGCGCGATCGAACCCGGCCGATGGCGCATCCTTCTCGGCATCCCCAACATCCGGCCCGCGTCGAATGCCACGTTCACGGCGAAAGTGTGGCTGTCGAAGGACGACGAGGGGTTCGGTCCGGAGCACGGACTCACCGCCGCGCTGTCGTCGCAGGATCGTTGGTACCGCGGCGACCTGCACATGCACTCCGCGCACAGCGACGGTAACTGCACGAGCGCCTCGGGCACGCGGAAGGTCGGTTGCCCGCTGTTCCTCACCGTGGCCTCGGCGGCGAAGCGCGGGCTCGACTTCATCGCGGTGTCGGAGCACAACACGATGTCGCACGTGTCCGAGCTGCGCGAGCTGCAGCCCTACTTCGATACGATGCTACTCATCCCCGCGCGCGAGGTGACGACCTTCGAGGGGCACGCCAACCTGTTCGGCGTGTCGCGCACGGTGGACTTCCGTCTCGGCGGCAAGGCCGTCCCGGACTGGAACGCGCTGCTCGCGGACGTGGCGCGTGCCCAAGGCGTGATCTCGATCAACCATCCGCGCCGACCGAACGACGAGACCTGCATGGGCTGCGGTTTCACGCCGCGTCGCCCCGTCGACATGCGCGGCTTCCAGGCGATCGAAGTCGTGAACGGCCGCGATGCGCAGCGTGCCGACTCGGGACTGCCGTTCTGGGAGGCGCAGCTCAACGAGGGCCTGCGCATCACGGCCATCGGCGGCAGCGACAGCCATGACGGCAGCGACGATCCGCGCGACGCCTACGCCGGCGCGATCGGCACGCCGACGACGGTGGTGCATGCCCGCGAACAGTCGATGGAAGGCATCCTCGACGGCATCCGCGCTGGCCACGTCTTCGTGGACGCCGAAGGCACGCGTGACCGCCTGCTCGATGTCGTCGCGACGGCGGGCGGCGCACGTGCGTCCATGGGCGATGCGATCGCGGTGCCCGCGGGCGCGCCGCTGCACGTGGACGTGAAGACGGCGGGCGTCATCGGCGCCGTCCTGACGGTGACGGTCGACGGGAAGCGCATGGATCAGTTCGGCAAGGCGATTCCCGTCGATGGCGCGGCGTCGTTCGACTGGCCGGGCGACGGCGGCCGGCACTGGCTCCGCGTGGATGTCCGCGCGCCGGACGGAGGACTGCTCGTGCTCGGCAATCCCTTGTACGTCAACCACTGAGCGCGAACGGACGCCCGGCCGGTCAGCCCGACCGCGGCGTCCGCGCCAGCGCCCAGACATCGACGCGCCGCACGCCCGACGCGAGCAGCACGCGCGCGCACTCGGCCAGGGTGGAACCCGTCGTCATCACGTCGTCGACGACCGCGACGTGCGCGGCTCCCGTTGAACGATGCATCGCGAACGCGCCGCGCACGTTCTTCCGCCGCTCGACCGCGTCGAGGTCCGACTGCGCCTCGGTGACTCGGACGCGCCGCAACGCGTCGTGCGCCACCGCCACGCCGAGGTGCCGCGCCAGCGGGCGCACGAGCTCCAGTGCCTGGTTGTATCCGCGCGCACGCAGTCGCGCCGGATGCAGCGGCACCGGCACGATGGCATCGGGTATAGCCGGTGGTGGGCCCGCGTCGATCCAGCACGATGACAGGGCGCGTCCGGCGGCGAGGCTTCCCGAGAACTTGAAGCGCGCCTCGAGCCGGTCGAGCGGCCATGCGTAGACGAGCGGCACCCAGATGTCGTGCCATGGCGGCGGCCGCCGCTGGCACGTCCCGCAGGCCGCCGCCGGCAGGGGCAGCGGGATCGCGCAACGCGAGCATCGCGAGGGGTTGCTCACCAGCGACGACCGGCAGCCGTCGCAGAGTTCCACATCGCCCTGCCCGTCTCCACCGCAGACGAGGCAGCGGGACGGGAGGGCGAATGCCCTTGCAGCGGCGGCCATCCGCCGGAGGTCGAACGCGTCCATGCGTGCGCTCGCGTCAGTCGCGACGGAACATCGCGGCGTCGATGATCGACCACAGGTGGATGATCCAGCCGAGCCAGATGATCCACAGCACCGCGGCCAGGACGAACATGATCAGGGCCTTGAACACGCGACCCTGCACGAGCTGGCCGAGGCCCGGGATGAAGAGGCTGCAGATCGCGGCAAGAACGTTGCCGGCACTGCCTTGTCCGGTAGACATGCGATTTCTCCGCTGGGGGACGATTTCATCCTACGGCAGGGAGCGCGAGGCAGCCGTCAACTTGCGTAGTGCCGTTAAGGTTGACAGTGGCGCCGGTCGTTTCCACACTGCGCGCCTTCGCCCCGGGAACGCCACCATGACCGCAGCCATCCGCCACGACTGGTCCCGCGAGGAGGTCGAGAGCCTTTTCGCCCTGCCTTTCAACGACCTGCTCTTCCAGGCGCAGACCGTCCATCGCGCGCACCACGATCCGAACGCCGTGCAGGTGTCGACGCTGCTGTCCATCAAGACCGGTGGCTGCCCCGAGGACTGCGCCTACTGCCCGCAGGCGGCGCGCTACGCCACGGGCGTCAAGGCCGAAAAGCTCATGAGCGTCGAGGCCGTGCTCGCGAAGGCGCAGGCCGCGAAGGACGCCGGTGCGAGCCGGTTCTGCATGGGCGCGGCCTGGCGCTCGCCGAAAGACCGCGACGTGGCGAAGGTCGCCGAGATCGTGACCGCCGTGAAGTCGCTCGGCCTGCAGACCTGCGCGACGCTCGGCATGCTTTCCCAGCCGCAGGCCGACACGCTCAAGGCCGCGGGACTCGACTTCTACAACCACAACCTCGACACCTCGCCGGATTTCTATGGCGAGATCATCCACACCCGCGAGTACCAGGATCGCCTGGACACGCTGGAGCACGTGCGCGAGGCGGGCCTGAAGACCTGCTGCGGCGGCATCGTGGGCATGGGCGAATCCCGCGCCCAGCGCGCGGGCCTGCTGGCCACGCTGGCGAACCTGCCGGAGCATCCGGAGTCCGTGCCGATCAACCGGCTGGTCCAGGTGGCCGGCACGCCGCTCGCCGGCACCGAGGCACTCGACCCGTTCGAATTCGTGCGCAGCATCGCGGTCGCCCGCATCCTCATGCCGGCCTCGGTCGTGCGCCTCTCGGCCGGGCGCGAGACGATGGACGACGCGCTGCAGGCGCTGTGCTTCGCCGCCGGTGCCAATTCGATCTTCTACGGCGAGAAGCTGCTCACGACCGGCAATCCCGATGTCGAGCACGACCGCCAGCTCTTCGCGCGCCTTGGCCTGAAGCCGATGGAGGTCGAGATCGAGCCCGGTACGGTCCACGCGGACATCGTCGAGCACGCTGCGGCGTGACCCGGCCGGACCTGCTGGCCCGCGCGGAGCAGGCGCGGGCCGGGCGTGAACGCGCCGGCCTGCTCCGGCGAGCGCGGACGTGCGACGTGCTGGCCGACGGGAAGCGCCTCGTACAGGGCCGCGCCCTCGTCGACTTCTGCGGCAACGACTACCTTGGGCTGGCGAGCCACCCGGACCTCGTCCGCGCGCTCACGCGCGCCGCGGCCGCCGAAGGCGTCGGCAGCGGTGCCGCGCACCTGGTCTCCGGCCATCGCGGCGAACACGCCGCGCTAGAAGAAGAGCTAGCCGCATGGACCGGCCGGGAGCGGGCGCTCCTGTTCTCGACCGGCGTGATGGCCAACCTGGGCGCGCTGCAGGCACTGCTCGCCGCGGGCACCCCGCCCGCCGGCGGCGTCGCCACGGCGCTGTGCGTGCAGGACAAGCTCAACCACGCGAGCCTCATCGACGGTGCGCAACTCGCGGGCGCGGACCTGCGCCGCTACCCACACGGCGACGTGGAGGCCGCGGGGCGGCAACTCGACACGCGGCCGGCGCTGCCGGCCCTGCTGGCGACCGATGGCGTCTTCAGCATGGACGGCGACGTGGCGCCGCTGCGGGACCTCGCCGCCGTCTGCCGTACCCACCGCGCGACCCTGTATGTCGACGACGCTCACGGACTGGGGGTGCTGGGGCCGGAAGGCGCCGGCTCGGTGTCGGCAGCGGGACTGGGTAGCGCGGACGTGCCGGTCCTGATGGGTACGCTGGGGAAAGCCCTGGGCTGCGCCGGCGCCTTCGTCGCAGGCGACGCCGGCGTGATCGACGCCATCGCCCAGTTCGCGCGCACGGCGATCTATACCACCGCGATGCCGGCCGCGCTCGCGGCGGCGACGCGTGCCGCCGTCCGGCTGGTACGGAAGGATGCGGAAGGTCGACGGGAACGTCTCGCGGCCAACATCGCCCGCTTCCGGGCGGGCGCGGCGCAGCTGGGCCTGCCGCTGCTTCCCTCGGCCACGGCGATCCAGCCGCTGCCCATGGTCGGCGCCCGTGCGGCGGCCGCCGCCGCGTCGGCCCTCGAGGCCGAGGGATACCTGGTCGTCGCGATCCGTCCACCGACCGTCCCCCAGGGCGGCGCCCGCCTGCGCATCACGCTGTCGGCGGTCCACACCGACGACCGGATCGACGGCCTGCTGGATGCGTTGGGCCGCCTGCCCCGCCCCGCGGAAGGCGCGGTCGTATAATGAGCGGTCGCATTCCCCCGGCCCCGCCATGACGATCCTCAACATCTCCGCCTACAAGTTCGTCGGCCTCGACGACCTGGACGCCCTGCGCGCGCGGATCGTGGAGCGCTGCGAGGCCCTGGCGCTGAAAGGCACGATCCTGCTCGCTCCGGAAGGCATCAACGTCTTCCTGGCCGCGCCGCGGGAGGCGATCGACACGTTCGTCGCCTGGCTGCGACAGGACCCGCGCTTCGCGGACCTCGCGCCGAAGGAGAGCTGGTCCGACACCGTACCGTTCGGACGCATGCGCGTGCGGCTGAAGAAGGAAATCATCACGATGCACGCGCCGGCGATCCGTCCTGCCGACGGACGCGCGCCGCACGTGCTGCCCGTCGACCTGCGCCGCTGGCTGGATCAGGGCCACGACGACGCCGGCCGGCCGGTGGTGTTGCTGGACACCCGCAACGACTACGAAGTGGCCGAAGGCACGTTCGAGGGCACGGTGGAGTACGGCCTGACCAGCTTCACGGCATTCCCCGCGGCGGTCGCCGCCGACCGGGAGCGCTTCGACGGCAAGACCGTCGTGTCGTTCTGCACGGGCGGCATCCGCTGCGAGAAGGCCGCCATCCACATGCGCGAGATCGGCATCGAGAACGTCTTCCAGCTCGAAGGCGGCATCCTGAAGTATTTCGAGGAAGTGGGTGGCGCGCACTGGCGAGGCGAGTGCTTCGTCTTCGACGGTCGCGGGACCGTGGATCCCGCGCTCGCACCGGGAACGCCCGCATGACGGGCCTGCACATCGAAACGCGTGGCGACGGGCCGGAACCGCTCGTCATGATCCATGGATGGGCCATGCACGGCGGCATCCTCGAGCCGCTCGTCGACGAACTCGCCTCGCGCTACACGATGTACGTCGTGGACCTTCCGGGTCACGGCTACTCCCGCCAGTCCGACATCCCACTCGACCCGCTCGCGTGCGCCCGCGCCATCGCCGCCGCGACGCCTCGCGCGACATGGCTCGGCTGGTCGCTCGGCGGGCTCGTCGCCCTCACCGCGGCGCTCGACGTCCCCGAGGCCGTGGGTGCCGTGGTTCCCGTGTGCTCCACGCCGCGCTTCGTCCGTGCCGCCGACTGGCCGCAGGGGAACGACGCCACCGTCGTTCGCCAGCTCGCCGCCGATCTGGAAGCCGACTACAAGGCGACGGTGGAACGCTTCATCGCGCTGGAAGCGATGGGCAGCCCCGATCCGGTCGCGGAGACGCGGCGGCTCAAGGCCGACGCGTTCTCGCGCGGCGAGCCCGATCCACGCGTGCTGATGGAAGGCATCCGTCTGCTCGAGACAGCCGACCTGCGGCCGCGCCTGCACGACATCCGTCAGCCCAGCCTCTGGATTGCCGGCCGTCGCGACCGCATTGTCCATCCCGAGGCCATGCGCTGGTCCGCCGAAGCCGCCCACGGCCGTTTCGAGGAGATCGCGCACGCCGGGCATGCCCCCTTCATCGGACACGCCGCCGCCATGGCGGATGTCCTGACACGGTTCACCGACGGCAACCCATGAGCGACTTCCATTTCGACCGGCGCCAGGTGCGGCGCAACTTCGGCCGTGCGGCCGGTACCTACGAAAAGCACGACGCGCTACAGCGCGAAGTGCAGTCGACGCTGGTCGAGCGCCTCGAACTCTACGAGCAGGTGCCCGAGGTCGTGCTGGACGTCGGCGCCGGCACGGGCCGCGGCAGCGCCGCGCTGAAGAAGCGTTACCCGAAGGCGCAGGTCATCGCCGTGGATCTCGCGCTGCCCATGCTGAAACAGGCGAAGCAGCACGCGAGCTGGCTGAAGCCGTTCAGCCGGGTCGTCGCCGACGCCTATACGCTGCCGGTGCCCGATCGCAGCGTCGACGTGCTGTTCTCGAACCTCTGCTTCCAGTGGTGCGAGGACGTCTCGCGCCTGTTCGCCGAATGCGCCCGCGTGCTGAAGCCCGGCGGCCTGCTGCTGTTCTCCACCTTCGGGCCGGACACGCTGAAAGAACTTCGCGCCGCCTGGGCCGAGGCCGATCAGCAGGCGCACGTGGCGCGCTTTCTCGACATGCACGATGTCGGCGACGCGATGCTCGCACAGGGCCTGAAGGATCCCGTGCTCTTCGCCGAACGCTACACCCTCACCTACCCGACGCCGCGCGCGCTGCTCGACGAGTTGAAGGGCCTGGGCGCCAACAACGCCGATGCGGGGCGCCCGCGCGGTCTCACCGGCAAGACGCATTACCGGCGCATGCTCGACGCCTACGAGGCCATGCGCAGCGACGGTGTCATTCCGTCGACGTGGGAAGTCGTCACGGGTCACGCCTGGGGCCCGCCTGCGGGACAGTCGCGGCGCGAAGGCGCCGGAGAAATCGCAAGCTTCCCGATCCAAAACCTGCGCGGCTCGCGGCGGAAAACACCGTTCTGATGAGCGTGGTGCCGCGGCACCCTTCGCTCCGCTCGCCTGTGGGAGCGCACTCGCGCGCGAATGGGTGCTCGCGAAAACGCTACACCAACGCGATGAGCGACCGGGCATCGCGCGGCGCCTTCACCTTCATGTCGTTATCGAAGTACACATAGACATCGCGACTCGCACGCTTCGCGGGAGCCACGCGCGAGATGCGCGGCTCGCCCGATGGCTGCGCACCACGCCGCCACGCGCGGATGCGGCGTGCCCAGTCGGCGAGCGCGGCATCGCCATAGCCGCTCGCGTACAGCTTCTTGTCGCCGTGCAGGCGCACATAGACGAAGGGTGCGGTGACGTCGAAGTAGCGCGGAAATCTGCCGGCGGTGTCGGCGACGACGAAGCCCACGCCATACTTGCGCAGCAATGCGATGAACGCCGGATCCACGAAACTCTCGTGCCGGATCTCCACCGCGTGACGCATGCGGTGATTCGTCTCCACCTGCAACCAGGGCTCGCGCTTCAGGTGCGCGTCGTGGCCGCGCCCGAGCCTGGCGGCCGCCTCCATCGAAGAAGGCAACATGGCGAGGAACGCCTCGAACGCGGCAGACTCGAAACGGAAATTCGGCGGAAACTGCCAGAGCATCGGGCCGAGCTTCTCGCGCAGCGCGAGCACGCCCGAGGCGAAGAAATTCGCCAGTGGCGCGTCGATGTTCTTCAGCCGGAGCATGTGCGTGATGAATCGCGGCCCCTTCACCGCGAAGACGAACCCCTTGGGCGTCTCGTCGTACCACGCCTGGTAGCTTTCCGGTCGTTGCAACGAGTAGAACGAGCCATTGAGCTCGATCGTCGGAAACTGCCGCGATGCGAACTCGAGCTCGCGCCGCTGCGCGAGATCCTTCGGATAGAAAACGCCGCGCCACGGCGTGTAGCGCCAGCCGGAAATGCCGATTCGCGTCTTTGCCATCGGGCCATGGCACCGCGGTGACGGTGCATCGGCGGTGAACGGAGCGTCATCGGTAGCGGAAGCATTCGACCGCGTGATCGTTCACCATGCCCGCGGACTGCATCAGGGCATGGCAGATCGCCGTGCCCGCGAAGCGAAAGCCACGTTGCCGCAGGGCCTCGCTCATGAGATCCGACGCGTCGCTGCGACCGGGTAGCGGCTCGCTGTCCGGACGCGCCTTCGGTGGTTCGTCGGGCCGCGCGAACGTCCACAGGAAGTCGGAAAACGAGCCGGTCGCTTCGACGATCCGCCGTGCGGCGCGGGCGTTGTTGCGGATCGACTCCACCTTCAGCCGGTGCCGGATGACACCGCGATCGGCGAGGACGAGGGCGATGTCGGCATCGGTCATCGCCGCCACGCGGTCGATGTCGAACTCGTGAAAGGCCGCCCGCAACGATGCCCGCTTCGCCAGCACGGTGCGCAGGGCGAGGCCCGCCTGCACCGTGGACAGCGCCAGGCGCTCGAACAGCGTCCGGTCGTCATGCACGGGCACGCCCCACTCGTCATCGTGGTAAGCGCGCTCCACTTCGCTTCGCTCTGCCCAGCTGCAACGCATGTCCCGCCCCGTCGTCCTGTAGGAGCGGCGAGGATAGGGCTACGGGAACGGCCGGCCTGTCCGTTGAATTCGCGATGCGCTGTCCGTGCGCACGACCGGCGATACCTGTGTCCTGCCGTCAGCGCGATGGGCGCGGCTCACATAAGCGACGCTTTCCTGTCACCAGGGGAGCGCGTCGAGATCGACGTTGCCGCCCGTGAGAACGGCGCCGATGCGACGGCCGGCGAAGTGCTCCGGATAACGCAGCGCGGCCGCGAGCACCGTGGCGCTCGACACCTCGACGACGATCCGCAATTCGCTCCAGAGCAGGCGCATGGCGGCGATCGCCTCGGCATCGCTGATGCGCAGCACCTGGACACCATGCTCGCGCAGCACGTGGAAGTTCGGCTCGCCGATCAGCGTGCGCAGTCCGTCGCAGACGGTGTCGGGAGTGAAGGGCCCGACGCGTGCGTCGGCTTCGAGCGAGCGCGCCGCGTCGTCGGCCCCTTCGGGCTCCGCCCCGAACAGCTTCACCGCGGGGTCGATGCCGTGCGCGGCGATCGAACAGCCCGAGCCGAGGCCGCCGCCACCGACCGGGAACAGCAGCGTGTCGAGTCCCGGCGCCTGGCGGAAGAGTTCAGGCACGAGCGTGCCCTGCCCCGCCATGACGAGGGGATCGGCGTAGGGATGCACGAGTCGCGCGCCCGTCCGCGCCTGCACCTCCGCCGCCATGGCCTCGCGCGCGGCCGTGGTGGGGGCGCAACGATGCACCGTCGCACCAGCGGCGACGATCGCATCGACCTTCGCCTTGACCGCGCCCTCCGGAATCACGACGTGCGCGGGGATGCCACGCGTGCGTGCGGCCATCGACAGCGCGTTGCCGTGGTTACCCGAGGAATGCGTGACGACGCCACGCGCGGCCTCGTCGTCGCCGAGCGACCATACGGCGTTCGTCGCGCCGCGGAACTTGAACGCTCCGCCGCGCTGCAGGTTCTCGCATTTGAAGACGATGGTGGCGCCGAGGAGCGCGTCGATACGGTCGCTACGCAGCACCGGGGTGACCAGGGCATGGGGTGCGATGCGCGCCGCCGCGTCGCGCACATCGGCGAACGTCGGCAGGGTCATGCGTCGAACTCCACGCCGCAGACGAAGCTGCGCTTCTCGCGCGGCTTGAGCGTGATCAGCGGTGCGCAGTCCTCGCGGTTGAAGGCGTTGGGCATGCATTCCATCGGCTCGAGGGCGACCGACTTGCGCGCGTCGCGCTCGGCGGTGTCCGACGTGAAGGCAAGCATGACGCCGCGCTCCTGCCAGAGGGCGATGCACTGGCCCGTCGCGGGATCGCGCAGGCGGGTGCGCGCGCGCCCGTCGGGATCGAACCGGAGATCGGCGTAGGTGTTGTTGAGTTCCGTGTCCCCGATGAGCCTTGGCTTCCGGAAGTCGAGCTTGCGGTCGGCGCGATCGAGCGACATCCACGCGGCCGTCCCGGGCAGCGGGATGAAATCCTCCCGGGCGGCGATGACCGTGTCGGCGGGGATATGCAGCTCCCATGTTTCGATCGGATGGGACGAGATCCGGAAGTACGGGTGCCAGCCGAAGAACGTCGGGGCGTCGCGGTCACCGGTGTTGGTCGTCGTCGCTTCCAGCGTGAGACCGTTGGCGTCGAGCGTGTAGGAGATCGAGAAAGCGAGGCTGAACGGATAACCGGGATGCTCGTCCGGAGCGATGTTCGTCGAGAACGTCACCGTCGCGGCGCTCTCGCCGCCTTGCTCGGCCGTCACATCGAAGATGACACCGCGAAGAAAACCATGGCGCGCGGCGCGGTCGGCGCCCACGGCACCCGGCTGCAAGTCATAGGATGATCCTTCAAAGGTAAAGCGTGCATCGTCGACGCGGTTGGCGAAGGGCGTCATGACGGCGAAACGGGAGCCCTTGTGGCCGAGGAGTTCCTTCTCGTTTCTGAATCCGTCGACGATGTCGTGCGTTTTGCCGCCCGTTTCGGTGGTGATCGACAGCACGGTGGCGCCACTTCGGGCGATGCGGACCTCGCGGTCGTCGTCGAGATCGCGCAGGACCACGATTTCCTGCGCCCCGAGCGAGGCGCGCGTCACGGTGAAACGGGACATGGTGGGACTTCCTTTTGACGGGTTCGACCGCATGTTAGCCTGCCAGACACACCAGACAAACGTTGCCTGCCGCCATGAGCGATCGTTCCGACGCCCCCACCGCCGTCATCCGCCTCGCCGACTATCGGCCTCCGGCCTGGACCGTCGAGCACGTCGCGCTCGAGTTCGACCTCGGCATCGACCGCACCGAGGTACTCGCGACACTCGATCTCGTCCGCCAGGCCGACGAACCGGTGCGCCTGCAGGGCGAGGGCATGGAACTGCTGTCGATCGACGTCGACGGCCGACCGCTGGCCGAAGGCGAGTACATCCTCAACAACGGGACGCTCGAATTCGCCGTCGCCGCCGCGGCATGCACGGTGACCACGCGCGTGGCGTTGCTGCCCGCTGAGAACACGGCGTTCGAAGGGCTTTATCTTTCGGGCAGCCGCGAGAAAGGTTTCCTGCTGACGCAGTGCGAGGCGGAGGGCTTCCGTCACATCACCTTCTTCCCCGATCGTCCGGACGTGCTTTCGCGTTACACGGTGACGCTGCGCGCGGACAAGGCGCGCTTTCCCGTGCTGCTGGCCGGCGGCAACCCTGACGGCGAAGGCGACCTTCCCGACGGCCGTCACTGGGCCCGCTTCGTCGATCCGCATCCGAAGCCGAGCTACCTGTTCGCGCTGGTGGCCGGCCGCCTGGAGCGCATCAGCCACGACTACACCACCGCCGACGGGCGTGCCGTCGCCCTGCACATCTGGGCGGAGGCCGACGTCATCGACCGCTGCGGCTACGCGATGGACTCGCTGATCCGATCGATGCAGTGGGACGAGCGCACCTACGGACGCAACTACGACCTGGACGTGTTCCACGTCGTCGCCACGCACGACTTCAACATGGGCGCGATGGAGAACAAGGGCCTCAACATCTTCAACGCGAAGTACCTGCTCGCCGATCCGGACTCCAGCACCGACGACGAGTACCGTCACGTCGAGGCCGTCGTGGCCCATGAGTATTTCCACAACTGGAGCGGCAACCGCGTCACGTGCCGCGACTGGTTCCAGCTCAGCCTGAAGGAAGGCCTCACGGTCTTCCGCGAGCAGAGCTTCTCGGCCGACATGAATTCCGCGCCCCTCAAGCGCATCGAGGACGTCGCGCTGCTTCGCCGCGCGCAGTTTCCCGAGGACGCCGGTCCGCTGTCGCATCCGGTGCGCCCCTCGCAGTACAGCGAGATCAACAACTTCTATACCGCCACCGTCTACGAGAAGGGCTCCGAGCTGGTGCGGATGCTCGCCGGCCGGCTGGGGGAAGAAGGCTTTCGCAAGGGCATGGACCTGTACTTCGACCGCAACGACGGTCGCGCCGCGACGATCGAGGATTTCCTCGGCGCGCTCGGCGAAGCCAATGGCATCGACCTCACGCCCTACCTCGCGTGGTACGGCCAGGCCGGCACCCCGCGCCTCACGGCGGATGGCCGCCACGATCCCGCGACCCGGCGCTATCGGCTGACGTTGCGCCAGCGCACGCCGGCCACCGCGGGTCAGGTCAACAAGCAGCCGTTGCCGATCCCCGTGCGCCTCTCGCTGTTCGATCGCGAAGGCCGGGCGTTGCCGCTGCGCCTCGAGGGCGAGCCGGCGGCGGAAGGAACCGAACGCACCGTCGTGCTCGACACCGCCGAGCGCAGCTACGTGTTCGAAGACGTCGATACGGTACCGGTGCCGTCCCTGCTGCGTGGTTTCTCGGCGCCGGTCATTCTCGAGTGCGATTACGCCCCGGCCGAGCTCGCGGTGCTCCTTCGCCACGATCCGGACGGCTTCAATCGCTGGGAAGCCGGCCAGCAGCTCGCCGCCCTGGCCTACGACGACTGCCGCGACGGGCGCGCCGACGGCCTCGCGCTGGACGCGTGGACCCGGGCCCTCGCCGACCTCTTCGCCGATCCGTCGCTCGACGACGCGCTGCTTGCCGAACTGCTGACGCCGCCTGGCGAGATCGAGCTGGTCGAGCGCCAGGCCGAGCGCGATCCGGACCGCATCCGCGCGGCGCGCCAGGCGATGCTCCGCGCGCTCGCACAGCGGATCGGCGCCGACGCGCTCCGCGCCCGCTACGAGACGCTGCGCGCCGCCACCAGCGCCGCGCTCGACGCGAAGAGCCAGGCCCGCCGGCAGCTCAAGCGGCGCGTCCTCGACCTGATCGCGCTGGTCGACAAGGACACGGCCGTCGCGCTCGCCGCCGCGCAGTACGCCGAGGCACCGGGCATGACCGACCGCCTCGCGGCGCAGTCCACGCTCGCCCTGCACGATCCGGCACGCGCGGCCACCACCATCGCGCACTTCCGCCAGCGCTACGACGGCAACGCGCTCGCGCTGGACAAGTGGTTCGCGCTGCAGGCGGCGCTGCCGGGCGACGGCGCGCTGGCGCGGGTCCAGGCGCTGGAGGCCGACAATGCCTTCACGCTGAAGAATCCGAACCGGGTGCAGTCGCTCATCGGCACCTTCGCCCGCGCGAACCCCACGGGCTTCCATCGCGCCGATGGCGCGGCGTACCGGTGGCTCGCCGACCGCCTCGTCGCCATCGACGGGCTGAATCCCCAGGTCGCCGCCCGCGTGGCCACGGCCTTCAACGGCTGGAAACGCCTTGAACCGGCGAGGCGCGAAGCCGCCCACGCCGTGGTGTCGGAACTGGCTGCGCGGAAGGACCTCTCGCGCGACCTGACCGACATCCTGGCGCGCGTCGCGCTCGGCTGAAATTGTGCGGCGCGTCACGCCGGGTCTCGTCGAGCGTTAGAAACTGACGTACTGCGTCACTGTTTGCCGGAACGGAGCAGTTTTTTGACGCAAAAGTCACACACGGTTCATTCGAACGGTGTATGTTGGCCACAACGAAAAAAAGCCGCGACATCGGTCGCGGCTGTTCGTGCCAGTCACTCGGTTTCTGGCGCCCGGCAGCACGGTCATCCTGGATTCCCCCTGTTCCTGAGACCGCCGGGCGCCAGATCTCATTCGTCGAACCGAATGGGGCATCCTTGCCCACATCCCGCTTCCTTCCCCCGGCACGCGGCCAAACCCCTGCGTTCGGCCTCGGCGCGCGTCTGATCGCGCAGCGTCTGCCCGGTGGAAGTGCACGAATACCGATGCATGAGTCGTGCCACCGAGGTTCCCGTTGCCGTATCCGGGCGCGAGCGGCCACGGCCCGACCGGCGTAAAATCGCGATCCTGGCCCATCGAGCCCACCCTTCCCATGCTGCATAAAGAAACCTACGACGTGATCGTGGTCGGTGGCGGACACGCCGGCACCGAGGCCGCGCTTGCCGCCGCCCGCGCGGGCGCACGCACGCTGCTGCTCAGCCACAACATCGAGACGATCGGCCAGATGAGCTGCAATCCCGCGATCGGCGGGATCGGCAAGGGCCATCTGGTCAAGGAGATCGATGCGCTGGGCGGTGCCATGGGCATGGCGGCGGACCGGGCGGGCATTCAATGGCGCACGCTCAACGCGTCGAAGGGCCCGGCCGTGCGGGCGACGCGGTGCCAGGCGGACCGCGCCCTCTACAAGGCGGCCATTCGTTCGATCGTCGAAACGCAGGCCAACCTGTCGCTGTTCCAGCAGGCGGTGGACGACCTCATCCTCGTCGATGGGCGCGTCGCCGGTGTGCGGACGCAGATGGGCCTCGATTTCCATGCGCCCGCCGTCGTGCTGACGGCAGGCACCTTCCTCGCCGGCAAGATCCACATCGGACAGGCCCAGTACGCGGGCGGCCGTGCCGGCGACCCGCCGGCGTCCACCCTCGCGGCGAAGCTGCGCGAGCTTCCCGTCGCCGCCGACCGGCTGAAGACCGGCACGCCGCCGCGCATCGACAGCCGCACGATCGACTTCTCCGTGCTCGACGAGCAGCCGGGCGACGATCCGATGCCGCATTTCTCCTTCATGGGATCGGCCGCGGACCATCCGCGCCAGGTCAGTTGCTGGATCACGCAGACCACCGAGGCGACGCACGACCTGATCCGTGGCGCCCTCGATCGCTCTCCGCTCTACAGCGGCCAGATCGAAGGCGTCGGGCCGCGCTACTGCCCGTCCATCGAAGACAAGGTGGTGCGGTTCGCCGACAAGACCTCTCATCAGATCTTCGTCGAACCCGAAGGGCTCGACACCTTCGAGATCTACCCGAACGGCATCTCGACGTCGCTCCCCTTCGACGTGCAGTACGCGCTGGTGCGCTCCATTCCCGGCTTCGAACGCGCGCACATCACGCGCCCCGGTTATGCCATCGAATACGACTACTTCGACCCGCGCGGCCTGCATCCGTCGCTGGAGACCAAGGGCATCCCCGGGCTGTATTTCGCGGGCCAGATCAACGGCACGACGGGCTACGAGGAAGCCGGCGCCCAGGGCCTTATCGCGGGCATGAACGCCGCGCTGGCGGTCCGCGGCGATGCGCCATGGTGCCCGCGCCGCGACGAGGCCTACATCGGCGTCCTGATCGACGACCTGACCACCAACGGCACGATCGAGCCGTATCGCATGTTCACCTCGCGCGCCGAGTTCCGGCTGCACCTGCGCGAGGACAACGCGGACCTCCGTCTCACGCCGCAGGGCCATGCGCGCGGCATCGTGCCGGACGAACGCTTCCGCCGGCTCGAGGCGAAGCGCGACGCCAGCGAGCGCGAGACCGCGCGCCTGCGCGGTCTATGGGCGGCGCCGACGAACGCGCTCGGCGCCGCCGTCGAACGCTCGCTCGGCATCGCCGTCAGCCGCGAGACCCATGCGCTCGACCTGCTCCGCCGCCCCGAGATGGATTACGCGACGCTCACCTCGATGCCGGAACTCGGCCCGGCCGTCGACGATCCCGAGGTCGCGACGCAGGTGGAGGTGCAGGCGAAGTATTCCGGCTACCTCGAGCGCCAGCGCGAGGAGATCGAACGCCAGCGCCGGCACGAATCGACGGCGATTCCCGAGGGCTTCGACTACGACCGCGTGCGCGGCCTGTCGGCCGAGGTGCTCCTCAAGCTGAAACGCTCGTTGCCCGCGACGATCGGCCAGGCGTCGCGCATCAGCGGCGTGACACCGGCCGCGATCTCGCTCCTGCTGGTGCACCTGAAGCGCCGGGCGGCGTAACCCCTGCCTTCCTGCCCTCGGCGGCGGCCGGGGCCATCTGGCATCATGCCGGGCATCGAGTCAGGTTATCGGAAGGAACACCATGCAGGTCTGGATCGGACGAAACGGCGAGCGCTTCGGCCCCTATCGGGACGACGAGATCCGGCAATGGCTGCGCGACGGCACGTGTCGCCCGGAAGAGCTCGGCTGGTACGAGGGCATGACCGACTGGCGTCCGCTCGGCGAACTGTTTCCGGACGACCGGCCGGCACCGGGCGGCATTCCGCCCGTCCCGCCGGCGTCGCCTCCGTTCATGGGCATCACCGACGTGGCGGAGCCGGAGTACGCGGGTTTCTGGCTGCGCTTCGGCGCTTGGGTGATCGACTACGTGATCCTCATGGTGCCGTTCACCATCATCAGCCTGAGCATGGGCCTTG
Organism: Luteibacter sp. 3190; assembly: GCF_031456385.1. Taxonomy (NCBI): domain Bacteria; kingdom Pseudomonadati; phylum Pseudomonadota; class Gammaproteobacteria; order Lysobacterales; family Rhodanobacteraceae; genus Luteibacter; species Luteibacter sp. 3190. The sequence continues at coordinate 26,614 of NZ_JAVDUO010000004.1, read as the reverse complement.
GCGCGGTGATGAACACCTTCTTCAAGCAGATGGAGACCGATCGCTCCGCCGCGATCACGGCGTATGCCGAAGCGGTGCAGCCGATCACCCTCGTGCTCCTCGTGCTCGGCTTCATCTATTACGCGTTCTTCGAAAGTTCGAAGTGGCAGGCCACGCCCGGCAAGATGGCCGTCGGCATCCGCGTCACGGACAGCGACGGCCGGCGCATCAGCGTGGGCCGCGCCGCGGGACGCAACGCGGTGCGCCTCGTGAACGCCTTCAGCTTCCTCATTCCGATGGTGTTCTACATCGTCGCGGCCTTTACCCAGCGCAAGCAGGGCGTGCACGACCTCCTCGCGGGCACCTATGTGCTGATGGGCCGCGCCGACGCGGCTCCGGTAGTCACTCCCGCGCCGCGCGGCGGCCCGGGCGGTTCGTTCGACGCCTGAGGCGACGCGCGCGCCGGCCTCGCGGCCGGCGCGTCACCCGTGCTTGCTATCATCGGCGGCCCGGCCCGACCTCCGGCCGGCCGAGCAACGCACAGGAACGACATGCAGAGCATCGAACAACGTATTGCCCAGGACATCGCCGCGAAGACCGAACAGGTGCGCGCGGCGGTGGAGCTTCTCGACGGCGGCGCCACCGTGCCGTTCATCGCGCGCTACCGCAAGGAAGTTACCGGCGGTCTCGACGACACGCAGCTTCGCCTGCTGGAAGAACGCCTGCGCTACCTGCGCGAACTCGAAGACCGTCGCGCCGCGATCCTCGACAGCATCGTCGAGCAGGGCAAGATGACCGATGCGCTGCGCGCCGACATCCTCACCGCCGACACCAAGGCGCGCCTGGAAGACCTCTACCTGCCGTACAAGCCCAAGCGCCGCACCAAGGCGCAGATCGCGCGCGAAGCCGGCCTGGAGCCGCTCGCGCTGGGTCTACGCGACGATCCGACGCTCGAGCCCGAGGCCTTCGCCGCCGGTTTCGTCGACACGGAGAAGGGCGTCGCCGACACGCGCGCCGCGCTGGACGGCGCGCGCGCGATCCTGATGGAGACCATCGCCGAGGACGCCGCGCTCGTGGGCGAGCTGCGCGACTGGCTGTGGGAGAAGGGGCAGATCCGCGCGACGGTCGTCGCCGGCAAGGAGAACGAAGGCGCGAAGTTCCGCGACTACTTCGACCACGCGGAGCCGGTGGCGAAGATTCCGTCGCATCGCCTGCTCGCGCTGATGCGCGCGCGCAACGAAGGCGTGCTCGAGATCGACCTCAACCCCGGCCTCGATCCCGAACAGGGCCACGCCGAGGGCGAGGGCCGCGTCGCGGCGCGCGCGGGCATCCACGATCGCGGCCGCGCCGCCGATGCCTGGCTGCGCGAGACGGTGCGCCTCGCGTGGCGCGTCAAGCTGCACCTGCACCTCACGCTCGACCTGTTCGGCCGCGTGCGCGAAGGCGCGGAGGACGAAGCGATCCGCGTGTTCGGCGAGAACCTGAAGGACCTGCTGCTCGCCGCGCCCGCCGGCACCAAGACGGTCATGGGCCTCGACCCGGGCATCCGCACCGGCTGCAAGCTCGCGATCGTCGACGCCACCGGCAAGCTGCTCGCCTACGACACGATCTATCCGCACGAGCCACGCAACCAGTGGGACCAGTCCATCGCGCGCCTCGCGCAGCTGTCGAAGCAGCACGGCGTCAATCTCGTCGCGATCGGCAACGGCACCGCCTCGCGCGAGACCGACAAGCTCGTCGGTGAAGTGATCCGCAAGCATCCGGACCTCCAGCTGTCGAAGGTCGTCGTCAGCGAAGCGGGCGCATCGGTGTATTCGGCTTCCGAACTGGCGTCGAAGGAATTCCCCGAACTCGACGTGTCGATCCGCGGCGCGGTGTCCATCGCGCGACGCCTGCAGGATCCGCTCGCCGAGCTGGTGAAGATCGAGCCCAAGGCGATCGGCGTGGGCCAGTACCAGCACGACGTGAACCAGGTGAAGCTCGCCCGCGCGCTCGACGCGCGCGTCGAGGACTGCGTGAACGCGGTCGGCGTCGACGTCAACACGGCGTCCGCCCCGCTGCTCGCGCGCGTCGCCGGCCTGTCGTCGGGCGTGGCGGAAAACGTCGTGAAGCATCGCGACGCGAACGGCCCCTTCCCCAGCCGCAAGGACCTGCTCAAGGTGCCGCGCCTCGGCGACAAGGCGTTCGAACAGTGCGCGGGCTTCCTGCGCATCCGCGACGGCAGCAACCCGCTCGATGCCAGCTCGGTGCATCCCGAGGCCTACCCCGTCGTCGAACGCATCCTCAAGCAGTGCGGCCGCGAGGTGAAACAGGTCATCGGCGACACCGCGTTCCTGCGCTCCCTCAAGCCCGAGGACTTCACCGACGAGACGTTCGGCGTGCCGACCGTACGCGACATCCTCAAGGAACTGGAAAAGCCCGGCCGCGATCCGCGCCCCGAGTTCGTCGCGCCGAGCTTCGCCGAAGGCGTCGAGGATCTGAAGGACCTGACCGTGGGCATGGTGCTGGAAGGCCGCGTGACCAACGTCGCCGCCTTCGGCGCGTTCGTCGACATCGGCGTGCACCAGGACGGCCTCGTGCACGTCTCCGCGCTCTCGCACACGTTCGTCAAGGATCCGCGCGACGCGGTGAAGGCGGGCGACATCGTCAAGGTGAAGGTCATGGAGGTCGACCTGCCGCGCAAGCGCATCGCCCTCAGCATGCGCCTCGACGACGTCCCCGGCGAAGCCCGCACGGGTCGCCCGGCACAGCGCGACGACGCCCCCGGCGGCAACCGTCGCGGAGGCGGCCAGGGCGGTCGCGGTCCGCAGCCGCCCAAGGCGACGCCGGCACCCGCCAACAGCGCCTTCGCCGACGCGTTCTCGCGCGCCCTGAAGAAATAAGCGGATCCGGCCATCGGGGGCGAGCAGCCCCCGATTTTCCTCAGGGGACAGACACGGCGGCGACGCAGTCCGCCCGGGCCGACAGGCCTCAAAGACACCATCCGACACCGCAAGGCACGACCTGCGGCGGCGCAGCATGCGCTGCCGTATGGCTTTCCATTACCGTAACGATTCTCTAACGCCCCACACGGAGTGAAACACATGCGTATTCGCCATCTCGCCGGTGCCATCGGTGCCGCCCTTCTCTTCAGTGCCGGGGCGCACGCCGACGGGTATCAGCAGATCGTCTCGTTCGGCGACAGCCTGAGCGACAACGGCAACGTCGCGATCCTGTCCGGTTCGCCGGTCGTCTCGCGCTTCACCACGAATCCCGGCACCGTCGCCGTGGAGAACATCGCGAAGCACTTCAACCTGACGCTGACCCCGTCGCTCGCTGGCGGCACCGACTACGCGTTCGGCGGCGCCCGCGCGGCGATCGCCAACCCGGTGCCGGCGACCTCCACGCAGGTCCAGCAGTACCTGGCCGCCAACGGTGGCAAGGCGAACCCGAACGCGCTGTACACGATGTGGATCGGCGCCAACGACCTGCTCGCCGCCGCCGGCAACCCGGCCACGGCGCAGACCGTCGTCGCCACCGCGGCGACGAACGAGGTGGGCCAGATCAAGGCGCTGCAGGCCGCCGGCGCGAAGACGATCGTCGTGTTCAATCTGCCCGATGTCGGCAAGACCCCGGCGGCTCGCTCGCAGGGCGCCGCCGCGTCGGCGGGCATCACGCAGCTGGCGCAGGTGTACAACGGCGTCCTGTCGGGTGGCCTCGCGCAGGCGAACAAGGGCATCGTGCCGATCGACACGTACGGCCTGCTCAACGAAGTGATCGCGAGCCCCAGCACGTACGGCTTCACCAACGTCACCGTCCCGGCGTGCACGACGGCCAGCTCGATCACCTGCTCGCCGGCCACGCTGCGCGATCCGAACGCGGCCGCGACCTACCTGTTCGCCGACGGCATCCATCCGACCAACGCGGCGCACGCGCTGCTCGGCCAGTACGCGATCGCCGTGATCACGGCGCCGCAGCAGATCTCGCTGCTCGGCGAAGCCGGCCTGGCGTCGAACGCCGCGCACGTGCGCACGCTGCGCAACCAGATGATGGCCGACAACTTCGGCGCCGAGTCGCGCGTGTTCGCGGCGGTCGACTACGGCCAGCAGAAATTCAAGACCACCGACACCTCGCCCAAGACCGACAGCGACAACGTCAACCTGACGATCGGCGCCGACGCGCGCGTCAACGACAACGTCTCCGTGGGCGTCGCGATGGGCATCGCCCAGTCGAAGGCGGACTTCCAGGGCGGCGGCGGCTACAAGATGCAGGACATCGCCGGCTCGGGCTACGCGTTCTACCATGCGGGCGGCGGCTACGTCGGCAGCTACGTCAGCTTCGGCCAGCTGAGCTTCACCGACATCGATCGCCGCATCGACCTCGGCGCCGCTCGCCGCACCGAGACCGGCAAGACCGACGGCTCGCACGTCGGTGCGGGCCTCACGGGTGGCTGGTGGTTCGGCAGCGACACGCTGAAGACCGGCCCGTACGTGTCGGTCGAGTGGGAGCAGCTGCGCGTGTTCGGCTACACGGAGCGCAGCAACGCCAGCACGGCGATGCGTTTCGACAAGCAGACCCGCAATGCCCGCATCGAGACCGCCGGCTGGCGCCTGCAGGGTGCATGGCAGTCGGGCAACACGACGCTGCATCCGTTCGTCGAAGTCGCCTACAACCACGACGGCCGCGCCGACGATCGCTTCGTCACCGCCGGCCTGGTCAACATGGCGGGCCGTTTCAGCATCCAGGGCTTCACCCCGGACAAGACCTGGGCGACCGCCGACGTGGGCGTCACGGCCGACTTCAACCAGACCTGGAGCGGCTGGGTCAGCTACACGGGTCGCTTCGCGGACGACACGCAGCGCTACAACGGCCTCAACCTCGGGCTGAAGATGGCGTTCTGATCCAACGCGCTTCGCACGATGAAAAACGCCGGCCATGTGCCGGCGTTTTTCGTTCCGCCCCTACCGGAGGGTGGGAACGGATCGCATCCGCGATGGGTGCTTGCGGCGAGATGGCCCACTGCCGCGGGATCGTCGATACGATCGGCTCCCACAAAAAAAGCCGGCACTTGGCCGGCTTTTTCTTGCACCGCGAATGGCGCTTACTTCTTGCCGCCGGCCTTCGAGTACATCGCCTCGGCCTGCTTGCGCAGGTTGTTGGCGTCGTCGTCGGAGAGCGTGTCGACCTTGCCGCCCGCTTCGTTCTGCTTCAGCACGAGTTCGCCGGCATCGTTCCAGCCCGCGCGCTCGATCGAGTTCGGCTTCGCGTCCTTGCTGGACTTCTTCTCCTGCACGATCACCCAGGCCTTGCCGTCCTTGTAGGCGTAGTTCGTCGAGGTGAAGCCCTTGTCGCCGTAGTCGACGAGCTCGATCACGAACACGACGTCGTTGCCCTTCTTGAAGATCTGCCAGCCGCGCGATTCGCCTTCCTTCAGCGCGGTGCCCTGGGTGACCTTCATGCCGCCGATGTTCTTCTTGACGCTATTGAAGCCCGCCAGTTCCTTCTCGCCCGGGGTGGCTTCACCGACGAGCTGGATGTTGGCGACGTTCTTCGCGCCCTTGGTGAGGACCGGGGTCTTCAGCGGCGAGGAGTAGTGGCGCTCGCCGTCCTGCAGCGAGGCCTCGAGGATGTACATGTCGTTCGGGTTGAGGTCCGACGGGTTGAAGTCCAGCTGGAACTGCTGCGGAATCGTGACCGGCGCGAACGTCTTGGTGGCGAGCGGCTGCGAGCCTTCGGCCGAGACGTCGAGGAGCTTGAGCTCCAGCTTGGCGTCCGGGCTGAGCTGTGCGCCCGCGTCGCGCAGCGTCACCGTGCCGGTGACGGCATTGGCCGGCGCGGCCGGGGCGGCATCGCCGCCGCTGGTGCTGGCGGACGCGGCCGTGGACTGGCCATTGTTGTCGGAGCCGCTGCAGCCGGCGAGGGCCGCCAGTGCGGCCACGGATGCGAGCGACAAGATAATCCTGCGCATGGTCGAACCTCGTTAAGGAGCGGAACGGTCGTGGGTCACGGAAGATACGCCGGCGCATGGCCGCAAGGACTTCCGGGGGGAACCTTGGAGCATACCGGCAAATGCGCCGCTGTAAAAGTCAAGTGACGGACCGGACAGACCTCGCGTTTCGCGAACGGGTCGGCAAGCTTCCGCTCAGGTTTGCCGAATACACGTAACTTCTTGCCACCAAACGCGTTCCTTGGCGGCGGGCAAAAAAAACGCCACCCGAAGGTGGCGTTTTTCTTACCCGATCGATGCGCCCGCCTACGCGGGCGATCGATCGCGACTTCCTCGATCAGAAGTCGTAGGTCACACCGAAGCGGACCGAGCGCGGGGTCTGGTACTGCAGGGCGCGGCGGTACTCCGGATCCGGAGCCGACGACACACCGTAGTACGGCGACGACTGGAGCTTCTGCTGCTCGTTGAGCAGGTTGAAGACTTCCACGCTGAAGGCCAGCTTGTGGTCGGCGAAGGACGGACGGTATTCCGTGCTCAGCGAGACCGTGTGCGTGAACGGCAGGCGGCTGCCCGAACCCGGGGGCGACGGCAGGCCGTTGCACCAGTGGTACGAATCGACACCGTAGCCCGCGTCTTCCTGCTCCGGACCGAAACCGCCGTAGCAGTTACGCGGCGCACCCGAGACGATGGCGATGTTGCCCGCGACCATCCACTCCGGGGTGATCTGGTAGGCACCGTACGCCTTCAGCGCATGGGTGTGGTCGTTGGCGAGCTTGCCGTTCGAGTACACCATCAGCGGGGCGTTATCCCACGCCTGGGTGACCGACGGATCGCTGCGCGTACCGGCATCCGTGTCGACCTGGCCTTCCGAGTTGCCGTACAGCTTCGAGTAGGTGTAGCTGATGTTGCCCCACCAGTTGCCGTCGCCCTTCTGACGCTCGAGGTGGAACTCGGCGGAGTAGTACTTGCGCTTCAGGTGCGGGAACCCGAGGTCCTTGTTCGACAGCGTGATCGAATCGTAGCCGCCGGCGGCGTTACCGACCGAGAACGTATTGGCGCGACCCGGGTTGAACAGGTAGCAGCCCACGGCGTCCCAGTTCTGCGAATCGACGTCGTAGCCCTTGGCCGCGAACGCGTCCTGCACCACGCCGGTGTCGCAATAGTCGTCGATCGCGTTGCCGAGCTTGCGGAAGGTCAGCTTCGCACCGTAGGTCCAGTTCGCGCCCAGCGCCTTGTCGAAACCGGCGATGAACTCGTCCTGGTACTCGGCCTTCACGCCCTTCGCCGTCACGACCTTCGGATCCGGCGTCTGGCCGTATTCGTTGTTGGTCGAGATCGGAGCGCCCACGCCGCGAACGGTGTTGAGCGGGGTCAGGCCGGTCGGGTAACCCGTGGCCGGATCGATGCCCGTGTACGAGAAGTACGTGTTCGTGTAGTACGAAGCCGAGGCACCGCGCAGGGCCGGGGCGGCCGGCAGCGCGAGGTAGTAACGACCGGCGTTGGCGTACACCTTGAAGGTGCTGTCGCCGTAGACGTCCCAGCTACCGCCCAGACGCGGGGCCCACTGCGGCTTGATCTGCGAAATGTAGGCCTGACCGCCGCTGTTGTAGTTGGTGAACTGATCGTTGCGGATGCCGAGCGACAGCAGGATGTTGTCGCTGACCTGCCACTTGTCTTCCACGTACTGCGCGCGCTGCTTCACGCGGACGCTCGCCGCCGTGACCATGCGGTACTGCGAGACGTAGTACGGCGTGCCGACCGGCGCGGCGACCTGGCCACCCGCGATGGTGGTGCGGCCTTCCTGCACGGTGCCGTACGACCACGAGTAACCGGCGTTGCCGTAGACGTACGTGCCGTCGTTGTTGTCACGGGTGTTCTGGTTGTCGATACCGAACGAAAGGGTGTGGTCGCCGAGCGTCCACGCCAGGTCGACGCGGTAGTTCGTGCCCTTGCTCTCGTGCTGCGGATCTTCGATGTCGCGCAGGTTCTGCGCGTTCGCGATACCGCCGGCGACGCCGCCGTTGAGTGCCGGATTCTGGTTGCCCGCGCCCGTGATGTAGATCAGGTTCGGATCGGTCGCGGCCGGCTGGGTGTAGAAAGCGGTCTTCTGCTTGCCGTACTGCGCCGTCAACGTCAGGGTGTCGGTGATGTAGCTGGTGTACTTCGCCAGCCACATGGTCTGCTTGGTGTTCGCGATCGTCGCGGCGTTACGGTACGCGCCACGGGTGTTCGTGTCGTTGTCGTAGCCGTAGATGCCACCCGAGTACTCGTCCTTGTAGGACGCACCGGTCAGCTCGAGGATGTTGCTGTCGTTGATGTTCCAGTCGATCTTGCCGTACAGCTTCGGATCGTCGTAACGGTAATCCGTCACGCGGGTCGTCGACACGGAACCGACGTTACGGCCTTCGCGGCGCGCGCCTTCGACGGCGACGAACGCGAACAGCGTGTCCTTGATCAGCGGGCCGCCGGCATAGGCCGAAGCGATCGCTTCCCAGTCCTTGTTGTCGCGACGGTACTGGTACAGCTCGCCTTCGTCCGGCGAACCCTTCGCGTAATTGATGTTGCGCGGATCAGCCTTCGCCCACTTCGGGGTGAAGAGCAGCTGGCCGCCGAAGTGGAATTCGTTCGTACCGCGACGACCCACGACGTTGATGACGCCACCGGCCGAGCGACCGTACTGCGCGCCGTAACCACCGGTCAGGATTTCCTGCTGGTCGATCGCGCCGTACGGCAGGACGATACCGCCGTAACCGTTGATCGGGTCGGTGGTGTTCATGCCGTTGACGTAGTAAGCGTTTTCGTTGACCGACGAACCGGCGAACGAAACGAGGGCCTGGCCCGTCGGGCTCTGCAGGCCGGTGCCCGTCACGCCCGGCGACACGCCCGGGGCGAGCAGCGCGATCGCTTCGGCGCTGCGGCCGAGCGGCAGCTGCTTGAGCTGGGTCTGCGTGATGACGGTGCGCGAGTCGACCGAAGAGACGTCGATCGGCGGCAGCGCGGTACCGACGACGGTCACGCCTTCGAGGTTCGACGCGCTGGAGGCGCTGGCCGCGGCGGAGAACGAGACGTCCGTACCGGCGTTGACGCGCAGCTCGACGTTGTCGCGCGAGTCGACGACGGCGCCGCCCTTCATCAGGCTGACCTTGTAGCTACCCAGCGGCAGGTTGCCGAACGAGTAACGGCCGTTTTCGCCGACAGTCGTCGAGCGGGTCGCGCCGGTGGAGCTCTGGATCTGAACGGTGTCGCCCGGTTCGGCCGTGCCGAACAGGCTACCGGTGGTGGCCTGGGCGAACACGTTACCCGTGAGGCCCATGCCCATCGCCAGCGCGAGCGCCAGCGAGGAACGACGCAGGACGGATGCCTGCCGGATGCTGCGAGAACTCATGCAAATCTCCCCAGATCGGCCCGAACCGGGCCCAAAAAAACAAGCAAAACCGACCGAGGCCGGAAAAAAAGTGGCTTCCTCGGTTCGCGTGTTCTTGGGGGACCAACCGGCGACCGACTCCTCCCAGAGTCGCGGCACCACCCTTCAGGAAACGCTCCCGACAAGCCTTGGACTCGCTGAACGCCAGCCTTTCAAGTGGTGCAGGAAAGGGGAACTCAGCATCGTCGACGCCGAACATAGGCGTACGCCGACCACCGTGTCAACAAATTATTTACACGGGATCGGCGTTTTTTCTAACGCCATATCGGCTCCAGCGGCGGGAGCAATTCCCTGAATCTCAGGGATTTTTACTTAGAATTGAAACAGTTCCGTCAAAAAAGCGCCCTCGTCCGCAGGGGCGAGGGCGATCTGGGGAGGCATGGATGCCTTTGCCGGCGGGAGGCCTCCCTTCCCCGCCGCCGACGTTTCTTCTTGTAGCTGCTTACCTTCGCTCTGTGCGCTTCTCGATCAGAAGTCGTACGTGATGCCGACGCGGGCATAACGCGGGGTCGTCTGATAGATGGGCACTCCGTAGCGCGCGTTCGGTTCGTCCGTACTGCCGCGGATTGGATAGATCTGCGTCGCTTTCCGCTGGTTGAAGATGTTGAACACCGTGACGTTGAAGCCCAGCTTGCTGTCGGCCCACGTCGGGCGGTACTCGATGGAGCCGGTCGCGATGTAGGTCCAGGGGTTGTGGCCCGCTTTGCCCGGCGGCGACGGCGTGCCTTCGCACCAGTGGTAGAAGGAGCCATAGCCCAGGTTGGGATTCGTCTGATCCGGCCCGTAGAAACCGAGGCAGCTCTTCGGCGCACCCGACGAGATCAGGATGTTGGCCGAGGCCAGCCACTCCGGTGCGATCTGGTAGGATCCGTAGACCTTGAACTGGTGCTTGCGGCTGTTGGCCAGTTCGCCGTTGGCGTACTGCATGACTTCCGCGTAGTCCCAGTCGACCGTCGCCGAGACCGTGTCCTGACGGATGTCCGAACGGACCTGGCCTTCCGAGTTGCCGTAGCTCTTCGAGTAGACGTAGTCGAAGCGGACCTGGTACTTGCCGTCCCACGCGTGATCGAGGTACAGCTCGAGGCCGTAGTAATTACGCTTGCTGTGCGGGAACCCGAAGTCCTCGTTGTTCATGTCGACGCTGTAGTAGCCGCCGTTGGTGTTCGGGACGAGGAACGTATTGGCGCGACCCGGATTGAACAGGTAGCTGCCCTGGATGTCGCCGATGGTGTCGGGATCGATACCCTGACGGATCATCTTCGCTTCGATGGCGCCGGCATCGCCGACGTCGTCGATCGCGTTGCGCAGCTTGCGCACGGTCGCCTTCGCGCCGTAGGTCCACTTGTCGGTCAGCGCCGCGTCGAAACCGAGGATGAACTCATCCTGGTACTGCGACTTGATGTTGGTACCGGCGGCGGTCTTTGGATCGCGGGGGATGCCGTACTCGCGGTTGGCCGAGATCGGGCCGCCCGTGCTGCTGAAGATGGGCGTCAGCCCCTGAGGCACGCCGTTGGCATCGATGCCCGTGTAGTTGAAGTACTCGCGGGTGTAGAGCGACGCGCCGGCCGACCGGAGCGCGACCGATGCCGGCAGCGCGAGGAAATAACGACCCGCGTTGGCATAGATCTTCAGGCTGGAATCGCCATTGACGTCCCAGGTCGCGCCGAGGCGCGGGGCCCACTGCGGCGTCGTCAGACGCAGGTAAGCCTGACCGTTCTGGTTGTAGTTCGTGAACTGGTCGTTGCGCAGACCGAGCTTGACCAACCAGCGGTCGTTGACCTGCCAGGAGTCTTCAATGTACTGCGCGCGCTGCGTCGTGCGCACCGACGCCGCGGTGCTGTAGACGTAGCGGGCGACGTAATAGCCCTGGCCGCCGGGCGGTGCGACATAGGCGGCGTCGGTCGGCGACCGGCCGATGATCGGCGTGCCGGGAGCGATCTGATCGTATTCCCACGCGTAGCCCGGACCCGACGTTGTAATACCGTCGTTCTTGTCGAGCACCTTCTGGTTGTCGATACCCGCCGTGATCGTGTGATCACCGGCGCGGTAGCTAAGGTCGATACGCAGATTGGTGTTGGTCGACTTGTGCCGCGGATCGGCGACCTGCGCCGACGGGTTCGCATTCGTGATGGGCGAGCCGCCGGTATAGGCGGGATTCTGGAACGTTGAACCGAGGATCGAGGGAAGCGCCGTCTCGCCTGCAGGAGCAGTGTAGTAGGTGCCCTTCATCTTGCCGTAGAGGGCGGTCAGCGTCAGGTCGTCGGTGATGTAGCTCGTGAACTTCGCGCTGTACACGTCCGCACCGGACTTGTTCTGCGGAGCGCCCGCCGTGTCCTTGCCGACATAATCGCCGCGGGTGTGCGTGGCGTAGTCGAAATCGTAGATCGATGCATCGTAGTTCTGCTTGTTCGACGCGCCGGTCAGTTCGAGGATATTACTGTCGGTGATGTTCCAGTCGATCTTTCCGTAGTACTTCGGATTGCGGTAGTTCTGCTTGTACACGAACGGCGCGGCGACGCTGGTGGTCACGTCGCCCTGGCGGCGTTCCTGCTCGGCGGCAAGGAAGACGTACAACGTGTCCTTGATCAGCGGACCACCGGCGTAGGCCGAGTACGTCGTGCGCCAGAACTTGTCGTCCTTGTTGTCGTCATAGATCTGGCCAGCAAGCGGTCCGATCCGACGGTAGAAATTGTTCGGGCTGGCCTTCGTGCCCTTCGGCTCCCACAGCACCTGGCCACCGAAGTGCCATTCGTTCGTGCCGCGCTTACCCACCTGGCTGATGACGCCACCCGATGAACGTCCGTACGCCGCGCCGTAGCCGCCGGCCAGCACTTCCTGCTGGTCGATCGCGCCGTACGGCAGCGTGATGCCGCCGAAACCGCTGAGCGGATCGGTCGTGTTGAAGCCGTTGATGTAGTAAGCATTCTCGGTCACCGCGCTACCCGCGATCGAAACGAGCGGGTTGCCGGTCGGGCCGACGAAGAACGAGCTGCCGGCCACGGCGCCCGGCGCCAGCAGCGCGATGGCTTCGGCAGTGCGCGCCAGCGGCAGCTTGGCGAGCTGCTCGGACGTGATGACGGTGCGCGAATCGACGGTGGACACGTCGATCGACGGCAGCGCGTTGGCCGAAACGGTCACGCCTTCGAGATTGGACGTATCGGCGGCCGTGGTGGCGCCAGCGAAATTCACGGTGGTACCGGCGCCGACGACGATGCCGACGTTGTCACGCGAGTCGACCACGGCGCCGCCGCGGCTGACCGAAACCTTGTAGGTACCCGTCTGCAGGTTGTCGACCGTGTACTTGCCCGACGGATCGACGGTGGTCGAGCGGGTCACGCCGGTGTTGCTCGTCACGGTGACGGTGTCGCCCGACTGGGCCTGACCGGTGATGCGACCGACCGTGGACTGCGCGAACACCGCGCCCGACATGGTGACGAGGCCGATGGCCATGGCCAGAGCAGTCCGGCGCCCCAGCGCGGATCGATATTGACGCGAACTCATGTTGCTTCTCCCCGAGAAAAATACCGCATCGCCAAACGAGCGATTTCCGGCAAGCCGAACCCGCCCCGGCCTGCGCCAGGTTTATGCACGGTTCGGTACTGAAAGGTCCCTCAAAACAACGGTATCCGCGAAAGGATCCCGCCCCCGAAATGCCACGGGTAACGTGGCCTGGATCACATATACGAAAGGCGGTCGCGTCTCCGCAATACGCATTTTTCACCGAAATTTTACTTGTCGACGCAGTTGTTCGCGCGACAGCATCGTCACGCCGCGTTCGAATCGCCTCTCGTCACAACCACTTAGGCGTGCGACACGTTTCGGGTCCGCACGAGAGAGTGAATTCGGCCTAGGAATCATTCCTAGAAAAAAAGCCCCCGGCCGGGCGGCCGAGGGCGATCTGGGGAGAGCTTTTTTGTCGCCCGCGGGGTGGAACACCACCCCGGGACTCTTCTTGTTTTACGAACTTTCGTGTCTTTCTTGCCCGATCAGAAGTCGTAGCGGGCCGTGAAGCGGACCGTACGCGGATCGAGGTAGTTGAGCTCACGGTCATACAGCGGGCTGACCGTCGTGCGCGACTGCGCGTAACGGAAGTTGTACGACGTGGGCGTCTGCTTGTTGAACACGTTCAGCACGTCGAGCTGGAAGGTCAGGTGCTTGTCCAGCCACGACGGGGTGTAGGCGGCGTTGAGGTTGACGATGTACGTCCAGGGCGTCGAACCGTGCGAACCGCGCGGCGAGAACGAGTAACCCGGTGTACCCGGCAGGCCGCACCAGTAGTAGAACGAGCCGTTGTACAGGCCGCGGTCGGCGGTCGGGTAGAAGCTCGTGCAGTTCTTCGGGCGGCCCGAGGAAATGTTGAGGTTCGCACCGAAGCGCAGGTCGTCGGTCAGCTGGTAGTAGCCGAACGCCTTGATCTGATGCTTACGATCGTTCGGCAGGCGGCCGTTGGCACCGACCATGAGCTGCGGCAGATCCCAGTCCTGCGTGACCGACACGTCGGCCTGACCGCCGTTACCCGTATCGAGGTCCGAGGCGAGCTGGCCTTCCGTGTTGCCGTAGCTGCGCGACCAGGTGTAGTCGATGCGGCCGTACCACTTGTCGGCGAACGGATGCTCGAGGTACAGGTCGACGGCGTAGTACTTGCGCTTCAGGTCCGGCAGGAGCAGCTCGTCCTTCGAGTAGTGGACTGCCTCGAGCGAACCGTCCTCGTTCTCCTGCAGGAAGGTGTTGCCGCGACCCGGGTTGAACAGGTAGCAGGCGCCGCCGAGTGCCGGGGTGCAGGTATCGTCGATCGCGCTGCGCAGCTGACGCCACGTCAGCTTGACGCCCCAGTTCAGGGTCGGGGTGATCGCCTGGTCCAGACCCGCGATGTACTCGTCCTGGAAGTGCGACTTCAGGCCACGCGCGGCCACGGTCTTCGGGTTGGGCACCTGGCCGCACTCGAGGTTGGCCGACACGGCGTTCGAGCCGTTACAGGTGTAGCCCGCCGCCTGGCTGACCGGGACGGGGGACAGGCCCGTCGGCACACCCGTCGCCGGATCCACACCGGTGTAGGTGAAGTACTCGCTCGTACCCAGCGAACCCGAGGCCGCGCGGACGGCGACGTTGTTGGGCATCGCCAGGTGGTAACGACCGGCGTTGGCGTACAGCTTCAGCGTCGAGTCGCCATACACGTCCCACGAAACGCCGAGGCGCGGCGCGAGCTGATGACGCTGCTTGGCGTACACGTCGCCATTGCGGTTGTAGTTGCTGAACTGCTCGTTGCGCAGGCCGGCGTAGACCAGCCAGCGGTCGGTGACCTGCCAGTGGTCTTCGATGTACTGCGATTCCTGGACCGTCTTCACCTTGGCCGAGGTGGTGGTGGTGATCCGGGTGACGTAGTAACCACGGTTACCGAGGCCGCCGGCGGCGGCCGGCGAGCCCACGCCGTGACCCGCGTCGATCGCGGCGGTCGGCACGTTCTGGAAGTTGTACTGCCAGTTGTAGCCGCCCGGCAGGACCGAACCGGTGAACGACGTGGCTTCCTGACGATCGGCACCGATGCCGATGTCGTGGTCGCCGAGGCGGTACTCGACGTCGAGGCGCCAGCCATGCGTCTTGTCGTACGAACCCGGCTGACGGATGGCGGCACCCGCCGTCTGGCAGCTGCCGTAGGTCAGGCCCGGCGCGCGAGCCTGGGCGGTGGCGACGGTGATGAGCGGGCAGGCCGCGTTGTAGCCGGCCGGGGTGTACACGTGCTGCAGCTTTTGTTCGCCGTACAACGCCGAGACCGTCAGATTGTCCGTGATGTAGCCGGTGTACTTGCCGACGTAGAGCTCACCGCCGTCCTTCTGGTACAGGCCGCCGTTCTTGGTCGAGCCGTGCGTCTTGTCGCTGTAGTTGAAGCCGTAGGTATCCGACGTGTACTCGGTCTTGTCCGAGACGCCCGTCAGCTCGAGGTGGTGGTCCTCGGTGATGTTCCAGTCGATCTTCGCCAACCAGCGGGGAATCTTGTACTTGTACTCGTTCCAGCCGTTACGGCCGACCGTCGCCGAGGTGACCGCACCGGCCGCCGTGCTGCTGGCGATGCCCTGGCCTTCGCGACGATTCATTTCCGCGTCGACGTAGAAGAACAGCTTGTCCTTGATCAGCGGACCGCTGGCGTAGGCGCCGACGGTGGAGCGCCAGAACTTGTTCTTCTTGTAGTACTGGTAGATGGTGCCGTCGGTCGACGGATAGAACCCGGTATTCGGGTAGTTCGAGTTGCGCTGGTCCGAACGCGTGCCCGACGGCTCCCAGATCGTGTAGATGCCGCCGTGCCACTCGTTCGTACCGCGCTTCGTCACGATGTTGATGACGCCGCCGGTGGAACGGCCGAATTCGGCGCCGTAGCCGCCGGTGAGCACCTGCTGCTGGTCGATCGCATCGAACGGCAGCTGGGTCAGGCCGATCGACGTGAGCGGGTTCGTCACCGCGTAACCGTTGATGAAGTACGCGTTCTCCGACGACGCGGAGCCGCCGAAGCTCGGCACGGGATTGCCGAGGGCATCCTTGTAGCTCGAGTTGGCGATGACGCCCGGCGCCAGCAGCGCGGCGGCGAGCACGTCGCGCGTGATCGGCAGCTTGTTGAGCTGCTCGGCCGTGAGCACCGTGCGCGTATCGACCGACGACACGTCGATCGACGGCATGGCCGTGGCGCTGACCGACACGCCTTCGAGCGTGCTGGCCTCCGTCGCCGACGCCGGCGCGGCGAACGAGACTTCGGAACCCTGGGAAATGGTGACCGCGACATTGTCGCGCGTGCTGACGACGGTGCCGTTGTTTTCCAGCGTCACCTTGTAGGTGCCCGGCTGCAGCGAGCTGAAGCGATAGCGGCCGCTCGAATCGACCGGAATCGAACGCGAGAAGCCGGTTTCCGGATTCGTCACGGTGACGGTCGTGCCCGGCTGCGGGTTGGCCTGGCCGAAGATCGAACCGGTCACGTTCGACTGGGCAAGCGCGCCGCCCGACATGGCGCCCATGCTGATGGCGAGGGCCAGTGCGGTGCGGCGACCGAAGGTCGTCGCCCGATGGTTACGCGAGTTCATCAAATACCTCTCCCCTAGAAAAAATCACGAATCGCAACAAAATGCGATGCCTTTTATGGCAAGCCGATCCCGTCCCGGCAGAGCCAGGATTCGCGTGAACGGTCTTTGCGTTTCCCCCTTGCAATGCGCCGTCCCGGCAGGACGACGACACCCCCTCACACCGCGATCGCGCGCGGATGCCTTCACATATACGTAAGGTTTCGCGGTTCGGCAACCACGAATTTCACGCCCCGATAACCTGCTTTCGCAATGACTTACGCGGCAGGTTCATGACGCCGCGCAAAATTGTGCGCCAGGGCAGCCACTTATGCGGCGACCCACCATGACTTCTGGCACATCTGGGAATTCGACCTAGGAAACATTCCTAACGAAATCAGCCCTGAAGCTGCCGCAATCGAATGAATTTCGAGCCTCATCGCAAGCGGCGCACCGCAAGTTTGCGAAACTTCTCAAGCGAAAGGCTTTCGAAGGGAAATTCCTGTACACCGAAGCCATGGGTCGCGCGTTGTGCGCGAGACGCCGGGGGGCGGTTTTCCGAATGACGAGGTTCCATCGCATGAATGACAACTCACGGGGCTCCATCCTGGCCGACGCCGCCAGCGGCGGCATGGACGTCCGGCCCCACGATGGCTCCGCCCAGCCTTCATCGTTCGCGACCCGCGTACGGGCGGTGATCAAGATGTCCGGCAGCGTCAGCGAGATCGCCCGCCGCTGCGGTTTCTCGGAGGGCGTGGTCCGCAGCTGGCGCGACGGCAACACCGATCCGTCGCGCGGCCGTTGCGTCACGATGGCGAAGACCCTGGGCCTGTCGCTGGTCTGGCTCGCCGCCGGCGAGGGGCCAATGATCCTCGATGGTACGAGCGAAGATGTCGCGCGTACCGATACGTCCGAATCGCGTGACCGTAGCGGCGGCCCGGCGCAGGCCGGCACGCTCGACGCGTCGCGTCTCGCGGCCGCGATGAAGCTGCTGCAGTCCGACATCGAGATGGCGGGAAGCCGGTTCTCGCCCGTCCGGCATGCGGACCTCGTGGCGGAGATGTATGCGATCCTCGGGCGCTCGGGCGACGCCGACTACGCGGACCGCATTGTCGCGTTCCGGCGCACGGTCGTCGGCCGCGTCCAGAGCGAGCCGGGCGCGGCGGCGGCCTGAAGGTTTCCGCGAAGCCGCGGTGCCGGGACAACCGGCACCGCTCGCCTTTCAAAGCCGCGAAATATCCGCGATGGCGCCGAAGCTGGCCTTCAGCTGCGCCAGCAGCGCCAGGCGGTTCGAACGCACCGCCGGGTTCTCCGCGTTGACCAGCACGTCGTCGAAGAAGCGATCCACGGGCGCCTGTAGCGCCGCGAGACGGGCCAGCGTGCCGGTGTAGTCGCGCGCGGCCAGCAGGGCCCGCGTCTCCGCACGGGCGGCGTCCAGCGCGGCATGCAGTTCGCGCTCGGCTTCGACTTCGAAGTGCGCCGGATCGACGTTGGCAGGAATGGCGGACGCGCCGGCTTCCTCGGCCTGCTTGCGCAGGATGTTGGCGACGCGCTTGTTCGCGGCCGCGAGGCTCGCCGCCTCCGGGCGGCGAGCGAACTCGCCCACGGCGCGAAGCCGCTGGTCGAAGTCGGGCAGCGTAGCGGGCGCCACGGCCAGCACCGATTCGAACTGATCGGGCGAGAAGCCCTGATCGGCGTAATAACCACGCAGGCGCTCGAGCACGAAACCGTGCACTTCGTCGCCCAGTTCGCGGCGGCGGGCGCCGATGTCGACGGGCGGCGCCTTGCCGTCCTTGCCCGGCTTCACGCCGGCCACGAGGGCGGCCTCCGGCACGAGATCGAAGGCCTCGGTGAGTGCGGCGCGCAGGTCGATGTCGATGCCGCCCTCGATCAGCGTGCGGGCCAGGCCGAGCGCGGCGCGGCGCAGCGCGAAGGGGTCCTTGTTGCCGCTGGGCTTCAGGCCCACGGCGAAGATGCCTGCCAGCGTGTCGAGGCGTTCGGCCACGGCCAGCACCTGGCCAACCTTGCCCGCGGCGATCGCGTCGCCACCAAAGCGCGGCTGGTAGAAGCTGTCGAGGGCGTCGGCGACCTCCGTCGCGATACCCTGGCGCGTCGCGTAGTAGCGACCCATCACGCCCTGCAGCTCCGGGAATTCACCGACCATGCGCGTGAGCAGGTCGCACTTCGCGAGGGCGGCCGCGTGAGTGGCCTGCCCGGCGTCGACGCCCACGCGGTTGGCAACCACGCGCGCGAGTTCGGCGACGCGAACGGTCTTGTCCCACAGGCTGCCGAGCGACTGCTGGTAGGTGACCGTCTTCAGGCCCTCCTGCAGGTCGGCCAGCGGCGTCTTGAGGTCGGCGTCCCAGAAGAACTTCGCGTCGGCGAAGCGCGGACGGATCACGCGCTCGTAGCCCTTGCGGATCTCGGCCGGGTCGCGGCTCTCGATGTTGGCCACACCGATGAAATGTTCCGTCAGGCGGCCATCGGCATCGAACACGGGCACGAACTTCTGGTTCGTTTCCATCGTGGTCACGAGCGCCTCCGGCGGCACGTCGAGGAACTCGCGCTCGAAGGTGCAGGCGATGGCGACCGGCCACTCGGTGAGGTTGGCGATTTCATCGAGCAGCGCTTCCGACAGTCGCGGCACCCCGCCAGTGGCCACGCGGGCCACCTCGTCGCGCACGCGCCGGCGCCGCTCCGCCGGATCGGCGATGACGTGCGCGCCACGCAGCGCGTCGAGCCAGCTGTCGGCATCGGCGACATGCACCGGCTGCGGATGGTGGAAGCGGTGGCCGTTGCTGATCCGGCCGCTCTTCAGGCCGAGGATCTCGCCCTCGACGATGTCGGCACCGTGGAGCATCAGGAGCGTGTGCACCGGACGCACGAAGGTGTCGTCGCGGTCGCCCCAGCGCATGGCCTTCGGGATCGGCAGGGACTTGAGGGACTCGGTGACGATCTCGGGCAGCAACGCGGCGGTCGGCTGCCCCGCCTTCACGGCGCGGTACACGAACCACGCGCCCTTGTCGGTTTCCAGCGTCTCGAGCGCCGCGACGTCGACCCCGCAGGATTGCGCGAAGCCCACGAGCGCCTTGCCCGGCTCACCGTCGGGACCGACGCTGGCGGCGACGGCGGGGCCGCGACGCTCGACCGTCTGTTCGGGCTGCGCGGTCGCGACGTCGGGAATGTGCACGGCGAGGCGACGCGGCGAGGCATACGCCTTCGCCGCCGCGAAATCGCCGGCCACGCCGCGCTTTTCCAGCCCTTCCACGACGCCGCGCGCGAACGCGGCGGCGAGATCGTCGAGCGCCTTCGGCGGCAGTTCTTCGGTGCCGAGCTCGATGACGAGCGGCAGTCGCTTATCGGCCATGGACGGCCTCCTTGTCTTTCTTCAGGCCGGGGAACCCGAGTTTCTCGCGCTGGGCGACGTAGGCCTCCGCGACGCTGCGCGCCAGGGTGCGCACGCGCAGGATGAAGCGCTGGCGCTCCGTCACGCTGATGGCGCGGCGCGCGTCGAGCAGGTTGAACGCATGGCTGGCCTTGCAGACCTGCTCGTACGCGGGAAGCGGCAGGCCCGCGCCGATGAGCTTCACGGCCTCGCCTTCGCACACGTCGAACCAGTGGAAGAGCTCCGGAACGTTGGCGTACTCGAAGTTGTAGGTGCTCTGCTCCACCTCGTTCTGGTGGAACACGTCGCCATAGGTCACCACGCCGTGGGGCGCGTGCGTCCAGACGATGTCGTAGATGCTGTCGACGTTCTGCAGGTACATCACGAGGCGTTCGAGGCCGTACGTGATCTCGCCCGTGACGGGCCGGCATTCCAGGCCGCCGGCCTGCTGGAAATAGGTGAACTGGGTCACCTCCATGCCGTTGAGCCAGACCTCCCAGCCGAGACCCCAGGCGCCGAGCGTCGGCGATTCCCAGTTGTCTTCCACGAAGCGGAGGTCGTGCACCAGCGGATCGATGCCGAGCGCCTTCAGGGAGCCGATGTAGCGCTCCAGGATGTCGTCCGGGTTCGGCTTCAGCACCACCTGGTACTGGTAGTAGTGCTGCAGGCGGTTGGGGTTGTCGCCGTAGCGGCCGTCGGTCGGGCGGCGGCAGGGCTGCACGTAGGCGGCGGCCCAGGGTTCCGGTCCGAGAGCGCGCAGGAAGGTTGCCGGGTGGAACGTGCCCGCGCCGACCTCGGTGTCGAGGGGCTGCACCAGCACGCAGCCCTGCTCCGCCCAGTAGCGGTTCAGGGTCTGGATCACGTCTTGGAAAGTGGGCGCGGACATGGTTCCCGGGTCCTTTGGAAAGCGGGCTAGTATAGCGGCGTGGGATTCACACGGGGTCGGACGTCAATGGCAGTCAATCCGCAGAACGGCGCGCTACTGGGCCGCCGCGGCAGGTTGGAACTGGACGAGGTGCTTGCCTCGCTGGTGGTCGACGGATACCTCACGGGCGAGGACGCCAAGCGCGTCCGCCTGGGTTCGCGCAGCGGGAAATCGGCGATCGAGCTGCATCCCCTCGTGCTCATCGCCAACGGCAAGGTGGAGAACGGGCGCGATCCGGGCCGGCCGCTCAGCCTCGAGACCCTCGTGGAGTGGCTCGCCGGCAAGGCCGGCCTGCCGTACCTGAAGATCGACCCGATGAAGGTGAACGTCGCGCAGGCGACCCAGGCCGTCAGCAGCGCATACGCGCAGCGGCACCGGATCCTGCCCGTGGCGGCGTCGCCCTCCGAGGTCACCTTCGCCACCGCGGAGCCCTTCGACACCGGCTGGGCGAACGACCTCGCGCACATGCTCCGCCGCGACGTCCGCCGCGTGGTCTCGAATCCGATCGACATCAATCGCTACCTGCTCGAGTTCTACGGGGTGCAGCGATCGATCCAGCTCGCGCAGGACGCGAAGGGCAACGAACCATCGAAGATCATCAACTTCGAACAGCTCGTCGAACTGGGCAAGACCGGCGAAGTCGGCGCGGACGATCGCCATGTCGTCCACATCGTCGACTGGTTGCTGCAGTACGCGTTCGAACAGCGCGCGTCGGACATCCACCTCGAACCGCGCCGCGATGCCGGACAGATGCGCTTCCGCATCGACGGCGTGATGCAGAAGGTGTTCGAACTGCCGCCGCCGGTGATGGCGGCGGTCACGGCGCGCGTGAAGATCCTCGCGCGCATGGACGTCGCCGAGAAGCGCCGGCCGCAGGATGGCCGCATCAAGACGCGTTCGGCCGGCGGGCGCGAGGTCGAGCTGCGTATCTCCACGATGCCGACGGCGTTCGGGGAGAAGGTCGTGATGCGTATCTTCGATCCCGACCTCGTGATGAAGGATTTCGCCCAGCTCGGCTTCTCGCCCGACGAGGATGCGGTCTGGCGCGGCATGGTCGAGCGGCCGCACGGCATCGTGCTGGTCACCGGGCCGACAGGCTCCGGTAAGACGACCACGCTGTACTCCACGCTGAAGCACCTGGCGCGGCCGGAACTCAACGTCTGCACCGTGGAAGACCCCATCGAAATGGTGTCCCCGGACCTCAACCAGATGCAGGTGCAGCCGGCGATCGACCTCGACTTCGCCGCGGGCGTCCGCACGCTTCTGCGCCAGGATCCGGACATCATCATGATCGGCGAGATCCGCGATCTCGAGACCGCGCAGATGGCGGTCCAGGCGTCGCTCACCGGTCACCTCGTGCTGTCGACGCTGCACACCAACGATTCGCCGAGCGCGGTCACCCGCCTGCTCGACCTGGGAGTGCCGCATTACCTCATCCAGTCGACGCTGACCGGCGTGGTGGCCCAGCGCCTGGTGCGCACGCTGTGTCCGCACTGCAAGACGGTAGCGACGCAGGACCCGGAGGCATGGCGCGTGCTCACGCATGGGTGGGACGTGCCGGTACCCGACCGCGTGTTCGAGGCCGTCGGATGCCTGGAGTGTCGCAAGACCGGTTTCCTCGGCCGCACGGGCGTGTACGAGATGATGCCGATGTCGGGACGTCTGCGTGCGCTGATCGCCGCGGACCTCGACCTCGGACGCTTTGGTGCCGCCGCCCTGAAGGAAGGCATGAAGCCGCTGCGGATATCGGCGGCGATGCAGGTCGCCGCCGGACTGACCACCGTGCGCGAAGTCCTCAACGTGCTCCCGCCCACCGAGATCGAAGAAAACAGTACGTCATGAAGCCCGTCCTGATCGTTCGCACCGGTCGCGCACCCGACGTCATCGCGGGACGCCACGGTGATTTTCCCCGCTGGTTCCGGCTCGGCCTTCGCCTTCGCGACGTTCACCTGCGCGTGGTGGATGTGCAGCACGGCGACCCCCTCCCCGATCCGGACGAATGCGCCGGCGCGGTGATCACGGGGTCGGCCTCGATGGTCACGGAAAAGCTCCCATGGAGCGAGCGCACCGCGGGATGGATCCGCGACGCGATGGACGTCGACCTGCCGATGCTGGGGGTCTGCTACGGCCACCAGCTGATGTCGCACGCCCTCGGTGGCCGCGTCGACTACCTGAGCGGCGGCCGCGAGATGGGTACGGTGACACTTACGACACAGGATGCCGCCAGCTCGGATGTGCTGGGTGCCGGCCTGCCGGCGACGTTCGCTGCCCACGCGACGCACGAGCAGAGCGTGCTGGAACTGCCTCCCGGCGCACGCACCCTCGCCGGCTCGGATCGCGATCCGCATCATCTCGTGCGATACGGGAACCATGCGCTGAGCACGCAGTTTCATCCGGAGTTTTCCGCCGAGGTCATGCGTGCATACATCCGCCGCAAGCACGATGCGTTGCGTGACGAAGGCCAATGCCCCGATACCTTGCTCGCGAGCGTCACGCCGACGCCGGTCGCGACGAGCCTTCTGCGCTTTTTCGTTCGCGAGCACCTGCTCGCGCGGCGCGAGACGTCAGCCGCGTAGCCGCCGGGCGATCGCCCCGCGCGAGAACAACGCGAAGACGATGCCGAAGACGAAGCCGCCGATGTGCGTCCACCAGACGACGGCGCCATAGCTGGCTCCCGCGTAGCTGAAGAGCAACTGCACCAGCGCCCAGATGCCGATGAGTACGAAGGCGGGGACGCGCACGAACTCGAGATACAACCCGAGCGGCAGCACGAGACCGAGGCGCGTGCGTGGGAACAGGGTCACGTAGGCCCCGACCACCGCCGACACCGCGCCGCTGCAACCGATGATCGCGACGCGCGCGCCGGTCAGGGAAATCGCACCGATCAGGTTGCCCACCACGCCGCCAAGCAGGAACAGGAGCAGGAAGCGCGGCGAGCCGAGGCTACGCTCGGCCGGAAGGCTGAAGATGACGAGGAAGAGAAGGTTGCTGAGCAGGTGCAGCCAGCCGGCATGGATGAATGTCGCCGTGAACAGCCGCAGCAGGGCTGGGTCGCTGATCTGCTCCCACAAAGGCAAGCCCGTTCCGAACAGATGGGCGGGCACGGTGCCCCATCGGAGCATGAACGCGGTTCGCTCGTCGCGACTGCTCAGTGCGAGCGCGACGAAGCTGACCACGCAGACGATCACCACGAGTATCGTCGCCCAGCACAACCGCGAGCGCCGGCGCGTGTCGACGTGAACGAACATGCTCAGGGCACGCCGCGCGCGAGGTGTGGTCCGTTCGTGTCGAGGGACGACAACGCGAACATGGTTTCCGGCCCGATCACGCCATCGGCGGCGATGCCGAAACGGCGCTGCAGCGTCAGCACGCGCGTTTCCACGGACCGGTCGAACGTCGTCGGCGATGTGCCGGGTGCCGCCGCCGGGTCCGGAGGCAAACGCTCGAGTGCCCATGCCAGCCCGTCGCCACTGCTGCCGCGCGACAGCTTGCCGGGCATGTCGGGATCCACCCGGAAAACGGCGTAGAAGCGGCCGTTCCAGACCTGTTCGAAGGCCTCGCGCGTCAGTTCGACGTACTTCCCGCCGAGGTAGAGCCGGACCGCCTCATCGCCCGCGCCTACCAGCAACACCTGTTGCTTCGCGTTGGCGTCGTCGAGCTCCAGCACGATCGGCCGGTCGAATCGCCGAAGCTGGTCGAGCGAGCCCCGACCGCTGACGCATGCGAAGCCCGGGAAGATCACGGCGTCGCAGTTGATGGCGTTGGCGACGGACGTCTCCTTGGACGAGACCTGCCAGCGCGCGAGGAGCTCGCCCCAGACACGGAGTTTGCCGACGTCGGGCAAGGGGAGCGCATCGTGGAACTTCGCGAGTGCCTGCTCGGGTGTGGCGGTCACGAGACTCTTCGGCCGCGAAGGACTGTGGCCCGTGAAGAACCAGGTCGCCGCGCCGCCGATGACGATGATCGCGACCAGCACGGCGGCCGCCAGCAACGCCTTGCGATAGCGCCGGATCCAGTAGAGCGCGTGCTCGGGCAACGCTTCGCGCACGACGAACCCCAGCGCGCGCTCGCCGATCGATTGTTCGCCCCGCTCGGCCGCTCGCTCGAGGGCGCGCTGAGCCAGGGTATTCAGACGACGGGGATTACCTCTGCCGTCGTCGCGCAGGCTACGCAGCCCGAGGCGGCTGAAGGGCATCTGCGTCGTGCCAGCGACATGCAGGCGGTGCCGGACGTAGCGCTCGCTTTCCTCATCGGTCAGGGGCGGCAGGCTCAGACGACGCTGGATGTGCGCCGAAATCGTGGGCGCGCCGTCCGTGGACAAGCGCTCCAGCAGGGTCGACTCGCCTGCGAGAACCACATGGAACGGAGCGCCCGCTTTCTCGCTGGCCACGAGAATCCGCTCGACCAGCGACAGATCGTCATCGCCAAGTTCTTCGGCGTCATCGAGAATCCAGAGGTAGCGGTGATTGACGTGGTTTGACAGGCGCGCCAGACCCGCGGCGAGCCCATCGACGAGATGCTCGCGCGTGTTGGCGTCGGCGCTCAGGGGCAGCGGGAGCCCGAAACCGGCGTACAGCGAACGGAGCCAGGCGACGGTCTCGAGCGCATAGTCGCCGGCGCCATGACGCACGGCGCGGACACCGTGATTCGGCGCATCGGCTTCAATCAGCAGGCACGACAGCGTCTTACCCACGCCAGCATCGCCGGTGATCAGCGTGACACTGGAGGCTCCCGCACCCACCTCGTATTCCACGTGCGCCAGGATCTCCCGCTCACGTGCGAACAGGCACGCGAAGCGCGGATCCGGTGCGTCGCCGAACGGCGGCTCGCGAAGTCCGAATGTCTGTAGATACATGGGCCTACTGTAGCGGATTCGCTGAGAAAGATCGGCACGGTAGCGCCGTGGGCGCGGCGTTGAGTACGACGGCTGTCGCGATACCCGTGACCGCAGGACCTGTGGCGTGCGGCGAGAAGCGGTCGCGGCCAGGTCCGCTCCCACACAAGCGCGCGACACGGCGGCCTGTGGGAGCGCACCGGGGCGCGACGGCTTGTCGCGAGGTGCCGCAGGGCCTGAGGCGTGCGGCGAGGAGCCGTCGCGGCCAGGTCCGCTCCCACACAAGCGCGCGACACGGCGGCCGTTGGAGCGCACCGGGGCGCGACGGCTTGTCGCGAGGTGTTGCAGGACCTGTGGCGTGCGGCGAGAAGCGGTCGCGGCCAGGTCCGCTCCTACACGAGCGCGCGACACGGCGGCCTGTGGGAGCGCACCTGGGCGCGACGGCTTGTCGCGAGGTGCCGCAGGGCCTGAGGCGTGCGGCGAGGAGCCGTCACGGCCAGGTCCGCTCCCACACAAGCGCGCGACACGGCGGCCGTTGGAGCGCACCTGGGCGCGACGGCTTGTCGCGAGGTGTTGCAGGACCTGCGGCGTGCGGCGAGAAGCGGTCGCGGCCAGGTCCGCTCCCACACAAGCGCGCGACACGGCGGCCTGTGGGGCGCGACGGCTTGTCGCGAGGTGTTGCAGGACCTGTGGCGTGCGGCGAGGAGCCGTCGCGGCCAGGTCCGCTCCCACAGCGCAAAAGAAAAAACCCGGCCTCAATGAGACCGGGTTTTTAGGATAAAGCCCCTGGCGGTGACCTGTTGCGGGTCGCGCGATGCGCAAAAGAAAAAACCCGGCCTCAATGAGACCGGGTTTTTAGGATAAAGCCCCTGGCGGTGACCTACTCTTGCATGGCTTGAGCCACACTACCATCGGCGCATGCGCGTTTCACTTCTGAGTTCGGGATGGGATCAGGTGGTACCACGCCGCTATGGCCGCCAGGGAAGGGGTGGGAGCAGCGCAGGTGCGCCGGCTCCACAGAGGGTTGTAAACGAGTGACAAGCGTCCGGGGTCGACCGGAGGATTGTATTAAGACGGTGAAGCGTCTTGGGGTTATAT
>NZ_JAVDUO010000003.1:0-643758 GCF_031456385.1 Luteibacter sp. 3190 | reverse complement strand
TCGCGACCACTTCCCACGAAAAGCATCGCGCCCGGGTGCGCTCCAACCCGCCTCCGTTGGAGCGGACCTGGCCGCGATCGGCGTCGCGACCACCTTCCACGGAAAGCATCGCGCCCAGGTGCGCTCCAACCCGCCTCCGTTGGAGCGGACTTGGCCGCGATCCGGCGTCGCGACCACCTCCCACGAAAAGCATCGCGCCCGGGTGCGCTCCAACCGCCTTCGTTGGAGCGGACCTGGCCGCGATTCGGCGTCGCGACCACCTCCCGCGAAAAGCATCGCGCCCAGGTGCGCTCCAACCGGCCTCCGTTGGAGCGGACCTGGCCGCGATTCGGCGTCGCGACCACTTCCCACGAAAAGCATCGCGCCCGGGTGCGCTCCAACCCGCCTCCGTTGGAGCGGACCTGGCCGCGATCGGCGTCGCGACCACCTCCCACGAAAAGCATCGCGCCCAGGTGCGCTCCAACCGTCTTCGTTGGAGCGGACCTGGCCGCGATCGACGTCGCGACCACCTCCCGCGAAAAGCATCGCGCCCGGGTGCGCTCCAACGGGCTTCCGCAACCGTGCGCTACCATTGCCCGGACGGGACTCGGGGGTAACGAATGACGGAATCGCAGCGCGGCATGCTGGCCTGCGTCGGCCTTGGCATGACGCTGGGCTCGCATCTGACGCCGCTGGCCCGGAGTCACATCGCATCGGCCGACGTCGTGTTCGTCGGCGTGTCCGATGGCGTCTTGGAAGCCTGGGTGCGGCGGATGCACGCCGACGTGCGCAGCCTGCAGCCGTTCTATGCCGAGGGAAAGCCGCGCGGCGAAACCTATCGTGAGATGGCGGACGTCATGCTCGCGGAGGTTCGTGCCGGACGACGCGTCTGCGGGGTGTTCTACGGGCATCCCGGGGTGTTCGCCCAGGCGCCGCACGATGCGATCGCGCGGGCACGCGCCGAGGGTTTCGATGCACTGATGGAGCCGGGCGTCTCGTCGGAGGATTGCCTGTACGCGGACCTCGGCCTCGACCCGGGCCGCGTCGGGTGCCAGCATTACGGGGCCACGCAGTTCATGCTCCACCGCCGGGTCGTCGACACGGCCGCCTGGCTGATCCTCTGGCAGGTCGGGCTGACCGGAGATCTGGGCGAGGGGCGTTTCGACACGGACCCGCGCCGTCTGGGTATCCTCGTCGACGTGCTCGCGCGCGACTACCCGCGGGACCACCTGGCGATAGTCTACAGGGCCCCTACCCTGCCCTTCGAACGGCCGCGGATCGAGCGCGTCTCCCTCTCCGCGCTGCCCGGAACACCGCTCGGGATGGCGGAAACCCTGGCGATCCCGCCGTGTCGCGAGCTCGCGTCCGATCCCGAGATCCGCGCGCGCCTGGCGGCCATCGACGGGCCCGGGTGACCCCTTCACTGCGAGCGGCGGCAAGCCGCGCTATGATCGGGAGGCTCGCGGGCCGCAGGGGGCGGTCGGCGCACCCACAGGGGAATACCATGTCGAACGTCATCGATTTCCTGGAGCGCATGGGCGCGGACGCGAGTCTGCGCACGGCCACTCCGGATCACCTTGCCCGAGAGCTCGCCGATGCGGCCGTCGAAGACGACGCCGCGCAGGCGATCGTTTCCGGCGATGCCCTCGCGCTGCGTCACAGCATCGCACCGGGTGTCTTCTACGCCATCCTGATGGAAGACGAACCCGAGGAGCAGCAGGACCAGGAGGACGACGAAGAGGCGTCCGTGCACCTGCGTCGCCATACCGCCTGATCTTCCGCTGTGAAACGCCGTCTCCGTTTCGCGCGCAACCTCCGGCTTGCGATCGTATCGCTGGCGGGCGCGTTGCTCGTGAGTACGGCGGGGGCGCAGGTGGCGCCGGGAGAAGATGCGTCGGCGACGCTCGCCGGCGCGGACGCCACGAAGACCTCGGCACATGCCGCCTTCGCGGCGACGATCGAACGGCTCGGCCGGGGCGCGGCCAGCCTGACTCCCGCCGAACGTGCGCACCTGCAATACCTGCAGTCGTGGCAGGCCGCGTACGCTGGCAACTATGAAGAAGCGGTACCCCTGCTCGAAGCCGTGATCGGTGGATCGCCCGACAAGACGCTGCGTTTCCGTGCGACGGCGACGCTGGTGAACATCCTCGGCAATGGCCATCGTTACCGTGAGGCGTTTTCACGGCTCACCGACCTGATCGACACGCTACCGGAGATCGTCGATCCGCAGGCGCGCTACCAGGGACTGGCCGAAGCGGCGCAGATGCTCACCGCCGCGGGGCAGTACGACCTCGCCGCCGAATACGCGGACCGGACCATCCAGGAAACGCCGTCGGGCGAGAACGCCTGCAAGCGGTCGTTCATCAAGATGCACGCCCTGTATCGCGGCAAGCGCGTCGATGGCGACGATCCGCGTTTCGCGAAGGGGATCGCCGAATGCACGGCGGTCGGCGAATCGCTCGTGGCGAACGCACTGCGTGCCGACATCGCCGATAGCGCGTTGGCGCGAGGCCGGCCGAGCGTCGCGATCGCGACGCTCGAGCCCCACTACCAGCAGATCCTTGGCATCCAGTACTCGATCCTCACCTCCCAGGTCGAATCGTTGCTCGGCCAGGCGCATCGCGAGGTCGGGCATCCCGACATCGCCGAGAAATACGCGCGCGCCGCCGTCGCCAGTTCGTCGTCGGGCGAGTACTCCGAGCCACTTGCCGTGGCGCTGCGCACGCTCTACCTCGTGGCGAAGCAGCGCGGCGATTTCGAAGCGGCGACTCAATGGCTCGAGCGCTACATGCAGGCGGACAAGGGCTATCTCGACGACGTGACCGCTCGCGCACTGGCCTATGAGTCGGTGAAACAGCAGGTCGCCTCGAGCCGCATGGAGACCGACGCCCTCGACCGGCAGAACCAGATCCTGCACCTGCAACGCGAAGTCGATCGCCGCTCGATGGAGAGCAGCCGGCTGTACATCGTGCTGTTGCTCACGATCGTCGCCGCCATCGCGCTGTGGCTCATCCGCACCAAGCGCGCGCAGGTCCGCTTCATGCGGCTCGCCCGTCGCGACAGCCTGACCGGCATCAGCAACCGCCAGCACTTCGTCGAACGCGCGGGGCAGGCCCTCGCATCCGCGCGCAAGGCAGGCAAACCGTCGTGTCTGATCCTCTTCGATCTCGATCACTTCAAGCTGATCAACGACACGTTCGGCCACGCCGAAGGCGACTGGGTGCTTTTGCGCGTCGTCGCCGAATGTCGCGACCATCTCCTGGGCGACGACGTCTTCGGTCGTCTGGGTGGCGAGGAGTTCGCGATCCTCCTGCCCGGGGTCGATGAATCGGCGGGCATGCGCCGCGCCGAACTGATTCGCGCCGCGATCGCCGTGCCGCCCGCGGGGTCGCCGTCGAGCGCGCGCGTCACGGCGAGCTTCGGTGTCGCGTGCACCGCGCGCCTGGGACACGATCTCGATCGCCTCCTGGTGGTCGCCGACGACGCCCTCTATCGCGGCAAGGACGAGGGGCGCGATCGCGTGATCCTGGCGACCGTGAACGAAACGCAGGTTCCGTCACGCGCGCCTGCGATCGGCCGGCCGGTGCCGACGATCCGGGTAGCAAGCCCCTGAGCATGCGAAAAAAAGCGCACGCCGGCGAACGGCGTGCGCTTCGATCATCGGAACACCCGATCGATCGGTTTCAAGGCGTTACAGGCAGCCCATCAGGCCGTCGTAAACCGACCGGTTGGTCATCGGCAGCTTGGCGTTGAGCGGATCGTCGCCTTCCATGACCTGGTAGAACGACTCGACCGGCGTGTCCTTTGCCAGGAGGAGCTTGCACTTGAAGAGCTTCGCCGTGGTCTGCACCGCGCCGGATTTGGCATTGACGGAAGCGGTGCTGCCCGAGAACAGCCAGAGGCACTGCTTCATGGTGCCCTTAGTGGTGTCGACCGAGCAGCGCAGCTGCATCGGACGGACGTTGGGGTATTCGCCTTCGCAGAACGTGTCGCCGCAGATCTTGTCGAAGCCGGCACCGAGCTTGACCTCGGCGTTGAAGAAGCGATCCATGCCCGCTTCGGAGGCCGGCCAGTCGATCGCGTCGACGTAACGCGGCGCGGTCGGCGCCGTCTGCGCGAACGCGGCGGCGGGAATCACGAACAGGACGGCGGCAAGGGTCTTTCGGAACATCGCGGTGTCTCCTTCGTTGGTGGAGCACCTATGAGACGTTTTCGCGCGATGGACGTATGTCCATCGCGGCCCATGCGAATCCGTAGCGCACCCGACCGGGCAGACGTAGGAGCGCGCCTTCCCCGCCGCTACAACCAGGTGCCGTAGCGACGGATGTAGATCGTCTTCACCACCTGCGTCAGCACGCAGTAGCTGACCAGCGTGAGCGCGAGCCAGGCGAAGTAGATGCCCGGCAGCGGATGCATGCCGATACGCGCGCCCAGGCCCGAATAGGGGATCAGCACGCCGATCACCATGATCGCGCCCGTCAGCGCGAGCACCGGTGCGGACGCCATGCTGCGCAGGAACGGGACACGCCGCGTGCGGATCATGTGCACGACGAGCGTCTGCGAGAGCAGACCCTCGATGAACCAGCCGGACTGGAACACCGACTGGTGCGCGCCGTCGGTCGCGCCGAAGTAGTGCCACATCAACCAGAAGGTGGTGATGTCGAACACCGAACTCACCGGGCCGATCCACACCATGAAGCGGCCGATGTCGCCCGCGTCCCACTTGCGCGGCTCGCGCAGGTATTCCTCGTCCATGCGATCGAACGGAATCGACAGCTGCGAGAGGTCGTACAGCAGGTTCTGCACGAGGATCTGCAGCGGAAGCATCGGCAGGAACGGCAGGAACGCGCTCGCCACCAGCACGCTGAACACGTTGCCGAAGTTCGAGCTGGCCGTCATCTTGATGTACTTCATGATGTTGCCGAACGTGACGCGGCCTTCCACCACGCCCTCCTCCAGCACCATCAGGTTCTTCTCGAGCAGGATGATGTCCGCCGACTCCTTGGCGATGTCCGTCGCCGTGTCGACCGAAATGCCGACGTCGGCCTCGCGCAGCGCCGGCGCGTCGTTGATGCCGTCGCCGAGGAAGCCGACGGTGTGCCCGCGGCGCTGCAGCGACTTCACGACGCGCGCCTTCTGCACCGGCGACATCTTCGCGAAGACGGTCGTGGTCTCGACCATGGCGTCGAGCGCGTCGTCGTCGAGCTGTTCGATGTCGCGCCCCTGCGCGGACGAGGCGACGTCGAGGCCCACTTCGGCGCAGATCTTCCGGGTGACGGCCTCGTTGTCGCCGGTGATGACCTTCACCGCGACGCCGTGGTGATGGAGCGCGCGGATGGCCGTGGCCGCCGAGTCCTTCGGCGGGTCGAGGAAGGCGAGGCATCCGACGGCCGTGAGGCCCGCCTCGTCGGCGACACCATACGCACGGTCGGCCGCCGCGTCGCGACGGATCGCGACGATCAGCACGCGCAGGCCGTCGTCGTTGAGGCGACGGGTCATCGCGCGGATCTCCGCGCGCTTCTCGTCCGTCATCGGCTCGACGACATCGCCGGTGCGCGCCTCCGTGCAGATCGCGAGCATTTCCTCCACCGCGCCCTTGCAGACCAGCAGCTGCTCGCCCCGCCCGTCGGTCACCACCACCGACATGCGGCGGCGCTGGAAGTCGAACGGGATCTCGTCGACGATGCGAAAGCGCCCCGCCATGGGCTCGAGGTCGCGATGCGCGAGCACGGCCTTGTCCATCAGGTTGCGCAGGCCGGTCTGGAAGCGGCTGTTGAGGTAGCCGTAGTCGAGCGCTTCGTCCGAGTCGCCGCCGGCGAGGTCGACGTGCCGCTCGAGCACGATCTTGTCCAGCGTCAGCGTGCCGGTCTTGTCGGTGCACAGCACGTCCATCGCGCCGAAGTTCTGGATCGCGTTCAGGCGCTTCACCACCACCTTGCGCTTCGACATGGCGATGGCGCCCTTGCCGAGGTTGGCGGTGACGATGAGCGGCAGCATCTCGGGCGTCAGGCCCACCGCGACGGAGAGGCCGAACATGAAGGCCTGCAGCCAGTCATGCTTGTCGAACCCGTTGATCACGAAGACGATCGGGACCATCACCGCCATGAAGCGGATCAACAGCCAGCTCACCGACGAGATGCCGCGATCGAAGCTGGTCTGCACGCGCTCGCCCGACAACGTGTGCGCGAGCGAGCCGAGATAGGTGCGCGCGCCGGTGGCGAGCACCACGGCGGTCGCGGTGCCCGACACCACGTTGGTGCCCATGTAGCAGACCGTCGGCAGGTCGAGCGGGCCCGACGACGCGTCCGCGTTCGCGGCGCCGTTCGGCGCGACCTTCTCCACCGGAATCGACTCGCCGGTGAGGATGGCCTGGCTGATGAAGAGGTCCTTCGCCGCGAGCAGGCGCAGGTCGGCGGGCACCATGTCGCCGGCGCCGAGATGGACGATGTCGCCCGCGACGAGCTCTTCGACGGGCACTTCGATGCGCTCGGCATGGCCGTCATCGGCGCGGCGCGTCACCGTCGCCGTGTTGCGCACCATCGCCTTGAGCTTCTCCGCGGCGCGCGACGAACGGAATTCCTGGGTGAAGGAAAGCAGCACGCTGATCCCGACCATCACCGCGATGATGGTCGGTCCCGTGAGGTCGTCCGGATCGGTGACCAGCTGTACGACTGCGAGCACCAGCAACACGATGATGAAGGGGTTGCGGAAGGCGTGCAGCAGCTGGATCGACCAGTGCGGCGGCTTCTCGTGGCCCACTTCGTTGATGCCGTCGCGATCCAGGCGCTCGGCGATGGCGGCCTCGTCGAGGCCGTCCGGACGCGTGTCCAGCGCACGCAGGAGTTCGTCCGCGGGACGGTAGGCGTCCGCGCTGGCGATGGCGTAGGTACGGGCGGCGACGGCCGCCTGCGAGGTGTGGGTCTTCATGGCTCGCTGCCTTTCCGGACGGCGGTCCGGACAGGCGCGAGCGCCCCGCGGCTAGCTGCCGAAGGCGGGCGCGCCGGCGGGAAGCCGACGTTCGGTATCGCTATGCAAAGGGACGGCGGACGGCTCGGGCCGCGCCGTACTGTCTATGTCGCAGTTCATGGCTGCTGGAGTTTGCCATCGACCGGTTTCGCCGGGCTTTCGGCACCTTCGAGCGAACGCGGCACGGTGATCGTGCGCTTGGCTGGCACGGCGGCCGTGGCGCGGCGACGGGCGAGTGCGAAGGCGAGACGGCGGCCGAACATGCGCGGCCCGGTCTTTTCGATCTGGAGATTCATGGCTCGATCCTCGGATAACGGAAGCTCGCAGCTTCCGACGAGGAGAGCCGGACTTTCCCTAGCGGAGGAAAGCGCCGGCCGACCGGGTGCGGTCGCCGCGGGCGATGAGTTTTGCCAGCGCCGGGACCCGATGCGTGCGGGAGCCGGCGCGTCGACTAGGGTAGACGTCCATATGCCTGAATAAGGTAAGGAGGGTGCCACCGGGCGAAATGCCGCCGGGTAGCCGCGGAATTGTCGCGCCGCAACGCGGGCCGGTCAAGGCCCGCGGATGGTCAGCGCGGCCGCACCGGGCGATACTCGCCACGCTCGCCGAACTTCGGGCCCCTGGCCTCGACGTTCGCGCAGAGACGACCCTCGCAGAGCATGACATCGGCGGTATTGATCACCCGCATCAGGTCGGCCTGCACACGGTTCTGGCGGATCTCGTCGACGTAGTGCGCACCCAGCATCCAGGTCGCCACGCCGAGCGTGACGAGGCTCGCGCCGGCGACGCCCACGACCTTCCACACGAGGTGCCGATGCAGGCGCTCGAGCCGGGCCAGCTGCGTCGCCACGCCGTTCGCGGCGGCGGCGGCCGCCGAGGACGCTTCGGCGAGGCGCATCTCGTACCCCGAGGCGAGGTCGCCGACCGTCGCCGAGAGCTGCTCGACGACGCGACCGGGCACCGTCCTCAGCACGTCGTCCGCCGAGCGCCGCACCACGCCGGGCACCGTGCCGGCGAGGTCATCCAGCACGCGCTGCGTGGCCTCGAACCGCTGCTGCGTCTCGGCGGCCTGCCGCCGGAACTGCTCCATCAACGCGGCCGTCTTGTCGGCCAGCGCATTCATCCGTTGCTCTTCCATGGTGTCTCTCCTGTCGTGATCAGCGCGAACGTCCGCGCGACATCTGCTGGGTCTGCTGCTGGCTCATCACCTCGATCCACTGCTGCTGTTCGGCGAGCTGCCGTTCCTGCGCCGCGAGCTGTTCCTGGTGGTCCACCTGCATCACCGCGCGCTCGCGGAATGCCTCCGCGACGGGCGACGAGGCCATGGCGCGCACGTCGTCGCCGAACGCACTCCAGTCCCCGCGTGCCGCCGCATCCAGCATGCGGTCCAGCCGTGCCTCGAAGGGGCTGACCGGGCGGGCGGGTTCCATCTGCGCCGGCGCGTCGCGCATGGAGTCGCGCGCGGTGACGGGTGCGCGGTCGGCGTCGATCGCCGCGGCTTCCGGCGGCCCGAACCGGTCCCACCCCCGCTCCCGCCACATCGCCATGTACTGCGAGGCGATCGCCTCGGGCGTGCGCGACGCGTTCGCCGCCACGATCGCCTGCGCCGCCGCGTCGAGCGACGCGGCGCGTTCCGGCGACGCCACTTCGCGGTGCATGCGTGGCAGCCCGTGCTCGAGGTATCCCACGGTCACGTCGCGTGACCACGCGCCCGTGACGGCGTTGCGTTGCCATGGCGCCTCACGCAGGCTCGGCGTGTCGCGGGCGTCCGCCGGCAACGTGTGCGGATCGCGCGGTGGCTCCGGATGTGCGAGGGCGAGCTGCACCTGCACGCCCGCGGCGCGGTAGTCGAGTTCGTTCGCGAGATCCGGCGTGGCCCGGAACGTCTCGGTGCGGTAGGCCGGCGCGCCGTGCCCGACACCGGCAAGGCGCGGCGCGTCGGGATCGACGCGCGAGACGCTGCGCGTCCACCCGCGCTCCGGATGCGCCGCATCCATCCGCCAGTGGTGGCCTTCGCGATCCATCTGATGGAACGCGCGTGCGTCGTCGATGGCACGCGCCACCGCCTCGCCCGACGCCGCCCCGACGACCGCGCCCGCCGCTCCGGCCACCCACGCGCCCGGGCCGGTACCCGCGCCGAGCGTCGCCGCCGTCTTCGCGCCAAGCACCGCGCCGCCCCACGCACCGAGGTGACGGCCGCCAAAGTGCAGCAACGCCGAGTCCGCACCCATGGCATTGGCGCCCGCATCCAGCGCCTCGACCTCTCGCGCCGTCGCGACCGTGTCCAGCGCGAGCCCCCATTGCCCTAGCGCGCCCAGCACCCGTCCGCCGGACATGGGAGCGCGACCCGCGGCGTGCGAGAACACGGCATCGCCCTGGGTCGGCGCATTCGTCGTCGCCAGGGGATAGAAGCGCACGTCGTCCGCGAACACGCCATCGCGAGTCATCCGCCGCCAGGCCTCCAGCGGCGACCGGTAATGCCCATGTCCCTGACGCGATGCATGCCACTGCGACCACCGATGCCCGAGCTCCGCCACCTCGTCGAGCGGACGCCGGATCACGTCGTCCACGGGGCGCCCGAACAGCGTGTTCGCCGCGGCGTCGTAGCCATACCCGAGGTCCACCATGCGACGGAACTCCGCCGCCGGGATCGGCCGGCCGCTGTACAGCGTCACCGCCTGGATCGCGGCCCACTCCATCGCCTTGAACTGCGCCGCCGCATCCGCCGTGAACCGACTCGGATCGCCGACGATGTCCCGCACCGCGTAACCGTTGAACACCGTCGACGGACTCCGCAGCAGCGTCGGCAACTCGTGCCGCGCGTACCCCCGCCCCGGATCCGCGCCATCGACGAAACCGATGATGGGCAACCCGCTACGGATGGCGTTCTCCATGAAGGGTGCGCTGCCGTAGTTCCAGAGGGTGTCTTCGAGGGCCCGCAAGGCCTTCCCGTGGGCAGGTCTTATACCCGCATGGTCAAGGAACCGCCTGAGTTTATCGACAGCAGTGGATACCTCGGGGTCGCGGTCAACGTTGTTTAGAAACTCCCCCCATGGCGTATCGCCTATCAACCCTGCACGACCGCCAGAGCTCTCAACATGAAGTCTTGCAACACGACCGTTCGATGCCCCCGACCTATCGAAACCCGAGTAAGCGACATATCTGGTGCCCGATGGCAGGAGCGGGGGATGCGCCTTCAGCTTCTCGTGCGCCCAATACGCGAGGCTCTCGCCAGCCCTGACGCCCGACCCATCGCTGTGTGCATACCTGAGTAGCTCATCGAAGCGGTTCTCATCGAGCACCGCACCGGTGTTCACATCGGTCGCCGCGCTAAATGTGGTGCGGATCGCGTCCGAATACCGCTTAGTCACCTTGCGCACCCCCGGCCTCGTCCATGAATGCCGCCAACACGTAGCTGTCATCCAATACTGGCGCGGCAGTCGGCTCGGCCATACCGACCGCTAAGAATGCATCCTTTCGCACCGCCACGGTACATTCGAACCGAGTCCTTTCTCCGCCACGGTTTCCGAAAACGATAGCCACTCCCTCGCAGATGTACGTCAGGTACTCAAACGGTGTCAGGTCGGGAGCCATCTCTTTCTTGATGTCCATCACGTACTCCAGCTCAACCGGAGTCACGATGACCTTGTAGCGATAGCCGAATGGCTGCTCGAAGGTTATCGATCCGTCGAGGATGAGCATCCTCACGAATGCCTCCCCGCGCCACACGTTGACCTGAAGCTCCACCGACGTCCGATCATTGCCCATGGGCTCGATGCGTCCGGGGGAGAACTCGATGTTGCGTTGCGGATCGTGTGCCAATCCGCCCTTCAAAACGAAACCCATCTGTACTTCCTCACTTCATCCGATGAATGACCTGCAACGGTCTCCAATGCTGCGACCTGCTCTCCACAGCGACCTATTGCGATGGATGCCGCTTGCGGAGTGCAGGATCGTGCCCGCCACCCCCTTTCCTCACGTTCGCCAAGAGCGTCGAATCCGATCGAATCCAGAGAGAGTGTCGATGAGGACACTGGAGGCGGGTCCGAGCGGAACGTCGTGCGGAACGCGTCCGAATACCGACTAGCCATCCTGCGCACGCCCGGCCTCGTCCACGAATGCCGCCAACGCGTAGCTGTCATCCAATACTGGTGCGCCGGTCGGCTCTTCCATACCAACCGCTACGAACGCATCCTTTCGCACCGCCACCGTGCATTCGCTTCCGGCCCTTCCTCCGCCACGGTTTCCGAGAGTGATCGCCACCCCTTCGCAGATGTACGTCAGGTATGCAAAGGGCGTCAGGTCGGGCGCCATCTCTTTCTTGATGTCCATCAGGAACTCCAGCTCAACCGGATTCACGATGGCCTTGTGGCGATAGCCGAATGGCTCCTCGAAGGTAATCGATCCGTCGAGGACAAGCATCGTCACGAATGCCTCCCCGCGCCACACGTTGACCTGAAACTCCACCGACGTCCGATCGTTGCCCATGGGCTCGATGCGTCCGCGGGAGAACTCGATGTTGCGTTGCGGATCGTGTGCCAGTCCGCCCTTCAGAACGAAACCCATCTGTATTTCCTTGCTTCTTCCGATGAATCGATCCAGCGACCAGCCCCGTCAGTCCCACCACGTACCGGGATTCGCCGCACGTGCCAGCACGTAGCCGCCGTTCGATTCGTCGTCGTGCGGCATGGAAAGGCCGCAATGGTCGAGAGCGTCGCGGGTGGCGATGACGACGCACTCGGTCGCGTCGCGGTCGAGGCCGGGCGTGCGATATGCGGCGGCGGTGCCGGTGGCGAGGTAGCGCAGGAACGCCGGTGCATCGAGGTCGGGCGCGACGTTGTCTCGCGTCAGCAGGTTCGCGTGCAGGCTTTCGCGGTCGAGGCGATGGACGTGGCGTCGGATGGAACCCCTCGTCTCCGACACGTCGCACGCGAAGACCCACGCGGCGAGGGGGCATGCGCGCCGGGTGACGCGGACTTCGATGCGGGTCGACGCGCTGTCTCTCGTGGCGGGCACGATCCTCCCGCGGTGGACGAGGATGTCGCGCGCCGGGTCGTACGCGCGTCGCGGCATGGGAATGAAGCTCATGCGATCTCCTTGCCTGGGCGCGATCCCGCGCCCTTCCATGAATCACCGGCGTCGCGCGCCCGGCGGGCCTCGCTACGCGTGCCCGTGTGCTCCCCACACCGGCATGGATGCGGAGACTACACGAGCGCCGCGAGGCGCGTATGAGAATGATCGCCCTTGCATTTTCCAGCGTTCAGCAAACTACGCCGTGACAGCGGTGGCGACTTTGGGCTGCGCGTCAGTCGACCTCGACGGGTACCGGCACGGTGTCCACCAGCCCGGCTTCGTACTCGCGCGCTTCCTCCAGCAGCCAGTCGCGCACCCGTGTCACGCCGGCGTGCGCCTCGGAGCGTTTCGGGTAGACGAGGTAATACGCTTCCGCGACGCGGAGGCGCTCCTTGCACAACACGGTCAACGCGCCGCATTCGATCAGCGAGCGCGCCATGACCAGTCGGCCGAGGGCGACACCGAGGCCTTCGAGCACCGCGCGTTGCAGATGTTCCGTGTTGTCGAAGCGCGCGACATAGCGCGACGGCAACGGCATGCCGAACGCTTCGGCCCAGTCGTTCCAGCGGCCGGAGGGATCGCCGAGCAACGGCCACCCGTCGAGCGACGTCGTGGGCAGGCCGCCCATGCGACGAACAAGCGACGGGCTCGCGATCGGGACGATGTATTCGTCGAACAGACGCTCGGCCTTCGTGCGCGGCCACGAGCCGAGGCCGTAACGGAACGCCACGTCGACATTCGGCTCGCGGTCGAAATCGACCACCGATACCGACGAATGCAGGCTGAGTTCGATTTCAGGATGCTTGCCGACCAGGCGCGGCAGGCGAGGGACCAGCCAGCTCGATGCGACGGAAGGGAGCACGCTCAGCGTGACCGCGTCGTGGTGCCGTCCTTCGAAACGCCCCAGCGCGTGCTCGATGCCTTCGAAGTGATGCCCGATGGCTTCCAGCAGATGCGCGCCGTCCGCGGTCAGCGTGACCCCGCGCGGCCCGCGATCGAAGAGCGTGCGGCCAAGTCGCTCCTCCAGGTTGCGGATCTGGTGGCTGAGCGCGCTGACGGTGAGGTTGAGCTGCTCCGCCGCGCGCGACAGCTTCCCCGTGCGGGCGACCAGGACGAACCCCTGAAGCAGACCGAGTGGCAGGCGGGACATGTGAATAATCCTCAAGGCCGGGTTGCAAACATATCGCTTTCTGCGCCCCCGCGGAAAGTGCACCCTTTAGCCCACGTTGAATCGCAGGCCCTTGCGACACGTCACCCGAGGGAGGTTGCCATGGCATCGATTTTCACCGGTCTTGCGTTCATGCACGGCCACATTGTCGATCATGAACTGGTTCTCCGCCTTGGCCGCGACGAGGCGGCGCGCCCGCGCGAACGATCGCCGCAGGCTGCGCCCCGCCCCGTCCAGGAACCGGCAGCCGTGGTGCCTTCGCGAACGGCCTGCGCCACCTGCTGACGGACACGCGGCCTGAACTTCGTTTGCGTCATGATGGATGTTTTCCACCCCATCGGAGATGACGCATGACCCTTCGACCACTTGGCCGTTCGCCGCTGAAGGTGGCTCCCCTCGCGTTCGGCGGCAACGTGTTCGGCTGGAGCGTCGACGAGGCCCGTTCGTTCGATCTGCTCGACGCGTTCGTCGACCACGGGTTCAACCTCATCGACACCGCCGACGTCTACGAAGCCTGGGTGCCCGGCAACGAAGGCGGTGAATCGGAAACCATCATCGGCAACTGGCTGGCGCGCAGCGGCAAGCGCGACAAGGTCGTGATCGCGACCAAGGTGGGCAAGTGGGCCAGGTATCCCGGTCTGTCGCCGGTGAACATCCACGAGGCCGTGGACGATTCGCTGCGTCGCCTGAAGACCGACTACATCGATCTCTACCAGTCGCACGAGGACGACCCGAAGGTACCGCTCGAAGAAACGCTCCGCGCGTTCGACGATCTGGTGAAGGCGGGTAAGGTGCGCGTGGTCGGCTCGTCCAACTATTCGGCGGAACGCCTGAGCGATGCGCTGAAGACGAGTCGTGAGAAGGACCTCGCGCGTTACGAGACCAACCAGCCCGAATACAACCTCATGGACCGCAAGGGCTTCGAGGACGGCCTGCAGAAGCTCTGCGTCGACGAGGACGTCGGCGTGATCAGCTACTACTCGCTCGCCAGCGGCTTCTTGAGCGGCAAATACCGCGGTGAGGCCGATCTTGAAAAGAGCTCCGCGCGCGCGGCGAAGGTGAAGGCGTATCTCAACGAGCGCGGCTATCGCGTGCTGCGGGCCCTCGACGAGGTATCCGAAGCCCACGGCGCCACGCCTGCCCAGGTCGCCCTCGCCTGGGTGATGGCGCAGCCGGCGATCGCGGCGGCCATCGCGAGCGCGACGACGGTGGCGCAGCTGGACGAACTGGCGAAGGCGGCATCGCTGTCGCTCGGCGAGGCGGAGCTGGCGAAGCTGAAGGCGGCCGGGGACGAGTGATCCCCGCCGGTTCGTGGGAAGCGCGCCGGTGCACGACCGGGCGCTCGCGGCGAGCACCCTTCGCGCGCGAGCGCGCTTCCCACAGATCAGGCCTTAGCGAGCGGCGTTCAGGGTATCGAGCGCTGCGTTGAGCGTCGGGCTCGGACGCATGGCCGCGCTGACCAGCGCCATGTCCGGGTGGTAATAGCCCTTGATCTCGACCGGCTTGCCCTGCGCGGCGATGAGTTCCGCGTTGATCGTCGCTTCGTTCTCCGCGAGCGCCGTGGCCACGCCCGCGAACTTCGCCTTCAGCTCGGCGTCGTCGTCCTGCGCGGCGAGCGCTTCGGCCCAGTACAGCGCCAGGTAGTAGTGGCTGCCGCGGTTGTCGATCTCGCCGACCTTGCGCGCGGGCGACTTGTTGCTGTCGAGGAAGCGGCCGTTCGCCTGGTCGAGCGTCTTCGCGAGCACGCGTGCGTGGGCGTTGTCGTAGCGCTCGGCGAGGTGCTCAAGCGACGCGGCGAGCGCGAGGAACTCGCCCAGCGAATCCCAGCGCAGGTAACCCTCTTCCACGAACTGCTGCACGTGCTTCGGCGCGGAACCGCCGGCACCGGTTTCGAACAGACCGCCACCGGCCATCAGCGGCACGATGGAAAGCATCTTCGCCGAGGTGCCGAGTTCCATGATCGGGAACAGGTCGGTGAGGTAGTCGCGCAGCACGTTGCCGGTGACCGAGATCGTGTCCTCACCCTTGCGGATGCGATCGAGGGAGAACTTCGTCGCATCGACCGGCGCCAGCACGCGGATGTCGAGGCCGCTGGTGTCGTGGTCCTTCAGGTAGCGCTCGACCTTCGCGATCACCTGCGCGTCGTGCGCGCGCTTCGCGTCGAGCCAGAACACGGCCGGCGTGGACGACAGGCGCGCACGCTGCACCGCGAGCTTCACCCAGTCCTGGATCGGCGCGTCCTTGGTCTGGCACATGCGCCAGATGTCGCCCTGCTCCACCGCGTGCTCGAACACCACGGAACCGTCGTCGGCGAGCACGCGCACGGTGCCGTCGGCCGGGATCTGGAAGGTCTTGTCGTGCGAGCCGTATTCCTCGGCCTTCTGCGCCATCAGGCCGACGTTCGGCACGCTGCCCATCGTCGCGGGATCGAAAGCGCCGTGCGCGATGCAGTCCTCGATCACGGCCTGGTACACGCCGGCGTACGAGCGATCCGGAATCACGGCCTTGGCATCCTGCAGCTTGCCTTCGGCGTTCCACATGCCGCCCGAGTCGCGGATCATCGCCGGCATCGAGGCGTCGACGATGACGTCGCTCGGCACGTGCAGGTTCGTGATGCCCTTGTCCGAATTGACCATCGCCAGCGCCGGGCGCTGCGCGTATTCCGCGGTGAGGTCGGCTTCGATGGCGGCACGCGTGTCCGCGTCAAGCTTGCCCAGGCGCGCGTACAGATCGCCGATGCCGTTGTTGGCGTCGAAACCGACCTTCGCGAGCGCATCGGCGTGCTTCGCGAGCACGTCCTTGTAGAACTCGCGCACCACGATGCCGAACATGATGGGGTCGGAGACCTTCATCATCGTGGCCTTCAGGTGCAGCGAGAACAGCACGCCCTTCGCCTTCGCGTCGGCGATCTGCGCATCGATGAACGTCGCCAGTGCCTTGCGGCTCATCACCGCCGCGTCGACGATCTCGCCCGCCTTCACGGCGACCTTTTCCTTGAGCACCTTCGTGGCGCCGTCCTTGCCGGTGAACTCGATGCGCAGGCTGCCGGCCTTCTCGATCGTGGCGGACTTCTCGCTACCGTAGAAATCGCCGCCGTCCATGTGCGCGACGTGCGACTTGGAATCGGACGACCATTTGCCCATGCGGTGCGGATGCTTGCGGGCGTAGTTCTTCACCGAGAGCGGAGCGCGGCGGTCGGAGTTGCCTTCGCGCAGCACCGGGTTCACGGCGCTGCCCATCGCCTTGCCGTAGCGGGCGTTGGTTTCCTTCTCGGCGTCGGTCGCCGGGGCGTCGACGTAATCCGGAAGATCGTAGCCCTGCGACTGCAGTTCGGCGATCGCGGCCTTCATCTGCGGCACGGAGGCGCTGATGTTCGGCAGCTTGATGATGTTGGCTTCCGGCGTGGTGGCGAGTTCGCCGAGTTCCGCCAGGTGGTCGCCGATCTTCTGGGCGTCGGTCAGGCGATCGGGGAACTGCGCGAGGATGCGGCCGGCGAGCGAGATGTCGCGCGTCTCCACGGCCACGCCCGCGGTACCCGCGAACGCTTCGACGATCGGCAGGAAGGAGGCGGTCGCGAGGAACGGCGCTTCGTCGGTGAGCGTGTAGATGATCTTGGGGGAGCTGGACATGATCGATCGAGCCTTATGCTTGAGTGGGCCAGGTCATGGAGCCGGCCGGCGCAGGCCTCGTGGGGCGCACCGGCGAGCGGAAACCCGCCCATTGTGGCGCGGAACGCGGCGAAGGGGGAAGCGAGCAGCCGGCACAGACCTTTTTCCGGTCCGGCACGAACCGGGACCGGCGCACGGCCTTTCGCCGATGCGATCGGCTCCCGCCCTTTGGTAGCGAAGGTGAGGCCAGCGCCTGCTACCGGAGGGTGGGAGCCGATCGTATCGGCGATTCAGGCACGCGAAGCGCGCAGCGCGCGGCGCTCCTTGCGGCGCGCCTTGCGGGCCTTCCAGCGCTCGGAGAGGCAGGCAAAGATCACGTACAGGGCCGGCGTGGAGAGCAGCGTCAGGCTCTGCGAGATCACCAGGCCGCCGATCATGGCGATACCCAGCGGACGGCGCAGTTCCGAGCCCTCGCCCAGGCCGATGGCCAGCGGGGCGGCGGCGAGGATGGCCACCATGGTGGTCATCATGATCGGCCGGAAGCGGACGAGGCACGCCTCGCGGATGGCCCCGCGGTAATCGAGGCCATGCTCGCGCTGCGCCACGAGGGCGAAGTCGATCATCATGATGGCGTTCTTCTTCACGATGCCGATCAGCAGCACCAGCGCGATCATCGCGATGACGGAAAGCTCCGTGTTCGTGATCACCAGCGCCGCGAGGGCACCCACGCCGGCGGCCGGCAGCGTCGAGAGGATCGTCACCGGATGGATCAGGCTCTCGTAGAGCATGCCCATCAGGAGGTAGACCGTGACGATCGCGGCGAGGATCAGCAGGGGCATGTCGCTCTGCGATTGTTGGAAGCGTCCGAAGTCGCTGCCCGCATCCAGGCGGATGTCGCCCGGCAGGCGCATGCCGCTGATCGTCTTCTGGATGATCTCCATCGCCTCGCCCATGCTGACGTTCGGGGCGAGGTTGAAGCTGATGCCCATGCTCGTGTACTGGTCCTCGTGCACGATCTGGCTCGGCGCCAGCCCGGGCACCTGACGCGTCACCGCAGTCATCGGCACCATCGCGCCGGAGCGCGAACGGATGTAGAGCTGGTTGAGCGATTCGGGCGTCGCCGCCATCTGCGGCAGCGCGTTGACGATCACCCGGTACTGATTGATGTCCGAGTAGATCGTGGACACGGCGCGCTGACCGAAGGCGTTGTAGAGCGCGCCGTCGATGTCGCCGACGGCGACGCCGAGACGGGCCGCGGTATCGCGATCGATGACGATGTTCTGGCGCAGGCCCTGCGCGTCGATGTCGCTGCCGACGTCGCGCAGCATGGGGTT
Source organism: Luteibacter sp. 3190 (assembly GCF_031456385.1). Taxonomy (NCBI): domain Bacteria; kingdom Pseudomonadati; phylum Pseudomonadota; class Gammaproteobacteria; order Lysobacterales; family Rhodanobacteraceae; genus Luteibacter; species Luteibacter sp. 3190. The sequence continues at coordinate 625,630 of NZ_JAVDUO010000003.1, read as the reverse complement.
CTTCTTCAGCGCGTCGACCAGCTTCGGTACCCACGCCTGCAGCTCGGCGAGGTCGTCGCCCTTGAGCGACACCGAGTACTGTCCGCCCTGCGTGTTGCCGCCGCCACCGCCGGTGGGAAGATCCTGGATCGGACGCAGGCGGAGGTTGAGGTCGGGATACTTGTTGGCTTTGGCCGACAGCCGGTCCAGCACTTCGAACGTCGTTTCCTTGCGTCCCTCGGCGCGCGTCTTCAGTTCGATGTTGAAGAAACCGCTGGAGCCGGTGCGGCTGGTGCCGAGGCGCGAGCCGACGGCTTCCACCGCGGGATCGGCCAGCAGCATCTCGGTGAGGCGCGCCTGGCGCGTCTTCATCTCCCCGAACGACACCGTGGAGCTGGACGTCGCGCGCGCGCCGATCAGGCCGGTGTCCTGCGGCGGGAAGAAGCCGCCCTTGACCATGCCGAACAGCACGAACGTGATCGCGACGAGCACCAGCGGCGTGAGCGCCATGAGCAACGCGTGCCGCAGGGTCCAGTCGAGCGCGACGCGGTACAGGCCGAGCAGGCGCTCGTGACCGCGCTCCAGCGCGCGACCGAGGCGCGACTCGGGCTTGTCGTCCTTGTGCGCGGTGAGGAAGTGCGCGCAGAGCGACGGCGTCAGCGTGAGCGACACGAGTGCCGACACGACGATGGCCGCGACCAGCGTCACCGTGAATTCCTTGAAGAACATGCCGATGATGCCCGGCGCCAGCAGCAGCGGCACGAACACGGCGATCAGCGAGCCGGTGATCGAGACGATGGTGAAGCCGATCTCCCGCGCGCCCAGGAGCGCGGCCTCGAAGCGGGGAATACCCTCGTCCATGTGCCGGATCACGTTCTCGATCACCACGATCGCGTCGTCGACGACGAAGCCGATGGCGATGACCAGCGCGAGCAGCGTGAGGTTGTTCAGCGTGTACCCGAACGCGTACATCACCATGAACGCGCCGGCGAGCGACATCGGCACCGCGAGACCCGCGATCAACGTCGGCGCCAGACGGCGCAGGAACAGCGCCATCGTCATGATCACCATGGCGAGGCTGATCAGGAGCGTGGCCTGCACCTCGTGCAGCGAGGCGCGGATGGTGGGCGTGCCGTCGAAAAACGAATGCAGCTGCACGCCGGCGGGCAGCCAGGTCTGCATCACGGGCATGAGCGTCTTGACCCGGTCGACCGTCTCGATGACGTTCGCGTCGGCCTTCTTGTAGACGTACATCAGGATGCCGGGCCGGCCGTTGAACCAGGCCGCCTGGTAGGCGTCCTGCTGACCGTCGTACACCTTGGCGATGTCGGAGAGGCGAATGGGCACGCCGTCCTTCACGCCGATGATGAGATCCGCGAACTCGGACGCCTTGTGCAGCGAGTCGGTGGCGGTGACGGCCATCGTCGTCTGGCCGTCGGTGAGGAAGCCCTGCGGCGAGGTCACGTTGGCGGCCGTCAGCGCGTTGCGCAGCTGGTCCGGCGACAGGCCCATCGAATTGAGGGCGCGGAGGTTCACGTCGACGCGGATCGCCGGCGTGGCGCTGCCGGCGATCTCCACGGTGGAGATGCCTTCCTGCTGACGCAGCCGCTGCGCGAGGATCGAATCCGCGATGTTGTAGAGGGTGGTGGGCGCCACCGAGTCCGACGTGAGGGCCAGCACGATGATCGGGTCGTCGTTCGGGTTGGCTTTCGTGTACGAGGGCGCGCTGAGCAGGCCGCTCGGCAGGTCGGGCTGCGCGGCGTTGATCGCCGACTGCACGTCGCGCGCCGTGGCGTCGATGTTCACGCCATTCTGGAAGAACAGCAGCACGAACGTGCTGCCCTCCGAGCTGTTCGAACGCATCGACTCGACACCGGGCACCTGGCCCAGGTGGCGCTCCAGCGGCGCGGCGACCGTGGAGGCCATCGTGCTGGCGTCCGCGCCCGACTGCTGGGCCTGCACGAAGATCGCCGGGAACTGGATGTTCGGCAGCGCGGCCACGCCGAGCAGCGAGTAGCAGATGATGCCGATCACGAAAATGCCGATCGCCAGCAGCGACGTACCGATGGGGCGGCGGATGAACGGACCGGAGATATTCATCGAATGCGGGGACTTAGGTGAGCGCGGCGGCGCGCGGGCATCCCATCCCTAACGCGCCAGCCGGAAAAAGGTTTCGCCGGGCGGTGGGCCGCCCGGCGAATGAGGGTGGAGATGCGGTTGTGCGGCGGGGACCCATCAGCTCGCGACGTGGGGTTCGCCGCCGTGGGCCAGCGCGCGTCGTCGCTTGCGCTCGGCCAGCCAGTCGGAGAACCGTTCCATGTAGAGATAGATCACCGGCGTGGTGTAGAGGGTGACCAGCTGGGAGAGCAGCAGGCCGCCGACGATCGAGACACCCAGCGGTTTGCGCAGCTCGGAACCGATGCCGTTGCCCAGCGCCAGCGGCAGCGCGCCGAGCAACGCGGCCGCCGTCGTCATCATGATCGGGCGGAAGCGCAGCAGGCAGGCGCGGCGGATCGCGTCGGTCGCGTTGAGGCCCGTGCGCTTCGCCTCGATGGCGAAGTCGATCATCATGATCGCGTTCTTCTTCACGATGCCGATCAGCAGCACGATGCCGACGATGCCGTCCACCGACAGGCTCATGCCGCACATCAGCAGGGCCAGCAGCGCACCGACGCCGGCGGGCGGCAGCGTGGAGATGATCGTCAGCGGGTGGATGTAGCTCTCGTAGAGCACGCCCAGCACGATGTAGATCACGATGATGGACGCGAGCAGCAGGAGCACCTCGTCGCCGACCGACGACGAGAACTCCGCCGCCTTGCCGATGAACTGGCCGCGCACCTGCGGCGGGAAGGCGAGTTCCTTCTCCACGTCGTGGATGGCGTCCACCGCCGACGAGAGCGAGTACCCCGGCGCCAGGTTGAACGAGATGGTGACCGCGGGCAGCTGCTGCAGATGGCTGACGACCAGCGGCGCGCTCGTGACTTCCGCGCTGGCGAGCGCCGCGAGCGGGATCGTGCCGCCCGCGCCCACCTGGAAGCCGACGTTGCCGGTGTTGCCGATGCCCGCTGGCGTCGCCGAGTTGCTCGATGCGAGCTGGCCGAAGCTGGTGGCGTTCGAACCGGTCAGGGCGCCGTTGCCATTGCCGCGCACGGTGAGCTTGTTGAGCAGGTCGGTGCTGGTGCGGTATTCCGGCGACACCTCCAGCACGACGCGGTACTGGTTGAGCTGCGTGAAGATCGTCGAGATCTGCCGCTGGCCGTAGGCGTCGTAGAGGGTGTCGTCGATCGTCTGCACGGGCACGCCGAGACGGCTCGCGCTGTCGCGATCGATGGTGAGCTTGAGCGCGTTGCCCTTGTCGGCGAGGTTGCTGTCCACATCGGCGAGTTCGGGACGCTTGCGCAGCGCCGTCGTCATCTGCTGCGCGAACCCGGCCAGCTCCGCCGAGTTCACGTCGGACAGCGAGTACTGGTACTCGGTCGCGGACACCTGGCTGTCGAGCGTCACGTCCTGCACCGGCTTCAGGTACAGCGCGACGCCGGCGATGCCCGACACCGCCTTCTGCAGTCGCGGCAGCACGTCGTCGAGACCGTCGCGGTCGCCACGCTCCTTCAGCACCAGCGAGATCTGGCCCTGGTTGAGCGTCGGGTTCACCGAACCGGCACCGATGAACGCGGCCACGCCGGACACGGCGGGATCCTTCGCGAGCGCATCGGCGACGGCCTTCGTGCGCAGCTCCATCTGCGGGAACGCGACGTTCTGGTCGGCCTGCACGACGGCGGTGATGAGGCCCGTGTCCTGCTCGGGCAGCAGGCCCTTCGGGATCACGATGTACAGCACGACGGTCAGCGCGACGGTGAGCGCGGCGACGATCATGGTGAGCGGACGATGGTCGAGCACCCAGTCGAGGCTGCGGCCATAGCCCTCGACGATGCGCGACCAGGTGGTGTGCTTGCCCGCCGCGGCGGCGTGCTCGTGGGCGTCTTCGGCGTCCGGGAGCTCATCGGCCTTCAGCAGGTACGCGCACATCATCGGGGTGAGCGTCAGAGAGACCAGCATCGAGATCGCCACGGCGATCGTCAGCACCCACGCGAACTCGTGGAAGAGACGGCCGGTGACGCCGGGCATCAGCAGCAGCGGCAGGAACACGGCGATCAGCGACACGGTCAGCGACAGGACCGTGAAGCCGATCTCCTTCGCGCCGACCTCGGCCGCCGTCTTGGCGTCCTGGCCCTGCTCGATGTAGCGGACGATGTTCTCGATCATCACGATCGCGTCGTCGACGACGAAACCCGTCGCGACCGCCAGCGCCATCAGCGAGAGGTTGTCGAGCGACATGCCCGCGAAGGCCATCACGCCGAAGGTACCCATCAGCGACAGCGGCACCGCCACGGACGGGATCACCGTCGCCCAGAGGCGGCGCAGGAAGACGAAGATCACCGCGACGACGAGGCAGATCGTCAGGATGAGCGTGAACTGGACGTCCTCGACCGACGCGCGGATCGTGATCGTGCGATCGGAGAAGACCTCGAGCTTCACGTCGGCCGGCAGCACCTTCTGCAGGTCCGGGATCGTCTGCCGGATCTGCTGCACCGTCTGCACGATGTTCGCGCCGGGCTGTCGGCGGATGTCGAGCAGCACGGCGGGCTTGCCCTTCGCCCACGCGGCGAGCTGGTCGTTCTCGACGCCATCGATCACGTTCGCCACGTCGGACAGGCGCACGGGCGCGCCGTTCTTGTAGCTGATGATCGTGCCCTTGTACTCGGCGGCGTCGGCGAGCTGGTCGTTCGTGCCGATGCTGTAGGACTGGGTCTTGCCGTTGAGCGTGCCCTTCGGCGCGTTCACGTTGGCCTGCGTGAGCGCGCTGCGCACGTCCTCCATCGTCAGGCCGAGGTTCGCGAGCTGAGCCGGATTCACCTGGATGCGCACCGCGGGACGCACGTTGCCGGCGATGGACACGAGGCCCACGCCCTGCACCTGCGAGAGCTTCTGCGAGAGGATCGAATCGGCGAAGTTGTTGACGTCACGCAGCGAACGGGTGTCCGACGTGAGCATCAGCGTCATGATCGGCGCGTCGGCCGGATTCACGCGGTTGTACACCGGCGGGTACGGCAGGTTGTTTGGCAGCGTGCCGCGCGCCTGGTTGATCGCCGCCTGCACGTCCTGCGCCGCGATGTCGATGTCGCGGTCCATGTTGAACTGCAGGATGATCGTCGACAGGCCCGCCGACGAGTCGGAGCTCATCGAGGCGAGGCCCGAGATCTGGCCGAAGTTGCGCTCCAGCGGCGTGGTGATCAGCGCCGCCATCGTGCTTGCGCTGGCGCCCGGGTATTGCGTGGTGACGACCAGGCTCGGCGCGTCGATCTCCGGCAATGCCGAGACGGGCAGCTGCCGGTAGCCGAGGATGCCGAGCAGGAGCACCGCCACCATCAACAACGAGGTGGCGATCGGCCGGCGAATGAAGAGTGTCGAGAAACCCACAGTCTGATCCTGGTGTCTGGACCTCGCGGTCCGTGGGCGGCGCGCCCGTCACCGGGCACGCCGCGCGCTGTCAGCCCCGGCGTCCGCCCTGGCGACCCTGGCCCTTCTTGGCCTTCTGCAGTTCTTCGGCCGTCGGCGCGGCGGGCACCTGGCCCGGCGCCAGCGGCTGCACCTTCGAGCCCGGCTTCAGGCGGAACTGGCCTTCCGTGACCACCTTCTCGCCGAGCTTCAGGCCCTTGCCGATCATCACGTGGCTGTCGCCCACCTCGCTGGCGGTTTCCACCGGCGTCATCTTGACCGTGTTGTCGCCCTGCACGAGGTAGACGTAATCGCCGTCCGGCCCGCGCTGCACCGCCTGCGCCGGCACCACGAGGCCGCCCTTGACGGTGCGCACCTGCAGGCGGGCGTTGACGAACTGACCCGGCCACAGCTCGGTGTTCGCGTTGTCGAAGATCGCGCGCAGGCGGAACGTGCCGGTCGTGGTGTCGATGGTGTTGTCGATCACCTCGAGCTTGCCCGTCGATACCACGTGCGAATCGATGCGGTCCAGCGCGTCGACGGTCAGCGGCGTGCCGACGTCCTCGCGGATCGACGTGCGGACGAGGTCGAGGTTCTTCTCGGGCAGGTTGAACGAGACGTAGATCGGGTGGACCTCGGTCAGCGTGACGATCGAGTCCGTGGTGGACACGATGTTGCCCACGTCGACGGCGCGGATGCCGGCGAGACCGTCGATCGGCGCGACCACCTTGGTGAAGCCCAGCTGCACCTGCGAGGCACGGATCGACGCCTGGTCGGCGACGACCGTGGCGTTGGCCTGGTCGAGCGTGTTCTTGAGGTTGTCCAGATCCTGCTTGGAGACGTACTGCTGGCCGCCCTTGCTGACGAGGTTCTGCGACCGCTCGAGGTTGTTCTTGGCGGTGGCCGCGAGGGCCTGGTCCTGGCGCAGCTTGGCCTGGGCCTGGTCGTACTGGGACTGGATGGTGCGCGGATCGATCTCGGCGATGACGTCGCCCGCCTTCACTTCCTGGCCTTCCTGGAAGTTCAGCTTCATGAGCTGGCCGCCCACCTGGGGACGCACCACGACCGAGTTACGCGCCTGGGCGGTACCGGTCGCCGTGAGGTACACCGGGACGTCCTGAGCGACGACCGGAACGACCGTGACCGGCACCGGCGGCTGGTCGGCCCCCTGACCGTCGCCATTCGCCTTGCCTCCCTGCGCGTTCGCGTCGCCATGGTTGCCCAGGCGGGGAACGACGAATATGCCGGCGATCACCAGAACCACGATGACGCCCAGCGCGATCTTCCAAAAACGCGACATGTAAAACTCCCAGATGAATAACCGGACGGGTTACCAGTTCCGACCGCGGCGCCTTGCACCACCCGGGGTTATACCCGGTTCCGGTGAACATTCGACGGCGCCAATATAGGTTTAGGGGAACGGCATTGAACAATGCCGGTTGACAGGGGTACAGCATGACTGACGGCATGTATCGGCGCATCCCGACCCCGGCCGTGACGGACTCCTGAATCGTCCGGAGGTTCCGCTATACTCGGGAAGTTCGACGCCGCGAAGCGGCCGGAAGGCAGCCGGATCCCGGGGAGGGGGCCGGCACACCCCAATCCAGTGGAGTCAATGCGTGAGCGGTTCTCCGAGCAAGTCCGACCAGAACTTCATGCGTCAGTTCTCGTGGCTGACCGCCGGCCTCAGCGTCCTGGCCGTCGTCCTGATGGTGATCGCCTATACCATCTACAGCAACATCCCCAAGGAACAGGATCCGGCGGTCGCGAAGCGCACCGAGGCCCGGATCGCCCCCGTCGGCGCCGCCTATGCCGGCGACACCGGCCGCGCGGCCATGCTCGCCGCGCAGGAAGCCGCCGCCAAGGCTGCTGCCTCGCAGGTCGCCTACGGCGGCAGCACCGACGGCAAGACGATCTACGACAACCTCTGCCACAGCTGCCACACCGCCGGCGTCGCCGGCGCGCCGAAGCTGGGCGACAAGGGCGCCTGGACGGCCCGCATCGCCGAAGGCCTCGCCACCCTCACCAAGCACGCGATCGAGGGCTACACCGGCCCCGACGGCAACCACATGCCCGCCAAGGGCGGCAACCCGTCGCTGACCGACGAACAGGTCGGCAACACGGTCAAGTGGATGGTCGATCAGGCGAAGTAAGCGCGATGCGCTCCGCCGCCCACCCGGCGGCGAACCGGCGCAACGCCGGAAAGAATTCGGCGAACGTCCCGCGCAACGCTTCGGCGTCCGCCAGCAGCACGGGCACACCGTCCGCCACGGGGTTCGCTCGCGACAGCCGTCGCGAGATGCCGGCGAAGGCGCCTTCGATCCGGTCGAGTCGCGCATAGCCTGCCGGCAGGTCGTGCATGTCCATGTAGGCGAGGAATCGCTTCAGTCCATCCGGCAGCATGGCTTCCGCGGCGCGCAGCTCGGCGCGCAGGCCGTTCGAGAACACGTCGAGCGGCGTGTCGCTCCACGACGGGAAGTCGTCGGCGAGCAGGTGATCGAACCACACGTCGAGCAGGATGCCCGCGTAGCGGCGGAAGGGCGGCTGCATGCGCTCCCGGGCCGCGCGCACCGCGGGATGACTGTCGGTGAATACGTCGATCGCCCGGTGCAGGTAAATGCCCTCACGAACCCGCGCCGGCAGCGCGAGATCGGGGGTGCCGTGGACGAAGTCGCCCATGACCCCGCCCAGCCGCAGGGCCGGGTCGTCGCCCGCCAGCAGGGCGTGCGCCAGCACGTTCACGGGGTGGCCTGGCCGCGAGGACGGCGGGCAGCGGTTATCATGGCGGCCATGAGCGATCTTCTACCGAGTGCGCCGGAACATTTCCCGGCCGAAACCCTGAGCTTCGCGCTCGCGGGTCCCGCAGGCAAGCTGGAATGCGAGGCGAAGCCGGCCGAAGCCGACGTGTCCCGCGACGTGGTGGCCGTGATCTGCCACCCGCTGTCCACCGAGGGCGGCAGCATGCACAACAAGGTGGTGACGATGATCGAGCGCGCGCTGCGCGAGTCCGGCGCGGACACCGTCGTGTTCAATTTCCGCAGCGTCGGCCGCTCCGAGGGCGAATTCGACCACGGCAATGGCGAAAGCGAGGATCTCGCCACCGTCGTGGCCTGGGCCCGCAAGGCCCGGCCGGGCGCCGCCCTCTGGCTCGCCGGATTCTCGTTCGGCAGCTACGTCACGCTGCGCAACGCCGTTCGCCTGGACGCCCGCGCGCTGCTCAGCATCGCCCCGCCGGCGGCGGGCCGCGGCTGGGATTTCGGTCCCATCGACCTGCCCCGCGTACCCTGGCTGGTCGTGATGGGCGACGCCGACGAGATCGTGGAACCCCAGGCGGTGTACGACTGGGTCGAGAGCATTCCCGAGGACCAGCGCCCGCAGCTCGTGAAGATGGACGACACCAGCCATTTCTTCCACCGTCGGCTGATGGACCTGCGTGGCGCCATCAAGCACGCGGTGAAGGACTGGCCGCCGGAGCCGCGCCAGGCATGAACTGCACGGAATCGACGCCCGGCGAACGCTACCGGGACGGCATCGCGGGCCATCGCTGGGAGTCCGACCCGGCGCAGCTGCCCGTGATCACCGAGTTCGACCGCCTGCACGCGGCGCTCTGCGCGCCCGAGACCTCGGGCGGCGGCCTGTTCGGGCGCCTGCGCAGCATGCTCGGCAACGAGCCGCGGCAGCCCGTGCCGGGACTCTACCTCTGGGGCAGCGTCGGACGCGGCAAGACCTTCCTGATGGACCTCTTCGTGTCCAGCCTCGCGCCCGGTCTCGCCCTGCGCCGGCACTTCCACCGCTTCATGCTGGAAGTGCACGCCACGCTGCGCGAGCTCGGCGAGCGGCAGAACCCGCTGGACGAGGTCGCCGCGCGCCTCGCGGCGAAGCACCGCGTGCTGTGCCTCGACGAGTTCCTGGTGTCGGACATCGGCGACGCGATGATCCTCGCGGGCCTGCTCGACGGCCTGTTCGCCCGCGGCGTGACCCTCGTCACCACGTCGAACACCCCGCCGAAGGGCCTCTACAAGGACGGCCTGCAACGCGCCCGTTTCCTTCCCGCCATCGCGGCGATCGAGCGGCATTGCGTGGTGCACGAGATGGTCTCGCCCCGCGACTGGCGCCTGCGCGCGCTGAGCCAGGCGTCCGTGTTCCTCGTCCCGCCCGGCCAGGAGGCCGAACGTTCGCTGGCGAAGATCTTCGCCGGCCAGGCGCAGGGCGACGTGACGGACGGCGGGTCGATCGCGGTGAACGGTCGCGACATCGCCGTGCGCAAACGCGCCGAGGGCATCCTCTGGTTCGATTTCAGCGCCCTGTGCGAGGGGCCGCGCGCCGTCGCCGACTACATCGAACTGGCGAAGGGCTACCCCGCCGTCATCGTCTCCAACGTCCCGCAGTTCACCATCTACACGGAGAACGAAGCCAAGCGCTTCGTCCTCATGGTCGACGAGTTCTACGACCGTCACGTCAAGCTGATCCTCTCCGCCGCCGCGCCGATCACCGAGCTGTACGATGGCGCGAAGCTGCGCGCCGAATTCGGTCGCACGGAATCGCGACTGATCGAAATGCAGAGCGAGGACTACCTTGGGCGTGACCATAAACCCTGACACGGCACGGACGGAACCGGCTGTGCGGCCGGGCCCGTCGTCGTCCATGCTTGATAGGCGGGTCACCCGCGCCACTGACGAGGTACGCCATGGAACATTGCGAGCTGGTTCCCGGCCGCGGCATCCGCCGAGGCAACATTGACATCTTCTTCGGCATGCCGCGGAAGAAACTCCGCGACGCGCTCGGCTGGAAGTCCTCCGGCGAGAACATCTGGGACGACGAGGACGAATACACCGACGAGGCGGGCCACGAGTGGCTGCGCCTGCGCTTCCTCGACGACAAGCTCTGCGACGTCGAGGTCCTGCACGGCCGCCTGATGCACGAAGGCATCGAGCTGCGCGACACCACCATGTCCGCGCTGCGGGCGGCGCTGAAGCAGGGCGGCATGGCGCTCGAGAAAACCGAATGGCTCTCCGAAGGCCATGACTGCGTCGACCTGCAGATCGTCGTCGCGTCGAAGGAAGACACCGGCGACGTCGGCGACGAGATCGACTGGGTCATCACCAGCTGCGATTTTCGCGTCGAATGACGCCGCGCCACGCCATCGTCGCGCGGCGAACCGTCCGGGCGGCGGTCGTGCTGGCGATGGCGACGCTGGCCGGCTGCGCCAGCACGCCGCGCGTGGCGCCGCAGCGCAGCCCGATCGCGCACTGGACGCCCTCGCCCAACTACAACGTGCGCAAGGCGCAGATCATCGTGCTGCACCACACCTCGATCGGCAACGCGACCGAGGCGCTGCGGGTGCTGAGCACGCGCAACAGCGAAGGCCAGGTCAGCGCGCATTACCTCGTCGAGTCCGACGGCCGCATCGACCAGCTCGTGGACGACGGCGATCGCGCATGGCACGCCGGCGCGTCCCGCTGGGGCGACATGACGGACCTCAACTCCTCGTCGATCGGTATCGAGATCGACAACGACGGCGAATCGCCCTTCACCGACGCGCAGATCCAGGCGCTGATCCGCCTGCTCGCGGATCTCACCTCGCGACTCGGCATTCCGCGGCAGGCGGTCGTCGGCCACGGCGACATCGCCCCGGGCCGCAAGACCGATCCCAGCGTGCAATTCCCGTGGGCCACGCTGGCCCGCTATGGTTTCGGCCTCTGGCCGGATGCCGTGCTCGTGCCCGCACCGCCGGGTTTCGACAGCCTGGCGGCGCTGCGCCTCGTGGGCTACGACGTCTCGACGCCACGCACCGCCATCGCGGCGTTCCATCGCCATTACCGCGCGATGGAGACCGACACGCTCGACGCCACGGACGCCGCGATCCTCTACTCGCTGCAACGCAAGCTGATGGCGCCGCGTCAGTAGGCGAACGACGCGAACGCGGCGATCGTGTGTTCGATCGCCGCGTCGTCCACGTCCAGGTGCGTCACGAGGCGGATCGACGGCAGATAGCCGATGCTGAGGCGAATACCTCGCTCCGCCATATGCGCGGCGAGGTCCTTCAGCCTCGTCGCCGGCACATCGACGAACACCATGTTGGTATGGCAACCCTTCACGTCGAGACCGTCGATCGCGCGCAGGCCATCGGCGAGACGGGCGGCACGCGCGTGATCGTCGGCCAGCCGCTCGACATGATGGTCCAGCGCGTGCATCGCCGCCGCGGCGAGCATGCCCGCCTGGCGCCAGCCGCCACCGGTCACCTTGCGCCACCGGCGCGCGCGGTGGATGAGTTCGCGGCTGCCGAGCAGCACCGAACCGACGGGTGCGCCGAGGCCTTTCGACAGGCATACCGACACGCTGTCGAAACCTTCCACGACGTCGCGCGCCGGGCGACCGTACGCGATCGCCGCGTTGTAGAGGCGCGCCCCGTCGAGATGGAAACCGAGCCCGCGCCGCGTGGCGAGCTCGCGCGCCTGTGCCAGGTATCCGAACGGCAGCGCGCGGCCGTGCCACGTGTTCTCCAGCGCGATCAGCCGCGTGCGGGCGAAGTGCGGATCGTCCGGCTTGATCGCCGCTTCGATCCGGTCGAGCGGCAGCGTGCCGTCGGCGTCCTGGGGGATCGGCTGGGGCTGGATGGAACCCAGCACCGCGGCGCCGCCGCCTTCGAAGCGATAGGTATGCGCGTCGGCACCGACGATGTATTCGTCGCCGCGCTCGCAATGGCTCATGAGGGCGAGCAGGTTGCTCTGCGTGCCCGTGGGCACGAACAGCGCGGCGGCGAAGCCGAGCTCGCCGGCGAGCCGCTCCTGCAGCGCGTTGACCGTGGGATCCTCGCCGTACACGTCGTCGCCGACCGGTGCGCGCAGCATCGCCTCGCGCATGGCGTCGGTGGGCTGGGTGACGGTGTCGCTGCGCAGGTCGACGATTCGCATGGTCCGGGCTTCGATGGGGATGACCGGACGATGGTACGTGATGGCGTTCACGAATCCATGGCCTGGCTCGCGGCATGCTGCCGCGCATGATCACGATCGTCATGGGTGTCTCCGGCAGCGGCAAGAGCACGATCGGCGAGGCCCTCGCCACGCGGCTCGGCCAGGATTTCGTCGACGGCGACGATCTGCATCCGCCCGCGAACCGCGAGAAGATGGCACGCGGCGTGCCGCTCGACGATGCGGACCGCCAGCCGTGGCTGGAGGCGATCGTGGCGACGATGGACGCGTACCGGGCACGCGGCGCGTCCCTGGTGCTGGCCTGTTCGGCGCTGAAGCGCCGCTATCGCGATTTCCTGCGCTCGGGCCACGACGACGTCGCGTTCGTCTATCTGCACGGAACGCGGGAGCTGCTGGCGGAACGCCTGCGGGCACGGTCCGGGCATTTCTTCGACCCCGCCCTGCTCGACAGCCAGCTGGCGACGCTCGAGCCGCCGGGCGACGACGAAGCGCTGGCGGTCGCGATCGGTCCGGCGCCCGCCGAGGTGGTCGAGTGCATCATCCGGGCCGGCTGCCGCGAGGCCTCCTGACGTTGGAGCGGACCTGACCGCGACCGCTCTTCGCGTCGAGCCAACAGGGCCTGTGACGCCTCGCGAAACGATGTCGCGGCCGGGGCCACTCCCACGGGCCTTGCGGAGCTGCCCCCGGCGCGCGGTTTCCGTGTTCTCATAAGCGCTCCCCGAATCCGAGAACGCCCATGCAAGCCCCCGCCGAAGCGGCGCTGGATGGCCCCCGCGCGGACACGACCGTCTACGGCGTGATCTTCGCGATCAGTTTCTGCCATCTGCTCAACGACATGATGCAATCGCTGCTGCCGGCGATCTATCCGGGACTCAAATCCGAGTTCTCGCTCGATTTCGGGCAGATCGGCCTGATCACGCTCACCTGGCAGATCACCGCGTCGATCCTGCAGCCGATGGTGGGCCTCTATGCCGACCGACGCCCGACGCCGCTCGCCCTGCCCGTCGGCACGTTGTTTTCGCTGGCCGGGCTGCTGGTGCTCTCGCAGGCGCATGCGTACCCGCTCCTGCTTGCCGGAGCGGCGTTGCTGGGCGTGGGTTCGTCGGTGTTCCATCCGGAATCGTCGCGTGTCGCGCGCATGGCCGCCGGCCGGCGCCATGGCCTCGCGCAGTCGCTGTTCCAGGTGGGTGGCAACGCCGGGCAGGCACTCGGTCCGCTCGCCGCGGCGCTGGTGGTGGTCCGCTGGGGCCAGTCGAGCCTCGCGTTCTTCGCGTTGCTGGCGCTTCTTTCCGCCGCGATCCTCTGGAACGTGGGTCAGTGGTACCGGCACTACGGGCTCCCGCGGCTGGCCCGCGGCGGCGCGAAGCATGGCGACGCCGCACCCGTGAGCCGCCGCGCGCGTCGCGGGATCGCGGTGCTTCTCGCGCTGATCTTCTCCAAGTACGTGTACCTCGCCAGCCTCACCAGCTACTTCACGCTCTTCCTCATCCATCGCTTCGGCGTGTCGGTCGAAAGCGCGCAGTACCACCTGTTCGCGTTCCTCGCCGCCGTCGCGGTGGGCACGATGCTCGGCGGGCCGCTGGGCGATCGCATCGGCCGCAAGCGCGTGATCTGGTTCTCGATCCTCGGCACCCTGCCCTTCACGCTGCTGCTGCCCTACGCGAGCCTGTTCTGGACGGGCCCGCTCACCGTGGCGATCGGACTCATCCTGGCGTCGGCGTTTCCCGCGATCGTGGTGTTCGCTCAGGAGCTGGTGCCAGGGAAAGTCGGCATGATCTCGGGGCTGTTCTACGGCTTCTCGTTCGGCATGGGCGGCATCGGCGCCGCCGTGCTCGGCGAACTCGCCGACCACATCGGTATCGAGGCCGTGTACGGCATCTGCGCGTTCCTGCCGTTGATCGGGCTGCTCACGGCGTTCCTGCCGGACGCGGCGGAGGACTGACCGGCGCGGTTCCCTTCGGCAGCGCATAGGCGATGACCCAGTCGCCCTGCTTCGTGCCCAGCGAGCCATGGCCGCCCGCGGTCACGAGCAGGTACTGACGGCCCGACGCGTCCGCGTAGGTCATCGGTGTCGCCTGGCCGCCCGCGGGCAAGCGCGCCTGCCAGAGCTTCCGTCCGGTTCTCACGTCGTAGCCGCGCACGTAGTAGTCCAGCGTGCCGGTGAGAAAGGTCACGCCACCCGCGGTGGTCACCATGCCGCCGAGGCTCGGGACACCGAGGGGCATCGGAATGGGCAACGGTGCGCTGTCGACGATGGTGCCGTTCTTGTGCCGCCACGCCATGGTGCCGGTGCGCAGATCCACGCCCGCGACATAACCCCACGGCGGTGCCTGGCACGGGATGCCCAATGGCGAGAGGAACGCGGAAAGTTCGATGCCATAGGGGATGCCCTTCGCGAGCTTCACGCCTTCCGTTTCGCTCTTCGCGGGGCCGACTTCCATCTTCTCGAGTTTTTCCTTCGGGATCAGCCGCGACTGGAAAGCCATGTAGCTCGGATTGATGAGCATCAGCTGGCGTGCCGGATCGACCGAGATACCACCCCAGTCGAACACGCCGAAGTTGCCGGGGAACACGAGCGAGCCCTGCTCCGACGGCGGCGTGAACATGCCTTCGTAGCGCAGCGAACGGAAGCGCACACGACACCACAGCTGGTCCAGCGGCGTCGTGCCCCACATGTCGCGTTCGCGCAGGTCGGGCGGCGCGAAGTTCAGGTCCGACATCGGCTGCGTGGGCGACGTGTGATCCCCGGGCACAGCACCCTGCGGCCGCGGCACTTCGCGTATGGGAACGATGGGCGTGCCGTCGCGGCGATCCAGCACGTACACGCTGCCCTGCTTCGTCGACGCGAGCAGCGCCGGCTTCACTCCGTCGGCGGTCTGCAGGTCCATCAGCGTCGGCTGCCCGCCGATGTCCATGTCCCAGAGATCGTGATGCGTGAACTGATAGTTCCAGCGCACCTTTCCGGTCGCGACGTCGAGCGCCACGATGCCCGCGCCGTAGGTTTCGGAGGTGGGCGTGCGCCCGGCCGCGAACTGGTCGGGCGTCTGGTTGCCCATCGGCAGGTAGACGATGCCGAGGCCTTCATCCACGCTGAAGAGCGACCACACGTTCGGGGAATTGCGCGTGTACGTTTCGCCTTGCGCGATCGGCGCCGTCGCCCCGGGGTTGCCCGGATCCCAGTTCCAGACCAGATGGCCGTCGTGCACGTCGAACGCACGGATCACGCCGGACGGCTCGTTCGTGGATTCGTTGTCGGTGACGTGGCCGCCGATGATCACGAGGTCCTTCGTCACCGCCGGTGGCGACGTCGAGTAGTAGCCGCCGGGCGTGAAAGGACCGATGTTCGCGCGCAGGTCGACGCTGCCGGCGTTGCCGAAGTCCGCGCAGGGTTTGCCCGAATCCGCATCGAGCGCGATGAGTCGAGCATCCGCTGTCGGCAGGAAGAGCCGACGCGAGCAGGTCGTCCGGGGTGCCGCGGTCCCGTACTTCGCGTCGTCGTGATACGAGACGCCACGGCAGGTCATGTGCTCCCAGTGCTTGAAGCCGACCGGGCTGCGTATCTGCGGATCGAATCGCCAGCGCGTCGTGCCCGTGGCCGCGTCCACCGCGATCACCCGGCTGTGCGGCGTGCACAGGTAGACGGTGTCGCCGATCTTCAGGGGCGTGTTTTCCGACGTGGTTTCGGTCGGATCGTCGGGACCGGGCGTGTCGCCGGTCTGGATCTTCCAGGCCACCTCGAGCCCCGAGACGTTCTCCGGCGTGATCTGCGTCAGCGGCGAGTAGCGCTGGCCGAACGGTGAACCGCCGTAGTCGGTCCAGTCGGCATCCGGACGCATCGCGGCATCCGCGCTCTCGCCGGCGACCCGCGCCATCGGCAACTCGCCGGCCAGGTCGTGGTCACGGTGCACCGCCCCAACGACGCCGACGGCGGCGACGACTGCGAGCCCGACGAGCAGGACGGCGGATCCGCTTCGGCGCGACGCGCCGGACGCGTCGCCCAGACCACGCCGCACCCAGGGAAGGAGCAGCCACAAGCCAAGCACGAACCATACGTCGAGGCGTGGCAGGAGCTGCCAGAAGTCCCAGCGCACTTCCCAGACCGACCAAGCGGCCGTCGCGACGAGGAGGACACCGTAGGTCGGCAGCGCGAGGCGCGACCGGAACGCGACGAGCAGGGCGACGAGCAGGGTCCATGCGCCCGCCACCGCGTAATAGGGCGAGCCGCCAAGACCGACGAGGCGAATGCCGCCGATCAGCACCGCGGCGCCCAGCACCGCGAAGACGACCGTCGTGACGATGATCGCGGGGTGGAACCGCCTTGCTGCACTCACCTGGGTTGCTCCTGCCGACACCGGATGCCTTACGTTGCACCACGTGATGAAGCCATTGCGTGAATCCCGGGTGGAGGGGGGTGCATCTTTCGCATCGCACTGCCCCGGCTAGGGCGCTGCCGTCCGCGCGAGTTCCGCCACCATCGCCTCACGCATCAGGTACTTCTGTACCTTGCCCGTCACGGTCATGGGAAAGGTGTCGACGAACCGTACGTAGTGCGGCACCTTGAAGTACGCGAGGTGCCGACGGCAGTAATCCTGCACCGCGGCGACCGTCAGCCGCGCGCCGTCGCGCATGCAGATCCACGCGCAGACCTGTTCGCCGAACTTCGCGTCGGGCACGCCGAAGACCTGCACGTCCTGAATGTCGGGGTGTCCGTAGAGGAACTCCTCGATCTCGCGTGGATAGATGTTCTCGCCGCCACGGATGATCATGTCCTTCAGGCGCCCGACGATGCTGCAGTAGCCGTCGTCGTCGAGCACGGCCAGGTCGCCGGTGTGCATCCAGCGCGCGTCGTCCAGCGCGCGTCGCGTGTTCTCGTCGTCGTTCCAGTAACCGCGCATCACGGAATAGCCGCGCGTCAGCAGCTCTCCGGGCGTGCCGCGCGGGACGACGCGACCCGCCTCGTCCACGATCTTCACTTCCACATGCGGATGGACGCGGCCGACCGTCGATACGCGCAGGTCCAGCGGGTCGTCCGCCACCGTCTGGAAGCTGACGGGGCTGGTTTCCGTCATGCCGTAGGCGATGGTCACGTCCGCCATGTGCATGTCGCGGACCACGCGGCGCATCACTTCGATCGGGCATGGCGAACCCGCCATGATCCCGGTGCGCAGGCTCGTGAGGTCGAACTCGCGGAAGCGCGGATGTTCCAGTTCGGCGATGAACATCGTCGGCACGCCATGCAGGGCGGTGCAGCGCTCCTCGGCGACGGTTTCGAGCGTCGCGAGCGCGTCGAAACCTTCTCCCGGGATCACCATGCAGGCGCCGTGCGTCACGCAGGCCAGATTGCCCAGCACCATGCCGAAGCAGTGATAGAACGGCACGGGAATGCACAGGCGATCTTCCTCGGTGAGGCGCATCGCTTCGCCGATGAAGAAGCCGTTGTTGACGATGTTGTGGTGCGTGAGCGTCGCCCCCTTCGGGGCGCCCGTCGTGCCCGAGGTGAACTGGATGTTGACCGGGTCGTCGAACGACAGCGCCGCCTCCACGACCGCCAGCCGCTCACGCGCCGCCGCGTCCGCTGCGATGTCCTGCCAGCGCAGCGTGCCGGGCGCGGCCTCGTCGTCGAGCAGGATCACGTGGCGCAGGTCGGGCAGAGCGGCGGCGCGCCAGCGGCCCGCCGGTGCGCTCGCCAGTTCGGGCGCGAGGCCGAGCAGGATCTCCAGGTAATGCGACGCCTTGAAGCTGCGCGGAAGGATCAGTGCGCGACAGGCGACCTTGTTGAGCGAATACGCCAGCTCGTGCGAGCGATAGGCGGGATTGATGTTGACGAGGATGAGGCCGGCCTTGGGCGCGGCGAACTGCGCGACGACCCACTCGGCGCGGTTCGGCGCCCATATGCCCACCCGGTCACCTGGCTCCAGGCCCAGCGCGAGCAACCCGGCGGCGACCCGCTCCACCTCCTCCGCGAACCGCGCGTAAGTCCAGCGAATGCCCTGGGCGCGCACGACGAGTGCGGGGCGTTCAGGCCAGCGGGCGACGATGCGGTCGAGCAGCGCGCCGACGGTTTCGCCGAGGAGGGGTGTGTCGCTCGCGCCGTGAACGTAGCTCGGAGGGTGGAGCATCTTGGGTTCCTTCTTCAGATCATGAGCCGGCGTGGTCGATCGTAACGGCGCGCGATCAACGCGAGGCGAGGTGATGCCTGCCCGCGCCGACGACGCGATCCGGCGCCCCGGGCAGCACGATGGTAGCTTCGGTGCCGACCGGTACCACGACATCCGCCTCCACCTTGCCGCGCGTCTTGCGCCACGCGACCGATGCCTCGCCATGCGGCGTCATCACGCTGGCCGAGGCGTGGTCGAGGAATGCCGTCAACTGCGGCCGCACTTCGAAACGGCGCCAGCCCGGTTCGAGCGGACGC
Organism: Luteibacter sp. 3190; assembly: GCF_031456385.1. Lineage (NCBI taxonomy): Bacteria > Pseudomonadati > Pseudomonadota > Gammaproteobacteria > Lysobacterales > Rhodanobacteraceae > Luteibacter > Luteibacter sp. 3190. The sequence continues at coordinate 606,808 of NZ_JAVDUO010000003.1, read as the reverse complement.
AGGCCGGCGACGTCGCCGTAGAGCCAGTCGTCGATCGTGCCGAGGAAGTAGTGACCGCGCGAGCGCGAGGCGAGCTTCCAGTGTTCCCAGAGGCTCGTCGCGCCGTTCGCTCGCCAGAATCCCCAGCTCGGGAACGTCACCTGCGTGGCGATCGCCCATGCCTCGTCCTGGTGTCCGGTGGCGGTGAGCACCGGAAGGATGACCTTCGTCGCGAGCGCACCGGTGCTGAGGTGGTCGCCGCGCGCTCTCGCATCGGCGGCGACGCCATCGGCCACCCGCGCCCGCAGATCGTCGGGCACGAGACCGAACGCCAGCGCGAGCAGGTTGTGCGCCTGTCGATAACCGTCGTCGCCCTCACCCCGGTAGCGCGCGGCCTCGCGATCGAGGAAGCGCGCGTTGAACGCGTCACGCACGCGCGCCGCCTTCGCGTCGAACGCGCGGGCCCCGGCTTCGTTGCCGGTGAGCCTCAGCATCGCGGCGGTCGTCTTTTCCATGCCGTAGAGATACGCCGTGGCGGCGATCCGCTTGTCTTCCGGCGCGTTGCCGCCGCCCGGATCGCCCTCCGGACTGACCCAGTCGCCGAGGTCGGTGTCCGCGATGCCGCCCGGCGAACGCGCATCCTCCAGCGCCACATAGCGTGCGATGCCGTCGATGTGCTCGTCGATCGGCCGACGATCGCCCGCGAACATCCACAAGGACCACGGCACGAACACATAGGCCGAGTGCCAGGTCGGTGCCCGGCCCGTGCCCCAGCCCGGGTTCGGTGCGATGAGCAGCGGCGCCCCTTCGGCGTTGCGCGTGTCCGCGATGTCGCGCACCCATTTCGCGAGCAGACGATCGGCGTCGACGTTGCGCAGGAACATGTCCGCCGCGAGCATGCCGTCGCCGGTCCAGCCGTTCTTCTCGTACATCGGTGTATCGGTCGGGATGCCGTGGAGGTTGTTCAGCATCGTGTCGACGGTGGCGCGATGGATCCAGTTCAGTAGCGCGTTCGAGCTGTCGAATCGCCCCGTGATCGCGACGTCGGTATGGACGACTTGCGCCGTGATGGCCTCGGGTCGCGGCTTGCCACCCGGCCAGCCTTCAAGCTGCACGTAGCGGAATCCCTTGTACGAGAACTTCGGATGCCAGCGCAGAGGGCCGCCCGCGAGCGTGATCCGGTCCGTCTGGAAGTCGCCTTTCACGTAGTGGTGTTCGTCACGCCATTGCACGGTTCCGTCGGGCGCGAGCGTTTCCCCGTAATGCGCGACGACCGTCGTGCCCGCCGGACCGCTCAGGTCGAACGTCGCCCATCCCGCGACGACGCGCGGGAAAGCGACGACGTAGGTGCCTGGCACGGGCTCCGTGACCTCGCTCGCTTTCAGCGTCTCGATCACGCGGATCGGTTGCTCGGTCTGCGCGACGAGGCGTCCCGCGGGCGCGGGCAGCGCGGCGGCAGCCGACCATCGCGGTGGCGTGACGGCGCGCGCATCGTACGTTTCGCCGCCGTAGAGATCGTCCAGGCGCGTCGGACCGTCCGCCACCTGCCAGCTTTCGTCCGTGACGACGTCTTCGCTGCGGCCGTCCGCGTAACGCACCCGAAGCAACGCGCGGATCCTCGGCTTGCCGTGCCAGGGCGCCTTCTCCCAATGCCACACGTTGACGTTGGTCAGGCCGTAGAAACCCCGCCCGAGCTCTGCGGTGAGGGTGTGGTCGCCGGGCGCGAGGGACACATCGTGCGCGACCACCTCGACACGCTTCGCATAGTCGGTGAACCCCGGCGACAGCACGGCGTCGCTGACCGGCTTGGCGTCGATCGCGACGTCCGCGTAGCCGCCGGCGGCGACGTACAGCGTCGCGCGCTCGACCACGCCGTCGATCGCGAACGACTTGCGCAGCAGCGGCGCGGGCAATGTGTCGGCGGGCTTGCCGATCCATCGCGCGCCGCGCCAGCCCGGCTCATCCAGCGCGGTGTCGAAGTAGGACGACGCATCGGCCTTTCCGTGGTTCGTGCGGACCGTGACTCGCCATGCGTAGCGAGTGCCTGGTTCGAGCGTGGGACCCGCATACGCGATGTCGAAAGATCGCGGATCGTCGACCTCGCCGCTATCCCACACGATGCCGCCTCCGGCCGATACCACGATGCGATAGCCCAGCTGCACGGTGCCGTCCCGGTCGTCGCGCACCACCCACGAGAAGCGCGGCGTGGAGACATCGACGTAACCGGGAGTGTCGCTGCGCTCGACGCGTGGCAGGGACAGCGTGACCGCCGCGGTGGCGAGGGGCGACAGGACGAGCAGTGCGCCGGCGAGGGCGACGTGGCGTTTGCGCAAGGCGGGGGCCTTTCTTCATCTTCGGTCGTCGTCGAGCATAACGCGGCGGCGTGGCCGTCCATACATCCATCTAACGCGCGACGCGGTATCCCATCCGCACCTTCGACCATGGAGCACGCCATGAAGACGCTGATCGCCGGGATCGCCCTCGCCTCCGCCTGCGCCGCCCTGCCCGCGACCGCCGGGCAACTCGATAGCCTCAAGGGGATGATGGGTGGAGGCGGCTCGCTGACCTCGGCCAGCAAGGGCAACGCCGCCGGCATCCTGCAGTACTGCGTGACGAACAATTACCTGGGCGGCGACAGCGGCGCGTCGGGCATCAAGGACCAGTTGCTCGGCAAGCTGGGCACGCACGCCGGGAGCGACGGTGCCGACGGCATTCCCACCGGCGACGTGCAGAACCGCAGTGCGCCCAAGCCCACCGAGGGCAGCTCCGCGGCGGCGCCTACCCAGGACAAGGGGTATCTCGATGGCGCGAAGGGCCTGCTGCGGACGTCCGGCGGCAAGACGCTCGACCTTGGGAGCGCGGGTGGCGCCACCGGCGGCGCGGGCGATGTGAAGGCCCAGCTGACGCGAAAGGTCTGCGACGCCGTCCTCAAGCAGGGCAAGGGCATGCTCGGCATGGGCAAATGACATGACACGACGTGGACGGGACATGGACGTCCCGGCACGTAAACAGGAAGGCCTCCTCCCCACGACCCCGAGGCTTCCCTCATGTCGAAAGCAGCCGCCAGCGATCCGTACGCAATGCGAGATCCGCGCACGCAGTATCCGCAGCCCGATTTCTCCAAGCAGCCGCAGCCGGTACCCGGCCTCGCGCGGGAAATGGTGCCCAAGCCGGACCACGGCGAGACCAGTTACCGAGGCAACGGACGCCTGAAGGGCCGGAAGGCGCTGGTCACCGGCGGCGATTCCGGCATCGGTCGCGCCGCCGCCATCGCGTTCGCGCGCGAAGGCGCGGATGTCGTCATCAACTACCTGCCGGAGGAACAGAAGGACGCCGACGAGGTCATCGCGCTGCTGAGCGGCGAGGGTCATACGATCATCGGCGTGCCCGGCGACCTGGCTGACGAGGCCTTCTGCAAGGAACTGGTCGCGACCACCGTGAAGGAGCTCGGCGGCCTCGACATCCTCGCCAACGTGGCGGGTCGCCAGCAGTTCGCGAAGTCGATCGACGAGCTCGACAGCGAGTCGTTCGAGTCGACGTTCCGCACCAACGTCTTCGCGCTGTTCTGGCTCACCAAGGCCGCCATGCCGCACATGCCGCCCGGTGCCGCGATCGTGAACACCGCGTCGATCCAGGCCTATGAGCCGTCCGATATCCTGCTCGACTACGCGCAGACCAAGGCGTCCATCGTGGCCTTCACCAAGGCATTGGCGAAGCAGGCGGCCGAGAAAGGCATCCGCGTGAACGCGGTCGCCCCCGGTCCGGTGTGGACGCCGCTGCAGCCGAGTGGCGGTCAGCCGCAGGAGAAAGTCGTCGAATTCGGCAAGAACGTGCCGCTCAAGCGGCCCGGACAGCCGGTGGAATGCGCGCCCGTCTACGTGCTGCTGGCGAGCCAGGAAGCCAGCTTCATCACGGGTGAGACGTATGGCGTGACCGGCGGGCACATGTTGCCCTGAGGAACAGCGGCTAAGCCGCGGTGGGAGCACGCTCCCACCGCGATGAGAATGCCTTAACGACGCGCGATGCGGTCGATCGCCTGCATGAGATCCGCGACGCCGTACGGCTTCACGATGATCGCCGTGCGCTCGTCGCGGACGACGCCATTGGCGAGGTGATCGCCCGTGGCGTAGAGCACCGGAAGCGTCGGTTGGGATTCCCGAAGTCGCGCGGCGAGTTCCACGCCGCTGATACCGGGAAGCCCGACGTCGGCCAGCAGGACATCGATCGTCTCCGACGCATGCAGCCGGGTGGCCTCGGTGCCGTCGCCGGCCTCGAAGACGATGTGCCCGCGACTTTCGAGCATCTCGCTGATCGACATGCGGATCAATGCGTCGTCCTCGACCACGAGCACGCGCAGCGGCGCGACCCGGTCCGATTCCGCTGGAGCCACCGCCGCGATGGGATCCGCCGGGCGCTGCCGCGTGGCGAGCACGTGACGGACACGGCGCGCCAGCTGATCGCGCGTATAGGGCTTGCTCAGCAGCTCGACGCCCTCGTCGAGACGGCCGCCGTGGACGATCGCGTTCTCGGTATAGCCGGAAGTGAAGAGCACGGCGATGCCGGGCTGCCGCTCGACCGCCTTGCGCGCCAGCTCGGGACTGCGCAGCGTGCCGGGCATGACGACGTCGGTGAACAGGAGATCGATCGCGATACCGCTTTCGATGATCGAGAGCGCGCTCTGCGCGTCGCGCGCCTTGAGCACGCGATAGCCGAGGTCGCCGAGCATGCCGACGACGGTCTCGCGCACGGCGTCGTCGTCTTCCACGACCAGCACGGTTTCGTCACCACCACGCACGCCTTCCTCCTCGACCGCGACGACGCGGTCCTCGCTCTGCGTCGAACGCGGCAGGTAGATCTTCACGGTGGTGCCGTGGCCGGGTTCGCTGTAGATCTTCACGTGACCGCCGGACTGCTTGACGAATCCGTACACCATGGACAGGCCGAGGCCCGTGCCCCGTCCTTCGGGCTTGGTCGTGAAGAACGGTTCGAAGACCTGCTCGATGATCTCCGGGGGGATGCCGGTGCCGGTATCGGTCACCGCGATCATCACGTACTGGCCCGGACGCAGGTCGCCATGGGCGTCCGCGTAGGTCGCGTCCAGCAGCGCGTTGCCCGCCTCGATCGTGAGCTTGCCCTGCCCTTCCATCGCGTCGCGGGCATTGATCGCCAGGTTGAGCAGCGCGTTCTCCACGTTGCCCGGATCGATGAGCGTGTTCCACAGGCCGCCCGCGACCACGGTTTCCACCTCGATGGCCTCGCCGAGCGCGCGCCGGAGCAGGTCGTCCATGTCGCGGACGAAACGGCCGATGTTCACCACCTTGGGCGCGAGCGGCTGGCGTCGGCCGAAGGCGAGCAGCTGGGCGGCGAGCTTCGTGCCGCGCGTGACGCCGGCCATGGCGTTGGCGACGCGGCGCTCGGCGCGCGCGTTGCCGGCGATGTCCGCCCCGAGCAGCTGGAGGTTGCCGCTGATGACCTGCAGCAGATTGTTGAAGTCGTGCGCGACGCCGCCGGTCAGTTTGCCGATGGCGTCCATCTTCTGGGCCTGGCGGAGCTGGCCGTGGGTGATCCCCAGTGCCATGTCGCCGTCGCCCTGGGTCCAGCCACCATCGACCGCGCCCGCGGGCTGGAAGGTCCCGAGCACCACCGGCCCGAGGGCCTGATCGTTCCAGGCTTCGAAAGCGACCCGCCACGGGCCACCGGTCGCGGTCGCGATCTGGAAGCCGCGCGCGGTGTCTTCATCGGGCGCGGCCAGAGCCGCTTCGACGCGTTCACGCCCCTCGGCGTTCCACATCGACAGGAAGCCCCCTTCGGGCATCCGGCCGGCGGCCCACGCGTTCGCGTACAGGATGTCCCCGGCGGGAGAAAGCGCCACGAATCCATAAGGAAGCGAATCGAGCGACCGGGAGATGAGGCTGTGGTCCTGCAGCGCGAGCGACGGGGGCATCGGGCCTCTATGGGTCCGCAAAAAGAAGTTCACAGTTTATCGTCGGACCCCGGTCAACTTTGTGTAGACGACCTTCACATCGCGCGAAGGGAGGCACGGCGAGGCGTATCAGGGACATAGCAGGTGACCCCACATCTTGTGTTGACCCACCGCAGGTCCGCCTATATCGTGTGTCGCGTTGGTGTCCGGCGAGGCGCGACTGCCCGTCGGACTTAAAAGGGAATCCGGTGCGAATCCGGAACTGCCCCGCAGCGGTAAGTGGAAACGACCCCGTCATCAGCACTGGCCCTCCGGGGGCTGGGAAGCGACGGGCTAGGTCGGCCCGAAGGCCCTCGTCCACGAGTCCGAAGACCTGCCGACAGTCGGTGCCCAGCGCGGCGCCGATTCGTGGTGACGGCTTCCGCGGGGAGGCACGTCGCGGACCGGAGCGCCTTCGTGCGCGCTCCGTCGCGACCCTTTCCGCCCGGCCCGAACCGCGTCGAGACCCGTTCGAGGGAACGGGAGTCCGGACACGGCCCTGGGGCACGCCAATGACGATCACGATGGATTCCTCCGCGCGCGAGCGCACCGAGACGGCCGACGCCGCCGTCACCACTTCGACCACGGCCGCCGGCACGGCGCCGGCCGCCGGCTACCGCAACGACGCGCCGCCGGCCTTTGCCCTGACACCCCCGCACAACCCGGGCCAGATGCGCGTGACCAAGCGCAACGGCGGCCAGGAAGCCGTGGACGTGAACAAGATCGTGCGCGCGGTGACGCGCAGCGCCGACGGACTGTTCGCGGTCGACCCCATGCGCGTGGCGCTGAAGACGATCGGCGGCCTCTACGACGGCGCGACCACCCAGGAGCTCGACCAGCTCTCGATCCGCACCGCGGCGGCGCTCACCGCCGAGGAGCCGGAGTACGGCCAGCTCGCCGCGCGCCTGCTCGCCGCCTTCGTCGACAAGGAAGTGTCGGGCCAGGACATCCACTCGTTCTCGCAGTCGATCTCGACCGGCTTCGAGCTGGGCATCCTCAACGAGCGCCTCCGCGATTTCGTGCAGGTGAACGCGCGCAAGCTCAACGACGCCGTCGATACCTCCGCCTCGCGCCGCTTCGAATACTTCGGCCTGCGCACGGTCTACGACCGCTACCTGCTGCGCCACCCGACGAAGCGGTTCGTCATCGAGACGCCGCAGTACTTCTTCATGCGCATCGCCTGCGCGCTCGGCGGCAACGACGTGGCCGAGACGCTCGAGCTGTACCGCATGCTGTCGTCGCTGGAATACCTCGCCAGCTCGCCGACGCTGTTCAACGCCGGCACCGCGCACGAGCAGCTCTCGTCGTGCTTCCTGCTCGATTCGCCGCAGGACGCGCTGGAGTCGATCTACGCCAAGTACGGCGACGTCGCACAGCTGTCCAAGTTCGCCGGTGGCATCGGCCTCGCCTACTCGCGCATCCGTTCGCGCGGTTCCCTGATCAAGGGCACCAACGGTCATTCGAACGGCCTCGTGCCGTGGCTGAAGACGCTGGACGCTTCCGTCGCCGCGGTGAACCAGGGCGGCAAGCGCAAGGGCGCCGCCTGCGTGTACCTCGAATCGTGGCACGCGGACATCGAGGAATTCCTCGAGCTGCGCGAGAACACCGGCGACGACGCGCGCCGCACGCACAACCTCAACCTCGCCAACTGGGTGCCCGACCTCTTCATGCGCCGCGTGGAGACCGACGGCGACTGGTCGCTGTTCGATCCCAAGATCGTGCCGCACTTCGTCGACACCTGGGGTCCGGCCTTCGACGCCGCCTACGAGAAGGCGGAGGCCGATGGCCTCGCCGTCAAGTCGATCAAGGCACGCGAACTCTATGCCCGCATGCTGCGCTCGCTCGCGCAGACGGGTAACGGCTGGATGACGTTCAAGGACCGCTCGAACGCCACCAGCAACCAGACGGCGCTGGCGAAGAACGTCATCCACCTGTCGAACCTGTGCACCGAGATCCTCGAGGTGACCAACGAGAACGAGACCGCGGTGTGCAACCTCGGCTCCGTGAATCTCGCCCGCCATGTGGTCGACGGCGCGTTCGACTTCGACAAGCTCGCCGCGACCGTGCGCACCGCCGTGCGCCAGCTCAACCGCGTGATCGACCTGAACTTCTATCCGATCGCCACGGCGAAGACGGCGAACCTGAAGTGGCGCCCGGTCGGCCTCGGCGTGATGGGCCTGCAGGACGTCTTCTTCAAGCTGCGCCTGCCGTTCGATTCGGACGAGGCACGCGCGCTGTCGACGCGCATCCAGGAGGAGATCTACTTCCACGCGCTGTCGATGTCGAACGAGATCGCCGAACGCGACGGCGCCCACCCGGGCTTCGACGAGAGCCGCGCCGCCAACGGCGAGCTGCAGTTCGACTACTGGCCGGCCGCGACGCCGACCGGAAAGGACGACCGCTGGGCGAAGCTACGCGAGAACATCAAGGCGAAGGGCCTGCGCAACTCGCTGCTGATCGCCATCGCGCCGACCGCGACGATCGCCTCGATCGCCGGCTGCTACGAATGCATCGAGCCGCAGGTGTCCAACCTCTTCAAGCGCGAGACGCTGTCGGGCGACTTCCTCGTCGTCAACCGTTACCTCGTCGAGGAGCTCAAGACGCTCGGCCTGTGGACCGCGGACATCCGCGACCAGATCAAGCTGGCCGAAGGCTCCGTGCAGGGCATCGCCGCGATCCCGGCCGAGCTGCGCGCGGTGTATCGCACCACGTGGGAGCTGCCGCAGAAGGCCCTGATCGACCTGGCCGCCGCGCGCGGCGCATACATCGACCAGAGCCAGTCGCTGAACCTGTTCATGGAGAACCCGAACATCGGGCAGCTGTCGTCCATGTACATGTACGCGTGGAAGGCCGGCATCAAGACGACCTACTACCTGCGCTCGCGGCCGGCCACCCGTATCGCGAAGACGACGGTCAGTTCCACGGCCGCCGCGCCGGCACCCGTCGCGCCGTCGAAGGACGCGCAGGAACAGGCGGAAGCCGCGGTGTTCTGCTCGCTCGAGAACCCCGAGTACTGCGAAGCCTGCCAGTAAAGCCGGGGCTGGGGGATGGGAATGGGGGGCGCATGGACGATCGCCCGAGGGTTCCGGTGAGGCTCATGTAGCGCCACCGGCCCCGTCGGACTGCCGAGCGCAGCGCCCCCACTTCCCTTCTCCCATCTCCCAGCAGCACCTTTTTCGAATTCCGAGGCCCCACATCCATGTCCGCTTCTCCCATCACCCGCGACACCCACATCCTCGATCCCGGCTTCGAGCTCACGCTGCGGCCGATGAAATACCCGCAGTTCTACGAGATGTATCGTGCCGCGATCCGCAACACGTGGACGGTGGAGGAGGTGGACTTCTCGCTCGACGTCACCGACCTGAAGTCGAAGATGTCCGACGCGGACCGTCACCTGATCCATCGCCTCGTGGCGTTCTTCGCCACGGGCGACACGATCGTGTCGAACAACCTGGTGCTCAACCTGTACCAGCACGTGAATTCGCCCGAGGCGCGCATGTTCCTCTCGCGCCAGCTGTACGAGGAAGCGCTGCACGTGCAGTTCTACCTCACGCTACTGGACACCTACATCCCCGAGCCGGCCGAGCGAAACAAGGCGTTCGCGGCGATCGAAAGCATCCCCTCGATCCGCCAGAAGGGCGAGTTCTGCTTCAAGTGGATCGACTCGATCCAGGACCTCAATCGCCTGGAGACGCGCGAGCATCGCCGTCAGTTCCTCCTCAACCTGATCTGCTTCGCCGCGTGCATCGAAGGCCTGTTCTTCTTCGCCGCGTTCGCCTACGTGTACTACCTGCGTTCGCGCGGTCTGCTGCACGGCCTCGCCTCGGGCACCAACTGGGTGTTCCGCGACGAGTCCGGCCACATGGCGTTCGCGTTCGAGGTCGTGCGCACCGTGCGCGAGCAGGAACCGGACCTCTTCGACGACGAGATGCGCCAGCAGGTCGAGGCGATGCTGGAAGACGCGATCGCCTGCGAAACGCAGTTCGCGGCCGACGTGCTCTCGGGCGGCGTGGCCGGTCTTTCGGTCAACGACATGCGCCAGTACCTCGAATACTGCGCCGACCAGCGCCTGGTCCAGCTCGACATGCCGAAGAAGTACGGCGCGAAGAACCCGTTCGACTTCATGGACCTGCAGGACGTCCAGGAACTGACCAATTTCTTCGAGCGGCGCGTCTCCTCCTACCAGGTGGGCGTGCAGGGCGAGGTGGCGTTCGACCAGTCGTTTTGACAGCGCGATAGTAGGAGCGCGCCCTGCGCGCGACATCTTTTCGCGAAGAGCAACGGGGCCTGTTGCTCGCCGCCTCAAAAGATGTCGCGCGCGAGGCGCGCTCCTACCCGTTATGCGGCGGTGCAACATAACGGGTATACTAGGACAGCCATGACCGAAAACGTCCCCAACCTTCCCGTCGCCCGCCCGACCGAGGCCCGTGTCCTCGAGATCGTCTTTCCGGACCACACCAACCACCTGGGCACGCTCTTCGGCGGCCAGGCGCTGGCGTGGATGGACAAGGCGGCGTTCCTCGCCGCCTCGCGCTACTCGCGGAAGGTCGTGGTCACCGCCCGCTCCGAGCAGGTCGATTTCCACGTCCCGGTGCGCAAGGGCCAGATGGTGGAGCTGATCGCCACGGTCGTCTCGGTGGGCCGCACGTCCATGAAGGTGGACGTCGCCATGTACACCGAGGACCTCATCACCGGTGAGCGCGAGCTGTGCACGCGCGGCACCTTCACGATGATCGCGCTCGACGCCGAGCACAAGCCCACGCCGGTCCACTGACCGGCACCGGGCCCCGGACGGGGGCCTTGACCTCGAGTGCACTCGAAGGGGTAGGCTCGTCGAATGCCTACCTCGATGACCATCGCCGAGGCCGCGCTCGCGACCGGCCTCACGGCGTACACCCTTCGCTATTACGAACAGATCGGCCTGATCGATCCCGTGCCCCGGCGCGGCGGCCAGCGCGTCTACGGCGACACCGACCTGCGCCTCATCGGCTTCGTGGTCCGGCTGCGCGGCACCGGGATGTCCATGCGGGACATCCAGGAATACGTGGGGCTTCGCCGCCTCGGCGAGACGCCGGAGAGCATCCGCCTGCGCGGCGACCTGCTCGCCCGCCACGCCGCCTACCTGCGCGGCCAGCTCGTCGACCTCACCGAGACGATCGCGCGGCTGGACGAGAAGATCGCCCTGTACCGCGCGATCTACCCCGATGAACCCCTCCCCACGCCCGACACGACGGTCCCGCCGGCGTCGACGGCGGACACCCCCTCGAACCGGAGGAAACACGCATGAAGACCCGCCAACTCGGCAAGAACGGACCGGCCGTATCGATCCAGGGACTCGGCTGCATGGGCATGAGCGAGTTCTATGGCCAGGGCGACGAGAAGGAATCGATCGCCACGCTGGAACGCGCGCTCGATCTGGGCATCACGTTCTGGGACACCTCCGACGCCTACGGTCCGCACACCAACGAGGAGCTGATCGGCCGCACGCTCAAGGGCCGCCGCGACGCCGTCTTCCTCGCCACCAAGTTCGGCATCGTCCGCGACCCCGCCGACCCGATGAAGCGCGGCATCAGCGGCCGCCCAGAGTACGTCCGCGCCTCCGTCGAGGGCAGCCTGCGCCGCCTCCAGACCGACCACATCGACCTGTATTACCAGCATCGTGTCGATCGCACGGTGCCGATCGAGGAAACGGTCGGCGCGATGGCCCGCCTCGTCGAGGAAGGCAAGGTGCGCTATCTCGGCCTGTCGGAAGCGTCGGCCGAGTCGATCGCACGCGCGGCGAAGGTGCACCCCATCGCCGCCTTGCAGAGCGAATACTCGTTGTGGACGCGCGACCCGGAGACCACGGGCACGCTCGCCGCCTGCCGCGAAAACGGCATCGCCTTCGTCGCCTACAGCCCGCTGGGTCGCGGCTTCCTGACCGGCGCGATCACGAAGCCGGAGGATTTCGCCGAGGACGACTATCGCCGCGTCAACCCGCGCTTCACCGGCGAGAACTTCACCAAGAACCTCGCGATCGTGGACAAGGTGAAGGCCTTCGCCGCCGACAAGGGCTGCACGCCCGGGCAGCTGGCGCTCGCCTGGGTGATCGCCCGGGGCGACGACGTCGTGCCGATCCCCGGCACGAAGCGCGTGAAGTACCTCGAGGAGAACGCCGCCGCGGCGGACGTGGTGCTCAGCGCTGGGGAAATCGCGGAGATCGACGCGGTGTTCCCGCCCGATTCGGCCGTGGGCGACCGCTACGCGTCGAACATGATGGGATCGATCAACGCCTGACGTTCGCCGGATCCAGGGGCGAACCGGCAGGTGGCCTATAATGGCGGTTTGTACGCAGCTGCAAACCGCCATGTCGTCCCCCGAACACTCCCCGCTGGGCAAGACCACGACCTACGCCGACCGCTACGACGCCGGCCTGCTGTTCCCGATCCCCCGCCAGGGCAAGCGCGACGAGATCGGTGTCGACGGTGCCGACCTCCCCTTCCATGGCGTGGACGTCTGGAACGGCTACGAGCTGTCGTGGCTCGACATGCGCGGCAAGCCCGTCGTGGCCGTGGCGGAGTTCCGTTTCCCGGCGACGACGCCCAACATCGTCGAATCCAAGTCGTTCAAGCTCTATCTGAACAGCTTCGCGCAGGAGCGCATGGCGGGGCCGGACATCGTCCACGACACCCTGCAGCGCGACCTGTCCGCCGCGGCCGGCGGCCGAGCCGAAGTGTGGCTGCGCGCTCCGAACGAGCTGGACGGCTGCCCGCTCGGGGAGCCGGAGGGCCAGCTCCTCGACGACCAGGACCTCGATTTCGACAGCTACGGTCCGCCCCGCGCCGATTTCCTCGGCACGCTGGACGGCGATGCGAGCGAGACGGTCGTGTCCCATCTGCTCCGTTCGAACTGCCCGGTCACCGGGCAGCCGGACTGGGGCAGCGTGCAGATCGCCTATGCGGGCCGCCGCATCGATCACGCGGGGCTGCTCCGCTACCTCGTCTCGTTCCGCAGCCACACGGAATTCCACGAGCAGTGCGTCGAACGCATTTTCATGGACATCCGCGAGCGCTGCGCACCACGCGAGCTCTCCGTGTATGCGCGTTATACACGCCGGGGCGGACTGGACATCAACCCGTTCCGCAGCACCGACGCGAACGCCGTCCCGGGCAACCCGCGCGGGGCGCGCCAGTAAGGATGAATGGCGCATTCATGCGTTCTTCATTGGTCTTGCCTTTAGTTGTATAGCCTGTAACCTGCCGCGGCGACGGGATGCACGCCTGCAGCTCCCGATCCTGTTATCCAAGCACTCTTTGACGGAATCCAAGACATGAAGCTTTCCATGCGTTCGTCCGCCCTCGCCACGGCCACGGTCGCCGGCCTGCTGGTCCTCACCGCCTGCGGCAAGAAGGACGAACAGCAGAACGCCCCGGCCCCGGCGGCCACCGCTCCGGCGGCTGCGACCCCGGCACCTGCCGCCACCGCGCCCGCGACGGCTCCGGCGCCCGCCGCCACCGCCGCCGCGGCGCCCTCGGCGCCGGCCGCCGCCCCGGCCGCTCCCGCCGCCGCCAGCGAATCGCTGAAGGTCGGCTCGGTCACGCTCGGCAACGCCGTCGGCGCGGACAAGAAGGTCGCCAAGGCGAAGAGCACTTTCGCCCCGACCGACAAGACGATCTACGCGTCGGTCGCGACGGAAGGCACCACCGCCGGCGCCACCCTTAACGCCAAGTGGACGTTCCAGGACGGCGAGACCGTCACGACGGTGAGCGACATCAGCCAGTCCATCAGCACCGATGGCCCGGCCGTCACCACGTTCAAGATCCAGAACCCGAACGAGTGGCCGGAAGGCAAGTACAAGGTCACCGTCTCGCTCAACGGCCAGGCCGAGGGCAACGAGGCGTTCGAGGTCAAGAAGAAGTAAGCGCCGTCACCGGCGGTACGACGAAAGGCGCGGCGAAAGCCGCGCCTTTTTTCGTTTCGACGCAAGATTCGTGTAGGCGATGCATAAACGCGGTGAGACGGCGCCTCACCGCTCCGAGACATCTCGTTCAACCCGCCGATGATCGAATGGCGACCGACCTGGCGCGGCAAGCGCGCACAGGCAGACACCGATCGAGGATCCGCCATGAACGAAGACACCCTCAAGGGCAAATGGAAGCAGTTGGAGGGCAAGATGAAGGAACAGTGGGGCAAGCTGACCGACGACGACTTCAAGGTGGCCGAAGGCAACAGCGAGTACCTCGCAGGTAAGGTCCAGGAGCGCTATGGCGTGGCGAGGGACGAAGCGGAACGACAGGTCAAGGATTTCCGCGACCGCATCGATCGGAATTACTGAGCGTCACCCTCCACACCACTCGCCAGGAGAACATCATGTTGCATTGGGCCGTCATCTTTTTCGTGATCGCGCTGATCGCCGCGATCTTCGGTTTCACCGGCATCGCCGCGGGCGCTGCCAGCATCGCGAAGATCCTTTTCGTGGTCTTCCTGATCCTGTTCATCCTTTCCCTGCTCTTCGGCGGCTTCCGTCGCGGTCCCAGGGTGTAGTGCGCGACACCCGCTTCGCCTTTGAAAGCCCCGGCCCCAGACCGGGGCTTTTTTTCGCCACGAAAAACGCGCCGGTACGGCCTATGATCCGCGTCATGTTTGGGAGAGCCCGTCCATGATCCTGTTGCCCACCCTCGACACCATCGCCCGCGTCGACCTGCTCGACGGGCCGACCCCGATCCAGCGCCTGACGCGTATCGAAGAGGCGCTCGACCTCGCCGGCCGTGGCATACGCCTGTTCGCGAAACGCGACGACACCATGACGCTTGGCGGCGGCGGCAACAAGCTGCGCAAGCTGGAGTTTCATCTTGGCCACGCGCGCGCCATCGGAGCGGACACGCTCATCAGCACCGGCGGCCTGCAATCCAATCATGCGCGCCTGACCGCCGCCGCGGCGGCGAAGCATGGCTTCGCGTGCGAGCTCTACCTGTCCCGCATGGTGCCGAAGGACGGCGTCGACTACGCAGCCAATGGCAATGTATTGCTCGACGACCTGTTCGGTGCGAAACCCGTGCTGCTCGCCCGTGGCGAGAACGGCCTTGCTGTCGCGGAGGCTCGCACCGCGGAGCTCGGGCGCGTGGGACGCAAGGCTCTCGTGATCCCGCTCGGTGGATCGACACCGACCGGCGCTCTCGGGTACGCGCGCTGCGCGCGGGAGATCGCGGAGCAGGAGGCGTCGATGGATCTTCGCTTCGATCGTGTCGTCGTGCCGAACGGAAGCAGCGGCACGCAGGCCGGGCTCGTGGCGGGCTACGCGGCGATGGGACGCGATCCGTCCGTCGTTCGCGCCTACTCGGTGCTGGCGGACGCGGCGAAGGCGCGGGCGTCGACGGCGTCGCTCGCGAACGAGACGCTCGTGTTGCTCGGCTTGTCATCGACCGTGGCCGGCGACGACGTGCGGATCGACGACACGCAGCTCGGCGCCGGTTACGGCGTGCCGACGGATGGGATGAAGGCAGCCGTGCGCCTCGCCGCCAGCCACGAAGGCCTTCTGCTCGATCCCGTGTACTCGGGCAAGGCGTTCGCCGGCCTGCTGCACGACCTGCGCACCGGCGCGGTGAGCGATGGCGAGACCGTGCTCTTCGTCGTCACGGGCGGCGTGCCGGGGCTGTTCGCGTATCGGGAAGACCTGGCGAGCTGACGAGATCGCGGCTTGCCAAGTGCACTTCAGCATCCTTGCTTCAGGGCAGTACCACCGTCGCTACCAGGCCACCGCCTTCGCGGTTGGCCAGCGTCAGGTTGCCGCCGATCGAACGCATCAGCTGCAGGGCGATGGCCAGCCCTAAGCCGGCGCCACCGGTGTCGCGATTGCGCGAGGCTTCGAGACGGTAGAACGGCTGCATCACGTCGTCGAGCTCGCCCTCGGGAATGCCGGGACCACGATCCGATACGGTGATGCACAGCGCTCCGCCATCACGGCACACGCCGACTTCGGCCGAGCCGCCGTACTTCACCGCGTTGTCGACGAGGTTGCCGAGGACGCGGCGCAGCGCGCGCGGGCGCACGGTGGCGACGCCCTCGATGCGTCCGGTCAACGTGACGGGCTTGCCGGTGTCCTGGTAGTCGAACACGAGACTTTCGAGGAATGCATGCGCGTCGATGCGTACCGGCGTCTCGTCGCCGCCGTGCGCGCTGCGCGCGTAGGCCACGCCTTCGCGGACGAGGTGTTCCATCTCGGCGAGGTCGGCGAGCAGGCGATCGCGCTCCACGCCCTCGTCGAGCGATTCCGCGCGCAGGCGCATGCGCGTGATGGGCGTCTGCAGGTCGTGCGAGATCGACGCGAGGATGTGCAGGCGCTCCTTGAGGTACTGGCCGATGCGATCCTGCATCGCGTTGAACGCCGACGCCGCGTGGGCGACCTCGGTCGGCCCGTCCTGCGCCATGCGTGGGCCGTCGACCGACGGCGTGATGCCATCCGCCGCGCGCGCGAGCCTAAGCAACGGTCGCGTCGCCTGGCGCACGGCGAACCAGCCGCATGCGAGAAGCACGGCCACCTGCAGCACCAGCACGGCGGGCAACCAGTCCGCCACCGGCATCACGCCACGCGGCGTGATCTCGAGCGTCAGCGGCGAGCCGTCGTGCAACGTGAAATGCACCTGGTAGCGCTCGGGCGAGCGCGACACGGTTTCGCCACGCACGTGGTAACCGGCGCCGACTTCCCTGGCGATCATCTGCGTCACGTCGCGGGCGCGGCGCGTGGTCAACGGCTCGCCCGGATCGCCCGGCCCGAGGATGAAACGGTAATTGTCGCGACGCAGCCGCGGCAGCCAGCTCGCGCGTTCCTCGGGCGCTTCCCGGTCCAGCACGGCCACGGAGGTGCCGACGTCGTTCTCCAGGGTGTTGAGCATGACCGAGGTGGCCGACTGGAAGCGCTCGTAGAGCACGAGCGCCACCGACAGCGCCTGCGCGAGAAGCAGGCCGGTGAAGATGATGAGGTACAGCCGCGAGGCCATGCTCCGCGGCCATGGACGCCAGCCGGACGCGCGGCGCGCCGCCTCGCTCATGGAGCGTCCCCGTGCACGGTCACGGGCATCGAGAACACGTAGCCCTCGCTGCGGACGGTCTTGATGTACGCCTGCTCCCTGGCATCGTCGCGGAGACGCTGGCGAAGACGGCTCACCATCAGGTCGATCGAGCGATCGAACAGCTCGGCGTCGCGGCCCTGCGTGAGGTTGAGCAGCTGGTCACGCGAGAGCACCCGCTGGGGATGATCGAGGAACACGCGCAGGAGCCGGAATTCCGCGCCGCTCAAGGACACCACGGTCCCATCGGCGTCGAGGAGATGGCGCGCCGTCGTGTCGAGCCGCCACTGTCCGAACGAGATCGTGTCGCTGGTCTCGGTGATGCGCAGGTTGGGCGGAAGCATGCGCGTGCGGCGGATCACGGCCTTGATGCGGGCCAGCAACTCGCGCGGTGAGAAGGGCTTGGCGACGTAATCGTCCGCGCCCATCTCCAGGCCGATGATGCGATCGGTCTCGTCGTCGCGCGCGGTCAGCAGCAGCACCGGCACGGCGCGATGCTTGCCGGCGCGAAGGTTGCGGCACAGCGCGAGGCCGTCTTCGCCCGGCATCATGATGTCCAGCACGATGAGGTCGAAGGCCGACGTTTCGAGCTGGGCCATCATGTCGCGGCCGTCGGCCGCCGCGCTGGCGCGCAGGCCGTTCTTGCGCAGGTAGTCGACGACGCCGGTGCGGATGCCATGGTCGTCGTCGACGACGAGAATGTGATCGATGTGTTCCACGCCTGCCAGCTCTCCAACGGTATCGATGCGTTCGGGATCGGCCTCGGCCCACATCATGCCTTCTCCTGCAGGAGCTGGCGCACGCGGTCCTCGGTCTGCTCGTAGTTTCCCTCGCCGAAGTGGCGATACACCACCTTTCCGTTCTGGTCGATCAGGTAGAGCGCCGGCCAGAACTGGTTGCCCCAGGCGTTCCAGGTCGCCAGCTCGTTGTCCTGGGCCACGGGCCAGGTGATGCCGAACCGGCGGATGGCGGCCTGCACCGTCGCCGGATCGCGCTCTTCGTCGTATTCGGGCGTATGCACGCCGACCACCACCAGGCCCTTGTCCTTGTACTTCTCGTAGAGCGCCCTGGTGTGCGGCAGCACGTGGATGCAATTGATGCATTCGTTCGTCCAGAACTCCACGAGCACGACCTTGCCACGCAGGCCCGCCACGGTCAGCGGCGGCGAATTGAACCAGCGGTCGATGCCGGTGAATTCCGGGGCGGGCGTGGCGGCGGTCGATTCGCCCGCACGCGCGGTCTGCCAGTTGCCCGGCCACGCGGCGATCAGCGCGATGGCGACGACGAGCGAAGCGGCGAGGAGACGGAACGATTTCATGGGAAGCACCTCGGATATCAGGGAGGGCGCATCGGTTCTGCGCAGGGTGCCCATTCAACGCCGCGCCGTTATCCGTGGCGTGTCCGCCGGGGTGGCTTTTTGTATCGATACGTACAAGACGCGGGCGACGGTCCGGGGCCGGAGGCGCGTGATTTGTACCGCAATGTATCCGCGCCGATCCGCTACACGTTTCGATGCGCTTGCGCCGCCGCGGGGACACAGCCCGGATACGCCGCCACGGTCTCCTTGCCACACCGGCTGATCCGCAGCCGACACTTCCCAAGGGAAACAGACCATGGCTCAGATCACGAACGTCCTCTACACCGGCAAGACCCACATCACTGGCGGCCGCGACGGCCAGGCCCGCAGCGACGACGGCCGCCTCGACGTCAGGCTGACGCCTCCCGGCGGCCATGGCACGGGCACCAACCCCGAGCAGCTGCTGGGCGCCGGCTGGTCCGCCTGCTTCATCGGCGCGATGGGCCTGGCCGCGGCCGAACGCAAGATCGCCTTGCCCAAGGGTACGGCCGTCGATGCCGAGATCGACCTCGGCACGGGCGAAGGCGGCTACTACCTCCAGGCGCGCCTCAACGTGACGCTGCCCGGCCTGGCCACCGACGTCGCCAACGCGCTGATCCAGGCCGCGCACCGCACCTGCCCGTACTCGAAGGCGACGCGCGGAAACATCGATGTCGAGATCCACCTCGTCGAAGACGTCGCCGCCTGACCCCTCCCCGCCCCCGGTCCGCCGCCACGAACGCCGACGCTCTGCGGCACGCGCTCGCTGGCGGCACCGAGGCTCCCCGGGGTGGGTCGCCTACGTCGAAGACCCATTCCGCTGCATCACGTGCAAGGCACGAGAAGCCTCGACATGCCCCTGATCGATTCACCAAGACGCATCGCGCTACCGCTGCCACCCTGATCCCAGGCGTACCCACTCCGCGTTACCACCCAAGCGAGTACACGACCATGCCCTACCGCTTCCTGCTCGTCGCCGCCATGGCACTCATCGTGGGTGGCATCATCACCCTCGGCGCCTTCGCCAGCGAACCGGCGGTCAGACACGGCGACACATCGCGCTCGCCCGTCTTCGGTGTCGCCCTTCCCGAGGGTTACCGCGACTGGCAGACCATCAGCGTCGCGCACGAGGCGGGCAACAACAACGACATCCGCGTCATCCTCGGCAACGACATCGCCATGAAGGCGTTTCGCGCGGGCACGCTGCCCTATCCCGACGGCACGATCATCGCGCGCCTGGCGTGGAAGTACGAATCGTCCGCGCGCAACAACGCGATCTTCGGCCGCGACCAGTCGTTCGTCGCCGGCGATCCGATCAACGTGCAGATCAGCGTGAAGGATTCGAAGCGCTTCCCCGACACCGATGGCTGGGGCTACGCCCAGTTCGAAAACGACGGCAAGGCCAACCAGAGCGTCGCGCTGGTGAACGCGTGCTACGCATGCCACAAGAAGCTGCCGGCTGCCAGCGATCTCGTCTTCACTTCGTAT
Source organism: Luteibacter sp. 3190 (assembly GCF_031456385.1). Lineage (NCBI taxonomy): Bacteria > Pseudomonadati > Pseudomonadota > Gammaproteobacteria > Lysobacterales > Rhodanobacteraceae > Luteibacter > Luteibacter sp. 3190. The sequence goes on along the minus strand of NZ_JAVDUO010000003.1, from coordinate 586,998 downwards.
TCGAAGTGAACCGCGGGAACCACGGAGGAGAAGAATGGCGCGCCTGGAGGGATTCGAACCCCCGACCAATGGCTTCGGAAGCCACTACTCTATCCGGCTGAGCTACAGGCGCGTAACAGCGGACGGGCATTGTAGCGGGTATGACCCCGGCGGCCTAGCCTCCGGATCCGGCCCGGGCGCGGGCCGGCTCGGCGCCCGCCGCCGCGGCGCGCAGGCTTTCCCTGTAGCGGCGGCTGCACGGCAGCACCGTGCCGTCGGCCATGTGCAGGCGGGCGTCGCCGGAGTCCACCGGCTCGATCGAGGTCACCTGGGACAGCTGCACGATGTAGCTGCGATGCGCGCGCACGAACACGGCGGGGTCCAGCCGTGCCTCCAGCGCCGCCAGCGTGCTGCGCAGGGGATAGTCGCGACCGCGCACCCGCAGGTTCACGTAGTTGCCGGACGCCTGCGCCCATTCGATGTCGGCGGTGGCGACGAGGAAGTCGCGGCCGAGCTTGCGCACGAGGAAGCGATCGGGGCGATCGACCGGTTCGACCGCTGGCGCGTCGTCGGGCGCCACCAGCAGGTGCGCCTCGCCTTTCACCTGCCGCCCTACCCACGCGACCAGGTGCCAGAGCGCCACGACGATGAAGAACGTACGGACGTCCTTCAGGTATTCGTAGACGACCTGTAGCCAGAGCGAACCCGGGTCGTAGCCGATGCCCGTCGCGGAGAAGATCGCCAGGCGCAGCAGGTCCATGCCGGCGATGTGGCCGATGCACCAGGCGATGCTGCCGGCGACGTAGAACGGCAGACGACGCCGCCACGTCTCGGCGTGCAGCGGCCAACGGTCGCACGCGCGCAGGAGGAACGGCAGCATCGCCAGCGACACGGCCATGCTGGTGAACTCGTTGGTCGCGATCTCCCATGCCGACGCCGCGATGCCGTGGCGCTCGGCATCGATGCGCAACGTCAGCGTGTTGCTGATCGCGGCGCTGCCGAAGGCAAGTAGCCAGAAGGCGAACATGAAACGTCGGCGGCGCGCGTGGGCGCGATCGAGTTCCATTCCTGGAGGCATGGGTCGGGAGGTCATGGCAGGGATGGTAGCGTGCGCCGATGTGTGCCGAAGGGTGGGAGCCGATCGCTTCGGCGATCCCGCGGCAACGGGCCCGATGGACGGTGACGTGGCACGCTGAAACGAAGAAGGGCGCCTTCCGGCGCCCTTCCCTGTCGTGCTTACTTCGCCTTGTACAGTTCGCCCAGCCAGTCGGGCTTGCTCTTGTCCCGCTCGAGGTGCGGGTACTTGAGGCCGTCGTGGTAGTCGATGCGGATCGTCTTGTACTGGTCGAAGTTCTTCACCAGCAGCTCGATCGGTGCCTTGTCGGTCTTCGCGGCGGTCACGGCATCCTTCAGCGCGTCGCCGTCGAATTCCTTGTTGTTCACCGCGACGATGTGCATGCCCGGCGCGAGGCCGGCATTGAAGGCCGGGCCATCCCAGCGCACGTCGGCGATGTCGCCCTTCGACGACACGGCGAAGCCGGCCGAGTAGGTCAGGTCGACGTAATGGCGGCGCGCCTCGATGGCCTTCGACGCTTCCGACGGCTTGTCGTTGTAGACGAGCTTCCAGCCGCCGCGCTCGATGCCTTCCAGGTCGCCCTTGTGGCCGTCGACGCGGTCGCGCAGGTACTTCGCCCAGTCGTACGGCGCGATGCCGTTGAGCGTCGAGACCACTTCCTCGAACGTGTACGGATTGACCTTCCAGTCACCGTCCTTCATGCCGAAGAACGCCTTCGCGAAATCGTCCAGCGAACGCTTGTTCTTCGTCAGCTCGCGCAGCTTGGTGTCCACGTCGAGCCAGATCATCTGGCCGCCCGAATAGTAATCCTCGCTCATCGAGTAGTTGCGGTACGAGAGCGGGCGACGCTGGGCGATCGTGGGATCGTTCGTCGTGTCCTGGATGTTGCGCCAGGCGAGACCCGGACGGCCCTTGTCGTAGGTGGCGGCGACGAACGCGAGCATGTCGCGCGCCTGGTCCTGCGAGAGCAGGCCCGAGCGGGCGGCGACCACGTTGCCCCAGAACTGCGTCTGGCCTTCGTAGACCCAAAGGAGGCTGTCGCCCATCGGCACGTTGAAGTTCGGCGTGGCGAGATCGGCGCCGCGGCGGTACTTGCCGTCCCACGAGTGGTTGTACTCGTGCGCGAGCAGGTCGCGACCGACCCAGCTCTTGTCCCACTCGGTGAAGTAGTTGGGCGACGCGCTGTTCTCGGACGAACGATGGTGCTCGAGACCGATGCCGCCGAGCTTGTCGGTCAGCGCCAGCAGGAAGTCGTAATGGTTGTAGTGACGCGCGCCATAGAGCTTGTCCATCTGCTGGACGAGCTTGCGATGGATGTCCAGCGCTTCGGGCTTGATCTCGAGCGACTTGGCGCTGTCGGCGACGATGTTCAGGTGCACCGGCGAGCGGCCGTTCGGGTCGAGGTCGACGCGCTTGAAGTAGCGGCCGGCGAAGATCGGCGAGTCGACGAGGTTGTCGTAGTCGATCGCCTTGAACGTGACGGTGTCGCCGCTCTTGCTGGCCTGTTCGAGCGCGGTGCCGAACTGGAAACCGGCCGGGAACTTCACGGTCGGCTCGACCTGGATGCGGTCGGCGCGGTATCCCGCCGGATACAGCGAGACCTGGTTCCACTGCACGTTGACGATGTCGGGCGTCATGACGATGCGGCCGCCACGGGTGTCCTGCGGTGTCAGCGTCTGGAATTCGACGTCGACGGACGTCGCGCCGGCAGGGACGTCCACGTGGAACGCGTACACGTTGTACTCGTCGCGCTTCCACTCGATGCGCTTGCCGCCAGCCGTGACGATGAGGCCGGCGAACTGGTCGATCGGGCCGCTCGGCGAATGGTGACCGGGGATCCACTCGGGGAACAGCAGCGTCAGCGGGCCCGGCTTCGCGGGAACGGTCTCATGCACGCGGAAGATGCGGCGATCGAGATCGGTCGCGTCGACCGTCACCTTCAGCACGCCGTCGAAAGCGACGTCCTGCGGCGCCGGCACGGTGGAAAGATCGTCCGCGCGAACGGCGGTGGCGCCGACGCCCGCGAGGGCGGCCAGCAGCGCGGAAGCAAGCATGGTGGATTTCAAGTCGTTCTCCCCTGGGGAAAATGGTGGTCGCCCTTTCTTCCCTGCGAGCGGATCGGCGCCGCCCCGAGGGCCCTGCGCAAGCCTTCGATCCTAAACGGCGGGGAGGGGGGCGCCCCATGCCAGAGGTCACGGTCGGCCCCGGTGGATATGTCGTAAGATTCGGTGCCCGCGCGAGCGGGACCGCACGGCGCAGGAGCCGGCGGACATCATCAGGAACAGGGAAACCCATGCAAAAGGTATTGTGTCTGGCGGCGCTGGCCGCCGTTTTCGGCGCGGCTGCCGCGCCGGTTTGCGCGCGTGGCGACGGGTTCATCGCCGTCTCGGCCGGGCAATCCCGCACCTCCATCGACGGCCAGTCCAGCGACTTCGGTCCTGACGACCATGGCGCCGGTTACCACGCCGACAAGAAGGACACGATGTTCGGCGTGATCGGCGGCTATCGCTGGACCATCGACGAGGTCTGGTCGATCGGACCCGAAGCGGGCTACGTCGATCTGGGAGGCGCCGACTACAGGGGGTCGAACGGCAGCATCATCCTTCCGTTCGATATAAGGACCAAGCTCACCAACAAGGCGGTCCTGCTGGGCGCGAACTCGAAGTGGCTGATCGGCGACGGCTGGTCGCTGACGCTACGTACTGGCCTGGCACGCACCCGCAGCGAACAGAAGTCCAGCTACGAGTACGTGGGTGTGATCGTCCTGCCGGGCCAGCATAGCCGGCACGATCGCAGTACGTCGAACGACACCGGCTTTTACGGCGGGCTCGCCGTTGGCTACGACTTCACAGACAACTTCGGCGTGACGCTCGGGTACGAGCACTACAGCTTCCGCTTCCACACCCATAGCGAACGTTCGTCCGACTTCGACCAGAACATCGGAGCGTGGGCCGCGGGTGCCGAATTCCGGTTTTGATGGCGTCCTGACACTTCATGCGCGATGACGGGCCGCTCACGCGGCCCTTTTTTCCAGCAAGGATGTGGCAGGAGAGTCGAAACCGAGGCCTGCGCTCAGCCCCTCGACGGTATCTTCAGCCCACGCTGCACCGCCGGACGCGACATGCCGCGTTCCAGCCATGCGGCCACATTGGCGAAGGCGTCGAATCCCACCAGTTCCCGCGCGCCGTAGAACGTGATCAGGTTGTTGACCCAGCCGAGCGTGGCGATGTCGGCGATGGTGTACTCGTCGCCGACGATCCAGTCGTGCCCTGCCAGCTGCCGGTCGAGCACGCCGAGCAGTCGCTTCGATTCGTCGACGTAGCGCTGCAGGGGCCGCTTGTCTTCGTACTCGCGGCCGGCGAACTTATGGAAGAAGCCCACTTGGCCGAACATCGGACCGATGCCGGCCATCTGGAAGAAGAGCCACTGGATGGTCTCCCAGCGCTTCGCCTCGTCCTTGGGCAGGAAGCGCCCGGTCTTCTCCGCGAGGTAGAGCAGGATCGCGCCGGATTCGAACAGGCCGATCGGCTGCCCACCCGGGCCGTCCGGATCGACGATCGCGGGAATCTTGCCATTCGGGTTGAGTGATTCGAACTCGGGCGCCTTGCTTTCGTTCTTGCCGATATCGACGAGATGGGCTTCGTAGGGAAGGCCAAGCTCCTCAAGCATGATCGAGACTTTCACGCCGTTGGGCGTGTTCAGCGAATAGAGCTGCAGGCGGTCCGGATGTTTGGCGGGCCAGCGGGAAGCGATGGGAAACGACGAAAGGTCGGTCATGGGAAAGCCTGGTTGGCGGATCGAAGTTCCAAGGTAGGTGGTGGGGTCGGCCGTTTCAATGCCGTCGTGGCCCTCGCGCCCTCGATTTCCGCCGGTACACCACGACGCGTAGGGTTTCGACATGGCGCGCGATTCCGGCCCCCTCCCGCGTGAGCGGCGAGCTATCTTCCCCGCCCCGCGTCGCCACGACGCCTGCAGGGAAAGGAATCTCCCCATGACGGCAACACCCTCGCGCAGCTCGCTCGCCTGCCTGATCGCGACGCTCGCCTGCTCGCCAGTGGCGGCGAGCGATGTCCTCGATCGCTTCGACGCCGCGATCCGCGCCGGCTTCCCCGCCACGGTCGTCCTGCCCTCACCCGCCGACGACGCGAGAGGTGCGACGGCGCGCGCGGGCGATGCGTCCCTTACCATCCGTGCGCCGCTCGACGTCGATGTCCGCTTTCCCGACGGCGAGCCGGTGACGACGTTCGTCGGCACCTGGCAGGGCGACCCTGCCGTGATCACTCGCTCCACCGGGCACGTGGACATCACCGTGCCGCGCGGCGATGGCGTCGACGTCGTCGGCTACAGCGACGATTCCGAACAGGCACACCAGCTCCCGGCCGCCGAACCGGTCGGGCCGGAATCGACCGTCGCATCCGGCAGCGGCCGGACCGCGCGGGCCGACACCGCGACGAGCGCCACGTCGCCGGGCAAGCCCCGAACGGCACCCGTGCTGGAGTTCTGGATGTTCCTCCACGACGACACGGCCGGCACGTCGCGGCGACATATCCATGCGCGTTACGTCGCCTGGTGGATCGCGGACATGCAGCGCATCCTCCCCGCCTATCGGCTCCGCACGTACTACCTTCAGAACCGTCCCGGCATGACCGACCTGACCTATGGACGCGAGGCGTCGATGTGGAAATGGACGCTCGCCGCGCAGGAATACGCGACGAGAGGAAAGTTGCACTACGAGGCGGGCAGGTTCGAATACAAATTCATGCTCGTCACGAAGAACGCCGTGCGGGAGAACACGAGCGGCCTCGCGTGGCTCGGCGGCGACCAGGCCATGGCATCGCTTTCCGGCGCATACAACGTGATCGCGCACGAGTTCGGACACACGCTCGGCGGCGTGCACGACGACTCGGCGATCTGGTGGTCCTATGTCTGGCCCTGCGAGACGAATCTGTACCCTCGCGACGTCGCCGTGCTTTCCAACTGCTACCGGTATACCGCCGCGAACGAAGACCGCATGCGCGCGTATCTTTCCCGGCACGCCGATGGTCCGGCGCTTCTCGACCCGTCGTCGCTCAGCCTGCCGCTGGTGGACTGACATGGCCACGTCCGGATCACCGACCTTGAAGATCCTCGCGGTATGCACCGTGGTGCTGGCCGCCCCCGCGTTCGCGAGCACCTCCGGTCCGCTCCGCGCTTTCGACGAGGCCGTCGCCGCTGGCCTTCCGCAGCGCGTCGCGCTCCCCGCGGGAGACGCCGAGGCGCGCGACGCCAGCAGCGGCGAGCTCGTGGTGACCTCGCTCGTCGAAGGGCTGGACACCGCGTTTTCCGATGGCACACGTGGCACGCATTACATGGCGACATGGCAAGGCAAGCCGGCCGTCGTCGTACGATCGGCCGGCCACCTGGACATCACCGTGGCCGACGCCACCGGCGTGTCGATCACGGGTTACTCAGGTGATACCGAGCGACCTCATCGTCTCCGTCGCGACGGTTCCGCCGAAAGCGCCGCGGCGACGGCGCGAGCGGTGGCGTCCGTCGCCGACGAGCCGCCGACGACCTCCGGACTCTCGCCGAACCCGCACGAGGGACTTTCGACGGTCGGATTCCACATGTTCGTGCACGACGACGTCGAAGGCAGTTCCGATCAGCACATCCACGCCGGCTACGTCGCGTGGTGGGCCGTCGACATGCGACGCGTCCTGGCGGTCAGGCGCGTCCAGACCGTCTACCGGCGCCGCATGCCGGGCCTCACGGACATCCCGCGCCACGATGCGGATCTTCTTGGCCGCTGGACACTGTCGACGCAGCGCCTGGTGATGCGCGAAGGACTCATGCCGATCCCGGGCCATTCGTGGTTCAAGTTCATGCTGCTGACGCCGGACGCCATCGAGCCGGGCCATTACGGTCGGGCATGGCTCGGCGGCGACCATGCCGTCGCCTCGCTCAATGGACCCTATACGGTCATCGCGCACGAATACGGTCACACACTGGGCGGCGTGCACGAGGACGCCAGCGTCGAATGGTCCGGCTTCTGGCCGTGCGAGACGAACCTGTACTCGCACTCGAACGCGTTGCGGAGGAACTGCTATCGGTACACGCCCGAGAACCAGCGACGCATGCGCGAGTACATGGCAGGCGCCCTCCCGGACGAGGGAGAGCGCCGTCTCGAAATGGTTTACTGACTCGCGCCGTTGAGCTTGCTGTGGCGCACGCCATAGGTGAAGTACACGATCAGGCCGATAGCCATCCAGATCGCGAAGCGCTCGAACGTGATCCACGGCAGGCCCCAGATCAGCGCGAGCGAGAAGAGGATGCCGAGCGGCGCGACGAACCACACCGCCGGCGTCCGGAACTTCCGCTCCAGGCCGGGCTTGCGCACCCGCAGCACGAGCACCGAGGCGCAGATCAGGATGAAGGCGCTAAGCGTGCCGATGTTGACCAGCTCGGCCACTTCGCCGATAGGCAGCAAGCCCGCGACGATCGCGGTGAAGATACCGAGGATCATCGTCGGACGGGCCGGCGTGCCGAAGCGCGGGTGCACGCGGGCGAACCACGCGGGCAACAGGCCGTCGCGCGCGAGGGCGAACCAGATGCGTGCAGCGCCGAGCATGAAGGCGAAAAGCACGCTGATGACGCCGATCACGGCGGCGACGGCGATGACGTTGCTGATCCACGGCAGGCCGATCGCGTTGAAGGCGTCCGAAACGGACGCCTCGCCGCTCAGGCTCGCATACGGCACGATGCCGGTCAGCACGAGCGAGACGGCGATGTAGAGCACCATCGCGACCGCCAACGAGAGCAGCACGGCGCGCGGAAGGTCGCGCTGCGGGTTGCGGGCTTCTTCCGCCGCCGTGGTCAGCGTGTCGTATCCGAACACCGCGAAGAACACCACGCTGGCACCGGTGAGCACGCCATGCCAGCCGAAGTGACCGACGCCCTTGTCGTCGAAGATGCGTTCCGGGATGAACGGGTGCCAATTCGCCGTGTTGATGAAGAACGCGCCCACGCCGATCACCAGCGCCACGCCGAGCACCTTGATCGCGACGATGAGCGTGTTCAGGCGCGCGCCCCACTCCGTGCGGACTGAGAGCAGGATCGCCACCAGCAGCGAGATACCCGCCGCGATGACGTTGAAGCGGTGGCCGTCGGTCGGTGCCGCGACGGGGTTCGCGTAACTCACGCCCAGCGAGCCCATGGCGTGCTGCCAGTAATACTTCATGGTGTCGGCGCTCATGCTCTTCTGCGCCCATTCCGGCAGGTGCACGCCCGCCGTGGCGAGCAACACCTGCACGTAGCCGGACCACCCGATCGCCACCACGGCGACCACCAGCGCGTACTCCAGCAGCAGATCCCAGCCGATGATCCATGCCGCACCCTCGCCGAGCACCGCGTAGCCATAGGTGTAGGCGCTGCCGGTTACCGGGATGAGCCCGGCGAACTCCGCGTAGCACAGGGCGGCGCACGCGCTTCCGAAGCCCGCGATGATGAAGCTGAGGGCGACGGCCGGGCCGGCGTTGAGCGCCGCCTGCTGTCCGGCCAGCACGAAGATGCCGACGCCGATGATGCCGCCGATGCCGATCGCGGTCAGTTGCCACAGGCCGAGGACGCGCCGGAAGTCCTTCCGCTGGCCGACCTCGGCCTGCAACTGCTCGACGGACTTGTGGCGGAGGAACCTGGCTAACGACATGAGGATGACCCTGGGCTGGCTGACCCGGGATCATAGCGGGAGGGGCTGGCCCTGTCCCCGGCGGACGCTTACACAGCGTGTAGGCGTCCGCCTCATGGAGCCCCGAATCGCCGGCAGCCGAAAGGTGGGAGCCGATCGCATCGGCGATCCCCGCGGCAGCGGGCACGGGGCGGGAGAAGGATCAACGCCCGTCGACGGCCCTGCGCCCCAGCGCCGGATCGTCGGTGAAGAACGCATCGATACCCGTGGCGAGGTAGGCGCGGATCTCTGCCACCGAGCCCGCCTCGTTGCGCGTGGCGTCGCTGGCCGCGTTGCGGAAGTCGGCCGCCAGGAAATGGTTCTCGGGACGGAACGTGTAGGGATGCACCTCGAGTCCCGCCGTATGGGCATCACGAACTAACGTCGTCGGCGCGGCGAGCCGGCCATCCGCACCCAGCGGGATGATGCTGCGCGTCGAGGGCCCGATCGCATCCGCGTAGGCCGCGATGGCCTTCAGGCCGGCGGGGCTCATCATCGCGGCATAGGTCGTCGACGGGTCGTCGGCGGGATGTTCCGCCCCCGCCTCCATGAGCTGCAGCAACCGGATGTTCGGATGCGACGCGCCCAGCTTGCCACGGAGGTACTTCAGGTTACCGACCTCGAACGACTGGATCTCGACGGGCGCCGTGCGGGTATAAGCGTGCGCGGCGAGCGTCGCCAGTACCTTGTCCTCCATCGGCAGGCCGATGCCGCGGAAATAGGTGGAGTGCTTGATCTCGGGAATGATGCCGATGATCCGGCGCCGGGCGGACGCCTCCGCGGCCACGAATTCGATCATCTCGTCGAACGTGGGCACGCTGAACTGGCCGTCGAACGCCGTGTTCGCCTTGCGGATGTCCGCCAGGCGCTCGCGAGCGCGCAGCGTCTTCAGTTCGGCGAGCGTGAAGTCCTCGGTGAACCAGCCCGTGATGGCGACGCCGTCGACCGTCTTCGTCGTACGCCGGGCCGCGAACTCCGGGTGGCTCGCGACATCCGTCGTGCCCCCGATCTCGTTCTCGTGGCGCACCACCAGGACGCCGTCCTTCGTCGAGACCAGATCGGGCTCCACGACGTCGGCGCCATCCTCGATCGCCACCGCGTACGACGCCAGCGTGTGCTCGGGACGCAGCGCGCTCGCGCCGCGATGACCGATGACGAGGACCTTCGACGCGATGGGCGTCGCCGTGGCGGCGGGGGTGGACATCGGCAGCGCTCCGAGCAGCAGGGCAAGAGCGCATGAGGATAGACCAGTTCCCCGCATCAGAAATCGGCCGTCAGGGTGACGAAGCTCTGCCGCGGCGCGCTCGCATGGAAGGCCAGGGCACGACCCTGCGCATCCGTCGCGGCGAACGCCGTGAGGTTCGTCGCGTAGCGGTGGTCGGTGAGGTTCGTGATGTTCAGGGCGAGGGTCAGGGCCTTCAGGCTCGCGACGGGTCCGAAGTCGTAGCTTGCCCCGAAATCGAACGACGTGGCACCCGCGACGCCCTGGTCGTTGGTATAGGTGTAGTAGCGGCGGCCGGTGTACTTGCCGCGCAGGCTGGCCGACCACGGTCCCTCGCGCCAGCTGATCTCGCTGGCGAACATGCGCTTGGGCGTGTCCACGGTGGTCTTGTCCTTCACCGGGACGACCTGGCCGTTGGCGACGTAATTGTCGTCGTAGGTCGAGCGGTTGAACGAGGCCGAGTTGTACCACTCGAAGCCGCGGACCGGCTTCCAGATGAAGGTGAACTCCGCGCCGCGGCTGCTCACCGAACCGACGTTCACGAACGCCGTGTTGCATTCCGGTCGCGTGCCCACCTCGATGCTCGGGCAGGGATTGAGGGAAAGCAGGCGGTTGTCGAACTTCACGTCGTACAGGGCGACCGAGGCCTCGTACCCCTCGCCGACGCTACGGAAGCCGCCATCGATCGAGCGCGATTCCTCCGGCTTCAGGTTGGACTTCGTCCCGTCGAACGCGGCCTGCGACACCGAGAGCGGACCGCCCGCGCCGCCGCCCTGGAACGCGGCGATGTTCTTCGCGTAGGACAGGAACACTTCCTGCCCCGGCGCCAGCTGGAAGGCGAGGCCCGCCTGCGGGAGCAGCGACTTGCCGGCCTTCAGCGTGCCGTTCGCGTACGGACTCTCGACACCCGGAAGCTCGCGCGCCGTCATCGTCGTGTGCGGGCTCTTCACGCCGATGTCGACGCTGAGCCGGTCGTCCATCGCCTTGAAGCTGTCCTGCAGGTACGCCTGTTTCGTCGTGATCGTATAGTCCTGCGAGAAGAGGCGGCGATTCGGATTCTTCAGGTAGTAATCGTCGCTGACCGGGCCATCGATGTAGTAGAAGTTGCGCTCGACGTGGTGGTCGTTCTTCTCGTACCACACGCCGCCTTCGACATGATGGGCCCCGATGTCCCACGACAGCGATGCGATCGCGCCGTTGCGATTGATCGTGTAGTTGGTGCTGCGGATGGAGATCGGAAGCTCCTGCGGCGTGCCCGGGAACGACTTCTGGCCGGGCGACCACCAGTGCCCCTGCCCCGCGTTCTCGTGATGGTAGACCTGCGTGTGCAGCGTCGCCGCGTCGGCGACCGCGAAATCGCCCGCGAGGTAGTAGAGGTCGTCGCGACGCAGCGCACGGCTCTGGTAGTAGGCGTCGTCGATGTTGTCGACACCGCCGGAGAAGCCGCAGCGCGGATCCTTCACGCCGCCCTTCGTATAGGCGGGCGCGCAATACGCCGCCGCCAGGGCGCGGTTCCAGTCGGGCGCGTAGAGGTTCCAGTCCCAGCCGAGCCCGCGGCGCAGGCCGCTCTTCGACAGATACGCGTAATCGGCCTGGCTCGTGCGCGAGGTGTCGACGAAACCGGTGATGCGGTTGCCCTCGCCGAACTCGTACACGCCCTTGCCGTTGAACTGCTTCGTGTTCGTCGGCGAGTCGGGGCGCGTCCACATGTCCGCATCCGCGTGCACCCCGGACAGGTACATCGAGAAGCCCTTGTAGTCGCCGGTGTCGATGCGTGCGTAGGTGCGGCGATTGTGATCGCTGCCGAACGTCTGCGCGACCCTGCCGCCGAACGTCTTCGCCGGGTCGGCCGAGAAATACTGGATCGCGCCGCCGAGGTTGCTGGTGGATGCCGTGCCGAGCGCGCCGATACCTTCGGAGAGCTCCACCGTGGCCATGTTCTCGGCGATCAGCGCGCGCGAGATGTTCAGGCCGTTGTAGTTGCCGTACGCGTTGTCGCCCAGCGGCAGCCCGTCGAGGGTGTAGCCGAGGCGCGTCGTGTTGAAGCCGCGCAGCGTGATCGACTGCGACTCCTCGTTGGCACCGAACGCGTCGTTCGACTGCACGGAAACGCCAGGCAGCCGGTTGAGGATATTCTGCGGGCTGGTGCCCGGCGGTAGCACCTTCTGGTCGTCGGGCACGATGCGCTGCACCTGGCGTGTCTCGCCCTGGCCGATCACGGACACGGCCTCGAGATCCTGGGTCTTCGGCGGCGTGGCGTCTTCGGCGTGGGTCGGCAGGGCGAGCGCGGAAGCGAGGGCGAGGAACAGGGTGCGGCGGGCGAAGATCATCGGGGAATCGCGTGGCAGGGAAGCCGGCGAGCGTGCGCGATGTGTGTGTACGTTTTTTTACCGCGGGAAGAAGACACCGATGCGAGTGACGCGCGTCGCACTTCCAGCCGCATATCTGCTAGTTTTCGCCCCGAAACCCCACCGGACCTCCGCATGTTCAAGCCCCTCGCCCTGGCCGCGCTCTCGGCCGCCCTGCTCGCCGCCTGCGCCGGCGCACCTTCCGGCAAGACCGCGGCACCCGCCGGGGTGAAGGATGGCGCGACGCTCGACCTCGCGATCCTCGAGACGACGGACGTCCACTCGAATCTTCTGTCGTACGACTACTACAAGCAGAAGGACGACCCCAGCTTCGGCTACGAGCGGGTCGCGACGCTGATCCGCCAGGCCCGCAAGGAATTCCCGAACACGGTGCTGTTCGACAGCGGCGACACCATCCAGGGCAGCGTGCTGGCCGACTACCAGGCGCTTGTGAAGCCCATCGGCTGCGACAGCGAGCTCGCGATCTACAAGGCAATGGACGCCATCGGTTACGACGGCGGCACCGCGGGAAATCACGAGTTCAACTACGGTCTGCCGTTCCTCGCGCAGGTGACGAACACCGCGATGAACGTCGACGGCGTGAACGCCCGAGAGTGCGCGGGACCGAAATTCCCGATCGTGTTGTCCAACGTCTACAGCGCGCGCGACGGCAAGCCGATCTTCAAGCCGTGGACGATCGTCACGAAGACGGTCACGGCCAAGGGTGTCGACGGCAAACCCGTCACCACCACGCTGAAGATCGGCATCATCGGCTTCACGCCGCCGCCGATCCTCGACTGGGACAAGCGCAACCTCGCCGGCAAGGTCACCGTCGACGGCGTCGTCGAAGCCGCGAACCGGTTCATGCCCGAGCTGCGGGCGCAGCATCCCGACCTCGTCGTCGCCATCCTGCATGGCGGCCTGAACACCTCGCCGTACACGCCGCAGATGGAGAACGGCGGCTGGTACCTCGCCGGTGTGCCGGGCATCGACGCGCTCCTGCTCGGCCATTCGCATACCGAGTTTCCCGGCCCCCGCTACGCCGACATGAAAGACGTCGACGCGAAGCGCGGCATCGTGCGCGGCGTGCCCGCGGTGATGGGCGGCTTCTTCGGCAAGGACCTGGGCGTCATCAACATGACGCTGAAGCGCGAGGGCGATCGCTGGGTGGTCGACAAGGACAAGAGCCGTAGCCAGGTACGCCCGATCTGCCCGAAGAAGAACGAGTGCGTCGCCGCCGATCCGACGATCGCGCCCCTCGTGCAGGAGGCGCACGACGCCGCCGTCGCCTACGTGAACACGCCGATCGGCGCGACCGATCACGCGCTGACCAGCTACTTCGCGGACGAGGGCAACATGAGCGCGCTCGCCGTGGTCAACGCGGCGCAGATCGACTACGCGCGCGAGGCGCTCGCCCGGACGAACCCGGAGTGGAAGGACGTGCCGGTGATTTCTGCGGCGGCGGCGTTCCGCACGGGCTTCGGCGGCCCGGACGACTTCACGGACGTGCCGAAGGGCCCGATGACGATCCGCAACGCGTCCGATCTCTACTTCTATCCGAACACGCTCGCCGCGGTGAAGATCGACGGCGCGGGTGTGAAAGCGTGGCTCGAGAAGGCCGCGTCGCGCTTCAACCGCATCGATCCTTCGAAGGACGGCGAGCAGCCGCTGATCGGCAAGATGGCCGGCTACAACTTCGACCAGATGCAGGGTGGCATCACCTACGTCATCGACGTATCGAAGCCGGAAGGCGAGCGCATCTCCGACCTGCGATTCAAGGGCAAGCCGGTCAAGCCGTCGCAACCCTTCATCGTCGTGACGAACAACTACCGCGCGAACGGCGGCGGCGAGTTCCCGGGCCTCAAGGGCGACAACGTCGTGCTCAACGCACCGGACGGCAATCGCGAGGTCGTCATCCACTGGGTGGAGGAAAAGAAGACGCTGACGCGCAAGGATGTCGACAAGGCGTCCTGGCGTTTCGCGCCGGTGAAGACGAAGGGTCCCGTCACGTTCACCTCGGCCAGCGGCAAGGAAGACGTGGCGAAGTCGCTCGGCCTGCCCATCCGCCAGCTGCGCGACAACGGCGACGGCACGGCCGTGTACGCGATCGACCTGTCGAAGCGCTGACCGCGCCACCTGCAGGAACGGACCTGGCCGCGATGGAGACTCGAAGCAAGCACCCATCGCGACCGGGTCCGCTCCTGTGAGAGCAGCCCCTAGGCCATCCGGCCGCTTGACAGCCCCCGAGACCCGGGCATAACGTCGGGCCATGTCCAACCACGCGCCAGCGCTGCGTTCCATCCCGGCCCTCATGGCCGGCGCGCCCGCGTTCCTTTCCACCGCGACGACGACAACCACGACCACTACCACGGTCGGAGGATCGGAGTCCGCGCGCGCTTAGTTCCCTGTCGCTGCCGGCCCCGACCTCCCGCAGGACGGGACCGGCGCCGGAACCTCGACAGCCGACATCCCACCTGACGCGACGAACGGGCCTTCCACCGGAGGCTTGACCCGTGTCCATCGCCATCGCTCCCCACCGCTCACCGCTACGTGCCGCACCCGCGCGCGCGGCCGTGGCCCCGCTCGTCGTGAACCTCGGCATCGTGGGGCCCGGCAAGGTCGGCACCGCCCTGCTCGCCCAGCTGCGCGCCGCCGCGCCGCGCCTGCTGCGCGACTGCCACCTCGACCTCCGGCTGCGCGCCGTCTGCGACAGCCGGCACATGTGGCTGGACTGCGACGACGACGCCCTCAACGGACGCACCCACGGCGCGCAGACCTGGCGACCGGCGGAACTCGACGAGTTCGCCGCATATGTCGCGGGCGAGCACGGCGAGCCGGCCGTGCTCGCGGACTGCAGCGCCAGCGATGCCGTGGCGGACCACTACGCGGGGTGGATCGGCGCGGGCATCCACGTAGTCACGCCCAACAAGCGGGCCGGCAGCGGGCCGCTGGAGCGCTGGCGGCGGATCGGCGCCGCGGCCGCGGCCAGCGGCGCGAGCATTCATTACGAGGGCACGGTCGGCGCCGGCCTGCCCGTGGTGCAGACGCTGCGCGACCTGCTCGACACCGGTGACGAGCTCATGGCGGTGGAGGGCATGCTCTCGGGCACGCTGGCGTGGCTGCTCAACCGGTTCGACGGGTCCGTGCCGTTCTCGGCGCTGGTGCGCGAGGCCCACGCGATGGGTTACACCGAGCCCGATCCCCGCGACGATCTTTCCGGCATGGACGTCGCGCGCAAGCTCGTCATCCTGGCGCGCGAGGCGGGGGTCGCCCTCTCGCTCGACGACATCGCCGTGCGCAGCCTCGTTCCCGCCCCGCTGGCGGATGCGTCGCGCGACGACTTCATGGCCGGCCTCGCCGCGCTCGACGGCCCCATGGCGGTGCTGCTGGCCGAAGCACGCATGGCGGGCGGTGTACTGCGCCACGTGGCGCGGTTCGACGGCCGCCACGGTTCGGTGGGCGTGCAGGTGGTGCCGCGCGACCATGCCTTCGCACACGCCCAGCTGACGGACAACGTCCTGCGTTTCGCCACGCGCCGTTACTGCGACAATGCGCTGGTCGTCCAGGGGCCGGGTGCCGGGCCCGAGGTCACGGCGGCGGCGGTATTCACCGACCTGCTGCGCGTGGCGGGCGCGATGGGAGTAAAACGGTGCGCATGCTGAAAGAACAATCCTCGCCCCTCGTCCGTGCGGATGTCGCCATCGCCGAGGCGTACGCCAGCGTCGGCAACGTCGGCATCGGCTTCGACATCCTCGGCCATACCGTGGAAGGTGCCGGCGATCGCGCCGACGTGCGTCGCATCGCCGAACGCGAGGTGCGCATCGTGGCCATCGATGGCGTGATCACCGACCTGCCCATGGCCGCCGCCGAGAACACCGCCGGCGCCGCGCTGCTGTCCATGATGCACGGGCTCGCGTTGCCGTTCGGCTTCGAGCTGACACTGCATAAAGGCATCGCGCTGGGCTCCGGCATGGGCGGCTCCGCCGCGTCCTGTGTCGCCGCCGTCGTCGCCGCGAACGAACTGCTCGACGAACCGCTGCCGCGCGAAGCGCTCTACCCCTTCGCCCTCGACGGCGAAGTCGTCGCCAGCGGCAGCCGTCACGGCGACAACCTCGGCCCCATGCTGCTCGGCGGACTCGTGCTCGCCACGGAGCACCGCCTCGTGCGCATCCCGGTTCCCGCCGAATGGCATTGCGCGCTCGTGCATCCGCACGTGGTGCTGGAGACGCGCAAGGCCCGTGCCGCGCTGGCCGGGCACTATGCGCTCGGCGAGTTCGTGGCGCAGAGCGCCAACCTCGCCATGGTGCTCGCCGGCTGCTATCGCGGCGACGCGGCGCTGGTGCGCGACGGGCTCTCCGACGTGCTCGTCGAACCGCGACGCGCGCCGTTGATCCCCGGCTTCGCGCAGGTGAAACAGGCGGCGCTCGACCACGGTGCGCTCGGCGCGAGCATCTCCGGCGCCGGACCGAGCGTCTTCGGCTGGTTCGAAGACAGGGATTCCGCCGCCGCCGCCGCGCGCGACATGCATGCGGCCTTCCTCGCCGCGGGTCACCCGAGCGACGTGCTCGTCGCCCCGATCGACGGCCCCGCCGCCCGGGTGCTGTGACGATGCGTTATGTCAGCACGCGCGGCGTCGCCGCGCCGGTCGGACTGTCGGCCGCCATCGCGGCGGGCCTCGCGCCGGATGGCGGCCTCTACGTGCCCGAGGCGATGCCACGCGTGTCACGCCCCGCCGGCGAGGGTTCGCTCCCCGACACGGCCATGCACATGCTCGCGCCATTCTTCGCCGGCGATCCGCTCGCCGACGAGCTGCCCGCCATCTGCGCCGAGGCCTTCGCGCATCCGGCGCCGCGGCGCGAACTGCGCATCGATGGCGCGCACGTGCTCGAGCTGTTCCACGGACCGACCGCCGCGTTCAAGGATTTCGGCGCGCGCTTCCTCGCCGCGTGCCTCGTGCGCCTGCGTCGCGCGGCGGACGGCCCCCTGACGATCCTCGTCGCCACGTCCGGCGACACGGGCGCCGCGGTCGGTGCCGCATTCCATGGCCTGCCCGGTTTCCGGGTCGCCATCCTCTACCCCGACAACCGCGTGTCGCCGAGGCAGGCGCATCAGTTGGGGAGCTTCGGCGGCAACGTGCGCGCGCTGCGCGTGGAAGGCAGCTTCGACGACTGCCAGCGGCTGGTCAAAGGCGCGCTGGGCGACGCCGCCCTGCAGGCCGACGTGCCGCTTTCGTCCGCCAACAGCATCAGCCTGGGCCGCCTGCTGCCGCAGATGGCGTATTTCGGCCATGCGACGTTGCAGGCGGATGGCCCGATGAACGCCATCGTGCCGACCGGCAACCTCGGCAACGCCGTGGCGTGCCTGTGGGCGCGCGAGCTGGGCCTGCCGATCGGCGACGTGGTGTTCGCCTGTAACGCCAACGAAACACTGCCCGACTTCTTCGGCGGCATGCCTTACCGTCCGCGTGACGCGGTTCCCACGATCGCGAACGCGATGGATGTGGGGGCGCCGAGCAACTTCGAGCGCCTGCGCCACCTGTTCGGCGACGAGAGCGCCACACGCATGAACGGTGCCGCGGAGAGCGTCGACGACGCAGCCATCCGCGACGTGATCCACCGCCATGCGGCCGCGGATGGCGAAGTGTTCTGTCCGCATACGGCCACGGCCATACGTGTGTTCGAACGCCGGCGTATGGCGGGCGACCGCCGCGCGTGGACGATCGCCGCCACCGCGCATCCGGCCAAGTTCGAATCCATCGTCGAGCCGCTCGTCGGACACCCCGTCGACGTACCGGAGGCGTTGGCCGCCATGCTCTCGCGCGACGCCGAGGCCGAACCGATGACGGCCGATCCGCGAATTTTCGCGAATTGGCTCCGGTCGTGGTGAGATATATGGAAGCGTGCCGCATGTCGCATTATTTGGACGTCTGGACGTCTCGCGAGAAAAAGTTTCGTTCGTAAGTGTTGACACGGGTCGTCGACCTGCCTTACGTTCGATCACATGACGCAGCGCAACACCCTTGGCCGCATTGACCTGAACCGACTTACGTCGGTGGTCGGCAAGCTGCGTCTCGGCAGCGGCCTCCTTCTTATTAGCCTTGTACTTATTACCTGCGGAGGTGCGGGCTGAGGGCAAGTGTCCAGGTAGCAAGAAAACGACCTGAAGACTCCCGAAAAACCCCGCACCCGGAAACGGATGCGGGGTTTTTTGTTGCCCGGCCCGCCTCATCAACGAGCGGAGCCAGACATGAATCCAGCACACCAGGGCAGCACCGACGCCGTCGACAGCGACGTAGGCGGACGCGTGCGCATCTTCGACACGACCTTGCGCGACGGCGAGCAAGCCCCCGGCTTCTCGATGGACCGGCGCGCGAAGTTGCGCATGGCGCATGCCCTGGAAGAACTGGGCGTCGACATCATCGAGGCCGGTTTTCCGCAGGCCTCACCCGACGATTTCGCCGCCGTGGCGGAGATCGCCAGGGTGCTGAAGACACCCACGGTCGCCGCGCTGGCCCGATGTCAGAATGCCGACATCGATAGCGCGGGCAAGGCACTGGAAGGTGCCAGGCATTCACGGATCCACCTGTTCCTGTCCACGTCGCCGCTGCATCGCGAACACAAGCTGGGCAAGAGCAAGCAAGAAGTCATCGACATCGCCGCCGCGGCGATCATGCGGGCCAAGGCCCTCGCACACGAAGTCGAATTTTCCGCCGAAGACGCGCTGCGCACCGAGCCGGAATACCTCGCCGAGATCTTCTCGGTCGCCGTCGAAGCCGGCGCCAGCGTCCTCAACGCGCCCGACACCGTCGGTTACGTCACCCCCTCCGAAATCACCGCCATGTTCACCTACCTGCGCCAGCACGTGCGCGGCGCGGACAAGGTCGTGTTCTCCGCGCATTGCCACGACGACCTGGGCATGGCGGTGGCCAATAGCCTGGCCGCCATCAGCGCGGGCGCGCGCCAGGTCGAGTGCACGATCAACGGCATCGGCGAGCGCGCGGGCAACGCGGCGCTCGAGGAAGTGGTGATGGCGCTGCACACGCGCGCGCCGCTGTTCCGTGTCGACACGGGCATCGTCACCCAGCGCCTGTTCCCGACGTCGCGCCTGCTGGCGGAGGTGACGGGCCAGCCGGTACCTCGCAACAAGGCCATCGTGGGCGACAACGCGTTCGCGCACGAATCCGGCATCCACCAGCACGGCATGCTCAAGCACCGCGGCACCTACGAAATCATGCGTCCGCAGGACGTCGGCGCGAAGACCTCGCTCGTCCTCGGCAAGCACTCGGGCCGGCACGCGCTGCGGCAGCGCCTGGTCGAGCTCGATTACGAGATGGACGACGCGACGCTGGACGCCGTGTTCGAGCGATTCAAGGTGCTGGCGGACAGCCAGCGCTCGGTCACCAACGACGATCTCGTCGCACTGATGCGCGAGTACGAAGACACCACCACCGCCGCGCGCGTTGCGGTCGAGTCCTGAAGGAGGATCCATGGAAGCCCCGACCCATCTCTGGCACAACGGTCGCATCAAGACCTGGGCCGACGCCACCGTGCATGTCGGCGCGCATGCGCTGCACTATGGATCCTCCGTCTTCGAAGGCGTGCGCGTGTACGCCACGCCGGACGGCCCGCGCTACTTCCGCCTCGAGGAGCACACCGAGCGACTGTTCCATTCGGCGCGCATCTACGACCTGTCGATGCCGTACGACGCGGCGACGATCAATCGCGCCTGCCGCGAAGTGATCGTCGCGAACGGCCTGCAGTCGGCCTACGTGCGACCGATCGTGTTCCGCAGCGGCTTCACCTTCAGCCTCGCGCCGTCGCTGGATACCGCCGTCGACGTCGCGATCATCGCCCTGCCGTGGGGTGCGTATCACGGCGCCGACGCGATCGAGAAAGGCGTCGACGTGTGCGTGTCGTCGTGGAACCGCGCCGCGCCCAACACCTACCCCAGCGGCGCGAAGGCGGGCGGCAACTATCTCAACAGCCAGCTGATCGCGCGCGAAGCCATCAACGGCGGTTACGCCGAAGGCATCGCACTGGGTACCGACGGCCTGCTGAGCGAAGGCGCGGGCGAGAACCTGTTCATCGTGCGCAAGGGCGTCATCTATACGCCGCCGGCCGCTTCCTCGATCCTGTGCGGCATCACGCGCGACGCCGTGCTGACGCTCGCGCGCGACCGCG
The DNA here is from genome assembly GCF_031456385.1 of Luteibacter sp. 3190. Classification (NCBI taxonomy): domain Bacteria; kingdom Pseudomonadati; phylum Pseudomonadota; class Gammaproteobacteria; order Lysobacterales; family Rhodanobacteraceae; genus Luteibacter; species Luteibacter sp. 3190. The sequence goes on along the minus strand of NZ_JAVDUO010000003.1, from coordinate 566,492 downwards.
GCTTCGACGTCGTCGAGCAGTCGCTGCCACGCGAGATGCTGTACTTCGCCGACGAAGTCTTCATGACGGGCACGGCGGCCGAAGTGACGGCCGTGCGTTCCGTGGATCGCAAGCCGGTCGGCAGCGGCCGTCCTGGCCCCGTCACGCGGCAACTGCAGGAGGTGTTCTTCGGCCTGTTCGACGGCCGCACCGAGGACCGCTGGGGCTGGCTGACACCGGTCGAGGAAGCGACCACGGGGAGGGCCGCGGCATGAGCGCACGGACCCTCTTCGACAAGCTGTGGGACGCCCACCAGGTCAAGGCCGAAACCGAGAGCACCCCGGGCGTGCTCTACATCGACCTGCACCTGGTGCATGAGGTCACCTCGCCGCAGGCGTTCGACGAGCTGCGCTCCCGCGGCCTGCGCGTGCGCCGGCCCGACCGCACGCTCGCCACGCTCGACCACTCCACGCCCACGCTGCCGCCCGGCGCGGACGGCAAGCGTCCCTACTACACGAAGGAAGCCGAAGCGCAGGTCGCGACGCTCGAGGCGAACGTGCGCGAGTTCGGCGTCGACCTGATGGGGTGGGACAGTCCGCAGCGCGGCATCGTGCATGTCGCCGGTCCCGAAGTCGGCGCGACGCATCCCGGCATGACCATCGTCTGCGGCGACAGCCACACGGCGACACACGGCGCCTTCGGCGCGCTGGCGTTCGGCATCGGCACGACCGAGGTCGGGCACGTGCTGGCCACGCAGTGCCTGCTCCAGCGCAAGCCGAAATCGTTCGCCATCCACGTCGATGGGGCGCTGCAGGCCGGCGTCACCGCGAAGGACCTGATCCTGCACATCATCGGCCGGATCGGCATCGGCGGCGGCACGGGCCATGTGCTCGAGTACACGGGCGAGGCGATCCGCGCGCTGTCGATGGAAGAGCGCATGACCGTGTGCAACATGTCGATCGAAGCGGGGGCGCGCGCGGGCCTGATCGCGCCGGACGAGACCACCTTCGCGTGGCTCGAAGGTCGCGAGCGCGCGCCGAAGGGCGACGCGTGGGATCGCGCGGTGGCGTACTGGCGCACCCTGCCCAGCGACGAGGGCGCGCGTTACGACCGCGAAGTGCGCATCGACGCCTCGGCCATCCAGCCGTCGGTGACCTATGGCACGCATCCCGGCATGGTCGTGCCGATCCACGCGCCGGTTCCCGCCGCCGCCGACGCGATCGAGCAGCGCGCGCTCGATTACATGAAGGTCACCGCGGGCAAGCCGATCGCCGGCGAAGCCGTCGACGTCGTCTTCATCGGCAGCTGCACGAACGGGCGCCTGTCCGATCTGCGCGCGGCCGCCGACATCTTGCGCGGCCGTCAGGTCGCCGAGGGCGTGCGCATGCTCGTCGTGCCGGGTTCCGAACAGGTGCGCCGCGCCGCCGAGCAGGAAGGCCTGCACGAGGTGTTCCGCGCGGCGGGCGCCGAGTGGCGCGAGCCGGGCTGCTCGATGTGCATCGCCATGAACGGCGATCTCGCCCAGCCGGGCCAGCTCGTCGTCGCCACCAGCAATCGCAACTTCGAGGGACGCCAGGGCAAGGGCGCACGCACCGTGCTCGCCAGCCCGCTGGTCGCCGCCGCGTCGGCCGTCGCCGGCCGTGTCGCCGACCCCCGCGAATACATGAACCAGGAAGTCGCCGCATGAGCCAGACCACCCGCCCGCTCGCCTACGTGCATTCGCGCACCGCGGTGCTGCGCGACGAGAACATCGATACGGACCGGATCATTCCCGCCCGTTTCCTCACCACCACCGAGCGCACCGGCCTCGGCCGCCATTGCTTCCAGGACTGGCGCTATGCCGCGGACGGCAGCGACGACCCGGCGTTCCCGCTGAACCAGCCGCAGGCACGCGGATGCTCGATCCTGGTAGCCGGCCGCAACTTCGGCTGCGGTTCGTCGCGCGAGCACGCGCCGTGGGCACTGCTCGATTACGGCATCCAGGCCGTCATCTCCAACGAGATCGCGGACATCTTCCGCGGCAACGCGCTGAAGAACGGCCTGCTCGCGATCGTCGTCAGCGACGCCGAGCATCGCTGGCTGCTCGACAACCCGGGCACCGAGCTGCGCATCGACATCGCGGAAGGAACGATCCGGCTGCCCGACGGTGGCTCGATCCGTTTCGACCTCGACGCGTTCTCGCGCCACTGCCTGCTCAACGGCGTCGACCAGCTGGGCTTCCTGCTCCAGCAGGCCGACGACATCGCCGCCTTCGAACACCAACAGGAGAAAGCCGCATGAAGGCTTCGATCGTCGTACTGCCGGGTGACGGCATCGGCCCGGAAGTCGCCGCCGCCGGCGTCGCGGTGCTGCGCCAGGTCGCCGAGCGTTTCGGCCACGAGTTCACGTTCACGGAGCATGCGATCGGTGGCGACGCCATCGACCGCTTCGGCGATCCGCTGCCGCCCGCCACGCGCGAAGCCCTGCTCGCCGCCGACGCCATCCTGCTCGGCGCCGTCGGTGGGCCGAAGTGGTCGGACCCGAACGCGGCGGTGCGCCCGGAACAGGGGTTGCTGGCCATGCGCAAGCTGCTCGGCGTGTTCGCCAACGTCCGCCCGCTGAAGCTGCATCCGCGCACCGCGGCGCTGTCGCCGCTGAAGCCGGAGCGCACGAAGGGCGTCGATCTCGTCTTCATCCGTGAACTCACCGGCGGCATCTACTTCGGCGCGAAGACGCGCAGCGACGACGACGCCACCGACGAATGCCGCTACAGCGTCGCCGAAGTCGAGCGCGTGGTTCGCCACGCCTTCGAGCTGGCGCGCACGCGGCGCCGGAAGGTGACGTCCGTGGACAAGGCGAACGTGCTGGAGACGTCGCGGCTGTGGCGCTCCGTCGCGACGCGCGTCGCCGCCGACTATCCCGACGTCGAGCTGGAACACCAGCTGGTCGACTCGATGGCGATGCACCTGCTCACCCGTCCCGCCGACTACGACGTCATCGTGACCGAGAACATGTTCGGCGACATCCTGACCGACGAAGCGTCGGTGCTGGCCGGTTCGCTCGGCCTGTCGCCGTCGGCATCGGTGGGTGGACCCGGTGCGGGCGTGTACGAGCCGATCCACGGCTCCGCGCCCGACATCGCCGGCCAGTCGCTCGCCAACCCGCTGGGTACGATCCTCTCGGCGGCGATGCTGCTTCGCCACTCGCTCGGACTGTCCGAGGAAGCGGCGGCCGTCGAGGCGGCCGTCGATCACGTGCTCGAGCACGGCAACCTGACGCGCGACCTCGGTGGCACCGCCTCCACCGATGCCGTCACCCGTGCCGTTCTGGACGCCTGCACCGCCAACGCGGAGGCCGCATGAACACGAAGAAGATCCCCATCCGCACGCTGCGCAGCGATGCGATCAAGACCGGCCCGGACCGCGCCCCGGCTCGCGCGATGCTGCGCGCCACGGGGCTCGACGACGAGGCCATCGCGCGGCCGATGGTCGCGATCGTGCACAGCTGGTCGAACGTGTCGCCGTGCAACCTCAACCTGCGCGACCTCGCCGCCGCGGCGGCCGACGGCGTGCGCGCGGCGGGCGGCACGCCCGTGGAGTTCAACACGATCGCCGTCACGGACGGCATCGCGATGGGGACCACCGGCATGCGCTCGTCGCTGGTCAGCCGCGAGATCATCACCGATTCCATCGAACTGGCGGTCGACGGCCACTGCCTCGACGCCATGGTCGTCCTGTGCGGCTGCGACAAGACGATTCCCGCGGCCGCGATGGCGCTGGCCCGCCTGAACATTCCCGGCGTCGCCCTGTACGGCGGCAGCATCGATCACGGCAGCCGCAACGGCTGCCCGATCACGGTGCAGGAGGTGTTCGAGGCGGTAGGCGCGCATGGCGCCGGCAAGATCGACGACGCGGAACTGGAAGACGTCGAGCGTCACGCCTGCCCGGGCGCTGGCGCGTGCGGTGGCCAGTTCACGGCGAACACGATGGCGATGGTGCTGACCACGCTGGGCCTTTCCCCGGTGGGCCTCAACGACATCCCGGCCACGCACGCGGCCAAGCGCGACGCGGCCTTCCGGTGCGGTGAGCTGGCGATGCAGTGCCTCGAAGCCAACCGCCGGCCGCGCGACGTGATGACCCGCCAGGCGTTCGACAACGCGGCGCGCATGGTCGCCGCGACCGCGGGTTCGACCAACGCGGTGCTGCACCTGCTGGCGATGGCCAACGAGGCGCGCGTGCCGCTGTCGATCGAGGATTTCGAACCCGCGTCGGCGCATACGCCCGTGATCGCCGACCTGAAGCCCGGCGGCCGCTACAGCGCCGTCGAACTGACGGCGGCGGGTGGCACCGCCGTGGTCGCCAACGAACTGCGCAAGGCCGGCATGATCGTCGATACCCCGACGGTCACGGGGCGCACGCTGTTCGCCGAACTCGACACGGCACCGCCGGCGACCGAAGGCCAGCAGGTCGTGCGCAGCGTCGATGACGCGTTCAAGCCACGCGGCGGCTACAGCATCCTCTACGGCAACCTGTCGCCGGAGGGCTGCATCCTGAAGCTCGCCGGTCACGGCCGCACGAGTCACGCCGGGCCCGCGCGCGTGTTCGAAAGCGAGGAAGAGGCGTTCGCCGCCGTGCAGGCGGGACGCATCCGCGCCGGCGACGTGATGGTGATCCGCAACGAAGGTCCGGCCGGTGGCCCAGGCATGCGCGAGATGCTCGCCGTGACCGCCGCGCTCGTCGGCCGCGGCCTCGGCAACGACGTGGCGCTGATCACGGATGGCCGCTTCAGCGGTGCGACGCACGGCTTCATGGTCGGCCACATCGCGCCGGAGGCGGCGCGCGGCGGTCCGATCGGCCTGCTGCGCGAAGGCGACGCGATCTTCATCGATGCCTCGACGCGCGAGCTGCGCACCGACGCGGATCTCGCCTCCCGCCGCGCCTCGTGGCGACCGTCGGCACCGAAGGTGACGCGCGGCGTGCTCGCGAAGTACGCACGCCTTGTGGGCTCGGCCGCCGAAGGTGCCGTGACCCAGGCCTTCGACGACGCGCCCGTCGCCAGCACGCGCGTGCGTCGCGAGATCGAAGACGAGGACTTTACGCAGGAACTGATCGGCAACTAGCCAGGGCTGCCACAGCCAGCGCGAACCGATGTCGCGCCGCCCCAACCCATTCGATTTTCCGAGGAGATACCCATGACCGACAAGCAAGCCACCACCGCCCCGTTGCAGAACGCCCGTATCGCCGTGCTCGGCTACGGCAGCCAGGGTCGCGCGCATGCGCTCAACCTGAAGGACTCCGGTCTCGACGTCGTGGTCGGCCTGCGCCCGGGCGGTCCGTCCTGGAACCGTGCTTACGTCGACGGCTTCGAAGTGGCCGAGCCGTCGGAGGCCGTGCGCGGCGCCGACCTGGTCGCCGTGCTCACGCCGGACATGACGCAGCCGGGCATCTACAAGGACGCCATCGAGGCCAACATGAAGCCCGGCGCGACGCTGCTGTTCGCGCACGGCTTCAACGTGCACTTCGGCCAGATCCAGCCGCGCGAGGACATCGACGTCGTGCTCGTCGCGCCGAAGGGTCCCGGCGCGCTGGTCCGTCGCGAATACGAGATTGGCCGCGGCGTACCCTGCCTGTACGCCGTGCATCAGGACGCCACCGGCAACGCCACCGATCGTGCCACCGCGTACGCGGCGGGCATCGGCGGCGCGCGCGCCATGCTCATCGAAACCGATTTCAAGGAAGAGACCGAAACCGATCTCTTCGGCGAACAGGCGGTGCTCTGCGGCGGCGCGACCGAGCTGGTCATCAAGGGCTTCGAGACGCTCACCGAGGCGGGCTACCGCCCGGAAATCGCCTATTACGAAGTCATGCACGAACTGAAGCTGATCGTGGACCTGTTCTACGAAGGCGGCATCGCGCGCATGCTCGAGTTCATCTCCGAGACCGCGCAGTACGGCGATTACACGCGCGGCCCGCGCGTCATCGACGACAGCACGAAGGAAAAGATGAAGGCGGTGCTGAAGGACATCCAGGACGGCACGTTCGCCCGCGAATGGACGGCGGAATACAAGGCCGGCCTGCCGAACTACAAGGCGCTCAAGCAGAAGGACCTCGATCACCCGATCGAGAAGGTCGGTGCCCAGCTCCGCGCCCGCATGCCGTGGCTCGCGGCGAACCAGCCGAAGCCCGTCGAGCCAGCGAAGGCGGGTTGATGGTTCCGCCACGACGGTAGGAAACCAAGGTGGGAAGCTCGCTCGCGAGCAAGCGAGCTTCCCACCGACCCAGTGCCACCCAGCGATCGTTACGACTCCAAGCGCTTCAAAGGACCAAGCACACCGTGAACGCCCAACCGGACACCGTCGGCGACATTCGCCGCCCACCTTCGAACCATCCTCTGGCCGGCACCACCCTGACCGGCGCGGACATCGTCGTGCAGGTACTTGCCGACGAAGGCCTCGATGTCCTTTTCGGCTACTCCGGCGGTGCCATCCTTCCCGTGTACGACGCCGTCTTCCGCTTCAACGCCGATCATCCGCGCGAGGACGGCAGCGACCGGATGCCGCTGATCGTTCCCGCCAACGAACAGGGCGCGTGTTTCATGGCCGCGGGTTACGCACGCGCTTCCGGCCGCGTCGGCGTCGCGCTGGTCACTTCCGGGCCGGGCGCCACCAACGCGGTGACACCTGTGCGCGATTCCATGGCCGATTCGATCCCGATGGTGGTGATCAGCGGCCAGGTGCCGACCGGCTCCATCGGAACCGATGCGTTCCAGGAAGCACCGATCAGCACGATCATGGGCTCGTGCGCGAAGCACGTGTTCCTCGTCACCGACGCATCCACGCTCGAAGCGACGCTGCGCACCGCCTTTCACATCGCGCGCAGCGGCCGGCCCGGACCGGTCGTCGTCGACATTCCCAAGGACGTGCAGAACGCCACGCTCGTGTTCGACGGCAGCCGCGAACTGCCCGTGCGCGGTTATCGTTCGCGCCTGCGTGCCGTCGAGTCGGCGAGTATCGACGACGCCGAGTGCGCCCGCTTCTTCGCCGCGCTCGACCGCGCCGAGCGCCCCCTCATCTATGCCGGTGGCGGCATCGTCTCCGCCGGTGCGGCCGACGCGCTGCGCGACTTCGCCCATGCGTTCGGCATACCCGTCGTCACCACCCTGATGGGCATCGGCGGCTTCGATACCACCGATCCGCTGTCCCTCAACATGCTGGGCATGCACGGTGCCGCTTACGCGAACTACGCGATGGATGATTGCGACTTCGTGTTCGCGCTGGGCGCACGCTTCGACGATCGCGTCGTCGGTGTGCCCGACAAGTTCGCGCCCCGCGCGCGCACGATCGCGCAGATCGACATCGATCCCGCCGAGATCGGCAAGGTGAAGTCGGTCGACTGGCACCACGTCGGCACGCTCGACGTCGCGCTCGCGCGACTGACCTCGTACGGCGCGCGCCATGGCTTCCGGCCCGATTACGCGGCGTGGCACGCGCACGTCGCCGCGCTGAAGACGAGCCATCCCATGAACTTCTGTCGCGACAGCGATGCCATCCAGCCCTGCGCGATCATCGAAGCGATCAATCGCGTCACCGACGGTCGCGCCATCATCAGCACGGGCGTGGGCCAGCATCAGATGTGGGCGGCGCAGTATTTCGATTTTCGCGAACCCAGGCACTGGCTCACGTCCGGCTCGATGGGGACGATGGGCTTCGGCCTGCCGGCGGCGATCGGCGCCCAGTTCGCGCGTCGCGACCGCGTCGTGATCGACATCGACGGTGATGCGAGCATCCGCATGAACATTGGCGAGCTGGAAACCGTCACCACGTACGACCTGCCGGTGAAGGTCGTCGTGCTCAACAACAGCGGCGACGGCATGGTGCGGCAGTGGCAGAAGCTGTTCTTCAAGGGGCGCTTCTCCGCCTCCGACAAGAGCCTGCACAAGAAGGATTTCGTTCGCGCCGCGCAAGCCGATGGCTTCGAGTGGGCGCGGCGCCTCGACGATCCGGCCGCGATCGACGACACCATCGCCGACTTCCTCGCGTTCGAGGGGCCCGCGTTCCTCGAGGTGGTGATCGATCCCGATGCCGGCGTCTACCCGATGGTGGGCCCGGGCGCGACCTATGCCGAGATGATCACCGGCGACTGGATTCCGAGCCGTTCGGCGCCGGTCGCTTCGTCCACCGAACCGACAGGGATGTTCTGACCATGCGCCATCTCGTTTCCATGTTGCTGCAGAACGAAGCCGGCGCCCTCGCACGCGTCGCCGGTCTCTTCGCGTCGCGTGGGTACAACATCGAATCGCTCACCGTGGGCGCCACGCAGGACGCCGACGCGTCGCGCCTGACGCTCGTCGTGTACGGCGACGACGGCGTCATCGAGCAGATCGTGAAGCAGTCCGCGAAGCTCGTCGACGTGATCGAAATCGCTGAACTCACGCGTCGCGAGCACGTCGAACGCGAGCTGCTCGTGGCGCGCGTGGATGCCGAAGACGACACGATCGACGCGCTGGTGGCGCGCTTCGGTGCGCGCCTGCTTCAGCGGCATGGATCGCAGTCGGTGCTGGAGTACACCGGTCGCGCCGAGGACATCGACACCTTCCTCGACGCGCTTCGACGCGCGGGCGAGATCGTCGACCATGCACGCAGCGGCATCGCGGCGATCGAGCGGCCGCTGGCGATCGCGTGAGGGCGAAGAAGAAGCGCCCTCGGCCGACTTACCAGACGCGGAACACCTGCCCCGTCTGGCGCCCTTCGACGGACTTCGACATCGCCATGGCGGCGCGGCCGGCCGGAACGGGTTCGAAGCCGCGGAAGAACGGACCGTAGCTCTCCATCGACTCCGTCAGCACGGTCGGGCTCACCGCGTTGATGCGAATGCCGCGCGGAAGCTCGATCGCGGCGGCGCGAACGAACGCCTCGATCGCGCCGTTGACCATGCTCGCGCAGGTGCCCGCCACGATGGGCTGGTCGCTGAGGACGCCGCTGATCAGGGTGAACGAGCCACCGTCGCGGACATGCGCCGTGCCGGCCTGGACGAGACGCACCTGCCCGAGGAGCTTGTCCTGCAGGCCCTCGATGTATTTCGCTTCGGTGAACTCGGCGAGCGGCAGGAACGGCACGCTGCCAGCCGCGCAGACGACGGCGTCCACCTCGCCGGCCTGGCGGTACATCGCGGTGACGCTGGCCGCGTCCCGGATGTCGGCGTGGATGTCGCCGCTGGAACGTCCCACGCGGACGATCTCGTGACGCCCGCCCAGTTCGGCCGTCACGGCCTGGCCCAGCGTGCCGCCGGCGCCGATCAGAAGGATTTTCATGGCTCTCGCTCTTTCGGAATCCGGCCCGCACGATAGCGCGAGCGATCCGCGACGTCTCGCCTCCGCGTCGTCGCTTGCACCCTGGCTTTACGGCCCCTAGCCGGGGGATTCACCTCGGGGTGCCTACGTTGGGGCCCTTCCCCGACCGTGGAGTGGACACCCATGCCCTACACACCGACCAATCCCCAGCCCCCGTTCGCCGAGCCGGGCAAGAACCGCCCCGAGGACGAGATCCGCCAGCCGGGGAGCTATCGCCCCGAGCGCGACGCGGACCCGGAGCCGCCGCAGAACGACGATCCGATCGAGCCGCTGGAGCCCTGACCCGGCCGCTTGTTGGACCGGACCTGGCCGCGACGGGTTTTCGCGGGGCCCGGCAGATCATTGGGTCAAGAACCTTGAGATCCTGTGGCGCCTCGCGAAGAGCTGTCGCGGCCAGGTCCGCTCCCACAGGGCAAAAAAAAACCCCGCCGGAGCGGGGTTTTTCTTTTAGTGCTTGAGCGTCTTGCGCATGCGTTCGAGTGCCTGGAGCTGGGCGAGGGCTTCGGCCAGTTTGGCCTGCGCCTCCGCGACGTCCAGTTGCTCGCCGCGATTCGCCAGGGCGGCCTCGGCTTCTTCCTTCGCCTTCAGGGCGGCGGCCTCGTCGAGATCCGCGGCGCGCGCGGCCGTGTCGGCGAGGATCGTCACGACCTGCGGCTGCACCTCGAGGATGCCGCCGGAGACATAGAACTGCTGGCGTTCGCCGTTGGTGGCGACCACGTCCACGTGACCCGGCTTGAGGCGGGTGATCAGCGGAGCGTGACGCGGCGCGATGCCCAGCTCGCCAAGCTCACCGGTGGCGACCACGAGCGTGGCTTCGCCGGAGAAGATCTCGGCTTCGGCGCTGACGATGTCGACGCGGATGGTATGGGTCATGGGCTGGTCTTCCGTTGGTCGGGGGATGGGAGAAGAAGGCGCTTACGCGGCCTTCTTCGCACCCATCTCCTCGCCCTTCTTGATGGCTTCGTCGATGCCGCCGACCATGTAGAAGGCCTGCTCCGGCAGGTAGTCCACGTCGCCGTCCACGATCATCTTGAAGCCGCGGATGGTTTCCTTCAGCGGGACGTACTTGCCCGGCGAACCCGTGAACACTTCGGCCACGTGGAACGGCTGCGAGAAGAAGCGCTCGATCTTGCGCGCGCGCGACACGGCTTCCTTGTCTTCCTGCGACAGCTCGTCCATGCCCAGGATCGCGATGATGTCCTTGAGCTCCTTGTAGCGCTGCAGCGTGACCTGCACGCGGCGCGCGGTGTCGTAGTGCTCCTGGCCGATCACGCCCGGGTCGAGCTGGCGGCTGGTGGAATCCAGCGGATCCACGGCCGGGTAGATGCCCAGCGACGCGATGTTACGGCTCAGGGTGACGGTCGCATCGAGATGCGCGAAGGTCGTCGCCGGCGACGGGTCGGTCAGATCGTCCGCGGGAACGTAGACGGCCTGGATCGACGTGATCGAACCGGTCTTCGTCGACGTGATGCGCTCCTGCAGCACGCCCATTTCCTCGGCGAGCGTCGGCTGGTAACCCACGGCCGACGGCATGCGGCCGAGCAGCGCGGACACTTCCGTACCGGCCAGCGTGTAGCGGTAGATGTTGTCGACGAACAGCAGGACGTCCTTACCCTTGCCCGACTCGTCCTTCTCGTCGCGGAAGTACTCGGCCATCGTCAGGCCGGTCAGCGCCACGCGCAGACGGTTGCCCGGCGGCTCGTTCATCTGGCCGTAGACCATCGCGACCTTGTCGAGAACGTTGGAGTCCTTCATCTCGTGGTAGAAGTCGTTGCCCTCGCGGGTACGCTCGCCCACGCCGGCGAACACGGACAGACCCGAGTGCGCCTTCGCGATGTTGTTGATGAGCTCCATCATGTTGACGGTCTTGCCCACGCCGGCGCCGCCGAACAGGCCGACCTTGCCGCCCTTGGCGAACGGGCACATCAGGTCGATGACCTTGATGCCGGTTTCCAGCAGCTCGCTCGCGGCGGCCTGGTCGTCGTACGACGGGGCTTCGCGATGGATGACCCACTTTTCCTGCTCGCCGATCGGACCGGCTTCGTCGATCGGGTTGCCGAGCACGTCCATGATGCGGCCGAGCGTGGCCTTGCCGACCGGCACGGCGATGCCTTCGCCGGTGTTGCGGGCGATCAGGTTGCGGCGCAGGCCGTCGGTGGAACCGAGCGCGATGGTGCGCACGACGCCGTCGCCGAGCTGCTGCTGCACTTCGAGGGTGATCTCGGTGCCGTCGACCTTCAGTGCGTCGTAGACCTGCGGTACCTGGTCGCGCGGGAATTCGACGTCGACGACCGCGCCGATGATCTGAACAACTTTACCCTGGCTCATGGATGTGCTCCGGATGAATCTTCTTTAGGTTTTCTGTAGCGGCGCCGCTCTCGCGTCGCCTTCGCTTGTTCGATTAGACCGCCGCGGCGCCGCCGACGATCTCCGAGATTTCCTGCGTGATCGCCGCCTGGCGCGCCTTGTTGTAGACCAGCGTCAGTTCGCCGATCACCTTCGTGGCGTTGTCCGACGCGGCCTTCATGGCGACCATGCGCGCGGCGTGTTCGCTGGCGAGGTTCTCGAGCGCGGCCTGGTACACCACCGATTCGATGTAACGCGTCATCAGGTGCTCGAGCACCGTGCGCGCATCGGGTTCGTAGATGTAGTCCCAGTCGTGCGTCTGTTCGACCTTGACGCCTTCCGACTCCGCGCCGCCGGCGTTCTCGAGCTCGTTGGCGACCAGCGACAGCGGCAGCAGCGCTTCGATGCGCGGCTTCTGCACGATGGTGTTCACGAAGTCGTTGTAGGCCAGGAAGACGCGGTCGAGCTTGTTGTCGGTGTACGCGTCGAGCACGACCTTGATGACGCCGATGAGGTCTTCGACCTTCGGCTTCTCACCCAGGTGCGTCGCCGTGCCGATCAGGTTCACGCCCTTGATGCGGCGGAAGAACTGCACGGCCTTCTGGCCCACGGCCACGACGTCGATCTGCGCGCCCTTGCCCTGCCATTCGCGGATCGAGGTCAGCGTGCGGCGGAACAGGTTCGAGTTCAGGCCGCCCGCGAGGCCGCGGTCGGTCGACACGACGATGAAGCCGACGCGCGCCACGTTCTCGCGCTCGGTGAGGAACGGATGGGTGAAGTCCGTGCTGGCCTGCGCGACGTGCGCGATGACCTTGCGCATCAGGCGCGCGTAGGGACGCGAGGCCTTCATCAGGTCCTGTGCCTTGCGGATCTTCGACGCAGAGACCATTTCGAGCGCGCGCGTCACCTTGCGCATGTTCTGCGTGCTCTTGATCTTGGTTTTGATTTCGCGGCCGCTTGCCATGGCTTACTCGTCTGTAAAGGGTGACGCAGCGGGGCGGACGAGCCGCCCCGCGTGGGTGTCGCTTACCAGCTACCGGTCTTCTTGAACTCGTCGGCGGCGGCCTTGAAGGTCGCCTCGATGTCCTTGTCCCAGTCGCCGGTCTGGTCGATCTTCGTCATCAGGTCGCCGTGGTTCTGGCGCATGAAGGCGTGCAGGCCCTTCTCGAACGGCAGCACCTTGTTGACCGGCAGGTCGTCGAGGTAGCCCTTCTCGGCCGCGTAGACCGACACGCCGAGCTCGGCGATCGACAGCGGCGAGTACTGCGGCTGCTTCATCAGTTCCGTGACGCGCTGGCCGCGGTCGAGCTGCGCGCGCGTGGCGGCGTCGAGGTCCGAGGCGAACTGCGCGAACGCGGCGAGCTCACGGTACTGCGCGAGCGCGAGCTTCACGCCGCCGGAGAGCTTCTTGATGATCTTGGTCTGGGCGGCACCACCGACGCGCGACACCGAGATACCGGCGTTGACGGGCGGACGGATACCGGCGTTGAACAGATCGGTCTCGAGGAAGATCTGGCCGTCGGTGATCGAGATCACGTTGGTCGGAACGAACGCCGAGACGTCGCCCGCCTGCGTCTCGATGATCGGCAGCGCGGTGAGCGAGCCGGTCTTGCCCTTCACTTCGCCGTTGGTCATCTTCTCGACGTACTCGGCGCTGACGCGCGAGGCGCGCTCGAGCAGGCGCGAGTGCAGGTAGAAGACGTCGCCGGGGTACGCCTCGCGGCCCGGGGGACGCTTCAGCAGCAGCGAGATCTGGCGGTAGGCGACGGCCTGCTTGGAGAGGTCGTCGTACACGATCAGGGCGTCTTCACCGCGGTCGCGGAAGTACTCGCCCATCGCGCAGCCGGAATACGGCGCGACGTACTGCAGGGCGGCGGCTTCGGACGCGGAAGCGACGACGACGATCGTGTTGGCGAGCGCGCCGTTCTCTTCCAGCTTGCGCACGACGTTAGCGATCGAGCTGCGCTTCTGGCCGATGGCGACGTAGATGCACTTAATGCCGGAATCTTTCTGGTTGATGATCGCGTCGATCGCGACGGCGGTCTTGCCCGTCTGGCGGTCGCCGATGATCAGCTCGCGCTGGCCGCGGCCGATCGGGATCATCGAGTCGATGGACTTGTAGCCCGTCTGCATCGGCTGGTCGACCGACTGGCGCCAGATCACGCCCGGCGCGACCTTCTCGACCGGGCTGGTGCCCACGGCGTCGATCGGGCCCTTGCCGTCGATCGGGTTGCCCAGCGCGTCGACGACGCGGCCGAGCAGGCCCGGGCCGACCGGCACTTCGAGGATGCGGCCGGTGGTCTTGGCGGCATCGCCTTCGCGCAGGTGCTGGTACTCACCGAGCACCACGGCGCCGACCGAGTCGCGCTCGAGGTTCAGCGCGAGGGCGTAGGTGTCGTTCGGCAGTTCGATCATTTCGCCCTGCATCACGTCGGCCAGGCCGTGGATGCGCACGATGCCGTCGGACACGCTGATGATCGTGCCTTCGTTGCGTGCCTCGGCGCCGAGCTTGAACTGCTCGATGCGGGTCTTGATCAGCTCGCTGATCTCGGACGGATTCAGAGTGGTGCTGGACATGGTCGGTTCCTTGGGTTGCGCCGCTCTCACGGCACCCGGTGGTATGAGAAGCTCGTAATCAGTGCGTCAGCGCGCTGGCCAGCCGTTGCAGGCGGCCGCGCGCCGAACCGTCGATCACCTGCTCGCCCGTGTCGATGACGACACCGCCGAGCAACGCCGGATCGACGTGCGTATCCAGTTCGATCTCGCGCTTGAAGCGACGCTTCAGCGACGCGCGCAGCAGTTCCGCCTGCGCCGTGTCGAGATCCAGTGCGCTCGTGACCTTGACCTTCAGGGTCGACTCGGACTCCAGCTTGTACTGGTCGTAGAGCGCGGCGATTTCGGGCAACAGGTGCATGCGGCCGTTTTCCGCCAGCTCCTCGAGGAAGCGTGCGAACGGCGCATCGGCAGCCATGCCCTGCGGGAGGTGGATCGCGACGAGCTGCGTCGGCAGCACGCGCGGATCGTTGCCAAGGCCGGCGACCCGGGGGTCGACCGCGACCGCGGCGGAGAAATTCAGCGCCGCCGACCAGTCGGCGAGCGCACCGGACGCGTGTGCCACCTCGAAGGCGGCACGCGCGTACGGACGGGCGAGGGTGAGCGCCTGGGCCATGATCAGATCTCGGCAGCGAGCTGGTCGAGAAGCGCCTTGTGGGCCGCCGGATCGATTTCGCGCTGGACGATCTTCTCGGCACCCTTCACGGCGAGCGCACCGACCTGCTCACGGAGCTGTTCGCGCGCACGCTGGGCCATCGAGGCGATCTCGTCCTGGGCCGAAGCCTTCAGGCGGTTGATCTCGTCGATCGCTTCGGCGCGGGCCTTCTCGATGATCTGGTTGGCCTGCGCCTGGGCGCGATCGATGATCTCGGTCGACTGCTGGCGGGCCTGCTTGATCTCGATGGCGACCTTGGCGTCGGCATCCTTGAGTTCGGCGCGCGCGCGCTCGGCGGCGGCCAGACCCTCGGCCACCTTTTTCTGGCGCTCTTCGATGGCACCGTTGAGCTGGGGCCAGATGAACTTGGTGGTGAACCAGACCAGGATCGCAAAAGAGATCATCTGGCCCAGGAAGGTCATGTTGATTTCCATGATCTCTCCGAAAGACTCCGAACGCTTGGGTACTGACGATCGCCGTGACCGGTGCGGTCACGGCGACAAGACGAACGGCTGCTTAGCCGCCGACGGCGGCGCGCACGACACCGACCAGCGGGTTCGAGAACGCGAACAGCAGGGCGACGGCGAGACCGATGATGAACGCCGCGTCGATCAGGCCGGCGAGCAGGAACATGCGGCCCTGGAGCAGCGGGACCAGTTCCGGCTGGCGAGCGGCCGACTCGAGGAACTTCGAGCCCATGACGGCGATACCGAGACAGGCGCCGAGCGCGCCGAGACCGATGATCACGCCGATGGCGATGGCGGTCATGCCCTGGACGTGGGCGAGAAGCGAGGCGAGTTCCATGGTGTTCTCCTGGGATAAACGAATAGCGAAAGGATGGAAACGAAAAGGGTGGAGCTGAAAGGTTTAGCGTCGCGGTGAGTTAGTGATGTTCCCGCGCCGTGGCGATGTAGACGATCGTCAGCATCATGAAGATGAACGCCTGGAGGGCGATGATCAGGATGTGGAAGATCGCCCACGCCGTGTTGAACACGACGCCAGGCACGAAGCTGATCCAGCTCACCATCAGACCGGCAATCAGCATGAACACCAGTTCGCCGCCGTACATGTTGCCGAAGAGTCGCATCGCCAGCGACACGGGCTTCGACAGGGTTTCGACGACGTTGAGAAGGAAGTTCGGGATCACCAGGATGAGCTTGGCGATCGGGTTGGACGCGTGGAACGGCGCGGTGAGGAGCTCCTTGCCGAAGCCGAAACCGCCCTTCGCTTTGATGCCGTGGCCGATGACGATGAACAGCACGGCGACCGAGAGGCCCACGGTGGTGTTGATGTCGGCGGTGGGAACCATGCGGAAGTAGGTGTGGTGGGCGACTTCGTCACCCGCGAACACGTGCACGAGCCAGCCGGCGAGATCGACCGGCAGGAGGTCCATCGCGTTCATGAGGAACACCCACATGAAGATCGACAGCGCCAGCGGCGTGACCGTGCGACGGTCGCCGTGGAAGGTGTCCTTCACCTGCGTGTCGACGAACTCGATCGCGAGCTCGACGAGGGCCTGGCCCTTCGACGGCACGCCGGACGTCGCCTTGCGCGCGTAGAGCCAGAACCACAGGCAGAACGCCGCGCCGAGGACGAACGAGATGATGATCGAGTCCGCACGGAGGTTCCAGAACCAGAAATGATCGGCGCTGAAATTCACCGTCATGTGGTTCAGGTGGTGCTGGATGTATTCGGTCAGACCGCCCTGCGGTTCGCTCGCCATGCTCAACCCTTGAATCTGAATGCAAATACGTTGACCGCGTAGCCGGCCACCAGTCCCACCAGAGCGGGCAAGGGTGGCAGCTTCCACTGAACCAGAATGAGCGCCAGTCCACCGATGAGGACGATCCAGCGAAGGATCATCCCCACCAGGAACCTCATGAACGTCGCCCCCGCCCCGCCCAGCGCGCTGAACGCTCGCGCGGCAAGCAGCGCGGTAGCGATGGCGACGATCAGGGCACCCCCGAAGGCGGCCAGCGCGGCTGGTCGACCCTGCAGGGAAAAAGCGAGTCCCGCTACGACGGCCACCACCAGCTGCGCGATGACGATGCGCAAGGCGAGGTGACGACCGGCGGCAAGACTGTTAAGCAACGCGAGGCTCCCGTGGTTTCGCTCGAAGGCGGCACCTGCTGGTTCAACGGGCCACGGTTTAATCTGGAAAAGTATACCAGCCGCGTAAACGGCGGGACAAGCTACGAAAGCCCATAACCACCCGCCGGCGCGACCTTGTGTCGCGTCGTTCGCGAGGGGACGCGGTCGGTCAGGCCCTGGCGGGCGGACCGACCAGTGCGCCGAGCGACGTCGCCGTCGACACGGCCACGTCGAGGATGTCGCCGGCGACCGACGCGTTGCGCTGGACGCCTTCCCGCTGCAGCTCCCCGCCGCGGGCCAGCACGGCGCGCAGCGCCTCCGCGTCCGGGGCCACCATCGCATCGGCGATCAGGCCCGTCGCGGCGCGCGCGTGGCCCTCCATCGCCTGGAGCTGGAGGTCGGCGACGCGCTCCATGCCGCGCCAGGCGAGCGCCTGCGCCGCCGCGGCCTGTTCGACGAAGCGTGCAAAATCGGGGTAACCGTTTACATGGGACATCGGGACGACCGTCGGGGAACGGGGAGGTGCCGGAGTGTAGACCCGTCTGCGGCGACGCAGCAACCGCGAAACCTTGCGACCGGCCCGGCTTCGGTGGGAGCGCGCCGGGCCTCAGGGAGCGTATTCGGCGCCCGAGGTGCAGGTCTCGTGGACCACCACCTTGGCCAGGCCGGGCACGTCCGGACGCAGCCTGTCGAAGATCCAGCGGGCGAGGTTCTCGCTCGTGGGGTTCTCGAGGCCCTCGATGTCGTTGAGGTAGTGATGGTCGAGCCGGTCGTAGAGCGGCTGGAACCGCGCCTTGAGGTCGCCGAAATCCATGACCCAGCCGAGGACGGGATCGGTGGGCCCCTCGACGTGCAGCTCGACCCGGAACGAATGTCCGTGCAGTCGCGAGCACTTGTGCCCTTCCGGCACGTTCGGCAGGCGGTGGGCCGCCTCGATGTTGAAGGTCTTGAAGATGCGCATGGGGAGGCGGATTCGCGGGGATCGCCCATTGTAACGGACGCGGTCAAGCGTTTCCGGCGAAAGTGGTATTCACGACGCGGTTCGCATTTTGGGGCATCCGGGCCCGTGAAACATGGACTTTTCATGACGAAGCGGTTGCAGTGGTAACCAGTCGGCGATGCGGAAGGGGTGTCGCCGGCCCACCTGCGCATGCCTCCAGGAGGCCTCGATGTGTCTCGGTCGTGATTCGCTCGACGGTCCGCACGTGTGCGGACTGGCTGAAGAAGTGTTCGCCGCGATCCCCCTGCCCTGCGTCGTCTGGCCTCGGGACGGGCGTCGGGCCGTGCTGGTCAACCCCGCGTTCCAGCGCGAGTTCGGCACGTCGCGCGGCCGGGCGGGCCCCGCGTGGCTGGCCTCGCATCTCGCGCCCACCGACGAGGCCGACGAGTTCCTGTTCCGCGATCGCCATGCGGCGCCCCGCCGGTACCGGGTGACGAGGCAGGTGATCGACGTTCCTCCCACGGCGTTCGACGCCGTGTTCCTGATGCCCCTGCCCGACGCGCCGCGCGTCGCCGACGAGCCGGCCGCCGCGCCGGTCGCGTGCCTCCCGCCGGGCGTGACACTCACCCGCCGCGAGTCGCAGGTGCTGGACGGCATCATGTGCGGCAAGCTCAACAAGGTCATCGCCGGGGAGCTGCACATCAGCCCGAAGACCGTGGAGCTGCACCGGGCCAACCTGATGGCGAAGCTCCGCGTGCACAACGCGGTGGAACTTGCGCGGGCGGTGCTCGACATGCCGCCGAGGATGGACGAGGCGGCCACGGCATAGCACCGCTGGGACCTGCCCAAGAAAAAGGCCGCCCGGAGGCGGCCTTTCTTTTTTCTGGTGGCTAGAGGCGGGCTCGAACCGCCGACCTCAGCATTATGAGTGCCGCGCTCTGACCAGCTGAGCTACCTAGCCGTGGAACCTGGTCGTTCGCAGGCGGACCCGCGAAGGCCGGGCAGTTTAATCGGCCCGGGGCTCCCGTTCAAGTAGCGCCTTGCCCGCGCTTGGAGCGCTGTGGTTGAATCGAAGCAACGGCGGGGCCGGCCACGTGGCCGGAGGCGCCGGAAACGGTCCGCGGAGGGCGAATGATCGACGCAGATGGCTATCGACCGAATGTGGGGATCGTGCTCCTTAATGGAGACGGCCGCCTGTTCTGGGCGCGCCGCGTCAATCGCGACGGCTGGCAGTTTCCCCAGGGCGGCATGCGCAGCGACGAGACGCCGCTGGAGGCGATGTACCGCGAGCTAGAGGAAGAAACCGGCCTGCTGGCCCAGCACGTCGAGGTGCTCGCCGAGACCCGCGGCTGGCTGCGATACCGCTTGCCCAGCCGGTTCGTCCGCCACCACCAGCGCCCGACCTGCATCGGGCAGAAGCAGGTGTGGTTCCTTCTCCGCCTGAAGTGCGGCGAGGACGCCTTCCGGCTCGACGCCTGCGAGAAGCCCGAGTTCGATCTCTGGCGCTGGGTGGATTTCTGGTATCCGGCCAACCACGTGGTCAACTTCAAGCGCCAGGTCTACGAGCGGGCCCTCCGCCAGTTCGCCCCTACCGTCGAGACGGTCTGCAGCGTCGAGGTGGGCCGTTGCCCGCAGCAGGCCGAGGCCGAGCGACAGGCGCGCGAAGCCGGGATCTGAACCCGTTCAGTTTTCCGCAGTTGACAATCGTTCGCATTCGCGTTCGAATCTGCAGCCATGTACATCTGCATGTGCAACGCCGTCACCGACCACGCCATCCGCCGCGCCGCGGCCGAGGGCGTCGAGACCTTCGCCGAACTCCAGGCCCGCACGGGCTGCTCGGACTGCTGCGGCGCCTGCGAGCCGGAAGCCCGGCAGTGCCTGCGCGACGCCGTGTCGGACGTCCGCTCCACGCTGACCTTCCTGCCCTCGCCAGCCTGACGCGCCCGCGTCCCGTCGCGGACGCGAAACATCTTCATTCTCGTTTCGTCACGGCGGTTCGCCCCGCCGTATAGTCGTGCCCTGCACACCAGGGAGATCCCTCATGAAGGGCGACGCGAAGGTCATCGAATACCTCAACAAGGTCCTCTACAACGAGCTGGCCGCGATCAACCAGTACTTCCTGCATTACAGGATGTTCAAGGACTGGGGCTACAACGAGCTCGCCAAACACGAGTACGAGGAGTCGATCGAGGAGATGAAGCACGCGGACAAGCTCATCGAGCGGATCCTCTTCCTCGACGGCCTGCCGAACCTCCAGCACCTGGGCAAGCTGCGCATCGGCGAGAACGTCGTCGAAGCGCTGCAGGGCGACCTCGACCTCGAGATGATCGCCACGAAGGACCTGCGCGAGGCGATCGCCTACAGCGAAGGCATCCACGACTTCGTGAGCCGCGATCTCTTCAAGTTCATCCTCGGCCAGGAGGAAGAGCACATCGACTGGCTGGAAACCCAGTTCAGCCTGATCTCCGACATCGGGCCCGAGCGCTACATGCTCAGCAAGGTCGGATCGCTCGACAAGTCCTGATCCGAAGAAGGCCGCCGCGAGGCGGCCTTCTTCGTTGTGGCGACCGGTTCCTTGACCATTCCGGAGCGCGGGGGCTATACCATCGCCGCCTTCACGCTTTCACCACGGAATTCCGCATGGCTCCACGCCATCCGCCACGGTTCGTCGTGCGCTCGCTCGACGACGCCGCCCACGAGCGGCGCCGCCGGCTCGTCATCGCCGCCGCCTGGCTCCTGAGCCTGCTGCTGGTGGGCGCGGGCGTGTGGCTGGCCGCCTCGCGCGTTCCTTCGCCGGGCGGCGTGCGCGTCTCCGTCAGGCAGGTGCAGACCGACAACGAGGACCTGCGCCAGCAGGTCGCGAACCTGCAGCGCTCCGCGCAGGTGGCCGACGTCGCCGCGAAAGAACTCAAGCGGAACCTGGCCGAGCGCGACGAGGAGATCAGCGGCCTGCGCACCGATCTCGCGTTCTATTCGCGCCTGGTGGGCGGCGGCGCGCAGCGCGACGGCCTGAAGATCCAGGGGGCCCGCACCAGCCCCGTCAACGGCGCGGCCAACGCCTGGAACGTGGTGGTCACGCTGACCCAGAACGCCCGCCGCGGCGAGGTGGTGAAGGGCACGCTCCGGATCGCGGTCGAAGGCATCCAGGGCAACGCGGTGACGACGCTCGAGGGCGCGGCGCTGGGCCAGGGCGATTCCTCCGACGGGCTCCCGTTCTCCTTCAAGTATTTTCAGCAGATCCAGGGCAGCTTCACCCTGCCGGCGGGGTTTCGCCCCACCCGGCTGCGGCTGACCGCCGACGTGACCGGCGACCCGGCGGTCACCGGCACCCTGTCCTGGGGCGACACGCAGCGCAACGACGAGGCCACGAATGTTCAGCAATAACCGGAAGAACCAGGGACCGGCCGTCGGCAGCGCCGCCGCCAGCCTGATCGCCCGTGGCGTCACGCTGCGCGGCGACATCCTGTTCAGCGGCGCCCTGCACCTCGACGGCATCGTCGAGGGCTCGATCCACGCCGACGCGGGCAGCGACGGCGTGCTCACGATCAGTGAGACCGGGCGGGTGATCGGCCGCATCGAGGTCCCCCATGCCGTGATCAATGGCGGCGTCACGGGCGACATCGACGTGTCCGAGCGGCTGGAGCTCGCGCCGCTCGCGCGGATCGACGGCGACGTGTGCTACCAGGTGCTCGAAATGGCCGCCGGCGCGCAGGTGAACGGGAAGATGGTCCACCGCGCCCCGCAGACGGTACGCCAGCTGGCCCAGGCCGCCATCGCGGCGGCTCCGGCGCTTACCGAGGCTTGACCTGACCGCGATCGGCGCCATTATGGTCGGCATGAACAACCCATTCCCCATGGCTCCGACACAGGCGCCGGATTACCGGTCCGGCGTGGCGCCGCTCATCTTCACGGAGGCCGCCGCCCGCAAGGTGCACGAGCTGATCGAGGAAGAGGGCAACCCCGGCCTCAAGCTGCGCGTGTACATCAGCGGCGGTGGCTGCTCGGGCTTCCAGTACGGCTTCACCTTCGACGAAGAACAGGCCGAAGACGATCTGGCGGTATCGCGCGAGGGCGTGACGCTCGTCGTGGATCCGCTGTCGCTGCAGTACCTGACGGGTGCGGAAATCGACTACGCCGAATCGTTCAGCGGTTCGCAGTTCGTCATTCGCAACCCCAACGCGAAGACCACCTGCGGCTGCGGTTCGTCGTTCAGCGCATGACCGGCGCCACGGCGTGAGCATCGGCCAGGAACGCGACAAGGCCGCGGCGACGCGCGCGCGGGAGAACGTCTTCGCCGGCATCGACATCGACCGGATGTCCGAGCGCCGCGAGGATCGCCTGTGGATCGAGGAGCTCGAGGCCGCCGGCGACACCCGCTTCCTCGTCCTGGACAGCGAAGGCAACGCCTTCGTGATGGCCGATGCCGAGCAGCCGCAATGGATGTCGCCGACGATGCGCTCGGAGCGCTTCGGCGACATCCCCGCGACGTTCCTCGGCCTCGCGAACGGCAACGCGTGGTTCACGCTGGTGGTCGACGAGGCCCAGGCCTCGCTGTACATCTCCCTGTGCGGCGCGCGGCGCATGTCGCTGCGCGAGGCCGGACTGATCCTGCCCGCCTTCGAAGCCGGCCTCTTCGCCTACGCCAAGGGCATCACGCACTGGCAGCGGCAGACCCGGTTCTGCAGTCAGTGCGGCGCCCCCACGCTGGTCGTCGCCTCCGGGCATCGCGTGCAATGCACGAATCCCGACGGCCCGCACATGCATTTCCCGCGTACCGACGCCGCGATCATCGTGATCGTCGAGCACGGCGATGCCTGCCTGCTCGGACGCCAGCACGGCTGGCCCACCGGGCGCTATTCCACCCTCGCCGGATTCATCGAACCGGGCGAATCGCTGGAAGACGCCGTGCGCCGCGAGGTGCGCGAGGAATCGGGCGTGGAGGTACTGCACGCCACCTACCACTCCTCGCAGCCCTGGCCGCTGCCCGCGTCGCTGATGGTGGGTTTCACGGCCACGGCGAAGTCGCGCGACATCCGCCTGCGCGACGAGGAGCTCGAGGACGCGCGCTGGTTCACGGTCGACGACATCGTCCAGGGCATGCAGGCCGGCACGCTGGCCGTGCCGCCGCCGCTGTCGGTGTCCTACCGGCTCATCGAGCATTGGTTGGCGTTGCGTGGGGTGGATCTCGGGTCGCTCGTTTAGGGGGCTTGTCGGCGCGCAAGGTTCAGACTGGGGCGAAGAGCTAATCGCGCCCAGGTGCGCTCCTACATCTCGTGCATCGCCTACAATCGGGCCAACGAACCGCGGATAGTCCTCGCCCATGGCCCTACGCCTTCTCGCCGTCCTGATCGCCCTCGTCGTCGCCTGGAGCGTGCCGCAGCTGTCGCGCTGGCGCGACGACCGCTGGTTCCGTGGACTCGTGAACCGGCTCGGCGATACTTCGGGCGCGGGACGTGTCGCGATCGTCCTGCTCGTGCCGGTCGTCGCATGCGCGATCATCGGCGGCGTCCTGCAGTCCCTGCCCTTCTTCGACCTCGCCTGGCTCGCCTTCGCGGTGCTGGTGCTCGTCTACGCCCTCGGTCCCCGCGAGATCGAGAACGACATCGACGCGATCCTGCGCGCACCCGACACGCTGCGTCGCGACGAAGCGGTCGCGGCACTGCGCCACGACGACGCGCCGCTCGGCTGGTTCGCGCCCGTGCTGGTGGAAGCGGCGTTCTACGGCGCGCTGCGTCGCCGTTTCGGCGTGCTGCTGTGGTTCTTCCTGCTCGGTCCCGCCGGCGCGCTGGGCTACCGGCTCGCGCAGGTGCTCGGCCGCGACGCCGCGCTCGCGCTGGACAGCGCGACGCGTGCCGCCGCACGCCGCGTGGCCGACGCGCTCGACTGGATTCCCGCGCACCTGATGGTGTTCGCGATGGCGCTGGTCTCCGACTTCGACGCCGTGATGGGCGCCTGGAAGACCTGGCACCGCACCTCCGGCAGCCCACGCACGCGACTGGAACCCGACTTCCTCGGCGCGGTGGCGCGCGCGGGCGTCGACGCAGATGTCGAGGCCGGCGACGGCTACGTGCAGGACGTCAGCGACCCGATCGCCGAACTGGAAGACGCCCGCCGCGTCATCCGCCGCGTGCTGGTCGTCTGGCTGGCCGTCGTCGCCGTGATCGTCCTGGCCGCCTGGTTCGCCTGAAAACCTTAAAACCTGAAACCAGAAGCCGCACTGTGGGAGCGGACCTGGCCGCGACAGCTTTTCGCCCCACCCTGCGAGCTGGCGCGTGACCAGAACCGCGGCGAAAAGCTGTCGCGGCCGGGTCCGCTCCCACTAGGCGCTTTCGCCGCGTAGCTGCGACACGCGCGCTTCCAGCGATGCCGCGCTCGCCTCGCCTGCCGGCACCGGTGTTCCTCCCACCAGCTCGATCCGCGACCAGAAGCGGCGTGGCAGGCGCGCGCGGCGAAGCGCGCTGTCGCGGCGGCTGAAGATGCTGCCCCACATCCCGCGCAGCGCCAGCGGCACGACGGGCACCGGGCGGCGCGCGAGGATACGGTCCACGCCGGGGCGGAAGTTCTGGATGCTGCCGTCGCGCGTGATGCCGCCTTCCGGAAAGATGCACACCACTTCACCGTTGGCCAGCGCCTCGTCCACGAGTTCGAACGCGCGCTCCATCAAGGCGGGATCCTCGTTGCGCCCCGCGATCGGGATCGCCTTCGCCGTGCGGAAGACGAAGCGCAGCAGCGGAAGTTCGTAGATCTTGTAATACATGACGAAGCGCATCGGGCGACGCACGCTCGCCATCAGGATCAGCGGATCCATGAAACTCACGTGGTTGCACACCACGAGCGCCGCGCCTTCATCGGGAACGTTGCGCAGCCCGTCCACGCGCACGCGGTAAAGCGTGTTGACCAGCACCCAGGTGATGAAGCGCATCAGGAATTCGGGCACGAGCGTGAAGATGTACACCGCGACCGCGACGTTCACGATGCCGGTGATCAGGAAGATCGTCGGCACGTCGATACCCATCGCCGTAAGGCCGATGCCGAAGCCCGATGCGAGGCAGATCAGCAGCGCGTTGACGATGTTGTTGCCGGCGATGATGCGCGAGAGCCGCTCCCGCGGTGCGCGGCTCTGCACGAACGCGAACAGCGGCACCACGTAGAAGCCCGCGAACGCGCCGATCATCGTCAGGTCGAGCATCACGCGCCACGCGCCCGGCGCGGCGGCGAACGCCGTCCAGCCGAGACCCGCGCCCGCCGCGACGCCAAGACGCGCGAAGAAGAGATCGACCGCGAACACCGTCAGGCCGAACGCGCCCATGGGCACGAGCCCGATCTCGACGCGCTTGCCCGACAGCTTCTCGCACAACAGCGAGCCGATGCCGGTGCCGAGCGAGAACAGCGTCAGCACGAGCGTGTTGACCGATCCGTCGCCACCCAGCGTGTGCCGTGTGTAATTCGGCAGCTGCGCGATCATCACGGTGCCGAAGAACCAGAACCACGAGATGCCGAGCACCGCGTTGAACACCGCGCGGTCCTCGTGCGTGATCTTCAGCACGCGCCACGTCTCGCTCAGCGGATTCCAGTTGAACCGCAGGTCGGGAGCCGTGGCGGGCGCGGACGGAATCGCGCGGCAGACCAGATAGCCCGCGCAGGCGACCGCGATGGTCGTCAGCGACGCGGCCAGCGTGCCGTACCCCGCGATCAGCATCAGCGAGTTGCCGACGATCATGCCGATGAGCATCGCCAGCTGCGTGCCGGTTTCGACGAGCGCGTTGCCGCCAACGAGCTCACTGCGCTCCAGCGCCTGCGGGAGGATCGAATACTTGATCGGCCCGAACACCGTGGAATGCACGCCCATCAGGAACAGCACGACGAGCAGCAGCGACACGTGGTGCGTGAAGAATCCGATCGCCGCGATCGACATGGCGGCGATCTCGAAGAGCTTCACGTAACGGATGATCCGCGTCTTCTCGAACTTCTCGGCGAGCTGTCCCGCGGTGGCCGAGAACAGGAAGTACGGAAGGATGAACAGGGCCGGCGCGAGGTTGGTGTAGAGCGATACCTGCGTGTCCGGCAGCGCCATCTGGAACGCCACGAGCATGACCATCGCGTTGCGGAACGCGTTGTCGTTGAACGCCCCGAGCGCCTGCGTCCAGAAAAACGGGGCGAAACGCCGCTTGGTCAGCAGGGAAAACTGGGACATGGGCCGTTCCGTCGATGAAGTCGACGGAAGTGTAATGGAGCCCATGTCACGGTGGGCCGGCGCGACGGCCGCCTGCGATCGTCAGCGCCGGTCGAGCGCCCGATGCGCGATGTCGTGGCGGTAGAACGACCCTTCGAGCCCGATACCGGCGATGGCCGCATAGGCTTTCGTCCGCGCTTCCGCCAGATCGGCACCGAGGGCGCACACGGTCAGCACGCGACCGCCGGCGCTGACCGGCGCGCCGTTCGCTCCGATCGCGGTGCCGGCGTGGAAAACCTTCACGTCGTCACCAAACGCCGCATCCGCGCCCTCGATGGGATCGCCGCCACGCACCTTGCCGGGATAGCCGCCGGCCGCGAGCACGATGCCGAGCGACGGACGCGGATCCCATTCGGCCTCGACGCGGCCGATGTCACCGTCGAGCGCCGCTTCGACCAGTTCGACGAGGTCCGAGCGCAGGCGCAGCATGATCGGCTGCGTTTCGGGATCGCCGAAGCGCACGTTGAATTCGATGACCTTCGGTGCGCCCGAGCGGTCGATCATGAGGCCCGCATAGAGGAACCCGGTGAACGGCGCACCATCGGCGATCATGCCGGCGAGCGTGGGCTCGATGATCTCGCGCATCACGCGCGCCGAGACTTCGTCGGTCACGACCGGCGCCGGCGAGTAAGCGCCCATGCCGCCCGTGTTCGGACCCTTGTCGCCATCGTCGCGGCGCTTGTGGTCCTGGCTCGTCGCCATGGGCAACGCGCGCGTGCCATCGGCGATCACGATGAAGCTCGCCTCCTCGCCGTCGAGGAACTCCTCGATCACGACACGCGAGGACGCGTCGCCGAACGCCTGCTGGCCCAGCATGTCTTCCAGCGCCGCCTCGGCCTCGCCGAGCGTCATCGCCACGACGACGCCCTTGCCCGCCGCGAGGCCGTCGGCCTTGATGACGATCGGCGCGCCCTTCTCGCGAACGTGCGCGAGCGCCGGTGCCAGCTCGGTGAACACGGCGTAGTGCGCGGTGGGGATGCCGTGGCGCGCGAGGAAATCCTTCGCGAACGCCTTGCTCCCTTCGAGCTGCGCGGCGGCCGCGGTGGGGCCGAAGCAGCGGAGGCCTTCGCGCGCGAAACGATCCACGACGCCCGCCACCAGCGGGACCTCGGGGCCGACGACGGTCAGGCTCACACCCTCGGCGTTCGCCAGGGCGACCAGGCCGTCGATATCGGTGACGGCGACCGGCGCGTTGCGAAGTTTCGGCTCCCGCGCCGTGCCGGCGTTGCCCGGCGCCACGACGACCTCGTCCACGCGCGGGGACTGCGCGAGCTTCCAGGCCAGCGCGTGTTCGCGACCGCCGCTGCCGATGACGAGGACTTTCATGGGATTCTCCGGACCAAGGACCGCCCATTCTACCCGGCACCTCGCCCCGACTGCCCGCGAAAGGCCAGATCGCCGCCTCCGCCGCCCCTCGTAACCGGCCGAAGCTCGGGCTCCCGACCCCAGGAGATCGACCGCATGGCCCGCCTTCCCACGTTACTCGCCGCCCTGTTCGCCCTCGTGGCCTCCGCCACGAGCCATGCCGCCGCGTGGAAGGAGCATCCGGAATGGGGCAAGACGTTCGCGGACGCCGGCGTCCGCGGCACCATGCTCGTCTACGACGAGGGCGCCGACAGCATGCACGTCTACGACGCCATGCGCGCCCGCCACCCTTACCTTCCCGCCTCCACGTTCAAGGTCTTCAACGCGCTCGTCGCCATCGAGACGGGGGCCGTGTCGGACGAGTTCGAGACGATTCCGTGGGACGGCAAGGTCCGAACGATGGCCGGCAAGCCGAACAAGGAATGGAACCGGCCGAACAGCCTCGCCAGCGGCATGCGCTACTCCACCGTCTGGTTCTACCAGGAGGTGGCCCGCCGCGCCGGGCAGGCGCGCATGCAGTCGTGGATCGACAAGGTCGGTTACGGCAATCGCGACATCGGCGGCGGCATCGACCAGTTCTGGCTGTCCGGCAAGCTGCGGATCTCGGCCGAGCAACAGGTCGCGTTCCTGCGCCGCCTGGCGGACGGCACGCTGCCGTTCTCGGAGCGCGCGCAGGAGATCGTCCGTCGCATCACGATCTACGAAGCCGCGCCGGGTTACGTGCTGCACGCCAAGACCGGCTGGGGACCGCAGCTCGACGCGCGCCTCGACGGCACCGCGGAGGAGGCGGGCATCGGCTGGTATGTGGGCTGGGTGGAACACGGCGGCAAGCGCTGGTTCTTCGCGCTGAACATGGACGTGGTGACCGCCGACGACGCGGGCAAGCGCGTCGCCATCGGGCGGGAAATCCTCGAAGCGATGGGCGCGCTCGGCGACCGCTGACGCGCGAGCGCCCCGTTACGGGGCGGGCGTGTCCGTGCCGCGCAGCGCCTGCAGCAGGTGCTCGCGCGGCAGCTTGCCGGTTTCGTTGCGGGGCAGCGATGCGACGATTCGCAATGGACGCGGCAGGAACACCGGATCCATCGCATGGCGCAGCGCCGCGAGCACTGCCTGCTCGGTCATGCCGGGCGCGACGACCAGCGCCGCGATACGACGGACGCCGGAGGCATCGGCCTCGTCGAGCTGGAACAGCACGCCGTCGCGCACTCCGTCGATCGACAGCAGGCGACGGTTGAGATCGCCGAGCGAGGCGCGCTTGCCGGCGATTTCCAGCAGGTCGGTGTTGCGTCCGCACAGGCGGAAGCGGCGCCCCTCGTCATGCAGCGAGACGATGTCGGCGAGCGCGATGGGCGCTTCCAGCTGCGGCGCATGCACGAGGGTGCCGTCCGGCTGCGGATGCAGCGACGTGTTCCCGTACAGCGTCCAGTCGTCGTCGGTCGACGTACGGCGGCTCGCGAACACGCAGGTTTCCGTCGAGCCGAAGACTTCGTACAGCGGCGCGCCGAAGCGCCGCTCGGCGGTGGTCGCGAGATCGACGGGCATGGGCGCCGTCGCCGAGACGAACGCCGCCAGCGTCGGCAACGCGACACCGGATTCGACGAGCGCGCGCAGGTGCACGGGCGTCGTCACGAGCACGCGCGGCTCGGGCATGCTGGCCAGCGCCGTCGCGACATCCGCGGGGAAGAACGGTCGCCCCGCGTGCACGCTCACTTCCGACAGCAGCGGCATCAGCACGGACATCTCCATGCCGTACATGTGCTGCGGCGGCACGGTGGCGACGACATCGAACGACGCGCCGATGACCCTCTCGAGCATGGCGGCGTTGCCCGCGTTGCTGGCGACGAAGCTGCCCCAGGTCTTCACGTTGGGCTTCGGCCGGCCCGTCGAGCCGGAGGTGTATCCGATCGCGACGACGGCGTCGGCCGGAATCATCGGCACGATGGATTCGGGCGTCTCATCCGCGGCCAGCGCCGGCATGCGCACGTAGCCCGAGGGCGCGGGCGACAGATCGAGCTCACCGATCGCGTACGAGCCGGGATGCCCGGCCATCGCCTCGTCCACGGCGTGCGGCGCGCGCGACGGCGGAAGCAGGTTCGTCTGGCCGCGCACGAGCAGCGCCGCGAAGGCGACGAGGAACGCGTAGCGGTCCTCGCACAGGTTCACCGCGCTGTCGGCGTCGGGCAGCATCGCGGCGACGCGGCGCACGTGCGCCAGGAACACGCCCGCACTCACCGCCTTGCCGTCGCGCCACGCCACCGGGCGGGACAGCGACCCGACGAGCAGCGGCAGGGGCGTCCCATGCAGGCGCCCGGTCATTTCATGAACGTTCGTGGCCAACGGCTCTTCCCCCCGGATCAGGCGCGGATCATAGCGCCGCTCAGGGCGTCGCGGATGACCGTCGGCCTATCCAGGCCACCGAGGGGGGCGTCCAGCGCGGCGTCGAGCCGCTCGCCAAAGTAGCGTTCGAGCGTGGCGACGTCGCGCGCCGGCGGCTCGCCATGCGGGTTCGCGCTGGTGGAGACCAGTGGCGCGCCGAAGGCGCGGCAGAGGGCGGCGGCCGGCTCGTGCGCCGTCACCCGCAGCGCGATGCCCGCATGGGCGCCGGCCACCCAGTCGGGGACCTCGGCGCTGCGCGGGAAGATCCAGGTGTTCGGGCCGGGCCACGAGGCGAGCACCTGCGCCAGCACGGCGTCGGGCACCTGCGCGCGATCGATGTAGCGCTCGACCTGGGCGAAGTCCGACGCGATCAGCAGGACGCCCTGCGTCGCTGGGCGACCCTTCAGCGCGAACAGGCGCTCGAACGCCTCGCGATCGTGGGGATCGCAACCGAGACCGAACACGGCCTCCGTGGGATAGGCCAGGACGCCGCCCTCGCGCAGGAGCGCGGCGGCCTCACCGACGGACGAAAGGTCGAAGCGCCGCATGTCACTCGGCCGCGGACGACGCCGTCTTGCTCGCGGTCTTCTTCGCCGCGGCCTTCTTCACGGCCGTGGTCTTGGCCGTCGTCTTCTTCGCGGCGGCCTTCTTCGTCGCGGTCTTCTTCGTGGCCTTTTTCGCCGCGGCCTTCTTCGCGGGCGCCTTCTTCGCCGCGACCTTCGTCGTCGCCGTCTTCTTCGCGGCGGCCTTCTTGGTCGCGGTCTTCTTCGCGGCACGACCGCCGCGCGGCTTCTTCACCGGCGCGGCCGCGAGCAACTCGGCGCACTCCGCTTCGGTGAGCGTCTTCGGATCGCGGTCCTTCGGGATGCGCGCGTTCTTCTCGCCGTCGGTGATGTACGGACCGTAGCGGCCATTGAGCACCTGCGTGCCGTTGCCGAAGTCGAGGATCGTCCGGTTGGCGATCGCTTCGAGTTTTTCCTGCACGAGCTGCAGCGCACGCGGAAGCTCGATCACGTACGGATCGTCCTCGGGCTTCAGCGACGCGTAGGTGCTGCCCTGCTTCACGAACGGGCCGAAGCGGCCGATACCGACCGTGACGTCTTCGCCGGCTTCCGACTGCCCCAGCGTTCGCGGCAGCTTGAAGAGCTCCATCGCCTCGTCGAGCGTGATCGTGTGCATGCTCTGGCCGGGACGCAGGCTGGCGTAGGTGGGCTTGTCCTCGTCGTCCTTGCTGCCGATCTGCGCGTAGGCGCCGTAGCGGCCGAGACGAACCGAGACAGGCTTGCCGCTCTTCGGATCGGTACCGAGTTCGCGCGCGCCGGTGGCCTCGTTGCGGTCGACGGTTTCGGTCTTGTCGTCGACCAGCGTCTTGAACGGAAGCCAGAAGCGCTCCAGCAGCGGCACCCACGCCTCCTCGCCACGGCTCACCGCGTCGAGCTCGTCTTCGAGGCGCGCCGTGAAGTCGTAATCGACGTACTGCGTGAAGTGACCGGAGAGGAACTGGCTGACCGCGCGGCCGACATCGGTCGGCTTGAAGCGACGGCTGTCGAGCAGGACGTATTCGCGGCTGAGCAGCACCTGGATGATGCTGGCGTAGGTCGACGGACGGCCGATGCCGTATTCCTCGAGCGCCTTGACGAGGCTCGCTTCCGAATAACGCGGCGGCGGCTCGGTGAAGTGCTGGTCGGCGGCGATCTGCGACACCGGCACGACGTCGCCCTGCTTCAGCAGCGGCAGGCGGCGCTGGTCGTCGTCATCGTCGGTCTTCTGGTCGCGGCCTTCCTCGTACACGGCGAGGAAGCCCGGATCGATGACGGTGGTGCCCGTCGAGCGGAACGCCGAGTCGCCGACCGGGAATTCCACCGACACCGTGTTCATGGTGGCGTGGATCATCTGGCACGCGACGGTGCGCTTCCAGATCAGTTCGTAGAGCTTGCGCTGGTCGTCGTTGAGGTACGAGGCCACGCTGCGCGGAATACGCATCGCCGAGGTCGGGCGCACGGCTTCGTGGGCTTCCTGCGCGTTCTTCGACTTCGACTTGTAGACCTGCACGGCATCGGGCAGCGCGCCCTTGCCGTATTCGCGCCCGATCAGGTCGCGCAGTTCGGCCACGGCGTCGTCGGAAAGCGCCACCGAATCGGTACGCATGTAGGTGATCAGGCCGACGTTACCCTCGGCACCGAGCGCCACGCCTTCATAGAGGCCCTGCGCCACGCGCATCGTGCGGCTGGTGGAAAAGCCCAGCTTGCGCGCGGCCTCCTGCTGCAGCGTCGAGGTGGTGAACGGCGGCGCGGGGCGACGCTTGCGCTCGCGGCTCGTGACTTCGCCCACCGTGAAGCGGCCCGCGGCCGCCTTTTCGAGCGAGGCGCGCGCCGCCATGGCGTCCTGCTCGTTGGTGAGGTCGAACTGTTCGAACTTCTTGCCGTGCAGCTTGACCAGGCGGGCGTCGAACGCGCCGTCCTTGTGGGCGAGGCCGGCCTGGATCGTCCAGTACTCGCGCGCCTTGAAGGCTTCGATCTCGAGCTCGCGCTCGACGATCATGCGCAGCGCCGGCGACTGCACGCGGCCGGCGGACAGGCCGCGCTGCACCTTGCGCCACAGCACGGGCGAGAGGTTGAAACCGACCAGGTAGTCCAGCGCGCGACGCGCCTGCTGGGCGTCGACGAGGTCGTGCGAAAGCTTGCGCGGGTTGGCGACGGCCTCCTTGATGGCCTTCGGCGTGATCTCGCTGAAGACCACGCGCTGGACGTCCTTGCCTTCGAGCAGGCCGCGCTCCTTGAGGATCTCGCTGATGTGCCAGGAGATCGCCTCGCCTTCGCGATCCAAGTCGGTCGCGAGGTAGATGCTGCTGGCCGCCCGCGCCGCCTTGGCGATGGCGTCCACGTGTTTCTCGTTGCGGTCGATGACCTCGTAGGCCATGGCGAAACCGTGCTCGGGATCGACGGCGCCCTCTTTCGGCCGGAGATCGCGGACGTGGCCATACGACGCCAACACCTGGAAGTCGGCTCCCAGGTACTTGTTGATCGTCTTGGCTTTCGCCGGCGATTCGACGATGAGGAGGTTCTTTGCCATTCGTTACCGATTCCGAGGGTCGCGGGGCGAGTGGACCCCAGCTCATGTATATATTTAGTGGGAACACATCGCGCCGACGACTGTCAAGCCGCCAGCGGTCAAACCACGCGCTGGTACTGGTTTCCCGGGAGGGTGGCGGTTTCGCCTTCCAGTTCCAGAATCAGCAGCATCGACGACAGCGCCCCCGGGGAGAGGCCCGTCGCGTCCACCAGGGCGTCGAGGGAGGCGGGATCGTACCCCATGACGTCCAGCAGGCGGCGATATTCCTCATCCTGGCGCCAGTCGAACGGGGCCGTCTTGCGCCGGGGCGCCCCCGTGGCGGGCTCGCCGCGCTCCAGCCGGGCCCGCAGCTCCGCCCCCAGTTCCCTGGCCGCGGGAGCCAGGGCGGCGAGCACCTCGTCGGCGCGCTGGACGAGCCGCGCGCCGTCCGCGATCAGGGAATGGCAGCCGTCGGCCAGCGGATTGTGGATGGACCCCGGCAGCGCGAAGACCTCGCGCCCCTGCTCCCCCGCCACGCGCGCCGTGATCAGCGACCCGGAGCGCAGCCCGGCCTCGATCACCACGACGCCGAGACTGAGGCCCGCGATGATGCGGTTCCGGTTCGGGAAGTGGTGCGCCAGGGCAGGGGTGCCCGGCGGGTACTCGCTCACGATGGCGCCCTGCTCCGCGATGCGCCGCGCCAGCGCGTGGTGCTTGCGCGGGTACACCCGGTCCGGGCCGGTGCCGATGACGGCCACGGTAGGCTCGCCCGCCGCCAGGGCGGCTTCGTGAGCCGCGCCGTCCACGCCATCGGCCAGGCCGCTGGTGACGAGCAGGCCAGCGGCGGCGAGTTCGGCGGCGAAGCGCCGGGCATTGGCGAGGCCCGGCTCCAGTGCCCGGCGCGCGCCGACGATGGCCACCTGCGGCCGGAGCAGGAGCGCGGCGTCGCCCTTCACGAACAGGGCGGCGGGCGGGTCCGGGATCGCTTCCAGCTGCGGCGGGAAATCCTCTTCCGTGCAGCGCAGAAGGCGCTGGTCGTCACCCGCCAGCCGGGCGAGATCGTGCTCGAGCGCCGCTTCGTCGGGCTGCTCGAGCCAGGCTCGGCCCTCGGACGAGAGGACCTCGGGATGGCGCGTCAGCCAACGGAGAAGCTCCCTTGCCCCGCCCCGGGCCACCAGCCCCTCGCGGATGCGGCGGGCGCCCAGGCCGGGCATGCGCAGGAGGATCAGCCAGTCTCGGGCATCGGAATCGGTCATCCGCGCAGTTTAGGGCGCGCGGGGGAAGATCATGTCCGGGGCCGTCGTCGATCGGCGTAGGGACATTTCCTCCAGGGCCTTGAGGGACCACGGTGGGAAGCCCGCCGGCGCGCGACGGGGATGACTGGCACGAGCACCCGTCGCGGCCAGGGCCGCTCCTGCGGAAGCCTCGGTTTACTCGGGGAGCACCAGCTTGTCGCCCTTCTTCAGGGGGCGCAGCGCGTCCATCACAAGTGCGTAGCTGACGTGGTCGAAGGTGCGGAAGACCATGATGTGGCCGCCGTATTCGTCGGGAAGCTTCACGTCCGGCGAGGTACCGCGGCGATTGTAGTTGCCGGAAACCTCGTCGCTGATGGTCTCGCCCTGGCTCATCACCGTGAAGGTCGTGCCGTTGTCGACGCCGTCGGCGGTGCCCGCGGAGATCGAAATGACCTGGCGGCTGCCGACGCCGTACTGGGCGTCGGCAAAGCCGAGCACGCGCGGATCGGCGGGCATCGACTTCGGCGCATGCGGATAGAAATACGGATCGTATGGCGCGTCGTCGACCTGCATCAGGCGATCGCCCTTGCGCACTTCCAGCGTGGAATCGACCAGCACGAGGCTGGCGACGTCGCCGTTGGTGGCGATCACTTCGGCCGTGCCGATCACGGACACCTCGACGCCGCGGTCCGCGCCCTTGCCGACGTGCGTGTCGTGGCGCGAGTCTTCGCGCCAGGGGCTCGGCGCCATGGACACGTCGCTGTCGAGTTCGTCGGCGACGAACGAGCCGTGCGACGGGTTGTTCAGCGCGTCCAAGCCGCCGGACGAGCCGCCGTGATCGCGGAAGCGATGGGTCGGGCGGACGATCGCCCAGCGCTGGCCCGGCTGGGCCGAATCGAGGTCGCGGGCGTAGAGCTTGTTGCCCGGGGTGGCGCGCAGGTGGGCTTCCTCGAAACCGACCAGGTACGGCGCCTGCTCGACGTCGTCCGCGTTCATGACGCGCATTTCCTTGAGGAACATGCGCAGCTCGCTCAGCGGGATCGCGGTCACGGCGTCGCCGCCTTCGCGGATGCGCGGCTGCAGGCCGATGCGCGGGCCGCCGCCCGTCATGGACAGGTTGAGCACGTCGCCGGGGTAGATCAGGTGGGGATTGCGGACCTGGGGGTTCGCCTGCCAGATCTCGGGCCAGAGCCAGGGCTTGCGGAGGAAACGCGCCGAGATGTCCCACAGCGTGTCGCCTTTCCGGACGGTGTACGTATCCGGGTGGTCGGGACGGATCTGCGACGCCGCGGCATAGACGGCCACGGTGAAAAACATGCCGCCAAGCAGCATGGCGAACTTCTTGATCATGGCGGGTTTTCCCCTTTCCCCCGGTGCTGTCGCGAGTGTAACCGAATCGTTAATGGGCACAATACGTGACCCGCGCTCGCCCGGCCCCCGGCACGCGCGTAGAATAGGAGGCCATCCTATCGTCGCCGCTGCTTGGATTTCGCCGATTTGCCCGCAAATCCGCGGACAAGGCGCCGCACCGGCCCGTGAACAGTTCAAGGTGACACCGTGTCCACCCTCACCATCCTCGAGTTTCCCGATCCGCGCCTGCGCACCGTCGCCGCGCCCGTCACCGAGTTCGACGCCGAGCTCAAGCAGTTCGTGGCCGACATGTACGAGACCATGTATGCCGCCAACGGCGTCGGTCTCGCCGCCACCCAGGTGAACGTGCACAAGCGCGTGCTCGTCGCCGACATGAGCGACGACCGCAACGAGCCGATGGTGCTGATCAACCCCGAGATCCTCGAGAAGGACGGCCAGCAGGTCTATCAGGAAGGCTGCCTGTCCTTCCCCGGTATCTACGCCGACGTGACCCGCGCGCTGCACGTGAAGGTCCGCGCCCGGGACGTCGAGGGCAACGAGATCGTGGTCGAGGCCGAAGGCCCGCTCGCCGTCTGCATCCAGCACGAGATGGACCATCTCGCCGGCAAGGTGTTCGTCGACTACCTGTCGCCGCTCAAGCGCGGCATGCTGCTCAAGCGGATGGAGAAACAGCGCAAGGCCAGCGCCTGACCCATGGCGGTCCGTCCCTTGCGCGTGGTGTTCGCCGGCACCCCTGATTTCGCCGTGCCCTGTCTCGCCGCCTGCCGCGCCTCCGGCGCCGAGGTGGTCGCCGTCTACACGCAGCCCGACCGCCCCGCGGGCCGCGGCCGCAAGCTGGCCGCGAGCCCGGTGAAGGAAGCCGCGCTGGCCGCAGGCATTCCCGTCGAGCAGCCCGAATCGTTCAAGGCCGAAAGCGACCGCGAGCGGCTCGCCGCCTACGCGCCCGACCTGATGGTCGTCGTCGCCTACGGCCTCATTCTTCCGCGCAAGGTGCTGGCGATTCCGACGCTCGGCTGCTGGAACGTGCATGCCTCGCTGCTGCCGCGCTGGCGTGGCGCCGCGCCGATCCAGCGCGCGATCCTGGCCGGCGACAGCGAATCCGGTGTCGATCTGATGCAGATGGAGGCCGGCCTCGATACCGGCCCGGTGCTGATCGAGCGCCGCACCCCGATCGCGGCGGACGAGACGGGTGGCAGCCTGCACGACCGCCTTTCGGCGCTCGGCGCCGACGCGCTCGCCGAAGGGCTGCGCCGCACGCTCGCCGGCGAGACGCTCGCCGCCCGTGCGCAGTCCGAAGACGGCGTGATGTACGCGCACAAGCTCGACAAGGCGGAAGCGAAGCTCGACTTCGGCGAAGCGGCCATCGCGCTGGAGCGCAAGGTCCGCGCGTTCGATCCCTGGCCCGTCGCCGAGGCCGAGGTCGGTGGCGAGCGCCTGCGCATCTGGGCCGCGCGCGCCGTCGAAGGCGTCGCGGGTACCGAGCCGGGCCGCATCGTCGCCGCCTCCCGCGAGGGCATCGATGTCGCGTGCGCCGAAGGGGCGCTGCGCCTGCTGGCCGTGCAGCGCGCCGGCGGACGGCGCATCGGCATCGCCGATTACCTCAACGCCCGCCCGGAGCTGAAGCAGGCCGCGTCGTGAGTCGCGCGATCTCGGTACGCGCCCTGGCCGCCGAAGCGCTGGCGGACATCGCGCTGTCCGGGCATTCGCTGCGCGAGGTCGCCGATCGCGCCCTGTCGCGCCTGCCGGACTCCCGCGACCGCGCCCTGCTCACCGCCCTGCTCAACGAGGGCGCGCGCTGGTGGCCGCGCTTCGACGCCGCGCTGGACCGCCTTCTCGACAAGCCCATCCGGCGTAACGAACCGGTGATCCACGCGTTGCTGGTGACCGCGCTCGTGCAGCTCGAGGTGCTCGAAATGCCGGCCTACGCGTCGGTGGCCGCCACCGTCGAAGCCGTGCGCGAGCTGCGTCGCCCGCGCCTCGTGGGACTCGCCAACGCCGTGCTCCGCCGCTGGCAGCGCGAACGCGACACGCACCTCGCCGCGCTCGACGCGACGCCGGCCACACGTCACGCGCATCCGGCATGGCTTGCCGACGCGATCGCGGCCGACTGGCCCGACCGCGCCGAGGCCGTGCTCGCCGCGGCGAACATCGAGCCCCCGCTCATGCTGCGGGTGAACCGGCGACGGGCGACGCGCGACGCGGTCGCCGAGGCCCTGCGCGGCGCGGGCCAGACGGTCGAACCGCATGCGTGGCTGGTCGACGCCCTCGTCCTGCCGCACAGCACGGACGTGACGCGGCTGCCCGGCTTCGCGGAAGGCCTGTTCGCGGTGCAGGACGGCGCGGCGCAGGTGCCGGCGGACCTGCTCGACCTCGCCGACGGGCAGCACGTGCTCGACGCGTGCGCGGCGCCAGGCGGCAAGGCCTGCCACGCCATCGAGCGCGCCGATGTCGCCTTGCTCGCCGTGGAGTCCGAGGCGCGACGCGCGCCGCGCATCCGCCAGAACCTCGAACGCCTCGGCCTCGATGCCCGCGTGGTCGTGGCCGATGCCGGCGATACCTCGGCGTGGTGGGACGGCCGCCCGTTCGAACGCATGATGATCGACGCGCCCTGCTCGGCCACCGGCGTCATCCGCCGGCGGCCGGACGTCCGCCTGCATCGGCGTGCCGCGGACATCGACGCCCTCGTCGCGCAGCAGGGCCGCATCCTCGCGGCCTGCTGGGACACGCTCGCCCCCGGCGGGCGACTCCTCTACGTCACCTGCTCGCTGCTGCGGCGGGAGAACGAAGGTGTGGTCGGCACGTTCGTCGCCGGACGCGACGACGCCAAGGTCGTTCCCGTCAGCCTGCCGGTCGGGCAGCCGGCCGCCATCGGCTGGCAGATCCTGCCCGGCGACGGCGACCTCGACGGGATGTATTACGCCTTGCTGGAAAAGTCGGCGACGAGCGCCGCGTAAACCGCTTCGGTGGCGTCCACGAAGCGTTCCATGCCGAACTCCGCTTCCGCATGCCGACGCGCGGCGTCGCCCATGCCGGCAAGCGTGCCGCGCGCCGCGAGCAACGCACGCAACGCGGCCGCGATCGCCGCGCGGTCGCGGGCACGCACCACCCAACCGTCCTCGCCCGGGCGGATGTTCTCCGGCAGACCCGCGTAGTCGCTGACCAGCACCGGCTTGCCCATCGCCATCATCTCCCGGCAGGCGAACGAGATCGTCTCGACGTCCCACGACAGCACGAATCCCGCGTCCAGCGCGGCGACCATGGGCCGCACATCGGCCAGCCGGCCCGTGAAGCGGACCTGCCCCGCGACACCCAATGCCTCGACCTTCGCCAGGTCGTCGCTGCCCGGCATGCCGCCGGCCAGCACCACGCGGAAACGTTCGCGTTCATCGGGCGCCAGCGCGGCGAGCGCCTCGACGAGATCCATCCAGCCCTTGTAGCGCGCGGTGCCCGCGTTGCTGCCGATCAGCAGAGGCGGCACGTCGGACGGCGGCGCCAGCCACGCGTCGCGTTCCGCCGGATCGGGCGGACGCGGCGCGAAGCGATGGATGTCGACACCGTTGAACACCGTCGCCACGCGGCACCGGGCATACGGCGACGCCAGCACCTGGCGGCGCACGAACTCGCACACCGCGATCACCTGGTCCGTGCCGAAGCGCGAGCGCCAGCGGTGACCGATGCCTGTCATCGGCTTGGAATTGTGCTTGGTCAGAACGATGGGTGGCCGGGGGCGGATGCCGCGTCGGGCGGACATCGCGAGCCGGTGATCCGCCGAGCCGTTGACGTGCACCACGTCGAAACGCTCGCGCCGAAGGTAGGCCGCCAGCCGCCGGCGCGCCTCGCGCCGGGCCGCCAGGCGGCGCAGGCCGTTCGGAAATGGCTGGTCGACCACCGTCACGCCCGGGATCTCGCGCGCCTCCCGGTTCAGCCGGCTGCTGGCGGGCGCGGCCACGTGGACGTCGTGCCGGCCGGCGAGGCCGCGCGCGAGCCCGACGATATAGGTGGTGTGGCCGCCGCCGTCGCCATCGTGGAAATTGGTGAAGAGGAGCTTCATCTCGCGGAGCCGGTCGGGGGAACGTCGAAGCTGAATTCCCGCCCGCCCGCACCGGGGCTCGAGGGCGGCATCGGCCGTCCGGTAAAGTACCATGCCCTCGCATGCTCCCCCGACGACACCGGTCGTCATGGGATGCGGCCGCCGTGCCGTCCCGACGTTTTAGCCAGGTGCCGAGTGCTCGACAAAAACAACCCGTGGCGCATGTGGATCGTATCGCTGCTGATCGCGGTCACTCCCCTGACGTTCGCCCTGCCCCTCAAGGCCAAATCGGTGCCCGCCGCCGCCCTGCTCCTGCTCGGGCTATGGATGCTGGCGCGCGATGCGGAAGCGCGCCGGGCCTGGCGCCGCGCCGCGTGGGTCACGGTTCCCGCGGCGGCCGCGTTCGTCTTCTGGCTCGTCAATACCGCCACCCACGCCATTCCATGGCGCGAGTTCGACGTCATGTCGCACCTGCTCGCGTTCCTCGTCGTCGCGGCGTGTTTCGCCGCGCCGCTGCGTACCGACGTCCTCCGGCTCGGCATCAGCATCTCCGCCGGCATCCTGGGCGTGATCTGCCTCGAACAGCACTACGTCGAGGGCATCGATCGCGTTTACGGGGTCAACAACGGTCTGTGGGGCGCCATCGAGTTCGGCATGTTCATGCTGGTCCTCTCGCTGATCGCCATCGCGCAGGCCCTGCGTGCCGGCCTGCCGCGCTGGGAGCGCGTCGTCCACGCCCTGCTGGCGCTGCTGGGCCTGTACGGCGCCGTGCTCACGCAGAGCCGCGGCCCGTTGCTCGCCTTCCTGCCGGTGTTCGCGATCGTCGTGCTGATCCAGTCGCGCCGCAGCGGCCGCTGGCGGCAGGGCGTGCTCGTCCTCGTCGTCGGCGCGTTGCTCGCCGGCGTGATGGCCCTGCAGGGGCAGATGCTCGATCGCCTCGAGGCCGTGAAGCACGAGGTCGCGACGTACGGCGAGCAGGAGACCCAGGGGGCCGTGCGCGAACGCCTGGAGATGTGGCGAACGGCCAGCATGGCGATCGAGACGCATCCGCTGACCGGCGTCGGCATCAACCAGTTCGGCGGCTACGCGCGGGCGCGCATCGCCGAAGGCGAGGTCAGCGCCACCGTCGAGCGCTACGATCATCCGCATAGCGAATACCTCGAGTGGGCGGTGACCGGCGGCATCCCCGGCCTGCTTCTCCTGATCGCCCTCTTCGGCGGCGCCATCGGCTTCTTCGGCCAACACGCCTTCGACCGCGACGACGCCATCGCCATGCCCGCCTGCGCGGGCCTCAGCACCGCATGCATGTACGCGCTTTGCGGCCTGACCGACAACGTCTTCTACCGGCCCATGCCGCATTCGCTCTATTTCTTCCTCACCCTGGGCTTCGCGGTCTACGTCGCGCGCATGCTGGCGCTCCGTCCACCGGCGACGGAGCGGGTCTGAGCCCATGGCCTGGATCAACCTGATCGCATGGAACAACGGCCGTGGCCTCGCCCACGACATCCGGCTGTTCGAGCGGGCGCTGCGCGATCTCGGCCACGACGTCGTCGTCACCCAGGCGCCTCGGCGCACCCACGGTCTGCCGTGGCGCGCGTACGGCGCGCGGATCGCCATGGCGTTCCGCTGGATGACCGGCCGGGGCCCGCGGCGCTTCGATCTCGGACTGACGATCGAGCACGTCCATCCCGGCTACCTGGCCATGTCGCGGCGCAACGCCTTCGTGCCGAATCCGGAATGGCTCAGCCGCCGCGATCGTCGCCACCTCGAGCGTTTCGACGCGATCCTGTGCAAGACCGACAGCGCGATGGCCACTTTCGGCGCGCAGGGCCTGCGAACGGCGAAGATCGGCTTCATCAGCGACGACTGCCGCCGCGAGGGCATCGTGCGCGACCGCGACTTCCTGCACCTGGCCGGCGGTAGCCGCATGAAGGGAACCGAGCGGCTGCTCGACGTCTGGCGCCGGCATCCGGAATGGCCGACGCTGCACGTGTACCAGTCGCCGTCGGTGGCCGCGACCGACCGACCGCCCGCGGCACCGAACCTGGATCACCGGGTGACGTTCGTCCCGGACATCGAAGACATCCGACGGCTGCAGAACACGCACCGCTTCCACCTCTGTCTTTCCGAGGCCGAGGGCTGGGGGCATTACATCGTCGAGGCGATGAGCTGCGGCGCCGTGGTGCTGGCGACGGACGGCGCGCCGATGAACGAGCTGGTCACCGACGACCGGGGCATCCGGGTGGCAGCGCACGAAAACGGCACGATGAACGCCGCGACGCTGTGGCATTTCGACGACGAGGCGCTGGAAGCGTGCGTCGAACGGATCGTGCGCATGCCCGACGCCGAGGTCGAGGCATTGGGGCAGGCGGCGCGCGCGTGGTACGAGGCCAACCAGGCCGGCTTCCCCGAGCGCCTCGGCCGCGCCCTCGACGAACTGCTGCGCCGGACACCCTAGACATGGCCGCGACGAGGGGAGCTGTACCACTCCGGTCAGCCAGGACGACCGTCCTGCGTTTAGAATTCCTGATCCTCTTACGGTGACGACGCCCTTGTCCAACAGCGCCTATACCCGATCGGAGCACCTTCGCGCCCTGTGGCCATGGCTTCCGCTGTGGTGCGCGATGGCGCTGCTCGCCATCTTCGCCCACGGCCCCATGCCGATGTTCTCGACGCGGACGCTCGCCGTCGCCTGGGAAATGTGGGCGCATGGCCACTGGCTCGTGCCGCACATCAACGGCGAGCCGTACAGCGAGAAGGTGCCGCTACTCTTCTGGATGATCCATGCGGGCTGGGCGGTGTTCGGCGTCAGCGACGTCTGGCCGCGCGTGCTCGAGGTGATCGTCGGCGCGGCGCAGCTCATCCTCGCGTCGGCGCTCGCCAGCCGTCTGTTCCCGGCCCGGCCCTGGGTCGCGAAGGCGACGCCATGGCTGTTCATGGCGCTCGCCTACTCGTTCCTGTTCGGCCTGCAGATCATGT
Organism: Luteibacter sp. 3190; assembly: GCF_031456385.1. Lineage (NCBI taxonomy): Bacteria > Pseudomonadati > Pseudomonadota > Gammaproteobacteria > Lysobacterales > Rhodanobacteraceae > Luteibacter > Luteibacter sp. 3190. The sequence continues at coordinate 523,961 of NZ_JAVDUO010000003.1, read as the reverse complement.
ACGAGGTGCTCCTCGGCGTCTGGGTGCTGGCCGCGCTGCTCTGCCTCACCCCGACCGCCACGCGCGCGTCGCCGCGCTGGTGGCTGTTCGGTCTGATGGTCGGTGCGGGCCTGCTCACCAAGGGCCCGGTGATGGCGGTGCACGTGCTGTTCCCGCTGCTGCTCGGTCCGCTGTGGAACGACTGGGCGCGGCAGAACAAGGCGCGCTGGTACGGCTTCGGCGTCCTCGGTCTCCTGATCGGTTTCGCGATCCTGCTCGCCTGGGCGATCCCTGCCGGCGAAGCCGGCGGCGAGGCCTATCGCCAGCGCCTGTTCTTCACGCAGACCGCCGGCCGCGTGGTCGAGACCCATGCGCGCGACCTGCAGAACCACGCCCGTCCGGCGTGGTACTACCTCGTGTTCCTGCCGGTGTTGCTGTTCCCGCTCAGCGGCTGGCTGCGCGGCATCGTCGCCGTCCCCACCGCGCTGTTCCGCCGGCCCTGGCATGCCATCACCCGGCCCGCGCTGATCGTCGCCGTCATCGCGCTCGTCCTGCTGCTGGCGTCGGCCGCCGGCGCGCCGTTCCCCGGTTGGGTCGACAAGGTGCTCGTCGTCCTGTTCGCGGTGCCGCTCTTCGTGGCGCTGCTGCGCCAGCCGCTCGAACCCGGCCTGCGCTTCCTCGTCGCGTGGCTCCTGCCCACCCTGCTCACGTTCTCCCTGATCACGGGCAAGCAGCTGTACTACGTGATGCCGGAGCTGGCCGGCGCGACCATGCTCGTCGCGGCCTCGGTCGCCGACCTGCGCGAACGCCACAAGGGCCTCGCCTCGCACTACGCGCTGGGCACGTGGCCGCTGTCGCTCGGCGCGTTCCTGCTGGCGATCACGCTCTTCGTGATGCCCTGGATCGTGCCGACGCGTTTCCCGGACAACATCTGGCTGACCGGCATGGCGCCGTACGCCCGCTTCTTCGGCGTGATCTTCATCGTGCTCGGCGCGCTGTTGCTGCTGCGCGGGCGCGGCGAGATGCGCCGCCTCGCCTTCGCGGGCCTGATCGGCACCGTGGCCCTCAATGCGCTGTTCACCCTCGGCCTCTGGTACCGCTACGACCTGGCGCCCGCCTCGCTCTTCCTCGCGCAGGCCGATGCGGCCGGCCGCCCGATCGGCAACCTCGGCGTCTCGTACAACGGCCAGTACCACTTCGCCGGCCGTCTGATGCATCCGATCGCACGCATCAACGTGGTGCCGGGCATGCCCGCGCAGGCGGACGACGATGACGACGAAGTGCGCGACGGCGACAGCCTCAACGACTTCGCGCGCCACCATCCGGACGGCGTCATCGTGTCGTACGCGAAGCATCCGCCGGCCAACGCGTTCCGCTACGCGCGCCTGATCCAACCTTCGCGCACGGGCTGGCTGATGATCTGGGACGCCGCGACGCTCGACGCGCTGCTGGATGGTCGCGTGCCGCCGGAGCCGAAGCAGCCCACGCTGCTTTATCCGCAGGATTACTGGCGCACCCGGACGGCGGCCCGATGACCGCCTCCCTCGTCGAACGCCTGCGCGAGCAGATCGGTGGCGTCCGCGACGGGGCATTGCTGCGTTTCTCGCTCGGCAACGCGTTGCTCGGCGAGGGCGCGTACGCCGAGGCCGCGCAGTCGTTCCGCGACGCGCTCGAGTTCGATCCGGCCTATTCCGCGGCCTGGAAACTGCTGGGCAAGAGCCTGCTCGCCATGGACGACGAGGCCGGCGCGGCCGCCGCGTGGACCTCGGGCATCGAGACCGCCAACGGCCGCGGCGACATGCAGGCCGCGAAGGAAATGACCGTCTTCCTCAACCGGCTTTCGCGGCCGCGCTGACCTTATAGGGATCCGGCCGGTCGTGAGCCGTGTAGCGCTTGTAGTGCCACTGGTACTGCGGGAACGCGCGCGTCACGCAGGCCTCGACGCCGCGGTTGAGCGCGGTGCAGGCCACGTGCAGGTCGGCGCTGTCGATGCCCTCCGGTGCCGGCAGCACGTGGATGCGGAAGCCCTGGCCGTCCGGCAGGCGCTCGGCGAAGCTGAAGAGCACGATGGCCCCGGTACGCGCCGCCAGGCGCGGCAGCAGCACCATCGTCAGGGCGTCCACGCCGAAGAACGGCGCGAACTCGCCTTCGCCTTCGCGAGGCTTCTGATCGGGCAGGATACCCACGGTGCCGCCGGCGCCCAGTCGCTTGAACAGCGTGCGCACCCCCGCGCCCTCCGCGCGCACCTGCTCCGGCGCCAGCTTGCCGCGGACCTTGCGCAGCAGCGCTTCGATCGCCTGGATGCGCGGCGGACGGTAGAGGATCGCCATGGGCGTCCTGCTGCACAGCCAGTAGTTCAGGAGCTCCCAGCAGCCCAGGTGCGGCGCGGCGATGATCACGCCCTTGCCCGACGCCAGCGCCTGATCGAAGAGCTCGCCGCCGACCACCTCGCGAACCAGCCCGAGCGACTTCTCGGCGCCGCCGCCCCAGATCGCGGCGACCTCGGTCACCGACTTGCCGGACTCCTCCATCGTGCGGACGAGCAGGTCATGGCGCTCCGCCTCGGACAGCTCCGGCCGGGTCAGCCGCAGATTCACGGCGCTGAAGCGCGCGCTGCGCGAGTTAGAGCGCAGGGAGCGGCGGCCGATCCAGGCGCCGACGCCGTGGACCGTGCGAAGGGGAAACAGGCTGACCAGCCTGAGCAGGAGATAGAGAAGATAGATATCCGGGCGCATCCGCCGGAGTGTAACGCGGCCGCGTTCGCCATTAAGCTTGGCCGCCATCCGCCGCTAAGTCTTCCATGATTGCTCTGATCCAGCGGGTCGAATCCGCACGCGTCGACGTCGAGGGTGAAACGGTGGGTGCCATCGGCGCCGGACTGCTCGCGCTCGTCGCCGTGGAACCCGGCGACGGCGAGGCCCAGTGCCGCCGCATGCTCGAGCGCCTGCTCGGCTATCGCGTGTTCTCCGATGCCGAGGAAAAGATGAATCTCTCGCTGGCCGATACCGGCGGCGGCCTGCTGCTGGTCAGCCAGTTCACCCTCGCCGCGGACACCCGCAAGGGCATGCGGCCCAGCTTCACCACGGCCGCGCCACCCGAGGAAGGCCGGCGCTGGTTCGACCGTCTCGTGGCCCTGGCGCGCGAAGCCCGGCCGGGGGTGGAAACCGGCCGCTTCGGTGCCCATATGAAGGTACATCTGATCAACGACGGCCCGGTCACCTTCCGCCTGGAGGTGCGCTGAGGCGTCACTGCGCGGGGCAATCCGCCCCGATCCTCCCCCTCGTCGCCACGCCCGGAAGCCCGGCGGGACGCACCGTCTGGCGCGATTCTTGCGTTGGCCCGACGAGGCCGATCCACTTGAAAACTGGTCAAAAAATCATCAAATGACTATACTGATCGGTTCCTGTAACCCGCGGCGGTCGGCATGACTAATAAAGCTCACGAGCAACAGTCTGAAATCAAACAGCTCATCTCCAAGGGTCTGGAGCAGGGCTACCTGACGTATGCCGAGATCAACGACCACCTGCCCGACGACATCGTCGATCCGGAGCAGATCGAAGACATCATGGCGGTGCTCAAGGGCGTCGGCATCGAGGTCCACGATTCCGCCCCCGATACCGACACGATCTCCGACGGCGCCGCGCCGGGTACCAGCAACGACGACGAGTCCGCGGCCGAAGAAGCCGTGGCGCTCCTGTCGGCCGTCGACGCCGAGGTGGGCCGCACCACCGACCCCGTCCGCATGTACATGCGCGAGATGGGCACCGTCGAGCTGCTGACCCGCGAAGGCGAGATCGCCATCGCCAAGCGCATCGAGGAAGGCCTGAGCCAGGTGCAGACCGCGCTCGCCAGCTTCCCGCTCACCATCCAGCTGCTGCTCGAGGAATACGACCAGCACGTCGAGGGCAAGCGCCGCCTGTCCGAAATCCTGGCCGGCTTCGCCGACCTGGAAGAAGCCGCGGACGCCGCCCAGGCCGAGGCCGACAACGCCGTGGCCGACGACAGCGACGCCGAGACCGACGACGACGAGGTCGAAGGCGCCGGTGAGGAAGAAGAGGCAGGCCCGACCGGTCCCGATCCGGAAGAAGTGAAGCGCCGCATGGAAGAACTGCGCGCCCTTCATCAGAAGTTCCAGAAGGCCGCGCCGAAGGCGGAGATCAACGACAAGAAGGTCGCGAAGATCCGCGAGCAGATGTCGGAAGCCTTCCTCAACCTGAAGCTCCCGTCGGCACTGATCGACAGCTTCGTGCGCAAGCTGCGCGAAGTGGTGAACGACATCCGTCACCACGAGCGCGTGCTCATGGACATCTTCGTCAAGCACGTGAAGATGCCGCGCGCCGAGTTCCTCAAGAGCTTCCCGTCCAACGAAGGCAACCTCGAGTGGGCCGCCGAGCTGTCGCGCAAGCGCCAGAAGTGGTCGCCGAACATCAAGAACTTCCGCGAGCAGATCGACGGCGAGCAGGAGAAGCTGGCGCAGATCGAGCGCACGCTGTACCTGCCGCTGACCGACATCAAGGAAATCAACCGCGCCATGTCCGTCGGCGAGGCGAAGGCCCGTCGCGCGAAGAAGGAAATGGTCGAGGCCAACCTGCGTCTCGTCATCTCCATCGCGAAGAAGTACACCAACCGCGGCCTGCAGTTCCTCGACCTCATCCAGGAAGGCAACATCGGCCTGATGAAGGCGGTGGACAAGTTCGAATACCGCCGCGGTTACAAGTTCTCGACGTACGCGACGTGGTGGATCCGCCAGGCCATCACCCGCTCGATCGCCGATCAGGCCCGCACCATCCGTATCCCGGTGCACATGATCGAAACGATCAACAAGCTCAACCGCATCTCCCGCCAGATGCTCCAGCAGTTCGGCCGCGAGCCGACGCCGGAAGAACTGGCGAAGGAAATGGAGATGCCGGAAGACAAGATCCGCAAGGTCCTGAAGATCGCGAAGGAACCGATCTCCATGGAAACCCCGATCGGCGACGACGAAGATTCGCATCTTGGCGACTTCATCGAAGACACCAACGCCAGCTCGCCCATCGAGTCGGCGACCGAGACGGGCCTCATGGAAACCGTGCGCGACGTGCTCGCCGGCCTCACCCCGCGTGAAGCCAAGGTGCTGCGCATGCGCTTCGGCATCGACATGAACACGGATCACACGCTGGAAGAAGTCGGCAAGCAGTTCGACGTCACCCGCGAGCGCATCCGCCAGATCGAAGCCAAGGCCCTGCGCAAGCTGCGCCACCCGAGCCGCTCGGAAACCCTGCGCTCGTTCCTCGATATCGACTGATACCGACGAAAGGCGACGCAACGAAAACGCCCGCGCAAGTGGGCGTTTTTTTTTTGGCTCCGCGCGGACCGCCTCCAAGCCCCTCATCGTCATACCGGCGCACGCCGGTATCCACGTCGATGCACCCGGTTCTCGCGACATACCCACCGTTCCTGATGCGACTCCAGACAGTGGCGCCCCCCCCACACCCAAGCTCTAATACCCCCAGGCGCCCCAACGCCCACCAAGGGGAAATCTCATGGACAAGAACGTCGTCCTGCTCATCGCCGGCACGATCCTCGTGCTCTTCCTGAAAGCGATCCTCAGCCGCCAGCGCCGTCCGAAAAACGCGTTCTTCAGCTGCGGCCGCTGCCGCAAGACCACGCGCCACGACAACCGCACCATTCGCGCATGGCAGGCGGGCAAGGACAGCTACTTCTGCGCCGCATGTCACCGCGCCTGGCTGGCCACGCGACCGGCGCGCGAGGCGCCCCGATCACCCTCTGGGCCGCGCCCCTCGCAAGCGGCGCCGCACTCTGACGACGCACCCCCATCACGCGGCGCCGCGACGAGGCGCACCGATGAGGCACCCCGCCGCGACGCAGCCGAGGCAAACACGTGCCCGCCGCCCGTGTACCGAGGCTAACCCCGGGCTCGAAAGGTTGCCTCGGCATGGTCATTCTCATCATCGGCCTGCCGATCGGCATCGCCCTCGCCTGCCTGCACTACGCGACCGGCAGCTGACAAAAGGCGCACCGCTGATCAACGGAGCGAGCCTGTCTGGGACCGGGGCTTGTGTGGGAGCGCGCTCGCGCGCGAAGGGTGCTCGCGAGATCCTCCCACAGAACAAAAGCGAACGCCCACGCACTGATCCCCTAGAACCAGGCGTCGCCCCGACAGCCCCAAAACTTCTGTACGCATTTGCGGCCACCGGCACCAAACGCCCCACCCCGCCATCAACCCGCCCCACCCCACCGACAGACACCGCCGCCCCCATTCGCTACACTTCACCGCCGCACGCGGGCCTATAGCTCAACGGTTAGAGCAGGGGACTCATAATCCCTTGGTTCCAGGTTCGAATCCTGGTGGGCCCACCATGAATGAAGTGGATTTCTACACCACCTGGAACGCCCCTCGGTTCAAGTTACGGGTCGGTAAACCGGTCTCGCTTACAACTTAAACAGGGATTACGACGCGGCTTCCGGGAGGTACCTGCAAAGTGACCCGGCGGGCCTCCTTGCGAGTCCCAGCACCTTCGCGTACGCCAACTCGTCGCCGCTGAACACGTTCGATGCTCTTGGGCTACAAGCTGCGCCAGCACCTGGCCTGATCCCGACGTATCCACCGCTGCCACCCCCTTCTGGCGCAGTGCCAAACCTAGGCCCAAGCGCGAACGACCCGATTCCGCCACAGCCTCTGGAAGCCCTATGCGCAAGGCTCGGACCGGCTGGAGTGGTTCTGCTCTCGCTCATGCCGAATTCCACAAGGGGTTGTGACCAGCCGTCGCCTCCAGATGATAATAGCTGTCCCGGCGGCGACGCATGCGCGAATGCCAAGAAGAATGCGCGAGATATTTACTGGAAGCTCGTGTCGAAGCGAATTCCTCAGTTCCAGTCCGGGGGTGTTCGTGGGCGGGATGTGAACCACCTCGATTCAGTTTTGCAGTTGCAGCAAGCGCTCCGAAAGGCCATCAGTCGAGTCCGATATCATTGCCCTAGCCTGCCCCCGGAAATCGGGGAGTGGGAGAGAGCTGCAAACTAGACGCTCCAGGATTTTGACTCGGACTTACGGGCATGAAGCTTCCTGATGTAATAACTTCCAGCGACGAGTACGCGACGCTCGACGTGTCGGCGCGAGCGTCGCTAGTCAGGCGCATCGAGGAGGCAGTAGACCTCGGCGCCGAGCTTGCAAGCGGTAGCCGCAGCTCAAGCTACCCGGACTTTTTCCAGTTCGCCGACGACTTGGAACTCGATCTGAGCCATTTGCAAGAATTCAGCCCTGCGGGACGACTTGATCTAACAAGGTGGGCTGTGCACTACTCGTGGGTTTTCCATACCAGCCCACTTGAGATGAGAAATCAGCTTGATGAACGCCTTCTGAGACTTATCGATGTTCCTGAGCCGTCCTCAGATGCTCCTATCGCCACTTTTGATCGATGGATAGCCGATCTAGGCAGTGGACTTGTGTCGACGGTCCAAGGCGTTGAAGCCGCGACCCAATACAGCGCTGCACTTGCACATCTTATCTGCCTCGACATTCTGCTCGCGAGATTGCTGATGGCCTGCTTCAGGCTCAGGCTCAACCCCTCGACGCCTCGATGATCCGGAAAAGGGGCGAATACGTCGTAGAGCGTGCCGATCCCACATAGCTCACTTCGAAAACGAGCATTGCGCCGTGGAGCTTCAAACCGTTGAGTTGCGTCGCCGCTGAGCCAGCGCTCACCAGAAAGACTGGGCGTAGGAGACGCAAGGCGGACGCCCACGCACTGACGATCACCGCACGGACAATACCGACAGGTCTGTGCGCATTTGCGGCCACTGGCCACCAAACGCCCCTGCACCCGCATCAACCAGCTCCACCAGCACCGACAAACACCGCAGCCCGCATTCGCCGCACTTCACCGCCGCACGCGGGCCTATGGCTCTACAGCTAGCGCAGGGCACTCATAATCCCTTGGTTCCAGGTTCGAATCCTGGTGGGCCCACCATAGCTCGCGCGGACAGACTCACCAGGTGGTGCCACCACGAAATACTGTCGTGATCGACAGCATCAGAGGCTTGCCCCCTGACGCCGATCCGTTGTTTTCGCGGAGTAGCCGCAGCGCAACTACGAAATACCGTCGCTAGCGAGGCCGCCCTCTCGTCTCGCTGGCGAATCATTGCAGCGCCCTCAGAGACCCGGCATCGCTGGCGTCTGGGAGTGTGCCGCTGTTTGAGCCATCGCGTGGTGCTGCGATGGGGCTTGGTCCGCTCCATGCTGGCGGTTGGCTTCGCTCATGCGTTCTGATGCCATCTGGCAAGCGACGCTGCTTTCCTCGATCGGCGTGTTGACCGCCTGCTGTGTTGAAACCTCCGCGATGCGCTTGTGCGGCGAATCCAGTTGACCCTGTACGGCATAGGCCTTCGACGCATCCGCGTTGAGTACTACGTGGTCGACGGACTTCAGGCCTTGCTCGCGCGCCGCAGCGGTCAGTGCGCCGGCGAGGTTTTCGCTCTGCCGGTCGGGCACCCTTCCATGCTGCGCATCGAGCCGGTGGACGGCGTGCTGGGCTTGCCTGAACAACGAGTGGTCGGGGTGGTTTACATGATCCAGCGAAACGGGCGCCGAACCGGGTGACACAGGTTGATAGACGTGAGAAGCGGCCGAGTCGCGGAAGTGTCGCGGCGTCGGTGGCTGAGTACTTGTGTCCAGGTAAGGCATCGCGCTTTGGTTCGGGCCCAGGGATATTCCGTTCTGCGCCATGATGTTCGGATCGAGATGGAGCGACTTGAGATCGAGCGCCATTGGCGCCTGCCCGCGTCCATAACCACGCTCGTATTGCACGGCCACTCCCGCCGCCCATGCGCCATAGTAGTTCGCATACGACGAGTTACCGTTATGCCCCAGAGTCGCCGATCGGTCGAAATAGTTCTTGCCCATGCCTTCGATATTGGTCGGCGTGGAGGGCATGGATAGGTCGGCATTGACGACGAGATTGGAACGCATCCTGTAGGACGCAGGGATCTGGCTGCGATCCACCCGGATGAAGTCGTCCATGCGTCCGGGGTTGCGCTTGTAGATGTCTTCAAGCGTAGGCGCAGGTGCCTGGTTCGCCTGCGCCTCACGTCGCGCGGCGCTGACGGTCGCATTCCATCCGGCAATCTCCGCGCCCGCCTCGTCACGGCGACTTGCGGCGATCACATCGCCTATGGACTTCGTATAGTCGTGAGTGATGGCCTGAGATTGGGCCACGGCTTGCAAGTCACGGGTGAAGCGCGAATGGGCGTTCGCGATATCGGTCGCGTTGAACCCGTGTTGCAACTCATGACCAAGGACGAACGTAGCCTCCGACCCGTCATACCTGCCGCCTGGCTGCGTGGAGAGACGGGAGAGGGGCAAGCGCATTTCATGCGCAGCGGCGTTGAATTCTCCGCCGGCGTGCGGGTTGTTCAAAGCAACGATGCGCTGCAGGTGGCCCGCAGTGACTGCACGATTGACCTGATCGACCAGAAACGGGGAGGCATTGATCGTGCTGGTCAGATTCCTCAGGTGATCCGTTGTAACCCCCGGTTCGTTCCCGAACGCCTGGAGGACTGCTTCAGCCTTCGAATTCAGTGGCATGGTCGGCCCCCTTATCGCACCAGGACCATGTGCACGCAGGCGGCCGCCATGTCCGCACCGTCGGTAACCAAGGGATAGACCTCGACATGCTGGCCAGGCCGGTCAAAGGCATCGTATGTCCACCGGCCATGTTCGCCGCGCGCGCGCTGGCGTTTGAAGCCCATCCCTTCCAGTGCCTGCGTGAACTGCCCGAAGTTAGGCGTGCAGATCGGAGTGGGCGCCGGGCGGTCTTCACCCGTGGGAGAAAAGATCAGGTCGACGCGGGGTCCCACGTCACCTATCTGGTGCCGCTCGACACTGAAGGCCCAGCCGTCGCCCAGCGGCTGCGCATAACCAAAATGATCCGTAGTGACGCGCTTGATCGGCAGACCGAGACGCTCGCCCATAACCTCCGGCGTGATCTCGGCCACCGATGGCGTCCTGCGGATGAGTTCCAGCATGCCGCGCATGGCCTGCTCGGCGCTGACGGGGGCGGTGGGCGCGTTCATGCGTGGTGTCTCCTTCGCTTCGATAGCGTGCGTAAACGGGGCCGTGGCGGCCAGTAGGGTGGCGAGGGCCAGGCGCGCCAACCGGTCGAGCGAAGGGGCCTGGCGCAAGCATCGTCGGGACATCGCGATTCCTTCCATGGCCGCCATAGCGCGGCGACCTTCACCCTACCAAAAGCCCCGCCACAGTTCCGGCACGGTTTCTCCGTTCGATAACACGGCCCCTGCCGCACCCGCGGATGCACCTGATGAACATATTTGAACACCCATTGTTCACCCCTGTCAGTCCCCGATCAATATTGTTCTTGGTAGCTTGAATCCATCGGCGCGATGCGTTGGAAGCCATCGGCTTTCGCTTCGCTCGCGCACTGGTTCAACAGGCTACGGAGATAGATATGCAGATCGGATTCATCGGTCTTGGGAGCATGGGCTCCGCCATGGCCCGCAACCTGGTCAAGGCTGGTCATGAGGTGCGTGCCTGGAATCGCAGTCGCGTCGATCCCGACGCGGTGCCCGGGGTGACGCTTCTCGACAGTCCGCAGGACGCGTTCCGTGCGGAGGTGGTCTTCACGATGTTGTCGGATGACGCGGTCATTCGCGAGGTCGTGCTGGATGCGGGCCTGCTTCGCGATGCGCGGCCAGGGTTGATCCACGTCGTCACCTCGACGATCTCGGTCGCGTTCGCGCGGGAACTGGCCGGGCTGCATGAGGCCGCGGGCCTCGGCTACGTGTCCGCACCCGTGCTTGGTCGGCCGAATGTCGCGGCGAGCGGGCAGCTCAACATCCTCGCCGCCGGTAAGCCCGACACGATCGCCGCCATCGAGCCCGTGCTCGCGCCGCTCAGCAAGAAGGTGTGGAAGCTGGGGGACGACCCGGTGCGGGCCAACGCCGCCAAGCTCGCGGCGAACATGATGATCGCGATGGCGATCGAGGCGATGGCGGAAGGCGTCGCGCTCACCGAGAGCGTCGGCCTCGATCGCGCCGATTTCTTCGAGCTTATCCTCGGCACGCTGTTCGCCGGTCGCGCATACGAGAGCTATAGCGCCCAGATGACCGAGCGCAACTTCGAGCCCGGCTTCAAGGCGAAGCTCGCGCTCAAGGACATGCGCCTCGCGAGCGCGCTGAGCGAGGAATCCGGTCGCCCCCTGCCGATGCTCGACGTCGTTCGCCAGCGGCTGACGCGCGTCGTGTCGGTCGGCCTCGGCGAGAAGGACTGGTCGATCATGGCCGAGGTCGACCATGCCGGCGACGTGGCAACGTCGTCGTCCGGACGCAGCGTGGAGGGGTACGCATGAAGACCTGGCTCATCACCGGCTGCTCGAGTGGCTTCGGCCAGCGACTCGCGCTCGCTGCCGCGGCGCGTGGCGATCGCGTGGTCGCGACCGCTCGGAATGTCGACGCGATCCGCGACATGGCCCTGCCCTTCGAGGGGCGCATGCTCGCCCTGCCCCTCGACGTGACCCGCGTGGAATCGATCGAGGCCGCGGTCGCGACGGCTCTCGACACGTTCGGGACCATCGACGTTCTCGTCAACAACGCCGGCTATGGTCTGTTCGGCGCGATCGAAGAGGGCACGCCGGAGGAATATCGCCCACTGTTCGAGGTGAACGTCTTCGGCCTGATCGAAGCGACGCGCGCCGTGCTGCCGACCCTGCGACGCAACGGCGGCACGATCGTCAACATGTCCTCGGGCGCGGGCATCGCCGGCAGTGGCGGCGGTGGCTATTACAACGCCAGCAAGTTCGCCGTCGAAGGTCTGTCCGAAGCGCTGTCGGGTGAGCTCGCACCGTTCGGCGTGCGGGTGATCCTCGCCGAACCCGGCCCGTTCCGTACGGAGTTCCTTGGTCGCTCGATCACGATGGCGGCGAACGAGATGCCTGAATACGCGGCAAGTTCGCGGCGCCGGTATCGCGAGACGAACGACGGCAAGCAGGCGGGCGATCCCGATAAGGCCGTGGCCGTGATCCTGCAAGCCATCGATGCCGACGAGCCGCCGCTGCATCTTCCGCTCGGCCCCGTGGCTCACGCGATCGTCGAGCGAAAGCTGGCCTCGTTGCGCCACGACGTCGACACATGGCGCGACGTGTCGATCGACACCGATTTCGATAACCCATGAGCACGGGCGCTCGCCCCGCGATGGAGTCAAGCATGTTCCCCACGTTACCCGGCTTCACCCAGCAACTCGTTCCTGTGAACGGCATCAGGATCAATGCCGTCACGGGCGGCGAAGGCACGCCCATCCTCCTGCTCCACGGATGGCCCGAAACCTGGTGGGAGTGGCATCACGTGATGCCATTGCTCGCCAGGCATCACAGCGTGGTCGCCGTCGACCTTCGCGGTGCGGGCTTCTCCGATTGCCCGCTGGACGGCTACGACAAGGCGACGATGGCGCGCGACGCGCACGAGGTGATGCGCGCGCTCGGTCATGAACGCTACGCGGTGTGCGGTCACGACATCGGCGGCATGGTCGCGCTGCCGCAGGCGGCGCTGTTCCGGGACGCGGTCACGCATCTGGCGGTGCTCGACGTTCCGCTTCCGGGATGGAGCGGATGGGAGGAGACCATCGCGAAGCTCTGGCACTTCTCGTTCCATATGAATCGCGATCTGCCGGAGCGGATGATCCATGGACGCGAGTACGACTACGTCTCGGCGTTCATGGCCGAGCGATTCCACGACCACAGCCGCTTCGATCCGGCCGATGTCGAGATCTTCGCCAAAGCCATGGCGCTACCCGGCCGCACACGCGGCGGCATGGAGTGGTACCGGACGCTCACCGCGGACCACGCCGCGTCGCTCGAATACAAGAAGCAGCCCCTGCACATACCCGTCCTCGCGCTGGGCGGCGACCAGCGCTTCGGCCCACGGATGGTACCCATGCTGCGCGAGTTCGCGAGCGACGTCACGGGCGGCTCTATCGCGCAGTGCAGCCACTACGTCGCGGACGAACGGCCCGATGAGGTCGCCGCGGCACTGATCGATTTCCTGGGCGCCCGGTGATCCGGGACGACCTCGGCACGCTTCACGTCAACACCCTAACCCAAACGGAGACCATCATGTCTGCACCTGAAATCCGCGGCGTCAACCACGTCGGCATCACCGTTCCGGACATCGAAGCGGCGAAAGCGTTCCTCATCGAGGCCTTCGGCGGCCAGCTCCTCTATCAGTCGTTCGGACCGCAGGATCCGCCGCGACAGGGCCCCGAGTTCGAACGCGCGGTTGGCGCCTACCCTGGCACCGTCGTGCGTGCCCAGGCGATGGTGAAGATCGGCACCGGCCCCGACATCGAGCTGTTCGAGATGCACGGTCCGGAGCAGGCGCAGCCGATCCGCGCCAGCGACTTCGGCATCACGCATTTCGCGCTGTACACCGACGACATCGACGCCTCCGTCGCGCGCTTCGAGAAGGCGGGCGGCAAGGCGCTCACCGCGCCGCGCGCCATTCCGTACGCCACCGAGAAGGGACCGGGCAACAAGGTCTGCTACTGTCAGATGCCGTGGGGCACGACGATGGAATTCATCACCACGCCCGATCGCATGCCCTACCACGATCAGACGGACCTGCGTCGCTGGCAGGACGAGGGTTGATTGAAGCCGGAAGCGCCGACGGTACGGCTCACACGAGGATCGACGAATGCCATCCATGGTGCGGGCTGCCGCGGCGCTTCTCCTGCTTCTCTCCACGGCCCACGCACAGGTGGCGACGGTCGATCCCGTCCAGCGCGGCAGTGACATACCGAAGGCATGGCACGAACCCGCGCGCGACGAGGACTTCGTCAGACGCGAGGTGATGATCCCGATGCGGGACGGCGTGAAGCTGCATACGGTGATCGTCATCCCGCGTGGCGCGACGGGCGCACCGATGCTGCTCGAACGCACACCGTACGATGCGAGCTCGTTCGTGTCCGACGGCGGCGCAAGACTCCGCGATCGCCTGCTCCCGGGCGATCGCGTCTGGGCCGACAACGGCTACATCCTCGTCGCGCAGGACGTGCGCGGCAAATACGGTTCGCAAGGCACGTACGTCATGACGCGGCCTCCCATCGGTCCGCTCAATCCCACGAAGACCGACGACACGACCGATGCCTACGACACGATCGACTGGCTGGTGAAACACGTACCCGAAAGCAACGGTCGCGTCGGCATGATCGGTTCGTCGTACGACGGCTGGGCGGTCGTCATGGCGTTGTTGCATCCGCACCCGGCACTGAAGGTGGCGGCACCCGAGAGCCCGATGATCGACGGCTGGATGGGCGACGACTGGTTTCAGCACGGGGCCTTCCGTCAGAAGATGTTCGACTACGTCGTCGAGCAGACCAGCGCGAAGGGGAAGGGCCGCGCCGTTCCCAGGACGGGGCGCGACGATTACCAGGAAATGCTCGACGCCGGCTCGGCAGGTGCATACGCCGCGCGGCACGGCATCGATCGGCTTCCATGGTGGCAACGCCTGTCGAGCCATCCCGCCTACGACGCGCTCTGGCAGGGCCAGGCGCTCGACCGACTCGTCGCCGCACATCCCTCGTCGGTTCCGACCATGTGGGTGCAGGGTCTATGGGATCAGGAAGACATCTACGGTGCCATCCATAGCTGGGAGGCACTGAAGGCTAAGGGGATGGCGGCGACCAACCACCTCGCCATGGGGCCCTGGTACCACAGCCAGGTGAACGGCCGCGCCGATGCGCTCGGCCCCTTGCGCTGGAGCGGCGACACCGCGGCCTGGTTTCGCAGCGAGGTACTGCTGCCCTTCTTCGATACCTATCTTCGCGATCGCAAGCCGGCGCGGCCTACGCCGCACGTGATCATCTACAACCCGGCGGAGGATCGGTGGGAGCGCTTCGCCGACTGGCCCGGTGCCGGTCCGGACGAACTCACGCCGATGTACCTGCAACCGGAGGGCGGCCTCGCTCGCGCGCTCCCCGACGCGGGTCGCGACAGTTACGTCTCCGATCCCGCCAAGCCGGTACCGTTCGAGCCACTGCCGATCCGCATGGGCGATAACGCGAGCTGGTCGACCTGGCTGGTGCAGGATCAGCGCTTCGTGTCCACGCGGCCCGACGTGATGAGCTACCAGACGCCGATCCTCGAGGCGCCGGTGCATGTTCAGGGCGCACCTGTCGCCGACATCTTCATGAGCACCACGGGAAGCGACGCCGATGTGGTCGTGAAGATCGTCGACGTCTATCCGGCCAGCAACGCCGACGCGCCGGAACTGTCCGGCTACCAGCTTCCCGTGAGCCTCGCGATGTTCCGTGGGCGTTACCGGAAGAGCTTCGAACATCCCTCCGCCATCGATCCGGGCGTCGTGCAGGAATACAGGTTCCGACTGCCGACGATCAATTACACGTTCAAGCCGGGCCATCGGCTCATGGTGCAGGTGCAGTCGTCGCTGTTCCCGCTCTACGATCGCAACCCACAAACGTATGTGCCCAACATTTTTTTCGCGCAGCCGCATGACTATCGGCCCGCGACAGTGTCGATCGAGCATGGCAGGCAAGGACCGAGCGCGGTCCTTCTTCCGGTCGTGCCGTCGTCGACGGCGATCGCGCCGTAGCCTGCTCGACGCCACGTTGAACATGGACCCCGTTCGCCCCTATATTAAACGCTGCCTATGACATGGATGGCGCGAGGCGCCATATTCAATGGAGCGATGACTATGGAAACACAGGCTGCCTCTACCCGCGCAGGGCGGTACATCCGACAGCCGACCGGCTACCGGGCGTTTATGCCGGCACCGCTCCCGCCCGATCCGCCAGTGACTCTGTCGCGAGAGCTTCAAAGCCTCCTGTCGCAGGCGGACCGCGCGTTGGGGCGCCTGGATGGGTCGGTACTCACACTTCCAAACCCCGACCTTTTCGTCTTCATGTACGTCCGAAAAGAGGCCGTGCTTTCCAGCCAGATCGAAGGCACGCAGAGCTCCTTGCAGGATCTCCTGGCTGCCGAGGCGGATCTGTTCGATGAAAGGATGCCGAGAGATGTCGACGAGGTGGTCAATTATGTAAGCGCCATGAAGCATGGCCTGGCGCGGCTTCCCGAGTTACCGGTATCCGTACGACTGATTCGCGAGATCCACGAACGCCTGATGAAGGGCGTCCGAGGAGGCCGGCTGCAGCCTGGCGAGCTGCGTCGAAGCCAGAACTGGATCGGCCCGGCAGGTTGCACACTGACCACGGCCTCCTTCATACCGCCGCCCAGTGAGGAGGTACCGCGAGCGCTCGCCGATCTGGAGAACTTTCTCCATCGTGACGAGAGCCTGCCACCTCTGATCAAGATTGCCTTGACTCACGTACAGTTTGAAACCATCCATCCGTTTCTTGATGGAAACGGACGCGTGGGGCGTCTGTTGATCACGTTTCTGCTGACGGAATCCGCGGTACTGCACAAGCCTGTGCTCTATCTTTCGCATTACTTCCGCCAGCATCGCCAGACCTATTACGACCTATTGCAGCGCGTTCGTGACTTCGGTGATTGGGAGTCGTGGCTCCGATTCTTTCTTCAAGGCGTGATCGACGTCGCTGGCGAGGCTTCGGAAACCGCAAGGCGTATTCAGTTGCTGCGCGAGCAGAATCGGACCGCTATCACCGAGCATCTGGGCCGCGCCGCAGGAAATGGGCATCGCGTACTCGAGAGTCTTTTCGATCGTCCGATCGTCACCGTCGGCGATGTCACGGGACTGACGGGAACGACCTATGCCGCAGCCAACAACCTTGTCACCAAGTTGGTGGAGATCGGGATTCTGGCGGAAATGACGGGTTATGCGAGAAATCGCCGGTTCCGCTATGAGCCTTACGTGCGCTTGTTCACCGACGACGTTCCGGCTCTTGGGCCCGCAGAGCCTTGAGCCTGCTCCGACAGCGTCACATCGAACAATCGCCGGCGTGACGTGGTTTCGATTCGCCGTGCAATGACTTCTGGCACAGACGAACGCGACGCAAGTCCCCTTTCAGGCATCCCGCGAGATTAACGCTAGCGAAATCTCACAGATTCACTACTATCGCATGATGCCGGAGTGGGCGGCAGAGGATTTCGCATCCTTTCGAATGGCAGTCTAGACGTATCTTCGCCCGTCCGAGTCCTTACGCTTTCTGATACCCAGACGGAGATCGCAGCGCGCATGACCGACGAATCGAAGATCGAGTCCAGAATCCCAGGGCCCAGCGTAGAGGCGAAGCCCGCAGCCCCTCAGGCCAACGTCAGCTTCTCACGCCGCAACTTCATCGCGGGTTCGGCCCTTGCCGCCACCGGACTGATGATCGTCCCACGCCACGTCCTCGGAGGCGTGGGCCACACAGCACCCAGCGACAAGCTCAACATCGCCGGCATCGGCGTCGGCGGCATGGGCGCGAGCAACATCCGCAACCTCGCCAGCCAGAACATCGTGGCGCTGTGCGATGTCGACTGGGGTTACACCGACAAGTCGTTCCACAAGATGTTCGACAGTCTGGGCAAGGCGCAGGCGCGGCTCGACAAGGCGAAGACGCCCGCCGAGCGCAAGAAGGTGCAGGAGGACATCGAGCACATTCGCCTGCTCTCGCGCCAATATGGCTCGATCAAGCGCCATACCGACTTCCGCCGGATGCTCGACGAGCAGAAGGACATCGACGCGGTGGTCATCGCCACGCCGGACCACCTGCACGCGACGATCGCCAGCGCGGCGATGAGCCACGGCAAGCACGTCTATCTTCAGAAGCCGTTGACGTGGTCGATCCACGAAGCGCGCTTCCTGTCGAAGAAGGCCATCGACAACCCGCGCATCGTCACGCAGATGGGCAATCAGGGGCACTCGTCCGACGACGCGCGCCTGGTCAACGATTACATCGCCGCCAACGCGATCGGCGAGGTGCGCGAAGTCCACGCGTGGACGAACCGCCCGCTCGCGTACTGGCCGCAGGGCATTCCCCGCCCGGTCGCCGTGCCGCCCCCGGGTCCCGCGGATTGGGACATGAACGCGGTGACGGCCCGCCTCGCCAATGCGATGGTCGGCAACTACCCGCTGCCGAAGGGCCTGGAGTGGGACCTCTTCCTCGGCCCGGGCCCGGAAGTCGGCTATCACCCGGTCTATCACCCGTTCAACTGGCGCGGCTGGGTGGACTGGGGCGTGGGCGCCATCGGCGACATGGGCGCGCACCTTCTCGACTCGCCGTTCTGGTCACTCGACCTCGGCCTGCCGACCGCCATCGAAACGGTCTCGACGCCGTTCGACAAGGCCTCGTACCCGATGGCCACGATGACGCACTTCGACTTCCCGGCGCGTGGCGACAAGCCGCCGGTGAAGCTCACCTGGTACGACGGCGGCCTGGTACCGCCGGGGCTCGAGGCACTCGGCGCGGGCCAGATGCCGGACGGCGGCACGCTCTACGTCGGCTCGAAGGGCAAGCTCGTGCACGAAACCTACGGCGACAACCCGCGCCTGCTGCCGAAGTCGCTGCACGACTCGGTCGGCACGCCGCCGCAGACCGTCGCACGCATCAAGACCTCCCACGAGATGAACTGGGTGGACGCGTGCAAGGGCAAGGGCGAGGCGACATCGCCGTTCCCGTATGCTGCCAAGCTCACGGAGATCATGCTGCTCGGCGTCGTGGCCCTGCGCGCGGGCGGCCGCATCGAATACGACGCGGCCAACATGCGCATCACCAACCTGGCGGACGCCAACCAGTACCTGACCCGCGAGTACCGCAAGGGCTGGACCCTTTAAGGCCGGCCACCGGCGCGCAAGGATGCGCGCCGTCCGGGCACCGCCCGGTTTTCACATGATCCTTTGTAGGCTGCGCCGCGAGCCGGCCCCGTCCATGCCGGTCAAAGGATCCCATGTCGATCGAACCCGCCCTGCTGCTGACCCTGATGCTCGTGATCGGGTTCTTCTGCCAGTGGGTGGCGTGGCGCGTGCGCCTGCCCGCCATCCTGTTCCTGCTGCTCGCCGGCATCGTCGCCGGGCCGGTGACCGGGCTGCTGCGGCCCGACAAGCTCATGGGCGATCTGCTGTTCCCCGTCGTGTCCCTGGCGGTCGCGGTGATCCTCTTCGAGGGGAGCCTGACGCTCCGCTTCCATGAGCTCAAAGGCATCGGCCACGCCGTCCGGGGACTCGTATCCTACGGCGCGCTGCTGGCGCTGGCGCTGCTCGCCACGGCGGCGCACTTCATCGGCGGGCTGAGCTGGGAGCTCTCGTTCCTCTTCGGCGCGCTCACCTGCGTGACGGGTCCGACGGTCATCGCGCCCATGCTGCGGACCGTCCGTCCGAACGCGCGCATCGCGAACGTGCTGCGCTGGGAAGGCATTGTGATCGATCCCATCGGGGCGCTGTTCGCGGTGCTGGTGTACGAGGCGATCGCGTCGCATCGCGAGGGCCATTCGCTGCAGGTGTTCCTCGGCACGATCGCGTGCGGCGCGGTGACGGGCGGCATCGCCGCGTTCCTGCACGGCAACCTCTTGCGGCGCCACTGGATTCCCGAATACCTGCAGAACTTCGGCACGCTGGCCGCCGTGCTCATGACGTTCAGCCTGTCGAACGCGATCGCCCACGAGTCGGGCCTGCTCGCCGTGACCATCATGGGCATCGCGCTCGGCAACATGCGCGACGTACACATCGACGACATCATGGATTTCAAGGAACACCTCACGACGCTGCTGGTGTCCACACTCTTCATCCTGCTGGCGGCGCGGCTCGGCTGGCCGCTTCCCGACGGCGCGCTCGTCGCCGGGCTCGCGATCTTCGCGGTGGCGCAGGTCGTGATCCGTCCGCTGTCGGTCTTCGTCTCCACCCTCGGCAGCGAACTGACGTGGCGCGAGCGCGCGCTCATCGGCTGGATCGCGCCGCGCGGCATCGTCGCAGCCTCGGTCTCCGCCCTGTTCGCCATACGCATGGAGGAGACCGGCATGACCGGCGCGGACAGGCTCGTCCCGCTCGTCTTCCTCATGATCATCGGCACCGTGGTGTTCCAGAGCGCGACGGCGCGTCCACTCGCGCGCTGGTTCAAGGTGGCCGAGCCCGAGCCGCGCGGCGTGCTGCTGTACGGCGCCAACGCCGTCGCCATCGAGGTGGCGCGGGCGCTGCATGCCATCGAGGGCCTGCGTGTCGTCGTCGCGGACGACGACTGGCATGGCATCCGTACCGTGCGCATGGAAGGCGTGCCGACGTTCTTCGGCAATCCCGCGTCCCAGGCGGCGGATCGTCACCTCGATCTCGCGGGGATCGGGCACCTGCTCGCGATGTCGACGCACCGCGAGCTGAATTCGCTGGTGAGCGTGCACTACCGCGAAGAATTCGGTCGCGACAAGGTGTTCCGTCTGCGCAATCTGTCGCCGGAGGAGAGCCATGGCCGCGTGTCGCTGGCGAGCAGCCTGCTCGCGCCGGCGCTGTTCGCCGAGGACATGACGCACGACCGCTTCGACGACCTGCTGCGCGACGGCTGGCGCGTGAAGACCACGCGCCTCAGCGAGACCTTCGACTGGACGGCATTCCTGGCCCGGTACGGCAGCGACGCCCTGCCGCTCTTCGGCGTCGAGCCGCGCGGCGACCTGCGCATCGCCACGGGTCCGCACCCTCTCGCGCCCCGCCCCGGCTGGACGGTGATCGCGCTCGTGCCGCCCCAGACGAACGAGGCCTCAGACGGAGCGTGAGTCCCGGCGGCACGGTCCCGTGGAGCCACGCACCACGAGCTCGGCCGAGAGGACGCGCTTGCGCGGCGGCACCTCGGGATCGTTGAGGATCTCGATCAGCATCGTCATGGCCTCGCGGCCCAGGGCGTTCTTGGGCTGCGACAGCGTCGTCAGCGCGGGCGTGGTGTAGCGCGAGAAACGGATGTCGTCGAAGCCGACCACCGACACATCCTCCGGCACGCGCAGCCCACGCGAGATCAGTGCGCGCATCGCGCCGATGGCCATCTCGTCGTTGGAGCAGAACACGGCGGTGAAGGTACCGCCCTGCGCAAGCAGGTGATCGACCGCGCGCTCCCCGGCCTCGATGGAGAAGTCGCCCACCGCGGCCAGCGCCGGCTTCGCGCGGATGCCGGCACGCTTCAGTCCCAGTTGGTAGCCCTCTTCGCGATCGACGCAGATGGGACTCGACGACGGGCCCGCGACGAACGCGATGTCGCGATGGCCGAGGCTCACCAGGTAGTCGACGGCGGTGGCGGCGGCCGCCACGTTGTCCACGTACACGCTCGAGATCGAACGATCCTTCACGTATTCGCACGCGTTGACGATCGGCAGGCGACCGTCCACCGGGATCGTCGGGATGCGGTGGAACATGGTGATGATGCCGTCTGCCTGTCGCGCGGCCACCATGTCGGCGTACGCCTGTTCGCGGACGAGGTTGCTCTGCGTTTCACCGAGCAACACGGAATAGCCGTTCTCGTAAGCGACCTGCTCGATGCCGCGGATCACTTCCGAGAAGAACGGATTGGCGATATCGGGAAGCAGCGCGACGATCAGGCGGGTGCGCGCCGTGCGCAGGTTGCGTGCGAGCGCGTTCGGCGTGTAGCCCAGCCGCTTGACGATCTCGTGGATGCGCTGGCGGGTTTCCTCACTGACGATTTCCGGACGCTGCAGCGCGCGCGACACCGTTGCGACGGAAACTTTCGCGATCGCGGCGATCTCCTTGACCGTACGCACGCGTACCGTCTGCGGCGCAACATGAGCGCCACGGCCCTTGCCGCTTTTCTTCTTCGGTCCTGGTCGCTCGACGCTCACCCGATCTCATCCCGTTCCTGCGTGGACGTGAACGAGCGAAACGCCGCTCGCACCGTTCCCTATATGTTGCGATGCAACGTAACGGCTTGCATAAAACCGTTGCAGGGCTCTTCACCCATCTGATACATATCTTGGCATGTTCATGGCGCGCGACCCGCAAGCCGCCTGTTGAACCTCACACATCCCGTTCATGGTGAAGGACTTCGGGTCCACCGGCCATGCGGATGTAATCGAATACATTTTCAACGGCGGTGAGCCGTTGGGGGAAGCATGGCAAGCCAGTCGATTTCGACAAGCGCCAGGGTAATCGACCGGTGACGCCCGGCATGGATTCGTGCCCCTCGTCGGCACCCAAAGACTCGGAAAACTCTCTCATGATGACTCGCAGGCAGTTTCTTGCGCGGTCCGCGCTGTGCGGCACGGCGTTGGGGCTCGGTCTCGGCACGTCCGGGAAACTTCTCGCCGCCGCGTCCGCGGGCAAGACGATGGGCATCCAGCTCTACATGGTGCTCGACGCGTACCAGAAGGATCCCGTCGGCACGCTCAAGACGCTGAAGTCGATCGGCTACGCCGAGATCGAGGCGATCGTCACCACCACCGCCGAAACGCTGCGCGACCAGCTGAAGGAAGCGGGCCTCGCCTGCCCCAGCATGCATTTCGACAGCATGGGTTTCGACAAGGGCATCGATGCCGCGCACGTGCTCGGGTCGAAGTACATCGTCAGCAGCATGCTGCCCGCGACGATGCAGAAGGAAAAAGGCGGCCAGGGCAAGCTCACCTATACGCTCGACGATGCGAAGCGCACGGCGGAATACGCCAATCGTCTCGCCGAGAAGGCGAAGAAGGCCGGCCTGCAGTACGCGTATCACAACCACCACGACGAGTTCACCGACGTGGGAGGCGGCAAGACGTTCTACGACGTGCTGCTCGCGGAAACGGATCCGAAGCTCGTGCAGTTCGAACTGGACTGCGGCTGGGTCCACGCTGGCGGCAAGAATCCGGCCGACTACTTCAAGGCCAACCCGGGCCGCATCCCGCTGATGCACGCGAAGGATTTCCTGCCCGGCAACGCGAAGGACTATC
Organism: Luteibacter sp. 3190; assembly: GCF_031456385.1. NCBI lineage: Bacteria > Pseudomonadati > Pseudomonadota > Gammaproteobacteria > Lysobacterales > Rhodanobacteraceae > Luteibacter > Luteibacter sp. 3190. The sequence goes on along the minus strand of NZ_JAVDUO010000003.1, from coordinate 501,150 downwards.
CCGGCGCCGAACTCGGTCGCGGCACGCTCGACTACAAGCCCATCATGGCCGCCGCCGACGCGGCCGGCCTGAAGCATTGCTTCGTCGAGCAGGAAGGCCCGTTCGCCCGCATGAGCTCGCTCGACGCCGCGCGCGTCGACTTCGATTACCTGCGTCCGCTGCGCTAAGGAACCCGTATGGAAAAGAACACATTCGACGCCATCGTCGTCGGTACCGGCGTGAGCGGCGGTTGGGCCGCCAAGGAACTCACGGAGAAGGGCGTCAAGACGCTCGTCCTCGATCGTGGCCCGATGGTGAAGCACCTCGACTACCCGACGGCCATGAAGGCGCCGTGGGAACTGCCATACGGCGACGAGCCGACGCAGGAAGACCTAGCGCGCTGGCCGAAGCACACGCGCCCCTCGTTCTACGGCATCACGCAGTCCACGAAGCACTGGTTCGTCGACGACATCGACAATCCGTACGAGGAGACCAAGCCGTTCGACTGGTTCCGCGGCTATCACGTCGGCGGCCGCTCGCTGATGTGGGGCCGGCAGAGCTATCGCCTCAGCCCGATGGACTTCGAGGCGAACGGCAAGGAAGGCGTGGGCGTGGACTGGCCCATCCGTTACGACGACCTCGCTCCGTGGTACGACCACGTCGAGCACTTCATCGGCGTCAGCGGCAACAACGACCACCTGGCCCAGCTGCCGGACGGCGACTTCCTGCCGCCCATGGACCTCAACTGCGTCGAGAAGGACTTCCAGAGCAAGCTCGACGCGAAGTTCAACCGCAAGCTCATCATCGGCCGCACGGCCAACCTCTCCGCGCCGCTCAAGCATGATCAGAGCCCCCAGCGCGGCACCTGCCAGTACCGCAACCTGTGCATGCGCGGTTGTCCCTTCGGCGGCTACTTCAGCAGCAACTCGTCCACCCTGCCCTCCGCGGAGCGCACCGGCAACATGACGATGGTGACCAACGCCATCGTGTACGAGCTGATCTACGACAACGACAAGGGCAAGGCGACGGGCGTTCGCGTGCTGGACGCGGAGACCGGCAAGCAGACCGAGTACTTCGCCAAGGTGATCTTCATGTGCGCGTCAACCTTCGGCACCGCGCACATCCTGATGAACTCGACCTCGACGCGCTTCCCGAACGGCTTCGGCAACGACAGCGGCGAGCTCGGCCACAACATCATGGACCACCTCTTCGGCACCGGCGCGCGCGCCATGGTCGAGGGCCACGAAGACCGCTACTACTCCGGCCGCCGCCCCACCGGCTTCTACATTCCCCGCTACCGCAACATCGGTGCCGACAAGCAGAAGTACCTGCGTGGCTTCGGCTTCCAGGGTGGCGCCGGTCGTCAGGACTGGACGCGCCTCGTCGAGCAGCAGGCGCTGGGTGAAGACCTCAAGCGCGCCGCGCAGGAGCCCGGTCCGTGGTACGTCTCGATGATGGGCTTCGGCGAGATGCTGCCGTCGCACAAGAACTTCGTCACGCTCGACCGCAACCACAAGGACAAGTACGGCCTGCCGGTGCTCAACTTCGACGCCGCGCACCAGGAGAACGAAATCCTGATGAGCAAGGCGATCATCGAGGACGCGATGGAAATGCTGACCGGCGCCGGTTACCGCGACGTCGGCTCGTTCTCCATGAAGGCCAACGTCGGCGCCGGCATCCACGAAATGGGTACCGCGCGCATGGGCCGCGATCCGAAGACGTCGGTGCTCAATGGCTGGAACCAGATGCACGCCTGCAAGAACGTCTTCGTGACGGACGGCTCGGCCATGGCGTCGTCCGCCTGCCAGAATCCGTCCCTCACCTACATGGCGATGACCGCGCGCGCGGCCAACTTCGCCGTGGAAGAACTCAAGCGCGGCAACATCTGAGGACCGACCCATGAATCGTCGCGAATGGTTGAAAAGCATGTCCACGCTGGCCGTCGGTGCCATCGCGGGCCCCTCGTTGCTCGCGGTGTTCGACGCGCATGCCGCGGCGAAGGCGCCGGGCGCCAAGCCGCAGTTCTTCAATCCCGCGCAGTACACGCTTGTCGGCACCGTCGCCGACATCGTGATTCCGCGCACCGATACCCCGGGCGCGACCGACGCCGGCGTGCCGCTGTTCATCGACCAGCTGTTCTTCGCGGTCTACGCGAAGCCCGACCAGGCGCGCTACACCGCCGCCATGGCGGCGTTCGACAAGGCGGGTGGCAAGCCGTTCCAGCAGCTCGACCCCGCGCAGCGCAAGGCGCTCGTGGAGCGGCTGCACAAGGAAGCGCTCGCGGTGCCCAAGGGCGGCAAGATCCCGCCGGCCGCCGACTTCGTGCTGATGACCAAGAAGCTCACGATGCTTGGCTTCTTCCTCTCGCAGCCGGGCTGCACGCAGGTGCTGCAGTACGCCGCCGTGCCCGCCCAGTGGAAGGCCGACATCCCGCTGTCCGAGGCCGGCAACGGCCGGGCGTGGGCCGTCGAGGCGGAACTGAAGATCTGACGGGAAGACACTCGCCACATGAGCATGCCTGACGACACGACCGACATCGGCCGCCGCTCCGCCCTGGGCCGCCTCGCCACCGCCGCCGCGCTGGCCGGCGCCGCGCCGCTCCTCGCTTCCGCCCAGGCGGTCGCCGGGAAAGCACCTTCGCCGGCACCCGGCGGTGGACGCCTCAAGCAGTCGCTCAGCCGCTGGACGTCCAAGGCGCCGCTGCCCGATCTGTGCAAGCGCCTGAAGACGATCGGCTTCACCGGCGTCGACCTGCTCTACGCGGACGAGTGGTCGGTGGTGACCGATCACGGCATGGCCGTATCGATGGGCTATCCCGCCAAGCGCGACAACTTCATCGAGATGGGCTTCAACGATCCGGCGAACCACGCGACGCTGATCAAGGAGATCGAAACCACGATCCCGCTCGCGAAGCGCGCCGGCGTCACCAACATCATCACCATGTTCGGCAACCGCAAGGCCGGCATCGACGACCAGCGCGCGATCGACAACTGCATCGCGGGCCTGTCGAAGATCGCGCCCTACGCGGCGGAGAACGGCATCACGCTGTGCCTCGAGCTGCTCAACAGCAAGGTGGACCACCACGGCTACCAGGGCGACCACACGGCGTTCGGCGTGGCGGTGACGAAGGGCCTGAACTCGCCCAACGTCAAGCTGCTCTACGACATCTACCACATGCAGATCATGGAAGGCGACGTGATCCGCACGATCCGCGACAACATCCAGTGGATCGGTCACTTCCATACCGGCGGCGTGCCCGGTCGCCACGAGATCGACGGCACGCAGGAGCTGAATTACCGCGCCGTCGCGACCGCGATCGCGGACCTCAAGTACCAGGGCTTCATCGCGCACGAATTCATGCCGACCCACGCCGATCCGTTCGACTCGTTCGCCGAGGCGTTCCGGATCTGCGCTGTCTGACCCCCTCCCCAAGGAACGCCCCATGAAACAGTTCAATCCGACGGCCCTCGCCCTCGCCGCCATCGCCACCCTCGGCGCGACGTCCGCTGTGGCGCAGGACGATCCGAAGGCCACGGAACAGTGGGAACCGGTACCGAAGGTCGTCACGCCGGGTGCGACGGACAGTGCGCCGCCGTCCGACGCCGTCGTGCTCTTCGACGGCCGCAGCCTGGCCGGCTGGGAAATGTCGAAGGACAAGTCGCCCGCCGCCTGGAAGGTGCACGACGGCATCGTCACCGTCGACAAGACCACGGGCAACATCCAGACCAAGCAGCGCTTCCGCGACTACCAGCTGCACCTGGAATGGCAGATTCCGAAAGACATCACGGGTGAAGGCCAGGGCCGCGGCAACAGCGGCATCTTCCTCGCCTCCACCGGTCCGGGCGACGAGGGGTACGAAGTCCAGATCATGGATTCGTACCAGAACAAGACCTACGTCAACGGCCAGGCCGCGAGCATCTACAAGCAGACCGCGCCGCTGGTGAACGCCGCGCGCCGACCGGGCGAGTGGCAGAGCTACGACATCGTCTGGACGGCGCCCGTCTTCGCCGCCGATGGCTCGTTGAAGTCGCCGGCGTACGTCACGCTGTTCCACAACGGCGTGCTCGTGCAGAACCACACCGAACTCACCGGCGAAACCTTCTACATCGGCAAGCCGAAGTACAAGGCGTACACCGACGCGCCAATCAAGCTCCAGGCCCACGGCGACCACTCGCAGCCGATCAGCTTCCGCAACATCTGGGTCCGGCCGCTGAACTGATCTGGCTCACTCCGCGATGGCCGGGGCCTGCGAAGGCCCCAGCCATTGCAGCACCCGGCGTATCCACGCCCCTGCCGGATTACGATTCCAGACGAGCGTCGCGACGCTCTCCGCCGGCATGTCGTACTCGATCCGGTTCGCGCCCTGCGCGATCGACACGCGCCGCGCTTTCTTGTTGATGTTCACCAGGACGAGCACGTAGGCGTCGTCGCTCTCGTTCTGGAAGGCGACGTTGGCGATGTTCTTCTCGGCGTCGGTATCCGTGGACTTCAGGCGTACCGCGCCCCGCGTCACGAACTTGCTGAAGTGCGCGATCGCGTAGTACTCGTCGTTGCGCGTGACCGCGCCCGTCTGCGAATCGATCGTGACGATGCCCTTGCAGAGCGCGCAGCCGCCGAAGTGCGGCCCATGGTTTTCGTCCAGCGCGAGGTTCCAGTAGATGGCTCCCTTCGCCCACTGGCGGATGCCGGTGACGAGGAGGTTGCGCGAGAACCAGAGCAGCTCGCCGTTGACGCTCAGCTCCCAGTCGCCACCGGAACATTCGGTGATGTAGGTGTTCTTGTCGGGATGGGCGCGGTGCACGCGCCCCTGCTCGTGCTGGCTGCCTTCGTAGCAATGCCATGCGACGCCGTCGACGTACCGTGCCGCGGCGGGATCGCCGAGCACCGCCAGCGGTTGCTCGGGATGGCTCCAGTTGTGATCCCAGTCGAGGATGCGTGTCGGCGGCCGGCGCCCGGCAAGCTTCGGGCCCAGATATTTCGCGATGATGCGGGCGCGCTGCTCGGGGCCCATGAGCATCCCCGGGTAGCTGATGGGCGAGAAGGCGGGCTCGTTCTGCAGCGTCAACGCGGCGATGGGAATGCCGTAGCCGCGATACGTGTCGACGTACTTCACGAGGTAGTCGGCGTAGACGCTCTCGTATTGCTCCTGGAGCTCGCCGCCGATGAGGTTCTCGTTCGTCTTCATCCACGCCGGCGCCGTCCACGGCGAGGCGACCACGAACAGATCGGGCTCGATCGCCATCGCTTCCTGGACGACGGGGATCACGTCCTCCTCGTTGGCCGTGACATCGAAGCGGCGCAGCGTCGGGTCGGTCTGACCGAACGGGATGTCGTCGAGCGTGTAGAGCCGCAACGAGAAGTCCGACGCGCCGATCGTGAGGCGCATCATGTCGAGGTTGAGGTTCGGTGGCGGTCCGTACAGTTCCCGCAACAGCTCGCGTCGCCGCGGCGCGTCCAGTTTCGTGTGAAGAAGCCACGCGGAGGCATCCGTCATCGCCGCGCCGAAACCGACCATGGTCTGGTAGCGCGCGCTGGCGTCGATCGTGATGTCGGCGGGCGACGCGTCGTTCGGACGCACGACCAGATCGGACTGCCGGGCGAGCTTGAGCCGGTGATCGGCCGTGCTCAGCCATACCTCCACGCGGGAGACGACCGGCGGCGCGGGGGCGGCGTCCACGGCGGCCGCCGCGGGTGGGCGGAACGACGGCGCGAGCACCGCGCCCAGGCTGAGCAGCGACACGAGCGCGACGACGATGACGATCGCACGACGGGACTCCGTCCGTCGCTCATCCATGGATCACGGCCGCACCGGAGGCGGCGTACGGGAAAAGAAGCCGTGCGCGCATGGGGTCATCATAGCGGCGAACGGGCCCCCTTGCCGATGTCCTCGGCCCTTCGGTTCAGGAGAGGGCGCTAACGGTGTCTAACAGCATATAACTGGCCGCCGCGGAGGACGGCGCGCAGGCTGTGGTCGATTCCTCCCGAGGAGGTGGATCGATGAACCGCCCGATGTCCTTTCCCCTACGCTGCGCCCTTCCGCATGGGCTCGCCGCCCGCATCATGCTGCTGCAATGCGCGGGTATCTTCTTCGCGCAGGTGGCCTGCGTGCTCCTCGTGCTGGCCGGGGCGCCCGTCGCCGTCGGCGCCGCGGTCGCGTTCGTGTCGATGCTGCCGTGGACGTGGCATGCGATCGGCGCCGCCGTGCGCCCGCTCAACGAGACGGCCGAGCTGCTGGAACGCTTCGATCCGGCGTACGTGCTCCCGCCGCCACCGGCGAGCGCGTCGGCCGACATGGCGCGGACGACCCACGCGCTGCGCGCGATCCATCTGCGTGTGCGAGATCACGTGGCGGAGCGGCTGGCGTTCCTTTCGGCGATCGCGCACGACCTGCAGACGCCCATCGCGCGCATGCGTCTTCGCGTCGAGGCCATGGAAGAGGTGCCGGGGCGGCCGTATGTGATCGACGATCTGCACCGCATGGAGCGTCTCGTCCGCGACGGGGTCCGCTATGCGCGCTGCGCCGAGGCACCGAGCGAGTCACCGGTGAAGCTTTGCCTCGTCGCCTTCGTCGACAGCCTCGCGTGCGATTACAGGGACGCGGGGAAGCCGGTCGCGTTCGCGGCGGTGCCCTCCCTCGTGATCCACACCTGCCCCAACGACCTCCGGCGCATCCTCGCCAACCTCGTCGACAACGCGGTGAAGCACGGCGGGCACGCGGAACTCAGCATCCACAGAACGGAGTCGGGTGCCGTGGGCATCGACGTGTCGGACCGTGGCCCGGGCATCCCCGAACACGAGCTGGACGACGTCCTGCGCCCGCTCTATCGCGTGCGCCGTGGCACCGACCCCGACACCGAGGGATCCGGACTCGGTCTCGCGATCGCGCATCGGCTGGCGCTCAACCTCGGCGGCCGGTTGCGCCTCGCCAACCGCGACGCCGGTGGGTTATGCGTCACCCTGCTGCTGCCCTGCGCCGACGTCGACCATCAACGCGTCGAGCTCACGCAGGTCCCGCGTATCGGCACCTTCGACGAAGGCATCGCGGCATGACACCAGGAGCGCGTCCGCCTCGACGTGGCGCGACGTGGAACGCCAGTGACGCGCGAGGTCCATCGCGCAGCGAAGCGCCCACGCCGATGCCGACTGCGTCGTGGCGAGATCGAGCGCGCGCTGGAGGGTCTCCTCGAACGTGCTGTCGGAAGCGCCGAGCCGCCGGGACACCGCGGCCTTGAGGCGAAGCAGTTCGGGCAGCGCGAAGGCTTCGCCCGTGCGCTCGCAGTGGGCGATGCTCGCCTCGACGAGCTCGTGCGCTTCCAGGGGCCTGTCGCTGGAGAGCAACGCCTCGGTCAGGGCGATCTCGAACGTGGTCGTCAGCAGTTCGTAGCGCATCGCCTTCAGTCGCGCGAGGCTGTCGCGGATCGTGTCCACGGCCCGGCCGGAACAGCCACCGAGTACCTGCACGATGCCTTGGAAACCGTCCGCCGCCGCGATGTACGGGCGGAAGATGTTCGCGTTCGCGGCGACCGAGAACGTGGAGAGCGCTTCCTTCACGCGATCGATCTCGCCCGTCCAGATGTGCACCGAAAGCGTCCAGATCAACGCGATGCAGTGGGTGACGGGATGATCGAGCGCGACGGCTTCGCGCAGCGCGCGGTGTACCCAGTGCCGCGCCTGGTCGGCGTGCCCCTGTAGCCACAGCGTGCGCGCCAGCGCGATGCACGAGCGATTGCGGTGATCGAATCCGTAGTGGATCGTGCGACTGAGTTCGGAGGGCAGGCTGTAGCGCAGCGAAAGCTCGAGAGACCGCCGTGCGGCCGCCTGGTCGCCCAGCAGGTGCTGCGACACGCCGGCGAGCGACGCCGCGACCGCGATGGCCTCCGGTTCGTCGATCGCGCGGCCGACCTCGGTGGCGAGTTCGGCCCACGCGAGCGACGCCGCGAAGTCGCCGAGGCGTTCCTCGTAGATCTGCAGCCGGCCGAGGATGCGCAGCTGGTCCCAGGGACGGTCCAGTGCCTGGGCGATCTCGAGCGCGCGGCGCAGGGCGACTCCCGTCGCATCGGTATTGCCGAGCGTGAACATGCGCACGAGTCCGAGCGCGGCCTGCAACTCGAACTCCACCGCCGTGCCCACATACGGCATCCCGAGGAGGTTCAGGGCGCGCTCGCACCACGTGCGGCATTCCGCCATGAACGAGAAGCGCAGGAAAAGCCGCGAGCTGACGGTGGCGAGGGGGATGGCGATGGCGCTCTCGCCCTGCGGGCCGAAGCTCCACTCCAGCGCGCTGCGCACGTTGCCGAACTGGCAGCTGAGCCGCAGCGACTCGCGCACCGCTTCCTCGCCCGTTTCGCCGAGCGAGTCGAGCACACGCAGGAAGTACGCCGCGTGCCGGCGCTGCAGTGCGCGCACCTCCGCGTCGCCGTGCCGTGCCATGCGCTCGCGCGCGTAGGCTCGGGTCATTTCCAGCAAGCGGAACGAGCCGGCCGCGACGCCGCGATCCACGGCCACGAGGCCCTTGGCCGCGAGGGCGTCGAGGGTCGCGATCGCGGTGTCCGCGTCCATGCGCGTATCGGCGAGAACGTGCGCGGTCGCGTCGAAGGAGAACGGACCGACGAACACCGACAGCCGATCGAAGGCGAGCCGCTCGGCGGTGGAGAGCAGCTCGTAGCTCCAGTCCAGGGTCGCGCGCAACGTCTGCTGCCGCGGTGCCGCCGTGCGCCGGCCGGACCAGCCGAGGCTGAAACGCTCGCCGAGCATGGCGTGCGTCGCCGCGACCCCATGCGTGCCCACACGCAGCGCCGCCAGTTCGATGGGTAGCGCCATGCCGTCGAGTCGCCGGCAGATGTCGGCGATCAGGCGCCGGTCATCCACGCTGGGCTCGGGCATCGCGCTGCCCGCCCGCGCGCGCTCGATGAAGAGCTCCATGGCGGGAAAAGCGAGCAGGTCGTCCGGAACGCCGTCGCCTTCCGCGGGAAAGGCGAGCGGGTCGAGCCAGTGCACGTGCTCGTCGGTCGCGCGCAGCGGCTCGCGACTGGTGGCGAGGATGCCGACGCCGGGCGCCGACGATCGTATGCGTTCCAGCGTCACCGATGCGGCGTCGACGACGTGCTCGCAGTTGTCCACGACGATCAGGAGCGTCGAGGCGCGCAGGTGCGCGATGAGGACGCTCACCGGATCGTCGGTTTGCACCGGTATCTCGAGGGCGCTCGCGAGCGCGAAGGGCACGAGCGCGGGGTCCTCGACCTGCGCGAGATCCACGAAGCGCACGGTGCGGCCTTCGTCGACAAGCCGGTGGCCCACTTCGACGGCGACGCTCGTCTTGCCGACCCCGCCGGCGCCGGCGATCGTGTAGAGCACCGAGGTCCCGAGGCGGTCGAGCACGCGCGCGACGTCGTTCGCGCGACCGATCAGCCGCGCGCGACGCGGCAACCGTCCGGCGCCAGCGACGAGACCGCCATGCACCGGCGTGGCCAAGGGCATGGACGCTTCGGCGAACACCCGCTGCACGGGCGCGACGAACGCGTAACCGACGCCCACCTGCGTGGCGATGTAGCGGGCCCCGGCCTCGCCGTCACCAAGGATCTTGCGCAACGACGTCATGTGGAAGCGCAGGCTGCCTTCCTCGACGACCACGTCGGGCCAGACGCGCCGGATGATGTCGCGCTTCGTCAGTACGCGGCCCGGACGCTCGACGAGCGCGACGAGAAGGTCCAGCGCCCGGCCCCCGATGTCGACCGGCTGGCCGTCGCGCAGCAGCCGTCGCTCGACCGGCAACAGCCGGAACGGGCCGAAGACCACCTCGGCACCCTCCACCTGCACGTCGTCGGAGATGGTGCCCATGTGTCGCTTCCCGGCCTTTCGTCAACGAAGACGGGGAACTATCGGAAGAACGCGCGTGCCATGCAACCCTACGAAAGGGTAGTCGTGGGACGATTCCATCGCGGCTTGGACGAAAGCATCGCCGCGTGCGCTCACTTGCGCGGGCGAGGCTTCGCTCGGGTGCGTTTGCCGATCGTCGCGGGCTGCTGCGTGCCCTTCGCACCGTCGCTTCGCGCGGCGCCGAGACGCTCCATCCAGGCCAGTCCGTCGACGTACGACAGGAAGTGCTGAAGGTAGCCCGGCGACGTTTCGCGCATCAGCGCGATCGAACGATGCACGAGGGCACTGGAGTTCAACGGGCCGGCGTCGTCGGCCGTATACGCGAGGGATTCGCGCATCTGGCTTTCGGTGCGCACGCTCGACCAGAGCGCGCGAAACGCGTCGAGGATACCGAGCTCGGGATACGGCACCGGCGCCGCCGCGTCGCGCGCCGCCGCCCGCGCGGAGAGTTCGTCGACGAGCTGACGCAGGCCGCCCGCGGCGGGCGTCGCCACCGCGGCCTGCTTCGCATCGTCGTCGCGGCGCTTACGGGCCATGCGCCGCCGGACCGGTGCTGGAGGACTTCGGCACCGGCGCGAGTTCGACGCGGCGGTTCTTCGCACGGCCTTCCTCGTCCGCGTTGGAACCGACCGGCTGCTCGGCGCCGAAGGCGGCGGCGAACACGGACGACGCGGGCACACCGTCGTCGATCAACGTGCGCGTGACCGTCAACGCGCGCTCCGCCGAGAGCTCCCAGTTGTCGGCGAACCGGCGGTTGCCGTCGTGCACCTGCTGGTCGTCGGTGAAGCCGCTGACCATCAGCAGTTCGCCCCGCGACGCGAGATAACCCGACAACGGCCCCGCGAGCGTCTTCAGCAACTCGCGGCCCTCCGGCTGCAGCTGGTCGGAGTTGAGCGCGAAAAGCACGCTGCCGCGGATACCGATGCGTCCGTTGACCAGCGTCACGCGCCCCGCCGCGAGCGGCACGGCGAGCGCCTGCTCGAGCGTCGTGCGCCGCTGCTCTTCTGCCTGCCGGTGCTTCACCTCTTCGTCGAGACGGCTCGACAGCGCGAGCTGCATCCCAATGACACCGACGAGGATCAGCACGAACGCGCCGAGCAGCACGGACATCAGGTCGCCGAAGGCGGCCCAGATCGGCGTACCGGATTCGTTCTCGAATTCCAGCTCGTCGCTCATGCCGCGCCGGCTCCGGCGCGATCGCGCTGGCTGGCGAGGCGTTGCAGGTCTTCGACGATCTGCTTCTGCGAAAGCATGCTGAGGTCGACGACCTCGCGCGCCTGGGCCACGTAGTACGCCAGCTGCTCGTCGCTGCGGGCCATGGATTTGTCGAGGGCGGAGGCCACCTGCTGCAGGTGCTCGGTGAGCACGCCGTTGGCTTCGCCGAACGAGGCCACCGCCGCGCCGAGCGCTTCGCCGAGGCCAGCGATGCCCGACGCGCCTTCGCTCACCTGCGCCGCCACGGTTTCGAGCTTGCCGGTCTGCGCTTCGATGTGATCGGTGAAGCGCGTGCCGACGCGTTCCAGCAGCTCCGCCGATTGCGCGACGAGTGCATCCACCGCCGTGCGCTGCTCGGTGGAGGCGTGGTTCACGGCATCGAGGAGGGTTTCGAGCGTCGCGAGCAGGCGCGTGCGCTCCTCGAGCATCGCCGTGTCGCGCAGCATGCTGTCGGAGAGTTTCTGGCGCAGCTCGGCGACGACCTCGGCCGCCACCTTCGGCGCCTCCGAGGCCGCGTCCAGGAGACGCGAGATCTCGGCGATGGTCTCGCTCGCGCTGGCCTGCGCCTGCGCGGCGACCTGCTTCGCCGTGGACTCGAACGCGTCGCAGATCGCCTGCTGGCGAGCGACGGTCGCATCGCTCGTGGCGGCCCACTGCTCGCCCAGCGTGTCGCCCATGCGGGTGAACGCACCCGTCCATGCGTCGAGACGCGCGTCGTCGCGCGCCTGCAGCGTTTCCTGCAACGCGAGCTGCGTCGCGTCGACCTTCTCGACGAGCGACGCGGCATGTCGTTCGAACGTCGCCGCCGCCTGCGCCAGCGCCTGTTCGTTGCGTGCCGCGGCATCGCGATTGGCTGCCTGCTGCTGCGACAGCGCGGCACCCCAGCCCTCGGCGATCGCCGCGCCCGTGGCGTCCAGGCGCGAGGTCACGTTGTCGACGAGCGTCGCGGAACGCTGACCGAACGTCGTGCCGAACGCCTCCAGCGTGCCGGCGAGCTCGCGGGTCAGGGCTTCGTGGCTGTCGCGCTGCTGACGGACGAGCTCGTCGTTCGCCGCGCGTTGGGCGGCCAACGCGTCGGTCCAGATCGACGACACCTGCGTCGCGGCCGCTTCGAAACCGGTGGAAAGGCCTTCGAGTTGTTGCTTCACGGACGCGTTGATCGCCTCGTGCAACGCGGTGGTCTCGCGCGCCAGCGCGGCCATGGTGGTGTCGACCACGGGCTGGAACGCGGCACCCGCCGCACGGGCGCTCTCGACGACGCTCTCGCGAAGCGACTGCTCCACGGCCGCGGCGAGGCGCTGGTGGATCGCTTCGGTCTTCGCCTGGAACGTCTCCTGGCTGGCGAGCTGACGCTCACCGGCCACGGCGCCCTGGCGTTCGATCGCTTCGATCATCGCCTGCAGGCGATCGACCAGTGCCGGCATCGCTTCGCTCTGCCGCTGCAGCAGGCGGAACGATTCCTCGCGCTGATGCGCGCGGGAATGCACGCGCAGCGTGGTGGCGATCGCGGCGTCGAGCTGCTGCACCACGGCGACGCGTTCGCGGCGGCACAGCGCGGAAAGGAGCCCGAGCATCGCGGAACTGGCGACGCCCGCGATGGAGGTACCGAACGCGAAGCCGAGGCCCTTGACCGGCGCGGCGAGCGAGTTGCGGATCGCCTGCAGGTCGGTGGCGCTCTCGAGCGCCAGGCCCGTGCCGTGCAGCGTGGCCATCATGCCCAGCAGCGTGCCGAGCATGCCCAGCAACACCAGCAGGCCCACGAGGTAAGGGGTGAGCACCGGCGGCGGCAGCGCGACGCGCTCGCCCTCCACGCGCAGGCGCACCGTCTGGCGCAGCGCGGGATGCAGGCGGCCGACCCAGGCGGCGAGCGAGGGCGGCTCGCCGGACAGCTCGCCGACGGCCGCGCCCAGCGAACCCGTCGCCTGACGGGAACGGAAGAGTTCGAGCGCGCCCGCGACGTAGCAGACGCCGATCAACGCCGCGATCGCCGCGCCGAGCGGATTGCTGCCGACGTAGCCGATGCCGATCCAGGCGACGACCGCGAGGCCCACGACGAACACGAAGAGATAGAGGAGATTCCTGAACATGATTTCTCGGTTAGCGGGCGCGGAGCGCCGCAAGCAGGCCTTCGACCGGTTGAAAACGAACGTCCAGTTCGGCGAGCAGGACGCTCTGCATGTCCTTGCGAAAGATGTCGAGCCACGCATCGTGCGTGGCCGTGGCCGGAGCATCCGGCGAGCCCTCGTCCGCGTGCGCGCGACGGAGGCGTTCGAAATGAGTTTCCAGCAGGCCGGGCACCGTGCCCAGGAGACGCTGCTCGCGCGGGCTCAGGGCCAGCTCCATCACGGCATCGAGCTCCGCCAGCCGCGCCATGTCCTCGGACGCCCGGCCGAGGAGGTCGCGCAGTTCGCCGCGCAGGCGACCGGTGGTGCCCTGCATGGCGCGTTGCAGCGTGAGGTAGCGCTGCCGGTAGGGCGCATAGTCGGGCGGCGGCGGCACCCAGCCCTCCACGGGAGGCACGGGCGCCGGCTCGCGCTGGGCTGAAGGCACCAGCTCACGCGCGTTGGCGATCGTCTCGGCCAGGGCCTCGCGCAGGCGCGCGCATTCGGCCGCCGGGCCGTCCTCGAAGGCCGGGGCCTCGTCGGCGGGCTCGGGCAACCGCCCGTCGAGCGCCGTCGACAGGGCGATCGCCTGCGTCCAGTTCAGCCACCCGCTGAGGTGGTCCGGCAACGACTGGCTCGATTGTGGGGCGTCGACGTCCGCGAGGCGCGCCAGGAGGCGGATGAACGTCGGCCCGCGGACGGTCGTCCGACGAGTTGCTTGCACGATGAGACTGGCTGAAAAACCGCCATTTTACACGCTATCGGCGACGGGGACCCTGCCGCGGCACGCGCTGGTGTACAACGCCATGAACCGCTCGTCCCCGACGCCCACCCCATCGAGGTACCTGCCGTGACGACGAAGAAGCCCGGTTCCCGCCGCCATCCGTTTGCCGGCCTGTGGGCGCTCTGCCTGCCGCTGTGCCCGCCCGCGTTCGCCGCGGCGCTCCACGTGCCCCAGGTTCAGGTCGGCCCGCCCGTCGAGGCGATGTACCGCTGTCCCGGCGGCAAATCCTTCCGCGTGACGTACTTCAACGGCAGCAACGGCCAGAGTTTCGCGTTGCTGCCGGTGGACCGCGTGCCGCAGCTGCTCGTCGCCACGGCGTCCGCCGATGGCGTGCGATACCAGTCGGGCTTCGTCACGTGGTGGAGCAAGGGCCGCCAGGGCGACTACTACGACACCCGCAAGGATCCGAACCGCCCCCTGCTGCGCGGCTGCGTCTCGAAGTGATCGGCAGCGCAGAAAACGGCAATCCCCGCACGTACGCCAGGCCTAGCATCGGGAGGCAGGCTGACGGGAACAACCACCGTGGAATCGCAACGCAAGGTCGCCGTGGTCACCGGCGCGTCGCAGGGCATCGGCGCGGGAATCGTCGAGGCGTATCGCCGACTCGGTTTCGCCGTGGTCGCCAACTCGCGCGGCATCCGTCCGTCCACTGACGACGACCTGGTCGCTGTCGCCGGCAGCATCGCCGATCGCAACGTGGCGGCACAGGTCGCCACCACCGCGATCGAACGCTTCGGCCGCGTCGACACGCTGATCAACAACGCCGGGATCTTCCTTTCGAAGCCGTTCGTCGACTTCACCGAAGAGGATTTCCGCAACGCCGTCGACGTCAACCTGGCGGGGTTCTTCCACATCACGCAGTTCGTCGCGCAGCAGATGCTGCGACAGGGCTCGGGTCACATCGTGCAGATCACCACGACGATCGTCGATCAACCGATCGCAGGCGTACCCAGTGGCCTCGCGTCGCTGACCAAGGGGGGCCTCGCCGCCATCACGAGGGGCCTTGCCATCGAGTACGCCAGGTCGGGCATCCGCGTGAACGCCGTCGCGCCGGGCATCATCCGCACGCCGATGCATGCGAACGATTCGCTGGAATTCCTCGCCGGCCTGCATCCGGTGGGCAGGCTGGGCGAGATCGCCGACGTGGTCGACGCGATCCTCTACCTGGAACGGGCCCCGTTCGTCACCGGCGAGATCCTCAACGTGGATGGCGGGCAGCATGCCGGCCGCTGGTAAGGAGTGCGTGCGATGCCCATCGTGACGATTCAGGTGACACGCGAAGGGACGGCCCCGGGTGCGACGAGCACGACGGCCGAGCAGAAGGCGGCCCTGATCCGGGGCGTGAGCCAGCTCCTGCTCGACGTGATGGGCAAGCCGTTCGACAGCACGTTCGTGGTGATCGAGGAAGTGGACCTCGACAACTGGGGCTGGCATGGCCTGCCCGTCAGCGAACTGCGCAAGCGAGCCGGCCCGCCCCGGTAGGAGCGCACCTGGGCGCGATCGGGCGCTCCCTCAGCCTCCATCGCGCCCAGGTGCGCTCCTACGGTCTCAGAGCTTCGCCGATTCGCGCCAGAGGTCGGTGCCGCCGTCACTCGCGTAGCGATCGATCTCCGCCAGCTCCTCCGCCGTGAAGGCGAGGCCGCGCAGCGCGCCGAGCGAATCGTCGAGCTGCTCGACCGTGCGCGCGCCGATCAGGGCCGACGTCACGCGCGGATCGCGAAGCACCCACGCGATGGCCATCTGCGCCAGCGTCTGGCCGCGACGCTCGGCGATGGCGTTCAGGGCGCGAACGCGCTCCAGGTTCGTCTCGTTGAGCTGGCTCTTGCCGAGCGAGCCGTCGCGCGTGACGCGTGCGTCGCTGGGGACGCCCTTGAGGTACTTCGACGTGAGCAGGCCCTGCGCGAGCGGCGAGAACGCGATGCACCCCGTACCGAGGTCTTCGAGCGTGTCGAGCAGGCCGTCCTCGATCCAGCGGTTGAACATCGAATAGTTCGGCTGGTGAATGAACAGCGGCACGCGCTCCTCGGCGAGGATCGCGGCGGCCTTGCGCGTCAGCTCCGGCGAATAGCTCGAGATGCCGACGTAGAGCGCCTTGCCCTGGCGATGGATGTGCGCCAGCGCGCCCATCGTCTCTTCCAGCGGCGTGTCCGGATCGACGCGGTGCGAGTAGAAGATGTCGACGTAATCCAGCCCCATGCGCTTCAGCGACTGGTCGAGGCTGGCGATGAGGTACTTGCGGCTGCCGCCGATGCCGCCGTATGGGCCCGGCCACATGTCCCAGCCCGCCTTCGTGGAGATGATCAGCTCGTCGCGGTAGGCGGCGAGGTCGGTCGCCATGACGCGACCGAAGTTCTCCTCGGCCGAACCGTAGGGCGGTCCGTAGTTGTTCGCGAGGTCGAAGTGCGTGATGCCGCGGTCGAACGCGCGGCGCAGGATGGCGCGGCCGGTCTCGAAGACGTCGGCACCGCCGAAGTTCTGCCACAGGCCCAGCGAGATCGCCGGGAGGTCGATGCCGCTGCGACCGCAGCGGCGGTAAGGCATGAGGTTGTCGTAGCGGTCCGGTGCGGCTTGGTAGGTCACGGGTAACTCCGGGGGACGGGGGACGAAATCAGGCCCCGGATGGTACGCCATGGCCGCGTGGGCGATCTTGCCTGTGCCCCTGCCTCGCGCATGGCCATGGCGGAGGCGGTCCGAATGGCCCGTGAGCCGAATAGGGCGTATATTCGGCTCACTGAATGAGCCGAATAGATCCATTAATCGGCTCAACGCTGGGACCGGTGATGCGCGACGTAACCTGGATATGGCAGCAGGAGGGGTGGCCAGCGTTCCGCTGGCGCGACGACGTGCTCGCACCTTTGCTGCGCGCCTGCCAACTCGCCCAGGGGCGGCTGCTCGGTGTCGCCGGGGCCGCCGATGCCGACACGGACGCCCGCGTGGAGCTCGATGCCCTCCTGCAGAACATCGTGACCTCGTCGGCGATCGAGGGCGAGGCACTGAACGTCGGCTCCGTTCGCTCGTCGCTCGCACGCCGCCTCGGCGTCGACGAAGAAACCGCCAGCCGCACCAGCGCACGAAGCGAAGGGCTCGCAGAGCTGATGCTGGACGCGACCCGTCGTTACGACGACGAGCTCGACCTGGGCCGGCTGTTGCGCTGGCACGCGCTTCTTTTCCCTCCCGAGGCCGGCCTGCTGACGCGGAACCTGCGCGTCGGAGCGCTGCGCGGCGACGAACCCATGCAGGTCGTTTCCGGACGGCTGGATCGCCCTCGTGTGCATTTCGAAGCCCCACCCCGCGAGGGCCTCGAACAAGGCGTCGCCGCGTTCCTGGCGTGGTTCGCCGCGAGCCGGCGCGACACGTCGCTCGACCCGTTGCTACGCGCGGGCGTCGCGCACTTCTGGTTCGTGACGCTGCACCCTTTCGACGACGGCAATGGCCGCCTGACGCGAGCGCTCACCGATCTCGCGCTCGCGCAGGCGGAGCGGCAGGCGATCCGGTTCTACACGATGTCGTCGAGCATCCTCGACGATCGCTCCGGTTATTACGCGGTCCTGGAAGCGAGCCAGAAGGGTGGGCTCGACATCACGCCGTGGCTCGAGTGGTTTCTCGGCACGTTGCTGCGCAGTCTGGAGAAGGCTCGCGGCGACATCGATCGCGTCCTCGACAAGTCGCGCTTCTGGCAGCGCCATCGCGCGCAGGAGCTGTCGGCCGAACAGGTCAAGGTGCTCAACCGCCTGCTCGACGGCGGCGAGCGCGGCTTCGCTAACGGCATCAGCGCATCGCAGTACCAGGCTGTCGCTCGCGTATCGAAGGCGACCGCCACGCGCCATCTTTCCGACCTCCTGGAGAAGGGACTCGTCGAACGGCTCCAGGGCGGCGGCCGCAGCACGCGCTATCGGATCGCCACAACGGGAGCGGGCTCCGATGCGTGAACCGAACCTGCCGCGCATGAAGACGTTCGGTTCCGCGCTGCGCCTCTGGGCCGGCATGCTGGCGTGCGGCGTCGCCGTGCTGCTCGGCTCGGTGCTGATCGGCGGCGCGGATTCGTCGGTCGCCGCCTCGTGGAAGGCGCTGGTCGGGTCCACCGGCACGCCGATGGACGCGATCGTGTGGCAGCTGCGCATTCCGCGTTCGGTCGCCGCCTGCGGCGTGGGTGGCCTGCTCGCCGTCTCCGGCTGCCTCATGCAGATCCTCGTGCGCAATCCGCTCGCCGATCCGTACACGCTTGGCCTTTCCGGCGGCGCCGCCGTGGGTGCCCTCGGCGCGATGCTCGCGGGTGCGGGTGCCGTCGCGACGGCGCTGGGTGCGGCCGCCGGCGCGCTGGTCTCGTGCGTGGCCGTGTTCGTGCTCGCGCACCGCGACCTCCTGGCCCGGGCCCGCGCCGCGCAACGCGAAGACTCCACGGACCTGATCCTGATCGGCGTGATGCTGGCGGCGGGTCTCGGCGCCATCGTCAGCATGATGCTCGTCCTCGCACCCGACAAGAACCTGCGCGGCATGCTTTTCTGGATGATGGGCGACCTCAGCGGCGTCGCGAACTGGCTGCTGCCCGTCGCCACGCTGGCGGCGTGCGTGTTGCTGGTCGTCCCGCTGGGGCGGCAGCTGAACCTGCTGATGCGCGGCGAGGAATCCGCCAGCGCACTCGGCGTGCGGCCCAACGTGGTCAAGTCGGCGATCTTCGTCATCGCCTCGATCGCCACCGCGGTCGCGGTGACGACGGCCGGCACCGTCGGCTTCGTCGGCCTCGTCGTCCCGCATGCGCTGCGCCGCGTCGTCGGCAACGACCAGCGCGTGCTGCTGCCCGCGTGCGCGATCGGCGGCGGCATCGTGGTCACCATCGCCGATACGATTTCACGCGTGGTCGCCGATCCGATCCAGCTCCCCGTGGGCGCCGTGATGGCGATCATCGGCGTGCCGACCTTCATGTTCCTGCTGGTGCGCCGCCGATGAGTCTGGAACTGACGGCGAACGCGCTCCGCGTGACGATGCGCGATCGCGAACTCGTGCGCGGCCTCGACATGCGCGTGGCGCCGGGCGACGTCTGGTGCGTGCTGGGACCCAACGGCGCCGGCAAGTCCACGCTGTTGCGGACGCTGGCCGGACTGCGGCCGGCCGACGGCGGACGCGTCCTGCTCGGTGGCCGCGATGTCGAAAGCTTCCGGCCGATCGAACTCGCCCGCCGGCGCGGCTTCCTGCCGCAGACCATCGTCGACGCCTTCAGCCTCACGGTGATGGAAGCCGTGATGTCCGCACGCCATCCCAGCCTGCCGTTCTGGGCGTGGGGAGAGAGCGACACGGCACCGGCCGTGGACGCGCTGCACACGTTCGAACTCGAGGACCTCGCGCAGCGCGACGTCACGAGGCTCTCGGGCGGCGAGCGCCAGCGCGTGAACATCGCCACGCTGTTCGCGCAGGATGTCGAGCTGCTCCTGCTCGACGAACCGCTCTCGTCGCTCGACCTGCATCACCAGATGAAGACCCTGCACGAGCTGATGCGCGTGGCGACGGAGCAAGGAAGATCGGTGGTCTACACGGTCCACGACATCAACCTCGCCTTCCAGCACGCGACGCACGCCGTGCTGCTCGATGGCCGGGGCGGCGCGCTTGCCGGTCCCAAGGACGACGTCGTCACGAGCGAGCACCTGAGCGCCGCTTTCCACCATCCGATCCACGGCGTGATGCTCGACGACGAGCTGTTCTTCCGCGCCGGCCGCCTCAACGGAACGTCCCCATGATCCGCTATGTCCTCCTGCTCGCCTGCCTCGTCGCGGCGCCGGCTTTCGCCTCCGTCACCGTGGTGGACGACGCGGCCCGCACGGTGACGCTGCCCGCACCGGCGCATCGCATCGTGAGCCTCGCGCCCAACATCACCGACGCCCTGTTCGCCGCCGGCGCCGGCGCCTACGTGGTGGGGACATCGCGGTTCAGCGACTACCCGGAAGCGGCGAGGAAGGTCCCCGTGGTCGGCGACGCGACGATGATCGACCTGGAGCGGATCGTCGCCCTGAAGCCCGACATCGTGGTCGTGTGGAAGAGCGGCAACGCGGCGGCGCAGGTCGAGAAGATCGTGCGCCTCGGCATTCCCGTGTTCTACGCGGAAACCACGCGACTGGCCGACGTGGCCGCCGCGACACGCCGCTTCGGCGTGCTGGCCGGCACCAGCCGCGTGGCCGATCGGCAGGCGACCGCGTTCGAGGAGGCGCTCGCCGGGCTGCGCGCGACCTATGCGGGAAAGAAGCGGCTGAAGGTCTTCTATCAGATATGGGACCGCCCGCTCATGACCATCGGGCGCGCGCAGATCATCGACGACGCGTTGACGCTGTGCGGCGGCGACAACGTCTTCGCCGACCTCACGGTGGCCGCCCCGACGGTGAGCCGCGAAGCCGTGCTGGCACGCGACCCCGACGTCATCGTCAGCGGCGGCGCCGAGGGCGAGTCGCTCGACGACTGGAAGCGGTCCGGATTCCTGACCGCCGTGAAACACCAGAACGTCTTCGCGATCGACGCGCCGACGCTCGCCCTGCCCTCGCCATCGATCCTTCCGGGTGTCCGCACGCTCTGCGTCTCGCTGGACGCGGCAAGGAGTCGCGCCGCGCCCTGAAGGCTTTCACGGCATCTTCTTGCGGTCGTCGTCACATATGGCCCGCTTACACTTGCGGCGAGAACGCCCGGACCGAGAACGCATGACCCCGACCGCGACGACGCCAGGCTCCCGCGATCTCAGCTGGCTCGACGGCGCCGGCGAGGTCGGTGAGCTCATTCGCTCCATGGACTGGACGCCCACCGGCCTCGGTCCGCCCGAATCGTGGCCGCAGAGCCTGCGCACGGTCACGGGCATGCTCCTGCTTTCGCCCGTGCCCATCGTGCTGCTGTGGGGCGAGAAGGGCATCATGATCTACAACGATGCCTATTCGGTTTTCGCGGGAAACCGGCACCCCGCCCTGCTCGGCTCCGAAGTGCGCAAGGGTTGGGACGAGATCGCCGACTTCAACGACAACGTGATGCGCGTCGGCCTCGCCGGCGGCACGCTCGCGTACAAGGATCAGCAGCTGAGCCTGGTCCGGCATGGCAAGCCCGAGCCGGTGTGGATGGATCTCGACTACTCGCCGGTGCTGGGCGAGGACGGCAAGCCGGCGGGCGTGATCGCCATCGTCGTGGAGACGACCGAGCGCGTGCTGGCGGATCAGCGCGAGCGGGAGAACCAGGCGCGCCTGCAGTTCCTCGACGAGCTGCGCGAAGCCACCGCGCGCCACACCGACGCGGACGCGATCCTCGCCACCACGATGCGGCTGCTGGGCGAGCACCTCGGCGTCGCCGTCTGCGCCTATGCCGACATGGAACCCGACGAGGACGGCTTCACCATCCGTGGCGACTGGTCGCGGCCGGGATCGCCCAGCATCGTGGGTCACTACAGCCTCACCGCCTTCGGCACGCGGGCCGTACGGAACCTGCACGCGGGCGCGCCGCTGGTCATCGACGACATCCGGGCCGAACTGGCTCCCGAGGAAGCGAAGACGTTCCTCGACATCGGGCTCGCGGCGACGGTCTGCATGCCGCTGCTGAAGGAGGGCCGCCTCACCGCCCTGATGGCGATCCACGACAAGGCGCCGCGGCGCTGGCAGCCTCGCGAGCTCGCGCTGATGCGTGAGGTCACGGAGCGTTCTTGGTCGCACATCCAGCGCGTGCGCGCCGAGGCCGATGCGCGCGAGAGCGAACGACGCTTCCGCGAGGAACTCGAAGCGCAGGTACGGGATCGCACGGCCGCGCTCGAACGCAGCGAGGCGAACAGCCGGACGATCCTCGAGACCTCGCACCTGTTCCAGGGCCTGATCGACCTCGACGGCACCGTCCGCTTCGCCAACGCGACGTCGCTGGCCGGCATCGGCCGCACGCTCGCGGAGGTCGTCGGCCTGCCGCTGTGGCTGACTCCATGGTTCAGCGAGACACCCGGCATGCCCCGGACGATCGAGGCCGCCGCGCGCCGTGTCGCGGCGGGTGCGACCGAAAACCTGGGCGTGGTGCTGGATCTACCCACCGGCACGCGCGCCTTCGACCTGTCGCTGCGCCCCGTCACGAACGACGACGGCAAGGTCGTGGCCATGGTGTACGAAGCAGTGGAAAAGACGGCGCGCGTGAAGGCCGAGCAGGCGCTTCTTCAGATGCAGAAGATGGAGGCGCTCGGCAATCTCACCGGTGGCATCGCGCACGACTTCAACAATCTCCTCATGGCCGTGCGCGGCAGCCTCGAACTCCTGCGCGAGCGTCTTTCGGACGAGCCGCTGCTTCTGCGCCTCGTCGACAACGCGATGGCCGGTGCCGATCGCGGGAGCACGCTGACACGCCGCATGCTCGCCTTCGCGCGACGTCAGGAGCTGAAGACCGAGCGCATCGACGTGCACGCGCTGGTCGACGGCATGCGCGAGCTGATGCAGCGCTCGCTCGGCGGAACCATCGTGGTGGAAACGCATTTCGCCGCCGATCTGTCGCCGGTGGAAGCCGACGCCAACCAGCTCGAATCGGCGTTGCTCAACCTCGCGGTGAACGCACGCGACGCGATGGACGGCGTCGGCACCATCGTCATCGCGACGAGCGAGGCCTGGGTGCACGACACGGATGGCCCGGTGGCGCCCGGCCGGTACGTTCGCCTGTCGCTCTCCGATTCGGGTGCGGGCATGGACGATGCGACGCTGAAGCGCGCCACCGAGCCGTTCTTCACGACCAAGGGCGTCGGCAAGGGCACGGGCCTGGGACTGTCGATGGTGCACGGCCTCGCCGAACAGCTTGGCGGCGCCCTGCTGCTCAGCAGCCGGCGCGACATCGGCACCACCGCGGAGATCTGGCTGCCCGCCGCGGCGGCTGTCGACCCGGCCGTCCATCCCGCGGTGGCCGTCGGCGCGGAGGCGGTACCCGGCCGCTGCGCATCGGCCGGTTCGATCACGATCCTCACCGTCGACGACGACGATCTCGTCCGCGCGACGACCGTCGAGATGCTCGAGGACCTCGGGTACTCGGTCGTCGCGGCGCGCTCCGGCGCGGAGGCCCTGCGCCTGCTGGAAGGAGCATGCGTGGACCTGGTGATCACCGACCACGCGATGCCGCAGATGACCGGAGCCCAGCTCGCCGCGGCGATCAGGGAACGCCTCCCGGACCTGCCCATCGTCATGGCCACCGGCTACGCGGACCTGCCGCCGGGGCAGACGCTCGACCTTCCCCGCCTCGCGAAGCCGTACTCGCAAGCCACGCTCGCGGACATCGTGGCGCGTACCGTGGTTGCCAGGGAGCAGGCGGCAGGGTGAATCGTCGGATGGGATGCCTGTGCCGCACCATGCAGGTATGATGACCGTCCGATTTCTCCCATAGAGGTATTCGTCCGATGCGCCAGTGATGCCCTTTGCCCGTCCCGGGCGAACTCGACCTTCCCGACTTCGGGGAAGCCGACGGCATGCATTGGAATCGCAGATGACGACGACGTACCTGGCGCTCGATGGCGCTTCTTTCATCCTGCCGGATGGCAGGACACTCTTTTCGGACCTCCACGACACCTTCGACGAACGGCGCACCGGGCTCGTCGGCCGCAACGGTGTCGGCAAGAGCGTGCTCGCCCGCGTGCTCGCCGGGCAGGCCGAAGCGACGAGCGGGCGCGTCGTGCGCCATGGAACGGTGTACTACCTCGCGCAGCGCGTCGCCGACGACGTGGACGAGACGGTCGCCTCGCTCGCAGGCGTCGGCGCGACGATCGACGCACTCGGCCGCATCGAGGCGGGCAGCAGCGATCCGGCCGACTTCGACGCGGTGGACGATCGCTGGGACGCGCGCGAGCGACTGCGCGATGCGCTGGACGCCGACGGCCTCGCGCATGTGGGCGTGGGCGATCCGGCACGGCGGCTGAGCGGCGGCGAAGCGATGCGCGTCGCCCTGCTCGGCGCGCGCCTGCGTGGCGCGGATTACCTGATCCTCGATGAGCCGAGCAACCATCTGGATGGCGCGGCGCGCGTGGCGTTGCTCGACTGGATCCGCGCGTGGCCGGGCGGGCTGCTCGTCGTCAGCCATGACCGGACCCTGCTGCGCGCGATGGAGCGCATCGTGGAACTCACACCATCCGGGCTGCGCAGTTACGGCGGCGGTTACGACGCTTACGCCGAGGCGCGTCAGCGGGAGCGTGAGAACGCCCTGCGCGAACTGGACGCGCGCAAGGCGGAAAGGAAGCGCGGTGAGGCGGCGCTGCGCGATCAGCGGGAGCGTCAGGAGCGACGGCAGTCGCGTGGCAGGAAGGATGCCGCCGACGCGAACCAGGCACCGATCCTGCTCGGCGGGCAGAAAGGACGTAGCGAAGCGAGCGCCGGCCGGCTCCGGCGGCGGCAGGAGGACGCGCGCGATGCGCTGTCCGCGCGCGTGGCCGATGCGTCGAAGCGCGTCGACGACGACGCGTCGGTGGCACTGCTCGTACCCGCTGGAACGGCCGGCGGCCCGCGCCGCGTGGCCTTGCTCGATGGCGTCACCCTTCCCTTCGTGCGCGGTGCGGCGGCACGCGTCGATCTGATCGTGGGCGCGGGCCAGCGCATTGGCGTCGTCGGGCCGAACGGCAGTGGCAAGTCGACGTTGCTGCACGTGCTCGCGGGGAACCGCGACCCGATCGACGGCCGCCGCGACGTGCCGGTGCGCGTGGCCTTCCTGGATCAGCGCCTGGCGACGCTGGACGCCCCGCGTTCGCTGATCGATCAGATGCGCGAGGCGAATCCCGCCGCCGGCGAGGATGCGCTGCGATTGCGGCTCGCCTTGCTCGGCATCGACGCGGGCGGCATCTCGGCGAAGGTCGGCAGCCTCAGTGGCGGCGAGCGGCTGAAGGCCGCGCTGGCGCACGCGCTGGTGGCGGAGCCGCCACCGGGCCTGCTGCTGCTCGACGAGCCGGGCAACCACCTCGACCTCGCGTCGCTCGAGGCGCTGGAGGCCATGCTGTCGCAGTACGACGGCGCGCTCGTCGTCGTATCGCACGACGAGGCCTTCCTCGACCGGCTAGGGCTGACGCACCGCCTGGAGGTAACGGCGAGCGGCTGGGTGATGCAGCCGCTCTGAGCATCCGTTACTTCGACTCGCCTTTCGGAGGCAGGCGGTATCGCTGGTTGCCGTACGCCCAGCTGGGCCAGAGGGCATGCGCGAGGGCCGTCTTCTCCAGCTGCGGATCGACGGCCTCGGGGTCGAGCTTCTCGCCCTGCACGAGATAGTGGTATTGGGTCGCCTCCTGGTTCGGGCGCAGCACGACCAGCGTGTCGCCCTTGAGGTAACCGTAGTTGTCGCCGTACTGCATGATCGCGCGATCGGGATAGCGCTGCGTCAGGTCCGCGCCAAGCATGGGATGCTCGCTGCTGATGCCGATGAGCGAGAGCAACGTCGGTGCGAGGTCGACCTGGCTGACGATGTGATCGTCCTTCTTCACCGGCACGCCGGCACCGATGATCAGCGCGGGAATGTGGAAGTGGCGAACGGGCACGAGGCTCGCGCCGAAGACGCGCGCATCGTGGTCGGCGACGACGAGGAACACGGTGTGGTTCCAGTACGGCGACTGCTTCGCCTTCTCGAAGAACCGGCCGATCGACCAGTCCGCGTAGCGCACGGCGTTCGCGTTGCTCGCGGGATCGCCCTCGGCCTGGATGCGGCCGGCCGGGTATTCCCACGGCGTGTGGTTCGAGACGGAGAACGCGACGGTCAGGGTGGGCTTCTCGCCGTCGTCCATCAGGCGGTGATGCAGCTCGTTGAACATGTCCTCGTCGGAGGCACCCCAGGAACCGACGAACGACGGCTTCGTTTCGAACGTCGCGCGGTCGACGACTTCGTTGAAGCCGTTGCCGAAGAAGAACGAGCGCATGTTGTCGAAGTGCGCCTCGCCGCCGTAAAGGAAGCGCGTGTGGTAGCCGAACGTGTCGAGCAGCGCGCCGAGCGTGAAGAAGTCGCGCTGGCTACGCGGAAGCTTCAGCACCGCTTCGGCCGGTGTGGGCAGGAAGCCCGTCGTCACCGCCTCGAGGCCGCGCGCGCTGCGCGTGCCGGTGGCGTAGGCACGCGTCAGCCACCAGCCGTCGTTCGAGAGCTTGTCGAGTTCCGGCGTGTAGCCGGCGCCGCCGAGGCTGCCGACGAACTGCGCACCGAGGCTTTCCTCGAGGATGATCACGAGGTTCAGCGGCTTGTCGCCCTGCCGCGTCGCCTGCTGGCGATGCAGGCTCGGGTACGTCGGATCGAGCGGCGCGCCGTCGAAACCGGCGGCGGCGCGCACGATCGACTGCATCTCGTCTTCCGGCATCTTGCCGTACACGGCCGACGCGGAACGCTCGTTGCCGAGCGCGATGGCGGCGTTGAGCACGTTGTAGAGGGAGTCGAGCGGCAGCGTGTTGACCATCGCGTCGCTGGTGAACGCCACCTGCGACGCGTTGAGCGGGCGATGCTGCAACGTGCCGCGGCCGCCAAGGAAGAGGACGACGAAGATCAGCGCCGTCGCCACCGGGCGCAACCAGCCGCGCATCGGTCGCGCATCCGGGCGGCGCGTCGGCAGCAGGCGGAAGCCGAGCCAGCCGAGCAGGACGAAGACGACGAGCCCGGCGCCGACGGAGAGCTTGTAGCCCTGCCAGAGCATGGACGCCACTTCGTTGGGGCTGGTCAGGTACTCGAACCAGAGGCGGTTCGGCCGGGTGTCGTACTCGATGATGAACTGCGGCGTGGAGACTTCCAGCAGCACGAAGGCCAGCCACCAGAAGCGCAGCCACCAGGCGGCCAGCCGGGTCGGCCATGCGCGATGGCCCAGCCATGGCGACAGCAGCGCCGGCCAGGCGACGATCATCGCCACCAGCGAGATGTCGATGCGCCAGCCGCCGAGCAGGATGGGCCAGATGCCGCCGGCATCGTGCACGCGGCCCCACTGCCAGACCGACAGGCCGATGCGGGAGAGCGTCAGGAAGACGAGGGCGACGACGATGAAACGCCAGGAAAGCTTGCGCACGAGTAGGTCCCGGATCGAGCGCGGCGGACGGCCGCGCATGGAAAACGCATGTTACTGGCCCGTGACTTTACACTGTGCGCCTTGTCAGCAACTTACGGCCGCCTTTCGCCGACGGCCCCAGCGAGGATCCACGATGTTCAGACTGGCCGATGCCACGCCGATCGCCACGGGCCACGTCCGCGAGGTGTACCAGCATCCCGACGACGAGAACCTCCTGATCAAGGTGATCTCCGCCGCGTCCATCGAGCAGCGCTGGAACGACACGCCGTGGTACCGGCGCCTGGCGCGCAGCGGCCCGTACAAGGACTTCGTGCGCGAGTTCCGGGAGTACGTCACGAGCATCTACGTGGGCGGCTACGAGAGCTCGCCGATCGCACGCGTCGTGGGGCTGGAGATGACCGACATCGGCCTCGGCCAGATCGTGGAAAAGGTGCGGACCCCCGACGGCCGCCTCGCCCCGACGCTGCACGACTGGGTGAAGGCGGAAGGCTTCACGCGCAGGACGGAGCAGGAACTCGAAAGCTTCTACGCCCGGCTGCTTTCGCACAACACCATCGCCGCCGACCTCCACGCCTGGAACGTGGTCTACGGCGAGGATTCCCGCGGCGGCCCGCGGCTCGTGATGATCGACGGCTTCGGCGAGAAGAACATCGTGCCGCACTGCTCGATGAATCGCGCGCACAACGCGTCGCGCACGAAGAAGAAGTACGAGCGGATGCTCCGGCGCACCCGCGCCGAGGCACCCGCGGTCTAAGGCCGCGTTGGGCCGGGTTCGCAACCGGCCCGCGTCGCTTCCGCGGGCAGCAGCGAGAAGCTGACCCGGTTCGCCTTCCCGAGCGGCACCGCCTTGCCCGCCACGACGCATGCGTCGAGCGCCTGGTCGTTGATGAGGATCCACCGATGCGCCGGATCGGCCGCCTGCCAGGCGCGCGCATCGCGCAACTGGCTGGCCGCGTCGCGCGCGAATCCGAACTCGGCGACCGGCCGCCGCGCCTGATACATCAGTTCCTCGCGCCAGAGGACGAGCCCGAGCTGGCCATCGGGGCCGATCGTCGTATCGGCCTCTTCCATGAGCTGGCGGGTCGACTGGTTCGCATCGAGCAGCGGGAAGGTGCCGAGGGGCCAGATGATCCATGCGAGCGCCATGCCGCCGGCGAGCGCGGCCACGCCACGGCGCGGCCGCGCGATCGCCGCGGCGAGGAAGAAGCCCGCGCCGACGAGGATGACGCAGATCCACAGCGCCTCGCCGTGACCGCTCAACTCGTAGCCCTCGGCGATGCGGCGCGCCGCCTTCGGCGCCTTGATCAGCGCCCAAAGGCCGGCCGCGCCGAAAATCGCGCCGCAGGCGATCCCGATCGCGAACGCCGCGCGCTGCAGCCAGCGCGTCCTGAGCAGCTCCAGCACGTACGGCGCCATCGCGAGCGCCAGCATCGGCAGGGCCGGGAGGATGTAGATCTCGCGCTTGCCGCTCGGGATCGAGAAGAACACGAGCACCAGCACTACCCACAGCAGCGGCATCCACACGCGCCCGTCCCGCTGGCGCAGCGCCTCGCGCCATGGCTTCGCCACGAACGGGATCAGCAGCCAGGTGGGCACCCAGTGCGTCAGGATGACCAGCAGGAAGTACCAGGGGGCTTCCTCGTGCTGCCAGGAGTTCGCGTAACGCTCCGCCGTCTGGCGGAACAGGATGTCGCGCACGTACGCCATGTGCTCCGGCGTCGGCTGGCCGTACGCCGTGAGCAGCATCGGCGCCAGCCAGAGGGACACCGCGACGAGGAACGCCGCCGCGCCGCCGGCCCATCGCCAGCCATCGCCGCGCGTCGTCGTGACGCCAGGCCACGCGCGCACGCGCAGCAGCACGTACGGCAGCAGCATCAGCAGGACGATGACGCCCACGCCCTTCGTGATGACGCCCAGGCCGGCCGCGAAGCAGCCCAGCCAGTACATGCGCCAGTTCGGGCCGCGCAGGCAGTGCAGCAGGATCCCGGTGTTGCCCAGAGTGATCCAGAAGAGATTGAGGGGATCGATCTGGGCGTGACGGATCACGTCCACGAACTGCATGGTCGCCAGCACCAGCCCGGCGGCGACCAGCCCGACGCGCGGGCTCCACAACCGACGGCCGAGGTGCCAGACCAGCGCCAGGGTGCCGATGCCGGACAGCAGCGAGGTCAGCAGGAACGCGCCGCGCCAGCCGCCGGTGATCCACATCCAGAAGGCTTCCGTCCACATGAGCATGGGCGGCTTGTCGGAATACAGCTCCGCGCCCCGCTGGGGGAACAGCCATTGGCCGGTTTC
Organism: Luteibacter sp. 3190; assembly: GCF_031456385.1. Lineage (NCBI taxonomy): Bacteria > Pseudomonadati > Pseudomonadota > Gammaproteobacteria > Lysobacterales > Rhodanobacteraceae > Luteibacter > Luteibacter sp. 3190. The sequence continues at coordinate 471,917 of NZ_JAVDUO010000003.1, read as the reverse complement.
GAGCATCTGGCGGGCCACGAGGGCGAAGCGGGGTTCGTCCGGTGGCCAGGGGTCCCGCATGCCGATGCCGGCCGCGAGCACGACCAGCGCGATCAGCATGAACCAGGCGAATTCACGTAAGGGGAGGCGTTCGTCGTTCTGTGGCATCTCGACCGGCGGTCCTGGCGGGCTGGGGCGATCCTAGCCGAAGAAAAGTCTTTCTACCCTATCAAGGGCTTAGTGGACGTGACCGCATTTTCTCGCCGAAGCCGTTTCAATTTCGTGGAGCTGGCACGTCTTAAGGGTTCGCCGGTGCGGAAATCGGCGTTCGTCCCTGCCCGTACGGGCGCCGATTTCCCACCGTGCGACCATAAGCATTCCCCTCCAGCCCATGAACGCGGTCAGGCAAACCATGGATCCATCCGAGGCGGCCGCCTCGTCGGGCGGCAACCGGGCCCGGCAGGTCGTCGACCTGTTCCGTGAGCACAACGCGGCGCTCGTCGCCTTCCTCCGCACGCGCCTGAATTCGCTGGCCGACGCCCAGGAAGTGGCGCAGGAGGTCTACCTCAAGCTGCTCTCGCTGAGCGACGACACGGTGATCGACTCGCCGCGCGCGTTCCTCTTCCGCGCGGCGTCCAACCTCGCCGTGGACCGGATCCGCATGCGCAACGTGCGGGCGACGGCGCCGGTGGATCCGGATGCCGACGACTGGCATGTCACGCCCGTTCCCGAGCAGCACGCGTCGGCCCACGAACAGTGGCGGGACCTGCGCGTCGCGCTGGACGAGCTGCCGCCGAAAACGAGTCGCGCCTTCGTGATGCACATGATCGACGGACGCGACTTCGCGGCCATCGCGCGTGAGATGAATCTGAGCGAGCGCATGGTGCGCTACCACGTCGGCAATGCCCTGGCGCATTGCCGAGAACGCCGCGACAGCGCGGAGAACCCCCGATGACGACGACCACCTCCCCGTTCGACCGGCCACTCGAGCACACCGCCGCCGACTGGTGGACGCGGCTGCGCGATCCTTCCCTGCCCGACGCCGAGCTCCTCGCCTGGAGCGAGTGGCTGGAGGCCGATCCGCGTCACGCCGATGCCTTCGACCAGGCGTCCGCCCTCGCCGAGTCCATCGCCGCCATGGGGGGCGCCGAGCGCCGTGCGTTCGTGGACCGGTACGCCCCCGCGACGGCGCCGCACCCCGCGCGCGCCCGTCGTCCGCGCTTCGCCCTGGCGCTCGCCGCCGGTGTCGCGCTGGCGGTCGTCGGCGCGGGCGCGTTCCTTGCCCTGAAGCCCCGCACGTCGGACGTGAGCGCAAGCTACGCCAGCGAACGCGCCGGTCATCGCGACATCGCGCTTCCCGACGGCTCGAGCATCGAGCTGGGCGGCGCCAGTTCGGTGACCGCGCGCTACGGCCGCGACGAGCGCATGGTCGATCTCGACGCGGGCGAGGCGTTCTTCCGCGTCGCGCACGCGGAGCGTCCCTTCATCGTCAACGCCGGGCCTCTGCGGATCCGCGACCTCGGCACCGCGTTCAACGTCCGCCGCACGGGCGAGCGGGTGACGGTCACGGTGACGGAAGGCCGCGTTCGCGTGTCGCCGATGGCAGCCCAGAGCGACGCCGGCACGGTCGAACTGGGCGCGGGCCGGGAAGTCTCGTTCGATCCTGAGACCCAGGCGATGCGCATCCTCGACGTCGATCCGGCCAACGCCGTCGCCTGGCGAGGCCACCGGCTGGAGTTCGTCAACGAGCCGCTGGCGTCGGTGGTGGAGAACGTGAACCGCTACAGCAAGCGCCCGATTCGCCTGGCGGACCCCACGCTGGGCAAGCTGACGTTTACCGGTACGGTCGAGGTCGATACCATCGACAGCTGGGTGGCGGCCCTGCCGCGGGTCTTCCCGGTGCGCGTCGCCACCTACCCCGATCGACTGGAGCTCGCCCGTCAGACGACGATGGCGCGGAGTGCCCAGCCGCGCTGAAAACCCAAGGGGCCGCAGGTCTTGCCGTACATGCTTCGCGGGCGCCGGCGCGCACTCACCGGCGCGTTCGCGCTGGTCGTCGCGATGCGCTGCGCCAGCGCGGCCGACGCCGCGGCCGACGGCAACCTGCCTCCCAAGGCGTTCTCCATCGATCCGCAACCGCTGGCGACCGCCCTGCTCGCCTGGGGCCAGCAGGCCAACGTGCAGGTGCTCACCGCCTCCGGATCGATCGCGAACTGGCGCACCGGCGGTGCGAAAGGCGTGCTGACGCCGAACCAGGCGCTCGACGAACTACTCGAAGGCACCGATCTCGAACGCGAGTCCTACGACACGCGCACCGTCGTCGTCCGCCAGCGCCAGAAGGCCGGAAACGCGACACCCGCGCCGGTCGATGCCGACGTGACGTTCGATCCGACCAGCGTGGTGCCGCTGGCGACGGTCGACGTGCGCGGCCTCGTCTCCGACACCGGCTTCAGGGCCGATTCGACCCGCACGGTCACGCGCAACGAAACCCGCCTGAGCGACGTGCCGCAATCGGTCACGGTGGTCAACAAGCAGGCCATCGAATCGCAGCAGGCGGTCGACATCGGCGACGTGGCGCGTTACGTCGCCGGCGTCCAGTACGTGGATGGTTACGGCGGATCGCCACTTTTCCTCATCCGCGGCTTCGATGCCGGGCATGGCATGACGGACGGCATGCCGAACGGCATCGCCCGCACCGAAGACCTGCCGCCGCTCATCGGCATCGAACGCGTCGAAGTGCTGCGCGGCCCGGAAGCGATCCTCGGCGACGCCTCGCAGAACAACAATTTCGGCGGCTCGATCAACGTCGTCATGAAGCGGCCGCAGGCGAGCACCGTGCGCACGCTGACCTATTCGCTCGGCGAGTACGACGGCGCACGCGTGGGTCTCGATCTCGCCGGCACCGCGTCGAAGGACGGTGCGTTCACCTACCGCCTCGTCGCCGCGGGACAACGCGGCGAGAAGACGCCGCAGGGTTACGGCGGCGGGCGTGGCGCCTACCTCGCCCCGTCGCTCGCGTGGCAGGGCGACCGCACGCGCGTGATGGCGGGGCTGGAATTCGTCGACAACCGCGTGCCGGGGCCCGACCACTCGGTGTTGCTGGGACCGACGCTTTCGACCGCGACGCTTTCGGATGTCTCGTCGGACGATCCGACGGACGTCTCCACGTTCCGCACCAGCCGCGCCGTCTTCGAGGTGGATCACGACGTCGCCGACGACTGGACGTTCCACAGCCAGGGCCAGTACGTGCGTCAGCACAGCGACGGCCGCAGCCAGTCGTACCTGATCGGTGGCTTCGCCGGTTCGCTCGACGCGGTGGATCGCCGCTTCCGTTATTCGGGCACGTACTGGACGTGGCAGAACGACCTCACCACGCGCTTCGAGCACGGCGACGTCGCGCACACGCTGCTGCTGGGCGTCGATCTCGCACGCACGCACGCCGGCGACGACGGCAACGGCAATGTGGAAGTGACCGACGACATGGCGGGCACGTCGGATCGCGGGTCCGTCATCGTGACGCGGCCCATCGCGTACGACCTGCGCACGACGAGCGACTTCTCGAAGAAGTACAACGCGATGGTCACGCCCGTGAGCACGACGGTGCAGAATCTCGGCGGTTCGTGGCAGACCAACGCGGGCATCTACCTGCAGGACCAGATCGCGATCGGCGAGGACTGGAACGTGCTCGCCGCGCTTCGCCGCACCAGCTATCGGCTTGAGACGCGATGGGAAGACGGCTCGCCGCGGCGCGTGCACCAGTCGCGCTGGATTCCGAAGCTCGGCGTCGTGTACAAGCTGTCGCCCGATGTCGCGCTGTACGCGGACACCTCCACCGGCTTCCAGCCCGATCCACTGCTCGGCAAGGATGGCCAGCCGCTGCCCGTGGCGACGTCGCGGCAGGTGGAGGTCGGCGGAAAGTTCGACCTCTTCGACCAGCGGGCACGCCTCACGGCGGCGGTCTACCGCATCCGCGTCGATCACAGCGTCGACCTCGTCTCGCCCGAACCGCCGTTCTTCGCCACGCCCGGCCCCGGACAGACCAACCGCGGACTGGAAGTGGAGTTCGCGGGCGAGGTGGCACCAGGGTTCGACGTGCTGGCCAGCCTCACCGAGGCGCGCATCCACAACAACGACGACACGCGTCCGACAGGCGCGCCGAAGCACCAGGCCGCCGTATGGGGCAGCTACCGCTTCGGCAGCGGCGAGGTGAAGCCGTGGGGCGTGGCCGCCGGCGTGCTCGCGCGGAGCCGAAGCCTCGGCCGTACCAGCGCCGACGGCCGGTATTTCGGCATCCCCGGCCAGGCCAGCGTCGAGGCGAACGTCTCCCGCTACGGCGAGCGCTGGCGCGTCACGCTCGGCGTGAAGAACCTTTTCGACCGCACGCTCTACGCGGTGAACTTCGACGAGACGTTCGTGCCGGTACGGCAGGGGCGCGTGGTGCTGCTGACGGGGTGTTACGACTTTTGATCGATGGCGCGTTCGTGCGTTTCGGGGACGGCGACTTTCGCGAACAACTCTAGGTCCTGTGGCTCACGGCCCCAAAGGCGTCGCGGCCAGGGCCGCTCCCACGGCGCTCCTACAACACCGCGTGTTGTCTTGCGAATGCCCTGAGCGCCACGTCGCACGCTTCGCGGCGGAACGCGTCGCGCTCGGCGCGGCCGCTCGCCGTGTCGATACGGGGAATCTCGTAGCAGCCGTCCGGCCCCATGATGCCGCCGTGGCGTTTCCAGAAACGGTCATAGGCCGCGGCGGTGACGCCGGTACGGCGGTCCAGCGGATGGGCGGCGCGTGAGACGCCCCGGACCCGCTCGATGCCGTAATGCGTCGCGAGCGCACGGACCACCGAGAGCAGCAGGTCGCGCGGCCGCAGGCCGCCGGTCGCGCGCGTGAAACGGGCGATCGCGTTGCGGCCGAGGTAGGCCCACGACCCGCGCATCGCGCCGATCAGCAGACCCTGATCGCCCGCGAACGTCACCGTGCACGACGACACCACTTCCTTGTCGCCGTTGAGCAGGAACAGCCCCAGCTCACCGGTGCACTCGTGCTCCGGCGCGCGGGCATGCAGGTAGGCGATTTCACCGTTGCCCAGCGGCAGCGTCGCGAGCCGCACGTCGTGGCCCCGGAGCATGCGGTTGCTCAGCCGCTCGGGGAACTGCCGGGCGACGAAGCGGTAATGCGATTCGATCATGCGCGCGCGGACGTCGAGATCGAAGGAGCGCGAGATGTAGTGCGACTGCCAGCGTTCGTAGACCCGGGGGTTCGTCTCGGCCGCGGCCCGCATGACACGCGACGTGCCCACGAGCCGCAGCCACTCGGCCTGGCGTTTGAACGCCGCGAGCGTGCGCAGGAGGTAGGCGAGGCGGCGCTCGGGCATGGGACGCGACCGGCGCAATGCCGCGCGACGCCTCGCATGGCCGATCACGAGGGCCAGCGGGCCGCGCTCCTTCGGCTGGCGGGGCGACGCCCAGCCGTGGGGCAGGTCGTCGAACGGCGCACTGTGTGGGTAACGGGACTGCATGTCCTTAAGACGTGCAGGGTGCGGAAAATTGAAATGAGCAAGGCAGGTGGGAGCCGATCGCATCGGCGATCCCGCGAAGCGGGCGCAGGGCCGGGGACGCCGTAACGCCGGAGGATCAGCCGCTCCGCTTGCGCCGCTCGTCGCGCCAGACGACCCAGGCGCCCAGCAGGGTGAGCAGGGCCAGGCCGTACCAGGTCAGGGCGTAGCTGAGGTGGTTGTCCGGGAAGGCGATCACGGTGAGGCCGCCGACGGGACCCTCGTTGCCGTCGCCGCGACCCGGCGAGGACGCCGCGTCCGCATCGACGAAGTAAGGCGCCACGTCGGACAGCCCCCTGGCCGCCGCGATCGCCGGGACGTCGCGGGAATACCAGCGGTCGGCCGCGGGATCGTTCGGCTGGAGGAAGGCGCCCTTCGGCTCGCTGATGCGCAGCAGGCCCGACACGGTCGTCTCACCCGAGGGCCCCGTCGCGCATGTGGCCTTGCCGCCACACCAGGCGGGCGACACGAAGCCGCGGTTGACGATGACCACGTCGCCGTCGCGCAAGCGCATCGGCGTCAGCAGCCACGAGCCCATGCCGAGTTCGGTACTGGCCCGAACGCGCACGCTGCGGTCCTGCAGGAACTCGCCGGTCAGCTTCACGCGGCGGTATGCGTCGTTCGCCGCCGTGATCTGCGGCCACTGCCCTCGCCCCGGGGCATCGACCGGCGCGGCATGGACGCGCGCGTCGACGCGCGCCACGAGGTCGTGCTTCCAGGCGCGGCGATGCACCTGCCACGTACCGAGCGCGACGAAGCCCGCGAACAGCGCCACGCCAAGCAGCGACAGCGCTCCCAGAACGAAAACGCCGCGAGGACGCGGCGTTTTCTTCTCCGTGGCGACGTCCGCGCTCAAGGCAGGTTCTTCACCTGCTGCTCGGTCATCTGGTGCGACATGCCGGGCATCATGTTCGAGTTGAGATGGAACATGACCCAGATGGATCCCGCCAGGGTGATCACCACGATCACGAGGGTGAAGATCAGCGCCAGCATGTTCCAGCCGCCTTCCGACCGCGGGTTCATGTGCAGGAAGTAGATCATGTGGACCACGATCTGAATCGCGGCGAAGGTCAGGAGCACCACCGCCAGCGTCTGCGTGTTCGGGATGACCTTTTCCATCACGAGCCAGAACGGGATCGCCGTCAGGACCACCGCGAGGAAGAACCCCATCATGTAGCCCTTCAGGGTGCTGTGACCGACGCCATCGTCGTGGTGGTCGTCGTGCGCGCCGTGGGCGCCGTGCGAATCGATCTGCGCGCTCATGGCAGGGATCCCATCAGGTAAACGAAGGTGAAGACACCGATCCAGACCACGTCGAGGAAGTGCCAGAACATCGACAGGCACATGATGCGACGCTTGTTGGCCGGCGTGAGGCCGAGGCGGCCCACCTGGAACAGCAGGGTGATCAGCCAGATGATGCCGAAGGTGACGTGCAGGCCGTGCGTGCCGACGAGCGTGAAGAACGACGACAGGAAGGCGCTGCGCTGCGGGCCCGCGCCCTCATGGATGAGGTGCGAGAACTCCCACAGCTCGATGCCGAGGAACGCGGCGCCGAAGAGGCCGGTGATGATGAGCCAGGCCATCATCGTGCCCTTGCGGTCCTTCTGCATCTCGAGCACGGCGAAGCCGTACGTGATCGAGGACAGGAGCAGCATGGTCGTGTTGACCGCCACCAGGGGCAGGTCGAAGAGGTCGGCGCCGGACGGACCGCCCGCATAGCTTCGGCCGAGCACGCCGTAGGTGGCGAACAGGCAGGCGAAGATGAGGCAGTCGCTCATCAGGTAGATCCAGAACCCGAGCAACGTGCCGTTGGCCGGGTGGTGGTCTTCCTTCATCCAGAACTCGACGTCCTGTTCCGCAATGGCCGCGGAGGGCGTGGCGTGCATATCAGACATGGGCGGCAAGCTCTTCCGTGCGGGCGGCCTCGGTCCGGGCCACGACGTCGGCGGGGATGTAGTAATCGCGCTTGTAGTTGAACGTGTGGCCGATCGCGGTGGCGACGAGCGCCACGAAGGCGATACCGGCGACGAGGAACATGTGCCAGATCATTGCGAAACCGAACACGAACGAGATACCGGCGAGGATCACGCCCGCGCCCGTGTTCTTCGGCATGTGGATCGGCAGGTAGCCTTCCAGGCGACGGCGCGCGTTGCGTTCCTTCATGTCCCACCAGGCATCGTTGTCGTGGATGACCGGCGTGAACGCGAAGTTGTAGGCGGGCGGCGGCGACGAGGTCGACCACTCGAGCGTGCGGCCGTGCCACGGATCGCCGGTGACGTCGCGCAGCTGGTCGCGACGCTTGTAGCTGACCCACAGCTGGATCAGGAACGAGCCGATGCCGAGGGCGACGAGGAACGCGCCGAACGCGGCGATCTGGAACCAGATCTGCAGCGACGGATCCTCGAAGTGGTTCATGCGGCGGGTGACGCCCATGAAGCCGAGGACGTACAGCGGCGTGAAGGCCACCCAGAAACCGACCAGCCAGAACCAGAAGGAGCACTTGCCCCAGAACTCGTCGAGGCGATAGCCGAAGGCCTTCGGGAACCAGTAGTTGATGCCCGCGAACAGGCCGAAGATCACGCCGCCGATGATGACGTTATGGAAGTGCGCGATCAGGAACAGGCTGTTGTGCAGCAGGAAGTCGGCCGGCGGCACCGCGAGCATGACGCCGGTCATGCCGCCGATGACGAACGTGACCATGAAGCCGACGGTCCACAGCATGGGCACGTCGAACTTGATGCGGCCGCGGTACATCGTGAACAGCCAGTTGAAGATCTTCGCGCCCGTGGGGATCGAGATGATCATCGTGGTGATGCCGAAGAACGAGTTGACGCTCGCGCCGGATCCCATGGTGAAGAAGTGGTGCAGCCACACGAGGTACGACAGCACCGCGATCACGACCGTGGCGTAGACCATCGACGCGTAACCGAACAGGCGCTTGCGGCTGAACGTCGCCACGACCTCGGAGAACACGCCGAACACCGGCAGCACAAGGATGTAGACCTCGGGGTGGCCCCAGATCCAGATCAGGTTCACGTACATCATGGCGTTGCCGCCGAAGTCGTTCGTGAAGAAGTTGGTGCCCGCGTAGCGATCGAGCGCCAGCAGCGCCAGCACCGCCGTCAGCACCGGGAAGGCCGCGACGATAAGCACATTGGTCAGCAGCGAGGTCCAGGTGAAGACGGGCATCTTCATCATGGTCATGCCCGGCGCGCGCATCTTCACGATGGTGGCGAGCAGGTTGATGCCGGAAAGCGTGGTTCCTACGCCGGCCACCTGTAGCGACCATATGTAGTAGTCGACACCGACATCCGGACTCTGCGCCAGGCCCGAGAGCGGCGGATAGGCCAGCCAGCCCGTGCGAGCGAACTCACCGACGAACAGCGACGCCATCACCAGCATGGCGCCGGCGACCGTCATCCAGAAGCTGAAGTTGTTGAGGAACGGGAACGCGACGTCGCGCGCGCCGATCTGCAGCGGCACCACGTAGTTCATGAGGCCGGTGACCAGCGGCATCGCCACGAAGAAGATCATGATCACGCCGTGGGCGGTGAAGATCTGGTCGTAGTGATGCGGCGGCAGGAAGCCGGGATTGCCGTTGAAGGCGATCGCCTGCTGGGCGCGCATCATGATGGCGTCGGAGAAGCCGCGCAGCAGCATCACGATGCCGAGCACCATGTACATGATGCCGATCTTCTTGTGGTCGATGCTGGTGAACCACTCGCTCCACAGATAGCCCCAGAGCTTCGCCCGGGTGATCAGGGTGAGGAGGGCGATACCGCCGAGCGCCACCGCGATGAAGGTGCCGATGAGGATCGGCTCGTGGTACGGAATCGCCTCGATGGTGAGGCGTCCGAAGATCAGTTTGGCTAGATCGGGCATGTTCATTACCGGACTCGGCAAAGGCTTGAATACTTGGAAGGCGCCGCGCTCTTTAGAGCGGACGTCCGGCAGGGGTCATCGGCTGGCCGCCGTTGCTCGCGACGCACAGGGCGCCCACGTAGCGACGGTCGTCGTCCGCCAGGCCGACGCGCGCGCGGGTCGCGGCATCGAGCGAGGTGACGTTGTACGCGCCCACCACGCCCTGCCCGCCGCGGGCATCCAGCGCCATCATGTCGTTGGCGCACATGCGGTTGGATTCGACGCAGCGGTTGAGGATGGCGTTGTACAGGCCCGGGGCGACGGTGCCGTAGTAATGGACCGGCTCCTTCTCGCTCGGCTGTTCGAGCTTCAGGTAGTCCTCGCGGCCGAGCTCATCGGCGCTGGCCTTGGCCTTGGCCACCCAGGCGTCGAAGTCGCCTTCGGACAGGCTGTGGAAGCGGAAGCGCATGTCCGAGAAGCCGGCACCGCTGTAATTGGCCGAAATGCCTTCGAAATCGCCGGTTTTGTTCATCACGGCGTTGAGCTGCGTCTCCATGCCCGGCATGGCGTAGATCATGCCGGCCAGGGACGGCACGAAGAACGCGTTCATCACCGTGGAGGCGGTGATGTGGAATTCGATCGGGCGGTCGACCGGGGCGGCCATCTCGTTGACGGTGGCGATGCCCTGCTCCGGGTAGAGGAACAGCCACTTCCAGTCCAGCGCCACGACGTCGACGCGCAGCGGCTTCACGCCGGCGACCAGCGGACGGCCCTGCGACACCTGGTCGAGCGGGCGGTACGGGTCGAGCTTGTGGGTGCTGGTCCAGGTGATGGCGCCCAGGGCGATGATGATGAGCAGCGGGGCGGCCCAGATCAGCAGTTCCAGCACCGTGGAGTGGTTCCAGTCCGGGGCGTACTCGGCGCTGGCGGCCTTGTTCGACTCACGGTACTTCCAGGCGAAGTGCAGGATCATCACGATCACGGGGACCACGATGAGCAGCATCAGGACCACGGAAATGATGATCAGGTCGCGCTGCTGCCGGGCGATGTCGCCGGACGGCGAGAAAAGCACGGCATCGCAGCCCGAAAGGAGCAGGGCGAGGGCGGGGATCAGCAATCCGCGCAACATCTTCATGGACATTCGCATGATGGAGGCAACCGTGGGGACACGAAAAAATACGCCGATCCGCCTGCGCTCACCATAGGACACTTTGTCCCATGGCTCTACAAGCCGAGTAGTGCGATCCTTCGCTATCCTGCCATCCACCTCCCCGAGCGGGCCGAATCCGATGTCGAGCATTTCACACGCCCATCACAATGCCGCGGAAGGCGCCGAACACGACGTCCGCCGCCAGCACCAGACCAGCCACGCGGCCGTCGCCCCCGGTGAGATCGCCGTCGGCGTCGTCATCGGCCGTGCCTCGGAGTACTTCGACTTCTTCACGTACGGCATCGCGTCCGTCCTCGTGTTCCCGTCGGTGTTCTTTCCGTTCCTGAGCCAGCTGGATGGCATCCTGCTGGCGTTCGCGATCTTCTCGTTCGCCTTCATCGCCCGCCCGATCGGCACGACGCTGTTCATGGCGATCCAGCGCAACTGGAGCCGCGGCACGAAGCTGACCGCCGCCCTGTTCCTGCTGGGTACCTCCACCGTCTGCATCGCCTTCCTGCCGGCGAACACGTCCAATGGCTACGCGGTCATTGTGGTTCTTGCCGTACTGCGGTTCTTGCAGGGCATTGCGCTGGGCGGATCCTGGGACGGCCTGCCGTCGCTGCTCTCCCTCAACGCCCCGAAGGAGCGCCGCGGCTGGTACGCGATGCTCGGCCAGCTGGGCGCCCCGACCGGGTTCCTGATTGCCGCCTCGCTGTTCCTGTTCCTCAACACGCAGCTCTCCCGCGAGGACTTCCTCGGCTGGGGCTGGCGCTATCCGTTCTTCGTGGCCTTCGCGATCAACGTGGTGGCGCTGTTCGCCCGCCTGCGCCTGGTGGTGACCGAGGAATACACCCAGCTGCTCGAAGAGGGCCAGCTGGAGCCGATCGGCATCATCGAGATGTTCCGCGCACAGGGCTACAACCTCTTCATCGGCGCGTTCGCCGCCCTGGCCAGCTACGCGCTGTTCCACATCGTGACGATCTTCCCGCTGTCGTGGATCACGGTGCACCAGACGCAGGAGGTCGACAGCGTCCTGACCGTCCAGATCGTCGGCGCCCTCGTCGCGATCCTCGCCACCGTGGCCTCGGGCGTCATCGCCGACAAGGTGGGCCGTCGCAACACGCTGGGCACCATGGCGGTGCTGATCGGTCTGTTCGCGATCGCCTCGCCGTGGCTGCTCGGCGGCGGCCGGATCGCCCAGGACGCCTTCCTGATCATCGGCTTCGCCCTGCTCGGCCTCTCCTATGGCCAGGCCGCGGGCACCGTCACGGCGAACTTCTCGCGCCGCTTCCGTTACACCGGCGCGGCCCTGACGTCCGACTTCGCCTGGCTCATCGGCGCGGCCTTCGCCCCGCTGGTGGCCCTCGGCCTGTCGATGCGCTTCGGCCTCGGCGCGGTCAGCGTGTACCTGCTCTCGGGCGTGGCCTGCACCCTGCTCGCCCTGCGCATCAACAAGGCGTTCGAGACGGACCGCAACAAGGCCTGAGCCAGCCCCGGTAAATCGCCGCCCGATTCGCGGCGGCGAGCGCCGGCCCGCCGGCGTACCCTTTGGCCATGCTTTTCGACCTACCCGACCATGACACGCTCTACCGGGCTCTCCTCGACCGCGACCCGGCCTATGACGGCCACGTCTTCGTGGGCGTCACGAGCACCGGCGTCTTCTGCCGCCTGACCTGCGCGGCCCGGAAGCCGCTGCTGGAGAACACCCGGTTCTACGATTCGGTCGCGGCATGTTTCGAGGCGGGGTTCCGCCCCTGCCTCCGCTGCCGGCCGCTGGATCTGGTGGGCCAGCGCGAACCCCTGGTGTCGGCCCTGCTTCGCGCGCTGGAAGACGAGCCCGAACGGGTCTGGTCGGAAGACGACCTGGTGCGACTCGGTCACGACCCGTCGACCGTCCGCCGCGCCTTCAAGCGCCACCTCGGGCTGACGTTCCTGGACATGGCCCGTCTCCGCCGCGCCGGCCGTGGCATGGACCGCGTCGTCGCGGGTGCGTCGGTGATCGACGCCCAGCACGCGGCCGGATACGACTCCGGCAGCGGATTCCGCGACGCGATCGTGCGCCTTCTCGGCGAGTGCCCGGCTGACCTGCGCGGACGCGAATGGCTCAAGGCCGACTGGATCGAGACTGCCATCGGCAACATGCTCGCCGTGGGCGACGAGCGCTCGATCCATCTGCTCGAGTTCTTCGATCGCACCGCGTTGCCGACCGAGCTCAAGCGCCTGCGCACGGCGACCCGGTCCACGGTCACCTTCGGCCGGACGCCGGCGATCGATGCCATCGAGGCCGAGCTGCGCGAGTACTTCGCCGGCACCCGATGCCGGTTCGAGACGCCGCTGACCCTGCACGGATCGGCTTTCACGAAGGCCGTCTGGGACGAGCTCGTCGCCATTCCGCCCGGGAGCACACGCAGCTATGCCGACATCGCGGCCGCCGCGGGGCGGCACACGGCGGTGCGTGCGGTGGCTCGCGCGAACGGTGCGAACCAGCTGGCGATCGTGATCCCCTGCCACCGGGTGATCGGTGCGGACGGGTCGCTGACCGGCTATGGCGGTGGGCTGTGGCGCAAGGACTGGTTGCTGCGGCACGAACGAAGGTTCGCCTGAGCGCTCTCGCGAAAAGCCGTCGCGGTCGGGGCCGCTCCCACAACAGCCGCGGTGGTGGGAGCGGACCTGGCCGCGACAGCCTTTGAGGCCGTGAGCCACAGGGCCTGAGCCCTTCCGCGAAAAGCCGCCACGCTCGGGGCCACTCCCATGGGTCGGCTAGCTCACGGGGTATGGGCCTTCCTCGAACACCGCGTCGTGGTAGCCCTTCTTGCCGATCGCTCGCGCCATGTCGCTGCGAAAGTCCTCGCCGCGACGCAGGCACTCCAGCACGAACGCGAAGTCACGCTTCGGCGTCCATCCGAGGTCGCGGGTCGCCAGCGAGCTGTCGTAGACGCGATCCAGCGACGGCAGCAGCCTCCAGCCCCGCGCCGCGTAGAGGGCATCCACCTCGGGATACAGCCGGCGGACGACGGACGGCGCATCGCGGCGCAGGGCCGCGACGTCGTCGCGCGTGAAAGGTGTGGTCGACGAAACGATGTACCGTCCGAAGCCGAGCGCGGGAGCACGCTCGAGCGCGAGCAGGTGCGCCGCGACGATGTCCTCGATGTCCGCGCGACGGTACAGCAGTTCGTTCGCCTGCATGTTCGCCGTGTCGTAGGCCGCGCGCACGCCCGCGTTGTCGTCGTCCTCGGGGAAGAATCGCGACGTGCGCAACACGACGACCGGAAGACCATCCTTGCGGGCCACCAGTTCGCACATGCCTTCCGCGGCGATCTTCGTCGCGCCGTAGATGTTCTTCGGCACGGGCGCGACGGTCTCGTCGATCCAGGCCGCCGGCTCGCCGGGCGCGGGAGACAACGCGGCGCCGAACGCGCTGGTCGTGCTGGTGAAGACGAACGAGCGGACACGATGCAGCGTCGCGGCTTCGAGCAACGCGACGGTGCCCGCGACATTCGTGTCCACGAACTCGCGCTTGGTATGCGTGGCCACGTGTGGCTTGTGCAGCGTGGCGCTGTGGATGACGCCCGTCACACCCGACATCGCATCGCGCACGAAGCCCTCGTCGGCGATGGAGTCGACGAGATCGGTGAACGGCGAGGCCTTGATGTCCAGGCCAATGACATGACGGCCATCCTCACGAAGACGGCGCACGAGCGCCTCGCCCAGATGCCCGGCGCTACCGGTGACGAGGATCGCCATGCGCGCCCCGTTACCAGATCAGGTCGTCGGGGACGACGAACTGCTTGTAGTAGTCGTCGATCTCTTCCTCGGTCTGCACGGCGTCGCCGTCCTTGCGCCCATGGTCGAGCACGATCGTCTCGGGCGAGCGCGCGTGGATCTTGTCGGCGGGACCGCGCGGAATCAGCTCATAGCTGTCACCGAGCCGTGCGATGACCAGCGCGCCCGACGCGAGCTGCGCCCGCAGCGACTCGTTGACGAGCAGCGTGGCGATCTTCTCGCCATCGGTGAAACGGTAAGCCACGTCGCCGTCGCGCTTCACACGCGTGGTCTCGACGATCTGGCGTACCTGCGCGCGGATTTCCTTCGCGCGCGCCTCGGCGTTGCGTTCGGCGGCCAGCGCGCGGTCGCGCTCGGCACGCTCGGCCTGCAGGCGACGGGCGTCGACCTGTTCTTCCGCGGCCGGCGCGGGCGCCTTGCCCTGGCGCTGCTTCGCCTGATCGCGCACGATCTTCGCGGCCTTGTCCTTCTTGACCAGGCCGGCCTTGAGCAGCTGTTCCTGAAGTGGATTGCGCATGGGTAGACGTTTCTTGCCTTCGGATCGCCCGATTCTACCGCCGACCGCTTGGTTACATCGCGTTACGTGCCTAGGCTTGACGACCTCCCCGGAGGTACCGACCCATGCCAGCCCGAATCGCTCACCGCCCCGCCCGGATGACGCTCCTGCTCGCCGCGCTGCTCGCGACGCCCGTCTTCGCCGCCGAAAGCCTGCCCCCACGCGCAAGCTGGAAGGCCAGCAGCTCGTCCCAGCAGGTGCCCGCGCTCGCGCCGGCCCATGCGATCGACGGGGACGAAGCCACGCGCTGGGGCGGTGCGTTCAGCCCCGGCCAGTGGTTCCAGGTGGATCTGGGCAAGGTCGCCTCGGTCGGCGGCGTACGCATCCATTGGGATAGCGGATTCGCCGCGTCCTATTCGATCCAGACCTCCGTCGACGGCAAGACGTTCCAGCCGGTCTACGCCGTGACCGACTCGCCGGGTGGCACCGAATACCTCGTCTTTCCCGCCACGCAGGCACGTTACGTGCGCCTCGCCGCCCCGGCGCGCACGGCGGACTGGGGCGTCTCCGTGTTCGAATTCGAGCCGTTCGCGGCGAGCGAGACCGCGCGGATCACGGGCCTCGACGGCAAGGGCGACGGCGCCGCGCTCTGGGCCGACGGCACCTCGCGCGGGATCGTCGGCAAGGGACCGAAGGGCGCACGGCAGCTCGACATCGCCCTCCCCCGCCCGATCGACATCGCGGGCATCGAGGTGACGTGGGACGGGCCGCGCGACGGCGCCACGCTCGAAGCCCGCGATGCCGCAGGCCAGTGGCGCGCCGTCGACAGCGATCCGGGCAGCCTCGGCGACACGTCGTACCTCGCCGCCCGCGAGCCCTTCCAGGCGAGCGCGCTGCGGCTCGTCGTGGGCATGAAGAACGGCGCGACCCCGCGCATCGAGCGCCTGCGGTTCCTCGGCCCTCCGCGTGTCATGACCGCGATGAAGCGCTACCAGATCGCCGCGTCGCGCGAGAACGCCGCGCTGTTTCCATCGTCGCTGCACATGCGGCAGGTGTACTGGACGGCGGTCGGTGTGCCCGCCGGCCTGCAGAAGGCCATCTTCGACGAGTACGGCGACATCGAGCCGTACAAGGGCGGTCCGCAGATCCAGGCGATCTGGCGCGACGCGTCCGGCCGCACGGCCGTATCGGATGGCGCGGAACGCGCGCACGCGTTGCGCGACGGCTGGAAGCCGATGCCGTCGGTACGCTGGACGGTGCAACCGGGCCTGTCGGTGACGAGCGAGGCGATCGCGGTCGAAGGCGACGGCCAGCCTGTCGTGCTGCTGCGCCATCGGCTGCGCAACCAGGGCACCGCGACTGTCGACGGCACGCTGTCGCTCGTCGTGCGCCCGATCCAGGTCAATCCGCCGTGGCAGAACGGCGGCCCCTCGCCGATCCACGACATCGCCATCGCCGGTGATGGCGCGCACACCGACGTGCGCGTCGAAGGTCGCACGCTGATGGCGTCGCTGACGCCCGTCGATGCCGCGGGTGCCGCGCCGTTCGGGGCGCATGGCGAGGCCGAGATCACCGCGCAGGTGGCCGCCGGCACGGTGCCTTCCGCGCGCGACGCGCATGACGCCGACGGCCTCGCGGCCGGCATGCTCGACTATCGCGTACATCTCGCACCGGGCGAGCAGCGCGATGTCGTCGTCGCCTTCCCGCTCGGCGACTCGCCCGCCGATGCGAAGGGCCATCTGCCCGAGCCGCCGCCGATCGACCGGAAGGCGCTCACCGCCGACGGCTTCGACAGGCTCGCCGACGACGTCTCCGCCGCCTGGCAGAAGCGCCTCGGCGGCGTCGGCATCTCTTTGCCCGATCAAACCCTCGTGGACATCCTGCGCTCGCAGGCGGCCTACATGCTGGTGAACCAGACCGGTCATGCGATGCAGGCGGGTCCACGCAACTACAACCGTTCGTTCATCCGCGACGGTGCCGCCACGGCGTCGATCCTGCTGCGCATGGGCGAGACGAAGACCGCCCGCGACTATCTCGACTGGTACGCGGCGCACGCGGTGCACGAGAACGGTCTGGTCTCCCCGATCCTCAACGCCGACGGCAGCGTCAACACCGGCTTCGGTTCCGACATCGAATACGACAGCCAGGGCGAATTCATCAACCTCGTCGCGGACGTGGCCCGCTTCGGCGGTGGCGCCGCCAGCGTGAAGGGTTACCAGCCCAAGGTGCGCGCCGCCCTGCATTTCATGCAGGAATTGCGCGAGCGCACGATGGTGCCCGGCTATCTGTCGAACCTTCCCGCTCCCGAGCGCTTCCACGGCATCATCGCGCCGTCGATCAGCCACGAGGGCTATTCGAGTCCGACGCACAGCTACTGGGACGATTACTGGGCGTTGAAGGGCTGGCACGATGGCGCCTGGCTCGCCGAGCAGTGGGGCGACAGGGAACTCGCCCGTTATGCGCACGAACAGTACGCCGCGCTGCGCGAGTCGGTCCGTGAATCGATCGAGGCCACGATGGCGTGGAAGGGCGTCGACACGATCCCCGCCGCCGCTGATCTCGGCGACGGCGATCCGACCAGCGTGTCGATCGCGCTCGACCCCGCGGGACAGATGGACGTGCTGCCGCGGGACGCCCTGACCCGCACGTTCGACCGCTATCTCGCCGACGTGCGCAAGCGCAAGGCACCAGGCGAACTCTACGCCTACACGCCGTACGAGCTGCGCAACGTGCTGACGTACGTCTACCTGAACCGCCCGGCGGACGCGCAGGAGCTGCTCGCCGACGTCGTGGCCGATCGCCGGCCGCCCGAGTGGAACATGTGGGCGGAGGTCGTCCACTCGCGCCTCCGCCATCCGGGCTATCTGGGCGACATGCCACACACCTGGATCGGCTCCGAGTACGCCCGCACGATCTTCGGCATGCTTATGCGCGACGCAGACGACGGGCTGTACCTGCTTCCCGGTGCGCCGCCGGCGTGGGTGGCGGGGCCGGGATTGTCGATCTCCCGCCTGCCCGTGACCTACGGTTCGCTCAGCATGACGGCGAGGCGCACGGGAAGCACGTTGACGGTCACGCTCGACAAGGGCATCGCCGCCGGCACGCCGGTGCGCGTGTTCTGGCCGGACCGCGTGAGGCCGCGGAAGGTAACCGTCGATGGCAAGGCGGCCGCGACGTGGGATGCCGATGGCGTGCGCATCGCCACGCCGTTCCGCAAGCTCGTCGCCGAGTACTGATCGTTCGAACACCGCCCCGTGGCAGGCGCGGGGCAGCGTTCGCGTCAGCGCTCGAAATCGACCAGCACGGTGACGTCGCGATTCACGATGCCGCCGCGAACCGTCGGCTTCGTCTCGCGCAATCGCGCGTAGAACTCATAGTCCTCGCCTGGGCCCAGGGCGTTCATGCGGATGAGTTGGCCCGGCCTCATCGTCTTCTTATTGGCGTCGCCCAGCTCCAGCCCCACGTTCTCCGGCCCCGTCAGCCGGAAAAGATCGGGATTGTCTGCATCTGCGTCGCCCGCACCGCCAAAAGTGAACCTCGCGACCATGCCGAGAGGCTCGGGGCATTTTTCGACCGTGAGCTTGAACGGCACCCAGGGCGTCGCGCGATCGGGCGTCGCAAAGTTACTCAGATTGTAGTCGCCGAGCTTGACCGTCTGGTCGAGCGTCTCCGGGGTGATGGTGCAGGTCGGCCTGCGCAGGATCATGGAGAAGATTTCCATGGTCCGGAACACCTGTTGCGCACTGATGTTTGGCAACGACACCGCCTGCTTCGCGATCTCCCCCGAATCGACGCGTCCGAAAAGGACCGGGCCAGCCATCCTCTCGACCTCGTAGGAGACGGTATCGTCCGCGCTGGTGACCTCCTCGCCTTTCGCGAAAGACTCGTCGAATTCGTGCGGAAAGCTGCGTATGACCGATTGGCCGTTTTCCTGAATCTTCACGCGAATGCCAAAGCCCGAGGGCTTGCTGTTGACAAGCAACGGAACCAGATCGCCCACGGTCGGCTTCACATAGAAACCTCTGAAATGGGCAAGCCCTTCCTCGCAACTCAGTAGCACCTTGCCTTCGCCGTACGCGCCCCCCCTCTGCACGACGTCGCCCACCTCCATTGCATTATGAACGTCGATGTACGTCGTTTGCCCGATCTGATAGGTGGCCTCATTCACCGAGGTGCAACCTCCGTTGGCCCGGGCCTCCACCGCTCCGCCGATCGAAACAAGGGCGAGCAGGGTAAGCGTGGTTCGTTTTCCGTTCTTCGTCATCATCGACCTCTCTCCGTACACGTAACGCGTACCGTTCATGACGACGCTGGCGTGCGTCGTTCCGAGGAGGCACATGGCACCTGCCGCGATGACTTTGCGGATGATTCCCTGCATGTTCGTGGCGTTCCTTCAGATCTCGACTGTTCGATCGCCGGCCGGTGGCCGGCGATCGATTCCCTCCGCTTAGCTCTCGTAGCGGACCGTGTAGACCACCGAGCTGTTCGCGCCGCCCGCGACCACCGTGCCGGTCGACTCATAACCGGCGCCGTAGACCAGGATGGCCTGGTTGTTGACGACCGTCTCTTTCACACCGTTGTTCTGGTTGTTGCCGAGGATGTCGATCGGATCGTTGTTCTTGTCGAACAGGCGAATGCGCACGCCGCTGGCACCGCCGGTGACTTTCAGGCCGCCGCCTGCATCGACCGTCGCGCCGTTCTCGAACGTCGCCCATACCTTGGTGTCGTTCGCGCAGGCGGACTCACCGTCCTTACCGATGTAGATGCGGAAGCCGATCCTGCCCGAGACATCGCCCACGTTGGCGAAGTCGCCGGCGCTGACCGCGCCGATGTCCACGGTGAAGTCCGGGCCACCATTCTCGGTACCGCCGTTGACCGAGCAGGTCACGTTGGTGATCGAACCGGTGAAGTTGATCGTGCCGGTCGATGCGAAGGCAGACGGAGCTGCCAGGCCCGCGAGAAGCAGGGCGGAGGTCATAACTTTGAGGTTCATCCAATTAACCTTTCATACGTTCATGTGTGAACAACACCGCCTCCCGGCGATGTCGGCTTTGGGGAGACACGGGGTCTTCCCCGCGCATCACGCCAGCCAGGCTCGACGAACGCGAGCGCCAAAAAAGTTTGTCGGATTTGGCCTACGCGCCATATAGAAGTTTTCGGAAAATTTTGACTTTCTTCCGAAACGGCGACGGGGCCTGCACTTTTGAAGTGAGGCCCCGTTTCTCAGGACGCGGAAATGATTTTCTGCTAGCGACGTGATATCGCAGGTGGGCGACTACTGTCCGATGCGACGCAACGGCTTGCCGCTCATCAGGTTTCGCTCGATCTGCTCCAGCGTCACATTCTTCGTTTCGGGCACGAGCCAGAACGTGATGGCGATGAAGACCGCGTTGAGCGCGGCGTACAGCCAGAACGTCGGTGCGTTACCGATGCCGCTGAGCAGCGTGAGGAACGTTGCACCGACGATCATGTTGGTGACCCAGTTGGTGAACGTCGAGACGGCGATGCCGAAGTCGCGCCCTTTCAACGGCTGCACCTCGGAGCACAACGTCCAGATCAGCGGACCGGCCGACATCGCGAAGCCGACGATGAAGAGCAGCAACATGCCCACGGTGAAGAACTGCTCGCCACGCGACGAAATGCCGAGACCCATCATGGTGCCGACCACGCCCAGGCCGACTGCCATGATGGCGAAACCGGCGTAGAGGATCGGCTTGCGTCCGAGGCGATCGACGAAGGCGAAGGCGATGAGCGTCGCCAGCACGTTGGTGAGGCCGACTGCGGCCGTGAACCACATCTGCGCATGGGTGTCGTAGCCCATGTCCTTGAAGATGCGCGGCGCGTAGTACATCACGACGTTCATGCCGGTGAATTGCTGCATCGCCTGGAGCAGGACGCCAAGCCCGACGGAACGGCGGAAATTCCGGTTTTCGCGGAACATGCTCCAGCCGTGCTGCGGGGTCTTCAGCTGCTCGTCGATGTCCGCCATCTCCTTTTCCACCACGGCCGTGTCGCCGCGGAGTTTCGCGAGCACGACCTTCGCGTCGTCGCGCCGTCCGCGCATCATCAGCCAGCGCGGGCTGTCGGGCAGGAAGAACAGCCCGAGCAGGAATAGCACGCCCGGCGCCGCGATCACACCCAGCATCCAGCGCCAGCTGCCACTGGCGCTGAAGGCGGTATCCGAGAGAAAGGCGAGCAGGATACCGGTCGTGATCATGAGCTGGTACGTCGAGATCATGGCCCCGCGAATCTTCTCGGGAGCCACCTCGGCGAGGTAGAGCGGCGCGGTGAACGTCGCGACGCCGATGGCGAGGCCCAGGACGAAGCGCGCGACGATCAGGATCGAAGCGGACGGCGCGAAGGCGCAGAACAGCGAGCCGACGATGAAAAGGAGGCCGGCGAGGATCAGCGAACGCTTGCGCCCTAGGACGGCCGACATCCAGCCGGCACCGAGCGCACCAACGGCGGCACCCGCCATCATCGAACTGACGATCCACTCGATCATCCGGTCGGATACCCGGAAGTCGGACTGGATGAACTGGGTGGCGCCCGAGATGACGCCGATGTCGAGTCCGAACATGAGGCCGGCGAGCGCGGCGAGGATACAGGTGGTGACGATCGCCGCCCTGGGGTGGGCGGTTTCGGCTTTCTGCGTGACGACGGCGTCCACAGGCGGGTCCTTGTCTCAATGCGATCCCTTCATTGGATGCCCCGGCATGTATCCGGCCCGTGTGAGGGGTGTCGGCATGCGGTGATCCCGTGGCGGATTTACCGGGCACGAGCTTTAAGCGTTTTCGGCAAGCTATCGCGGGTTCGCGGCCGTCCCGGTGCATGCTCGGGAACGGTGGTCGACGGGTGATCCGAGCCCGCAGGCCATTCAGGCGCGGTCTGTCGCCGCCGGTACGCGCGCGGTCGTCGAGCGCCCCAAAGCGCAGGTCTCGCCAAGCCGGCGGGACGTCGCGCTGTGTTAGCGTCCGTCTGTTTACTTCCACGGAAACCGTTCGAACGTGCCCCCCATGCCTACCCCGTCCGACGACCACGATCCTGCCCTGACGACCCGCGAGGCGGCCGAGCTGCTTGGCATCTCCGTCAGCACGGCGCAGAAATGGATCGAGGGCGGCGCGGTGGAATCGTGGAAGACGCCGGGTGGGCATCGACGGATGCGGCGAACGGCCGTGTTGCGCCTGCTCGAGGAACGCACGGCGTTGGCGCGCCCGGCGGCGGCCGTCGCGGAAGAACTGCTCCCGCTCCAGGACCCCGCGTATCCGGTGCCGGCGGACGAAACACCGAGGTTGCGTGCCGTGGGCCGGACCGGCCTGCTGGATACCGAGCCCGATCCGGCGTTCGATCGCCTCACCCGCCTCGCTGCGATCATGGCCGGCACGTCGGCCTCCGTCGTGTCGGTGCTGACCGCGCGCCGGCAGTGGTACAAATCGCGCCACGGCGTCGAGGCGACCGAGACGCCGCGCGACCTCGCGTTCTGCAACCACGTGCTGCTCGCCGACGACATGGTCATGGTCGAGGATGCACGCGGCGACGCCCGATTCCGCGACAACCCCCTGGTGCGGGGCGAGCCCCACATCCGTTTCTACGCGGGGTGTCCCCTCCACTCCCCCGATGGGTTCGTCATCGGCACGCTGTGCGTGTTCGACACGGCGCCCCGGCGGCTCGACGCGATCCAGCAGGAGTGCCTGCGCGCGCTGGCGGAGATCGGCGAAGACGCCATTCGTCTGCACATGGCGGAGCGCGGCCGGCGCTGAAGGCTACGTGGCGGCTGGCGTCCACGGGTCGTAGCTGCCGAAGTACCAAAGGTAGCCCTCCGGATCGCGGGCCGAGTAGCCAGCGCCGCCGTAATCCTTCTCCTCGTAGTCGTCCACGATCTCGGCCCCGGCCGCCTTCGCGGCGTCGTAGTGCGCGCGGACGTCGGCCACGGTGACACAGGCGCACTGCGTCTGGCGGCCACCGACGTCGCGGGGCTGGACCATGTGACCGCTGAAGGGGGTGTCGTCGCGAACGGAGCCGAGCATGATCATGCCGTCGCCGTAGGTCAGCTGCGCATGGTCGATCAGGCCGGGGTGCGCGCTGCTCTCGTAGACGGCCTGGCGCTGGAAACCGAACGCCTTGCAGAGGAAATCGATGGCGGCGGGGGCGTCGGCATAGCGCAGACAGGGAATGACGGTGCTGCTCATGAGGGTCTCCTTGGCGGTGTGCCGACGGTAACCCGGCCCGTGCCGGGGAACCATTGCCCCGTCAGTCAATCCGAAAGCAGGCTCAGGCGAGCTCCGCCACGGCGCGGCGCACGGTGTCGATGCCGCCGGCCTGCTGGTTCGTGGCCTGCGCCACATCGGAGACGCGCTCCAACAGCGTGCCCACCGACGTGAGGATGTCGCGCATGGCCACACCGGCTTCCCCGCTGCGCTCGCTCCCTTCGCGCACGCGGTCGAGCGTGCCCTCGATCAGCGTCCGGATCTCGCGGGCGGATTCGGCGCTCCGCTTGGACAGCGTGCGCACCTCCTGCGCGACGACCGCGAAGCCCTTGCCATGCGAGCCGGAACGCGCGGCTTCGATCGCCGCGTTGAGCGCAAGGATGTTCGTCTGGAACGCGATGGAATCGATCATCGACACGATCTCGGCGATGTCACGCGCGCCGTCCTGGATGGCGGACATGGTGGAGATGACCGCCTCGACCATCGCGCCGCCGTCCGCCGCCGACCGACTCGCCTCGTTCGCCAGCGCGTTGGTGGCGCGCGCCTGCGCGGCGATCGCCGGCACCGTGTCGGCAAGCTCCGCGAGCGACGCGTGGAGCGTGCGTGTCGCGCGCGTCTGCGCCGTCACGTCTGTGGCGTACTTGACGACCTTGAAGGGGCGTCCCGCCATGTCGAAGATCGGGTTGTAGCTTCCCTGGATCCACACTTCGCGGCCCCGGCGGTCGACGCGGCGGTAGAGGCCGGCGTCGTACTCGCCGCGGCCGAGCTTCTCCCAGAAGGCGAGATACGCCGCGCTCGTGCGATCGGCGCCGTCGACGAACATGCGGTGGTGCTGCCCGACGACCTCGTCGCGTGCGTAGCCCATGGTGGCCAGGAAGTTGTCGTTCGCATCCAGGATGATGCCGTCCAGCGAGAAGCTGATGACGGCCTGCGCCTTGTCGATCGCGGCCAGCCGCCCTTCCATGTCCGCGCTGCGCAGGCGCTGCTCGGTCACGTCGGTCGCGAACTTCACGACACGCAGCGGACGACCCGCTCGGTCGAGTACGGGGTTATAGCTCGCCTGGATCCAGACTTCCCTGCCACCGGCACCGAGGCGGCGATAGAGACCGACATCCGGCTCGCCCGCCGCGAGCCGTTGCCAGAAAGCCGCATATTCCGGCGCCGCGGCCTCCTCCGGCGCGACGAACATGCGATGGTGGCGGCCGACGATCTCCGCGCGCTCGTAGCCCACCGCGGCGAGGAAGTTGTCGTTCGCGTCGAGGATGGTCCCGTCGAGCGCGAACTCGATCACGGCCTGCGTCCGGTTCAGGGCGTCCATTTTCCCGCGCACGCCGGCAGACCGGCCAAGGAGCGCGCGGAGTCGTGCGGTGAGATCGAGGGCCATGTGTCGTGCTCCGCGGGTATGGCTGGAGCTCGCTTATCGTCAGGCGTGAAGACTAACTTGATGTCGCTGCAGCGTCTTTGCCGAATTCGCGCATCGGCTTAGCGACGACTTACACCTGTCGTCGATTCGGCCTAGTCGGCCTGTCCGATCACCAGCGGTCTTGCGTCGGTGCGGCCCTGATCGTCGACGACGCGAACCAGGAATCGCCCGGTGCGTTCGGGCGCCCACATCAGCCCCTGCCCGTTGGGGACACTGCCCAGATAGGTGTCGTCGACGAACCAGTAGATGCGGTGGGCGGCGGCGTCCACCGTCGCGGTGAACGCGATGCGCTCGCTGCCGAGGCGGGATGCGCGGATCTGGTAGCTGCTGCCACGCGTGGGCGAGGTGATCTTCGGCGGCTCGCCGGCGAGCTGACCCCCGCCCTGGCAGTCGGGAAGCGGGGGCGGCGTGCGCCGCGGCATGCCGGCCTGCGCGAACACCCGCGCCAGGTCGGACGGCCAGTACTCGTAGACCTCGGTGCGCGTGTGATGCGGATCGTACGGTGGGCACGCGGGCTTGCCGGTCGTCGTGTCGACCACCACGGGACGGTGCACGTTGCTGACCCGGATGGGCGACTTGCCGGGAATGAACCACGTGCTGCCGAGCTGCGGACACCAGGCGTTGGGCAAGTCGCCACTGGCGAGGCAGATGGGCACGCGACGCAGGTTGGGCGGATTGCGCCGGATCGGCTCCGCCAGCCCGGGGCGTTCCGCCCGCAGGGCATCGGCGATACGGAAGAACAAGGGTGCCGCGGCGTCGACGCCGACGAAGGCCGGGTTGCCCGCACCGTCGAAGTTGCCGATCCACACGACGAGGACGTAGGGCCCGAAGTTGCCCGCCGTCCACGCGTCGCGGAAGCTCCAGGAGGTTCCCGTCTTCCAATACACGGGGACCCGCGATGGCTGCGCCGCGACGACATCGTCGGGCCGCGGATTCTGGCGCAGCATGTCCATCACCATGAAGCTCGCCTCCTCGCTAAGGACGCGCGTGCCGCCGGCCTTCGGCGTCGAGGCGAGAAGACGCAGCGGGCGGAGTTCGCCCCGATTCGCCAGCATGGCGTAGAGGCCGGCCAGCTCCTGCATCGTGACTTCGCCGCCGCCGAGCACCAGGGCGAGCCCGTAATGCTGCTCGCTCGCCATGCGCGAGATGCCGGCGTCGCGAAGGAAATCGTAGAGCGATGGATGAGCCAGCCGCGCGGCGACCTGTACGGCGGGGATGTTGCGACTGCGCACGAGCGCCTGCGTCGCCGTGACGGGGCCGAGGAAATGACCGTCGAAGTTCTCCGGCGTATACGGACCGAACGCGCTCGGGACGTCGCGCAGCACCGTCTCGGGATGGAGGATGCCCTGATCGAACCCCAACGCGTAGATGAAGGGTTTCAGCGTCGAGCCGGGCGAGCGTTTCGCCAGCGTGCCGTTCACCTGGCCCTGGATCGCCGCATCGAAATAGTCCGCGGAACCCACCATGGCCTTCACGCCCATGTCGCGCGTGTCCACGAGGATCGCCGCCGCGTTGCGGATACCGCGATCGCCCGCGCGTTCGACGTACTGCCGAACCTGTCGTTCGAGGCTGCGCTGGAGCCCGAGGTCGAGCGTCGTGACGACCCGCATGTCGTCGTCGCCGTCGAGGCGGCGCGCGGCAAGCACCTGCTCGACGAAGTGCGGCGCTTCGAACGGCAGGCGCGAGAGCGGACGAAGCCTCAACGGCAGGTCGAACAGCGGTGCCGCTGAGGCGTCCTCGGGATGCCGCGACGTCCAGCGCGCGAACAGCCGGTCGCGCGCGACCTTCAGCGCCCTGTCGATGACGGCGTTGCCGTTCGCGTCGCCGGGCAGGCCACGCGCCGGCTCCTGGGGAATCACCGCGAGGGTCAGCGCCTCCGGCAGGCTGAGCCGCGCCGGCGCCTTGCCGAAGTAGGCGAGGCTCGCCGCGCCGACACCTTCGACGTTACGGCCATAGGGCGCGGCGTTGAGATAGGCCTCGAGGATGTCGTGCTTCGAATAGCGCAGTTCGAGCCCGATCGCGCGCAGCGCCTGCGTGAACTTGCCGGCGGGGCTCCGCGTGTCGAGTCGCCACATCAGCCGTGCGAGCTGCATCGTGATGGTGGAACCGCCCTGTGGCGATGCGCGCCGAACGTACGTCATCCACGCGCCGCGCGCGATGCCCCATGCGCTGACGCCCGGATGCCAGCGGAACCATCGATCCTCGTGCAGCAGGACGGCGTCGACCATCGCCGGCGAGATGTCCTCCAGCGGCACCCACAGCCGGTAACGCTGGTCGCTCGCGAGGGTGAGGCGCAGCAGGTGCCCGTTCGCGTCGTAGACCGCCGTCGAGGACGGAAACGACGCGCGCAGCGGCTCGTGTGGCCACAGGCGAAAGGCAAGGGGCACGGCGGCGAAGAGCAACAACGCCACGAGGGCGTTGTGCCATTTGACGCGACGGAGGCGCGAGAGGAGCTTCATGAGTCTGGCGATGAACGGTGCCCGGGGGCGGGAGCGACCGGCCCCTCGCTACGGCTTCCTCTCCACCGCGATCGTGCCGCCGCCCGGGGCCCGCGCCTGCACGCCGCGGTCGTAGAGCGATTCGGCGAAAACCGGCGGAATGACGAAGCGACCCGCATTGGTGGCCTTGATGCGATAGATGAACTCCTGGACGTCGCGGCTCGCATAGCCATAGACCACCACGCGATCCTCGCGCACGTCGGCATACTCCGGCGTCCACGTGGACTCCGGCGTGCCGATGGGCGAACGCCATGCCGGTGTCTCGTCGCCCTCGCCTTCGTCCTCGCCTTCCGCACCCTCGTCTCCGGACGCCTCGCTGTCTTCCTCCGCGGCGCTCGCCTGCGGCTGCCCCGGAGGACTCGTATCGAGCACGGGTTCGAAGCCGCCCGGCAGCAGATCGACGATGGCGACATCGGGGATACCTCCGTCGCGCGTCGAGCGGATGCGGAGATGGACGTCGATCTCGTCGCCCGCGTTCACCGTGTCGATCGCCTTGCCTTTCGCGTCCGTGTAGCTGCGCGTGATCTCGATGCCGTCCTTGCGCGTCTCGGTCGAGGGCTTGCGATCGAAGCCCGTCTGGGAGACGGCATACCAGGACTGAGCGTCGGCATCGTCGACCATCCGCAGGCGCTGGGTGCCGGCGGTCCAGCGGCCATCGACGATGGCGCCCTTCGGCGTGCCGATCGGCGTGACCTTGCCGTCCGCCGCCACCGCGCCGATCGAGAGTTTCGCGACGTCGCCGCCGGCTTCCTTCGCCCAGGCATCGAGCGCGAGGATGATCATGCCGGAGGACAACGTGTTGTACCGGCCCTTGCCGAGCGGACGCACGAGGTTCTCGATCGTCTCCGGCGGCAGCGCCTTCGCCTGCTCGCTGAAGTGCTTCGAGAGCAGGTAGAGGACCGTGGCGTCGCGAATCGGCGCGTCGTAGTAAGACTCGTAAGCGTAAGGCTCGTCGGCCGGCTTGCGGCCGAGTAGCTTGCGTGGGCCAGACATCAGGTCTGCGGCAAGCCTGTCCTGATGCAGCAACTGGTACGACGCCGCCAGCCAGGCCGCCGCGAGATCGTCCTTCCACGCTTTCGCGTGGACTTCCTGCAGGCGGCGTTGCACGGACGCCAGGTCGTTGGTGGTGACATTGCCCTGCCGCGTCAGCAGGTAGATCGCGTAGGCGCGCTGCCGCATCGCCGGCAGCGAGTCGTCGGTGTCGTCGGCGGCGATCTGGCGAAGGGCGTTATCCGCCGAGGCGAGCAGGTCGTGCGGCACGGCCACTCCCCGGTCACCGGCTTCCACCAGGTAATGCACCGCGTAGTCGGTGGCGAAGGCATGGGTATCCGGCGTGGCCGTCCACAGGCCGAAGCCACCCTGCCCGTTCTGGCGAGCGCGCAGCGTGTCGAAGAGCGCGGCGACGGGGTCGGCGGGGGGCGTGTCGCCGTCGGACATGCGCGCCGGTTTCACGTCGCCGAACTCCGGCCGCTGTCCCAGGACGAGTGCGGGCATCGCGGCACTGACGACCTGCTCCGTGCAGTAATGCGGGAAGTCGACGAGGTAGGCGGCGAGCCCGCGTGCGAGCACGAGCGGCACGGTGGAGAACGCGGCGTCACGCCGTGCGTACTCGTCATGCATCTCGCGCAATCCCGTGACATCCGCGCGTCCGTGGGCCTCGACGCGACCGAAGGCCAGGTCGGTGCGCAGCGGCGACGCCGGCCGGACCGACAGGTCGACACCCTGCTTCGCCGACTTGCCGCCGTATGCGGCAGTGAACGTCAGGTTGCCCGAGCCGAGGCGATCGGTGGCGCGCACGCGGAAGATCGCGACGCCTTCGCGCATCTCGCCCAAGCCGAGCGTCGCCGACGCGTTGCCGACGATCTGCAGCTGCGGGCCCACCTTCAGGCTCACGGCGACCGGTACCTCCTTCCCGCCAAGGCCGGTGAGATTGTTGGCGACGCCGACGCTGATCTCGGCCTCGTCGCCAGGCGCGAGGGTGGTGGGCACGTTCGGCGAGAGCACGAAATCGCCGCGCACGGTGGTCGCGCCCTCGAACGTACCGATGCGTTCGGGGGACACGCTGATCGCCATGACGCGCAGCTTGCCGTTGAAGTAGTCGGGCACCTTGTAGGTCAGGTCGCGCGATCCGTCGACATCGACGATGCCCGACCAGTAAGCCACCGGCTTGTCGCGCTTACGGCGGAAAGGATTGAGCTGCCGCCCGATCGCGCCGTCCGCGTCGCCGCCCGGCGCCGCCATCGCCATCAGCTTCTGGAAGTCGGGAATGATGAGGTCGAGGATCTGCGAGGTCGAGACCTCGAGCATGCGCTTGCGGAAGAAGTACTGCAGCGGGTCGCCGAGCTTGTAGCGCGCGACCTGCAGGATGCCCTCGTCCACCGCGAACACCACGGCGCGCGTCGGCACGGGCGACGTGACGTGGAACGTGACGGTGTCCCCGGGCTTCACCAGCGACGGCGACTCCACCGCGATCGCGTCGCGCCGGGCATCCATGTTGACCGAGAACGGCACGACGCCGAAAGACAGCGGGCTCATGAAGATCTCGTCGGACGACGGATCGCGCACGTACTGCACGTTGATGTACCCGTTGCCCTCGAAGTCGGCGGGCACGGCGATGTGCTGCACGGAGCTCGTCGAATCGGCGTGGAACCACGCGTGCGCGTACACGCGATCCCGTTCGATCGTGATCAGGCCGCTGCCGGCGTAGGGTGCGCGAATCGCGATATCGACGGTTTCGCCCTGGGCGTAGTCCTTCTTCGAAAGCGTGAGCTGGAGCTCGGCGTTGCGTTCGAGCGAACGGGACACGTTGCCCTCGCCCGCCACCGACCACGCGACGCGATTCACTTCCTTGCCATCGGCGTTCTTCACCACCAGCGCGAAGTTGCCCGGCTTGTCGGTCGGCAGCGCCACGTCGACGCCGGCCGCGGGAATCGACAGCGGCGTCTCGGAGATCGTGGTCTCGCGCGCCTTCGACTCGTACTTGAATACGCCGGAATCCTGCTTCGTCAGCACGGACACGTAGCGCGTCTCGACGATCGCCTGCTTCAGGCCGGCGAGCGCCATCCGCTTCGCCGACGGATCGATGGCGACGAGGTTCACGCTGCGCTTCGCGTCGCGGCTGACGTAGTCGAGGTTGTCGGTCGACTTGTAGCCGACGAGCCAGTCATTGGACGACACCATGCCCTGCGTCGCCGCCGCGACGCTGCGACCGCCTTCGGCCTCGTAGGCCTTGGCGAGGAAGTAGAGCTGGTACGTCGCATCCGCGTAGCGCGAAAGATCCAGCGCGAACTCGGCGTGACCCTTGTCGTCGGTCTTCGCGTCCGCGAGCTTCTCCTCGAAGCCTTCCTTCGCGCGGCGGATGTCGTAGAAGTGGTAATCCTTGTAGCTGGGGAACGAGGGGAAGGCAGGGCGCAGTGTCAGGGAGCCTTCCACCCGGCGATCGGCCGCCGGCGTGCCGAAAAGGTTCTGCACGTCCACCATGGCCTTGAGCTGCGCTGGCTTCACCCACCCTTCCGGCACGGCGGAGGAAAGCTTCGCCGATACCTTCATGCGATCCGGCTGGAACTCCTTCACCTGCACCGTGGTGCTGCCGATCTGCGAGTACGGCTTGCCGTCCTTGGCGATGTACAGGTTCACGGTCCAGTTGCCCGTCGGCGAAGTCTCCGACGTGGTGTGCTCCAGCTCGGCGAATCCGGCGCCGTCCATCGAAACGGTCTGCTGGCGCACCGTGGTGCCGCGCGGGTCCACGATCTCCGCGATGAGCGGCATGCCGGCGACGCTTCGCGTCCAGCTGTTCGCGCGGACGATCATGCCGATGTGCAACAGGTCGCCCGGCCGGTAGATGCCTCGATCGGAGAACAGGTAGCCGGACAACTGGCCCTGGCTGTGCGCGTTGGGCTCGCCGCCGATGTCGAAGCGCGAGAAGTCGAGCGAGCGATCGTACGAGCTCACGGGCAGGAACGAGAGGTCCTCGCCCTGGCGCACCACGTACATCGCAGGGGCCTTCTCCTGTGTGAAGCCCTTGAGATTGGCGAAATGCGCGCGGCCGTCGCCGCCGGTCGTCTGCGTGAGGAGCGTGCTGCCGTTCTTCGCGATCACGGCGACGGAGGCGCCGGCGACCGGCGAACCGCTCCGGATCGACTGCACGAAGATGTCCTGGCTGCCGTCGAGCGACTTCTTCGCGATGACGCCGAGGTCGGTGATGACGACCAGACGCTCGTCGCGGGGCCAGTCGTAGGGCGTGAAGTCGATATCGTCGTCGCTGCGGGCGGCCTCGGCCGCCGCGGCATCCGGATCGGCGCCAGCCTCTCGCGCGGCCGCTTCGCGGGCCGCCTTTTCCTTTCGCTCGCGCGCTTCGCGCTCGGCCTTCGGGTCGTAGCCCGACAGCTTCAGCAGGAACACGCCGCGCTTGCCGGCGGCGAGGTACTGGCCCAGGTCGAAACCTTCGTAATGCGCCTTGCCCGGCCCTTCGTCGGGGAACGCGACCTTCTTCACGAAGCGGTCGACGATGTGGTCGGGCGTGAAGCCGTACATCTCGGGTTTCGCGTAGCTCCCCGAGTTGAGCGATACCAGGTGCTGCAACTGGTCCGGCAGCACGCGGCCGACCTCGATGCGCATGCCCGGCAGGTTGCGCGACACCACCGAGATGTGACGGTCGCCACTGAGCGATAGCAACGATCCGTCGGCCATGAAGCGGAGGAGGCGCGGGTAGTCGGGCACGGTGAGCAGGTCGCTGCGCGGCCGCGGCATGACGTAACCGCCGAACGACGTCATCCCTTTGTCGACGCGCACGTAGATCCGCTGCCCCGGCTGCGCGTGGTAGCGGAAACTCTGGGTTTCCGACCAGTCGTTCTCCGTCGGCACGACCTCCGGCTTGAGCGCGGTGAAGCCGCGCAGATCGGCCTCGCCGATCGACGACATGGCGTAGTGCTTGTCGTCGTCGAGAGGAAGGGCCCAGACGTGGAGCTTCTTCGCCAGTTCGGCGTCGCTCACCGGGCCGCCGAACTGCATCACGACCACCTGTTCGGGTTCGAAGCGCTCGTTGTCGACCAGCGTCGCCGAGACGTCGTCGATCTTCAGGCTGTACAGGCCGGGCACGCGCACGGCGGTCTCGAGCGCTTTCTCGGTGCCTTCGCCGCCGCGGCTGCTGACCACGCCGTCCTCGAGCTTCAGCGCCACGGAACCGTCGTCACGGGGAAGCTGCAGGGGCTGCGAGTGGACGAACGCGTTGAGGCGGTGTTCGTCGTAGGTCACGGTGTACTTGAGCGCGTCGCCCCGCTTTTCGTTGCCGTTGCGCAGTTCGAGGGCGATCCGCTTCTCGAGTTGCGCCGCGTCCACCGGGTAATTGAAGCCGAGGTGGACGATCGTCTTCTTGCGCGTCGGGTCCTGCGGGTCCTGGTAGAACTCGCCGTTGACCACCCTCGCCGTGAACGGCGCCGTGGCGAACGTGAAGTGATCGTCCGCGAGCAGCGCCTGCGGCGCGAACACCTTCGTCCTGTCGAAGCGCACGTCGATCTTGCGCCCGACCGGCCAGTCCGACGCCGGCGTGAAGCGCAGCACGCGGTCGTTGTCCCAGGTCCACTGGCCCTGGAGCTTCGGCTCCATCGCGATGCCGTCGGTGACCGGCTTGCCGAGCGCCTCGAGACGCGCGGCGGACGCGGAGAACGTGACCACCAGCGGGTGGATGTCCGCCGGGACGCGGTCGTAGTCGGTCACCGCCGGCGCCGGGGCCTCGAACGTGATGCGGTCGGGCTCCACCGGCCGGGGGCGGTTCTGCCACCAGTGCCAGCCGAACCAACCGGCGGCGGCCAGTGCCAGAACCGCCGCGATGCCGCCCGTGAACTTCAGCGGATGCGTCCGGGCGACGCGGCCCGTCGCCGGCACCCAGGCGGGCGCGGACCAGGCCATGTCGCCGAAGACCGGCCGGAGCATCCAGCCGAGGAAACGGAACAGGGCCCGCACGAGGCGGATGGGGAGAAGGGCGAGGAAACGAAGCAGATCCATGTGTTCCGGTCCGAAGCGTGAGTGACGGCGCCGCCGCCGTGCCGCGGATACGTCGCGGCCAACCCGCCGCGCATGCGCGGCGAGCCAGCCAGTCGATTCGTATCCCCAGAGTCATCCTGCGCGTGGCATCGGCCGCCACGACGACCGGATTCTGGCACATCGGAGGCAGCCCCATCGATCGTCCGTCCCCTGGGAATGCAATGGAAGAATTCTGAAAATCGTGTCGGATTATTCGCAGCGTGACCTGGCTCACGACGGGTGCGTAACGTCATGTAACGCGCTGATTTATTCGTTTATTGTGGCGTCACGATGAGAAACGACGCGACCAGTTCCCTCGACGACCTCGCCGCGTGGCGCGACATGGCGTGCGCCCAGCGGCTGGTCATCGACGATCTCAACCACCGCATGAAGAACATGCTGACGGTGGTACAGGCGATCGCCATGCAGAGCTTCCGTGACGACCGCCCGCTCGATTGCTCCATGGCGGCGTTCGGGACCCGACTGCGAGCCCTCGCTCGCGCGAACGACCTGCTCCTCGCGCCCGCATCGGCCCTCAGGGCACTGGACGAGGTCGTCGCCGATGCCGTCGCCCCGCACGATCCGGGCCACTCACGCGTCACCTTCTCGGGACCGCCGCTCGCCGTGGACCCCGGGACGGCCGTCTCCGTGACCATGGCCGTCCACGAGCTGCTCACCAACGCGACGAAGTACGGCGCCCTCTCGACGGCGAAGGGCACGGTCGAGCTCACCTGGTCGTTCGATCCCGCTCGCGAGCGCGGCGAGGCCCGCCTGGAATGGAAGGAGCGCGGAGGTCCGGCGGTCGTTCGCCCGGCACGGCGTGGCTTCGGCACGTGCTTCATCGAGAAGGTGTCGGGTCGGGCCTCCGGCGAGCCCGCGGTGCGCTTCGAGGCCGACGGCGTCAGGGCCGTTTTCGACGCGCCCGCCGTCCGCGCCTGACCCATCGCCACCGCCGGGCGACGAGCGTTGAAAAAATGTCGGTCGCCCTTGTCGATTCGGGCGCGTCACAATCGACGTCTCCATGTACGCCGGGAATCGTCCCGGCGCCAGACCGGGAGACTACCGATGCGATTCATGGTGATGGTCCGCGCGACGAAGGCGTCCGAGGCCGGCGAGATGCCGAGCGAGGCCTTGCTGACGGCCATGGGCAATTTCAACGAGGAGCTTGTCCGCGCCGGAGTGCTCCTCGCCGGTGAAGGCCTGCACCCCAGCCGCGAAGGCGCCCGCATCCGCTACGCCGGCGACCGCCGCGACGTCCTCGACGGTCCGTTCGCCGAGACGCGCGAGCTCATCGCCGGCTTCTGGCTCATCCAGGTACGTTCGCTCGACGAAGCCATCGAATGGATGAAACGCGCACCCAACCCGTTCGAGCACTGCGAATCCGAGATCGAAATCCGCCGGGTCTTCGAAGCCGAGGACTTCGGTCCCGAATTCACCGCCGAGGCGCGCGCGCAGGAAGATCGCCTGCGCGCCGAACTGGCATCCAAAGCCTGATCCACCGACACAAGGAAAACCGTCATGACCGTTCAGCCTTATCTGTTCTTCCCCGGTACGTGCGAAGAGGCATTCGAGTTCTACGCCAGGGCGCTCGGCGGCAAGATCGTCGAGAAGCACCACTACAGCGAGATGCCCGAGCCCGATGGGGCGCAGGCCGAAAACCATGGAGGACCGTCGGCCGAAGCCATGCGCGTGGCGCGGGACAGGAATTACGTCATGCACGCCAGTCTCTCGGTCGACGGGCACCTGATCATGGGCTCCGACGCCGTGCGCGAGGCCCATGAGCCGCCGCTCAGGTTCGAAGGCTTCAAGATCACCCTCGGCTTCGACGACGTCGAGGACGCACGCAAGGCCTTCGACGCGCTCTCGCCCGGCGGCACGATCGAGATGCCGTTCGGACCGACGTTCTGGTCCACCGGCTTCGGCATGTTCACCGATCGCTTCGACATCCCCTGGATGATCAATGGCCCCGATCCGAAGCCGGAAGCCTGAGGCGCCCATGCGATTCCTGATCCTGCGCAAGGCGGACGACGAGACCGAGGCAGGTACGCGGCCCACGCGCGAGCTGATCGAAGCGATGGGCGACTACGTCGACACCCTCGCGGCGGAAGGCCGTTTCCTGGCCGGCGAAGGGCTGAAGCCCAGCGGCGAGGGCGTGCGCGTGACGTTCGGCCCGGGCCGCGAACCGATCGTTGTCGACGGGCCGTTCGCCGAGACGCGCGAGCTGATCGCGGGCTTCAGCATCATCGACGCCGCGTCCATCGACGAGGCCGTCGAATGGGTGAAAGGCTGGCCGGTCGAGGATGCC
Organism: Luteibacter sp. 3190; assembly: GCF_031456385.1. Taxonomy (NCBI): domain Bacteria; kingdom Pseudomonadati; phylum Pseudomonadota; class Gammaproteobacteria; order Lysobacterales; family Rhodanobacteraceae; genus Luteibacter; species Luteibacter sp. 3190. The sequence goes on along the minus strand of NZ_JAVDUO010000003.1, from coordinate 436,640 downwards.
GGAGGCGACGCGCGGATCGATATCCGTCCGATCGGCTGCCCCGGTGGCCTCTCGGGTTTCGGCGACCCGAGCGAAGGGGAGTCGTCACGCCCGCGCTTCATGGTGATGCTCAAGGCCAACGAGCGTAGCGAGACGGACTTCGACCCGGGCCCGGAGATCCTCGGGCGCATGGCCGAGGCGAACCGCGCGGGCCAGGACGCCGGCCACCTGATCGCGGGACAGGGCCTGTCGTCGAGCCGGCACGCGAAGCGCGTCGCCTTCAGCGGCGGCAAGGCGACCGTGCTCGACGGCCCGTTCGCCGAGATCAAGGAGATGGTCGCCGGCTTCTGGGTACTCCGCGTCGACACCCTCGACGATGTGCTCGCGTGGATCGCGACCTATCCGTTCCCCGATGGCGACGACGCGCGGCTCGAGATCCGCGAGCTGTACCGGATGGAAGAACTGATGCCCGCCGCGCCCTGATTGCGGCAACGCGGCTTGCCACGCATGACGGCCGATGCTGTCATGCGTGGCCATGACGACGCACGACACCCATCGCGCCATCGACGCGATCTGGAAGATCGAGTCGCCGCGGATCATCGCGACCATCGCACGGATGGTGCGCGACGTCGGCCTGGCGGAGGAACTCGCCCAGGATGCCCTCGTCGCCGCGCTGGAACAGTGGCCGGGTCAGGGCGTGCCGAGGAACCCCGGCGCCTGGCTGACGCAAACGGCGAAGCGGCGTGCCGTCGACCGCATCCGGCGCGAACGGATGGCGGGCCGCAAGCTGGAAGCGCTCGGCCAGGACATGGAAGGGCTCCTCGAGTCGGAGGACGAGCGGCTGATCGACCGGCTCGACGACGACATCGGCGACGACATGCTGCGACTGATCTTCACCGCGTGCCATCCGGTGCTGTCGGTCGAAGCGCAGGTGGCGCTGACGCTGCGCCTGCTCGGCGGCCTCTCGACCGACGAGATCGCGCGCGCCTTCCTGCTGCCGGAGCCCACGATCGCGCAGCGCATCGTGCGCGCGAAGCGCAGCCTCGCCGCCCCCGGCATCGGCTACGAGGTGCCGCGCGGCGCGCAACTCGGCGAACGCCTCGCGGCCGTGCTGCGTGTCCTCTACCTCATCTTCAACGAAGGCTACGCGGCGACGGCGGGCGGCGACTGGATGCGGCCGGCCCTGTGCGAGGAGGCGCAGCGCCTCGGCCGCGTCCTGGCCGAACTCGTCCCGGACGAACCCGAGGTGCATGGCCTCGTCGCACTGATGGAGTTGCAGGCCTCGCGCATGGGCGCCCGCGTGGATGCGCACGGCGAGCCGATCCTGTTGCTGGACCAGGACCGCCGTCGCTGGGACCGGCTGCTCATCGGCCGCGGCGAGAAGGCTCTCGCGCGCGCCACGCGGCAGGGCGGCGAGCGCGGCCCCTACGCCCTGCAAGCCGCGATCGCGGCTTGCCATGCCCGCGCCACGAGGGCCGAGGACACGGACTGGTCGCGTATCGCGAACCTCTACGCCGAACTCGTCGTCGTGCTGCCGTCGCCCGTCGTCGAACTCAACCGCGCCATGGCGGTGTCGATGGCCGAGGGTCCCGCGGCGGCGCTTCCGCTCGTGGAGGCGCTCGTCGACGAGCCGGCCCTGCGCGACTACCACCTCCTGCCGAGCGTCCTCGGCGACCTGTTCTTCCGCCTCGGCCGGCTCGACAAGGCGCGCGACGCTTTCCGCCGCGCCGCCACGATGACCCGCAACGAACGCGAACGCCGGATGCTCGAGGCGCGCGTCGAAGCGTGCGGGTAGCCGCCGTCCCGTTCGGCGGCGCGGGCTACGTCGCGCTTTTCCATATCGACGAAGCCCATGTCACCATCGTCGCCCTTCGCCACGAGCGCGAGGACGACTGGTTCGCCTGAGCGTCAGTGCGTGATGTCGATGTCGACGTTCGTGCCGTCGGGCACGTCCTGCAGCTGCTGCAGGATCGAGCCGGTCAGTTCGAAGTGTTCCTTCGCCGACACGGGATTCAGGTTCTCGACCGAGTACTCGCCTTCCGCGAACACCGGCAGGGTGACGTACGTGTAGCACTCGCCTTCCGCGCGCGTCTTGCCCGCCTCGATCAGCGCCTCGATCAGCGGCGGCAACAGCCAGTCCTCCGCGATGTCCTCGCGCAGCAGCTGGTTGAATCCCGGCACGCTTTCCGCGACGCGTTCGAGCTCCGCCGTTCCCGTGTTGAGCCAGTAGATGCCCCCCTCGTCCGCCTCGTAGAACATGTCGCCGAGCGCCGTGAAGAGCAGTGGCGTGAAGGCGTCGCCGATGCGCCAGCGCCACGATTCGGCGAGCGCGTCGATCGCTTCCTTGTCGGGCGTGCAGGTGAGGTCGTTCCAGGAAAGGGCCATGGGGGCGGCGTCGTCGCGAGGGGAAGCGCCAGTCTAACGCGCCTCGACCGCGCGGTTCACCGCCTGCACGAAGGCGGCGCGATCGCGTGCGTGGGCGTCGTCCGTGGCGACCGGCCACGCGGCGAGCTGCACGATCACCAGATGGCGGCGCGGATCGACGTGAAGCAGCTGGCCGAAGATGCCGATACCCTCGTAGCTGCCGTCGTCGTAGGTCCACCACTGGTAGCCGTAGCCTCGTCCCGGGCTGCCGATGGACGCCTGCGTGCGCGTGGCGGCATCGAGCCAGCCTGGCGCCAGCACCGGCTCGCCCGCGGCGACGCCGCCATCGAGCAGGAACTGACCCAGCCGGGCGTAGTCCGCCAGCGTCGCGGACACGCCGGAGCCGCCGGCCTCCGTGCCGTCCACGTCGTCCTTGAGCCAGATCGCATCCTCGGCCATGCCGTAGGGAATCCAGATCTTCTCGGCGAGGTACGCCGCGAGCGACTTTCCGGTCGCGCGCGTCACGAGGATGCCGATCAGGTCCGTCTCGCCAGTCTTGTAAACCCAGCGGGCGCCGGCGGGAAATTCGCGCGGCAGCTTCGACATGTACGACACGAGCAGCGGCACCCCGGTCTTGCGCTCACCCTCGTACATCATCGCCACGTCGGAGTGTGGATCGGCGTAATCCTCGTTCCAGCGCACACCCGAGGTCATGGAAAGAAGCTGGCGGACCGTGACGTCGCGATAGGCTCCGGCGACGAGTTCCGGGATGTAGCGCGTGACCGGATCGTCGAGGCTCCCGATCGCACCGTCGCGCAACGCCGCACCCACCAGCGTGGACGTGAACGACTTGGCCACCGAGAACGACGTCCAGCGGGTCGTCGCGTCCGCGCCGAGGCCGTAGCGCTCGAGGCGAACCTTGCCATCCTGTACCACCATGATGCCTGCGACGTGATGGTCGGCCATGTAGCCGTCCAGCGTCTGTCCATCGTCGAAACGCGGCGCCAGCGCGGCGCCTTTCGGCAGCGGATGGGCCTTGCCGTGGCGAACGACGTTGCTCGCGTACTGCGTCTCCATCGCGCGGAAGTTCGCCTCGCGCTGCGGCTGGTTCCAGAACAGCACATCGGTGCGCCGCGCGTGCGGCGGCGCGCACGCGGCGAGCCACATCGCCACGAGCAACACGGCGAGCCGGCACAGGAGATGCTTCATGCGGCAACCCTCACGCGCTGGCGCAGCTCGAAGGCGCCGAACGCCACGGAGGCGAGCACCAGCGGCCCGAAACCGTAGATCGCGCGGTAGGCGAGCAGCGCCGCCAGCACCTCCGCGCGCTGCTCCTGCGGGAACGCCGCCAGCGTCAGCGCCTCGAACGCGCCGATGCCTCCCGGCGTGTTGCTGATGATGCCCGCGAGGATGGCGCCGACATAGATGGGCGCGAAGTCGAGGAAACTGCCGGCGATCCCGGCGGGAAGCAGCAGGTACATGACCGTGATGGCCGCGACCATCTCGACGATGCCGATCACGATCTGCGCGGCGGCCGAGCGCGCCGACGGCACCGGCGTGGAGAACTTCCAGACCTTCAGTTCGTCGTGCTTGCCGGCGAGCCAGCGCAGCAGCACGGCGAACAGGACGACCAGCACGACGCCGGGCCAGCGTCCCCAGCCGAGGGCGATCGACGGTTCCAGCATAAGCGCGATGCAGGTGACGCTCGCGAAGCCGAGCGCCACCGCGAAGCCGACGAGGCCGACGATGCGCGCGACGTTGGCCGCGCTGACGCCCTGCGTCGCGAGCATGCGATAGCGCAACGCCGTGCCCGTGATCGCGTGGAAGCCGAGCGCGTTGCAGATGGCGTGGGTGGTGAAACCGGAGAAGATCTTCATCCGCATCGAGACCCTGCCGGGCACCACGGTCTCGACCGCGAAGACGTCGTAGGCGGTCAGGCAGGTCCAGCTGACGAGGGTGGCACCGATCGCTCCGGCGACGTGCCAGCGCGGAATGCGGTCGATGGCCTCGCGCACGTCCGCCCAGGCCATGCGCGCGATGTAGCGGTGCAGCAGGAACACGGCGCCGCCGACGATCGCCGCCGTCAGCAGGTATTTCGCCACCCGAAGCACCGCCGCCTTCGCGTCCGCCTTGTCGTGCTTATCCGTCACCGCGCTATCCGAACTGGCGGGGCTATCCCCGCGAAAGACGCGATGATCCCACGAGAGGGGGGCGCCGGGGCTAGACTCGACCGGGGAAACTTCATTCGCGGTGACACGATGCTCCATTACGAGGGTTCGCTCTGGCTCACCGACGGCGCGCGTCGCTGGGGTGGCACCGACCGCATCGAGCTGCTGGCCCGGATCGGCGAGACCGGTTCGATCACCGCGGCCGCCAAGGCCGTGGGCATGAGCTACAAGGGTGCGTGGGACGCCGTGGAAGCCATGAACAACCTGGCCGGCGAGGCACTGGTGCTACGTGCCACCGGAGGCCGCGGCGGTGGTGGCGCCTCGCTCACGCCGAGGGCGCAGCGGCTCATCGCGTCGTTCCGCGGCATAGAAGCCGAACACCGTCGCTTCGTCGAACGCCTCGCGGCGCTCGGCGAAGACGCGACGGACGATCTCCACCTGCTGAGGCGATTCACGATGCGAACGAGTGCGAGGAACCAGCTGGCGGGCACGGTTAGCGATATCGCCGAAGGGGCGGTCAACGACACCGTGACCGTCGAACTCAACGGCGGCGCCACCGTGGTGGCCACGATCACGCGGGAGAGCACCGCCAGTCTCGGGCTCGCGCCCGGCAGGCCGGTCGTCGCGCTCGTCAAGGCGAGCTGGGTGATCCTCGGCCTGCCCGACGAGCGCCTGCGCGTCTCGGCGTCGAACCGGCTGGAAGGCGTGGTGCGGCAGGTGCTGCCCGGCGCGGTGAACAGCGAGGTCACCATCGACCTGGCCAGCGGCGGCAGCATGACGGCGATCGTGACCCGGGAGGCGGCCGCGTCACTCGAACTGGCCGAAGGCTCGGCCGTGGTGGCGATCTTCGACGCGTCGGCGGTCATTCTCGGCGTCACCGACTGAAACCGCCCGTCCGAGAGTCAGTCGTGGCCGACCCGGCCATCGCGGATCTCGATGGTGTGGCCGTCGAGGGCCTCGACGTCCGCCGGATCGTGCGTGATCACGAGCATGGGCAGGTCGAGGCGCGACTGCAGCGCCAGCAGCTCCGCACGCATGCGCCCGCGCAGCGCGGGATCGAGCGCCGCGAAGGGCTCGTCGAGCAGGAGCAGGCGCGGCGAGGAAACCAGGGCGCGCGCGAGGGCGACCCGCTGGCGCTGACCGCCCGAGATGCGCGCCGGATAGCTGGCGGCCACGCCGCCGAGTTCGAGGGCGTCGATCCAGTGCCGCACGCGCTCGTCCTTCGTGTGCCGCGACGCGTTGAGCCAGCCCCTGTGCAGGCCGAAAGCGACGTTCTGGGCGACGGTCAGGTGGGGAAACAGGGCGTAGTCCTGGAAAAGATAGGCCACGCCACGTTCGCGCGCGGGCAGGTCGATCCCGGCCGCGTGGTCGAACAACGTCCGCCCGTCGACGCGGACGTGTCCGGCGTCCGGCGTCAGCAGCCCCGCCATGGCGCGCAGCGTAAGGCTCTTGCCCGCGCCGGACGGGCCGAACAGGACGATGCGCCGCTGCGTCGAGTCGAAGGCGACGTCGAGCTCGAAGTGCCGGTCGTCGGCGTGCAGGAGCTTGCGGATGGCCACGTCCACGACGCTCATGGCCGCACCCGCCGCAGGTGTCCGGGCGCCAGCCAGCCCGCCAGCAGCAGGGCGGCGACGCAAGTGACCGATATCACGGCCACCATGACACCGGCCGTGCGGTCGTCGCCTGCCTGCACGGCCGCGTAGATGGCGACGGAGAGGGTCTGGGTGCGTCCCGGAAGGTTGCCGGCGATCATCAGCGTCGCGCCGAACTCGCCCAGCGCCCTCGCGAAGGCCAGCAGCGCGCCGGCGGTGATGCCTCGCGCGGCGAGCGGCAGGCAGACGCGGAAGAAGACCGAGGCCTCGCGCAGGCCGAGCACGCGCGCGGCGTCCTCCAGCTGCGGATCGACCGCCTCGAACGCCGCGCGGGCCGCCTTCTGCACGAGCGGGAAGGCGACCAGCGTGGAGGCGGCCACGGCCCCCTGCCAGGTGAACACGAGTTCGATGCCGAGCCGGTCGAGCCACTCGCCGAACACGCCGCGGCGTCCGAACAGCACGAGCAGGTAATAGCCGAGCACGGTGGGCGGGAGCACCAGCGGCAGCGTCAGTACCGAATCGACCACCTCGCGCGCCGGCGAGCGCCAGCGCGCCAGTCCGAAGGCGACCGCCACGCCGAGCACGAGGTTGATGGCCGTCGCCCAGAGCGCGACCTTGAGCGTCAGCGCGAGCGGCACCCAGATCGCGTCCACGGCGTTCAGGGCGCCTGGAATCCGAACACCGCCAGGATCTTCCGGCCCTCGGCCGAGACCACGAAGTCCTCGAAGGCGGCGGCTTCCCGGGCGTGCTTCGACCCCGCCACCACCGCGATGGGATAGGTGACCGGCGTCGGTGTTGCGACGTCGGCGACCACGTCGACGCGATCGCGCATGAGATACGCATCCGTCGCGAAGACGAACCCGGCCTCGACTTCGCCGCGCGCGACATAGTCGAGCGCCTGCCTCACGTTCTGCGCGAGCACGCCCTTGGCCGAAACGGCCTCCCACAGCCCTTGCTGTTCGAGCGCGGCCTTCGTGTAGCGTCCCGCGGGCACCGACGCCGGGTCGCCATAGGCGACGCGCCTCACCACCGACGCGCGAAGGCCTTCCGGCGAAGCGACCTTCGCGGGATCGCCTTCGGGCACGATGAGTACGAGGCCGTTGCGGGCGAAATCGCGACGCGTGGACACGTCGATGGCTTTCGCGGCCGCGGCCTGGTCCATCGCGGCCTGGTCGGCGGACGCGAAGACGTCGGCCGGCGCGCCACTGGAAATCTGGCGCAACAGCACGTCCGACGCCGCGAAGTTGAGCACCACGTGGGTGCCCGGATGCCTCGCCTCGTACGCCTTGCCCACCGCCTGGAAGGCGTCGGTGAGGCTGGCGGCGGCGGACACGACGAGGTCGGCCGCCGCGGCGGAACCCGAGGCGGCGAGCAGGAGCAGCGCGACGAACGGGCGAAGCCGCATGGGTGCGATCCTTGGGACGTGACGACCGCAATATAGGAATCTACATAGCGGGCGGTCAATGCGCCCGACCGAACGCTCCGCATTACCGGTCGATCCGGAAAGAATCGCCAAGCCTGTTAACGTGAGGGATGGCAGCGTGGCGCCTTACGAACAGGGAAGGGGCACATGAAACACGCGTTGGCGATCATCGGCGGACTGCTCGTGCTGGGCACGCTGGCCGTCCTGCTGTTCTTCTGGCTGGACCGGACGGAAACCACCACCGACGCGTACGTCACCGGACGCATCCATCCTGTGGCCCCGCGCGTGACGGGCACCGTCCAGGTACTGCGGGTGAACGACAACCAGCACGTGAAGGCGGGCGACGTCCTCCTGGAACTGGACACCCGCGACTTCGACGTGGCGGTCGAGCAGGCACGGGCGGAAATCGACCGGGCCAAGGGCCAGGTCGCCAGCGCGGAGGCCCAGATCGCCGAGGCGTCCGCCGCGATCGTGGCCGCCAACGCCTCGACGCGGAAGACGGCGCTCGACCTGCGCCGCGCCGACGAGCTCGTGCACGAGACGCCTCGCGGCATCTCCCAGCAGGAGTTCGACGCGGCCCGCGCCGCCTCGGATTCCGCGGTCGCGAACCGGGCGAGCGCGGAGGCGCGGAAGGTCGCCGCCGTGGCGGCCCTCGAGTCGGCGCAGGCGCAGGTCGCCACCGCGGAGGCCGCCCTGCACGACGCCCTGCTCGCCTACGGGTACACGAAGGTCGTCGCGCCCGTCAGTGGCTACGTGGGACGCCGCAACGTCGAAGTCGGCGCGCGGGTGAACGCGGGACAGACGCTGCTCGCGATCGTCTCGGACGAGGTCTGGGTCGTCGCCAACTTCAAGGAGACGCAGCTGCACGGCATCCGCCGCGGGACCGAGGCGCACATGACGATCGACGCGATTCCCGACGTGCGCTTCCTCGGGCACGTCGACAGCTTCGCGCCGGCCTCCGGCTCACAGTTCGCGCTGCTTCCGCCGGACAACGCGACCGGCAACTTCACGAAGGTGGTGCAGCGCGTCCCGGTGAAGATCCTCTTCTCGTCGGACGACCTGGGGCACTACCGGCCACGGCTCGTCCCCGGGCTGTCGACCATCGTCAAGATTCGCGAAGACGGCAAGGCGGAACCGTGAGCGCGAAGCACGTCATGCTCGCCGCGGGACTGGCCTGCCTCGCCGGCTGCGTGGTCGGTCCGGATTACCTGCGGCCCGACGCCCCCGCGCCGGCGGCATGGCACGACGCTCCCGCGGCGGGAGCACCGCTGCCGGACGCGTGGTGGACGCTTTTCGGCGACGAGGAGCTGTCCCGGCACGTGGAATCCACGCTCGCGGCGAACCAGGACCTGGCCGGAGCGCTCGCGCGTTACGACCAGAGCCGCGCGCTGCTGGGCGTGGCCCGCGCCGACGAATTCCCGAACGTGACGCTCGACTCCGCCTATGCCCGGGGACGCACGTCCGGCACGGTGGACAACCGCCTGCCCATGCTGGAGACGACGCTCTGGCGCGTGCCGGTCGACGCGGCCTATGAGGTCGACCTCTGGGGCCGCGTGCGCCGCAGCGTGGAAGCGGCGGGCGCCGAGGTCGAAGGCAATGCCGACACGATCGCCGCGCTGCGCCTGAGCCTCGCGGCGTCCACGGCGTCGACGTACCTGTCCCTGCGCAGCACCGATCGCGACATCGACGTGCTGGTGCGCACGGTGGGCTTGCGCGAGGACGCGCTGCAGCTCGCCGACCGGCGCGCGAAGGCGGGCGTCGTCGGCGATCTCGACGTGCTCCGCGCACGCGCGGACCTGACGCAGACGCGCGCGGATCTCGCGGACGCCCGCCGGAGCCGCGACAACCTCGAACACGCGCTCGCCGTGCTCGAGGCACGCAACGCCCCGGAGTTCTCGGTGCCCGCGCGGCCATGGACGCCCGTCGTGCCCGACGTTCCGGCCGACCTCCCCTCCGCGCTGCTCGAGCGCCGCCCGGACGTCGCGGCGGACGAACGCGCCCTGGCCGCCGCGAGCGCGCGCATCGGCGTGGCGAAGGCGGCCTTCTTTCCGCAGCTCAGCCTCACGGCGTCCGCCGGCGTCGCGAGCAACCGCCTCGGCGACATCACGCGCAGTGACAGCCAGGCGTGGTCGATCGGGCCCGCCGTGCGGCTGCCGATCTTCGAGGGCGGGCGCAACCGCGCGAACCTGCAGGGTGCCGAGGCCGCGTACCGCGGAGCCCTGGCGAAGTGGAAGCAGAGCGGCATCGTCGCGTTCCGCGAGGTGCAGGATTCCCTCGACGACACGCGCTGGCTGCGCGAGCGCGGCGAAGCCCTCGATGCGACCGTCGATGCGACCGTCGCGGCGGCGAAAGTGTCGCGGTCCCGCTACGACCGCGGACTGGCCGGCTACTTCGAGGTCGTCGACTCCGAGCGACAGGCCCTCGTGACGCAACGTGCCGCCATACAGAACGACCGGCAGCGCCTGCTGGCCGCGGTATCGCTGATCAAGGCGCTCGGCGGCGGCTGGCGCGAAGGCGACGCCGTGCCGAGGCAACCGGTCGCCACCGCGATCGGCGGCCCATGAACGCGACGGCGGCCACCGTGGCCGCGCCCGCTCCCGCCCCGACCGCGCCCCTGCCCTGGCTGGGCATCGTCGCCGTGCTCGTCGGCGCCATCGCGACGACGCTCACCTCGCGCCTCACGTCCATCGGCCTCGCCGACCTGCGCGGCGCGGTGGGCGCGGGCTTCGACGAAGGCGCGTGGATCCCGACGGCGTTCTCGGCCGCGCAGATGATGATCGGGCCGATCTCGATCTTCCTTGGTCGCGCGTTCTCGCCACGCCGCGTGCTGCTCGCGGGTTGCCTCACCTACGGACTGGCGGAGTTCCTCATCCCCTTCTCGCCCGACCTGCACACGATGCTCCTGCTGCAGGTGTTCGCCGGGCTGGGCTCCGGAACGTTCATCCCCCTGACCGCGGCGTTCATCCTCACGTCGTTGCCGAAGACACTCTGGCCCTGGGGCCTCGCCGCTTACGCGATGAACATCATCCTCGGTCTCAACGTCGCCTCCACCCTCGAAGGATGGTACGTCGAACACGTCACCTGGAACTGGATCTTCTGGCAGAACACCGTGCTCGCGATGCCGCTGTTCGGCCTCTACTGGTTCGGCCTGCGGCGCATCCCTATCGATCGCGACTTCCTCCGCGCGGGCGATTTCCGCGGCATGGTCATCGGCGCGTCCGGCTTCACCCTGATCTTCATCGCGCTCGACCAGGGCGACCGTCTCGACTGGTTCTCGTCCACGCTCATCGTGACGCTGCTCGCGTCCGGAGTCATCGCCGTGGGCGCGTTCCTCCTGCACGAGGCGACGCTACCCACGCCGAGCATCGATTTCACTCTGCTCATCCGCCGCAACGTGATGGTTTGCATCGTCCTGGTCCTGATCACGCGCTTCCTCGTGACGTCGAGCAACACCCTCGTGGCGAACTACCTCATTTCCGTACGCGGATTGCGGCCCCTCGAGGTGGGCAGCGCCCTGCTGTGGGTGGCGTTACCCCAGCTCGTCATCGCGCCGACCGTCGCCTGGCTGCTCAATCGTATCGACGCGCGCTTCGCGATCGGTACCGGACTGACGATCGCGACCGCGGGGTTCCTGCTGGCCACCGGCATCACGTCGCAATGGTCGGAGGAGAGCTTCCGATGGGCCCTGCTATTGCAGGCGGTCGGCGAGACGCTAGAGCTGACCGCGGTCATCTATTTCTTCGGCCATCATGTCGGCCCCGCGGACGGGATCACGTTCGGCGCCATCATCCAGACCGCTCGACTGTTCGGAGGCGAACTCGGCACCTCGGTGCTCGTCCTCTTCACGCGCAAGGCGGAGCAACTGCATTCCAACCTCATCGGCCAGCACGTGGCCGCCGGCGATCCGGCCACGATGGAGCGCATCGCCGCCTATGTGCAGGTCGTGGGCGCGTCGACGCAGGGCACAGGCGATGCGCAGGCGCGCGGCACGGGGCTGCTCGCCGCCGCCGTGCGCGCCCAGGCGTACACGCTGTCGACCCTCGACGGCTTCCTGCTCGCCTCGTGCGTCGGACTGCTCGGCGTCTGCCTCGTGCTCGTGCTGCGCGAACCGCCGCCGATCGTCACCGCGCCCGCCGTGCCGCCACTGCCGTCGTCACGGACCTGACCGGCCCAGCGACACCGTGTCGCATGGGCTTCACGCGACGCCATGCGATGATCCCCGGACCCTGATCCAGGGTTGAATCAAGGGGTATGCCCGTGCGCCGCAGCGCGGTCTCGAAGCGATGGCTGGGATGGATGGCGCTCGTCGCCGTCTGGCTCACCGCGCTCGTCCCGACCGTGTCGCGCACCGTCGAGTGGCTCGCGTTCCCGGATCTCGGCCCGTGGTGCGAATCGCGGACGACCGCCCACGGCGGCATGACCCACGAAGGCATGGACCATGCCGCCATGGGTCACATGGCGATGCCTCCGTCCCACGGCGGTCACGAGGCCTGCGATCCGGATGCGGCCTGCGGCTACTGCACGCTGTTCGCGCAGCAGCCCGCGATGGCGGGCACGGTGTTCATCGGGCACCCGCTGCTCGCGATCCTGCACATGCCCGCCCCGCTCCCGGCCATTCGCGCCGGACCGGCGATCCACACCATCCACGCACCACCCCGAGGTCCACCGTCCGCGGCGCACGCCTGATCTTCCGATCCCGTACGCCAACGATCATGGACCCCACCTCATGCCCCTGTGCCATTCCCATGGGCGCGCGCTGTCGCGCGCCATCGCCTGCGCGCTCGCGACGCTCTCGTTCGCCGCGCACGCGGACGACGAACCGCAACGCGCGACCACGTTGCGCGAAGTGCGTGTCTCCGCCGCGAGCCACGACAGCAGCGTCGATCCCGACATGCCCTCCGCCGTCGAGACGGTCAGCGCGGCGCAACTCGACCGCCTGAACGTCGTCAACGTCGAAGACGCCCTGAAGTACCTGCCCTCCTTCGGCATCCGCAAGCGCTTCATCGGCGACGAGAACGCCACGTTTTCCGTCCGCGGCACGAGCAACCAGCAGAGCGCGCGCGGCCTCGTCTACCTCGATGGCCTGCTGCTTTCCAACCTCTTGGGCAACAACTGGGCGAATCCGCCGCGCTGGTCGATGGCGTTCCCGGAGAACCTCGCGCGCGTCGACGTGATCTACGGCGCGTATTCCGCGTTGTATCCCGGCAACGCCATCGGCGCGACCGTGCTGCTGACGACGCGCATGCCCGATCGCCTCGAGGTGACCGGCGAGGTCCAGGCGTTCACGCAGCACGTGGACGACTACGGCGTCGACCGCGACTTCGGCGGCAGCCGCCAGAGCGCGACCATCGGCGACCGTTCGGGGCGCTTCGCGTTCCTCGTCGGCGTGTCGCACCTGCAATCCAACGGGCAGCCGCTGGTGTACGCCACCCAGAACCTGTCGACGCGGCCCGGCGGTGCGCGTCCGGTCGGCGGCGCGATCGCGGACACCGGCGCCAATGGCCTGCCGCGCCAGATCGTCGGCATCAACGCGGAAGGCCAGGAGGCGACGAGCCAGGACGAGGCGCACGTGCGCCTGACGTACGACTTCACGCCCGACGTGACCGGCGGCGTCACCGCGGGCTACTGGAACCAGGACATGTCGCACCGCACCGCGACGTTCCTGCGCGACGCCGACGGACGTCCCGTGTGGTCGGGACCGGTGAACATCGACGGACGCCAGTACACGCTGCCCGCGAACTACTTCGCGCCCAGCACGCGACAGAGCCGAAACTATCTCTACGGCGTCTCGCTCGGCACGCATCGCGACAGCGGCTGGAACTTCGAGGGCAACGCGTCCTACTTCGACATGGACCGTAACCGCGACCGCGTGGCTTCGGCCGTGACGTACGACGGCGCCGGCCTCCTCACCGCCGGCGACGGCAGCCGCTGGCGGACGTTCGACCTGCGTGCCAGCCATGCGCCCGACGGCATCGCGCCGAACACGCATACGCTGAGTTTCGGCTACCACTACGACGGCTACCGCCTCGACAACGCGAGCTACGCGCTGGACGCCTGGCGACGCGGCGACGCGGGCGTGCGCACGGCCTCCAACGGCGGCAGCACCCAGACGCAGGCCGTGTACGTGCAGGATGCCTGGCAGTTGCTGGACGCGTGGCGCCTGACCGTCGGCGCGCGCTATGAGCAATGGCGCGCCTTCGGCGGCATGCGCGCCACGGCGACGGCAAGCGTCGCCTATCCCGAGCGCAAGGAGTCGCACACCTCGCCCAAGGCCTCGCTGGCGTGGACCGTAAGCGACTCGCTGCTGCTGCGCCTTTCGGCGGCCCGCGCATATCGCTTCCCGACGGTGAACGAGCTGTTCCAGGGCACGTTCAACGGTATCGCGCTGATCAACAACGATCCGTCGCTGAAGCCCGAGAACGACCTGTCGCGCGAACTTTCCGCCGAGTGGTACCACGACAACGGCGTGGCACGCTTCACGGTGTACCGCAGCGACACACGCGATACGCTCTTCAGCCAGACCGACACGACCGTGTTCCCGAACGTCACCAACGTGCAGAACGTCGGCCTCGTGAGGACGCGCGGTGCGGAGGCGAGTTACGATGCGCGCGACGTCGTCTGGCCGGGCGTCGACCTCACCGCGAACGTCGCCTGGACGCAGGCCACCACCGTGACGAACCGGAAGAATCCGGCGTCGGAAGGCAAGCAGTTCTATCGCATCCCCCGGTGGCGGGCGAACCTCGTCGCCACCTGGCGCGCGACCGAACGGCTCGCGCTCACGCTCGCCGGCCGCTATTCGGGAAGGCAGTACAACACGCTCGACCACAGCGACATCCATCCCGACACGTTCGGCGGCGCCAGCGACTTCCTTACCTTCGACGCGAAGGTCACGTGGAAGGCCGGCGATCACGTCGACCTCGGCGTGGGCGTCGACAACCTGACGGATCGGCGTTACTACGTGTACTACCCCTACCCCTCGCGCACGTACCTCGTGGAGGCGAAGTTCCACCTCTGAGCGTCAGGCGGCTTCGTCGGCGAGGCTGAAGTAGGCCACTTCCCGCTTCAGCGTTTCGGCGCTCTCGCGCATCGCGCGGCTCGCGCCGGCGGCGCGACCGACGAGCTCCGCGTTCTCGCGCGCGACGCCGTCGATGCCCGCCACCGCTTCGTCGACACGCGCGATGCCGTCGCGCTGGCCGCGGGTGGCGTCCATCACGGAGGCCATCATCGTCGCCAGCGACGACACGCGCGTGCCGATGTGCGAAAGCACGTCGGCCGCGCGGTCGACGGAGGCGACGCCGGCCTGGACGGCTTCGTCGCTCTCCGAGATCAGCGTGCGGATGTCGCGTGCCGCGGCGGCGCAACGCCGCGCGAGCTCGCGCACTTCGTGCGCGACGACCGCGAAGCCACGGCCGTGCTCGCCGGCCCGCGCCGCCTCGACGGCGGCGTTGAGGGCGAGCAGGTTCGTCTGGAAGGCGACCTGGTCGACCAGGTCCAGAACCTCGGTCATGCGTTCGCTGTTGTGGCGGATGGCATGCATCGTGTCGATCGCGGCACCGGCGATGTCCCGACCCTGTTCCGTGAGTTCGCGCGCCTCGCCGACGGCGCCGTTGGCCTGCGTCGCCTGACCGAGGCCGGACGCGACGGCGGCGGCCATCTCGCGCATCGAGCGCGTGGTGTGGTCGACATGCGCGGCCTGGATGCGCGTGCGTTCGCTGAGCGCGTCGTTGCCGTGTTCGATCCCCGACGCGGCCTGCGCGACGAGCGCGGCACGATGACGGACGTGGGACACGACGCGCACGAGCTGCGCATCCATGTGCGAGAGCGAGGCAAGCAGGCGGCCCACCTCGTCGTCCCGGCCGACGTCGATGCGCTCGCCGAGGCGTCCCTGCGCGATGGCGGCGGCGACATCGGCGGCCTGACGCAGCCGGCGTCCCAGCGAGACGATGATCGCGACGTCGACCGTACCGGCGAGGACGAGGGCGACGCCGAGCAGCACCGACGACCAGACCGCGCCGCGACGGATCTCCGCGTGCTGCGCGTCCACCGCGGCCTTGCCGCCGTCGAGCGCGAGGGCGAACAGGTTGGAGAAGTCGCTCTTCAGGGGCACGACCGCCGCCTGCACGTCGTTCGACAGCTGCAACTGGGCGAGGTCGTATTGCTCCGCCCTGAGCAGCTCGAGCACCGCGTCCACCGCGTCGTCGGCGGCCTTGCGATGCGCGGCGGCGAGCTGGACGAGCTTCGCCTGGTCCCGGCCGAGGGCGCTGGCCTCGAGCGAGCGCCACTGGCGATCGATGCGCTTGCGGTCCGTGCCTATGGATGTCGCCGCATCGTCGAGCGCCGAGGGCAGCCGCGTCAGCGTCGCGTGGACCAGTGCGTCGAGCAGGTCGTTGTAATCGTTCTGGATGTGGCCGACGTCGGCGACCGGGGCGAGCGTGCCGCCAACGACGTCGTTGAGCCGGCGGTCGGCGGTGCGCAACTGCGCGCCACCCACGATCCACAGGGCGAGCAGAAGAAGGATCGTGCCAGCGAGCCGGAGCACCAGCCGGGTACGGAGCGTCAGGGTCGGAACGGAAAACCGGGGGAGGCGCATGGAAAGCTCGAGGGGAACGGGGAACCCTCGATGTCGGCGCCAAGCCCGCCGACTTTAGCGATTTTCGGCATATTTCGTTTTTATTTCAATAACTTGGCAGCGCGAAGACAGAGCCATGAGGCTCAGCGCAACTGGCTGTCCTTGCTGCCGCGGCGGTTGTACCCGGCGAAGGCGGCTTCGTCCCGATCGGCGGCTTCCTGGCAGGCGACGCACAGGCGCACGCCCGGGACGGCCTTGCGGCGCGCCTCGGGAATCGGGTTGTCGCACTCCTCGCAGCGCTCGAGGCTCGGCCCCCTCGCCATGCGGCTACGCGCACGCTTCACCGCGTCTTCGACGGTGGCGTCGATCTGGTCCTGAACGGCCGTGTCGCCGGCCCAACCGGTCGCCATGGGTCACCTCCGGGGGACTCGCACTTTCCCCCTAAGATGGTGGCAAACCCTTGGTTTTAAAGGCGTGACGAGGGCGTTGGTCCGCCCTCGCCGTCCTCCTCAGCCTTTCCTCGGTTCGTCGTAGATCCCGAACTCGGTGACGCCGGGCTGCTTGCCCGTCACCGACAGCCGCACGCGTTTCGCCGTCGTGCGCGGAATTTCATGGAACTGGTAATGCGCCGGCTTCGTTCCCGATACCAGCGTCACCCAGGCACCGTCGCGCTCGACCTCGACCCTGTAGGTGGCGATGCGGCTCGCATCCCCGTAACCCTCGGCATGCAGCGGCTCGACGATGGACAGCGTGTTGAACGACACCGGCGCGTCGAAGCGCACCTCGATCCACGCATCCTCCTTGCCGCGATCCGCGAGCCAGTAGCTGCGGAAATCGTCGTCGAAGGCCTGGTCGGGCCCGACCGCCTCGTCGCTCGCGCTGGCCCAGGCGGGCCGCCCCGCCGCGAGGTCGGGAGTGGTGATGGTCACCGAGCGCGCGATCTTCGGCGCGGGACCGGGGTTCTTCCACAGGCGCCCGATCTCCGCCAGCCGGGCCACGGCGTTGTCGTCGAAGCGGCCGTCGCGGTTCGGCGCGACGTTGAGGATCAGGTTGCAGTGGTTGTCGTTGAACGGCTTCAGCCACTCCTCGACGATGGTCTTCGCCGAGGCGAGTTCGGCCGTCGGGTAGGCCTTCTTCCAGAACCAGTCGCTCTGCAGCGTGGTGCCCGACTGCGACGGCACGGGGCTGTCCGGCGGAATCTTCTGACCCGCATGCTGCTCGTACTGCTTGATGTCCGTGTAGTACAGGGCGGTGCCGGGATAGCTGCCCGCGTTGTGATCGGTGAGCAGGCAATCGGGCTGCAGCGTTTTGACGAGGTCGTAGATCTCGCGGTACGCCAGCTCCGCGTACGAGATGCGCGACCAGGAGGCGTTCCAGCCATCGAGGATCAGCGCCGTCAGCGGTCCGTAGTTCGTGAGCAGCTCGGTGATCTGCGCCTTGATCAGCGCGATCTTCTCCGGCGTGACGGTGCGCGCGCGGATGTCCTGGCGCAGGTCGAGGATCGAGAAGTACAGGCAGACGCCAAGGCCGGCCTTGCGGAACGAATCGACGTAGCGCCGCACGACGTCATGCGGATACGACGACTGCATGACGTTGGCGCTCGACGTCTTCGTCGGCCACAGGCAGAAGCCGTCGTGATGCTTCGTCGTCAGGCACGCATAGCCCATGTTCGCGCTCTTCGCCGCGCGCGCCCATTGGTCGGTGTCCAGGTGCTTCGGATCGAACAGCTTCGGCGAGAGCGTCGGATCGCCCCATTCGCGCTCCTCGAACGTCGCCATGTTCAGATGGATGAACATGCCGAAGCGCATGTCGAGGAAGGCCTGCTGCCGTTCGAGGAGGCGCTGCGGGTCCACGACGGTGTGTGACCCCTCGGAGCGTGAGGCAACCGGGGACGCCATCGCCCGTCCGATCGTCGTCATGCCGCCGCCGAGCGCGCCGGCCACCGCCAGCGCCTTCGCGAAATCGCGTCGATTCAATGGATCGCTCCCTTGGTGTGCGATCCCCGACTGTCGCGGCGGGGGCGTGGCTTGTCAACGCGACGGCATCACATCCCGGAGCATCGCGCCCAAGCGCGCTCCAACCATCGGTTATTCGTCGTCCTGCGGCATGCGGTGCTGCGGGTCGCCCGAGCCCGTCGTTACCGGTTCCTCGGGCCCCGGTGGCTGTCCATGGGTCGGGTCACCCGAGTTGGTGGTCGGGTCGTCGTACGGCTCGCGCTGGTTCATGGTCGGTCTCCTCCGGTGCGGATACGGATACACCGCGTTGCGTTCAGGGCACGTCATGTCGCGTGAGAGGACCAAGGCACGCGGCGTCGCGAAGGCGTAGGCTCGTCGACCATGCGCCCCTCCGATGCCCCGCCCCTCGCAAGCTCCTCCGACGTCGTCGCGTGCAGTCCGTCCGCCCAGCGCTGGACACTGGTGGCGGCCATCGTCGGCTCGGGCATGGCGTTCGTCGACGGCACGATCGTCAACGTCGCCCTTCCCGCCATCCAGCAGGCGCTCGACGCCACGACCGCCGATGCGCAATGGGTGATGGAGGCGTACGCGCTGCTGCTCTCCGCGCTGCTGCTGGTCGGCGGCGTCCTGGGCGATCGTTTCGGCCGACGCCGCGTGTTCGTCCTCGGCACCGCGATCTTCACGTTCGCGTCGCTGTGCTGCGCGCTCTCGCCCGGCATCGATGCGCTGATCGCGGCCCGCGCGCTGCAGGGCCTTGGCGCGGCCCTGCTCGTTCCCGGCAGCCTCGCGCTGATCAGCAGCGCGTACCCGAAGGAGCGCCGCGGTGCCGCGATCGGCACGTGGTCGGCGTTCAGCGGCATCACCGCGGCGGCGGGGCCGGTCCTGGGCGGTTACCTCGTCGAGTACGTGTCCTGGCACTGGGCGTTCCTGATCAACCTGCCGCTCGGCGTGGCGCTGCTCGCCATCTGTTATTGGCGCGTGCCGGAAAGTCGCGGCGGCGAGGTCGCGGGCAGGCTCGACATCGGCGGGGCCCTGCTCGCGACGCTCGGGCTGACGGGCGTGGTCTATGCGCTGATCGAAGCCCCGCTGCTCGGCTGGTCCGCGCCGGCCGTGCTAGCGGCCGCGGCGATCGGCATCGCCGGTCTCGTCGCCTTCGTCCTCGTCGAACGGCGCGCCGCGGCGCCGATGCTGCCGCTGTCGTTGTTCCACCATCGCGACTTCGCCGCGGCGAACGCGCTGACGCTGCTGCTTTACGCGGCGCTCGGCGGCAGCCTGTTCTTCGTTCCGCTGAACCTCATCCAGGTGCAGGGCTATGGCGCCACGGGCGCGGGCGCATCGTTGCTGCCCTTCATCGTCATCATGTTCGCGCTCTCGCGGATCACGGGACAGCTCGTCGACCGCGTGGGCGCGCGCCTGCCCCTCATCGTCGGTCCGCTCGTCGCCGCGGCGGGTTTCGCGCTGTATGCGCTGCCGGGCGTCGGCGGCAGCTACTGGACGACGTTCTTTCCCGCGAGTTGCGTGCTCGGCCTGGGCATGAGCATCGTGGTCGCCCCGCTGACCACGACCGTGATGAACGCGCTTCCGCCCAGCCTCGCGGGCACGGCGTCGGGCGTGAACAACGCGGTGTCGCGCACCGCGGGCCTGCTCGCCATCGCGGTGTTCGGCGTCGTGATGACCCAGGTCTTCGACCTCGCCCTGCAGGCGCGACTCGCCCCTCTCGCGCTGCCCGGCGACGTCACGCACGAGATCGCGATGCAGAAGGCGAAACTCGCCGGCATCGTGGTGGACGATGCCGCGGCGCGCGATGCGATCCACGAGGCGTTCGTGGCGGGCTTCCGTGCGGTGATGCTGCTGTCCGCGGGACTGGCCGTCGTGTCGTCGGCGGTGACGGCACTGTTACTGGGACGTGGAACCGCCAGGCCGGGCTGACACGCGCCGGCGCTCGACGGAGCTCGCCTCAGTACTGCAGGCGCAGTCCCGCGACCCAGCGCCGGTCGGTGATGCGGCGACCTTGTTCGCCCGCGAGATCCGCGGTGCCTCCAGCCAGATGTTCCCACGCGACGCCGACGTAGGGCGCGAAGCCGCGCCGTATCTCGTAGCGCAAGCGCAGGCCACCTTCGACGTTCGACAGTCCGGACCGGATGCCGCGTCGATCGTCGTCCTTGCCGTACGCATTGAATTCCAGCTCGGGCTGCAGGATGAGCCGCTGGGTCAGCAGCAGCTCGTATTCCACGCGCAGGCGCGCGGCGGTACGGCCGCCCTCCGCCGCGTATGCGGTCGCCTCCACCTCGAACCAGTAGGGCGCGAGACCCTGGAAGCCGAACGCGGCCCAGGTGCGCCCTCCTCCCTCGCCGACGTCGCGACGCAGACCGAGCTGCGTGTCCCAGAAGGTTGCGACCGCGTGACCCCAGAAGAGCTCGACGTCGGCGTCGTGGGCGCGGCGATCTTCCCGCTCCCCTTCGCTGCGCAGCCAGAGCTTGTCGGTGTCGTTGCCGTACCAGCCGTCGAGCTCCCACGACTGCCCGTGACCGCCCTGCCCCGAGTAGCTTTCCAGCCGATCGAGCAGCAGCGTTCCGACCGACGCCGTATCGTCCATGTCGTGCATGGCCATGCCGTGCATCGACGACGCGGGTACGCCGCCCGACCAGTCCGGGCTGCGCGCATCCGCCGGCGCGCTTCCGCCCTGCATCGGGCCCATCCGCATCGCGCCCATGTCGTGGCCGCCGTCGTGATTCATCGCCGGAACGATGCCGTGATCCGCATGGGGATCGGGCGACGCGGGCGTGGCCGCGGCGTCGGTCGCCCCGGGATGATGCATGGCGCCGTGATCCATGCCTTCCATCGACTGCGCGAACGCCGCCGACGGCACCGCGAGCGCGACCAGCAACGCGAATCGGCGCATCACGAGACCACCACCTCGCGGAACATGCCCGCCTCCATGTGGAAGAGCATGTGGCAGTGGAACGCCCAGCTTCCGGGGTTGTCGGCGGTGACGGCGTACGTCACCTGCTGCGCGGGTTGCACGTTGACCGTGTGCTTACGTACCTGGAACGCGCCGTCGGGCGATTCGATCTCGCTCCACATGCCGTGGAGATGGATCGGATGATTCATCATCGTGTCGTTGACGAGGCGTATGCGGAGACGCTCGCCACGACGGAAATGCACGGGTGTGGACGCCGAGTACTTCACACCGTCGAACGACCAGGCGAAGCGCTCCATGTTGCCCGTCAGATGCAGCTCGATCGTGCGCCCCGGCGGGCGCCTATCGAGCGGACCGCCGACGGTGCGCAGGTCGGCGTACGTGAGTACGCGATGGGTACGCCCGCGCAGGCCCACACCCGGGTCGTCGAGGTTGGTGCGCGGCATGTCGACGCGCATGTCCGTCCCGGCCCCGTATTCGGTGCGCGCATGGTTCGCCATCACCATGGGGCCATCGTCGTGCCCGGCGTCGTCGGCCATCGAACCCATCATGTCGCGCATCGACAGCCGCGGACGCGGGTCGAGCGCGGGAACCGGCGCCGACATGCCGGCGCGCGGCGCCAGCGTCGCACGGGCATAGCCCGACCGGTCGATCGACTGGGCGAAGACGGTGTACGCGCGATCCTCGCCCGGCTCCACCAGCACGTCGTAGGTTTCGCCTGCCGACATGCGCAGCTCGTCGACGTCCACCGGCTCGACATCCCGACCGTCCGCCGCGACCACGCGGAGACGCAGGCCGGGAATGCGCAGGTCGAAGATCGAGTTCGAGGAGCCGTTGATCAGGCGAAGTCGCACGCGTTCGCCCGGAGCGAACCGCCCGTTCCAGTTTCCCGAGGGCGTCACGCCGTTGACCAGGTAGGTGTACGTGGCGGCCGAAATATCGGCGAGATCGGTCGGGTTCATGCGCATGCGGTTCCACATGCGCCGCATCGCGAGCGCATCCCCGAAGCCCTTCGCGCGTGCGTCGCGCAGGAAATCCGGCAACGTCGGCTGTCCATAGTTGTATGTGTCGCTGCGCGTGCGCAGGCGCGCGTAGATTCGCTCCGGATCTTCGTCGCTCCAGTCGCTGAACAAGAGCACGTGTTCACGGTCGGCCGGATAACGCTCCCCGTCGCGCGGCTCGACGACGATCGCGCCGTACAGTCCGCTCTGTTCCTGGAACCGGCTGTGCGCGTGGTACCAGTACGTCCCCGACTGGCGCAGGGCGAATCGGTAGGTGTATTCGCCCTGCGCGGGAATACCCGGGAAGCTCAGGCCAGGCACACCATCCTGATCGGCGGGCACGATGAGGCCGTGCCAATGGATCGACGACGTCGTGTCGAGCGTGTTGCGCACGCGGATCGTCGCGACATCGCCTTCGCGGAATCGCAGCGTCGGCCCCGGCACGCCACCACCGACCGTGACGGCGTGACGGCTACGGCCCGTGAAATCGACCGTGGCCTGGCCGATACGCAGGTCGACGTCCGGACCGCGAAGTTCTCCGGCCGATGGCATGGATGCCATGGCGAAATCCGCGCGGATTCCGGCGCCCGCGGCGATACCCGCGACGGCAAGACCCTGGACGAAACGTCGGCGGGAGCCACGGATGCGGGAGTCGTCGGAGGCGGACATGCGGCAGTCGCTGCAAGGAGACAAGCGGCGACGTTAGCCGGGATATCCCACCTCCGACAACTCTGGAGCAGGCTCCACGTGCTTCGCCGGACTCAACGATACGCGACGTTGACGGTGACACTCGCGTTGGCGATTCCGGGCGTGATCGCCTCTCCGGTGCTCCGGTAGCGGGCCCGGAATCCGTAGGCGCGTCCTTCGTCGGTCGTCGGGAGCGCCATCGGAGCGGCATTGGGTAGTGCCTGCTCATCCGGCTGAACGCTACGCAATTCCACGGCGACGCCGCCCGCGGCGCCCGCGCCCTTGTTGTCGAGACGGAACAGCGATGGTGCGGATTCGTCGGCCGCGCCGGCGAACGTCAGCAACATCTCCGTGGCGCCGGTGCATCCCGTCGTCACCAACGACTGGTTCGCCCATGGGCTGTATCCCTGGGACAGGAGCATGCTGCCGTCGATCTGGCCGAGGTCGAAGCGAACCTGCTTCGCGGCGAAGGCGCACGTGGGTTTCTCCGGCACGATCTGCGTATTGACGAGGTCCGCCCATATCTGCCGATGACCATCGAATCCCGCCTGCGCGACGGTACCGGTCGTCAGGTCGCCGGACCCGACGTTCTCCGCGGTCTTCACCAGCTGCGCGCGGAAGTGCCCCCTGATGACCTGCGCACTGAAGTTCCAGCCGTACTGGAAATCGTCCGGCACGGGATTGTTGTTGTCCCCGAACCCGTAATGGAAAAGGCGGATGCCGATACCGGGAATGTTCGTCTCGTAGGTCTTGTTTCCGATCGCGCTCGGCTTGCTGAAGATGCCGAGGGCCGCGGTGCGCCGTGGACTGGAGCACTTGCCGCTACCGCCCGTCCAGGCGACGGTGGTGGTCTCGGCGAGCACCTTTCCCACCGGGGCGTCGCGAGGCACCTTCACGGTTCCGAACGAGAGGCGTTGCGCACTGCCTTGCGACGCGTAGCTGGTGCAGCCGGCGTAAGCCGCAGGGGAAAGCACGGCGAGAAAGAGCAGGGACGAGGATAGTCCGACGAGGCGGATCGACATGTTGCGGTACCTTTGTGCGGGGGTGGGGATGGTTCCGGGGCGACCAGGCCGTCGCGGGCCGGAGGGGCCATGGTCCGCAGGCGCGACCACGCGTTCCATACGATCTTTCGCAAAAGGGGATGACGCGCCGTCGGTGTTTTCGACAGCGCGTTCACGCGTGGCGGCAAACCATCAGGCATGAGCCTTCAGGACTACCGACGCAAGCGCGACTTCCGCAAGACGCGCGAACCGGCGCCCGAGGATTCCGCAGGCGCCGGCGGGCGCGCGATCTTCGTCGTGCAATTGCATCACGCGTCCCGGCGTCATTTCGATTTCCGCCTCCAGGTGGGCGACGTGCTGCGTAGCTGGGCGGTACCGAAAGGGCCGAGCTACGATCCGAAGGTCAAGCGGCTCGCCGTGGAGGTCGAGGATCATCCGGTCTCTTACGCGACCTTCGAAGGCGATATCGATGAAGGTTACGGCAAGGGTCACGTCGATCTCTTCGACAAAGGCGTCTGGGCCACTCGCGGCGATGCGGAGGCGCAGATCGCCAAGGGTCATCTCGCGTTCGAGCTGTTCGGCGAACGGTTGAAAGGCAGCTGGCATCTCGTGCGCAGCGGCAGGAAGGAGCGCCAGCCCGCCTGGTTCCTCATCAAGGTGGACGACGAATACGCGGGCGATGTCGAGGCCGATGACCTGATGGACGCGAAGATGCGAGAAAGCACGCGCCGCGCGGCGAAGACACCGGCGCTGCGCGCGGCGGCGAAGGCATCCACGGCGCGCAAGAAGGCACCGCCGAAGGGCCGGAAGGTGAGCGTCGCGACGCTTGCGAAGCAGGCGGCCGCGCTGGAGGGCGCGCGCAAGGCGAAGCCCGATGCCGCGTTCTTCGCCCCACAGCTGGCGAAGCTGCGCGAGTCGCCGCCGCAGGGCGACGCATGGCTGCACGAGGTGAAGTGGGACGGCTATCGCATCCTCACGGGCGTGGCCAAGGGCAAAGCGTCCCTGTGGTCCCGCAACGCGCTGCCGTGGAACGAACGCCTGCCGGAGATCGTGCAGGCGGTCGAGCGCCTCGGTTTCGACAGCCTGCGACTCGACGGCGAACTGATCGCGCTCGACGCGCAGGGCCGGAGCGATTTCAACGCGCTGCAGAAGACGCTGTCCGGCGAAGCCAACGCACCGCTCGTGTACATGCTCTTCGACGTGCCCTTTCTCGAAGGCTACGACCTCACGCGGGTGCCACTCGTCGAGCGCAAGGCGCTGCTCGAACGGATCCTCGCGCATGCTCCCGCTCATCTCTCCTACAGCGCCCACACCGTCGGCCATGGCGACGACGTGTTCGTCATGGCGATGGAACAGAAGCTCGAAGGGATCATCTCGAAACGGGCGGACGGCCCGTACCACCCCGGACGCGGTGACGACTGGCAGAAGATCAAGCGCCTCGAGAGCGACGAGTTCGCCGTCGTCGGCTACACGCCGGCGAAAGGATCGCGGCTCGCGTTCGGGTCGCTGCTGCTCGCGCGCCCCGATGCGGACGGTGGCTGGACCTATGTGGGGCGCGTGGGCACGGGATTCACCGACGAGATGCTGCGCGATCTGGGCAAAACCCTCGCGAAAGGCGGCTCGAAGAAGCCCACCGTGCGCATCGACGCGATCGATCCCACACTGCGCGGTGCCCTGTGGGTGCTGCCGACCGCGGTCGCGGAGGTCTACTACCGCGGCATCGGCAACAAGAACCTGCTGCGCCAGCCGAGCCTGAAGACGCTGCGCGTCGACAAGACACCGAAGGACCTCCGCGATTCCGATCGAGCGACGCCAGCGGCGACGTCCGCACGCAAGAGCCGCCCCGCGCCCGCCGTCACGGCGCCGGCCGGGCGCGCGGAGGACGTCGTGATCACGCATCCCGATCGCGTCGTGTTCCCCGACGACGGCATCACGAAGCAACAGGTCGTGGACTACTACCGCGCCGTGATGCCATGGATCCTGCCGCCGATCGCGGACCGGCCCACGTCGACGATCCGCTGCCCGGGCGGCATCGGTTCGCCGTGTTTCTTCCAGAAGCACGTGATGGCCGGACTCGACCACGTCGGCACCGCGAAGCTCAAGGAAGAGACCGGCGCGCAGGCGGTGTATCTGTACCCGCGGGACGAGGCGGGCCTCATCGAACTCGTGCAGTTCGCCGCCGTGGAATTCCATCCCTGGGGCTCGCACGTCGCCTCGCCGGACATCGCCGATCGCGTGGTGTTCGATCTCGATCCCGGCGACGACGTGGCCTGGCCGCGCGTCATCGCGGCCGCTCGGCTCGTGCGCGGCCTGCTCGACCAGCTGGGCCTCGTCTCCTTCGTGCGGACGACGGGTGGCAAGGGCCTGCACGTGGTCGTGCCATTGAACCCGGGGGCCGGATGGGACACGGTCAAGACCTTCGCGCGCGGCTTCGCGGAAGCCATGGCGGCCATGCATCCGCTGGAATTCGTGTCCACGGCGACGAAGCGTTTCCGCGACGGCAGGATCTATGTGGATTACCTGCGCAACGGGCGCGGCGCCACGGCGGTCGCTTCCTATTCGTTGCGCGGAAGGCCGGGCGCGCCGGTGGCCGTGCCCCTGCGCTGGGACGAACTGGGCAAGGTGAGATCCGGCAACGCCTTCGACATCCACAGTGTGCCGAAGCGGCTGGCACGTCTCAGGAAGGACCCTTGGGAAGGCATCGACACGGTGGTTCAGGACCTGGCATCCGTGGCGGACAAGCTCGGGGACTGACGCCCCGTCGGTGCGGGGCGTCGAGGGCGGGTCATGTAGACTCCGTGCATCTTCCCCATCCCGTTACCCATGTTCGCCTCGCTTCCGACCTTCCTGCGCGTCCCCCTCGCCTGCCTGCTGCTCATCGTCAGCACCGTGCTGCACGTGCTGCCGCTGTTCGCCCTGACCCTGCTGCGCCTGCTGGTGCCTGTGCAGGCGGTGCGTCGGTCGATCGGCGCCATGCTGGTGGGCATCGCGGAGAGCTGGCTCGGCTTCAACGGCTGGCTGTTCGGCGCATTCACGAGAACCCGCTGGATCGTCGAAGGCGACGAGGGGCTTTCGTATCGTGAGAATTATCTGGTGGTGTGCAACCACCAGAGCTGGGTCGACATCCCCGCGCTGCAGCGGGTGTTCAACCGCCGCATTCCGTTCATGCGCTTCTTCCTCAAGAGCGAGCTGATCTGGGTGCCGCTGCTCGGACCCGCGTGGTGGGCGCTCGATTTCCCCTTCATGAAGCGTCATTCGCGCCAGCAGCTCGAGGCACGGCCGGAACTCCGCGGCAAGGACCGCGACGCCACGCGGCGCGCATGCGAGAAGTTCCGCCACCTGCCCGTCTCGGTGATGAACTTCACCGAGGGCACGCGATTCACGCGCGCCAAGCACGACGCGCAGCAATCGCCCTACGCGCACCTGCTCAAGCCGAAAGCCGGCGGCGTCGCCTTCGTGATCGACGCGATGGGCGATGCGATCCGGCAGATCCTCGACGTGACGATCGTGTATCCGGATGGCCCCGCCACGATGATGGACATGATCGCGGGCCGTATCCGCGAGGTGCGCATGCACATCCGTCGCCTGCCGATTCCCGCCGCCATGCGCGGCGATTACGAGAACGACGCGGCGTTCCGCGAGCGCTTCCAGCTGTGGATCAACGCACTGTGGGCGGAGAAGGATGCGCGCATCGGGGCGATGCTCGGCGCCTAGCCACCCACCACCGGCAGGCGGGCGCCGATCGTATCGGCCATCCCGCCGCAGCGGGCACGGCGCCGGTGACCCGGGTTACTTCCCGGCTTCCTGGGCCAGCTTCTCGTCGAGTCGCTTGCGCCCGGCGTCCGCGTATTCCCCGCACGTCTTGCCTTCGCCCTGCTCCGGATGCGGCGTGACGAGGATGTCGCACGGCAACGCGGCGACGCGATCGAACGTCTTGCGGTACGCGGCGACGAACGCCGGGTGGTCGCTGTAGCGATACCCGTCGGCCGAGAACGCGAACAGGCTGTCGACGTAGGCGATGGTCTTGCACGCGCCGTTCTCGCACGACCGCCACGTCCAGGCGGTGCCACCGGCCGTGTGGCCCGGCGTGATGTGCGCGGTGAGCGCGAGCGGGCCCACGCGCACCACGGTGCCGTCGGCGACATCGCCTTTCGCATCCACCTTCGCGAACAGCGGCGCCTCGCCATGCTGCGGATCGCTCGGATCGTCGCCACCGAGGCGAAGCTCCTTCGCACCGGCGGCGGTGGCGCGCACGACCGCGCCGCTGTCCTTCGCCAGCGTCGCGATGCCGCCGGCATGATCGAAATGGGCGTGGGAATTGAGGATCACCTTGATGTCCTCCACGCGGAAGCCGAGCTTGCGGATGTTCGCCTCGATCGTGGCCACGTTGGCTTCCATGGGCGCATCGATGAGCACATGCCCCTGCGGCGACGTCACCAGGATCGCGGAGAGGCCCTTCATGCCCACGAAGTACGTGTCGCCGTAGATCGCATGCGGAGCGACCGGTTGCGTCCACAGCGGGTTGGTGTCCGCGGCGGCGGGCAGGGTGATGACAGTGGCGAGGGCGAGCAGGGTGCGGCGCATGCGGATCTCCTTGGCATTGGCGTCGGGAGCATAGGACGCCGCGTGGGACGCGGTTGTGGCGACGCCATGGCGCGAACGGGTTCTTGCGGCGAGTTCCGATGCGCGCGTCGGCGCCGATTCAGCGCTTGTGCCTGCGCCGCGCGCGCCAGAACAGGAATCCGGTCACCAGAAGGAACATCGGCAACAGCCCGGTGATGCAGGCCACGACACGCCACGTCAGGCCGCCGATCGCCGCCGAGTGGATCGGGAAGAGCGCGTTGGCGAGACGTCCACCGGGACCGAGCTTCGTCGCGTCGTCGCCACCGATCACCGTCGCGGTGGCCGGATCGAGCCACAACGAGCTGCGTCCCGCGGGATTCCATTCGCCCGGTCGCCGGATGCGCAGCACCACCGTGCCGTTGTCCTTCGCGGGAAGCGTCACCCGCGTGAGCCGGGCGTCTGGCGCCGCCGCCTGCGCGGCGGCGAGCACCGCGGGCCAGTCGATCGGCGCGGCACTAGGCGCGATCTTCGGCGGTCGCGCGGGCGGGCGTTCGCCGAAGGCCGACGCCAGGCCGCTCCGCACCGCGCCCCGGTAGGCCATCGTGGTGCCGGTGCCGATCATCACGATGAGCAGGGGCAGGGCGATTACACCGACGAACCGGTGCAGGCTCGCCCAGCGCAGGATGGGCGGGTTCGCGTGCGGCTTGAGGTGCCGCAGCGCGCGCTGTCGCCCCGGCCAGTAGAGCCACACGCCCGAGAACAGCATGAAGAGCCCGGTGCAGGCGACCACGCCGAGCACCGTTTCGCCCACTTCGCCGGACAGCAGGTGGGTATGCCAGTCGAGCAGGGTCAGCAGCCCGTCGCCCGACTTCGTCCGCCGCAGCAGACGCTCGCCGGTCGTCGCATCGAAGTACACGCGGTTGCCGCCACGTTCGTTGCCTTCCCACACCGGCAGCTCCGCGTCGGGCAGCGAGAATCCGCGCAACGCCTTGCCGTCGTCCGAGGCGAGGATCGCCCGCAGCGAACGCCCCTGCGTCGCCAGGTCGGGCAGCGGTCGCGATGCCAGTTCCGGGTGGCCGGCCGCGAACAGAGGCTGTTCGAACAGCAGCACGCTGCCGGACAGCGTCACCAGCGCCAGCACGAGGCCGAGGCTCAGGCCCAGCCAGAGATGCAGGGTCTTGAGCGTGCTGCGAAACCTGCGCGGGTGCGAGCTCATGCTCAGAAGTCCACCGAGGCCTGGACGAAGAAGGTGCGCGGCTGGCCGACGTAGATGCCGTCGTTGTTGTCCGTCGAGCGCGTGAAATAGCGTTTGTCGGCGAGGTTCTTCACGCCGAGGCCGAGGCGGAGGTTCGAGTATGCGGGCCCGAACGCGTATTCCGCCCGCGCGTTCCACGTCGTCCAGCCGGGGATGTCACCGAGATCGCCCTCGGGCGAGGGCTCCGTGACGTACGCGGTCGGGTTCGCGGGATCGAAGCTGGGCGAGCCCGGCGAATGCTGGCGCGACTGCGAGAAGGCATCGAGGTTGAACGTCCACTGCGCGATGCCGTAGCGCAGACCGAGGTTCGCGGTACGGCGAGAGTAGAACGGCAGGTCCTTTCCGGCGAACGAGCCATGCTTGTAGAAGGCGTGCGTGTACGTCGCGGTGCCCCACAGCGTGAGGCCCTCGAGCGCGTCGCTGAAAGCGCCGAAGTCGACGTGCGCGGCGGATTCGATGCCCTTGTGCGTCGTGGCACCGAGGCTCGTCCAGCCTTCGTAGGAATCGGGCACGTTCGGCAGGCGGCCCACGAGCTGGAGCTCGTGATCGAAGTTGATGCGGAACAGCGAGACTTCGCCGCCCCAGGCCTTCGTGTCGTAGCGCGTGCCGATCTCGTACGTGCGCGCCGTCTCCGGCTTCAGTCCCGCCGCGAAGCGATTGTTCGAATCCTTCTGGCCGATCTGGAAGTACTGCAGCGAACCGAACGAGGTTTCGGCGTTCGCGTAGAGCTTCCACGCGTCGTCGAGGTGATAGATCACGTTGAGCGACGGCAACGGCTTCGAGTAATCCTTCTGGCGCGACGTCGGCCCACGCACGATCACCGTGCCGCCCGGATGCGCCTGCCACTCGCTGTCGATGCGTTCGTAGCGGATGCCGGGCGTGGTCGTCCAGTTGCCGGCGTTGATCGTGTCGTCGAGATAGAACGCGTGCGCCTCGTTGCTCCCCGTGTTGTCGCCGGAAAGCACGTATGGCCCGCCGTAGGGGAAGCTGTCGTAGGGCGTGTACGGCAGGTTCGAGACGTAGCGGTTGTTGCGCAGCGTGCGCTCGTGCATCGCCTCGCTCGTGTACCGGTAGCCGACGCCGACCTCGTGCGTCACCTGACCCCAGTCGAACAGCTGCGAATAGCGCGGCTCGATCGCGAACACGTGGTAGTTGCGCGGATAGGCGATCAGCTGGTGGGCGTACGTACCGTTGGCGTTCGCCGTGATCGTTTCGATGTGGCTGCCGCGGAAGCTGTCGGAATAGTACGTCTGCACCTCGAAGCTGCGGCGATCGTCGACATGGCTGTACTTCAGCACGTAGTCGGTGCGGCGACCGTGGAAATCGTCGAACGGGCGGCGCGACTGGAACGGGTCGGCGTCGTAATCCGCCTGGTTCAGGCCGCCCGGCATCCCCGCCTGGCCGTCGTAGTGGTGGATGCTGCCGGTGAGTGTGTCGTCGTTCGTGATCGCGTACTTCGCCTTGAGCATGAGGTCGTCGATGCTCTCGTTGTCTTCGCGCTCACGGAAGCCGGGGCCGTGCAGGCCGTTGTACAGCAGCGCCACGCCGAGGCCGTTCGCCGTGGTGCCGCCGACGAGGACGTTCGAATTCGTCCGGATGCCGCCGTGCTCGCCGCCCTGGAACTGCACGCCGGCGGTGCCGCCGAAGTCCCGCGGGATGTCGCGCGTGACGAAGTTGATGATGCCGCCGACGTTCTGGGGCCCGTAGCGCACGGAACCGCCGCCACGCACGACGTCCACCGCCTGGAGGTTGCCGAGGCCCACCGGCGCCATCGAGACCTGCGGCTGGCCGTACGGCGCGACGGCGAGCGGAGCGCCGTCCAGCAGGATCGTCGAGCGAGGGGAGAGTCGCGCGGTCAGGCCGCGCACGCCGACGTTCAGCGAGACGTCGCTGCCGCCCGTGCCGTTGCTCTCCTGCACCTGCACGCCCGGAATCCGGCGCAGGGCGTCGCGGAGGTTGATCGCCCCGGCCTCGCGCAGTTGCTCGCGACGGACCACGGTACGCGCGCCGGGATGATTTTCGACGACGTTCCGCGAGGCCTCGCCCAGCCAGTCGCCGACGACCTTCATGCCCTCCAGCTCGGTGGCGGGCGGCGGGGCGGCGTCCTGGGCCCGTGCGTGGGCGGCGGCGAGGACGCCGGCCAGCGCGAAGGCGAGGGCGGTGGGGGGGAACGGCATGAACGCGGCCTTTGCTCGGGCGAAAAGCGGCCATCGTAAGTGCGAATGATTCTCAGAGCAATTACATGATCGGTTTCATTCGTAACCGTCGGGAGCGACACGCTTGATCGTCCCGTCACACCGGTTCGACCCACGCGACGGAACCATCGGAGCGACCTCATCCTCAGGAGCCGCGATGAAAACCCGACGTGTCTACAGCACGCCCGACCTCGCCAGCGCCCGTGCGGCCATGGCCGCCGCGCGGCAGGCCGGCGTTCCCGACGAGGACCTGTCGCTCATCGCCCGGTCGGACATCGAACTCGACCGCATCCCGGAGAAGGACAAGGACGAACATACGGACTTCAAGCCGGCCGCCGTGCGCGGGCTGGCCGAGGGCGGCGTCACAGGTCTGCTGGCCGGACTGGTGGCCATGGCGATCCCGCCGCTGGGCGTGACGATCGCGGGCGCGTTCGCGGTCGGCGCCGCTGGTGCGCTGGTGGGCGGATGGACGGCCGCGCTCATGGGCGCCTCGTCGCCCGATCCCGTGCGGCAGAAATTCGAGGAAACGATCGAGTCGGGCCGCATCCTGCTGGTGGTCGATGCCGACGGCGAGGCGGAGGATCGGGCCGACAGGGCGGTCGTCGCGACCGGCGCCGTGCCGATGCCGTTCGAGCAGCCGACG
The DNA here is from genome assembly GCF_031456385.1 of Luteibacter sp. 3190. Taxonomy (NCBI): domain Bacteria; kingdom Pseudomonadati; phylum Pseudomonadota; class Gammaproteobacteria; order Lysobacterales; family Rhodanobacteraceae; genus Luteibacter; species Luteibacter sp. 3190. The sequence goes on along the minus strand of NZ_JAVDUO010000003.1, from coordinate 404,325 downwards.
GCGCTTTCCTGAGCCCCGTCGAGCACGGGCCCGCTGCCGCGGGATCGCCGATGCGATCGGCTCCCACCCTTCGGTGGGGCGGCGGCAAAGGTATCGGCTAGCGCCTCAGAGCTCGATGATCCCTCGCCGCAGCGCGATCGCCACCGCGTGCGTCCGGTCGTTGGCCTGGAGCTTGGCCAGGATGCTCTTCATGTGCGCCTTGACGGTCTCCTCGGCGATGCCGAGGGCCCCGGCGACATCCCGGTTGGCCTCGCCGCGAGCCACGTGGGTGAGCACCTGGGTCTCGCGCGGGGTCAGCTCGTCGTCCTCGGCGTGGCCCGCCATCTCCTGCGCGATTTCCTCCGGAATGCGGCGCTTGCCTTCCATCATCTGGTGGATGGTCGCCAGCATGTCCTTGCGCAGCTCGCTCTTGAGCAGGTAACCCTGCGCGCCTGCCCGGAACGCGCGCAGGGCCTGCACGTCGCCACGGTAAGTGGTCAGCACCAGGATCCGCGCCTCCGGAAACTCCGAGCGGATCGCTTCGATGGCCGCGATGCCACCCATGCCGGGCATCTGCAGGTCCATCAGGGTCAGGTCGGGGAGATGCTCGCGGTAGCGTTCGATGGCTTCCTCGCCCGTGCTGGCCTCGGCGACGAGCTCCAGCCCGTCATGGCCCTCGAGTACCGCCGCGATGCCCTCGCGGAGGAGGGGATGGTCATCGACGGTCAGGATTCGTATGGGCGCCATGGTTCACAGTCGGGAAACTCGAAAGGGACGAGTATCGCGCAATCTTTTGGCGACAAGCGTGTAAGGACGTACCCTCCAACCGTTGCGAGCATCGTGATCATGGCGACGAAACGCAGCAAGGCCGGCGCTCCAGCGTCGGGACGCATCCGCACCGGCATGGGTGGATGGGTATTTCCCGCCTGGCGCGGCCCGTTCTATCCCGAGGGCCTGGTGCAGAAGCGGGAGCTCGAATACGCGAGCACGCATGTCGGTGCCATCGAGATCAACGGCACCTATTACCGCGCGCCCGACGCCGCCACGTACGCCCGATGGGCCGCGCAGACGCCGGAGGGCTTCGTCTTCTCGGTGAAGGCGCCGCGGCACATCGTGCAGACGAAATCGCTGGCCGCCACCGGCACGCGCATCGCGGCTTTCCTCGACGGCGCCGTCGCCCTCGGCGACCGGCTGGGCCCGTTGCTCTGGCAGTTCCTGCCGACGCGGCGCTTCGATCCGGACGACGTCGCCGCCTTCCTCGATCTGCTGCCGGAGAAGCACGGCGGCCTGCGCCTGCGCCATGCGGTGGAGGTGCGGCACGAGAGTTTCCTCGATCCACGCTGGGTGGCGCTCGCGCGCGAGCGCGGCGTCGCCACCGTCTTTACCGACTCGGAGGACTACCCGTCGATGGCGGACATCACGGGCCCCTTCATCTACGCCCGCCTCATGCGGAGCGTCGCCGACCGGGCGACCGGTTACACACCGAAGGCGCTACGCACGTGGGCGGACCATGCCGCGACATGGGCGGCGGGCGGCGATCCGGAAGCGCTGCCGCACGTGGCCGCCATCGAGGCTCCGTCGGCACCGCGCGACGTCTTCGTGTTCTTCATCGCCGCGGCGAAGGTCCGCAATCCCTCGGCCGCGGTCGCACTGCGTAGACTTACCGACGGCGCATAATCGCAGCCTTTCCTTCCACGGATGCCCCATGGACCGTCTCATCCAGAACACCCTGATCGATCTTTTCGCCGAGCATGGCGTCGCCCTCGAGCCCGACGAGGACTGGCTGCTGACGGAAGGCGAGGACTATCCCGCCGTGCGCGGCATCTGGCACGAAGGCAAGGACGGCGGCATGGGCCGCCTCGACATCGACATCGTGCTGGACGAGGAGCGCACCATCGAGGAAAGCTTCGGCGGCATCGGCCAGGGCAAGGCGGGCTGCCGCGACGCGCTGGAGAGCTTCGCGCGCAACGATTTCCACGTCGTGCTCGCCGCCTGCTGGAACGTGGTGAACGGCAAGAAGCTCGCCGTGCGCGAGCTGAGCGCCGGCACGCAGCGCTTCACGGTGTTCGTCGGCGACTTCACGCTGCGCGGCGAGAAGGATGCGCCCATGGAGATCCCGGAAGACGGACTCTCGGCCCTCGAGGCCGCGATCGCCACGGCGCCGCTCACGCTCGACGTGCACTGGATCCGGGTGTTCTACGGCAACGTGGGCAACGGCAAGACGCAGATCGAAGTGCTCCTCGACAACGAGCCCTGGGCCGCCGGCCACAAGGCCATCGCATCGGTCGACTGGCCACAGCACGAGCGCTATTACAGCCTGCGCAACTTCATCGCGCTGGTGCCGGCGGACTGATCCGATGCGGGAGCGCACCTGGGCGCGACATCGTTCGAGGCCGTGACCTGGAGCTTTTGGGACCGGGGCGAAAGCTGTCGCGGCCAGGTCCGCTCCCACAACGGCCTTCGGGACCACCTTTGAGGCCGTGACCGGGAGCTTGGGGACCGGGGCGAAAAGCTGTCGCGGCCGGGTCCGCTCCCACAACGGCCTGCGGGACCAGCTTTGAGGCCGTGACCTGGAGCTTTGGGGACCGGGGCGAACAGCTGTCGCGGCCCTCCGGGACCAGCTTCGAGGCAGTTGTGGGAGCGCACCTGGGCGCGACATCTTTTGAGGCCGTGACCTGGAGCTGGCGCGCGAGCCCTCCATCGCGCGAAAAGACGTCGCGCGCAGGGCGCGCTCCTACGGCGGCGGCCAGTCTTCGGGCTTGAGGATCGCGAAGAGGCCCTCGCGTCGCGTGCGCCGGCCGAGGCGCAGCACCTCGGCGTCGCGCGAGAACAACAGCGCGGCGCCCGCGTGGGCCGCGAGTTCGAGGAACTTCTGGTCGTCCGGATCGCGGCAACGCGGTAGCGACGTGCGCGTGGCGCCGGCTGGCAACGCCGTCACCAGCGCATCGAAACGCGCTATCGACGAAGCGATCCGCGCGTCGTCGAGCTTCAACGCCGGGTAACGCAGCACGGCCAGCCATTCCGCGCGGCAATCGTCGCGCGTGACGGCTTCCAGTTCACCCGAGGACAGCGCGGCGACCAATCGCGCCGCGCGCGGGTCGTCGAAGACGAACGCGTCGAGGCAGACGTTCGTGTCGAGGACGACCCGCACGCGGGATCAGGCCGCCGCGCGCGCGGCCAGCTGCGCGTGCTGCTCCGCCACGATCGTGTACGAACGCTTGCGCGCCTCGTGGTCGTAGATCTGCGCCGTGATGATCAGCTCGTCGGCGCCGGTGCGCTGGATGAACGCGGCGAGCCCTTCGCGCACGGTGTCCGGCGAACCCACGACGGCGCAGGAGAGCGCATGGTCGACCTGCGCCTTTTCCATCGGGGTCCACACGCCATCCATCGTGTTGACCGGCGGCGGGAGCTGGCCCGGCGCGCCGCGACGCAGGTTCCAGAACGCCTGCTGCTGCGAGGTGAACAGGCGGCGCGCTTCCTCGTCCGTATCCGCCGCGACCACGTTGATGCCGAGCATGGCGTACGGCTTGTCCAGCGTCTCCGACGGACGGAACATCGTGCGATAAACCTCGAGGGCCTTCATCATCAGGTCCGGCGCGAAGTGCGACGCGAAGGCGAACGGCAGGCCCAGCTCCGCCGCGAGGCGCGCGCTGAACAGGCTCGAGCCGAGCAACCAGATCGGCACGTTCGTACCCATGCCCGGCACGGCCCGCACGGTCTGGCCGGGCTGCTGGGGGCCGAGGAAGAACTGCAGCTCCTGCACGTCCTCCGGGAAACGGTCGTCGCTGGGACCGAGCGCACGGCGCAGCGCTCGGGCGGTGCCCTGGTCGGTACCGGGCGCGCGCCCGAGGCCGAGGTCGATGCGGCCCGGATAGAGCGACGCGAGCGTGCCGAACTGCTCCGCGATCACCAGCGGCGCGTGGTTGGGCAGCATGATGCCGCCGGAACCGACGCGGATCGTCTTCGTCGCCTCGGCCACGTAGCCGATCACGATCGACGTCGCGGCGCTGGCGATGCCGGTCATGTTGTGGTGTTCGGCCAGCCAGTAGCGATGGAAGCCCAGCGCCTCGGCATGGATGGCGAGATCGCGCGAATTGCGCAGGGCGTCGCCGGGCGTGGCGCCGCGGATCACGGGGGACAGGTCGAGCACGGAGAAGGGGATCATCCGGAAGACACCTCGAGAAAGGGGACGGCGGACGGTCCGCCAATCCCTCCCACATGGGCGCGGGGGATGGCTTTGCAACCCATAAAGTCGGCTTTGGGAAACAATCCGTTCCCGGAAGCGATGCGCCACGGCACGGACGGAAGAGGAAAATACACCCATCCACTCATCCAGTCCGGTAATCCCGGGGGAGCACGACATGATCGACGTCCGTCGTTTCGACAGCCTCGGTGGCGCCAACCACGGTTGGCTCGACGCCAAGCATCACTTCTCCTTCGCCTCGTACCACGACCCGAAGCGCATGGGCTGGGGCGCGCTCCGCGTCTGGAACGATGACACCATCGCCCCGGGCACCGGCTTTCCTCCGCACCCGCATTCGGACATGGAGATCATCACGTACGTTCGCGAAGGCGCCATCACCCACGAGGACAGCCTCGGCAACAAGGGGCGCACCGAAGCGGGCGACGTGCAGGTGATGAGCGCCGGCACCGGCATCCGCCACGCCGAGTACAACGCCGAGCCGGAGACGACCCGGATCTTCCAGATCTGGATCATCCCCGACCGCGAGCGCAAGGCGCCGTCGTGGGGCACCCGCCCCTTCCCGAAGGGCGAGCGCTCGGGCCAGTTCGTCACCCTGGCCAGCGGTAGCGAAGCCGACACCGACGCCCTGCCGATCCGCACCGATGCGCGCGTGCTCGGCGCCACGGTGAAGGCCGGCGAGACGGTCGAGTACACCGTCGGCAAGGGCCGCCACGTCTACATGGTGCCGGCCACGGGCACGGTCGAGGTCAACGGCGTGCAGCTGAACGCACGTGACGGCGCCGCGATCCGCGACGAGGACGTGCTGCGCATCACCGCGTCGAACGACGCGGAACTGGTGCTCGTCGACGCCGCCGCGTAAGGCGACCGAAGGGTATGCTGTGGGTCATGACGACCCACGGCATGCTCCATCTCGACAACCCGATCCTCGACACCGACAGCTACAAGGCCAGCCACTGGCTGCAGTATCCGCCCGGAACGGACGCCACGTTCTTCTACGTGGAATCGCGTGGCGGCACGTATGAAAGCACGGTGTTCTTCGGCCTCCAGGCCATCCTGAAGTCCCGCCTCGGCCGCCGCGTCACGCACGCGGACGTCGACGAAGCGCGCGACTTCTTCGCCGCCCACGGCGAACCTTTCAACGAAGACGGCTGGCGCCACATCGTCGACACGCATGGCGGCCGCCTCCCCGTGCGCGTGCGCGCGGTGCCGGAAGGCAGCGTCGTGCCGACGCACCAGGCGCTGGTGACCGTCGAATCCACCGATCCGGCGGCGTACTGGCTGCCGTCCTACCTCGAAACGCTGCTGCTACGTCTTTGGTATCCCGTCACGGTGGCGACGATCAGCTGGCAGGCGCGGCGGACGATCCTGCACTACCTCGAACGGACGTCCGACGACGCCGCGGCGCAGATTCCTTTCAAGCTGCACGACTTCGGCGCGCGCGGCGTATCGAGCGCGGAATCCGCCGGGCTCGGCGGCATGGCGCACCTGGTCAACTTCCTCGGCACCGATACCGTGTCGGGCGTGCTCGCCGCCCGCGCCTATTACGGCGAACCGATGGCGGGCTTCTCCATTCCCGCCGCCGAGCACAGCACGATCACCAGTTGGGGACGCGACCACGAGGTCGACGCGTACAGGAACATGCTGCGGCGTTTCGCGAAGCCGGGCTCGCTCGTCGCCGTGGTGTCGGACAGCTACGACATCTACCACGCGATTCGCGAGCTCTGGGGCAAGGCGTTGCGCGACGAGGTGATCGCGTCGGGTGCGACGGTCGTCGTGCGTCCGGATTCGGGCGACCCGGTCGAGGTGGTGCACCGCTGCGTGAGCCTGCTCGACGAGGCCTTCGGCAGCACGGTGAACGGCAGGGGCTTCCGTGTCCTCAACCACGTCCGCGTCATCCAGGGCGACGGCGTGAATCCGGAGAGCATCCGCGCGATCCTCGAGCGCATCGTCGGCGCGGGCTATTCGGCCGACAACCTCGCGTTCGGCATGGGCGGCGCGCTGCTGCAGAAACTGACGCGCGACACGCAGAAGTTCGCGCTGAAGTGTTCGGCGGCGCGCATGGACGGCGCATGGCGCGACGTGTGGAAGGATCCGGTCACCGACCAGGGGAAGATGTCCAAGCGCGGGCGGATGACCCTGCTGCGCCACCGCGAGTACGGCACGTACCGCACCGCCGCGTTACCCGCGGACGCCGTCTCGCTTCCGCCCGATGCGCTCGAGCACGGCTGGGAGGAGGTCATGCAGACGGTGTGGGAGAACGGCGAACTGCTGCGCGACTGGTCGTTCGCCGAGGTACGCGAGAGGGCCGCCGCGGGGCGATGAAACCGGCGGCGCCGTCGGACCTCGTGGACCGGGGCCGGCGTGCGCCGTTATGACGGAGGCCAGCGTCACCCCGGCGCACGCCGGGGTCCACGGCGAGGCGGTCGGTTTTCGCTAGCGCGCCTGTGGTTTGCGCTTCATCAACCCGTGCGTGAACAGGTACGCCGCCGTCTGGTAGTACGTCACGGCGTCGTCCGCGTCCTGCTGATCCTTGTGCTCGACCGGCACCGCGTCGCCCGACTGCAGCGTCGGCACCATCTGCTTCACGGGCTGGCGCGGGATCAGCGACGTCAGCCGGTCGCCGTGCAGGTAGCCGAGCTCCTGGTAGGTGCTCAGGAACGCGCGCTCGCGGCCGGGCTCGAGCCGGAAGAGGTCGTAACCGTAGAACCGCGACGTATAGCTGAAGCCGAGCATGCCCAGCAGCGTCGGCGGGATGTCGATCTGGCTCATCAGGCGATCGACGCGTCCCGGAGCGACGTGCTTCGGCGAGTAGATGTACAGCGGGATGTGATATCGATCGACGGGCAGGCTGGTCTTGCCCGCGCTCGTCGCGCAATGGTCCGCCGTGATGACGAAGATGGTGTCGTCGAACCACGGCTTCGTCGCCGCGCGGCGGAGGAAATCCCCGAGCGCCCAGTCGGTGTACTTGACCGCCGCGCGACGCGAGCCCTGCGGCAGGTCGACGCGCCCCTGCGGGAACGTGAACGGCCGGTGGTTCGACGTCGTCATGACGTGTCCGAAGTACGGCTTGCCGGCCGCGTACGCGTCGTCCATGCGCTTCATGACCAGTGTGAACAGGTCCTCGTCCGCCACGCCCCAGACGTTCTCGGCGTGGATGTCCTTGTCGGCGATGGCGTCGCGATCCACGGCGTTGTAGCCGTTGCTCGCGAAGAAGTGGTTCATGTTGTCGAAGTAACCGTAGCCGCCGTAGACGAACTCCGACGTGTAGCCCTTCTCGTTGAAGACGTCCGCGAGCGACCAGAGGTTTTCGTTGTTCGGCCGCTTCACGATCGACTCGCCCGGCGTCGGCGGCACGGACAGCGCCAGCGCCTCGAGGCCGCGCACCGTGCGCGTTCCGTTGGCATAGAGCTGGCTGAAGAACAGGCTCTTCGACGCGAGCGCGTCGAGATTCGGCATCAGGTGCTTGTGCTTGCTGACATCGAGACCTTCCACGTAGTCGCCCGACAGGCTTTCCACGCTGATGAGGACGACGTTGAGCTTCTTCTCCGGACGATTCGCCACGATGGTTCGGGTGATGTCCTGCGGATCGTCGGTGGTGAACGTCGCGTCGGGCGTCTTCAGCAGGCGGCGCAGGTTCGCGAACGCGTCCTTGTCCGGTAGCGTCGGGTAGTACTTGGCGTAGTCGAGCTCGTTTTCGCGGAAGGCCGCGAAGAACTCGTAGATGCCGTTGCCGGCGAGCTCGTTCACGTACTGGTTCGACGAGCGATCCTTCATCTGCCCGTCGACCGCGAAGCTCACCGCGACGGTCAGCAGCAGCCACACGCCGACCACGGCGCCGCGCTGGAGGAAACGCGACCCTTCGTCGCGCACCACGAGCACGCGACGGCTGCCGACCATGACGGCTACCGTCGCCAGCAACAGCAGCGCCGACCAGGTGCCGATCGGGTACGACTCGCGGATGTTGCCGATGACCTCGTGCGTGTAGACGAGATAGTCCACGGCGATGAAGTTGAAGCGCGCGCTGAACTCGTTCCAGAACACCAACTCGGCCGCGCCCAGGTAGAGGGTGGCGAAAGCGAGCACGGCGCACAGCCCGACGACCGACCGGCGGCCCCAGCGCGAGGACCACGCCCGGCGCGGCACGAGCCACGTCACCAGGAGGAGGGGCCAGGCGACGTAGACGAACGTCACCAGGTCGTAGCCGAAGCCGGCGACGAACGCGTACAGCCACTCGAGCGGCGCGCCCGGGAGCTCGTGGCGGGATCGCAGTGTAAGAACGAGGCGAACGAGAAAGGCGACGGAAAGGAACAGGACGCCGAACCACACGAGCGGCCGGAACCTCTGGCGCAGGGTCTGAACGGAGGTCGGGGGCGCGCGCATGCTGCTTCTCGGATCGTGACGGCCCAACGGGACCAGTTTCCGGGCAGGGTAGGCGCAGGGGCTTACGACTCCCTTTCCTCATCCTTAGCTGAAGCTTTGGTCGGCTATCCGGTTCATGGCCATCCGCGGTCGGCCGTCGCAAGAAAACGTGATCTGCCGCGTTTACCGTCTCTGTGGCAACCTACACGACCTTACGAGACGACCCACCGGAGCCACGGCGCACGTGGAGCAAGAAACCATGGCGGAGCTCCCGTCGACCGATCAGCCTCTGGCCAGGCGTGCCCTCCATCTGACCCTGCTCCGTCGCGCGGGTGGACCGCTGCTCTCGGTGGCGCTGCTGTGCCTGGCTCTCTGGGCCCTGCACGCGATGGCCAGCGAGGTGACGTACCGGCAGATCGCCGGATACGTGCATGCGCTGCCCAACACCGACATCGCGCTGGCGATCCTGCTGACGGCGGCCGGGTACGGGGTCATGACGCTGTACGACTGGTTCGGGCTGGCCAGCATCGGCAAGCGGCTCCCGGCGAAGCGGGTGGGGCTGATCTCCTTCATCAGCTACGCGTTCTCCAACGCGCTGGGCATGTCGCTGCTGGTCTCCGGCTCGATCCGTTACCGCTTCTACGTGCAGGCGGGCCTGACGACCGGCGAGGTGGCGCGGGTCGTGCTGTACACCACCCTGAGCTTCTGGCTCGGGCTGGCGGCCCTCACCGGCGTGACGCTGCTCGCCGTGCCGATCCCTCCCGAGGTGCCGCTCTCCGGCTGGCGGATTCCGCTGGCGATCGTCCTCGTGCTGGTGCCCCTGGCCTGGTTCGCCATCGCGGTGGCGGTGCGCCGACCCCTGCGCGTGTGGCGCTTCTCGGTGGAGGCGCCGACCCCGGTCGTCGCGGCGCGGCAGATCCTGATCGGCGCGCTCGACTGGGGCCTCGCGGCGGGCGTGCTCTACGTGCTGATGCCCGAAGCGATCGCGGGCGGCTTCGGCCATTTCCTGGCGATCTTCGTCCTGGCGCAGATGGCCGGACTGATCAGCCATGTACCCGGTGGCCTCGGTGTCTTCGAAGCCGTGATGCTGGCCGGCTTCGGCGCCACCGGAAACCATGGACTCGAGGCGCCGATCCTCGGCTCGCTGGCCGCCTACCGCCTCGTGTATTACCTCCTGCCGCTGTGCACCGCGACCGTCATGGTGATCTGGCGCGAGGTGCGCGCCCTGCGGCATACCTCGCTGATCACGCCGTGGTTCAGCAGCCTGCTTCCGCCGTTCTTCGCCGGGCTCACCCTCGTGTCGGGCGCCGTGCTCCTGTTCTCCGGCGCCACGCTGGCGATCCCGGGGCGCATGGAAATCCTCCGCGGCTTCGTGCCGTTACCGCTGGTGGAGGTCTCGCATTTCCTGTCCAGCGTCGTGGGCATGCTCCTGCTCATCCTCGCGCGCGGCCTGCAGCGCCGGCTCGACGCTGCGTACGTGCTCACGCTCGTGCTGCTGATCCTCGGCGCCATCCTCTCGCTGCTCAAGGGCATCGATTACGAGGAAGCGACCCTGCTGACCCTGCTCGCGCTGGCCCTCGCGCCAGCCCACCGGCATTTCTACCGGCGCGCGTCGCTGTTCCGCGCGTCGTTCTCGCCCGGCTGGGTGCTCGCGATCGGCGCGGTGCTGGCCTGCTCGACGTGGCTGGTGTTCTTCAGCTTCAAGCACGTCGAGTACAGCAACAACCTGTGGTGGGAATTCAGCTTCCGCCATGGCGGCGCGCCGCGCGCGCTGCGGGCGTTGGTCGGCGCGACCGCGGTCGTGATGCTCGTCGCGCTGGCCAACCTGATCCGGCCGGCGCGTGCGCGCCGCTCGCGTCCCGGCGACGCCGAACTCGTGCGCGCGCTGCCGCTGGTCAAGGGTTTCGATTCGGCCCAGGCGCACCTCGCGCTCGTCGGCGACAAGATGCTGATGTTCGCGCCGGACGACCGCGCCTTCATCATGTACGACATCGAAGGCCGCAGCTGGGTGGCGATGGGCGACCCGGTCGGCACCGACGAGGACGTTCGCCGCGAGCTGGTCTGGACGTTCCGGGAGGAATGCGAGCGCGCCGGTGGATGGCCGCTGTTCTACCAGGTGCGCCCACGCGATCTCGACCTCTACCTCGACGTCGGCATGAGCCTGCTCAAGATCGGCGAGGAGGCGCGCGTGCGACTCGAGTCGTTCAATCTCGATGGCAAGTCGAAGAAGACCCTGCGCGGCACGGTGAACAAGCTGGCGCGCGACGGCCTGCGCATGGAGATCGTGCCGGTCGACGGCGTACCGGCGCTGCTGCCGCGCCTGAAGGTCATCTCCGATGCGTGGATGCGCGACAAGAAGGTCCGCGAGAAGCGTTTCTCCCTCGGCCTGTTCGACGAGCGTTACCTCGCCCGCACGCCGATGGCGGTGGTCTGGCAGGGCGAGGAGCCCGTCGCGTTCGCCAACGTGTTCGTGACGGACACGAAGGAGGAAGCCTCCGTCGACCTCATGCGCCACCTGCCCGACGGTCCGTCCGGCATCATGGATTTCCTGTTCATCGAACTGATGGTCTGGGCGAAGGCCGAGGGCTATCGCTGGTTCAACCTCGGCATGGCCCCGTTGTCGGGCCTGCAGAACCGGCGTACCGCGCCGCTGTGGAGCCGCTTCGGCGCCATGGTGTTCGGACGCGGCGAGCGCTTCTACAATTTCCGCGGATTGCAGCGCTACAAGGACAAGTTCGATCCCGAGTGGGAGCCGCGCTACATCGCGGTGCCCGGCGGCATCGCGCTTCCCCTCGCGCTGGCCAACGTCGCCAGCCTGATCTCCGGCGGGCTGGGTGGCGTCGTCCGCCGATGAAGAGACGCATGAAAAAAACGATCCGCTATTCCCTGCTCGGCCTGCTCGCCCTGGGCGTGCTCGCGCTGCTCGCCTGGCATCCGTGGACACATGCGTCGATGGAGAAATCCACCGTCGAGCTGCCCGCGCTCACGACGGCGCCGGCCGGACAGGAAGACCTGCTCGTCGTCATCTACTCGGGCGACGGCGGCTGGTGGGACCTCGACCAGCGCCTGGGCGCGGTGTTCACCTCGCGCGGCATTCCGGTGGCCGGTGTCAGCACATTCAAGTACTTCTGGCGATACCGTTCGCCGGAGGAATCGGCGCACGATCTCGACGGCCTGCTCGATCGCTACACGGCGCTTTGGAAGAAGAAACGCGTGCTGCTGATCGGCTATTCGTTCGGCGCCGACGTGCTGCCGACCATCGTGGGGAAACTCCGTCCCGACAACCGCGCGCGCCTGAGCCAGCTCGTGCTGCTCTCCGCGAGCCGCGACGTGAACTTCGAGATCGAACTCGAAGGCTACATGCAGCAGGGCTGGTGGACCACCCACACGCACAATTTCCTGCAGTGGCTCAATCCGGTCGTGCACACCGATGCGATGCCGCCGATCGCCGCGCTGGGCGGACACCCGCCGATGGCCTGCTATTACGGCGCCGAGGATGCGGACGACAGCGGCTGCACCGATCCGAAGCTGCCATCGTTCGTCACGGTCTACCGGAAGCCCGGCTCCCACCATTTCGACGAGAACTACGAAGCGTTGGCGACCGAGCTCATCCAGCGCATGCCCGCGCAACCGACGGCCGCGTCGACGTCGCCTTAACGGACGATCGCCGTTCGGGCGCGTGAAGGCCTGTCACACAACGTTCACCGGTCTGCCACCGAAAATTTCGCCTTTTGCGACCAACCTGATCGCCCGGGGTGGAGCGCGCAATGGAGAAATGAACGATGCAACGCGAACCAGGCAAACGGGATTACGGGTCGTCCGACGGTGCGAGCCTGCGTAGTCTCGCCAGTCGGGGCATGAGCATTCCGCAGCGGACCGCGCCAAAGCCGCCGGCGACTCGCCCTGAAAGGCCGCGCCCGGAGCGGCGTAGGGACGAGCAGAAAAGCCGTGAATCCCACGCCCTGGCGTAAAACCCGGCCTTCGCCTACACAGGCGAAGGCAAATCGGCACTAATTTTAAGAATTCTCCTATATCCGCCGCCGGCCGACCTACGCAACATTACGGTCACGCCGCGCCGGCGACATCGGCGTGGCAACACATCGCCGATGACCGATCCGACGGCAGGACGCCGTCCGTCCCTAGCGCAAGGATCGATCCCCCCTTCATCGGCGGTAACGCCGCGTCGGCTTCGCCGGGCCGCGTTCGGGTGGCCGAGGCCGCCAGACCAAGGGACGGTCGCCATGGCCCTCCGCGTGAGCGCGAGGGCCATGCTTTTCTGGCGTATGCTCGCGCCATGGGCTGTCTTCCCGTTCCCCTGATCGCGCTCATCGGTTTCGCCATCGGTTATTTCATCGATGGGCGGACCGGCTCGGTCTGGGGCGGCGGTATCGGCCTGATCGTCGGGCTCGCGCTGGCCGTCATCCTGCTGCGTGCCATGCGCCGCGTGAACCGGCGCTAGCTCTTCCTGCCGAAGAACATCGAGACGCCGAGCCCGGCGATGAACGAGGGCCCATGGCCCGCCACCCGGTGCAGGGCGTACGCGTCCAGCTGCAGGTGGTCGCCGATGGTATAGGCCAGCCCGCCGCCCGCCTGCAGCTCGTTACCCTCGTCCGCGTCGTGGATGGCGTCGGCCTCGATGTATGCCATCCATTGATCGCCGAATTTGCGGCCGAAGGTCGGCGCAAGGGTCCAGGTGTTGCGCCCCTTCAGGTGGTCGACGTTCGCGTAGAGCGTGTTCTGGTGGTCATCGTCAGGCTTCCACTGCATCGTGCTGCCGAGGCTGACCTCGCGAGCGCCGTTGCCGAAGTCCTCGTCGCCATTGTCGAACGTCACGTTGCCGAGCGCCGCCCAGCTGAACGAGCCGGCGTCGCCCGATCCCGGGGATGCCCATTTGAGGCCCACGCTGGTGTCGCCGTGCCCCGTGGCATGTCGCCGCGAGCCCATCCCGCGTTCGTCGAGGCGGTTCCATGCCGATCCAGCGACCTGCAGCTCGACCGGCCCGCCCAGACCGAGGCGGATGACGCTGTCGGCCGTGTACGTGCGATCCAGAAAACCATCGCTTCGCTCCCGCTCGTACGTCGGCAGCCCCTGTTCGAGCGCCAGCGTGCCCGCGGGCAGCACGGTGGTCGCGAAGCCGGCCCCCGGCCGGTCGAAATCGGGCGGATCGGCGAAGGCAGGCGTCGAAAGGACGGCGAGGGCGAGGGCGAGGGCGGCGAGGAGAGGGCGTGGCGTCATGCGGCGATTGTGGCAAGCGCGACCGTCGCGACCGCGTCATGACGAACGGGGGAGCGTTGCGGCCAGACCCGCACCTGTGGGAGCGCGCCTGGGCGCGACATGTTTTAAGGCCGTGCCCCGGAGCTGGCGCCCCACCTTGAAGACCGCGGCGAAAAGCTGTCGCGGCCAGGTCCGTTCCCACAACCGCCTCGGCGCCCCGCCTGTGGGAGCGCACCTGGGCGCGACATGTTTTGGGGCCGTGCCCTGGAGCTGGCGCGCCACCTTGGGGACCGCGGCGAAAAGCCGTCGCGGCCAGGTCCGCTCCCACAACCGCCGAAGGCCCCGCCTGTGGGAGCGCACCTGGGCGCGACATGTTTTGAGGCCGTGCCCCGGAGCTGGCGCGCCACCTTGGGGACCGGGGCGAAAAGCTGTCGCGGCCAGGGCCGCTCCCACAACCGCCTCGGCGCCCCCCCTTGTGGGAGCGCACCTGGGCGCGACATGTTTTGAGGCCGTTCCCTGGAGCTGGCGCGCCACCTTGGGGACCGGGGCGAAGAGCTGTCGCGGCCAGGTCCGCTCCTACAACGGCCTCGGCGCCCCGCCTTGTGGGAGCGCACCTGGGCGCGACATGTTTTGAGGCCGTGCCCTGGAGCTGGCGCGCCACCTTGGGGACCGGGGCGAAGAGCTGTCGCGGCCAGATCCGCTCCCACAACCGCCTCGGCGCCCCCCTTGTGGGAGCGCACCTGGGCGCGACATGTTTTGGGGCCGTGCCCCGGAGCTGGCGCGCCACCTTGGGGACCGGGGCGAAAAGCCGTCGCGGCCAGGTCCGCTCCAACAGCCTCGGAGCCCGCACCTGTGGGAGCGCACCTGGGCGCGACATCTTCTGAGGCCGTGCCCCGGAGCTGGCGCGCCACCTTGGGGACCGGGGCGAAAAGCCGTCGCGGCCAGGTCCGCTCCAACCGCCTCGGCGCCCCCCTTGTGGGAGCGCACCTGGGCGCGACATGTTTTGAGGCCGTGCCCTGGAGCTGGCGCGCCACCTTGGGGACCGGGGCGAAAAGCTGTCGCGGCCAGGTCCGCTCCCACAACGGCCGCCGGGGCCGTGACCTAGCGCGATCCGGCCTTGAGGACCGGGAAGCTTTCCGACAGGTCGACCTTCGCTTCGCCCGCGAAATCCGCGGCGGAGCGGCCGAGCTTCACGGTGTACGTGCCCGGCGCGACGCGCCAGCGCTTGCCCTTGTCGTCGTAGCGGGCGAGGGCCATGGGTTCCAGCGCGATGTCGACCCGACGGCTCGCGCCCGGCTTCAGGCTCACCTTGTGCCAGCCGGCAAGGCGGCGCATGCCGCCGTCCGGCGCGGCGACGTAGACCTGCGGCACGTCCGCGCCGGCGGTCTTGCCCGTGTTCTTCACGGTGACGTGCGCGACGACCCGGCCGGCCGCGTCCTTGTCCACGGCGAAATCGCTGTACGCGAACGACGTGTAGGTCAGGCCGTAGCCGAAGGCGAAGAGCGGCTCGCGCCCGGTCTTCTCGAACCAGCGGTAGCCGACGTCGGCACCCTCGATGGTGTAGTCGATGTTGTCCGCCGGCTTTTCCTTCGAGTACAGGCCAGCGGCCTGGATCGTGGGGCGCGGCAACTGCGACTCGTCCTTCGGCCAGCTCACCGGGAGGCGCCCCGACGGCGCGGTTTCGCCATAGAGCAGCCGCGCGATGCCTTCGCCGCCTCCCGATCCGGGATACCACGCCTGCAGCACCGCACCGACGCCCTGAAGCCAGGGCATCTTCACCGCGCCATTGGTTTCCAGCACGACGACGACCTTCGGGTTCGCCTTCGCGACGGCGGCCACCAGCGCGTCCTGCCCATCCGGCAGCGACATGTCCGGCGCATCGTACGACTCGGCGGCCCACTTCGTGACGAAGACGACGGCGACATCGGCGGCCGCGGCGGCTTTCGCGGCCGCCGCGGGATCGGTGCCCGGATCGAAGGTCACCTTGCCACCCAGCTTCTGCATGAAGGCGAGCGGCGCGGACGCGTGATAGCGGACCGGGCCCGGCCAGCCGGTCGGTTCGAGTCCGGGCACCGGATCGCCGCCCTCGTCGGTGACCGTGGACGAGCCTCCGCCGGCAAGCACCCCCTTGTCCGCGTGGCCACCGATCACGACGACCGACTGACCCTTGCGCGCCAGCGGCAGCAGCGAGCCTTCGTTGCGCAGGAGGACCGCGCCGGCTTCCAGCGCGTCCCGGGCGACGATGCGGTCGGCCGCGTACGGAACTGGCGTGACCGACTTCATGGGAATGGGATCGTCGATGACGCCGTGGGCGATGAGGCTGCGCAGGATGCGGCGGGCCATGTCGTCGAGGCGCGCCTTCGGCACCTCGCCCGACGCCACGGCGGCGCGCAACGGCTTGTCGAAGTACACCTCCTTGTCGAACACCTCGCCGGCGGATTCCTGGTCGAGTCCGGCCAGCGCGGCCTTGGCACCGCTGTGCACGCCGCCCCAGTCGGACATCACGAAGCCCTTGAAGCCCCACTCCTTCTTGAGCACGTCGGTGAGCAGCCAGGCATCCTCGCCGGCGTAGACGCCATTGACGCGGTTATAGGCCGACATGACCGAGCCCGGATCGCCGTGCGCGATGGCGATCTGGAAGGCGAGCAGGTCCGACTCGCGCAGCGCGACGGGATCGATGTCCGCGCTGTGCGTGTTGCGGCCGGTTTCCAGGTCGTTGATGGCGAAGTGCTTCACCGTCGCGACGATCCGTTGCTCCTGGATGCCCTTCACCGCCGCGCCGACGATGGTGCCCGCGAGGATCGGATCCTCGCCCGCATATTCGAAGTTGCGGCCATTGCGCGGATCGCGCACCAGGTTCACGCCGCCCGACAGGAGCACGCCGTAGCCCTTG
This sequence comes from Luteibacter sp. 3190, assembly GCF_031456385.1. NCBI lineage: Bacteria > Pseudomonadati > Pseudomonadota > Gammaproteobacteria > Lysobacterales > Rhodanobacteraceae > Luteibacter > Luteibacter sp. 3190. Next base: position 387,676 of record NZ_JAVDUO010000003.1, on the reverse strand, counting down.
CCACGGGCCTCGCCGCCGATCATGCGGCCGCCCGCGTGGGCGACGGCGGGATCGAAGCTCGCGGCGGTCGCGAGGCCGGCCGGCAGCGAGATCGCGCCCTTGCCGTCGATGCCCGGCTTGTTCACGCCGAGTCCCGCGTCCGTTTCATTGATCGCGGCCAGGCCGATACGGGGCAGGGCGGCTACGTAGCCGGCGCCACCGACGGCGCCTTCGGGGACGCCGTGCTTGTCGCTGGCCAGACCGAAATCGGAACGGATCAGGCGGAATTTCTCATCGTCGGTCATGGCGGAGACGAGCAGTTCCGCGCGGCGGTCGGGGCTCAGCGAGCGATCCATCCACGGTTTGTCCGCCGGCGCGGCGGCATGGGCGGAACCGGCGAGGCCTGCAGCGAGGGCGACGGCGAGGGTGGTGCGGCGGGTGAACTCGGACATGGGGCACGGTCGATCGGCGAGGAAGGGCCAACCATCGCCAAGTAACGGCTTTATCGCAACCCGCGAGACGCCGTCGCGGTACGCTCGACGCTTGCCATCGAGGCCCCTGGACCCCACTTAAGTGATTCAATGAATTCACAAAAGTCGATGACCCTCAGCGCCTTTCATCCCGCCGTCGCCGCGTGGTTCGGCGAAGCGTTTCCCGAGCCCACGCCCGCGCAGGTCGCCGCGTGGCCGGCGATCCGTTCCGGCCGGCATACGCTCGTCGCCGCGCCCACCGGCTCGGGCAAGACGCTCACCGCGTTCCTCTCCGCGATCGACACCCTCGTGCGCGAAGGCGTCGAGCAAGGCGGCCTGCGCGATCGCACCACGATCCTCTACGTCTCGCCGCTGAAGGCGCTGTCGAACGACATCCGCATCAACCTCGAGGCGCCGCTGGCCGGCATCCGCGAGGCGCTCCGTGCGCGCGGCCTGCCCGACCTCGAGATCCGCACCGCCGTGCGCACGGGCGACACCCCGTCGTCCGACCGCGAGAAGATGAAGCGCCGTCCGCCGCACATCCTCGTCACCACGCCGGAGTCGCTCTATGTGCTGCTCGGTTCGGATTCGGGGCGCGCCATGTTGCGCGACGTGCGCGAGGTGATCGTCGACGAAATCCACGCCGTGGCGGCGAGCAAGCGCGGCAGCCACCTCGCCGTGTCCCTCGAACGCCTGGAGTCGCTCGCGCAGCGCCGCATCACGCGCATCGGTCTTTCCGCGACGCAGAAACCGATCGAGAAGGTCGCGGCGTTCCTCACCGGCGGCGAGCGCGAGGACTGCGCCATCGTCGACATCGGTCACACGCGCAAGCGCGATCTCGCGCTGGAAGTGCCGCCGGTGCCGCTCGAGGCCGTGATGTCGAACGACATGTGGGAGCTGGTCTACAACCGGCTCGGCAACCTCATCGAGCAACACCGCACCACCCTGGTATTCGTCAACACGCGGCGCATGGCCGAACGCGTGTCGCGGCACCTGTCCGAGCGCCTGGGCAAGGAGGCCGTCACCGCGCACCACGGCAGCCTGTCGCGTGAGCAGCGCCTCGACGCCGAGCAGCGGCTCAAGCGGGGCGAGCTGCGCGCGCTCGTGGCCACGGCGTCGCTGGAACTGGGCATCGACATCGGCGATGTCGACCTCGTCTGCCAGATCGCCTCGCCGCGATCGATCGCGGCGTTCCTGCAGCGCGCCGGCCGCGCGGGTCACGCCGTGGGCGGAACGCCGAAGGCGCGCCTGTTCCCGACCTCGCGCGACGACCTGGTGGAATGCGCCGCGCTGCTCGACTGCGTGCGCCGCGGCGAACTCGACGCGCTGATCATGCCGGACGAGCCGCTCGACGTGCTCGCGCAGCAGATCGTGGCGGAGGTCGCCTGCCAGGAGTGGGACGAAGACGCGCTGTACGACCTGATCCGCCGCGCCTACCCCTTCCGCGCGCTGACGCGCGAGCGCTTCGACGAAACCGTGCGGATGCTGTCGGAAGGCTTCACCACGCGCATCGGGCCACGCGGTTCGTACATTCACCGCGACGCGGTGAACGGCCGCCTGCGCGAGCGTCGCGGCGCACGGCTCACCGCCGTCACGTCGGGCGGCACCATTCCCGACACCGGCGATTACAACGTGCTGCTCGAACCCCAGTCGACGATCGTCGGCACGGTGAACGAGGATTTCGCGGTGGAGAGCCTCGCCGGCGACGTCTTCCAGCTCGGCAATCGCTCCTACCGGATCATGCGGGTAGAGGCGGGCAGGCTGCGCGTGGAAGACGCGCAGGGCGCGCCACCGAACATTCCCTTCTGGCTGGGCGAGGCACCCGGACGCACCGACGAGCTATCGCTCGGCGTGTCGCGCCTGCGCGGCGAGATCGCAGCGGCGTTCGACGCGGACGGCCGCGACGGCGCCTTCCGCTGGCTCACCGGCGAGCTGGCCCTGCCGAAGGCGGCCGCCGAACAGATCGTCGACTACCTGTTCCGCGCACGCGCGGCGCTCGGCGCGTTGCCGACCCGCGACATGCTCGTGATGGAGCGCTTCTTCGACGAGTCCGGCGGCACGCAGCTGATCATCCACACGCCGTTCGGCAGCCGCATCAACCGCGCATGGGGCCTGGCCTTGCGCAAGCGCTTCTGCCGCAAGTTCAATTTCGAACTGCAGGCGGCCGCGACCGAAGACGCCATCGTGCTGTCGCTTTCCACCAGCCACAGCTTTCCGCTGGAAGAGGTCGCGCGCTATCTGCATTCGAATTCGGCGGAGCATGTGCTGATCCAGGCATTGCTCGACGCACCGCTATTCGGCGTGCGCTGGCGCTGGAACGCGACGACCGCCCTCGCGCTGCCGCGCTTCACGGGTGGCCGCAAGGTCGCGCCGCAGCTGCAGCGCATGAAGAGCGAGGATCTGCTCGCGACCGTATTCCCCGATCAGGTCGCGTGCGCGGAGAACCTCGTGGGCGAACGCGAGGTGCCGGACCATCCGCTGGTGAAGCAGACGCTGGACGACTGCCTGCACGAGGCGATGGACAGCGCAGGCCTGCTCGAGGTCCTGCGTGGGCTCGAGTCCGGTCGCATCGCGATGGTCGCGCGCGACCTCGCCACGCCGTCGCCGCTCGCGGCCGAAGTGCTGAGCGCCGCGCCGTATGCGTTTCTCGACGACGCGCCACTGGAAGAGCGGCGCACGCAGGCGGTGCAGTCGCGCCGCTGGAACGAGGCCGAGACGGCCGACGACCTCGGCCGCCTCGATGCCGAGGCCATCGACGCGGTGCGTCTCGAGGCGTGGCCGGAGGCGCGTAGCGCCGACGAGATGCACGAGGCCCTCGTACAGCTGGGCGCGATCACCCAGGACGAAGTACGCGAGAACGCCGGATGGGCGAAGCTGCTCGCGGCGCTGGCGAAGGATGCGCGGGCCACGTTGCTGACGCACGGCGACCATGCGCTCTGGGTCGCCGCGGAACGCTTGCCCGCGTGGCAGGCGATGGTTTCCGTCGCCGCGATGTCGCCGGCGATCGCGGCACCGGCCAGCTACGCGGCGCAGGCCTGGACGCCGGAATCGGCGCTCATCGACATCGTGCGCGGCCGCCTCGGCGGCCTCGGTCCGGTGCCGGCGAACGCGCTCGTCGCGTCGCTGGGCATGCCATTGCCCGATGTCGAGCTCGCCCTCGGTTCGCTCGAATCCGAGGGCTATGTCATGCGCGGGCCGTTCTCGTCCGGCGTCACCGACGTCGAATGGTGCGAACGTCACCTGCTCGCGCGCATCCACCGCTACACGATCGGGCGCCTGCGTCGCGAGATCGAGCCGGTGGCGCCGCGCGACTTCTATCGCTTCCTGCTCGACTGGCAACATGTCACCCGTGCCACGCAGGTCACCGGCCCGGACGCGCTCGCCGGCACGATCGGGCAGCTCGAAGGCTTCGAAGCCGCGGCGGGCGCATGGGAAACCGAGCTGCTGCCGTCGCGCGTTTCCGATTACGGCATCGGCTGGCTCGACGATCTGTGTCGGGCGGGCCGTGTCGTCTGGAGCCGCCTGCGCCTGGGCACGGGCAGCGGCGGACCGGTGCGCTCGACGCCGATCGTGTTGCTGCCACGTCGCCAGCTGCCGGTGTGGTCGGCCGCCGCGCCGGCCGCGACCGACGACGTGGCGCTGTCCTCGCGAGCGCAGGCCGTGGCCGATGCGCTGCGCGACGAAGGCGCGCTGTTCTTCGACGAGCTCGCATCGACCACCCGCCTGCTTCGCACGGAGCTCGAGGATGCGCTGGGCGAGCTCGTCGCGGCAGGACGTGTCACCGCCGACAGCTTCGCGGGCCTGCGCGCCTTGCTGCTGCCGGCGTCGAAGCGCAACGGAAGCCGCCATCGGCGCACGCGCCGGCACATGCTCAGCGGCATCGAGGACGCGGGGCGCTGGTCGCTCGCACGTCGCGCGAGCGAGCAACGCAACGATGCCGATGGGCTGGAACACATCGCGCGGACGCTGCTGCGCCGCTACGGCGTGGTCAGCTGGCGGATCCTGGAGCGGGAGGCGGCATGGCTTCCCGCGTGGCGCGACCTGCGCCGCGTCTACCATCGGCTGGAAGCGCGCGGCGAGATCCGTGGCGGCCGGTTCGTCGATGGCCTCGTCGGCGAGCAGTTCGCGTTGCCCGAGGCGCTCGCGGCGCTACGGCAGATCCGCCACCGGCCGCACGACGGCGAGATCGTCTGCATCGCGGGCACCGACCCGCTCAACCTGATCGGATCGATCCTCGCCGGTTCGGCGAAGGTGCCCGCCGTGATCGGCAACCGGCTGGCGATCCGCGATGGCGTGCCCCTCGCCGCGATGGTGGCGGGCAAGTTCGTCGCGCTCACGCCGCTGGAAGGCGACGACGAGCGCGAGGCACGGGGCGCTCTGCAGCGCAAAGCCGACCTGCGTTCAACGGCGGCGTTGTAGGAGCGCGCCCTGCACGAACCCGTCAGCGCAGCTGCACGTCGCCCAGCACCCACAGCTTCGGCCCCGGTTTGCCCGTGATCACGAAGCACAGGTCGTGCGTGCCTTCGCGCTTGGGCAGGATGCCGTCCAGCGTGGCGCGGCCGTCCTTCGCCTTGGCCAGCGGAATCGTCGTCAGCTTCGGACCGTCGCACGTGTCCTGGCGCACTTCGAGCTCGCCCGCGGCCGAGCGCGCCTTGCGCGAGACGATGCCGGCGGCGTCCTTCCACAGCGCGTAGTTGTACGGAAGGCGGTCGACCGTGACGGACACGCCGTAACGCCCATCCAGCTTCACGTTCTTCCACTTCCAGCACGTGTCCATGATGTCGACCTTGTAGACCGGCCGCTTGCCATCGACGGCGTTCGGCGACTCGAGGCGCAGCACGAGCTTGTCGCCGCACATGTCGAGTTCGTCGCTCGTCCGGCGCAGCAGCGACTTCGCATCGATCTCGCGATCGCGCGGCCCCGCGAGCCCGAAACCGCCGGCGAACGCGTTCGCGCGCACGGTGGTCGGCAGATCGACATCGAACGGCGCCGTGTACTCGGCGGACTGCGCGGTGGGCGCGGAGCCGTCGATCGTATAACGGAGCGTGCCGTAACCGGTCTGGTTCGACAGCGTGACCTTCGCCTTGCCATCGGGCGCGCCATCGGCGGCGATCGCCACGGCGAACGCGCCGTCGGAAGGCACGATGCCTGCCGAGCGATAGCGGGACATCTGCGCCGGCAGGCGCGCGACGAAGCCGTTCCAGTCGGCCTTCGGCGACCACGTGCGCTCGGCGAGCGCGGCGATGCGCGGGAAGATCGCATGCTGGGTGCGATACCAGTTCGGCAGGTATTCGGTGAACACCGTGACCTGCGCGCCGAGCACGTGGTTCGCCTTGTTCGCGGCGATCTCCGTCGGCACCGGGTCGAAATCGTAGAGGGTCTTCAGCGTCTGCTCCGACGGACGGCCCGGCGGCTCGTCGGGCAGCGTCGACTGCAGGCGGTCGAGGTAGAGCGTCGGCGACGGCGCCATGACGACATCGTGGCCGGCGTTCGCGGCCTTGATCGCGCCGGCGGTGCCGCGCCACGACATCACGGTGGCGCTGGCGGGCACGTCGCCGTCGAGGATTTCATCCCAGCCGATCAGGCGCCGGCCGTGCTTGTCGAGGTACGTGCCGATGCGCGCGATGAACCAGCCCTGCATCTTCTCCTCGTCGTCGATGCCCAGCGATTTCATCTTCGCCTGCACCGTCTTCGAGCGCTCCCATTCATCCTTCGCCGCTTCGTCGCCACCGACGTGGATGTACGTCGACGGGAAGATCGCCATCACCTCGTCGAGCACGTCCTGCAGGAACGTGAACGTGCCATCGTCGACGTTGTACAGCGCGGTGTTGACGCCCCAGTCCGTCGAGACGCCGAGCTTCTTCGCGCCGGCGCCGACCTTCGGATACGACGCCACCGCCGCCTGCGCGTGACCGGGCATCTCGATCTCCGGCACCACGGTGATGTGACGCTCGGCGGCGTACGCGACGATCTGCTTCGCCTCGTCCTGCGTGTAGAAGCCGCAATACGGCTTGTCGACGTCGCCGGTGAGCGCGACGTCCGGACCCACGGTCTTGCGGCACGCGCCGGTTTCCGTGAGCTTCGGGTATTTCTCAATCTGCAGGCGCCAGCCCTGGTCGTCGGTCAGGTGCCAGTGGAACGTGTTGAGCTTGTGCATCGCCATCTGGTCGAGCAGGTGCTCGATGTCGCTCACGGACTGGAAATGACGGCTCGAATCGAGCATCAGCCCGCGCCATTCGAATCGCGGCGCGTCGACGATGTGCACGCCCGGCACGCCGTTCTGCGCGGCGGGATCGGTCAGCAGCTGCCAGTACGTGACGGCGCCATAGAAGAGACCGGTTTCGTCGTTCGCGGCGATGCGCACGCCGTTGCCGTCGACGTCCAGCGTGTACGCCTCGCGGCCCTTCACCGTCGACACGGTCGCGAGCGAGATACCGCCTTTGCCCTTGCCTTCGACGATCGCGGGTGTGATGCCGCGCGCCTGGCGGATCCATCCCTGCAGCTGCGTCGCGACGTGCTTCGCCTGCGTGTCGCCCGCCGCGACGCCGATCGTGGTCATCGCATCGAGGCGGAAATGACCGGGAACGCGCTGCACCTGCGCCGGCATGGGAATCAGCGAGAGTGGCGCGGTGTCGACCGGTGCGGCCTCCTGTTTCGGTTGGCTGGCGCATGCGGCAAGGCCGGCGGCCATCGCGAGGAGGAGGATTCGGCGCATCGGGGGATCCTTGTCGTCGTAGTCGTTCGATTGTGGCTGGGAAATCGTGCGGCCGCTACTCGTAGGAGCGCGCCTTGCGCGCGACATCTCCTCGCGGGAGCATCCGGACCTGAGCGCCCGGCCTCAAAGGATGTCGCGCGCAGGGCGCGCTCCTACGAAGGCGGCGCTGTCACGAGGAACTCGGAGAGGCAAAAAAACGGGCCCGATGAAGAGGCGTCGGGCCCGAGGGGAATGAAGCATCGAGGTATCGCGTTCGCGGCCGTCCGTGGCCGCGTTCCGTCGCGTGTGTCAGAGGTCGAAATGCACCGAGGCCATGTAGCGGCGGCCCGTGGTGTACTTCGCCGCCGGCATCGAGGTGACGCCGAGGTACTGCTTGTACTTCTCGTTGGTGAGGTTCATGCCCGCGAGCGTGAACGACACCTGCTGGTTGAGCTTCCAGCCGAGCGTGGCGCCGAGGTCGCCGTAGTCGGCCGTGGTGGCCGGCGGCGCGCCGGCGATGTAGCCGCCCGCGAGGTACTTGCTGCGCCAGTTGTACGTGATGCGGGCGCTGAACGGGCCCATTTCGTAGTACGGGCTCACCGAGTACGAGTTCTTCGAGTTGTACGGCAGCGCGCCACCCGAATCCAGCGTGCCCTTGGCGTAGGTGTAGTTCGCCGTGACGCCGAAGCCCGTATCCCAGAACGCCTGCTGGTAGCTGACGCTGCCGCCGCGCACCTTGCCGGACCCGGTGTTGCGCGGACGGCTGATCGAGTACGTGCAGAACCCGTCCGGCGTGCAGAGGCCCTGCGCCACCTGGCGTGCGAACGTCGTCGGATCGTTCTGCAGGCCGGAGTTGAACTGGGTTTCGTTGGCGGAGTCGACGACGGTGTAGTTGTCGATCTGCTTGTAGAACCCGGTGATGGCGAGGTACGACTGCGGGGCGAAATACCACTCCGCGGCGAGCGAGTAGTTCTTCGACTTGTAGTTCTTCAGGTCGGGGTTGCCACCCGAGCCGGTGAGCACCGAGTCGTTGAGGAACAGGTTGTTCACCTGCATGTTGTACGGCGGACGGGCGATGACCTTGGCGGCCGCCGCGCGCAGCACGACGTCGTCGGTGAGGTCGTACGCCACGTTGAGGCTCGGCAGCCAGTTCTTCGTCGTGCGCGACGACGTCTGCCACGAACCCGCGGGAGCCGGCAGGACCGGGGCGCCGCTGTAGTTGAAGCCGGTGCCGTCGGTCTTGGTGTCGACATAGCGGACGCCCACGTTACCGTGGAAGCCGCCGCCGGCGAAGTTGGCCTGGATATACGCCGCGTTCGTCTTCTCGATCAGCTTGTACGTGCCGTTGAGGTACGTGCCTGGATCTTCCCTGCCCTGGTTCGTGTTGCGCACCCACGCGTACTGCGCGTCGCGATCCGGGATGATGTGGCTGGACGATCCGTTCAGCGCGCCACCGAACGCGTCGAGCGTGTCGGTGTAGCCGCTGGTGCCGAGCTCGGCGAGGTTCGTCGGGGCGTTGCCGCCGTAGACGTGCGCCTGCATGCCTTCTTCGTGACGGTTCCAGCGGTAGCCAACGGCGATTTCGTTGAAGAACGAGTCGAAGTACTTCGAGAAGTCGAGCTGACCGTACGTATCGCGCGAGCTGGCCGAGTAGTCGCCATAGTTGCCGGGCCAGCCGCCGAGGCCGTCGACGTCGCCCATGTGCCAGTTCGCCGGATCGCGCGCGGCCGCCGGGTTGTCGAAGTTGAAGCCGCGGTTGATGTCCCAGGTGTAGCCGCCGGCGTACACCGGCTCCATCACCGCCTGGGAGATGTTGTCGTTGCGCGCCTTGCTGTAGCCCGCCGCGCCGCCCAGCTTCCAGCCTTCGCCGCGGTATTCCGACTTCAGGTCGAACGCCGACGTGCGGACGACCGACTTGCGGATGTTGCTGTCGAAGGTGCCCTGCGCGATGGCCGGGCAGTTCGGCGAATCGTTGCCGCAGACGTGACCGCCGGTCACGACGCCGTTCGGGCCCTGGATGAAGCTGGTGACGTTACCCGGCGTCGCGCCGGTGAACGGATACAGCGACTGGTTCCAGTTGTCGAAGTTCTCCCGGACGAACAGGTTGTTGATGTCGATGTCCCAGTTGTTCGTCGGATGGATCTGGAAGCCCAGGGTCGCGGTGTCGCGCTTGCGCTTCTGCTGGAACCATGCCGAGTTCACTTCGTCCGGCACCATCGCGTTGGGATCGAGCGTGCCGTTGGCGATGCCGGCGGCCACGGCCGGGCTCGGCGCCCACTTCGACACCGGGCTGTAGCTGAAGATCTCGAAGCCCTGGCGATCGATCTTCTCCTCGAAGTGCTGGATCGAGGCGATCATGCCGAAGATGTTGTTGGCGTCTTTCCAGCTGTACAGCGCCGACGCGTTCGGGCGCGTGCCCGCGGTGCCCTGGTCGTTGTAGTTCAGGCCGAACGAGCCACGGATCGTGTTCGCCGGCAGGTCGAGCGGCTTGAGCGTGTGGAGCAGGATCGTGCCGCCGAGGCTGCCTTCGGGAAGGCGCGCTTCCGGCGACTTGTACACCTCGAGGCGACCCACGATTTCCGGCGCGAGCATGGTGAAGTCGAAGCCGCGGTTGGGCTGCGCGCCGTACTGCCACGGCGTCTGCGAGATCGGCTGGCCGTTGAGGAACGTGAGGTTGAGGCTGGGATCCGTGCCGTCGATCGACACGCGATCGCCCTGGCCGAACTGGCGATCGATGGTGACGCCGGGGATCTGCGTCATCGCCTCGGCGACGTTGGTGTTCGGGAACTTGCCGATGTCCTCGGCGGTGACGGCTTCGACGACGGCGTCGGCGTTGCGCTTGGTGTCGAGCGACTTCTCGAGGCTGGCACGGATGCCGGTGACGGTGATGCCCTCGAGTTCGGCCGCCTTGGCGGCCTCGGCTTTCTCCTGGGCGGTCTGCGGCTTCGCCGTCGCGCCGGACGCGTCCTGCGCGGCGACGGTTCCGGTGATACAGCACAGGCCGGCGATGATGCTCGCCGTCAGCAGGTTTCTACGATGCGACATGATGTCCTCCCCTCAGAGGATGAAGGCGACGACGGGTTTCGCGGCCGCGCCGTGCCTCGTTGCTATCGAAGGGTCTTTCGACCCGGTTTTTCGAACGACGCCCTACGTTCCTTTCGCCGCTCTTCAATGAGCGGTCGAACCGTGCAGGTAGAGACCGGCGGCACCGATCACACCCAACTGTCCGTGGTCCATCAGACGTACCGGCACTTGCTGGAGAAAGGCGCGCATGACGCCCTTGTTGAAGAACCTGTTGGCGAAGCTGCTGGCGATGAGGTGGTCCCGCACCTGCGGCAGGATGCCGCCGGCGAGGTACACGCCGCCGCGGGCGCCGTAGAGCATGGCCAGGTCGCCCACGAAGCTGCCGAGCAGCCCGCAGAACACGTCGAGCGCTTCCGTCGCCGCGGCATCGCTGCCCTCGAGCGCGGCCGCGGTGACGGCGGCGGGTTCGGCCAGCGTGGCGGCCGTGCCGCCCAGCGTGGAAATGGCCCGATAGAGATTGACGAGGCCGGGGCCCGAAAGGGCGGCCTCGTACGAGACGTAATCGCGCGTCCGGGCGAGCTCGCCCAGGATCGCGACCTCGCGCGCGTTGCCGGGCGCGAGGGAAATCTGTCCGGCCTCGGTCGGCAGCACCGTGCAATGCGGCTTTCCGGGCAGCAGCACCGCGGAGCCGAGGCCCGTGCCGGGACCCATCACGAGGATCGGGCCCTCCGCCGGTGCGGCGTCGGTGGCGATGATCGGCGTGGTTTCGTGGCTCTGCAGGAACTGGCAGGCGTAGGCGACGGCTTCGAAGTCGTTGACCACGGCGAGGCCCGCCAGACCCAGCGACTCGCGGATGTCGCCGATCGACACCGGCCAGGGCAGGTTCTCGTTGACGATGGCATCGCCGAGGACATAGCCCGCGCTGGCGACCGCGCAGTGCTCGATCGCCTGCTCGCCCTCGAGGTGACCGACGAAGTCGCGAAGCACCGCGGTCAGGCTGGGCCATTCGGCGCAGGCGTAGCGTTCGTAGCGCAGGACGTCGATGGCGGTAGAGCCGGCGGCACGACGGACGAGGCCGATACGGGCATGCGTCCCGCCCACGTCCGCGGCGAGAAACGCCCCGGTCCGCGACGCACGCACGAGATCCCGCTGCTTGGCCGATTCGCCCACGCCCTGCCCCTTCTGCCCTGACCCGCTCTCGCGTCGTCACCCGAACGGTGGACGGCGCCCCTTGTCGGAGCCGAGTCTGTTTTGCCGATGACAACGTTGTCAACCGGACAAATGGCCGAGACAGGGCGGATTCCATAACGCACCGCAACAGGAAACGTTTGCGCGCGGCGGGGGCGCCGCGACCGGAAGCAGGCGTGGCCGCGCTTGGCGCGGGGTTCGGGATGACGGATCAAGGGCTTGACGCGGCGCGGCATCGAAAGTGGCGCGCCGTGCCACAGGTCATGGGCGGGCGCGCCGGGGCGATTGACAACGTTGTGCATGCAGGTCGATAAAGGGACAAATCGGGGAGCATCCGGCGGTGTCGCCGTCATCGATGCGACATTCATCCAGAGGGAAACCATCCATGTCATCCACAGTGGTTGGCGTCGACGAGACGCGTCATTCCAGCCTGATCCCGATGATCATCATCGGCGTGCTGTTCTTCATCTTCGGCTTCGTGACGTGGCTGAACGGCCCGCTGATCACCTTCGTCAAGCTCGCCTTCGACCTCGACGACGTCGGCGCCTTCCTGGTGCCCAGCGCGTTCTACCTCTCGTACTTCTTCCTCGCCCTGCCCTCGTCGTTCATCCTGAAGAAGACGGGCATGAAGAAGGGCATGGGGCTCGGACTCTTCGTCATGGCCATCGGCGCCGTGATGTTCGGCCAGTTCGTGACGATGCGCGTCTACCCCGGCGCGCTCACGGGCCTGTTCGTCATCGGCGCCGGCCTGTCGCTGCTGCAGACGGCCTCCAATCCGTACATCTCCATCCTCGGCCCGATCGACAGCGCGGCACAGCGCATCGCCTTCATGGGCATCTGCAACAAGGCCGCCGGCTTCCTCGCCCCGTTCGTGTTCGGCGCGGTGGTGATGAGCAACATCGGCACGTTCGACAAGCAGATCGCGGCGGCCACCGATCCGGTGGAGCGCGAGGCCCTGCTCAACGCGTTCGCGGCGAAGGTGCACATGCCGTACATGGTGATGGCCGGCCTGCTGGTCGTGCTGGCCGTCTGGGTCGTGCGTTCGTCGTTGCCGGAAATCCGCGCGTCGCACGACAACTCCGAGCGCGCCATCGGCCACGACAAGGGCAGCCTCTTCAGCTTCCCGCACCTGTGGCTCGGCGTGCTCTGCCTGTTCGTGTACGTGGGCGTGGAAGTGATGGCCGGCGATGCGATCGGCACCTACGGCCAGGGCTTCGGCATGACGCCGGAAGACACCAAGCACTTCACCTCCTACACGCTCTTCGCGATGCTGCTCGGCTACGTGGCCGGCCTCGTGCTTATCCCGAAGTTCGTCTCCCAGCACACCTACCTCGCGATCTCGGCGGTGCTCGGCGTGCTCTTCTCCATCGGCACCTACGTGACCACCGGCTACACCTCGGTGGCCTTCGTGGCCGCGCTCGGCTTCGCCAACGCCATGATGTGGCCGGCGATCTTCCCGCTCGCGATCAAGGGCCTGGGGCGCCTGACCGAGTTCGGCTCCGCGTTCCTCATCATGGGTATCGCGGGTGGCGCCATCGTGCCGCTGGTCTTCGCCCACCTGAAGCAGGTCTACAACTTCCAGGCCGTGTTCCTGGTGATCATGGCGGTCTGCTACCTGTACATCCTCTTCTACGGCGCCGTCGGGCACCGGATCGGGCAGCACCTGAAGAAGTGAACCGTATTCGCGCCGCAACGGCCATCCGCTAGGATGGCCGTTCCGCCATCGAGGGGTCGATCAGATTGCGTAGTCCTACCATCAAGGACGTGGCCGAGCGGGCCGGCGTGTCGCTCAAGACCGTCTCCCGCGTCATCAACCACGAGCCATCCGTGCACGCGCGGACGCGCGACCGGGTACAGCGCGCGATCGAAGCGCTCGACTACCAGCCCGACCAGGCGGCGCGGAGCCTGCGCAGCCAGCGCACGTACGCCCTGGGCCTGGTCTACGACAACCCGAACGCCCATTACGTCATCGCGATGCAGAACGGCGTGCTCTCGGTGTGCCGCGAGCGCGGTTTCGGCCTCCAGATCCATCCCTGCGACGCCTCGGCGGCGCGCCTGGCGGACCAGCTCGGCGACCTCGTGCGGCGCAACCGACTGGCCGGGCTCGTGCTCTGTCCGCCGATGTCCGAGCAACCGGCGCTGCTTGCCGCGCTGACCGAACAGAAGGTGCCGTTCGTGCGGATCATTTCCGCGCGGCAGGATCCGAAGGACGGCTGGCCCTGCGTCTTCGTCGACGACCGCGACGCGGCCTACGCGATCACCGAACACCTGATCCAGCTGGGTCACCAGCGCATCGGCTTCCTCTGGGGCGGCAAGGAGCATCGTTCCAGCCCGGAGCGCTACAAAGGCTACGAAGACGCGCTGCGCGCCTACGGCATCGCCGTCGACAAGCGCCTGGTGGTCGAGGGCGACTATTCCTTCGACGACGGATTCCGCGGCGCGCGCAAGCTGCTCGCGCTGAAGGAGCCGCCGACGGCCATCTTCGGTTCGAACGACGAGATCGCGGCGGGCGTGCTCGCCGCCGCGCGCTCGGGCGGTGTCGACGTGCCGTGGGAACTCTCCATCGCCGGCTTCGAGGACAGCCCGTTCTCGAAGCAGTCGTGGCCCGCGCTCACGACCGCGCGGCAGAACACCGAGGAGATCGGCCGCCACGCCGCGCAGCGACTGATCGCGGAGATCGAACGCGAGGGCGACCACCACATCATCGAGAACGAGGGCTTCAGCCCCGATCTCGTCGTGCGCGGCTCGACGGCGCCGCGGCGGCTGCAGGCCTAGCGGAGCGTCGCGCCGCTTACGCCGTGGTCATCACGCCGATCGCCGCGATGGCGATGGCGAGACCGAGCCAGTTCAGCCACGAGAGCTTCTCGCGGAAGCCGAGCGCGCCGACCAGCGCGCCGAGCACCACGACACCGACGTTCATCGCCGCGAACACCAGCGACGGCGAATCGGGCAGGGCCTGGTGGCCACGCACGTAGAACAGGATGTTGGCGAAGTTGGCGACGCCGAGCAGGGCGCCGAAGCCGATGCTGCGCATCGCGACGGGCGCCGTGCCCATGGCGGCACGCACGATCACGGCGATCCAGCAGAGCACCATCGCGATCAGGAAGGAGGCGAGCAGGGCGCTGGCGAACGGCGCGCCCGCCTGCGCGACGAGCTTGAAGCTGATGTCGATGGCGCCGAAGCCCGCGAACACGGCCAGCGGCGCGAGCAGGCCGCCTTGCGCTGCCGTGCCGCGATCCTTGCGCCACAGCACGCACGCGACGGCGACCAGCGCCAGCAGGATGCCGGCGATCTTCGGCCCGGTCAGCGTGTCGCCGAGGAACGCGAAGGCGGCGAACAGCGAGACGAACAACGACAGCCGTTGCGCCACGTCCGTCCGCACGATGCCCGCGCTGCGCACGGAGCGTGCGAGTACCAGGAAGATCGCGGGGAGCAGCACGCCGAGCAGGACGAGCGGTGCCCAGGTGGCGCGGGCTTCGAGCGCGGCGCGCGGCGTCGCGCCCAGCAGCAGCGCGGCGAGCGCCGCGGCGACGACGTAGTTCGTCGCGACGGCCTGCACGATGTCGACGTTGGCGCGCCGGGCGAGCTTGAGCAGCACCGAGACGGTCACGCTGAAGGCGACCGCGAGGAGGATGTAGGTCATGGCGGCGTAGAGAGTGTCGAAGGTCGCGAGAATGGCACAGGATCATGGGCCCTCATGCGCCAATCGCCGATACGATCGGCTCCCACCCTCCGGAAGGATGGGAGCCGATCGTAGCGAATGTTCAGCCCTTGCGCGGCAGCTGCGCCGCTTCGCGCGCCAGTGCCTCGATACCCGCCCAGTCCGACGACGCGAGCTTGTCCGCGGGGGTGAGCCAAGAGCCTCCGACGCAGGCGACGTTCGGCAGGCTGAGGAAATCGCCGGCGTTGGCGAGGCTGATGCCGCCGGTCGGGCAGAAACGGATCTGCGGCAGGGGGCTGGCCCAGGCGCCGATCAGCTTCGCGCCGCCGGCGGGAACGGCCGGAAAGAACTTCTGGAAGCGGTATCCGCGTTCGAGCAGTTCCATTGCCTCGCTGGACGTGGCGGCGCCCGGCAGCAGCGGGAGTTCGGAGTCGTCGGCGGCATCGAGCAGGCGCGGCGCGCTGCCCGGCGACACGGCGAACTTCGCGCCGGCCTTGAGCGCGTTGTCGAGGTCGCGCGCGGTGAGCACGGTGCCCACGCCGACGAACGCGCCTTCCACTTCCGCGGCGATCGCGCGCACGGCGTCCAGGGCGGCAGGCGTGCGCAGCGTCACCTCGATGGCCGGGATACCGCCGGCCACGAGCGCGCGCGCCATGCCCACGGCCTTCGACGCGTCCTCGATGATCACGACGGGGACGACCGGCGCGAGGCGCAGGGTGGATTCGACGCGCTGCTGCTTTGCTTCGTTGCTCATCTGCTACTCCGGTGGATCAGAAGACGCCCGCACCGAGGTCGGCCGTGACGGCGGACTGGCGGAACATGGCGAAGAGTTCGCGGCCCATGCCCGTGTGGTGCACGGCCAGGTCGACGTTGTCGGGAATGCGGCTGTTCCATTCGTCGGCGTCGACGAGCACCTCGATCGTGCCTTCGTTGGCATCGAGGCGGACGAGGTCGCCCGTGCGGATGCGCGCGATCGGACCGCCCGCCTCGGCTTCCGGCGTGACGTGGATGGCCGCGGGCACGCGGCCCGACGCGCCCGACATGCGTCCATCGGTCACCAGCGCGACGCGGTGGCCGCGGTCCTGCAGGAGGCTGAGCGTCGGCGTGAGCTTGTGCAGTTCGGGCATGCCGCGAGCGCGCGGACCCTGGAAGCGCACGACCGCGACGAAGTCGCGATCCAGCTCGCCGCGGTCGAAAGCGGCCTTCACGTCGTCCTGCTCGTCGAACACGATGGCCGGCGCCTCGACGACCATGCGGTCTTCCGGCACCGACGACACCTTGATGACGCCGCGGCCGACGTTACCCTTGAGCATGCGCAGGCCGCCGTCCTGGCGGAACGGCTCCGCGATCGAGCGCAGCACGCCACGGTTGCCGCTCTCCTTCGATACCGGCTTCCACACCAGCGTGTCGCCCTCGAGCGACGGCGCATTGCGGTAGTGGTGCAGGCCCGGACCCATGATCGTGTTGACGTCGGCGTGCAGCAGGCCCGCGTCGAGCAGCTGGTCCATCAGGAAGCCCATGCCGCCGGCCTCGTGGAAATGGTTCACGTCGGCGTAACCGTTCGGATAGACCCGCGCGAGCAGCGGCACCACCGCGGAAAGCGCGTCGAAGTCGTCCCAGCGCAGTTCCACGCCGGCGGCGCGCGCGATGGCGACGAGGTGCAGCAGATGATTCGTGGAGCCGCCGGTGGCGTGCAGGCCGACGACGCCGTTGACGACCGAGCGCTCGTCGACGATGTGGCCGAGCGGCAGGTACTGGTCGCCGAGCGAGTCGATGGCGAGCACGCGTTCGACCGTCGCGCGCGTCAGCGCGTCGCGCAGCGGCGTATCCGGCGCCTCGAAGCTCGCACCCGGAAGGTGCAGCCCCATGATCTCCATCAGCATCTGGTTGGAGTTCGCCGTGCCGTAGAACGTGCAGGTGCCCGAGCCGTGGTACGAGCGTGCTTCCGCCTCGAGAAGTTCGGCGCGCGTGGCCTTGCCCGCGGCGAACGCCTGGCGAACCTTCGACTTCTCCTCGTTCGGAATGCCCGACGGCATCGGGCCCGACGGCACGAACGCGGACGCGAGGTGACCGAAGCTGAGCGCGCCGATCAGCATGCCCGGCACGATCTTGTCGCAGATGCCGAGGTACAACGCGCCTTCGTACATGTCGTGCGAGAGCGATACCGCGGTGGCCATGGCGATGAGGTCGCGCGAGAACAGCGACAGCTCCATGCCCGGACGGCCCTGCGTGACGCCGTCGCACATCGCGGGCACGCCGCCGGCGACCTGCGCGGTGGCGCCGAAGTCGCGCGCCGTGCGCCGGATCAGCTCCGGATAGCGCTCGTAAGGCTGGTGCGCCGAAAGCATGTCGTTGTACGACGTGACGATCGCGATGTTCGCGGCGTGGCCGTTGCGCAGCGCGTCCTTGTCCTTCTCGGCGCATGCGGCGAAGCCATGCGCGAGGTTGCCGCACGAGAGGTGATGGCGCTTCGCGCCCTTGCCGCGCGCGGCGTCGATCTTGGCGAGGTACGCGGCACGCGATTCGCGGCTACGCTCCACGATGCGCCGGGTCACCTCGGCGAGGATGGGATGGGTGGTCATGGCATGTTCCTGAGGCTTTGACCGCGCCCCGCGCCGCGCCGGCACGGGACTGTCGGGTGGATCGCCGGCACGGCGCCGGGACGACCCGTTGCCGCGCGTGTCCCGCGCGGCGGTAAGGCATGGGTGGTTACGGCGCCCAGTAGACCTCGACCGGGCCCTTCGCGTTCTTCAGCACGGCGCCGATGGGGTAATCCTCACCGGCCTGGGCTTTCGCGAGGATGTCCTTCTTGTCGGCGCCTTCGATATGCACGTAGAGCGCGCGCGTATCGAGCACCTTCGGCAGCGTCAGCGTGATGCGCGGCTCGCCGGCGTCCGGCGCGCGCATCGACAGCACCGTCTTCGTGCCCTTCGGATCGAGCGCCTCCGCGAGGTTGTCGCCGCCGGGGAAGAACGACGCGGTATGCCCGTCGCCACCCATGCCGAGGATCACGACGTCGAACGGCAGGCCCAGCGCGTCGATGCGCGCGCCGACCGCGCCCAGCGCCTTGTCCACGTCGTCCGCGTGCGCCTTGTCGAACAGCGGCAGGAAGGTGGCCGCGTGGGCCTCGTGGTGGAGCAGGTGGGCCGCCACCAGGCGAGCGTTCGAACGCTCGCTGTCGACGTCGACCCAGCGCTCGTCGACGAGCGTGATGGCGACCTTCGACCAGTCGATCTCCTGCTCGGCGAGCACGGCGAACATCATCTTCGGCGTGCTGCCGCCGGAGACGGCGAGCGTGGCCTTGCCTCGCGCATCGATGGCCTGCTTCAGCTTCGCGGCGACGTCGCGCGCGAGCTGGTCGGCGAGCGACAGCTTGTCGGTGAATTCATGGCGTTCGATCTTGGCGTTCATGCGGCATCCTCGGCCCAGGTACGGCCATCGCGTTCGATGAGCGCCACGGCGGCGCTCGGACCCCAGGTGCCCGCGGTATACGGCTTCGGCGTGTCGCCGCTGGCTTCCCACGCGTCGAGGATGGGGCCGGCCCACTTCCATGCCGCCTCGACCTCGTCGCGACGCATGAACAGGGTCGGATTGCCACGCACGACGTCGAGGATGAGCCGCTCGTAGGCGTCGGGCTGCTGCACG
Organism: Luteibacter sp. 3190; assembly: GCF_031456385.1. Classification (NCBI taxonomy): domain Bacteria; kingdom Pseudomonadati; phylum Pseudomonadota; class Gammaproteobacteria; order Lysobacterales; family Rhodanobacteraceae; genus Luteibacter; species Luteibacter sp. 3190. Next base: position 369,015 of record NZ_JAVDUO010000003.1, on the reverse strand, counting down.
CCGAACGCCGCCGCGAAGCTCATGTCGAGCGGCACGTGGCGCAGGCGCAGTCCGCCCGGTCCAGGATGCTTGATCGTCAGCCACAGCTTCACACCCTCGTCCGGCTGCAGGCGCAGCGTCAGGCGGTTGGGCAGCAGCGGGCCGCTGGTCGGATCGAAGATGGAATGCGGCAGCTGGCGGAACGTCACCACGATTTCCGACACGCGGCTCGGGAGCCGCTTGCCGGTACGCAGGTAGAACGGCACGCCCGCCCAGCGCCAGTTGCCGATCTCCGCTTTGAGGGCGACGAAGGTTTCGGTACGGGACTGGTCGCTGCCGAGCTCGTCGGAATACCCCGGCACGCCCTGGCCCTCGGCGGCGCCGGCGCGGTACTGGCCGCGCACCGTGAGCTGGGCCGCGTTACGGGCGTCGATCGGGCGCAGCGAACGCAGCACCTTGAGCTTCTCGTCGCGCACGGCGTCCGGCGCCAGCGACGAAGGCGGCTCCATGGCGAGCATGCACAGCAGCTGCAGGATGTGGTTCTGCACCATGTCGCGCAGCGCGCCGGCGCGATCGTAGTACCCGGCGCGATGGCCGACGCCGACCGTTTCGGCGACGGTGATCTGCACGTGGTCGATGTGCTGCGCGTTCCACAGCGGCTCGAACAGCGCGTTGCCGAAGCGCAGCGCCAGCAGGTTCTGCACCGTTTCCTTGCCGAGGTAATGATCGATGCGATAGGTCTGCGATTCGCTGAAGACGCGGGCGACGGCGTCGTTGATCGCGTTCGCGCTCTCGAGATCGCGGCCGATCGGCTTCTCGAGCACCACGCGCGAGCGTTCGCCGTTCATGCCCAGCGAACCCAGGCGCTGGCAGATGTCGGTGAAGATGTCCGGCGACGTCGAGAGATAGAAGACCCGGATGTGGTCGGCCTTCTCGGCCATCAGCGCGGCGAACTCGTCCCAGCCGTCGGCCTTGCGGGCGTCGAGCGAGCGATAGCCGATCATCGCGATGAACGCGTCGAGCTGGGCCGGGACGACGTGCGACACACCCTTTTCGACCGCGGCGCGGACCTGCTCGCGATATGCCGCGTCGTCCAGACCCTCGCGCGCCACGCCGATGATGCGGCTCGACGCCTGGATCTGGCCGTCGGCGAAGCGGTGGTACATGGCAGGGAGCAGCTTGCGCACGGCGAGGTCGCCGGTGCCGCCGAAGATGACCAGATCGAACGGTTCGATCGGAAGGAGGGGAGCGCTCACGACGATGGCCTCACACAGGAACGGATGCCTCCGGATCGTACCAGTGACATACCAGGACGTACCAGCCCCGTACCACTGGACGCGACCATTCGCCGCCGTTCGAGACCACATGCTGCACCGCAAACGTTTGCACAGTGCATTTAGATCGTGCAAACGACCGTTTGAATGGCCGGCTGGTATGGCCGGGCTTGCATCTGCTTGCCCCAGTGGTCGGGGATTGGTATCTTCCCGGCATGGAAAGCGCCCTCGTCGCCGAATACCAGCGTCTGCACAACGACCCGGCCGTCCGGCAGCCGCTGGCGTACATGCGCCTGCGCCGGGCGATCCGCAACGTGATCGAGAACGGCGAGGTCCAGGTCGGCCACGCCCTGCCGAGCGAACGCGATCTGGCCAGGGCCCTCACCCTGTCCCGGGTCACGGTGCGCAAGGCCATCGGCGGCCTGGTGGAAGACGGCCTGCTGACCCAGCGCCACGGCGCGGGCACCTTCGTCTCCGAGCGCATCGTCAAGCCGCTCTCGCGCATGACCAGCTTCACCGAGGATCTCCGGGCCCGCGGGCTGAACCCGCGATCGGAGTTCTTCGAAAGGGCGATCGGCGAGGTCACGCCCGAAGAGGCCATGGCGATGAATCTCTCGCCGGGCACGCAGGTGGTGCGCCTGCACCGTCTGCGCTACGCCGGGGACGAGCCGCTCGCCATCGAGCGCAGCGCCGTCCCGCTCGATCTCCTGCCCGATCCGGGCCTCGTGGAGGATTCGCTCTACGAAGCGCTCGACAAGCTCGGCAACCGGCCGCTGCGCGCGTTGCAGCGCCTGCGCGCCGTGGTCCTCGGGCCGGCGCAGACTCGCCTGCTTCGCCTCGGTGCCGGCAGCGCCGGCCTCAACATCGAGCGGCGCAGCTTCCTCGACGACGGACGCATCGTCGAATTCACCTGCTCCTGGTATCGCGGCGACATCTACGACTTCGTCGCGGAACTGCAGAGCGACTGACGGGCACGACCATTCCATGACGATCCCTCCGCACGACACCCTGATGTTCCGCGAAGCGCACGAGACGGCCGAGGTCGTCGAGCGGCAGCTCGCGCTCAACGAGGCGGTCGTCACGGCCCTGGCCGAGCGCCTGCGCGCGAACCCGCCGCGCATGATCATCACCTGCGCGCGCGGCAGCTCCGATCACGCCGCCATGTACGCGAAGTACGTGTTCGAGACGCAGCTGGGCGTCGTCACCGCGTCCGCATCGCCGTCGGTCACCTCGATCTACCACGCGAAGCAGAACCTCCAGGGCGCGCTGTACGTCGCCGTGTCGCAGTCCGGCAAGAGCCCCGACCTGGTCCGCAACGCCGAGGCCGCGAAGAAGGCCGGCGCGCTGGTGGTCGCACTCGTCAACGTCGTCGATTCGCCGCTGGCCGCCATCGCGGATGTCGTCGTGCCGCTGCACGCCGGCCCCGAAAAGAGCGTGGCGGCGACCAAGAGCTACCTCGGCGCGCTCGCCGCGATCCTGCACATCGCCGCGCGCTGGAGCGGCAACCCCGCGATCGGCGACGCGCTCTCCGCGTTGCCCGCGCAGCTGCGCCAGGGCTGGGACGCCGACTGGAGCGCGCTCACCGAAGGCCTCGTCGACGCGCACAACCTGTTCGTCGTGGGCCGCGGATTCGGCTTCGCGGCGGCGCTCGAAGCCGCGCTGAAGTTCAAGGAAACCTCCGGCCTGCACGCCGAGGCCTTCAGCTCCGCCGAAGTGAAGCACGGCCCGATGGCCCTCGTCGGCCCGGAGTTCCCGGTGCTCTTCTTCGCGCAGAACGACGACACGCTGCCCGGCGTGCTCGACGTGGCCGCCGAGTTCCGCAAGCGCGGCGCGAAGGTGTGGATCGCCGCGCCGGGCGCCACGGGCGAGGGCGTGCTTCCGCTGGTGGCCACCGCGCCGATCAGCGCGCCGCTCGTCACCGTGCAGAGTTTTTACCGCGCCACCGCCGCGCTCGCGCTGAAACGCGGCTTCAACCCCGACTTGCCGCCGCACCTGAACAAGGTCACCGAGACGGTGTAGCGGGAGATGGGAGATGGGAGACGGGAGGTGGGAGATGGGGGATGAGGGGCGGTACCCCGGGCGCTGAAGGCGCCGCGACGCACAGCCACCGGCAACCCCGCGACACGCCACCCGCTCCCTTGATCGACCGCCGGAACCACGCCCCCAATTCCCATCTCCCATCTCCAGAACAGCCCCCCTGCAAAAGGCCCACCCCCCATGACCACCGCCCTCGTCAACGGCCGCGTTCTCACCGACAACGGATTCCAGGGCGGTTTCGCCGTGCTGATCGACGGTGACACCATCACCGGTCTCGCCCTGCCCTCCGATCCGCGCGTGCGCGCGGCGGAACGCCACGACCTCGGCGGCCGCACCCTGCTGCCCGGCTTCATCGACTGCCAGGTCAACGGCGGCGGCGGCGTGCTGTTCAACGACGCGCCGACCGTCGAGACCATCCGCACGATCGGCGAGGCGCATGCGAAGTTCGGCACCACGGGTTTCCTGCCCACGCTGATCAGCGACGACGCCGACGTGATGGCGAAGGCCATCGACGCCGTGAACGCCGCCGTCGAACAGGGCGTTCCGGGCGTACTCGGCATCCATCTCGAAGGCCCGTTCATCGCGCCGGAGCGCAAGGGCGTGCACGATCCGGCCAAGTTCCGCATCGCCGGCGCCGCCGATGTCGCGATGGTCGCCGGCCGCCACGGTGGCGTGACGTTGCTGACGCTCGCGCCGGAACGCGCATCGGCCGAGGTACTCGCGCAGCTGGTCGACAACGGCGTGATCGTCGCGGCCGGCCACACGGCCGCCGATTACGAAGTCACCCGTCGCGCGCTCGCCGCCGGCGTGCGGGGCTTCACGCACCTGTTCAACGCCATGACGCCGTTCACCAGCCGCGAACCCGGCGTGGTGGGTGCCGCGCTCGAGGATGCCGCGAGCTGGTGCGGCCTGATCGTCGACGGTCACCACGTGCATCCCGCGTCGCTGCGCGTCGCGATCGCCGCGAAGGCGCGCGAGAAGATGATGCTGGTGACGGACGCGATGCCGCCGGTCGGTTCGGACAACCCGAGCTTCGTGCTCAAGGGCGAGACGATCACGGTCCGCGACGGCGTCTGCCAGACGGCCGACGGCACGCTCGCGGGCTCCGCGCTCGACATGGCCACCGCCGTGCGCAACACGGTGAACATGGTCGGCGTGCCGTACGACGAAGCCGCCCGCATGGCCTCGACCTATCCCGCCGCCTTCCTGGGTCTCGGCGCCACGCACGGCCACATCGCCGCAGGCTTCCGCGCCGACTTCGTCGTGCTCGACGAAACGCAGCACGTGGCGGAAACCTGGATCGGCGGCGTACGCGTCCATACCGCCTGACGCCAGCACCCATCGCCGATCGCATCGGCGATGTTTTTCGTCGGCCCATAAAAAAGCCGGCGCTCCGCGCCGGCCAATCTGGGGAATCATCCTTCGTAAACGCGCCCGGATACGTCGTCCGGGCGCGCGTTGGCACGTCGTTTGATCAGAAGTCGTACCGGACGCCCACGCGAACGTAGCGCGGGTTCTGGAACGCGATCGGACGCTCGTAGTTGATGCTCTGCACCGGCACGCCGTTGCGGATCGCACCCGTCTCGCCGACGTCCACCTGCGCCACCGGACGCTGGCTGCCGACCACGTTGAAGACGGTCGCCGTGAAGGCCAGCGGCTGCTTCTCGCCGGCCCACATCGGACGGTATTCGGCGTTGAGGTCGAGGTTCCAGGTGTACGGCAGGCGGCCCTTCGAACCGCGCGGCGACGGCTGGAGCCCGCACTCGAAGTACGAGGCGCCGTAGTCGATCGCGTCGACCGGATCGACACCGATGCAGTTCTTCGGACGACCCGTCGCGACCGCGAGATTCGCACCGAGCAGCCATTCCGGCGTCGCCTGCCAGTAACCGTACGCCTTCAGCTGGTGCGTGCGATCGTTGGGCAGCGGGCCGTTCGTGTACTGCATGATCTCCGGCGCGTCCCAGTCCTGCGTGACGGACGGATCGAGCTGGCCGATATCCGACTTCAGCTGGCCTTCCGAGTTGCCGTAGCTACGGGAGAACGTGTAATCGACGCGGCCGTACCAGTCGTTGGCGAAGTGGTGCTCGAGGTAGAGGTCCAGCGAGTAGTAGCTACGCTTGAGATCCGGGAACTTCACGCCCGCCGGCGAGGTGAAGTCGTCCTTGCGCAGATCGAACGGCACGTAGTTGCCACCGCCGACGTCGACGAGGAACGTGTTCGACTTGCCCGGATTGAACAGGTAGCAGCCCGGCAGCGACGCGTTGCTGATGTCGATACCGTTGCGCGCGGCGTACGCTTCGAACGGACGCGAGTCGCAGAAGTCGTCGATCGAGCTCTTCAGCTTGCGATACGTGGCCTTGGCGCCGAAGCTCCAGTCCTCGTTGATCGCCTTGTCGAAGCCGAGGATGTACTCGTCCTGGTAGTACGCGTCGATGTCCTTGGCCGCGACCGTCTTCGGGTCGAGCGGCGTGCCGTCCTCGCCGTTGAGGTAGCGGCGGCCACCGAGCTGCGTGGTGCCGGTCGGCTCGCCGTTCGCGGCGACGCCCGTGTACGAGTAGTACTCGCTGTAATAGGTGGACGCCGAGGCGCCGCGGATGGCCACGTTCGACGGGATGGCGAGGTGGTAACGACCGGCGTTCGCGTACACCTTGAAGGTCGAGTCGCCGAACACGTCCCAGGTCGCGCCGATGCGCGGTGCGAGCTGGTGGCGCTGCTTGACGTACGTCGCGCCTTCGCCGTTGATGTTCTTGAACTGTTCGTTACGCAGACCGAGGTACAGCATGAAGCGATCGGTCATCTGCCAGTGGTCTTCGATGTACTGCGCTTCCTGCTCGGTCTTCACGCCCGCGCCGGTCTGGAACAGGCGCTTCTCGACGAAGTAGTCGTCGCCGGGCGGCGGCACGATGTCCGGACGGTTCGGCACTTCGCCGGCGTCCTGGTAGACCCAGCGATAGCCGCCTTCGTAGATGTTGCCGGCGTACGATTCGAGGGTCTGGTTGTCGACACCGACGCGGACGTCGTGGTCGCCGATGCGGTACTCGACGTCGAGGCGGTAGCCGTGCGTCTTGTCCTCGGCGCCTTCGCCGAGCACGGTACCGTTCACCAGGCCGCAGCCGACGATGGGCACGTTCACCGAGCGGCTGTCGGTGATCCACGGGCACTTCGCACTCGCAGCGTAGCCGAGGTTGCGCTCGTGGCGGGTCTTCGTGTGACCGTACAGCGCCGTCACCGTCAGGTCGTCGGTGAGGTAGCCGGTGTACTTGCCGATGTAGACGTCGCCGCCGGGCGCGGAACCCGGGCCGGCGTCGAAGTTCTTCAGATTGTCGACGCCGAGGTACGCCGCGCGGTGGCCCGTCGCGTAGTCGTACTTGTAGATGCTGCGCTCGGTGTTCGTCTTGTCGCCGAGACCCGTCACCTCGAGGAGGTGGTTGTCGGTGATGTTCCAGTCGATCTTGGCCATCCACTTCGTGGCCTTGTTCTCCTGGTAGGTCTTCTGCGGCGCGGTGATGACGCTGGTCGACTTGCTGTTCGAACGGGTGAAGTCACCCGCCGCGAACAGGAACAGCTTGTCCTTGATGAGCGGACCGCTGATGTAGCCGGTGTACTGCGTATCGGTGCTCTTGTTGCCGGAACGCGTCTGGTAGAGCGTGCCGTTCTTGCGATAGATGTTGCGCGGGCTCTGGCGCAGGCCGGCCGGCTGGAAATACATGCCGACGCCGCCCTTCCATTCGTTGCCGCCGCGCTTCGTCACGATGTTGATCACGCCGCCGGTCGAACGGCCGTATTCGGCGCCGTAACCACCCGTGAAGATCTGCTGCTGGTCGATCGCGTCGTACGGCAGGCTGGTGAAGCCGAGGCCCGTCAGCGCGTTCGTGACCGCGTAGCCGTTGATGTAGTACTGGTTCTCGGATGCCGACGAACCGCCGAACGAAGCGACGTTGCCGTAGCGGCTGTCGCCGGAGATCACGCCGGGCGCGAGCAGCGCCGCGGCGGTCACGTCGCGGGCGAGCGGCAGCTTCTGCAGCTGCTCGGACGTCAGCACCGTGCGCGAGTCGACCTGCGAGACGTCGATGGCGGGCAGCGCGTTGCCGGTGACCTGGACGCCTTCGAGCGTCTGGGCTTCGCCACTGCTGGCGACCGCGCCACCGAACGATACGTCGACGCCGCCCAGGCTCACCTGCACGTTGTCGCGCGTCTCGGCGGTCTGGCCATTGCGTTCGACGGACACGCGGTAGCGGCCGACCGGAAGCGAGCTGGCACGGTAGCGACCGTCGGCGTCGACGCCGACGTCGCGCGTGAGGCCGGTATCGAGGTTCTGCAGGTGCACGACGGCACCTTCCGGCTGCGCGACGCGACCGAAGACATTACCCGACGCATTGGACTGGGCCAGGACGGCACCGCTCGCGAAGCAGAGCGCGAGGGCTGAACAGAGGGCGGAACGGCGGATCGCTACGGCGCGATAGTCGGAACGTTGCATGTTTGTCTCCCCAGGAAACTGCAAGAAAAGCCGGTCACAAAGCGCGGACCGGACGTTGTTCTCGATTGCCGTAAACCACGTCTCGCCAGCCTGTTCCCCTCCCGGGAAATCCAGCCGCCGGGACGCATTCTCCCCGTGGCGTAATAAATCGCCCCCTTACGGCAATCTGTTACGGTTGTAATCGAATCATTTTGCGATGGTCAAGTGCATGTTAAGCCTCATCACAACAACTTGCGCTTTTTCAAGGGCTTGCTTGTTATCTGCCATCGTGCGGTAAACGTTTACGTGAATCGCGGCCAGGTCCGCTCCTACCCGTCGGCGCAGTGACTTTCGGGGCCCTGCGCGGTAGCATCCGCGCCGTTCGGGTGTCCCGCTGGCGTCGGCCAGGGGATGAAACGGGAAGCCGGTGCGCCACGTCGTTCGTGGCAAGGCCGGCACTGCCCCCGCAACGGTAAGCGTCGACGGCTGGTCCCGGTCAGGGGCCCCGTGGAACCGGTCATGCGCCACTGCGAAAGCGGGAAGGCACCGGTTCCGGCCAGTCCTGGCACGCGCGAGTCCGGAGACCGGCCCGATGAAGCGACCCGCCCCTTGTCTGGCGGGCGCTCCTGTTTCGGTCGATTCGCGGAGGGCGGATCCGGACAGCCGCCGGGTCTTGCCTCCCGTTCGCCGTTCGCTGCCCGTCCTCCTCGCGCGACCTTTCGTATGGCCGCGTCACGCGGCGGAGGAAGACGGTTCCATGAAGAAGACCCTGCTCGCGACGGCCCTGCTGTCGTCCATCGCCATGGCGCACGCCGCGGACACCCCCGATCAGCTCGATGCCGTGGTGGTGACCGCCAACCGCGCGCCGACGCCGGTGGACGACGTGCTCGCACCGGTCACCGTGATCACGCGCGAGGACATCGAGCGCCTGCAGCCGGTCGAGCTGCGCGATCTGCTCACGGGCCTGCCAGGGGTCAACGTGGCCAACACCGGCGGCATCGGCCAGCAGACCTCGCTGTTCATGCGCGGCACGAACTCCGCGCACACGCTGGTGCTCGTCGACGGTGTCCGCGTCGGTACCGTGGGTGCGGGCCTGCCCGCCTACGAGCAGCTGCCCGTCGACCAGATCGACCGCATCGAGGTCGTCCGCGGGCCGCGTTCGTCGCTCTACGGCTCCGACGCCATCGGCGGCGTCATCCAGATCTTCACCCGTCACGGGCAGGCCGGCGAGGCGCCGACACCGTCGCTCTCCGTCACCGGCGGCAGCCACGGTTACACGGCAGGACAGGTCGGGATCTCCGGCGGCACGCAACACGCCTGGTACAACGCCAGCCTCGGCGGCCAGTACACCTCGGGCATCAATGCCTGCCGCATCGGCGCGGGCACGGCGTTCCAGGGCTGCTTCACCGACGAGCCCGACCACGACGCCTACCGCACGTACAACGGCGCGCTCTCGGGCGGCTACCGCTGGGACGACGGCACCGAGTTGACGGGCAGCTGGCTGCGCAGCAAGGGCGACATCGAATACGACGGCGACTTCCAGAACTTCACCCGCCGCTCGCAGCAGGTGGCCGGCGCGAAGCTCGCCTTCGATGCGATGACCGACTGGCGCATGTCGCTGAGCCTCGGCCAGAACCAGGATCGCGCGGACAATTACCTCGACGGCGCGGACAAGACGCTCGACTTCGTCGATTACGGTGTCGACAAGGCGCGCGTGGGTTATCTGTATTCGAAGCGCAACCAGGCCACCTGGCAGAACGACTTCACGCTGGCGAAGGACCAGACGCTCTCGGTCGGCGTCGACTACCAGCAGGAAAAGCTCAAGAGCGATACGGATTACCTCAAGGACACCCGTAACAACACGGGCGTGTTCGCCCTCTACCAGGGCGTGTTCGGGCCTCACGAGATCCAGCTCTCGGCGCGCCACGACCACAACACGCAGTTCGGCAACCACACCACCGGCTCGGCGGCTTACGGCTTCCGCTTCGACAACGGCATGAAAGTCACGGCCTCGTACGGCACGGCGTTCCATGCGCCGACCTTCAACGACGAGTTCTACCCGTACGGCGCGCCGGTCGACCTGAAGCCGGAGAAGTCGCGGACCGCCGAGATCGGCCTGTCCGCCCGTCCCGGCGTGTGGAACTGGGCGGTCAACGCGTACCAGACCACGGTGGACGACCTGATCGGCTTCGACGCGAACTTCCTCCCGATCAACGTGAGCAAGGCGCGCATCCGCGGCCTCGAGGGCCAGGTCGGCGCCGATGTCGACGGCTGGCACGTGCGCGGCTACCTGACGTTCCAGCAGCCGGAGAACCGCGACGACGGCGTCCAGAAGGACAACCTGCTCGCCCGCCGCCCGCGCCGCATCGCGCGCGTCGACCTCGATAAGGACCTCGGTCCCGTCACCGTCGGCGGTTCGGTGTACTCGGCCGGCTACAGCTACGACGACGCGGCCAACACCCGCCGTCTCGGCGGCTACGCGACGGCCGACCTGCGCGCCACCTGGCACCTGGACACGGCGTGGAGCGTGCAGGGTCGGGTCGCCAACGTGGCCGACAAGCGCTATGAGACCGCCTCGTACTACAACCAGCTGGGGCGGACGTATTACCTGACGGTCCGCTATTCGCCGGTGCGCTGAGACCGATCCGGAACGGGGCACCCCTGCCTTCCGGCAGGGGCCCCACTAAAGGCACACGCGACGAAACGCGCATGAAGTCATAAAGTTCGCGGGCGCGGGGTGTCTTCCCGCGATCACAGGAAGTGTCGTGAACTTTTTCGCACCATTCATCCGCCGGCCCATCGGCACCTCGCTGCTCGCGGCGGGCCTGACGCTGGCCGGCGCCATCGCATACATGCTCCTCGGTGTGGCGGCCCTGCCGTCGATCGAGGTGCCGGCGGTGTTCGTCAGCGTCCAGATGCCGGGCGCCAACGCGCAGACGATGGCCTCGACCGTCATCGCCCCCCTGGAGCGCCATCTGGGGCAGATCCCCGGCGTCGACCAGATGTACTCGAACAGCTCGGAGAACGCCGGGTTCGTGCGGGTGCGCTTCAACCTCGATCGCTCGACGGATGCCGCGGCCCGCGACGTCCAGGCCGCGATCAACGCCGCCGCGGCCGACCTGCCGGCGGGCATGCCGACGCCGCCGCAGTACTTCAAGTTCGACACCGGCCAGATCCCGGTGCTACTCGTGGCGATGACGTCGAAGACGATGCCGCCCGACAAGCTCTACGATGTCGTCGATACGCTGATCGCGCCGTCCGTGGCGCAGATCGAGGGCGTTTCGCGCGTGCAGGTGTTCGGCGGCACGCCGCATGCGGTGCGCATCGAGCTGGACACGAACGCGCTGTCGGCGAAGGGGCTGACGACCAACGACGTGTCCAACGCCCTGCACGCCGCAAACGTCACCTCGCCCCAGGGCGTGCTGTCCGACGGCAACAGCCAGATGACCGTCGTGGCGAACGACGGCCTGCGCAACCCGTCGGACTTCGGCAACATCCTGATCTCCGTGCGCAACGGCATCCCCGTGCGGCTGTCCGACATCGCGAAGGTCTACAGCGGGCAGCAGGACCAGTACCAGAAGGCCTGGTTCCAGGGCGAACGCTCCGTGACCATGCAGATCAGCAAGCGGCCGGAAGCCAATTCCATCGCCACGGCCGAGGCCATCCGCGCGGCGCTGCCGCGTTTCCGCTCGCTGTTGCCCGCCGATGCGCAGGTCACGCCGATCTTCGACCTGACGCAGACGACGCAGTCGGCGCTGCACGAGGTCAAGGTGGCCCTGCTGATCAGCATCGTGATGGTGGTGCTGGTGATGATGGTGTTCCTGCGTCGCGTGGGACCGACGCTGATCGCGACGCTGAGCGTGCCGCTCTCGCTCGCCGGTGCGTTCGTCATCATGTGGTCGCTGGGCTATACGCTGAACACGATGTCGCTGATGGCGCTGGTGCTCTGCATCGGCTTCGTGGTCGACGACGCCATCGTGGTCATCGAGAACATCGTCCGCCACATGGAGAACGGGGCGAAGCCGATGGACGCCGCGCTCGAAGGCGTGCGCGAGATCGGTTTCACCGTGGTGTCGATCACGCTGTCGCTCGTCGCGGTGTTCGCGCCGCTGCTGTTCGGCAACAACATGATCACCAAGCTGCTGCGCGAGTTCTCCGTGACGCTCGCCGCGGCGGTGCTGATCTCGGCCGTGGTGTCGTTGACGCTGACGCCCGCGCTCTGCGCGCATTACCTCAAGCACGACCGACCCGACCGCCAGCCCGGACGCTGGGAGCTCGCGCTGGAGCGATTCGATCGCGGATTCCTCGCGTTCTACCAGCGCGGACTCGACTGGGCGATGCGCCATCGGCGCCTGATGCGCTGGCAACCGTTGTTCCTGCTCATCGCCACCGTCCTGCTCGCCATCGCGGTGGTGAAGACCGCCGGCGGCAACTTCATGCCCGAGGAAGACACGGGCATGTTGCAGGCGGAGATCAACGCGGATGCGAACATCTCGCCGGACGAGATGGCGCGGCGCCTGAAGCGCGTCGGCGACATGATGCAGGCCGATGCCACCGTCGCGGACGTCACCACCATCCTCGGCGGCGACAACGGCGGCGCGGTCGGCAGCAACGGCATGATGTTCGTCGATCTGAAGCCCAAGGGCAGCGGGCCGGGCGAACGGCGCGAATCGATGAAGGAGATCATCGAGCGGATGGGCAAGGAGTACGCGAAGATCTCCGATGTGCAGGTCTTCATGAATCCGGTGCAGTTCCTCGGCGGCGGTGGCGGCAACAGCAATCGCGGCCAGTACTCGTTCCAGCTGATCAGCACCAGCGGCGAGAACCTGCAGCCGTGGGCGCTGAAGCTCGTGCGGCAGATGCGCACGATGAAGGAGTTCCGCGACGTCGGCAGCGATTTCGACACCGTCGGCAAGCAGCAGATGGTGAAGGTCGATCGCGACGCGGCCTCGCGCCTGCTCGTCGGCATGGGCGACATCGATTCGGCGCTGTTCAACGCGTTCGGTCAGCGCCAGGTATCCATCATCTATTCGGACATCAACCAGTACTGGGTGGTGCTCACGGCCGCCGCCGCGCAGACGATCAGCCCCGAGGCGCTGCTCAACACCTACGTGAAGAACCATGCGGGCAAGATGATCCCTCTGTCCGCCGTGGCGAAGATCGCCCCGGTGGCGGTGCCGAACTCCGTGACGCACCAGAACCAGCTGGAATCCGCGGACATCACGTACAACCTCGCGCCCAAGGTCACGCCGGATCGCGGCAACGCGCTGGTGGAGCAGGCGGTGCACATGATCCAGCTGCCCCCGGGTATTCGCATGGACTTCACGGGCGCCAACCAGCGTATTCGTGACGCCCAGTCGAACGGCATGGTGCTGCTGATCGGCGCGATCGTCGCCGTGTACATCGTGCTGGGCATCCTCTACGAGAGCCTCGGACACCCGCTGACGATCATCTCCACGCTGCCGGCGGCGGGCGCCGGCGCGTTCCTCGCGATGCTGGTGACGCAGACGCAGCTGACGCTGATGGCGATCATCTCCGTGCTCCTCCTGATCGGCATCGTGAAGAAGAACGCGATCCTGATGGTCGACTTCGCGCTCGTCGCGCAACGCGAGCAGGGCATGTCGCCGGTGGAGGCCATCCGCCAGGCGGCGCTCGTGCGCTTCCGCCCGATCACGATGACCACGCTGGTGGCGATGGGCGCGGCGTTGCCGCTGGCCATCGGCTTCGGCGTGGGCTCCGAGATGCGCCGGCCGCTGGGCATCGCGATCGTCGGCGGCCTGCTGGTCTCGCAGCTGCTCACGCTGCTGAGCACCCCGGCGATCTACCTCTGGAACCACGACCGGAAGGAGCGCAAGTACCGCCGCATGCTGAAGCGTCGGTACAAGCGGTGGCAGAAGATCCGCAAGGCGCGCGACAAGGGCATCGGAAAGCTGGTGCCAAGCGAGGCCTGATCGCGGCGTTGTCGCGGACCCATCGCCGATACGATCGGCTCCCACCCTCCGGTAGCAGGCGAAAAGGGTGGGAGCCGATCGCATCGGCGATCCCGCGACAGCGGGCCGACGGCGAGCGACGCCGAACCGCCGAATTCCTACAGCGCCACCCGGGCCGCCATGCTCCGCACGTAATCCCGCACGTCGACCGGCCACGCCTCCGTCAGTTCGTCGAAGCGGCCGGCCTCGCCACGATGGAACGCCCGCGACGCCTCCTCGTATCCCGGCAGGTCGCCGGCGAGCGCGAGCATCACACGGTCCACCGCCTCGCTCGCCTGACGGACCTCGTCCGCGGCGCCGGTCTCGCGACGGGCGGTCTCGACGAGCTTGCGCAGCGCCACCGAGGCGCCGCCGGGCTGCGCCGCGAGCCAGTCCCAGTGCCTCGGCAGCAGGGTGACCTCGCGCGCCACGACGCCCAGCTTCGGCCGTCCCGGGCCGCGCCTGGCGGCCGGCTCGGCGGCCCCCAGGCGGCCCAGCACGTCATGGGTGCTGCCGCGGTAATCGATGTCGACGGGTCGGCCGGTGGCGTCGTCGTAGACGATGGGCATCCCGTTTGGATCGGCGTCGAGATACGCCTTGCAGCGCTCGGCGACGGCGATCAGGGAGCCCGCGGCGATGCGGGTGTGGTGATGAAAAGCGGTGTAAGTAGCCATGCCTCACATATTACCCGGGTTAAATATCGAACGCAATAAGTTCCGGGTAAATTTATGACGAGCTACGAGACACCCCACGCATACGAATCCATCGACAGGACGCCGTACGTGATGCCGCCATCGATCGCCATGGGGGTGTCGTCGCCCGCCGCGCCGCGGGCGACCAGCAGCGGCAGGTAGTGTTCCTCGGTGGGATGGGCGCGGATCGCGCTCGGCGCCACGCTGCGGTAATCGCGCAGCGCATCGACGTCGTCTTCCAGCACCGCCTTGCGGCTCCACGCGGCGAAGGCGCGCGCGTAATCGGCGACGTCGCCGTCGCGGCGCACTTCATGGAGGTTGTGCGTGAGGCTGCCCGAGCCCACGATCGCCACGCCGCGATCGCGCAAGGGCGCCAGCGTCCGGCCCAGGCGCAACGCGGTGGCCGCGTCGAGGTTGTGCGGCATGGACACCTGGATGACCGGCGTGTCCGCGTCGGGCCGCAGGTAGCGCAGGGGCACCCAGGCGCCATGGTCGTAGCCGCGCTCGGCGTCGACCATCGCCACGAAGCCACCGTCGATCAGCAGCGAGGCCGTTTCCGCCGCGAGCCCGGGGGCGCCGGGCGAGGGGTAGGTCAGCGAATACAGCGGAGGGGGAAAGCCGCCGAAATCGTGGATGGTCGGCGGGCGCTCGGCCCCGGTCACACGCA
Organism: Luteibacter sp. 3190; assembly: GCF_031456385.1. NCBI lineage: Bacteria > Pseudomonadati > Pseudomonadota > Gammaproteobacteria > Lysobacterales > Rhodanobacteraceae > Luteibacter > Luteibacter sp. 3190. Next base: position 353,941 of record NZ_JAVDUO010000003.1, on the reverse strand, counting down.
CGCCGCAGGTCTGCCAATGCGGCGACACGACGACGATGGCCGACGCGGCCGCGATGCGCTCGCCGAGGTCGGTGAGGCGGGAGCCGAGCAGGCCGGGCTCCAGCGCGAAGGTCGGGGCACCGTGGGAGACGAAGATCGCGGGGGCGCGGAACATGGGGAAATCACCGGGGGACGAGGCCTGATGCCACCTGTTCAATGTAGGCGCGCGACGGTCGGCGATAAATCGCCGTGCGGAGAACGGATTGGCGCATCAGGCGAACGACGCGCCAGCTCGCCTAGGTCACCCGATCGACCTGCCTGTCGCGCCCGAGCTGCTCGACCGGCACGGGCCGGGAGAAGAAATAGCCCTGCATCGCGACGCAGGCCTCGTCGAGCAGCCAGCGCCGCTGCCTTTCGGTTTCGACACCCTCGGCCACCACGTGCAGGTCGAGGTTGCGCGCGAGGAAGACGATGGAGCGGCAGATCGCGGTGTCGAAGTGGTCTTCTTCGATGCGCGCCGTGAAGTGCCGGTCGATCTTGATCTTGTCCAGCGGGAGGCGCGACAGATACGTGAGGTTGGAGTAGCCGGTGCCGAAGTCGTCGAGCGCGATGGTCACGCCCATCGCGCGTAGCTCGTGCAAGGTGCGGATGGCGCGCTCGGGCTCGTGCATGAAGGCACTTTCGGTGAGCTCCAGCTCGAGCGCCGAGGCGCGCGCGCCCGTCTCGTCCAGGATGCGCCGGACTTCCGCCGCGAGGTCGGTATGCACCAGCTGCTGCGCGGAGACGTTCACCGCGATGCGGCAGTGCTGGCCGAGCGTCTCGAGCACCAGCCGCTGCTGCCGGCAGGCCTCGCGCAGCACCCACTGGCCGATCGGCACGATCGCGCCCGTTTCCTCGAGCAGCGGCACGAGGCGTTCGTTGCCGAGCAGGTCGCCCGGCGCCGAGGGCCAGCGCAGGAGCACCTCGACGCCGGTGACCGTGCCGTCGGCGCCGTCGTGCTGCGTCTGCCACGCGAGCGCGAGTTCGTTGTCGAGGTTGGCTTCCGACAGCCGCGTCAGCACGCTCAGGCGCGCCATCGCCGTGGCATGCATCTCCGCGGAATAGCAGCGCCAGGCGTGCCGGCCCGAGCGCTTCGCGTCGTACATCGCGGTGTCGGCGTTGCGGATGAGCGTATCCGCGTCGGCGCCGTCGCGCGTCGCGAACGCGACGCCGATGCTGCACTTCAGGCGCTGCAGCGTGCCGTCGACCGCGAGTGGTTCCTCGATCGCGCGCTGCAGCCGGGGGAGGATCTCGACGGCTTTCACCGGGGACTCGTCGAAGGGCACCATCGCGACGAATTCGTCGCCACCGAAGCGGCCCACGTGGCCCTGCGCCCCGAGCACGTCGCCAAGGCGCAGGCTGATGTCGCGCAGCACCTGGTCGCCCAGCACGTGACCGAGCGCGTCGTTGATCACCTTGAAGTGGTCGAGGTCGATGAACATCACCATGAGGCCCGTCCCCGCCGCGACCGAGTCCACGAGGAGCGCGTCGAGGCGCTCGCGCAGCGCCCGCCGGTTGGGCAGGCCGGTCAGTTCGTCGTGCGTCGCCTGGTGGTTCAGGCGGTCCTCGTAGCGCCGCTGCTCCGTGACGTCGCGAATGATCGCCAGCGTGCCGCGGCCGCGTGGGTCGCGGTAGTCGGACAGCGCCAGTTCCGCTTCGAAGGGCATGCCGTATTCGGGCTCGATCCACGCCGTCGCATTGGTGCCTTCCGGCGCGCCGCGGTCGATCGCTTCGAGCGCCTCGGCATCGAGGAAGTCCGCCGCCCGGCGCCCCACCAGCGGCGCGGCCATGCTGCCGAGCCGTTCTTCCGCGAGGTGGTTCGCGTATTCGATGCAGCCTTCGCGAACGATCAGCAGCGGCAGCGGCATCCGCGCCAGCAGCTGACGATAGGCCGCCTCGCTGGCCGCGAGGTCGCGGTCGATGTTCTCGAGCCGCTGCCGCGTCTCGTGCAGCACCGTGATTTCGCTGATCGTGCCCGAGAGGATGGAATGACCTTCCTCGTTCGTGATCCGCGCCGCGCGCAGGTTCACGCGCACCTCGCGTCCATCCGGCCGGCACAGGCGATGTTCGCACTCGTAAGGGCCGTCGCCATGCGAGAACAGCCGGAGCCACTCGACGATGTCGGGTTGATCGGCGGGATGCACCAGCTTGTAATAGGTGCCGATGCGCCCGCCCACGCGCTCGGGCGGGAGACCGGTGATCTCGTGGACGAGGCCCGACCACGCGATGGTCTGGTTGACCAGATCGGCTTCCCACAGGCCGATGTGACCGGTGCGCTGCACGTCGCCGAGATGTCGGGCGCTGCGCGACAACGCGTCGACGAGGCGCGTCTGGCGGCGGTAGGCGCGGTCGAACAGCGCGGCGAAGCCGTTGAGCAGCAGGACGAGCGCCAGGGTGGCCAGCATCGACGGTCGCGCCTGGCGCATCCAGTCAGCGACGATGCCGTTGCGGTCGAGGCTGACCAGCGCGACGAACGGATAGCGCGCGGACGCCTGCCAGGCGTAGAGACGGTCGTCGTCGTCGTAGTGGCCGACCTGTCCCGACGCCGGCGAGGCGCGCGTCCAGCGCGCGTCGATGTCGTCGCGATTCGTGGCGAACGGACGGCCGTCGAGCGAGAAGACGGTCATCGACGCGTTGAGCCCGAGCAGCGAATGGCGCATCCCGTCGCGCACGCGCGCGGCGTCGATCAGCGTGCCGAACGCGGCCGGCTGCGGAACGCGCGCATCGACGAGGACCCGGATCGCCGGTGGCGCCGCGCCCTGGCGGTCGGCGATGCTTACGCGCACGCTGGCGCCGAGCGCCATGCGCCGAGGGGCGGCGAGGCTCCCGCGCCAGTCCAGCAGCGGCACGCTGGTGGAGGCGATGAGGCGGCCCTCGGCGTCGAGCGCCACGAAGGCGGGCAATTCCGGGTGGCGGGCCTGCACCTCCGCGAGGCGCGCGTGCAGGGCGCCGGGTTCGGGACCGTCCACCGCGTTCCGCAACGCGAGCAGCGGTCCCAGGCTGGCGTCGATGTCCTGGTCGATCATCCGGACGGTGCCGGAGGCCGACCCGGAGAGCTGGCGGCGGGCGTTGCCAAGCATGCTCCGGTACCCGTCGAGCTGCAGCAGCGTGACCAGGGCGACCACGCCGACGGACAGCGCCACGGCCACGGCCCAGACGGCCAGTCGCGCGTGGCGCACGCGCTTCCGACTCGCCAGCTTGAGCGCCGTGCCATCCATCCTCTGCGTTTCCTCGTGCCGTGCCGGCCGTCCTGCCCGAACGGAATCCGTGGGGTCTGTAACGGCATGGGGGCCGCCGCCTTGAACGGCGATGCGTGAAGGAGCGCATGTCCGGCCAAGCCGCGCTCGGCCTCCGTTACGAATAATTGGCCGGCCCCCCTTTATTCACGTCGACTGAACACTATTTACCGAACGATTCAGTTCACAAACGTCCCAACACAAGGCCCCCGTCCCATGCGCTCGTCCCGCCTCGCCCTCGGCGTCCTCGCCGCCCTGTCGCTCGCCGCCGTTTCCGTTCCCGCCGCCGCCCAGACGCACCTGGAGGTGCAGGGTGGTCGCAGTTACATGAACAGCTACGGCACCAACGCGTTCTTCGTCGAGGCCGTGTTCGACCCGCAGACCATGGGCCACAGCCGCTTCACGTGGTCGCCGGACGTCTCCATCGGCTACATCAAGGGTCGCGACATCAATCGTTACCGCAACTCGAATCCGGGCGTCGACGACGACATCTGGGTCGGCGCCCTGGGCGCGCGCTTCCACTACGGCAGCGCCGGCGACTGGTACCAGCCGTTCTTCTTCAGCTTCCAGGTCGCGGGCACGGCCGGCGGCCGCACGCAGGCGCTGTCCAGCGGCTACGAGTTCGTCAGCACCCTCGGCTGGCAGTACAAGAACGTCAGCTTCCAGGTCCGCCACATCTCCAACGGCGGCTTCCAGGAGCCGAACCGCGGCGAAACCATGGCGCTGGTGGGTATCGGCTTCGACATCTGATGTAAGGGTTCGCGCCCGCCGGGTCGGCTCAAAAGTCCAGCACCGGCCCGCGCGTCCGATGCGACGGCGCCTGGCGCGCCGTCATCGCCAATTCCATCTGCCGCTCCTGCTCCCGCTCGACGGCCTGCTCGTCGAGCGTCGCCGCCTGGGCGAGGCTCGCCTCGCGCGGCGGGGCCGGCGTGGTCGCGTCCACCGCGAAGCCGGGTCGCCAGAGCGTGGACCCGAAGACGATCATGTCCCTCGTGTCCAGATCGACCGGCGGCAGGTCGCTTTCGCGATGGATGCCCGCCTGTCGCGCGGCGAGCGCCGCCTCGGCGACCTTGTCGTCGGTGACCTCGATCGGCATCTGCAGGCGGATCGCCGCATAGATCGGATCGTCGCCGGCCTGGGGCAGCGTAAGTAGCGGTCTCGCGTCGGCGAGTGGATGCGGCGAGGCGATGTGCTTGCCCGGGTCGTCCGGATGCATCGCGTCGCGCGCCGCTTCCCGCTCGTGGCGCAGGCGATGGGTGTCCTCCAGTTCGCGCCGCAGCGGCCCGTCCTCGACGGGATGCACCCTGTCGATGAAATCGAGCGCCAGCGGCGGCGGCACGCGTTGTTCGAGCCAGCGTCCGTCCTCGTCGCGGGTGTAGTGGCGATCGCCTTTTCCGATAAGGTGCGGATCGAGGTGCGGCCGGTCGTGCATGGCACCGGCATAGGCCTCGGCCATGTCGCGCGCATAGACGAGGCGGTCGACCACCGGCATGTCCTGCGCGGCGGCGAGGCTGGCCAGCGTGTCGGCGCCCCGGTAGAGGCCCAGCGCGTCGTTGTCGAGCATGCTCGACCAGACCTTCTCCATGCGCTGGTCGACGATGCGCGCGGTGTACGCGGCTTCGTCCGGCACCGGCTCGCCGCGTTCGCGGTGCGCCGCGATCTGCCGCGCAGCTTCGGCCTCGCCGGCGCGGCGCGCCGCGGTCAGCAGCTTGTTGGGGGTCCAGGCGTCGGCGTCGACTTTGATGTTCTGGAAGGCAGCCTTGTGCGCATCGCGCACGTTGGCCGCCGGAAGGTTCAGCGCGAGCGCTGGCTCCTGTTTGGCCAGGTGGATCTGTCGCAGGACCAGATCGCGCTGCATCAGATCGACGCCGAAGCGATCCCATTCCCGTTCGCTGAGTGCGATGCGATGGTGACGCCAGGCGTAGTTTTGCGCGTAGAGGTTCGCGGTGGCACCCGGCATGTTGTCGTTGCGGACCACGCCCAGCGCCAGGCGCCCGTAGCCGTCGTTGCCGGGCAGCTGGGCGAGGTAGTTCCAGTAGAGCTCGCGATTGCCTTTCGCTGCGTAGTGCCGGAGCACCACCATGTCGCGCTCGGAAAGAGCGGGTGAGGTCATCGCATTTCTCCGTTAGCGAGGATCGCGCGGACGCGCGTCTCGATGCGTTTCCAGTCCGGCGCGATGATCCGCTGGTAGGTGATGTAAACGTCCGCTTTGTACTCGCGAAGAAGGAAGGAGTGGGTGCAGGTAGCTCGCCGAAAGACGCTGGGATCGTGCGCCAGGCGGCCGTTCACCAGACGAACGCCATCGGGCACGGCCGCGACCGAGCACTTGAGCACCGTACGCGGGATACCGTGTTCGTCCATGTCGACGAACCAATCGTTCTGGGCGTCGGGTAGGCCCGCCGTGGTATCGAACCCGTCGATATCCTGGTAGTAACGCCGTATCGCGGGCAGGTCGGCGTAGTACGACGTTAGGCCATGGAACGGGTCGCCCTTGATCCGCAGGTCCAGATTGTCGTCGGGGCGCTTCCGGTCCTCGGGGTGGTTTGGACGCAACGGCTGGACCCATCTGAGGGGCAAGACGCGGGCCTCCTCGTCGGTCAGGTTTTCCAGATAGCTCATCTGGATATCGAGCGTCGACAGGAACGTGTCCTGATCGGCGTCCTCGTCGAGGTCCGGCGGAAGCGGTTCGAGCGTCGGCCAGTTCAGAGCGATGCCGACGCTGTGGCGCATGGGCCGGATCAGGTTATGAAACAACCGCTGCTGCACGCAGAAGCGGTGCGGGCCGAGGTGGAAGCTGCTCGTCGCCTCCGGTGCCATCGAATCGGGTGGCCAGAACGGACAGGGGTCGGCTGCCGTCGCGACGGGCGGTGTCGCGGTCGGCGGGGGTGACGAGCAAGCGGCGATCAGCGTGGCCGCGAGCGCGGCGAGCGTACGGGCTAGCGGCATCGGAGCTACGCGCCCAGCGCGAGGACGGCCATAGCCGTCGTTGCCGGGAAGCTGGGCGAGGTAGCTCCAGTAGAGCTCGCGATTGCCTTCCGCTGCGTAGTGCCGGAGCACCACCATGTCGCGCTCGGAAAGAGCGGGCGCGTTCATCGCATTTCTCCGTTAGCGAGGATCGCGCGGACGCGCGTTTCGATGCGTTTCCAGTCCGGCGCGATGATCCGCTGGTAGGTGATGCGCGCGGCCGACTTGTATTCGGGGATCGCGAACATGTGCATGCATGTTGCGCGTCGGAAGATTTTGGGATCATGCACTAGGCGATCGTTCACCAGGCGCACGCCATCGGGCACCTCCGCGACCGAGCACTTGAGCACCGTGCGCGGGATGCCGTGTTCGTCCATGTCGACGAACCAGTCTTCCTGAGTGTCGGGCAGACCGGCCCGCGTATCGTGGCCGTACAGATCCTGGTAGTAACGCCGGATCGCGGGCAGGTCGGCGTAATACGGCGTCAGGCCGTGGACCGGGGCACCCATGATCCTCAGGTCAAGATTGTCGTCGGGGCGCTTAAGGTCTTCGGGGTCGTTCGGACGCAGCGGTTGGATCCATCTGCGGGGTAGGACGCGCGCTTCCTCGTCGGTCAACTTGTCGAAGTAGTCGATCCTGATCTCGAGAGTCGAGACGAAGGTGTCCTGATCGGCGTCTTCGTCGAGGTCGGGCGGCAGCGGTTCGAGCGTCGGCCAGTTCAGCGCGAAGCCCACACGGTCCTGCGATGCCCGGATCAGGTTATGGAACAGCCGCTGCTGCACGCAGAAGCGGTGCGGGCCGAGGTGGAAACTGCTCGTCGCTTCCGGTGCCATCGAATCGGGCGGCCAGAACGGACAGGGATCGGCTGCGGTCGCGACGGGCGGTGTCGCGGTCGGCGGCGGTGACGAGCAGGCGGCGAGCAGCGTGGCCGCGAGCGCGGCGAGCGGGCGGGGCAGCGACATGGGGGCTCCTTCGAGGATGGGCGGCGCGGGCACGTTGCGCACCGGGCGAGGCAGACGACAGCGCAGCGGACGCATGAGGTCCGGCGCGACGATCAGCTGCTCGCCGCCGCGCGGGCGCAGCAGGTCGTCGACGCTCATGGCTTTCGGGTAATGCGCGGCGTGGTATCGGCCGCGGTGCGCGAGGTGCGCCGCGAGCGCCGGCGCCTCGCGCGTGGCGCGGTCGGTGTCGCGCCAGCCGTGCCAGGCCACCACGCCGAAGAGATCGCCCATGAGCGCGGCGCCGCCCGTGTCGCCGAGGCAGGGCGCGAGGCGCCGCACCGATGCGAACACGCGCAGCGGCTCCGGCGACGCCATGTGCGCGAGCAGACCGGCCGGACGCGGCCAGTGATCGAGCGCGTGGACCGCCAGCGTGCCCTCCGCGTGACGCATGGCGTCGCGCCATTGCGCGAGCAGCGCGTCGAGCAGAGGCCCGGCCGCGTCGCAGCGGCCCGCCGGCACGTGCACGTAGACCGTGCGCGGGTCGCTCGCGTCGAAGCGTAAGGCCATGCCGCGCGTACCGGCGTCGATGTCCTCGCCCGCGAAGGCGCGCAGCGGTTCGGCGAGGCGCTCCGCCACCGCGTCGAGCAAGACGGCATCGCACGCCGCGCAGCGGCGCAAACTGTCGCGCGTCGTCGCGCGCAGCCCGGGCGCCTCCGCCAGCGCATGCAGCCAGGCCGGTTCGAGCCGCCCGTCGCCCGTGGCGAGTAGCCGCCAGAGGTCGCCGGGCGCGGGTGGCACGCTTTCGCCGCCCGCGCGCAGCACGTCGTCGACCGCGTGCACCAGGGCGACGAACACCGCATGCACCTGACTGACGAGCGCGCGCTCCATGCGGCGCCGCTCGGGAAACCATCGCTGCGCCAGCGCCTGCAGCGCGGTGGCGTCGAGGGCCTCCGGCCGCCAGGCGGCGGCGAGCGGATTCCATGGCACGCCGCCGCCGAACGGCGCCAGCCGCACGATGCCGCCCTCGGCCGCGCGCCGGCCGGCGGTGTCGCGATAGAGCAGGCCGTCGACGTCCAGCACCAGCAACGGTCCCGTGGCGGTGGCGACGGCGTCGGCCAGGTGCCTCAGCGCCGGCCCGTAGTCGGGCGCCACGATCAGCAGCGATTCGCCCGGCGGCAACCGCAGCCGGCGCACGAGACTGCGCCCGAGGCCCGGCTGGTGCGGACGCGTCCATCGGGGACGATCCGGCAGTTCACGCGGCGACAGGAACGGCCGTACGCGCGCGGGCCGCGGAAAGGCGAGCCACGTGTCGCGTCGGTGCCGGATCCACGCCACGCATGCCGCCAGCGGCAGCAGCGCCCCGAGGGTGCCGCCCCAGCGGATCCGCGTGGCGAAGGGGCGCACCGCCGGCATGTCGAGCGTGCCGACGTAGTCGAAGGCGAGACCGAAGCGCAGGTGCTCGAAGGGAAGCCCGAGCGCGAGCAGGATGCCCGCGCTGGAAAACAACGGAGCCAACATCAACGCGCCGAGGCCTGCCAGGCCTGCTCCACGGCGCCACCACCAAGGCTTCATGCCTTTTCCTTTCCTCACGTCCGGCCGCGGATGCTGCCATCGCCGCGCGGCGCGTGCACCGTCACATCGCCGTAGACCGCCTGAAATGGGCAGTCACGGCAACCGCGACGTGCGTTGCCGTGCGATGGGGCGTGAGGAAATTCGGACGGCGCTCCGCCGGGGAAGCGAAGCGCCGTCCGTCGACCGCGGCGTCAGTGCCCGCCGGCGGTCGCCGCCGATCCGGCCTTGGCCGTGAACGGAGGCTTGGCGAGCCAGACCACCAGCACCAGTCCGATGAACACGTAGCCCAGCATGTGGAACACCTCGTTGAACGAGATCTGGTAACCCTGCTGCGTGATCATCTGGTTCACCGCGGCCGCCGCGTACTGCGGATCGCCGTGGCCGATCTGGGCCAGCGCCTGCTGCGATGTGGGATCGAACGGCGTGATGTGCTCCGCGAGACGCTCGTGGTGCACGATCGCGCGGTGATCCCAGAGGAACGTCGTCAGCGAGGCGGCGAAACTGCCGCCCAGCGTGCGCAGGAACGTGGCGAGGCCCGAGCCGGACGCGATCTCCCGCGGCTGCAGGTCCGACAGCAGGATCGTGAGCACCGGGGTGAAGAACAGCGCGACGCCGAGACCCTGGATCAGCTGCACCATCGCGACGCTGTAGAAGTCGATGTCCAGGTAGAAGTCCGAACGCATGAAACACGTGGCGCCCATGACGAGGAACGCGCCGGAAGCGAGGATGCGCAGGTCGAACCGGTGCGAGTACTTGCCGACGAAGGGCGTCAGGATCACGGGCAGGATGCCGAGCGGTGCCGCCGCGAGACCCGCCCAGGTGGACGTGTAACCCACGTTGCGCTGGAGCCACTGCGGCACGAGCAGGCCGATGGCGAAGAACGCCGCGTACGCCAGCACGAGGCACAACGTGCCCATCGCGAAATTGCGATGCCGGAAGAGCTTCAGGTTGACGATCGGATCCTTGTCCGTCAGCTCCCAGATCAGGAACACGGCGAGACCGATGACCGCGATGATCGCGGTGATGACGATGAACGTCGACGAGAACCAGTCCTCGTCGTTGCCCTTGTCGAGCACGATCTGCAGCGCGCCCACGCCGATGATGAGCGTGATCAGGCCCACGTAGTCCACCTTCGGCCGCTCGGTGGTCTCCGGGCGTCCCTTCATCTGGTTACCCACCACGAAGCTGGCGAAGATGCCGATCGGCACGTTGATGAAGAAGATCCACGGCCAGGTGTAGTTGTCCGTGATCCAGCCGCCGAGGATCGGACCCGCGATGGGCGCGACGACCGTGACCATGGCGAGCAGCGCGAGCGCCATGCCGCGTTTGGCGGGTGGATAGATCGAGATCAGCAGGCTCTGCGTGATGGGATACATCGGACCCGCGACCGCACCCTGGATGGCGCGGAACAGGATCAGCATGCTCATGCTCTGCGCGATGCCGCACAGGAACGACGCCAGCGAGAAGAGCAGCGTCGCCCAGACGAAGAGCTTGGTCTCGCCGAACCGTCGGGTGAGGAAGCCGGTGAGCGGAAGCGCGATGGCGTTGCTCACCGCGAACGAGGTGATGACCCACGTGCTCTGGTTGGAACTGACGCCCAGGTTGCCCGCGATGGTGGGCAGCGAGACGTTCGCGATCGTGGTGTCGAGCACCTGCATGAACGTCGCGAGCGAGAGGCCGACCGTGGACAGCGCCAGATTGGGCGGTCGAAATTCGGTGCTCATGGAAAAGCCTGGGTTAGGAAGGAAATGACGGGACGGCGCCGGCGCGAGGGCCGGCACCGTCCGGTAAGGCGCCTCACTTCGGCGCCTTCTCCTGCTCGCCTTCGCCGGCGGCCGCGTTCTCGTGGATCACCTTCGCGATCTCGGCATCCACGCCATCGAGGCGGTGGTCGTACACGTCCGTGGCGAACTCCGGCTTCGCCGGCGGCTGCTGCGCCAGCAACGCGCCGTTCTGGTCGTGCAGCGACACGGTCACCTTGGTGGAGAGGCCGAGGCGCAGCGGCTTGGCGTCGAGCTGCTTGGGATCGGTGAAGACCACGCGCACCGGGACGCGCTGCACGATCTTGATCCAGTTACCCGTCGCGTTCTGCGCGGGCAGCAGGGAGAACGCGCTGCCGCTGCCGATGCCGAGGCTGCGGATCTTCGCCTTGTAGACGACGTCGCTGCCGTACACGTCGGCCGTGACGTCGACCGGCTGGCCGATGCGCATGTGCGTGAGCTGCGTTTCCTTGAAGTTCGCGTCGATCCACACCTCGTGGAGCGGCACGACGGCCATGAGGGCCGCACCCGGCTGGACGCGCTGGCCAAGCTGCACCGAGCGCTTGGCGACGTAGCCATCGACCGGCGCGACGATCGTGGTGCGCGCTTCGTCGAGGTAGGCCGAGCGGAGCTTCGCGGCCGCGGCGCGCACGTCGGGATGCGACGCGACCACCGTATCGTCGACCAGCACCTTGCTCGTGCTGTACGACTGCTTCGCCGAGGCGAGGCTGCTTTCCGCCGACGTCAGCGTGTCGAGGGCGTGCGAGAGTTCCTCGGCCGAGATCGCACCCGACTTCGCGAGGTCGCGGCGGCGGTTGTAATCGGCGCGGGCACGGTCGACGGCCGTCTGGCGGACGGCGACGTCGGCCTGGGCGGAGGTCACGTTGTTGTACAGACCGCGCACGCGACGGACGGTGTTCGCGAGGTCGGCGCGCGCGCTGAGCAGGGCGATCTGCGCATCGGCGTTGTCGAGCTTCACCAGCACGTCGCCCTTGTGCACGAGGTCGCCGTCGTCCGCCGTGATCGACAGGACGGTGGCCGCGATCTGCGGCGTGATCTGCACGACGTTGCCGTTGACGTAGGCGTCGTCGGTGTCCTCGTACCAGCGACCGTCGACGAAATACCACACGGTCCAGCCGATGCCGGCCAGCACGATGACGGCAACGAGGAGCTTGAGGAAGAACCCGCGACGGCTCTTCGGTGGCGGCGCGACGACGGCGCCGGCGGGGGCGGTGTTTTCTTGGGACATCGTAATGGCCTCGGGACGAGTCTTAGTTGTTGGCCGGCGTGGCGGCGGCGACCGGCTGGTCGCCCGCCTCGGGGCGGAAGCCGCCGCCGAGCGCCTGGATCAGTTGGACGGAGGTGTCGACCTGCTGCGCGCGGAGTGCGGCCATGCGCTGCTCGGCCTGGAGCAGCTGCTGGCGCACGATCAGCGATTCGAGGTAGCTGCCGACACCGGCCTTGTAGCGCTGCTGCGAGAGGTCGTACGCCTGCTGCGCGGCGTCCTGCGCGCGCTGCTGCGCCGCGATCTGCGTGCCGGTCGAATCGAGCGCCGACAGATCGTCGGACACTTCGTTGAGCGCGCCGACGAGGATCTTGTTGTACTGCGCGACGGCGAGGTCGTAGTCGGCATCCTTACCCGCGAGGTTCGCGCGCAGGCGGCCGCCGTCGAAGATCGGCAGGCTGAAGGCGGGCAGGATCTGCGCGAAGCGGGCACGGGCGGAGAACAGGTTTTCCGAACCCGGCGCGACCTGCGCGGCGAGGATGCCGAGGCTCACGTTGGGGAGGAACTCCGTCTTCGCCGCGGCGATGCTCTTCGACGCCGCTTCGACGCGCCAGCGCGCGGCGACGAGGTCGGCACGATGGCCCAGCAGATCGGCCGGCAGGTTCGCGGGCACGGCGACGGCCGACGGCGCGAGCGCGGCCGGGCGAGCGATGTCGAGGCCACGGTCGGGGCCCTTGCCGAGCAGCACGCTCAGCGCGCTGCGCGAGCTGTCGATCGCGCGCTCCGCGACGGCGACTTCGCGTTCCGCCGTGGCGATTTCGCTGTCGGCCTGCTTGACCTGGATCTGGTTGTCGACCCCGGCCGCGACGCGCTGGCGCGTCAACGTGCCCGAGGCCTGGCTGCGCTCGAGTTCGGCCTTCGCGACGTCGAGCTGCGTGAAGGCGTAGCCGAGCTGCACATAGGCCCGGGCGACGTTGGTCGAGATCTCGATGCGCGCCGCGCGCGCGTCGATCTCGCTGGCGCGCTGCGCGCCTACCGCGGCTTCCCACGCGTCGCGCTTCCCGCCCCAGAGGTCGAGGTCCCAGCTGAAATTGCCGTAGCCGTATTTCGTCCAGCCGAAGTGGTTGCCGGTGGGCGGCGGCAGCAGCGTGCCCGGAAGGCGCGCGCCGGCGATGCCGCCACCGACGCCGAAGGTCGGATCGCGCGCGGCGTCCGCGGCGCCGGACTGGGCCTGCGCCTGGCGCACACGCGCCTCGGCCACGGCGAGATCCGGGTTGCCCTTCAGCGCTTCGGCGATCAGCGCGTCGAGCTGGCTGTCACCCAGGCCCGTCCACCAGTCGGCGGCCGGCCAGTTCGCCGGAGAGACCTGCGCCTTCGCCAGGCTGCGGTCGGCGTGGAGGGTGGAGGGATCGCTGAGCTGGCCCTGCGGCTCCAGTCCGCGGCTGGTCACGCAGCCGGAAAGGATGAGCGCGGCGCCGACGGCCGCCACGAGAGTGTGCAGACGCATGAGTTGTAGCCTCGACGGTTGAATCAGTCTTTGTCGCGGAGCGCGTTGAGCACGCGCCCCAGGTAGTCGTGCAGCCGTACCCGTTCTTCCGGAGAAAGGTCGCGCTGCGCACGCTCGAGCGTGCCTGCGCTCGATTCGTGCAGATGCCGCCACAAGGCCACGCCGGCCTCGGTCAGTTCGATGCGAAGCGCGCGGCGATCCTGTTCGTGCGGCTGGCGGCGCAGGTAGCCCTTGGCCTCGAGCTGGTCGAGCTGGCGGGTCATGGCGCCGGCATCGAGGTTCACACCTCGCGCGAGCTCCGATGCCGACGTCGATCCGTGCAGCGCCAGGTACTTCAGCATGTGGAACTGGGTGAACTTCAGCCCGACGCCGAGTTGCGCCAGATCGGACTCGATCGCGCGGACGATTTCGCCGCGGACCGAGCCGATGAGGGACCCGAGGCTGTCACGACCATCGGGCGAAGTGGGGCATGCGGCCTTGTTCATGACGCATATTCTATTGCCCGGAATATAGTTGTCAAGGCAAATATGCGTAGGGCAGATATTGTCAGGTCGGCATCAGTTCATCCTCGTCCGCCAGCAGCGTGGCCAGGGCCGGATCGCGGATGTCGAAGAGATCGAAGACGCCGAGCGCGCGCAGGGTCGGCAGTTGGGCCAGGAGGCGGGTTTCGAGGCGCCGCACCTGCTCTTCCGGCGTCGCCGGGTCGAGCATGGCGTGGGCGCAGGCCACGAAGGTCACCAGCGCGTCGCCGGCTTCCCGGCCTTCGCCGAGCTGGTCGTGGTCATGGGTAACGAGACGGATCATGGGGACGATCTCCGTGTCGAGGTCCCTTCCGGGTGCCTGGGGCGCGCCATACGGGACAGATAGTTGGGACTGCAAATGTTAGCGAGGAAGCTTTAGGCCTGTTATCGTCATCGGGCCAACTTATATCGAGGATCGGCCAACATGCTCCACGACGCCGTGCACGACCTGCTGGAATCGGCCGACGGCCCGCCCCTCGTCGCCTACGAGGCGCGCGGGGAGATTCCGTTGAAGGAGATCGACTGGCACAGCCATGTGCGTGGCCAGTTTTTTTACGTGGAACAGGGGCTTGTCATCACCCGAACGGATCACGGGTCGTGGCTCCTGCCGCCGCACCGTGCCGGCTGGATGCCGCCGGGCACCCGCCACACCGTGAGCATCGCGGGCCCGAGCCATGCGTGGGCGGTGTTCATCGCGCCGTCCGTCGCCGCCACGCTACCGGACCGGCCCTGCGTGTTCGGCGTCAACGACCTCTTCCGCGCCATCGTCAAACGGGCTGCCAGCTGGCCGCTCGACGCGCCGCCGGATCCCGCCCGGGACCGCCTGTTCGAAGTGCTGCTCGACGAGATGCGCCGCGCGCCGGTCGAGGAGCTGCACCTCCCATGGCCCGAGGACCGGCGCCTGCGCCGCATCGCCATGGCGATGTACGAACGTCCCGACGACACCCGCGGCATCGACGAATGGGCGAGCTGGGCCGGCATGTCGGTGCGTACGCTGACGCGGCTCTTCCGCCAGGAAACGCAGGTCAGCGTCGCGCAGTGGCGACAGCAGGCACGCCTGGCGTGCGCGCTGGAGCGGCTTGCGAACGGCGATCCGGTGTCGCTCGTGTCGGACGCGCTCGGCTATGCCACGCCGAGCGCGTTCGTGGCGATGTTCCGCAAGGCCTTCGGCGATTCGCCCGGCCGGTACCTGGCGCGGCAGGCGCTCGGCTGAGCCGCTGTAGGAGCGGACCTGGCCGCGATTCGCTTTTCGCCTAACGCCGCAGGTTCTGTCGCGCTTCGCGAAAAGCCGTCGCGGCCAGGTCCGCTCCCACAGGCGAAGGTTGCGGCCAGGTCCGCTCCCACAAGCGAAGGTCGCGGCCAGGTCAGCTCCCACCACGGCAGCAGTTCGTCAGTTCAGCGGCTTGCACATCCAGAGCGCCTCGAACGTGTATGCGTCGCCCGACTCGCGCTCCACGACATCGACGGCGATGCGTCCATGCTGCCACTCGCCGTGCATGCCCGGCGACGTCACGTCGTAGCAGGATCGCTGCGCTTCGTAGTTACCGCGGTCCGGGTCCGTCATCGCCAGTTCTTCGGCGCGGCATTGCGCCATCGCCTCGCCGTGGGTGGGCAGCGTGCGCTGCCCGGCGACGAAGTGATCGGCGGCGCAATCAACCGCGAGCGCGTGGCCCGGCAGGGCGAAAACGGCAAGTGGCAGAAGCAGGTGGACGAGGGTGGTTCGGTGCATGGGACGCTCCTCTCTTGATGGAGGCGCGAGCGTCGTTCGATGCCGTGGGAAAGCACATCAGACCAGTCTGAAAATGCGGGCCGATCTCCCGGCGTGTGACGCGTATCACGCGCGACTCGTCCGCGATGAAAGCCTCGTGACCGGCGCGTCAATGCGCGGGGAAACGATACCCGACACCCGGCTCGGTCTTCAGCCATCGCGGCGTCGACGGATCGTCGCCGAGCTTCTGGCGCAGCTTGCCCATCACGATCCGCAGGTAATGCGTGTCCTGCGTATGCGTCGCGCCCCACACGTCGCGCAGGATCTGTTGCTGCCCGACCACGCGGCCCGGATGGCGCACGAGCAGCGACAGCACCGCGAATTCCTTGCGCGTGAGCGCGACAGGCGCGCCGTCGAGGAACACCTCGCGCCGGGCGAGGTCGACGCTCAGCGTGCCATCGTCGTAGCGCACGGGGGCATCGGCCTGACCGCCCTTCGCACCCTGGCGCAACAGCACGCGCAGACGCGCCATCAGTTCCTGGATGCCGAACGGCTTGGTCACGTAGTCGTTCGCGCCAAGATCGAGCGCCTTGACCTTCTCGCTTTCCGCATCGCGCACCGAGAGCATGAGCACCGGCACGTCGCTCCACTGGCGGATCTCGCGCAGCACGTCGTGGCCCTCGCGATCGGGCAGGCCGATGTCGAGGATCACCACGTCGGGCGACTGCGTCGCCGCGAGCCCGAGGCCCTGCTCGCCCGTTTCGGCGAGGAACACGTGGTAGCCCTCGGCGCGGAGCCCGATGTCGAGGAAGCGGCGGATCTGCGCTTCGTCGTCGATCACCAGCACTCGGGGGGCGGTAGGGTTCATCGGTTCTCGTCGGGCGGATCGGACAGGGGCAGCGAGATACGCATGGTCGTGCCACCGCCCGGCTGGGGCAAGGCCTCCACGTTGCCGCCGTGGGCGCCGATCATGCCACGGCAGATCGCGAGGCCGAGGCCCGTGCCCTGCCCTCCCCGGTCGCCGCGGGAGACGGAATAGAACATGTCGAAGATCATCGCGCGCTC
Organism: Luteibacter sp. 3190; assembly: GCF_031456385.1. NCBI lineage: Bacteria > Pseudomonadati > Pseudomonadota > Gammaproteobacteria > Lysobacterales > Rhodanobacteraceae > Luteibacter > Luteibacter sp. 3190. The sequence goes on along the minus strand of NZ_JAVDUO010000003.1, from coordinate 337,424 downwards.
TTCCTCGGGAATGCCGGGCCCGCGGTCGTTGACGTCGACCAGCAGGCGTCCGGCCTCGCGTCGCACGACGACGCGCACCGCCTCGCCCGGCGGCGAGAAGCGCGCGGCGTTCTCGAGGATGTTGAACAACGCCTGCTCGACGAGCGCGGGATGCACGTGCAGCAGCACGGTCTCCTTCGGCAACGTCACGTCGATGCGCGTGTCGGGAAAGAGCTGGCGCATGCGCGCGACCGCGGACGCGACGACCTCACCCGCGTCGATCCAGTCGCGGTGCAGGGTCAGATTGCCGTGGCCGAGGCGCGTCATGTCGAGCAGGTTCTGGATGTAGCGATCGAGCCGCTGGCCCTCGCCGAGGATCGCCTGCAACAGCGCGTGCCGTTCGTCGGCGGGCAGCTTCTCGTCGTAACTGAGCAGCGTGCCGGCCGACCCGATCATCGATGCGAGCGGCGAGCGGAGATCGTGCGACACCGACGAGAGCAGGGCGTTGCGCAGGCCCTCGGTCTCCGCCTTCACGCGGGCGCCTTCGAGCTCCGCGGCCAGCCTCGCGCGCTCGAGCGCCTGGCCGATGTCCTGCACCATGGCCATCGCCAGTCCACGCCGGTCCACATCGGGCTCCCGCGTCCCGGCGGGATAACGCAGGGCGGCGACGCCGGAGGCCTGCGTTTCGCCCCCGAGGGGCAGCATCCAGCAGTTCGCCGCGCGCAGCGTATCGGTGAAGCGACCGGCGGGCTCGCCATGCTGCTCGCACCAGTCCGCCGCCGCGCGATCCTGCGGCGTCAGCTCGAAGGGCGACGGTGCCGCCGTCTCGGCCACCAGGGTCATCGAGGCATCGCGCACGAGCATCGCGGCATCGACGTCCAGGGCGCGCGCGAGCGCGCGAGCACCGACGAGACGCACGGCCGCCGCGTCGCTCGCCGTGGCCAGCTGCTGCCCGAGCGACACGAGCGTGCGAGCCCGCGCCTGCGCCGCGCGCAGCGACTGCACCTGACCCGCGAGCCGCGTCGCGAGCCGGCTGCACACGAGTGCCGCGACGAGGAACAGGACCACCGCGAGCACGTCGTCGGCGTTGGCGATCGCCAGCGTGTAGCGCGGTGGCGCGAAGAAGAAGTTGTAACCGACGAAACACAGCAGGGCCATGTACACGGCGACCGCCATGCGCGTACGGGCGGCGACGAACAGCACGGCGGTCAGGAACACGAGCGAGAGATTCGCGACGGAGAGGAACCGGTCGGCGATGAACGAGAACGCCATCGCGATGACCGTCGCCACCGTGGCGAGTCCGTATTCGCGCCGCGACCCGAGGTCGTTGCCGACGCGCAACCGGTGGCGTGCGCGCGCCCGCTCCGCGGGCGTCGCGACGATCGTGAGTTCCAGGTGCGCCGCGCGGCGGAGCAGCCGTTGCGTCAGCGAGTAGCCGAGGCGACGCGCGATCGGACGCTCGCGGGTGCGTCCGACGATGATCTGGCCGACGCCTTCGCGGTCGGCCCATGCGAGGAGTTCGTCGGCGATCGCATGACCGCGAAGCACCACCTCCTCACCGCCCAGGCGACGCGCGAGGCGCATCGCCGCGTCGACGCGCTCGCGCCGTTCGGGATCGACACGGCCGCGGTCGACGAAGACCACGCTCCACGGCGCGCCGCGTCGTTCCGCGATGCGCCGCGCCACGCGCACGAGGTAGTCGCTCTGCGCCGCGCCGTCGATGGCCACCATCACCCGCCGCCGTACCGGCATGACGCCGCCACGCGCGAGCATGTGGTCGCGCAGGTCGCTGTCGACGTGCGAGGCCACGGTCTCCACCGCGAGTTCGCGCAGCGCGCCGAGGTTCGTGGGCGAGAAGAACGCTTCCAGCGCGACCGCCGCCGTTTCGGGCACGTAGACCTTGCCCTGCCGCAACCGCGCGATGAGCTCGCGCGGCGGCAGGTCGACCAGCACGATGTCGCGTGCCCGGTCGAGGAACGCGTCGGGCACCGTTTCGCGCACCGCCACGCCGGTGATCCGCCGCACCTGGTCGTTGAGGCTTTCCACGTGCTGCACGTTCAGCGCGGTGTAGACCTCGATGCCGGCATCCAGCAGTTCGGCGATGTCCTGCCAGCGACGCGAATGACGACCGCCCGGCAGGTTGGTATGGGCCAGCTCGTCCACCAGGATCACGGCCGGGCGGCGGACCAGCGCCGCCTCGAGGTCGAACTCGCGGAAGTCGCGGCCGGCATGCCGTACCTTGCGCGTCGGCAGGATCTCCATGCCCTCGAGCAGCGCCGAGGTCTCGGCCCTGCCATGCGTTTCCACCAGGCCGACCACGACGTCGACACCCTGTCGGCGCATGTCGCGCGCCGCCGCGAGCATCGCGTATGTCTTGCCGACGCCGGGAGCGGCCCCGAGGAAGACCTTCAGATGCTGGCCATCCTCGGCATTGACCGCGTTGAGCAAGGCATCGGCGCGGGCGTCGCGGGTATCGGTCATGGAGAACGCCGGTGGGGAAACGTGCGGTTCGAAGGTTAGCCGTAGTGCCACGGGAGCGCACGCGGCGTAGGGCGGCCGTTAGCGGGCGACGGAATCCAGCGCCATGTTCAGCGCGAGCACGTTCACCCGCGGCTCGCCGAGCACGCCGAGCTGGCGCTGCTGCGTGTGTTCGTCGACCAGCGCCTGCACCTTTGCGACATCCAGCCCGCGGGCGCGCGCCACGCGCGCGACCTGATAACGGGCGGCCGCCGGAGAGATCTCCGGGTCCAGACCGCTGGCCGACGCGGCGACGAGTTCGACGGGCACGGGTGCCGCGTTGCCGGGATCGGCGGCCCGGAGTGCCGCGATTCGTTGCTTCGCGGCCTCCGCCAGCGCCGGGTTGGTCGGGCCGAGATTCGAACCGGTCGACGCGGCCGCGTTGTCCGGGCCAGGTGTGGTCGCGGACGGACGCCCCCAGAAGTAACCGGGCGTGGTGAAGGACTGGCCGATGAGCGACGAGCCGACCGGTTTCCCGTCGCGCTCGACGACGCTGCCGTTCGCCTGCCCCGGGAACAGCACCGCGGCGACAGCCGTCACGGCGAGCGGATAGGCCACGCCGGTCACCGCGGTGAGCAGCAGGAGCAGGACGATACCGTTGCGCAGGATCTTTGCCATGGCGGCTGCTCTCCTCAGTAGTGCCAGATCGCGTCGACGATCAGGCTCGCCTGGTAGTCCTTGCGACCACGGTCATAGGCGGGCATGTCGTACGACTTCTCGACGCGCACCTCGGGCCGGATCTCGAGATCGGGGCTGACCCAGTGCGTGAGTCCGACCGTATGGGTCGTGTAGCGCGTGGCGTAGCCGGTGCGCTGGCCCTTCTGGTCGTTGTACCACTCGTTACGGATCGAGATCATGTTCAGCGGATTCAGCGCGATGTTGAGGTAGTTCACGATGCCGTATTCGCCGGCCTTTCCGGGCAGCGGCGACGAGGCGACCACGCCGGGTTCGCCACCCGGGCCGAAGCCGGGGATGTTGCGGCCATACATGTAATAGGCCTCCGTGAGGATGTGCACGTTGTCGGTGAAGCGATGGCCCCACGTCGTCACGTACATCTGCACGTTGTTGTAGTTGTAGTCGGAGGTGTTGAAGCTGTTGACGCAGGGGTACAGCATGTCGTTGTTGTCTTTCGACACCCAGCGGACGCAGGCCTGCAGCGTCGGGCGTGACGAGTGGTTCCACACCGCCGTGTCGTTACCGCCGTTGATGCCTACCTGCAGGGTCCACTGCGCGTTGAGCCGCGTCGTCGTCATCACGCCCATCTGCGTGTACGGGTCGACGGTGTAGAGCACCGAGTGCGTCACGAGGTAGTTGTTCGGCGAGAACTGCGCCTCGATGTCGGGCAGCGACAGGTAGCGGCCGACGCGGACCACCATGCCCTCGGCCACGTGCGGCAGGTAGATCTCGCCGTAGAAGAGCATCGGGTCGTAGCCGTACGTTTTGCCGTTGAGCGCCTGCCCGGCGCGCGGATGGTTCAGCAGCTGGTTGCTGAAGACGCCCTTCATCGTGGTGTAGTGGTAGTCGTAGCCGTAGAGGTTGTCGAGGTGGAAGCCCCAGTCGACGTGATCGGTCTGCACCGTGTCCGGGAGACGTTCGATGCGCAGCAGCGCCTGGTTGAACTCGACGCGGTTCGGCCGCGTCGCGTAGGACAGGGGATAGTTCGAGCGCGACGACGTGCTGGCGTTCGCCGAGGCGTTGAGCCAGCCGTAGATCTCGATGCGGTTGTCCGTCATCCACTTGCCGAAGCGGTTGCACGCGAGCGCCTTCTCGAGCGGGTAGCGCGTGTTCAGATTGGGCACGCCGATCGGATAGGCGACGCCGCCGAGCTGCCATTCCGCCGAGGGGAACGGCGGCGACGGGAGCGGCGAGGGCATGGCACGGCGTGCCGGCGCCGCTGCGTCGGGATCGGCCGGACGGGCGTCCTCGCGGTAGGCCGCGGCGAAGCGCGACGCGAAACCCTGGGAGCAGTCGTCGCTGTCGGCGGCCATCGCGCGGGTGAAGGGAGCGAGTGCCAGCAGGGCGGCGGCGAAGACATAACGTGTGGTGCGCATAGTGTGTACCGATCCCTCGCGGGACCCCTCTCGGTAAGTCGGTGGGTGGATGTCAGATGCCGGCGTAGCCGCCGAGCGTGTATTCGTCGTCGACCGTGTCGCGTGCGACGGGCACGACGTGCGGCCGGCGCAACGTCGTGGGCGCGTTCGTTACCGCCGTCGCCGCCGCTTCCGGCGCGACGACGCGGACTTCCATGTCGAGATCGGCGCGATCGTCGATGACGACGGTGAGCTTCACGGATTGCATGGGATGACCTCGGTTCAGGCCAGTCCGACGAGGACCAGCAGCATGTCGATGAGCTTGATGCCGATGAACGGCACGATCGCGCCGCCCAGGCCGTAGACGAGCAGGTTGCGGCGAAGCAGCGCGGCGGCGCCCAGGGCGCGGTACGCGACGCCCTTGAGGGCGAGCGGGATCAGGAAGACGATGATCAGCGCGTTGAAGATCACCGCGGACAGGATCGCGCTCTGCGGTGTCGCGAGGTGCATGACGTTGAGCCGGTCGAGCGCCGGGTAGGTCGTCGCGAACGCCGCCGGGATGATCGCGAAGTACTTGGCGATGTCGTTCGCGATCGAGAACGTGGTCAGCGCGCCTCGCGTGATCAGCATCTGCTTGCCGATGCCCACCACCTCGATCAGCTTGGTCGGGTTCGAGTCGAGGTCGACCATGTTGCCGGCCTCCTTGGCGGCCTGCGTGCCGCTGTTCATCGCGACCGCCACGTCGGCCTGCGCAAGCGCGGGTGCGTCATTGGTACCGTCGCCGCACATCGCGACGAGGCGGTTTTCCGCCTGCATGTCGCGGATCAGCTTCAGCTTCGCTTCCGGCGTGGCCTCGGCGAGGAAATCGTCCACCCCCGCCTCGGCGGCGATGGCGGCAGCGGTGAGCGGGTTGTCGCCGGTGATCATCACCGTGCGGATGCCCATGCGCCGCAGCTGCGCGAAGCGCTCCTTGATGCCGTCCTTGACGATGTCCTTCAGCTCGACGACGCCAAGGGTGAGCGAGCCGTCGACGACGACGAGCGGCGTGGCGCCACGGCGGGCGACGTCCTCGGCCATGCGGCGCACCAGCGGCGGCAGGTGCGAGTCCTGCGTGTCGAGGTAGCGCTCGACCGCGTCCATCGCACCCTTGCGGATGTGGCGCGTGCCGGCGTCGACGCCGCTCATGCGCGTCTGCGCCGAGAACGGCACGAACACGGCGCGGCGGTCTTCGCTACGGCGCTCGGTCCAGCCGAAGGCCTTCTGCGCCAGCACGACGATGCTGCGGCCTTCCGGCGTCTCGTCGGCGCGCGACGCCAGTTCGGCGGCTTCCGCCAGCTCGCGCTCCTCGATGCCGGGCGCCGGATGGAAGGCCACCGCCTGGCGGTTGCCCAGCGTGATCGTGCCGGTCTTGTCGAGCAGCAGCACGTCGACGTCGCCCGCGGCTTCCACCGCGCGGCCGGACGTGGCGATGACGTTGGCGCGGATCATGCGGTCCATGCCGGCGATGCCGATCGCCGAGAGCAGCGCGCCGATCGTCGTCGGAATCAGGCAGACGAGCAGTGCGACGAGCACCGTCAGCGTGATCGGGTGGCCGCTGCCGGCCGCCTGCACGCTGTAGATCGAGTACGGCAGCAGGGTGGCGCAGGCGAGCAGGAAGATCAGCGTGAACTTCGCCAGCAGGATGGTCAGCGCGATCTCGTTCGGCGTCTTGCGGCGCGACGCGCCTTCCACCATCGCGATCATGCGGTCGAGGAAGCTCTCGCCGGGGTTGCTGGCGATGCGCACGACCAACCAGTCGGAGAGTACGCGCGTGCCACCGGTGACCGCGCTGCGGTCGCCGCCGGATTCGCGGATCACGGGGGCGGACTCGCCGGTGATCGCGCTCTCGTCCACGCTGGCCGCGCCTTCGACGATTTCACCGTCGCCCGGCACGATGTCGCCGGCTTCGACCAGCACGTGGTGTCCGCTGCGCAGCTCGCTCGACGGCGTGAAGACGACCGCCGCCTCGCGGTTCGCCGATGCGAGCTTCTTCGCCATCACGTCGCGACGCGAGCCGCGCAGCGAGTCCGCCTGCGCCTTGCCACGACCCTCGGCCAGGGCCTCCGCGAAGTTCGCGAAGAGCAGGGTGAACCACAGCCACAGGCTGACCCAGAAGATGAAGCCGGCGGGCGCCTCGCCATGACCGGCCAGGGCCTGCACCCAGAGCAGCGTGGTCAGCACGCTGCAGACGAACACGACGAACATCACCGGATTGCGGAACTGCAGGCGCGGCGAGAGCTTGAGGAACGCGTCCTTCAGGGCGCGGGTGACCAGCGCACGGTCGAAGCCGCGCGCGACGGGGGCATGCGTAGTCATGGATCAGTGGCCCGTGGCGGACATCAGTTGTTCGGCGATCGGCCCGAGGGCCAGCGCCGGGAGGAAGGTCAGTGCGCCGACGACGATGACGACGCACGCCAGCAGGGCGACGAACAGCGGCGTGTGCGTGGGCAGCGTGCCCGCGGACACCGGAACGGCACGCTTCGCGGCGAGGGAGCCGGCCATCGCTAGCATGGCGATCGCGAGCGGGAAGCGCGCCAGGAACATGCAGATGCCGAGCAGGACGTTCCAGAACGGCGTGTTGGCCGAGAGACCGGCGAACGCGCTGCCGTTGTTGTTCGACGCCGAGGTCACCGCGTAAAGCATTTCGCTGAAGCCATGCGCGCCCGGGTTGGCCACGCCGGCGACACCAGCCGGCGCCATCACCGCGATCGCGGTGCAGATCACCACCAGCGCGCAGGGAATGAGGACGGCCAGGCTCGCCATCTTCATCTCGTGCGCCTCGATCTTCTTGCCGAGGTATTCCGGGGTGCGGCCGACCATCAGGCCCGCGATGAACACCGCGACGACCGCGAAGGCGAGCATGCCGTACAGGCCGGACCCGACGCCGCCGAAGACGACCTCGCCCAGCTGCATGAGCCACATCGGCACGAGGCCGCCCAACGGAGTCAGCGAGTCGTGCATCGCGTTCACCGCGCCGCACGAGGCCGCGGTGGTGATCGCCGCGAACAGGCCCGACGAGGCGATGCCGAAACGCGTCTCCTTGCCTTCCATGTTGCCACCGGCCTGCAGCGCGCTCGCCTGCGCGTCGACGGCCAGGCCGTGGAACGCCGGATTGCCGGCCTGTTCGGCGGCGACGAGGCCGAGGGTCAGCGGCACGAAAAGAAGCAGCATGGTGGCGAGGATCGCCCAGCCCTGGCGGCGGTCGCCGACCATGCTGCCGAACGTGTAGCAAAGTGCCGCCGGAATGATGAAGATCGCCAGCATCTGGACGAAATTGGAGAACGGCGTCGGGTTCTCGAACGGATGCGCGGAGTTGGCGTTGAAGAAGCCACCGCCGTTCGTGCCGAGCATCTTGATGGCTTCCTGCGAAGCGACCGGGCCCATCGGCAGCGTCTGCCGGGCGTGCTCCAATGTCGTGACGTCGAGGTAGGGCGCGATGTTCTGCACGACGCCCTGTGATACGAACAGCAGCGCGATCACGACGGACAGCGGCAGCAGGACGTAGAGCGTCGCGCGGGTCATGTCCACCCAGAAGTTGCCCAGCGTGCTGGCGCCGCGGCGCACGAAGCCGCGCACGATCGCGATCAGCACGGCGATGCCGGTGGCGGCCGAGAGGAAGTTCTGCACGGTCAGGCCCAGCGCCTGCGTGAGATAGCTCATGGTCGACTCGCCCGCGTAGCCCTGCCAGTTGGTGTTGCTGGCGAAGCTGATGGCGGTGTTCATGGCCGAATCGGGCGCGACGGCGGCGAGGTGCTGCGGGTTCAGCGGCAGCCACTGCTGCGTGCGCTGGAGCAGGTAGACGACCGCGAGACCGGCGACGTTGAACACGAGCATGGCGATGGCGTAACGCTTCCAGCCCATGTCCTCGTCGGCGCGGATGCCCGCGAGGCGGTAGAGCAGGCGTTCGACACCGGCGCCGACGCGGGTGACGCGGTTGGGCTCGTCGGCGAAGACGAGCGCCATGTACTGGCCGACCGGTTTGACCAGCGCGAGCAGCAAGGCCAGGAACAGGCCGATCTGGAAGACGTCGTTCGCGGTCATTCGAACCACTCCGGCTTGAGCAGTGCGACGCAGAGGTAACCGGTCAGCGCCACCGCGACGAGGGCGGCCACCGTGTAGGAAATGGACATGGCGAGTTCCTCAGCGGCGACCGAGGCGGTCGCAGATCATGAGGAAGCCGATCGTCAGTGCCGTGAGGACGACGACGAGCAGGACGTACAGGAGTTCCACGGGAGCGTTCCGTCGGGGATAACGGCGCGCATTGTTCGACTTACGCGATATTTACGGTGTATCGCGGCGGGGGCGGGGCGTAACGTTTGCGTAAATTTCGTTGGGGGGCGCGGTCGCGAAGACCGTGCGTGGTCGCCGTGGGCCCCGGCGACCACGCGACATGTCACCTCGTGGCCGCCGGCTCCAGCTTCTCGCGGAACAGCTCGTCGATGCGCCGGTACTCGTCGTACCAGGAGTCCGCGTGCACGAATCCGTGCCGTTCCAGCGGATACAGCGACATCCAGAAGTTCTTCTTGTGCAGCTCGATGAAGCGCTGGTAAAGCCGGATCGAATCGCTCGCCAGGACGTTGTCGTCGATCAATCCATGTTCGATGAGCAGGGGATCGGACAGGGCGTCGGCGTACTGGATCGACGAACTCGCCTTGTAAGCTTCCGGGTCGATCTGCGGATCGTTGAGGATGTTCGACGTGTATTCGTGGTTGTAGCTGGTCCAGTCCGTGACCGGGCGCAGCGCGGCGCCCGCGGCGAATTCGCCCGGCGTGCGGAGCAGGGCCATCAACGTCATGAAGCCACCGTAGCTGCCGCCGTAGATACCGACGCGCTTCGGGTCCACCCCGTGCTCCCTGACCAGCCACGCCTTGCCGTCGAGCAGGTCGTCGAGTTCCGGGTGACCCATCTGGCGGTAGATCGCCGTGCGCCAGTCGCGGCCGTAGCCCTTCGACGCGCGGTAATCCATGTCGAGCACCACGTAGCCGCGCTGCACGAGCAGGTTGTGGAACATCTGCTCGCGGAAGTACGCCGGATACGACAGGTGCACGTTCTGCAGGTAACCGGCGCCGTGCACGAAGATCACGGCGGGACGCGACGCCGCGGCGGCCGCATCGGCGGGACCGTAGAACTTCGCCCAGACGGTGCCCGCGCCGTGCGTCGACGGCACGCCGACGATGGCCGGCGCGATCCACTCGCGCGCCTTGAACGCGGGCTTGCGGGTGTCGGTCAGGTCGCGCGGCGAGGCGCCGTCGACGCCGATGGTGGCCAGTTGCGAGGGGATGTACGGCGACGAATGCAGCACGGCCAGCTGACGGCCGTCCGGCGAGAGCGCGAAGTCGTCGAGGCCCTGGTACGAGGTGACGCGCGCGAGCTCCCCACCCTGCACCGGCACGCTGTAGATGTCGTAGCTGTAGGGAGCGACCTTGTTGCTGCGCACGTAGAAGCGCGTGCCGTCCGGGCTCAGCACCGGATGGTCGACCTCGAAGCGGCCGGCGGTCAGCGCCGTGGCCTTGCCGCCGGGGGCACGCACGTAGAGGTGGGCATAGCCGGATTCCTCGCTCAGGTACCAGAGCGTGCGGCCGTCGCGCAGCCAGCCGAAGTCGTTGCCGTCCCAGTTGATCCACGCCGTGTCCGTCAGGCGGTGCTGGCTGACGAGCGCGTGCCGTTCGAAGTCGACGGTGGCGATCCAGCGATCCTTGTTGTCGATGGCGCGCAGTTGCACCGCGACGCGCTGGCCGTCGTCGCTCCACACGATGCCCGGGCTGTACTCGCCGTTGACGATGACCGGGCGCGTCTTCGGCGCGGCGAGCGCATCGGCACGATCGGCCTTGCCCTCCTTGCGCAGGCTGGCGATGGCCTTCGCACGCAGGTCGGCGAGCGGATCCTCGCCGATGCCCGGGAGCTTGCCGGTGTCGAGGTCGTAGCTCGCGTGCGTCTTCAGGTCGAGCAGGCGCAGCGACTGCGGCGCCGGATCGTTACGGCCGACGTAAGGGCGCGTGGCCTCGGGCTCGGCGTAGCCGGAGTCGGTCACGTAGTGGGTGAGGTCGGCCACCTTGCCCGTGTCGGCATCCTTCGCCTGCGTGACGACGAGCAGCCAGCGGCCGTCGGGCGACAGCGAGGTATCGGCGACGCTCGTGTTCTTGCCGAGCCAGAACGCCCTGGGCGCGCGGTTCGGGTCGGCCGCCGCGAGGGCGTCCGCGTCGGCGCTCATGGCCGCCTCGTCCGCGCGCAGGCCACGCAAGGTGCTGAACAGCGACTGCTGCTCGTCGGCGAGGGCATCGGGCTTCTTCGCCTTCGGATCGTCCTTCTCTTCGAGTTCGGCGGCCCGGGCGACGGGCCCACCCGTCACCGCATAGGTGAACCAGTCCTTGTCGGCGCGGAAGGTGAGCAGGCGGCCATCGGCGGAGAAGCGCGGGTCGCTCTCCTTCGCCGACGAGCGCGTCACCTGCACGGTCGCGCCGCTGGCGAGGTCGCGCAGGAAGACATCGCCATGCCGGATGAAGGCCGCGCGCCGGTGCTCGCGGTCGAACACGGCCTTGCCACCGTCGGCTTGCGCGACGGCGGCGGGATCGAGCCGCTCCGGCGCGCCGCCGCGCGCGGGGACACGCCAGAGATCGCGCACCGGGCTGCCGTCGCGCTTCTGCGAGTAATAGACCTGGCCGCCGTCGACGCTCCAGTAGATGTCTTCGACCGCCGGGCCGATCCAGTCCGGGTCGGCCATGATCGTTTCCATGTCCAGCGGCGGCGGCGGCGCGGCGAGCGCGGGCGCGGCGGCGAGCACGGTCAGCAGGGCGGTGGCGAGTACGCGCATCGGGCGGTCCGTCGTGAAAACGAGCGAGCTTACCCGGTAGGCGCGCGCGACGCATGGTGGGAGCGGGCCGTGGGTTCGTCGCGAAAAGCGGTCGCGCGCAGGGCGCGGTCCTACTACCCTCGGGAATCCTCCCCGGGAGTCTCCCCATGCGCGTCATCGTTCCTCGCCTTCTCGCCACCAGCCTGTTCCTCGCCTTCGGCGCCCACGCGGCCTCGACGACCCCGCCGGCGACGCCGAAGCGGGTGGTGTCGGAAACGCTCGCCGGCCAGGCCGTGAACGACCCCTACCGCTGGCTGGAGAACCCGACGGCACCGGAGGTTACGACGTGGATCGAGGCGCAGAACGCGTACACGGAGGCGACCATCGGCGCGATGCCGCTGGGCAAGGCACTGAGCGCGCGCATCCGCGAACTCGCGATCACCTCCACCACGCGATCGTCGCCGACGCTCGCGGGCGGCACGCTGTTCTATTTCGAGAACACGCCGCCGCAGCCACAGCCGGTGCTGGTCGCGCAGTCCTGGCCGGACGGCCCGAAGCGCACGCTGGTCGACCTCAACCAGGGTGACGGCAGCACCGCGATCACGGCGTACTGGCCCTCGCCGAGCGGCCGTTATCTCGCCTACGGCACCGCCGAGGGCGGCAGCGAGCTGACCACCATCCACATCCTCGACACCACGACGGGCAAGGCGCTCGCCGATGAGCTGCCCTATGCCGGCGGAGGTACGACGCCACAGGCGCTCGCCTGGGATGCCGACGAGAAAGGCGTGACCTACGCGCGTTTCGACGCGCCGACGAAGGACAAGCCGCTGCGTGAGTTCGACGCGTACCTCGCCCACCACGTCATCGGCCAGCCGGCGGCGAAGGACACGACGGTGTTCGGCAAGGGGTATTCGCACGTCGCCGAGTACATCCTGCTCGAAGGCAATGGTGGACGGTCGACCGCTTTGCTCGCCAACGAAGGCGATGGCGCCCCCGCCGAGGTCTTCGTCCGCGACGGCGGCGGCAGCTTCAGGAAGGTGCTCGGTCGCGAGGCGGATGCGCGTTCGGCGAGCTGGGTCGGCGACCGCCTCTACGTGGTCACCTTCGCCGGCGCGCCGCGAGGCAAGGTCGTGGGCATCGGCGCCGATGGCAAGGCCGTCGACGTCCTGCCGGAAGGCAAGGGTGCGATCCAGCACGTCACCGCGCTCGGCGGCGGCTTCCTCGTGGTCCGCAGCGCGGGTCCCGACTGGTGGGCCGACCAGTACGACGCGAAAGCCGCCTTCGTCCGCCGCGTGCCGCTTCCCGCCACCGGCATCGCGATCGGCGGCGTGGCCGCGGAGAAGGGCCAGGACAAGGCGCTGATCACGTACGCCGGCTGGACGCAGCCCACGCACTGGGCCGAGTACGATGGTGCGACGGGCGCCATCAAGACCATCTTCGAGGTGAAGCCGGCGGCCGATTATTCGAAGCTGCGCGTCACCCGCGTCGAAGGCACCTCGAAGGACGGCAGCAAGATCCCGGTCACCGTGATCGCGATGGACGGGACGACGCCCAACGGCAAGCGCCCGACCATCCTGTACAGCTATGGCGGCTTCGGCATTCCGGTCACCCCGGGCTTCGTGGGCGCGAACCTCGCCTGGCTGGAGCGCGGCGGCGTGCTGGCCTACGCCAACATCCGCGGCGGCAACGAGTTCGGCGAGGCGTGGCACGAACAGGGCCAGAAGCTGCGCAAGCAGAACGTGTTCGACGATTTCTACGCCGCGTCGCAGGCCCTGATCGACACGAAGTGGACCGACACGGGACACCTCGGCATCCTCGGCGGCAGCAACGGCGGACTGCTCATGGGCGCCGCGCTCACGCAGCATCCGCAGCAGTTCCGCGCCGTCGTCGGTTCGGTCGGCATCTACGACGTCCCGCGCCACGAGACCGCGTTCGCCAACGGCCCGTACAACGTCAGCGAGTACGGCACCGTGATCGATCCGGAACAGGCGAAGGCCACGCTCGCGTACTCGCCGCTGCACAACGTGAAGAAGGGCACGAAGTACCCGGCCGTGCTGCTGACCACGGGCGCGAACGATCCGCGCGTCGCGCCCTGGCAGTCGCGCAAGTTCGCCGCGGCGTTGCAGGACGCCACCACGTCCGGCCAGCCGGTCCTGCTCCTCACCCGCATGAACGCGGGCCACGGCATCGGCGCGCCCTTCAGCCAGCGAGTGGGCAACCAGGCCCTGTCGATGACGTTCTTCGCGACCGAGCTGGGCCTGGGCGAATGATGTAGGAGCGCGCCCTGCGCGCGACATCTCTTGAGGCCGTGAGCAACAGGACCTGCGGCTCTCGGCAAAAAGATGTCGCGGCCAGGGCCGCTCCCACCATGTCGCTTCGCCCGACCACCTCGCCTGCTAGCATGCCTGGCATTGCTTGAAGGATGATCGCCATGCCGCTACCCACCGTCGAACACGAAACCAAGCCTTCGCCGACCTGGTCCGTCATCTGGCTGCACGGCCTCGGCGCGGACGGCAACGATTTCGCGCCGATCGTGCCGGAGCTCGTCGACCCGTCGTGGCCGGGCATCCGCTTCGTCTTCCCCCATGCGCCCGTGCGCCCGGTGACCGTGAACAACGGCGTGCCGATGCGCGCGTGGTACGACATCAAGGGCCTCGCCATCGCCGACCGGCAGGACGCCGAGGGGATCCGCGCCTCCATCGGCGAGGTGGAAACCCTGATCGCGCGCGAGGTCGAACGCGGCGTGCCCGCGTCGCGCATCGTGCTCGCCGGGTTCTCGCAAGGCGGCGCGATGGCGCTTTCCGCGGGCCTGCGCCACCGCGAGTCGCTGGCGGGCATCGTGGTGCTCTCCGCTTACCTGCCGCTGCACGACACGATCGAGGCCGAGCGGAGCGGTGCGAACCATGCGACGCCGATCTTCTGGGGCCATGGCAGCGCGGATCCGATCGTCCCGATCGCGCTGGGCGAGCAGTCGCGGCAGGCGCTGGAAACCCTCGGTCACCGGATCGACTGGCACAGCTACCCGATGGCCCACCAGGTCAGCCTGCCCGAGATCGTCGACATCCGCGACTGGATGACGGAGCGTTTCGCGGCCGCGTGATGCATCGCGCGGCGACGCCGCCGGGCATCCGGCATACTCGCCGCATGTCCGCCATCGAGCAGCCCGCACCTACCCGTCCGGCATCGGCACCGCTGCCCGATTTCTGCAGCTTGCCGGTGCTTTTCGCGCTGGTGGTGGTCGGTGCCCTGACGGTCACGCTCATGTGGCTCGCGCCGGGCAACGACGGCGACCTGCGCGACTTCTGCATCGCCGTCCTGTTCACCAGCTGGCTGTCGATCCTGCTCACCGTGGCGCTGTGCAAGCTGCGGCCGTGGATGCAGCGTCTCTCGTGGATGTGGCCGTACGCGGCGGTGTGGCTGCTGCTGGTGCTGACCGTCGGAGTGAGCGCCGCGGCGCTGAGCTGGGTGGATCACAACCTCGAGCTCGGCCTGAGTCCGCCGTCGCGCTTCCGCTTCGTGCGCGACTGCACGCTCGCGACCGGCCTGCTCGGCGCGGGACTGCTTCGCTATTTCTACGTCGTCGCGCAGTGGCAGGGACGTGTCGCGGCCACGGCGCGAGCGCAGGTCGACGCGTTGCAGGCGCGCATTCGCCCGCACTTCCTCTTCAACAGCATGAACGCGGTGGCGACGCTCATCCGTGTCGATCCGGACGCGGCCGAACGCACCGTCGAGAACCTCGCCGAGCTCTTCCGCGCCGCGCTCGGCAGCGACACCTCGACGCCGGGCACGCTAGGCGAGGAACTCGCGCTGGTGGATCGCTATCTCGAGATCGAAACGCTGCGACTCGGCGATCGGCTGCGCGTCGAACGCGACATCGACGTGCCGAGCGACCTGCCGCTACCGCGCCTGCTCCTGCAACCGCTGGTCGAGAACGCCATCCGCCATGGCGTGCAGCCCAACCGCGGCGGCGGCACGATCCGCCTGGCGGCGCGCACGGTGAAGGGCGGCGTGACGTTCACCATCGACAACCCGCTCGCCGACACCCCGACGACGCCGGGTACCGGGCACGGCCTGCGCAACGTGCGCGAGCGCGTTCGCCTGCACTTCGGCGAACGCGCCTCGGCGGACGCCGCCGCGCGCGATGGCCGTTTCGTCGTCACCCTGTTCCTGCCGGAGACCGCGCATGCGCGTCCTGATCGCCGATGACGAGCCGCTCGCGCGCGTCCGCCTGCGCGGCCTGCTGGCGCGCCGGCCGGACGTGGTCGTGGTGGGCGAGGTCGGCGACGGGGACGCCGTGATCGAAGCCTGCGCGAGCCTCGCGCCCGATGTCGTGCTGCTCGACGTCGAGATGCCCGGACTGACCGGCACGGCGGCGGCACGCCGCCTCGCGACGCTCCCCGCGCCGCCGCAGGTCGTGTTCTGCACCGCCTACGAACAGCACGCGCTGAGCGCGTTCGATCTCGGCGCCACGGATTACCTCCTGAAACCCGTGCGCGCGGAGCGACTGGACGAGGCGCTCGACCGCGCGAACGCGAGGCGTCCGGCATCGCGGCCCGATCGCGGCGCATGGCTGCGGGCGCGCAGCGGCGCGGACGAGGTCCGCGTCGCGCTCGACGACGTGCACTACCTCCTGGCGGACGAGAAATACGTCGCCGTGCATCACGGCGGCGGGATGTGGCTGATCGACGAGTCGCTTCGCCAGCTGGAGACCGCGCACGGCGAGCGGCTCGTGCGCCTGCATCGCAACTGCCTGGTGCCGCGCACGCGCCTGCTCGGCCTGAAGACGCTGGCCGATGGCCGCGTCCTCGCGCGTCTCTCGGGAACGGACGTCACGCCGGAGGTCAGCCGCCGCAATCTCCCGGCGGTTCGCCAGCTGCTGCGCATGCCCGGCGCGTGACGCGGCGCGGGCCCTTCGTTGGCGTCCCGCCGACGTTCCACGACGTGACAGGCACCCGTGCGGACGGGACAATAGGGGACTTCGTCGATCGCTCCGCCGGGAATGTCATGACCGCACCGCTTCGCATCGCCACCCGCAAGAGTGCCCTCGCCCTCTGGCAGGCGGAACACGTCGCCTCCCAACTGCGCCAGGCGCACCCCGGCCTCGTGGTGGAGTTGGTGCCGCTGTCCACGCGTGGCGACGAGATCCTCGACCGCTCGCTCGCCACGATCGGCGGCAAGGGACTGTTCCTCAAGGAACTCGAGATCGCGATGCAGGACGGCCGCGCGGACATCGCCGTGCACGCGCTGAAGGACGTGCCGGCCGAACTCGAGCCCGGCTTCATCCTTTCGGCGATCCTGCCGCGCGCCGATGCGGCCGATGCCTTCATCAGCAACGCGCACGCGAGCATCCCCGACCTGCCCAACGGTGCCCGCGTCGGCACCTCGTCGCTGCGCCGGCAAGCCCTGCTGCGCGCACTGCGTCCAGACCTCCAGCTGCTCGACCTGCGCGGCAACATCAACACGCGCATCGCGAAGCTCGACGAAGGCCATTACGACGCGATCATCCTCGCCTGCGCAGGCGTGGACCGCCTCGGCATGTCGCACCGGATCACGCAGCGGCTGGCCAGCCCCGAGTGGCTGCCGGCGCCCGGACAAGGGGCGATCGCGGTCGAATCGCGGGCGCAGGATGCCCGCGTCGCCGAGCTTCTTGCCGTGATCAACGACGAGGAAACGCTCGTCGCGGTGAACGCCGAGCGCGCGATGAACGCGCAGCTGGGCGGCAGCTGCGCCGTGGCGATCGGCGCCTGGTGCGTGGTCGCCGAACACGGCCTCACGCTGCACGGCATGGTCGGCAACGCGGCCACGGGCGACCTGATCGTCGCCCAGGCCGACTACGCGGCCGACGACCCGGTGGAACTGGGCCACGAAGTCGCCGCGATGCTGCTGGCGCAGGGCGCGGACGCGTTCCTGAAGCCCCAGCGCTGACGCGGGACGCGCCATCGCCGGGGCTCGCCTTCCGGCGGATCAGAAGTTGTAGACGAGGTTCGTCGTCGTCAGCTTGTCGGTCTTGACCGTGCCCGGCTGCGTGTCGCTGTTGTAGCGGATCTGGTAGCCGACCTTGAGCGCCATCTTCTTCGTCATGCTGACGGAGAGGCCGACGTCGTTCTGGTAGTACTGGTTCTTCGAGCCCGCTTCGACCAGCAGCGTGTCTTCCAGCGCCGTGTTGTCGGTGAGGCGGTACTTCGCGTTGACCAGGCCACGGCCGACGACTTCCTTCTCGGCGTCCGGCTTGTAGGTTTCGTTCAGGGCGTTACCCTGCGCGTCGGTCGCCGGCGTGCCGTCCGGATTGAGCACCGGGCGGGTCGAGTTGGCGGGCTGGTAGCGCTTGAAACCGGGACCGATTTCGAAGGACAGCTCGGCGCGCTCGTTCTTCAGCGCGATGTAGCCGTAGCCGACCGAGATGATGCCCTGCCAGATGTTGGCGCCGAAGTCGTCGTGTTCGTAACGCGCGGCCGTCACGATGTAGCTGCGCGGATCGAACTTGTAGCCCACCGAAGCGCCGGTGTCGTAGCGGTTCGCCGTGGTGCTGAACTTGTCGACCGGGTTGCCGTCCTGGTCCTCGACCGTGACCTCGCCCTTCGAGCGCAGGCCGTTGAGGTAGAAGTTGTTCTTCCACACCTCGTTTTCCTGGCTCAGGCCCAGCTTGGCGTTGGCGTTCTCGGAGCGCGAGTTGCCGCGCGACGACGCGAAACCGAATTCGCCCGAGCCTGTCCAGCCGCCGTTCTGCGCGGCGTTGGAGTTCGTATTGGCGTTGGCGTCCTGGGCCGATGCCGCGAACGGCATGGCGGCGAGGACGAGCGTGGCGATCAGCAGTTTTTTCATCGTCTACCCGGATGTGGAATGGAATCTGTTGGTTGCCCGGCGGCGAGTCGGCGCCCCCGCGCCATGTCTGTATTCAACGCCGGCCTGAAAGGAGCCGGACGTACGCGCGCCCGAAGAGGCGCTGCTCGAGACATTGACCGATAACGCAGCTTAACGCGCCCAGACCGGCCGCCAGCGCATGCGCCTGGCCGGCCGGATGGGAGAGCAGGAGCATCGACGGAAGGCCGACGGAGAGAATCGCGACGGCCACCCGCCAGCCCAGCAGGCCCATCGCGCCGCGGCCGGTGGCGATTTCCGCGCCGCTGCCATGTTCCTCGGCCACCTGGCCCAGGGCGCGCCAGCGCACGCCTTCGACGAGTCCCAGCGCCAGCGCCACGGCCAGCAGCGCGAACTGCCAGGGATCGGCCGGGTGCGCGGGCGTCTCGGCTTGCGAGGCGACGCAGGCCCAGAACCAGAGGCCGCCCGAGAACAACGCGGAAACGGTGCGGCCCAGTGGCCAGACGTTGGCGATCGTCGCCACCGCCGGCGGAAGCTCCCGCGCCG
The DNA here is from genome assembly GCF_031456385.1 of Luteibacter sp. 3190. Lineage (NCBI taxonomy): Bacteria > Pseudomonadati > Pseudomonadota > Gammaproteobacteria > Lysobacterales > Rhodanobacteraceae > Luteibacter > Luteibacter sp. 3190. Next base: position 318,704 of record NZ_JAVDUO010000003.1, on the reverse strand, counting down.
CCGCCCGCGCCGTATAGACGAGGGTGGCGAGGCTGCCCGCCGCCAGGGCGCCGCCCGCCACGCGGGTGGCCCAGAAGTCGTTCTCGCCCCGCGCCAGGCCGGCCAGCGCCAGCATCGGCAGGAACGACATCATCGCGATCATGCCTTCGAGCGTGGGCATCATGCGCTGCGCCGGGTTCCAGCCGTGCCAGTCGCGGGCGAAGGGAAGGCGCAGGCACGTCGCCAGCAGCCCGCTCCCGGTGAGGACCAGCCCGATCGCCAGGGGCGCCAGCACCTCGCCGCGACCGTCCGCGTACAGGCCCAGGGCCAGCGCGGCGCCAAGCACGATCCACAGGCCATAACCGGTCGCCGTGGCCGTCTGGACGACCACGATCGGGGTGGAGAACAGGTTGCGGGCAGGTCCCTCCGCGTCCGGCCGGCCCATCGGGCCCAGCACCGCGGAGCGAGCCTCGTTCGGTTCCACCATGGTCGGGGATGGCCTTGGGGAGAATCGCAAAGCAGCATTTTTGCGCCTTATGGCCCCCGGCGCAAACCGCGCGAGCCAGGGCAGCGGGTTCCTACCCGTCGCGGCTGCGCTTTCTCTTGCGGAGCGCCGCGGCCGACCTCATGCTTGAGACGCGTAGATATGGGCATCACGTCCACGCGGACACACTTTCCGAAGCTCCACCTGCCGGCGACACCTCATGGACCGCTACGAGCGCATTCTGACCCTGCACCGGCTGCTGAAGTCGGCCCATTACCCGGTGCCCCTCTCGCGACTGATGGACGAGCTGGAGTGCTCGCGCGCCACGCTGTACCGCGACGTCGCCTTCCTCCGCGACGCGCTGGGCGCACCCGTGCAGAGCGTGGCGGGCGAGCAGGCGTCCTTCCGCTACGAGACGGGCGAAGGCGACAGTTTCGAATTGCCCGGCCTGTGGCTGACCAGCGACGAGCTCGCGGCGCTGATGGCGCTGAACGAACTCATCGGACGCTCCGATCCTGGCGTCCTCGCCGGCGCGCTCGCGCCGTTCAAGGCCCGCATCGAGCGCCTGCTCTCCGACCACGGCAGTGGCAAGGCGCTGCCGGTCGATCGCATCCGCGTGATCTCGTGGGGCGCGCGCCGGATGGACCAGCAGGTGTTCCGCATCGTCGCCGGCGCGGTGCTCGAACGGCGCCAGCTGACGTTCCGCTACAAGGCCCGCACCACCAATTCCGACACCAAGCGCACCGTCTCGCCGCAGCGCCTGACGCATTACCGCGACAACTGGTACCTCGATGTGTGGGACCACGATCGCGAAGCGCTGCGCAGCTTCGCTGTCGACCGGATCGCCGATCCGCAGGCGCTCGACGCGAAGGCGAAGGACGTCGAGGACGCGGAGCTCAACGAACTGCTCGCCTCCAGCTACGGCATCTTCGCCGGCAAGCCGAAGGCCTGGGCGACGATCCGCTTCTCGTCGCACGCGGCGCGCTGGGTCGCCGACGAGCACTGGCACTCGCAGCAGAAGGGCGAGTGGTTGCCCGACGGCCGTTACGAGCTGAAGGTGCCGTACTCGAATTCCCGCGAGCTGCTGATGGACGTGCTCAAGTACGGGCCCGACGCCGAGATCGTCTCGCCGCTGCCGCTGCGCGAGGAAATGAAGATCCTGCTGCAGCTGGCGCTGTCCGGCTACCAGGCCAACGGCAACCATCACTGACAGGACGCGCATGAGCGAGCTCGATATCGCCGATCCCGGCGCGGTGCCGGCTTCCGGCGGCGATCCACGGAAGCCGCGTGTCGCTCTCGCGCTGGGCGCCGGCGCGGCGAAGGGCCTCGCGCACATCGGCGCGATCGAGGTGCTCGAGGAGCGCGGGTTCGAGATCGTCGCGATCGCGGGCACGTCGATGGGCGCGCTCATCGGCGGCATCTACGCGATGGGCAAGCTCGACATCTATCGCGACTGGGTGTCGACCCTCGCGCGCTTCGACGTGCTGCGCCTCGTGGACTGGAGCTTTTCCGGCGGCGGGTTCATCAAGGGCGACCGGATCATGGCCGCGCTGCGCGAACTGATCGGCGAGGTGAACATCGAGGAGCTCGACATCGCCTACACCGCGGTGGCCACCGACATCGATCGCGAGCGCGAGGTGTGGCTGACCCGGGGGCCGCTGTTCGACGCGATCCGCGCGTCCATCGCCATTCCCACGCTGTTCCGTCCCTACGCGCACGAGGGCCGCCGCCTCGTCGACGGCGCGCTGCTCAACCCGTTGCCCGTCCTTCCGCTGATGCGCGAAGACGCGGATTACGTGATAGCCGTGAGCGTCGACGGCGCCGCCGAACTACGCAAATCGCCGGAAAAGGACGTCGCCGCGGTCGCCGACGCCGGGTACGTGCGGAGGATCAGCCGTCTCATCGGCAAGGTGCTGCCGCATGGCGAAGGGAAGATCCGCGACCCCGGCGCCTTCGACCTGATGACGCAGTCGATGGACCTGATGCAGGCCAACCTCTCGCGTCTGCGCCTCGCCGCGTATCCGCCGGACCTGCTGGTGGAGATCCCGCGCAACGTCTCGGCGGTGTACGAGTTCTACCGCGCGCGCGAGCTCATCGAACTGGGCCGCGAGCGCACCGCGCAGATGCTGGACACCTGGTCGCCGCGCACCCTGGCGCGGTAATCCCGCGGCCTGGCTCGCTGCAGGAGCGCGCCCTGCGCGCGACATCTTCTGAGGCCGTGCCCCGGAGCTGGCGCGCCACCTTGAAGACCGAAGCGAAAAGCTGTCGCGGCCGGGTCCGCTCCCACGACAGCCTCGGCCCTCCACCTGTGGGAGCGCACCTGGGCGCGACATCTTTTGAGGCCGTGCCTGGGAGCTGGCGCGCCACCTTTAAGACCGAGGCGAAAAGCTGTCGCGGCCAGGTCCGCTCCTACAACGGCCTCGGCCCCCACCTGTGGGAGCGCACCTGGGCGCGACATCTTTTGAGGCCGTGACCCGGAGCTGGCGCGCCACCTTGGGGACCGGGGCGAAGAGCTGTCGCGGCCAGGTCCGCTCCAACAGCCTCGGAGCCTCCACCTGTGGGAGCGCACCTGGGCGCGACATCTTTTGAGGCCGTGACCCGGAGCTGGCGCGCCACCTTGGGGACCGGGGCGAAGAACTGTCGCGGCCAGGTCCGCTCCTACAACCGCCTCGGCGCCCCCCTCCTTGTGGGAGCGCACCTGGGCGCGACATCTTTTGAGGCCGTGCCCGGGAGCTGGCGCGCCACCTTGAAGACCGAAGCGAAAAGCTGTCGCGGCCAGGTCCGCTCCTACAACCGCCTCGGGGCCTCCACCTGTGGGAGCGCACCTGGGCGCGACATGTTTTGGGGCCGTGCCCCGGAACTGGCGCGCCACCTTGGGAACCGCGGCGAAAGGCTGTCGCGGCCTGGTCAGATCTCTTCGGTGCGCGTGACCTTGGCGCGGCGCATCAGCCATGCCACGCCGCGCAGGTCGGCGAGGCCGACCCAGAGGCGGTCGAGCATGCCGTACTTCGACGTGCCGGCCGTGCGCGGACGATGGCCGACCGGCACGCTCATGCTGGCGAAGCCCGCGCGCTTGACCAGCGCCGGCAGGTAGCGGTGCATGTGATCGAAGTAGGGCAGGCGCAGGAACGTCTCGCGCTCGAACAGCTTGAGGCCGCAGCCCGTGTCCGGCGTGTCGTCCTGGAGCATGCGCGAGCGCACCGCGTTGGCGATCTTCGACGAGATGCGCTTGTTGAAGCTGTCGCGGCGTGTCACGCGCCAGCCGGCGAAGAGCTTCAGCTCCGGCGCGGCGTCCTTGCGGGCGGCGAGCAGCTTGGGGATGTCCGCGGGATCGTTCTGGCCGTCGCCGTCCAGCGTGGCGATCCACGGGGCGCGCGCGGCACGCACGCCGTTCCACACGGCCGTGCTCTGGCCGCTGCGCGTGATGTGGCGGACGATCCGCAGCTCGGGATACTGCGCCCGTGCCGCGCTCAGCACAGCGACGCTGTCGTCGGTGCTGTCGTCGTCGACGTAGATGATTTCGAAGTCGATCCGGCCACGCAGGGCCGAGGCGATCTCGGCGAGGAGGGGCGGGATGTTGTCGCGCTCGTTGAAGACGGGCACGACCACGGCGAGATCGGTCATCGCGGTTCCGGTGGCGGCGGGATTCGGGGCGGCATTATCGCCCAAGCGGCGTCCGAACGGACCCCCGCGCCCGGCACCGTTCAGATCCGGCCGACGCTCGGCGCCTGCTGCCCCTCGATGGCATCGCGCCAGCCGCGCGCCACGGCGTCCATGGTGCGCCGGCTGGCGCCCTGCGCCAGCACGACCAGCGTGCCGCCGCTCAGGGCCATCTCGCGGCCGTCCCACCCGTCGCGGTGGAAATCGGAGTCGCCGGCGGTCATGGTCCCGGGCATGTAGAGCGCGACGACGGGTTCGTCGTTCATCCGGGTGACGAGGTGCACGGCGCGGTACGGACCCACCCAGCAGTCGTGCACGTACGTCACGCCCGCCGGGGCGGGCCCCTTCAGGCGAGCGCCGCGGCCTTCGAAGCCCGCGTCGACCTGGGCGTCGGTCATCGGCCGCGTGAGGTCCAGCGCGTCGAGTTCGCCCGGCATGTGGGCGACCGCGAGCGCCGGCAGCGAGTTCAGGTCCGCGTGGCGCCAGTACATGCCCGCGCCCATGAAGGCGATGATCAGCGACGCGGCCATGGCGAGCCAGCCGCGACGGCGGACCACCTGGCTACGACGCTCGCTCGTCGCCTGCGCCAGCAGGATCCGATCGGCGAGACCGTCGGGCACCGGCACGGCCATGGCCGCCTCGATGTCGTCCTCGAAACGCTGGGCGCGCTGCCAGAACGCGCCGCACCCGTCACGGCAGGCATCGCGGTGGGCGAGGAGCTCGGGATCGCGCGAGCGAGGCTCGGCGCCGATGCGGCGGCGGAAGTCGAGGCAGTTCATTTCCGGCCCCCTTCGGCCACGGCGCGTCCGCCGAGCAGGTCCTTCAGGCGCTGCCGTGCACGGAACAACTGGGTCATCACCGCACCGGGCTGCTGGCCCGTGCGTTCGGCGATCTCGTCGCCGGTCATCCCGCCGAGCACCTGCATGGCGAGCGGGTCGCGGTATTTCTCCGGGAGCCTGAGGATGGCGTCGCGCACCTGCGCGGCGTCACCGCTGCGTTCGGGGCTGGCGAAGGGCGCGTCCTCGGCCACGGTGTCGTCGAGTTCCACGGTCTCGAAACGCTTGCGCTCGTACAGGCGCGCGTGTTCGCGGCGCAGGATCGTGAACAGCCAGGGCTTCGCCGACTCGGCGTCGCGCAGGGAATCGAGATTCTTCCACGCGCGCAGGAACGTCTCCTGGACGAGGTCCTGAGCTGTGGCTTCGGAGCGCGACAACCAGTAGGCGTACCGGTAAAGGTCGGCCGACAGGGCGCGCACCATGGCTTCGTATTGGCGCTGCCTGGGATTCACACCCTTCTTGACCGGCGCCATGGCCCGTTCCTTACACCGTGTCCTCAGCGGACCTTCGAAAGGATGCCGTCCAGCTCGTCGAGGCTGTGATAGTGGATCACCAGCTTGCCCTTGCCGCCGCGGCCGTGCGCGACCTCCACCCGGGCGGCGAAGCGCTCGGCGAGCTCACGCTCGAGGTTGGCGATGTTCGGATCCACGGGCGCCGCCTTCGCCTTGCCCTTGGGTTCGAGCTGCGCCTTGCGGGCCGCTTCCTCCAGCTCGCGCACCGTCCAGCCGTGACGGGCGGCTTCGAGCGCCAGCGGCTCGGCGATGGTGGACGGCAGCGTGAGCAGGGCGCGGGCGTGACCCATCTCCAGCTTGCTCTCGTCGAGGAGCTGCTTGATGGAGGCCGGCAGCTCCATCAGGCGGAGCAGGTTGGACACGGCCGCGCGCGAGCGGCCGACGGCGTCGGCGGCCTGCTGGTGCGTCAGGTCGAACTCGTCGATCAGGCGCTGCAGGGCCTGGGCCTCCTCGAGCGGCGTGAGTTCCTGGCGCTGGATGTTCTCGATCAGCGCCATGGCCAGCACGGACTGCTCGGGCACGTCCTTCACCAGCGCGGGGATCTCGCTCATGGAAGCGCGCTGCGCGGCGCGCCAGCGGCGCTCGCCGGCGATCAGCTCGTAGCTGTTCTTGCCGATGGCGCGGACGACGACCGGCTGGATCAGACCCTGCGCCTTGATGGAGGCCGCGAGTTCGTCGAGGGCTTCATCGTTCCAGTGGCGGCGCGGCTGGTACTTGCCGGCCTGGATGTGGTGGATCGGCAGCGTGCGCAGCTCGCCTTCCTGCTCGACGATCGACGGCGGGGCATCGGGCCCCGCGCCACCGCCCAGAAGGGCGTCGAGGCCTCGGCCGAGTCCACGTTTCTTCGCTGCTGCCATGGGAGCTCCTTAAGAGATCGTCGGGGCGGCGCCGGACGGGTCCGGCGCGGCTTCGTCGATGTCGGTCGCGGTATCGGCCGCGCCCTGCGTCGCCAGCGCGCGCTCGCGGCGGATGATCTCGCCGGCAAGGCCGATGTAGGCGATGGCGCCGCGCGAACCGCGGTCGTAGAGATGGATCGGCTGGCCGTGGCTCGGCGCCTCGGCGAGGCGGACGTTGCGCGGAATGATCGAACGCAGGACCTTCTCGCCGAAATGCTGCGTGAGCTGGGCGGATACCTCGTTGCCGAGGTTGTTGCGCACGTCGTACATGGTGCGCAGCAGGCCTTCGACCTCGAGCTTCGGGTTCAGGCGCTGGCGCACGGCTTCGATCGTGTCGAGCAGGCTGGACAGCCCTTCGAGCGCGAAGTACTCGCACTGCACCGGGATCAGCACGCCATCGGCGGCCGTCAGCGCGTTCAGCGTCAGGAGGTGCAGCGAGGGCGGGCAGTCGATCAGGATCGTGTCGTAGCGATCCGCGACGCGCGCGAGCTGCTCCTTCAGGCGCTGCTCGCGGGCCATGGCGTCCATCAGCTTCAGCTCGGCGGCCGTCAGGTCGCCGTTGCCCGGGAGCAGGTCGTAGCCGGCCTCGGTACGCACCAGCACGTCCGCGATGGCGGCCTCGTCGAGCAGAACCTCGCAGCCGTTCGGCTTGGTGTTGTACTTGTCCACGCCCGACGCCATGGTGGCGTTGCCCTGCGGATCGAAGTCGACGAGCAGCACCTTGCGCTTCGCGGCGGCGAGGGCCGCGGCGAGGTTGACGGAGGTGGTGGTCTTGCCGACGCCGCCCTTCTGGTTGGCGACTGCGAGGATGCGGGCCATGGGGTACCGGTAGCTGCCGTGCGCGGAAAGGGCGCTAGCGTAGCATCGCCGCGCGATGGCCGCTGCCGTGGGCGCGTCAGCTCCGCCGGATGACCACCAGGTGGCGCTCGCCATCGACCCCGGGAACCTTCAGCACGTGGATCGCCTCGACGCGGAAGCCGTCCGGTACGCCGCCCAGCTCGTCGGCCGGGTGCTTGCCCTTCATCGCGAGCCAGGTGCCGTTCGGCGCGAGCAGGTGGCCGCCCCAGCGAAGCATGTCGGCGAGCGTGGCGAAGGCACGCGCCGTGACGCATTCGAAGGTGCCTTCGACGTCCTCGACCCGGCTCTGCAGCGCGCGGCCGTTGGTCAGCTTCAGCGAGCGGATCGCCTCGCGCAGGAAGCGGACCTTCTTCCCGTTGGAATCGACCATGAGCACCTCGCGCGCCGGCTCGGCGATCGCGATGGGGATGCCCGGCAGGCCCGGGCCGGTGCCGAGGTCGGCCAGGCTGCGGCCGTGCACGTAGGGAAGGATCGCCAGCGAGTCCACGAGGTGGCGCGCGATCATTTCCTCGTCGTTGCGGATCGCCGTGAGGTTGTAGGCCGCGTTCCAGCGCTCCAGCAGCTCGCGATAATCGAGCAGGCGCCCGACGGCGTCGGCCGGCAGCGACACGCCGAGGCTGGCGATGCCGCGTTCGAGTTGGGCTTGCAGAACGTCGCGCGCGGTCATGCGGCACCAGGGAGGGGCGAGGGTCGCAAAGTATGGAAGCGCCAGCGCGATGGCGCCAGCGCGACGATCAGGCGGCGTCGAGCTCGACGCGGGTGACCAGCATGCCGCGAGCGCGGAGCGAACCGTTCACCGCGTGCTTGAGCTGGGTGCCGACGGCACGGCGGTCCGCCGTGTGGCCGGTGCTCGCGTCGCGCAGAGCGGCGACGACGTTGGTGCGGATGAGCTCCGGCGCTTCGTCGATCACCTCGTCGGCCACTTCCGGCTCCAGCACCTGCCAGTAGACGGTGCCGCCGTCGAAACGCAGCACCTGGCCCCCAAGGTCGATCTTGTGCGCGACACGGTCGATGACGGGCAGCACGACGTGCGTGCCGGCGCCGAGCAGCGCCGGCGAACGGCCCAGGCGGCGAACGCTGTAGACCGTGCCCTCGGGAATACGCCGGACCGACACCGCCGCGAGAGCGAAGGCAACGAGAGTCGTGACGATGAGGGCGGTGGTCAACATGGCTGCTACATCAACGTGTTATTGGCTTTTCCTGTCGCACCGCGTAGCGAGACGCCGCATCGCGATGATCGGTGGGGTGTTAATTCTAATTTAACGATGGCGGTTAACGCCAGTTTTACCAAACCCCGATGTTCAGTTAGCGGTCGGGTTGGTCAAAACTTGAGCAGTGGGCAAATTCTGCTCACCGGTCCAAGGTTTTTCTCAGGGGAGCGACCGAGGGTGCCGCCGCGCAGCACACGCCAGCCCGCGGCCGTTTGACCCGTCCGGCGCGAATGATAATAATTATCAATCAGTCACCTGCCCGGCGCGTCCCATGAACATCCTCGGTTGTCTGGCGGCTTTCATCGCCATGGCGCTCGCCTATCTCTGCTCGCGCAACCAGCGGCTTCTCGCGCGGCCCATCGGTCCTGGGGGGCGGATCGGAGCGGCCGTCTTCGCCGTCGTGGCGCTGATCGCCTGGATCGCCGGCGAGACGTCGTTGCCGGGGATCTTCGCCGCGGCGACCGCCCTGATGTTCAGCGCCGTGGCGTTGCCCTACATCACCTGGCTGTTCCGCCCCGCCACCGCCCGGAAGACGCGCTGATGCTGGGCAAGACCTTCGCCGGCATCCTGCTCGGGCTGCCCCTGTCGATGGCCCTCATCTCCTTCGTCATCTGGGTGTGGCCGCATTCGAGCGAATCCGTCTTCATCCCGATGATGGTGGCGTTCTTTCCCCTGTGGATCGGCATCATGGCCGCCACGTATCTCTTCCGCAGCGGTGTCCGCGCCTGGGCCTGGCTCGCCGTGGCGAACGTCGCGGCGTTCGCCGCGCTGTTCCTCGCCAAGCACACGCTGCCCGGGCTCTGACCGATGAAAGCTTCCACCATCCGCACGTTCACCACCGTGCACACCTGGACGGGTCTCCTCGCCGGTTTCGCGTTGTTCATCGCCTTCTATGCAGGCGCCCTGACGATGTTCCACGAAGAGATCGACGCGTGGGCGCTGCCGAAGGCCGAGATGGCGCGCGCGGACACGATGGATCGCGCGCACGCCATGCTCGCGGACATCGTCGCGAAGCATCCCGCCGCGGCCGAGCAGATCGGCGTCACCTACCCCGCCGACCACCCGTCGCACGAGGTCGCCGCCTACTGGATGGAAAAGAACGGCGACTGGAAGACGCAGTCGCTTGGCGAAGCCGCGCCGCGCGACTCGGAAGACCACGAACACGGTCTCGCCGACTTCGTCTACGAACTGCACTACGACCTCGGCATCCCGGTGGTGGGCATCTACCTCATGGGCGTCGTCAGCATCGTCTACGGACTGGCTCTGCTCACGGGCCTGCTGATCCACCTGCCCAACCTGGCGCGCGAGCTGTTCGCGCTGCGCCCGGGCCACAACCTGAAACGCCTCTGGCAGGACGCGCACAACGTCATCGGCATCCTCAGCCTGCCCTTCCACATCGTCTTCGCCATCACGGGCGCGCTGCTGTGCCTCACCCTCGTGATGCTGGTCGCGTTCAACACGCTGACGTTCGACGGCAAGGTGATGGGCGCGTTCGAACGCATGACCAGCGCGCTGCCCGCGTCGCAAGGCAAGGGCGGTAGCGCGCCGATGCTCTCGCCGGCGGAACTCGGCGCGCGTGCGCGCCAGGCCGCGCTCGCCGCTGGTGCCGCGAATTTCGATCCCGACTACATGCGCTACATGCATTACGGTCAGCAGGGCGCCACCGCCGAAGTGCGCGGCACCTCCGCGAAGACCCTCGGCGAATACGGCGCCGTCGCGCTCGATGCCATCGACGGCCACGTAATCGACGTGCAGCTGACGGGCGCGCGCGACGCGAACCACGCGACGTATTCCGCGATCTTCGGCCTGCACTTCGGCACGTTCGGCAGCCTCTCGCTGCGCTGGCTTTACTTCCTGCTCGGCCTCGCGGGCGCGTTCCTGTTCTACTCGGGCAACCTGCTGTACATCGAGTCGCGCCGCAAACGGCGCAGCGCGGAACAGCCGATGAAGGTGCGCGCGATGGCCACCGCCACGGTCGGCGTGTGTATCGGCGCATGCTTCGCGATTTCGACCACGTTCCTCGGCAACCTCGTCGGTCCGCTGTTCGGCGCCGAACCGACCGCGATCGTGCAGCCGGTGTGCTTCACCGCCTTCGCGGCCGCCATCGCGTGGACGCTTTGGCGGCGTCCCGCGAAAGCCGCGGTCGACCTGCTCTTCGCCACCGCCGCCGTGAGCGTGGCCGTCGGCGTGCTCGACGTGGTGGTCCACCACGACCGCCTGCTCCGCACGCTGGCCGAAGGCCGCTACGCGGTGCTCGGCGTCGACCTCGTCGCCATCGCCATGGGCGCGGGCTTCGCCTGGCTCGGCGTCGCGACGCGCCGCCGTGCCGTGGAAGGCGACCCATGCAGTGTGTGGTCATCGCGGCAGGCGCCCGCGAAGGAAGCGCAGCGCGAGCTTCAGGAAGCCTGACCCCGCCGCCAGCAGCACGCATCCGCCGAAACGTGCCGCCCCGGTGTCTGACAGAGCCGTCGGCTGCCACCCTCGGTGCGACGTGCGGAACCGAGCGCGGCGGGCGGGCAAGGCCCGCAGGGGCCGGGCGGGCGCGTCGGGGCGTCAGCCATCAAACAGGGCCGCGCAGCGGCATCCTTTCCCAAGCGACGGTGGAGACGGAGCACCGAGGGTGGGAGCCGACAACTCTCCGCTCATCGCAGCCTGCGCGATGGCGAAGCCGAGCCATCTCTCAGATGCACCCCGGAATGCTTGAGGGGCCGGAAATGTAACGCCCGTTACGTGGTGCTTGCCATGACAGTTGTTTATTTGAGTGAAGGCATTGTGCAGGGAACGCGCTGCGTCGCAGCATCCTGCTACGTACCACTCAAGCACCTGTCTGTAATGGCGAAATTCCTCGTTCTCATCAAGTGGTCTGCAAGTTCGAGTGAGATAGTTCCGCATCGCAGCAAGCCCCTGTTTTCGAACGCTTTACAAGCTCCTGTGAAAACGTTTACGTTCCGCGCCGTCGAGACCCGGGAGGGGTCGCTTTCAAGGGCGTGTACTGGTGAGTGTGACGATCAAAGACGTCGCGAGGATGGCCAACGTGTCGGTGGCCTCGGTCTCGCGTGCGCTCAACGGACACAGCGGCGTGACCGCGGAAACGCAGAAGCGCATCCGCGAAGTGGCCGCCCGTCTTCGCTACGTGCCCCATAACGCGGCCCGCAGCCTCATCACCCGGCGGACCCAGACCATCGGCGCGCTACTCCCGGACCTGCATGGCGCGTTCTTCTCCGAACTGATCCGCGGCATCGACCTCGCGGCGCGTGCCCGTGGGCTGTACCTGCTGGTGTCGAGCTCGCACGGCGATGCCACCGAGGCCGCGATCGCGCTGCGCGCGATGCAGGGCCGCGTGGACGGACTGCTGGTGATGTCGCCGCATGCCGACGAAGCGTTCCTCGACGAGAATCTTCCGCTGGTGCTCCCCACGGTGCTGATCAACAGCCACGTGCGTTCGGAGCGCCACGCTGCCCTCGACCTTGACGACTTCGGCGGCGCGTATGCGATGACGGAGCATCTGCTCTCGCTCGGCCGCAAGCGCATCGCCTTCATCAACGGCCCCGAAGTGAACCACGACGTGCAGGAGCGTTGCCGCGGCTATCGCGAGGCGATGGCCAAGGCCGGCTTCGCCGATCGCGCGGTGGTGCTTCCGGGCGACTTCACCGAAGAATCGGGCTATCACGCCGGCAAGCAGGCGCTGGCGATGGTGCCGCGCCCCGACGCGATCTTCGCCGCGAACGACATGATGGCCATCGGCTGCCTCTCCGCGCTTTCCGAAGCGCAGGTACGCACGCCCGCCGACATCGCGGTCGCCGGTTTCGACGACATCCCCATGGCGCGCTACGTCTCGCCGCCGCTCAGCACCGTCCGCGTGCGCATCGCCGAACTGGGCGAGTCGGCACTCGAACGTCTCGTCCGCATGATCGAAGCACCCGACGACGCGCCCCCCGAGCCGCGCACCGTCGTCGGCACCGAACTCGTCGTCCGCGCCTCGTGTGGCGGCAGCGACACGGTACGACGGCGGGCCTGACACCCGTCGGACACGCGGCTTGCCGGGCCGCGGACTGGATTCCCAGGACGGCGCTCGACAGGACTTCGCAGCATGCATCCGTTCCGCCATGCGGAAGGATGAGACATACGGGGCGAATGCTTCGACAAGAGTGGCGCCCGAGCCACCCCGAGAACGACAACAAGGTCGACCACCGTACGTTTCGTCCGTGGATCGGATCACACAACACACAGAAAGAGTTTGGGAGAGGGGAACAATGAAAGCCTCGATGCACCTCAGAAAGAAATTGCTCGTCAGCGTCATCGCCGCCACCGTCGCCGCCGTTTCGATGCCGGCCACCGTCATCGCCCAGTCGGCGAACGCGACGCTCCGCGGCAAGGCAAGCCCTGGCGCCAGCATCACCGTGTTCAACTCGCAGACGGGCCTGACACGACACGTGACCGCCGGCCCGGATGGTTCGTACGTGGTCAATGGCCTCCCGCCCGCGACGTATCGCGTCGACGCTGGCCCAGGGACCGAGCAGAACGTCACGCTGACGGTTGCATCGACAGGCACGCTCAATCTGGCTGCGCCGACCACGCAGGGCGCCGCCAGTGCAGCCAATGCGACGCAGATGGAAGGCGTCTCGGTGGCGGCCACCACGCTGGAAGAAGTGAAGACGCCCGAAGTCGGACAGACGATCTCACTGCACCAGATCGCGACTATTCCGCAGGCGTCGCGTAACTTCCTGGAGTTCGCCGATACCGTGCCCGGCATGGTTTTCTCCGTCGACCAGAAGGGAAACACCTCGCTTCGCGGCGGCGCCCAGAACACCAGCTCGACCAACGTCTACATCGACGGCGTCAGCCAGAAGAGCTACGTCAAGGAAGGCGGCGTCTCCGGCCAGAACAACAGCCAGGGCAACCCGTTCCCTCAGCTCGCCATCGGCGAGTACAAGGTCATCACGTCGAACTACAAGGCCGAATACGACCAGGTCTCGTCCGCCGCGATCACGGCCGAAACCAAGTCCGGCACGAATGAATTCCACGGCGAGGTGTTCGGCACGTACACCAACGACGCCTTCCGCAATCGCACGCCGATCGAGGAAAGCACGGGCCGCAAGGTCGACTCGGAGTCGAAAGAATACGGCTTCGCGATTGGCGGTCCGATCATCAAGGACAAGATGCACTTCTTCATCGCTTTCGAGCAGAAGAAGTTCGATACCCCGATTTCCGTCGTGCCGAACAGCGTGAACTACGCGGGAGACGTTGCGGCCCTGCTTCCGCCCAGCGTGCAATCGGAGCTCGGCTCGGCGAACCTGAATTTCGACGAGAAGCTGTACTTCGGGAAGATCGATTGGGAGCTTACCGACCGAGATCGTATCGAGATCAGCACGCAGGTGCGTCGCGAGACGCAGATCTCGGGCATCGGGACGGGCACCGCGCCCTCGGCCGGCGTCAATAACGAAAATCACGACACGCGCGGCACGTTCAAGTGGGCGCATAGCGGGGACAGCTGGTACAACGAGCTGATCTTCACGTTCGAGAACGCTTACATCAACGCCTTCCCGCTCCAGGCGGGCAACGGCTACACCTACAGCTGGCAGCCCGACCAGAACAACCCGACGATCATCACGACGGGCTCGGCGGACCCACGCGCGACGCAGACGAAGAGCCAGGAAGGTCCGAGCGTGTCGGATACGTTCACCTTCAACGACCTCGAGTGGCACGGCGATCACGTCGTGAAGCTCGGCTACAAATTCAAGTCCATCGAGCTGAAGGCAGCCGATGCCGCAGCGCAGAGTCCGCAGTTCTTCTACGATGTGAATCCGACCACCGGCGTCGCGGCGCAGCCATGGCAGGTCTTCTACGCCTCGGCGCTCCCTGGGACAAGCGGCGTCGCCGAGACCACCGCGCGCCAGTACGGTGTATTCGCGCAGGACGACTGGTCCGTCAATGACCACCTCACGCTGAATCTTGGCGTCCGCTGGGATTACGAAGTCAACCCTTCTTACAATAACTTCGTCACGTCGCAGCGTGTCCTCGACGCGATCAACTCGCCCAATCCCTACGCGGGTGCGGCACCCGGCTCCACGTACGGTGACGCCCTCGCGGCCGGCGGCGTCAATCTGGCCGACTACGTCAGCGACGGTCACAACCGTCATTCGTTCAAGGGACAGTGGCAGCCGCGTCTCGGCTTCTCGTACGATCTTTTCGCTGACGAGGCGCATGTGATCCACGGCGGCGCGGGCCGCGCGTACGATCGCAATCTGTATGACTACCTGCAGACGGAAGTCACCAAGCAGGCTCTTCCGCAGACCACGCTACGTTTCAACGTTCCGACCCATCCTTGCGACACGACGTCCGCTACGTGCGTGCCCTGGAATCCGGAATTCCTCAACGGCCAGAACGTTCTGCAGAACTTCCTCGTTGGCGGCAACGCCGGCCAGGAGGTCGATATGCTCAACAATAAGTTGAAGGCGCCTTACAGCGATCAGTACAGCCTCGGCATGTCCAACACGATCGGCGAGTGGATGACTGACGCTACCGTGACGCGCGTCTTGAGCAAGGACGGCTTTGCCTTCACGCTCGGTAACCGCTATCCGAACGGCGCGTTCTTCCAGAACGGTTCGCAGCCCTGGGACTACCCGATCCCGAACGTCGGCAGTCTGATCCTTGGCGACAATGGGATCCAGACGCGGACGACCCAGGTTCTGCTGTCCGCTCAGAAGCCGTACACGCGCGAGTCGGGATGGAGCACGAGCCTGTCGTACACTTTCTCGCACTCCAAGCAGAACCGCGACATCAACGAGCACTATTCGTTCGACGAGCCGACCATCCACGATTACCCGTTCATTACGTCGAACGCGGTGGCTAAGCATCGTTTCGTGGGTACTGCCGCTGTCGACCTTCCGTGGGGCATCTCTGGCTCGCTCAAGCTCACCCTCGCCACGCCGCTGCCGAAGAACGCGGCTGCTTGCTACGGGCAGATCGAACCGAATGGTTCCAATTGCGTGCCGAAGGCGGCGACGCCGAGCGGTTCCAAATTCCTCGTGGGTGGCGACATCTGGGGTTACCGCGATATCGACATGCAGCTGACGAAGGACTTCGTGATCAGCGACGACGTGAAGGTCTATGCACGTTTCGACATTCTCAACGTCTTCAACTGGAAGAACTACGCCGATTCGGACTACCTCGTGAACTGGGGCTCGGATGGCGTACTCAATCCCCATCCGGTGGCAGTCAACAAGAAGGGCAACATTACCTACCTTCCGCGCACGGCCCGCTTCACCGTCGGCCTGAAGTTCTGATCCACCTGGCGCATCCGGGCGTTCCGGATGCGCCGCACTTAGGCGCCCGCGTTTCTCCCCGCGGGCGCCCCTTTTAGCGTGGACGAAGAGCCCCTTTGGGGCTTTTATTTGCTAACTTGCCGTAAACGTTTACGTCGCAACTGGACACGATTGATGATGCAAGCCAAGACCCTGAAACGCCTCTCCCTCGCCGTCGGCATCATGCTCGCCACCGTCGCCCCGTTCGCCGTGGCGCAGACCGAAGCGGCGAAGCCGAAGCACGCCACCGCGTCCGCGATCCGCGACGTGCACACCGTGCCGCCGATGATCGCGGATCTGGAGAAGCGGACCTTCCAGTGGTTCTGGGACAGCGCGAATCCGTCGAACGGCCTGATTCCCGATCATTACCCCACCGATTCGTTCGCCTCGATCGCTTCGGTCGGCTTCGGCCTGACCGCGTACGGCGTCGGCGTCGAGCGCGGCTACATCACGCGCGACCAGGCGATCGACCGCACGCTGGCCACGCTGCGCTTCTTCCGCGATGCGCCGCAGAACACCGACGAAGACGGCGCGACGGGCTACAAGGGTTTCTTCTATCACTTCCTCAACATGCAGACGGGCGCCCGCTTCGACCGCTGGGTCGAGGTGTCCACCGTCGACACGACGCTGTTGCTCGGCGGCATCCTGTTCGCGCAGAGCTACTACGACCGCGACACGGCGAAGGAAAAGGAGATCCGCGACATCGCCGACGAGATCTACCGTCGCGTGGACTGGACCTGGGCACAGACCCGCGCGCCGCTGATCAACATGGGCTGGACGCCGGGCGGCAAGGCGATTCCGCACGACTGGGAGGGCTACAACGAAGGCATGCTCGTCTACCTGCTCGCGCTTGGTTCGCCGACGCATCCGGTGGGCGACGATGCCTGGCAGGCCTGGACGAAGACGTACGACAAGACGTGGGGCGAGTTCCACGGCCAGACGTTCCTCAACTTCGCACCGCTGTTCGGTCACCAGTACAGCCACACGTTCGTCGATTTCCGCGGCATCCGCGATGCCTGGAGCAAGGCGCACGACCTCGACTACTTCGAGAACAGCCGCCGCGCGACGTACTCGCAGCAGGCCTACGCCGTCGCCAACCCGGGCGGCTGGAAGGGCTATGGCAAGAACGTCTGGGGCCTCACGGCCAGCAACGGCCCCGGCGGCCTGATCATCAAGCAGGGTGATCGCGAACGCACGTACGCGGGATACACGGCGCGCGGCGCCGGTCGCGATTACATCTCGGACGACGGCACCATCGTGCCGACCGCGGCCGGCGGTTCGATCGCGTTCGCGCCCGAGATCGTGATCCCGGCGCTGGAAGAAATGAAGAAGAAGTACGGTCAGTACATCTATACGAAGTACGGCTTCGTCGACGCGTTCAACCTGACGTTCGACACGAAGACCGACCTGCGCACGGGCCGCCTCGTGCCGGGCTTCGGCTGGGCCGATACCGTGCACCTCGGCATCGACCAGGGCCCGATCGTGCTGATGATCGAGAATTACCGCAGCGAGTTCGTCTGGAACGTGATGAAGAAGAACCCGTACATCCGCAAGGGTCTGCAGCGCGCCGGCTTCACCGGCGGCTGGCTCGACGCCGACACGGCCGCGAACCTGTGGTGAAGCGCTTCGCCCGCACGCTTCGCTTCGCGCTCGCGCTGGCGCTCGCCGGCGCGGGCGTCGCCGGCTGCGCGAAGAAGGAAGAGGGCACGCGGACGCTGCAGTTCTGGACGATCGGCCGCGAGGGCGAGGCGGTGGCGAAGCTGCTGCCCGAGTTCGAGCGTGAGCATCCCGGCCTGCATGTCGAAGTGCAGCAGCTGCCGCTGACCGCCGCGCACCAGAAGCTGCTCACGGCGTACGCCGGTGATTCCACGCCGGACATCACCCAGCTCGGCAACACCTGGATACCCGAGATGGTGGCGCTCGGCGCGCTCGAGCCACTGGATGCGCGCGTGGCCGCGTCGAAGGTCGTGGATCCGAAGGATTACTTCGCCGCGATCTGGGCCACCAACGTGATCGACGGCCGGCTCTACGGGGTGCCCTGGTACGTCGACACGCGCCTGCTGTTCTACCGGAAGGATCTCCTGGCGAAGGTCGGTTACGACCACCCGCCGCGTGACTGGGCCGAATGGCGCGCCATGATGGCGAAGCTCTCGCAGCCGCCGGGCAAGGCCTATGGCGTGCTGCTGCCCACCAACGAGTTCGAGCAGCTGCTCGCCCTTGCGTTGCAATCGGACGACCCGCTGCTGCGCGACGACGGACGCTACGGCAACTTCCGCAGCCCGGGGTTCAAGAAGGCGCTCGCGTTCTATGTGTCGCTGTTCAAGGACCAGCAGGCACCGATGATGACGAACGTCGGCATCGGCAACCCGTGGGCCGCGTTCGGCCAGGGCTTCTTCGCGTTCTATCTCTCCGGCCCGTGGAACATCGGCGAATTCCGCCAGCGGCTGCCGAAAGAGCAGCAGGGCGACTGGGGCACCACGCCGCTGCCGGGTCCGACGGGCCCGGGCGCGTCCAACGCCGGCGGTTCGAGCCTCGTGATCTTCCGCCGCTCGCAGCACAAGGACGACGCCTGGGCGCTGATCGAATTCCTTTCGCGCCCGGCGATCCAGGCGCGCTTCTACGAGATCCTCGGCGACATGCCGCCACGCCGCTCGTCGTGGGAGATTCCCGCGCTGAAGAACGACGACAAGGCCGCCGCGTTCCGCTACCAGCTCGAGCGTGTGAAGCCGACGCCGCCCGTCGCCGAGTGGGAGCGCATCGTCACCGAGATGCAGCTCGTCGCCGCGCAGGCCGCGCATGGCGACCTCACCATCGACCAGGCCGCGGAAGAGATCGACCGCCGCGCCGACCGCCTGCTGGAAAAACGCCGCTGGATGCTCGACCACGGCAAGAAGGCCACGCCATGACCACCTCCCGCGCCGCCTGGCTCTTCATCACGCCAGCGCTGATCATCCTCGGCCTGTTCTTCCTGCTGCCCGTCGTGGCGGCGCTGGTGCTCTCGGTTACCGACTACGACCTCTACGCGCTGGCGGACATCCGCAACCTGCGCTTCGTGGCACTGGAGAATTACTGGACGCTGCTGCAGCGTCCGCTGTTCTGGTCGGCGCTCGGGCATACCGTGTATTTCGTGGTCGTGGGCGTGCCGCTGTCGCTGATGGCCTCGCTGGGCGCGGCCATGTTGCTGAACTCCCCGCTCGCTCGCTTCAAACCGTTTTTCCGCACCGCGCTGTTCGCGCCCGTGGTCACCACGGTCGTGGCCGTGGCCGTCATCTGGCGCTACCTGTTCAACACGAAGTACGGCCTCGTGAACTACGTGTTCGATGCGATCGGCATCCCCACCGTGGACTGGCTCGGCGACCCGCACTGGGCGATGCCGACGATCATCCTCTTCGCCGTGTGGAAGAACTTCGGGTACAACATGATCATCTTCATGGCCGGCCTGCAGGCGATCCCGGGCGACCTCTACGAAGCCGCGCGCATCGACGGCGCGTCGGCGTTCGCGCAGTTCCGCCACATCACGCTGCCGATGCTGAAGCCCACCATGGTCATGGTCAGCATCCTCACGGTGTCCGGCTATTTCCAGCTGTTCGCCGAGCCCTACGTCATGACCGAGGGCGGCCCGCTGCAGAGCACGACCTCGGTGCTGTACCTGATGTACGAAGAAGGCTTCAAGTGGTGGAACCTCGGCTCGGCCTCGGCCGTGGCCTTCATCCTGTTCGTGATCATGTTCGTGGTGACCGCCGCGATCCTTCGCCTGTCGAAGCGGGGAGAGCCGGCATGAGCCCGCGTGTCGCCAAGGCGCTGATCAACGGCCTGCTCATCGGCGCGGCCGTCATCGCGATCGCGCCGCTGCTGTACATGGTGTCGGTATCGTTCATGCCGCAGGGCCAGGCCAGCTCGCTGCCGCCCCCCGTGCTGCCGAAGAACGCGACGCTCGACAACTACCGCCAGCTGTTCATGAACGCGGGCATGGGGCGCTATCTTTTCAACAGCCTGCTGATCTCGACGGCCATCACGCTGATCTCGCTCGCCTTCAACCTGATGGCGGGCTACGCGTTCGCCAAGCTCGAATTCAAAGGGCGCCAGCGCATCTTCCAGGTGCTGCTCGGTGCGCTGGTGATTCCCGCGCAGGTGGCGATGCTACCGCTGTTCCTGCTGCTGAAGTACATGGGCCTGGTGAACACGTATGGCGCGGTGATCGTGCCCGCGCTCGCCACGATCTTCGGCATCTTCCTCGTGCGCCAGTACGCCAGCGGCATTCCGGACGACCTGATGGAGGCGGCACGCATCGATGGCGCCGGCGAGTTCCGCATCTTCGCCACGATCGTGATGCCGTTGCTGAAGCCGATCATGGTCACGTTGGCGATCTTCACGTTCCTCGCCGCGTGGAACGACTTCATGTGGCCGCTGATCGCACTGACCGGCCAGGAGCACTACACGCTACCCATCGCGCTGGCGTCGCTGTCGCGCGAACACGTGCAGGACAGCGAGCTGATGATGGCGGGTTCCGTCGTCACCATCCTCCCGGTGCTGGTGCTGTTCCTCGCGCTGCAACGCTATTACCTCGAAGGACTGCTGCTGGGCAGCGTGAAGGGCTGAGCATGCGATCGACGCTTTCCTTCCTGCACGGCCTCCTGCTGTTCGCAGGCGCCGCGGGCGCCACCGACCTCGACACCTTCGACACGGCCGCTGGCTGGAAGGCCACGCATACCGACGACGTGAGCGCGACGCTGCGCGCGGTTCCGGGCAAGACCGGACAGGCCATTTGCCTCGCTTACGACTTCAACGGCGTCTCGGGCGCCGCGTCGATCCGCAGGACACTGCCCATCGATTTCCCGGACGGCTTCGCGCTGAGCTTCGACGTCCGCGGGCACATGCCGCCCAACACGCTGCAACTGAAGTTCATCGACGACAGTGGCGACAACGTGTGGTGGCTGCAGAAGCCTTCGTTCGTGCCGACCGACGCCTGGCAGACCATCGATGCGACCAGCCGTCAGGTGGAGTACGCGTGGGGCCCGATCAAGGACCGCACGTTGCGGCATACGCGCGAGGTGGAGTTCGTCATTTACAAGGAGGCACCCATAGAGCCGAGCGGGGGCGGGGGCGGATCGGCCGATACCGCGAGCACCCTTCGCGCGCCAGCGCGCTTCCCACAGGCGGCGCCTGCCGAGAACAAGGGCGAGGTGTGTTTCGACAACCTGCGCATCGTGCCGCGCCCGCCGGAGGCCGTGCCGGTGCAGCCACCGACGCCGAACGCGGTCTTCGAAGGTCGGGCGAAGGCGGTCCGCCGTGGCCTCTATCCGCGCGGTTTCTCGGGCGAGCAATCGTACTGGACGATCGTGGGCGTCGACGGCGGCAGCCGCGACTCCGCGCTGATCTCCGAAGACGGCGCGGTCGAAGTGACGCGCGGTGGCTTCTCCATCGAGCCGTTCCTGATCGAGCGCGGCAAGCTCGTCACGTGGGCCGATGTCACGACGACCCAGTCCCTGCGCGACCGCTATCTGCCGATCCCGTCGGTGCGCTGGCAGGCCGGCACGCTGTCGCTCACCACGATCGCCTTCGCGCAGGGCAAGGCAGGCGCTTCGCAGCTCGTGGTCGGCTATCGCGTCGCCAACGACGGCGACGCGCCGCGCGATGTGACGCTCGCGCTGGCGGCTCGTCCTTTCCAGGTCAACCCGCCGACGCAGTTCCTCAACGCGCCGGGCGGCATCAGCCGCATCGAAGACCTCGCCTTCGACGGCAAGGCGCTGACGGTGAACGGATCGCGCAAGCTGCTGCCGCTCCAGCGCACCACCGCGTTCGTCGCCAGCGCGAACGAGCCACGGACGCTGAGCGAGCGCCTCGACGCCGGCGAGCGGCCGACGACGACGTCGTTGCACGACGCTAGCGGTTTCGCGCAAGGCGCGCTGCTCTACGATGTGCGCGTTCCCGCGCACGGTCATGTCGATCTCGGTGTCGTCGTGCCAGTGAATCCCGCCGACGCGGTGGCGATGCCCGCCGACGCCGGACGCTGGATCGCCACGCATGCCGATGCGGTGGCTTCCGCATGGCGCGAGAAGCTTGATCGTGTATCCGTGACGGTGCCCGCCGTGGCGCAGCCCATCGTCGACACGATGAAGAGCGGCGTGGCGCAGATCCTGATGTCGCGTGACGGTCCGGCGCTGCAGCCAGGCACGCGTTCGTACTCGCGCACCTGGGTGCGCGACGGCGCGATGATGCTGGAGGGCCTGCTGCGCACGGGCCACGAGGATGTCGCGCGCGACTTCATCACCTGGTATGCGCCGCACCAGTTCTCCAACGGCAAGGTGCCGTGCTGCGTCGACGCGCGCGGTTCGGATCCCGTGCCCGAGAACGACAGTCACGGCGAGCTGATCTTCAGCGTCGCCGAGCTGTGGCGTTACACGCACGACCGCGCCACGCTCGCCTCGCTCTATCCGCATGTTCGCAAGGCGGTCGCGTACATGGAGACGTTGCGCGCGAGCGAGCGCCAGCCGTCGCGCCTCGGCGGTCCGGATCGCGCGCTCTATGGCCTGATGCCGGCGTCGATCAGTCACGAAGGCTACTCGGCGAAGCCGATGCATTCGTACTGGGACGACTTCTGGGCATTGAAGGGCTACGACGATGCGGTGCAGCTCGCGCAGGTGCTGGGCGAGCAGGGCGACGCCTCCGCCTTCGGCGGATCGCGCGATCAGTTCCGCGCCGACGTGCATGCGTCGATCGCCGCGGCAGTGAAGGCGAAGGGCATCGATTTCATCCCCGGCTCGGCCGAGCTCGGCGATTTCGACGCGACCTCGACGACGATCGCGCTCTCGCCGGGCGACGAGCAGTCGCGCCTGCCGAAGGCGCTCGTCGATGCGACGTTCGAGAAGTACTGGCAAGAGTTCGTCGCTCGCCGCGACGGCAAGACCGCCTGGAAGGATTACACCCCGTACGAGTTGCGGACCATCGCGAGCTTCATTCGTCTTGGGTGGCGCGATCGCCTCGACCAGCTCGTCGCGTTCTTCTTCGCCGACCGCCGGCCGGCGGCGTGGAACCAGTGGGCGGAAGTGGTGGGGCGCGATCCCCGGGAGCCGCGCTTCGTCGGCGACATGCCGCATGCGTGGATCGCTTCGGATTACGTCCGGTCGGCCCTCGACATGTTCGCGTACGACCGCGCGCAGGATGGCGCCATCGTCGTGGCGGCTGGCGTGCAGCCCGGCTGGCTCGCGGGCGAAGGTGTCGCCATCCGCGACCTGCGCACGCCGTATGGACGCTTCGGTTACACGCTGAAGGCCGTGAATGGAAAGGCGGTGCTGACGATCACGCAGCCGGTGAAGGCGCCGGGGGGTGTCGTGCTGTCGCTGCCGTCGGGCGAGGTGAGGGTGCCGGAAGGCGAGAGGTCGGTCAGCGCGCCGCTCTGACCTCGGCGCGCGGCTTCACCGGTTTCGGGCCCGCTGCCGCGGGATCGCCGATGCGATCGGCTCCCACCCGCACTTGGGTTAAGTTGCTACCGGAGGGTGGGAGCCGATCGCACCGGCGAATCAGTGCGTGGCCACTCGCGTCCGTAGCAGCGCGTCCACGGCCTGCTGCCATTCCGCCGAGCCCGGCGCCGCCTGCGGAGCCTCCTGTCCCAGCTTCCGATTGACCGCGGCGCTCCACTCCGCCGTCCCCGGCTGCGGGCCATGCCCGTCGTCGCTGACCGCCAGGGTCTTGTCCACCCACGCAAGCCACTCGGCCGATCCCAACGCGGGATTAGCCGGGGCGGTCTTGCCCGGCGCGGGCGAAGCGGCCGTCGTCGCGGCCGCGGGGGCCGTGTCCGCCGCGGGAGCGGTCGGCTCCGAATGCGTGCAGGCGGCGATGATGAAGGCGGTCGCGAGGGGGACGATCGTGAGCAGGAGGCGCATGGCCAATGAAATCCTTGCGAATGCGTAGGCCTGCGATGCTACGAAGCCCACCCAGACCCTTCCCTAAACGGCGTAGGGAACTTCCTACCTTCGTTCAGCTTCGGGCGGCGACCTCGTCGATGTGGCGCAGCAGGTCGGCGGGATCCTCGAAGACACGGTACGCACCCGCGCGCTCGAGTTCGTTCTCCCCATAGCCGCCGGACAGCAGGCCGATGCCCAGGGCGCGGGCGCGCTGCGCGGCCAGCATGTCCCATATGGCGTCGCCGATGACCATGGCGTCGCGGATGTCGGTGCCGAGCCGCTCCGCGGCCGTCACGAAGAGATCCGGGTCGGGCTTGGCGTGGCGGACCTGGTCCCGGGTCACCACCGGGACCTTGTTCGGATCGACGCCGAGGGCGGCGATGTTGTGCGCCGCGGTCTCCATGCGCCCCGACGTGGCGATCGCCCAGGGGATGTTCGCGTCGGTGAGCCATTTCAGCAGCGCGACCGCGCCGGGCAGCGGCTTCACGGCGCCCGCTTCCGCGAGGCGTCCGTACGCCGCGGCGTGGTTGCGGCGCAGGCGGTCGATGCGCTCCGGCGTGATCTCGGTGTTCGTCTCGCGGAGCAGGATGTCGGTGAACAGGCCACCGCTCATCCCGATCTTGCGATGGATCCGCCACACGGAAAGGTCGATGCCCTCCATGTCGAGCGACTCTTTCCAGGCGAGGACGTGCTGGTAGACGCTGTCGACGAGCGTGCCGTCGAGATCGAAGAGGAACGCATGTTTTTGTCTGGACATGCCGTTCAGGTTACGCGCCGGGTGGCGCGAGTGGCAACCTCGCGATCAACGTCAGAACTTGCCCGCGCGGAAATCCGCGATCGCCTCGTGGATCTGCGCCGGTGTGTTCATCACGAACGGGCCGTAGCGGGCGACGGGTTCCTTCAGCGGCCGGCCGGCGACGAACAGCGCGCGGCTGTGGCCATCGGCGACGAATTCCACCTTCGGGCCTCTCGACAGCACCGCCAGCTCGCTGCGGGCGACGGCTTCGCCCCCGATGCGCACGGCCTGGCCTTCGAAGACGTATGCGAAGGCGCTGTGGTCTTCCGGGACGTCCAGCTCGAATCGCGCACCGGGCTCGAGCGAGATATCGAGGTACACCGGCGCCGTGCTGATGCCGCTGACAGGACCCGTCTCGCCGGCGAGTTCACCGGCCACGATGCGCACCGTGACGCCTTCGGCGGGATGCACGACGGGGATCGCCGAAGGCGCGATGTCCTGGTAACGCGGCTCGACCATCTTGTCGGCGGCCGGCAGGTTCACCCACAGCTGGAAGCCCCACATGAGGCCCTCTTCCTGCTGCGGCATCTCGGAATGCAGGATGCCGCGGCCGGCGGTCATCCACTGCACGCTGCCCGGACCGAGATCGCCCGTGTTGCCGTGGTTGTCGCCGTGACGCATGCGCCCGGCGAGCATGTACGTCACGGTCTCGAAACCGCGATGCGGATGCTCCGGGAAGCCTTCGATGTAGTCGCCTGCCTGATCGGAGCGGAATTCGTCGAGCAGGAGGAACGGATCCAGCATGTCGAGGGCAGGCTGGCCGATCACGCGCTTGAGCTTCACGCCCGCGCCGTCGGCGGTGTCCATGCCGGCGACGCGGCGGACGATGTGACGATGAGTGGTCATGGTGGGCTCCGTGGTAGGCACCCAAGATGCCGCTTTCGCCGCCGCCAGAGAAGCTCCCACCGGTGAACGATGCGTTTCCGCCCTATGCGGCGAGCCGGTGCGGGCGACGCCGCGGCGTCAATGCACCCAATGCCCCGACCGCTGTCTCGGCGGGCCGTCCTCGCCTTCGACGCGCGGACGCGCAAGCGCCTTGAGTTCGTCCTCGTTCGGCGGATTCTCTCGCCAGTAGTTGCCGACCTGGTTGAGCACTTCCGGCAGCTGCCCGAGGCATTCGTCGTATTCGTCGTCGGTGAGCTTCTCGAACTCGGCGTCGGCCTGGAGCACGCCTTCGTCGACCGCGAGCGCCATGATCGGGCCGAGCAGCTGCATCAGGCCCGGATCCTCGGCCAGCCGGGTTTCCCACAGGCCGGCACGCATGTCGATGCCACGGCTGAAACCCTCGCACCAGCCGGCGGCCGACAGCAGCGGGCCTTCCTCGGTATCGATCTCGCCCAGGATCGGCTCGTAGGCGTCGACGTCCAGCTCGGCGCTGATCGAATCGTTGAGCTTGGCGAGCAGGGCGAGCACGCGGTTGCCCTCGTCCTCGTCGTCGAACGCGTCGTGCAGCACTTCGTGCAGCCATTCCTCGGGCTTGACCTCGAGCGGACCGATCGCTATCGCCGAGAGCAGCCCATGCACGCCGTCGAGCATGAGGGCGCCGTCACCGCCATGCGCGCGCAGGAAGGTGTCGAGTTCTTCGAGTTCCCTGTCGTCGAGGGAGCTCGGCCATTCGGACTTCGGTGTATTCAAAGGTTCAACTCCAGCGCGACGGGCGCGTGGTCGGACGGCTGTTCCCACTTGCGCGGCGCCTTGTCGATGATGGACGACGTCGCCACGGATTTGAGCGCATCGCTGATCAAGATGAGGTCGATCCGCAGGCCCATGTTGCGGCGGAACGCCGCCTGGCGGTAGTCCCACCAGCTGAAAAGGCCGGCATCTTCGGTGAAAAGCCGGAAACTGTCATGAAGGCCGACATCCAGCAGGGCCTGCAGCGCCGCGCGCTCCGGCGGGGAGCAGAAGATGTCCTCGCCCCAGGCCACCGGGTCGTAGACGTCGCGGTCGTCGCGGCAGATGTTGAAGTCGCCCAGCACCACGAGCTTCTCGTGACGTGCCCGCTCCTGTTCGAGGAAGTCGCGGACCTTCGCCAGCCAGTGCAGCTTGTACGTGTACTTCTCGTCGCCCAGCGCCTTGCCGTTGACGACGTAGAGGTTCACCACGCGGATGTCCCCGACCGTGGCGGCGAGGATGCGCCGCTGCGGATCGTCCAGGCCCTCGATGTCGGTGACGGCATCGGTGGGCTCGTCCTTCGCCAGGATGGCCACGCCGTTATAGGTCTTCTGCCCGGAATACACCGAGCGGTAACCCATGGCGGCGATCTCGTCGACGGGGAATTTGTCGTCGGTGAGCTTGGTTTCCTGCAGCGCGACGATGTCGGGCTGCGCCTCCGTGAGCCACTGCTGCAGGTGGGGGAGGCGAACCTTGAGGGAATTGACGTTCCACGACGCGATCTTCATCGCGCCATTGTAAAGGAAGCCGCGCGGCTTGCCGGAGCCGCGCGGCGGTGCCTCAGGCGAGGCCGTAGCTCTTGAGCAGGGCGTCCGGCTCGGGTCCGCGGCCGCGGAACGCCGTGAACGAGGCCAGCGCCGGGCGCGTCGCGCCCACCGCCAGCACCTCGCGACGGAAGCGCTCGCCCGTCGCGCGGTCCAGCACGCCGGCTTCCTCGAACGCCTCGAAGGCGTCGGCCGAGAGCACCTCGGCCCAGAGGTAGCTGTAGTAACCGGCCGAATAACCGCCCGCGAAGATGTGCGTGAACGCATGCGGGAAACGCTGCCAGGCCGGCGGATGCATCACGGCCACCTCGTGGCGAACCTGCTCGAGCACGTCGAGCGGACGGGCTCCGCGCTCCGGGTCGTACTCCAGGTGCAGGCGGAAGTCGAAGAGACCGAACTCCAGCTGGCGGACGAGGAACAGGCCGGCGTGGAAGTGACGCGCGGCGACCATGCGGTCGTAGAGATCGTCGGGCAGCGGCTCGCCGGTTTCGTAATGCCGTGCGAATTCGCGCAGGGCCTGGCGGTCCCACGCGAAGTTCTCCATGAACTGGCTGGGCAGCTCCACCGCGTCCCATTCCACGCCGTCGATGCCACCGACGGACGGGATGTCGACCTCGGTCAGCATGTGATGCAGGCCGTGCCCGAACTCGTGGAACAGCGTCAGCACGTCGTCGTGCGTGAGCAACGCCGGTGTGTCCGCGGTCGGCGGGGGGAAGTTGCAGGTAAGGAACGCGATCGGCAGCTGGAGGTGCTCGCCGTCGCGGAATCGCGAGGCGCACACGTCCATC
Organism: Luteibacter sp. 3190; assembly: GCF_031456385.1. NCBI lineage: Bacteria > Pseudomonadati > Pseudomonadota > Gammaproteobacteria > Lysobacterales > Rhodanobacteraceae > Luteibacter > Luteibacter sp. 3190. Next base: position 291,041 of record NZ_JAVDUO010000003.1, on the reverse strand, counting down.
CAGGCGCCGCCGCGCTTGCCCGAGCGGGCGTACATGTCGAGGTAGGCACCGGCGAAGACGCTGCCATCGGCGTTGACGACGTCGTAGTACTTGACGTCCTTGTGCCAGGTGTCGACATCGTCGCGCGGCACGAAGCGCACGCCGTACAGGCGCTCGACCACCATGAACAGGCCGTCGATCGCCGCGGATGCCGGGAAATACGGCTTGATCTGCTCCTCGTCGAGCGCGTACTTCTGCTGGCGCAGGCGCTCCGCGGCGAAACCGACGTCCCAGGGCTCCAGGTTGTCGATCTTCAGCTGCTCACTGGCGAAATGGCGCAGCTCTTCCAGTTCCTTCTTCGCCACGGGCTTCGCGCGCGCGGCGAGGTCGCGCAGGAAGTCGAGCACCACCTGGGGCGAGGCCGCCATCTTGGTCGCCAGCGATTCCTCGGCGGCGTTGGCGAAGCCGAGCAGCTGCGCGGCCTCGTGGCGAAGCGCCAAGATCTGCTCGATCCGCTCGCTGTTGTCGAACTTGCCCTTGTCGGGGCCCTGGTCGGAAGCGCGCGTCTGGTAGGCGTAGTAGACCGCCTCGCGCAGCTCGCGCTTTTCGGCATAGGTCAGCACGGCCTGCACGCTGGGCTGCTTGAGCGTGACCAGATACCCGTCCAGTTTCATCTCGCGCGCGTATTCGCGCAGCACGGCGCGGCCGGAGGCGGGGATGCCGGCGAGGTCGCGCTCGTCGGTGATGTGCATGTGCCACGCCTCGGAGGCGTCGAGCACGGCGTTCGAGAACTCGGTCGTCAGCTTGGACAGCGCCACGCCGATCTCGCGGAAGCGCGTACGGGCCGGTTCGTCGAGCGCCACGCCCGAAAGCCGGAAGTCGCGCAGCGCGTGCTCGACCGCCGCGCGGCCGGCGACAGGAAGCCCGGCGAAATCCGGGCGGTCGGCCACGGCCTGGACGGCCGCGTAGAGCTCGCGGTTCTGTCCGACCTCGATCCCATGGTCGGTGAGCTTTTCTTCGGCGGCGCCGTGCGCCTTGCGCAGGGCCGGGGTATCGGCCACCGAATGCAGGTGGCTGACCGGCGACCAGGCGTGGGACAGCGTCTGGTCGAGCCGCTCCTGGGCCAGGATCACGTGGTCGAAGTCGCGGATGGCGTCCGGCGCGGCGATCGCGTCGATGGCGGCACGCTGTTCGGCGATCAGCGCGTCGATGGCAGGCTCGACGTGTTCCGGACGGATGGCCGAGAACGCGGGCAGGCCGTTGGGGTCGAGAAGGGGGTTCGTGCTGGTGTCCATCGCGGATCTCCTGTCAGGCGGTCAGCGTGGTGTCCCGGGCCGCCCAAATCAAGCGGCGGTGTGTCATGGGGCCGTTGGAGCGGACCTCCCACAGCATCGCGGCCAGGTCCGCTCCTACCGGCGGGCGTCAGGCGAGGTAGTCGTCCTTGAGCCGCACGTAGTTCGCCGCGGAGTAATAGAGCTGCTCCACCTGCGCGTCCGAGAGCACCCGGACCATCTTCGCCGGGTTGCCAAGCCACAGCTCGCGCTCGCCGACCACCTTGCCGGGCGGAATCAGCGCGCCCGCGCCCACGAAGCCGTTCTTCTTCACCACCGCGCCGTCGAGCACCGTGGCGTGCATGCCGATGAGACAGCCATCCTCGATCGTGCAGGCGTGGATCACCGCGCCGTGCCCGATGGTGACGTCCTCGCCGATGAGGGTCGGGAAGCCGCCGGGCGTGTACGGGCCGTCGTGGGTGACGTGGATGATCGCGCCATCCTGCAGATTGCTGCGGGCGCCGATGCGGATGTGGTGGACGTCGCCGCGGGCGACGGCGCCGGGCCAGATCGACGCGTCGTCGCCCAGCTCGACGTCACCGATGACGGTCGCGGCCGGATCGACGTACACACGGGCGCCGAGGCGCGGGAGGATGCCCTTGAAGGGTCGGATGGAGTGGGTCATGGCGCCTAGTGTAAACGCCGGCGCCATGACCCCGGCGTTTACTGGAACGACCCGCCGACGATGCGGCCTTCGGCGTCGAGCTTCGGGAAATAGCGGCTGTTGTTCTGGCGCATCTCGCGCGTCGTCATCATGTCCGGGGTGACCAGGAGGACGTCGGGGTAGGCGGCATGGAACTGCTCGGGCGTCGGCTTCGTGGCGATGAAGGCGTCGAAGGCCTTCATGTCGGTGACGAATCCGGAGACGGGCTTCGGCTGGCCGGCCGGCGCGGTCTGGCAGGCGCTCAGGGTGGCGATGCCGAGGCCGGCGGCGAGGAAGAGTCGGATGTGACGGTTCATGGGTGAGGCTCCTTGCCCTGGGGTTGGGCCGCTATCGTAGCGTGATCCGGTGGGAGCGGACCCGGCCGCGACAGCTTCTCGCCCCGAGGCAACCGGCCCTGTTGCGGATCGCGGGCCGCTCCCGGGACAGCTACCCGTTGCGGCGGCGGATCTGCTCGGCCTTCGCCTCGTCCTCGGCGGTGACGACCTGCTGCTGCGCATCGAGCTTGGCGCCAAGAATGATCAAGGTGTAGTTGGTCGGGTCGAAGTCGCGCAGAAGCGCGATTTCCCGGCGGGCCTCTTCGAGCTCGCGGCGGTTGATCAGCCGTTCGATCTCCTGCGACGCGAAAGGCAGCGTCTCGCGAAGGGCGTCGAGCGCCGTGGCGTTCTCCGGCTCCAGCTGCACGACGCTGAGGTAGTACTCGTACGCGTTGTTACCCTGCGGGGCGACGAGGCGACCCTCGCGCGTGGCGTCTCGCGCCAGCCCCAGGAGGATGTCGACACCCGATTGCCCGGCGTCGGAGGACGACGGGCTCGACGTCGTGGCGCCGGCGGTTTCCGCGCCGGGATGACGGACATGCAGCGTGGCGTACGCCGCGACGGCGGCGAGCGCGACGACGAGGCCGCCGACGAGGGTGACCGCGCGGCGGGGAAGCGCGGCGTTGAATGGGTTGGACATGCACGGATCCGGGGGAACGACCCGCGACCAGGCCAGCCCCCTGTCGGCAGGCCCCGGCGGGCGCGCCATCTTCCCGCCCGATTGTTGCAGTTCCATGGCGTACTCACGCCGGACCATACGGAGACGCATGGCATGATGGATCACATATTCGTGCGATGCCCCTGCGTTTGGACGTCCAGATGTGACCCGCGTCCCGTTACGCGCGTGCGGCGACGGTTAGCTTTGCCGCACTGATAGCCCGGCGACGGCGTTGGAATCCGCACGGGATTCCGCACGGGGGGAAAGCCTGCGGCAGGGAACTCGGTGGGCAAACATCACTCACGCATAGGGAGCCATCACGATGTCACGCAGGTACCACACCTGGCTCGCGCTCGCGGGCCTGACGACGGGCTGCGCCCTGTCGTTACCGTCCGCCGCGACGGATCTGCAGCAGGCGACGCGATCCCTGCAACCCAAGGCCGTCGCGCGCGTCACGGGTCGCGTCGAGAGCGTATCGACGTTCGCGCTCCCCGGCACCGCGCCCACATCGGCCCTGGCGAGGCACGACGCCGGCGCGATCGCGCCGGCGCAGACGATCGACAACCTCACCCTGCTGCTCAAACGCGACGACGACACGGAGAAGGCGTTCCGCACGTTTCTCGCCGCGCAGAAGAATCCGGCCTCGCCCGAGTTCCACCACTGGCTCACCGCGAAGGAGCTCGGCGAGCGCTTCGGCCCCGCGCCGCAGGACGTCGAGAGCGTGCAGCAGTGGCTGCGCTCGCAGGGCCTGACCGTCGCGCGGGTGTCGAGCGACCGGATGCGCATCGAGTTCTCCGGCCCGGCCGCGTCGGTGTCGAAGGCCTTCGGCACGGAGTTGCGCCATTACGACGTCGACGGCCAGCGTCACTTCGCGGCCAACAGCGCGACGCGGGTCCCGGCGGCGTTGTCGACGGTGGTGCAGGGCGTGACGCTGCACGACTTCTTCCCGACGGCGCAGCATACGAAGGTCGGCACGAGCACCTTCGACGCGAAGGCGGGCAAGTGGTCCGGCGCCCAGACGGAAAGCCCGTCGTTCACGGTGCCGCCCGGGACGGCGAATCCGCACGTCTCGTACAACCTCGTCCCCGCGGACTTCGCGCAGGTGTACAACGTGAAGCCGCTATGGGAACGCTCGCAGCCGCTGCGCGGCGCCGGCCAGACCATCGCCGTGCTCGGCCGTTCGGACGTGCAGCCGCAGGATGTCGCCAGCTTCCGCAAGGCGTTCCTTCCCCCCGATGCGCAGGGCCGCTTCAGCATCCTCCATCCCACCTGGCGCGGCGAAGCGTGCAAGGCGCCGGGCCTGGCTGGCGACGAGGCCGAAGCCGCGCTCGACGTGCAATGGGCCGGCGCGGCCGCGCCGGACGCCGACATCGTCCTCGCCACGTGCGCCGATGAAGGCGCCACGTTCGGCGCGTTCCAGGCGGCATCGCGCCTGCTCGAGCCGGGTCCCTACGGCGAGCTGCCGCCGCCCGTCTGGAACCTGAGCTATGGCTCGTGCGAATCCGCCGATCCGTCCAACGCGTTCCTTGCCGACGTGCTCTGGTCGTCGGCCGCGGCCGAAGGCGTGACGGTCTTCGTGGCCTCCGGCGACGCCGGCTCCACCGCGTGCGACCAGGGCGCGCTGTTCTGGTCGACCTCGGGTGCGGCGGTCAACGGCCTGGCGTCGTCGCCGTCCGCGGTCGCGGTCGGCGGTACCGACTTCGACGATCTCGGCCAGCAGTCGCGGTACTGGACGTCGTCCAACCTCCCGTACTACCAGTCCGCGATCAGCTATATCCCGGAGATGACCTGGAACAACACGTGCGCCAGCAGCCATCTCTACACGCTGCTGGGCTACGAGGACGGCGTGACGGCGTGCAACGACGAGTACGGCCCCGGCGCCAGCTACACCCTCGTCGCTGGCGCCGGTGGCGGCGCCAGCATCACGCACGGGCAGCCGGTCGCGCAGATCGGCATCGCCGGATCGACGAACCACGCGTCGCGCACGCTGCCCGACGTCTCGCTGTTCGCCGGCAATGGCCTGTACGGCCATGCGCTCGTGTTCTGCATGTCCGACGCCGCCAACGGTGGCACGGGCTGCAACTTCGGCAAACCCAACGCGGTGTTCGCCAACTCGGCAGGCGGTACGTCGTTCGCCGCGCCGGCCATGGCGGGCGTGCAGGCGCTGATCAATCAGGCCTCGGGCGGCCGCAACGGCAACATGCTGCCGGCGCTGTACGGCGTCGCCGCACGCCAGTACGGCACGGTCGGGTCGCCGAACGCGGACGCGCTGCGCGCGTGCAATTCCAGCAGCGGCGCCACGATCGGCGCGGCGTGCGTGTTCAACAACGTGACCGAAGGCGACATCGTGCAGCCGTGCGGTGCCGGATCGCCGAACTGCGACACGGGCCGCAAGCTCAACAACGTCGTCGGCATCGTGCGCGCCGGCGACCCGACGACCAATACGCTGGTACCCGCATGGCAGGCCAACGTCGGTTACAGCATGGCGACCGGCCTGGGCACCATCAACGCCGCGAACCTCGTCGACGCGGTGGTGGACTGGAATGCTCCCGCTCGCCGCGCTTATACGACACCGGCGGACTACCTCGCCCTGAACCAGCTCTTCACCGGCGATGGTTACAGCGACTTCGCCTACGTCGATCCGACGCGACACGTGCTGCACTCCGTGGCGATGAAAGGCGCGGTCAGCCTGTTCGACGAGGGCCAGACGCTCCCGGCGGACCTCGACATCGTGACCTACGGCGACGTCGTTCCCGGCCTCGACGCGCTTTCGCTGCATTCGGGCGAACTGCTGCTGGTCGGCAGCGACAACCGCCTGCACGTCTGGGTGTCGGCGGCCACCGGCGGCTACTTCACGTTCACGGTGGCCGACCCGATTCCGGACAACTACCGCCTGCTCGGCGTCGGCGTCCATGACCCCAGCGGCGTGCAGAAGCTGATCTGGTACGACACGAAGACCTCGCGGATCGCGTGGTGGGCGCTCGATCTCGATCCGGCTACCCAGAACGACATCATCGTGGTCGGCAAGTCGTGGCCGGTCGACGGCATCGCGGGCGCGACGCCGACCCTCGCCGACGTGAACGGCGACGGCTATACCGACCTCGTCTGGACGGCGACGAACCGGACCGGCGTGGCGCTGTGGATCTCCAACCAGCACGGTGGATTCTCGAAGCGTGCGCTGGGCGATCGTGCCGCCGGCGACACGCTCTACGGCGTCGGCGACATCGACGGCAACGGCACCACCGACCTGATCTGGACGAACGCGGCCAGCGGCCAGCTGTCGTGGTGGACGATGGATGGCTTCCGCATCGCCGGGCGCGGCTCGGAAGCGATACCGGCCGGTCTGACCATCGCCGGCATCGGCGACTACGACGGCGACGGCCGTGCCGACATCCTGTGGCGAGACGCCGAAGACCGCATCGTCCAGTGGCAGCGCACGAAGACGGGCTTCGCATCGTTCCGTGTCGCCGACGCCTATGGCGAGCCGCTCGTCATCGGCAAGGACGCGACGATCCCCGCCAACCGCTTCCAGGGCGGCCGCCGCGTGACGCCGGCGCTGTAACCGACGCCGACCCGATGGTAGGAGCGCGCAGGGCGCGCTCCTACTAGCCACCATGGGCCTGGGCGGTGCCTAATGCCCTCACCTTCCAGGAAGAGGTGCACGCCATGGTTCTGCTGCTCGCCCTGCTCATCGGTATCGTCGCCGGTCTACGTGCGCTCATGGCACCCGCGGCGGTCGCGTTCGCGGCGCGCTTTGGCGGCCTCGCGCTCACCGGCACGCCACTGGCCTTCATGGGCTACGCGTGGACACCGTGGATCGTCGGCGTCCTCGCCCTCGGCGAACTCGTTACCGACCAGCTACCGACGACGCCCAGCCGCAAGGTTCCGGTCCAGTTCGGTGCCCGCCTCGTCACCGGCGGACTGAGCGGCGCCTGCGTCGGCGCGGCACACGGCATGCTCGTCGGCGGACTCATCGCGGGCGTGGTCGGTGCGGCGATCGGCACCTGGGGCGGCGCGGCCCTGCGCGCGAAGATGGCCGCCGCGTTCCGCAAGGACGCCCCCGCCGCCATCATCGAGGACATCGTGGCGATCGTGCTGGCGATCGCCGTGGTCACGGCGGCCTGACCGCGACGAACGCCGGTTGGAGCGCACCTGGGCGCGATGGGTGCTTGCCGCGAGCACCCATCGCGCCCAGGTGCGCTCCAACATAACGGATGGACGTCTAGCCATCCATCCGGAGAGCCGCTACAGTCGGGTCTACCCGTCCCGGGAGCCCCCCGTGATCGACCCCAGCGCCATCGCACCGAACCCGATACGCTCCACGAGCCGTTGTCTCTACGCCGCGCTGATGGTCGCTCTGGCGGGCTGCGCATCCACGTCGACGCCCGTCGCCGTCGCGCCACGCGTCGCACCCATCGCCGTTTCATGCACCGAGGCATCGCTCAGCGACGCACCCTGCATGGCCATGGCGAAGGAGAAATGCGCCGCGCCGGCGGTGGACACGATCCATCTCGTGCTCGCGACACCGGAAGGCCCCGGTACCAACGCACGCTACGACTACGAAGCGACGTATGCGTGCCCGACGAGCGTGGCGATGTAGGAGGCGCGGGGCGCGCTCCTACACGGGGCTCACGGACGTGGCGCGTTCCAGGCGGGTGATCCACGCCAGCGCGTGATCGCGGTCCGGGCCGCACATCGATGCCTCAGGCCGCAGGCCGCCGCAGACCTTCGGCCGCTCGGGGCGGCCGAAGATCGCGCAGCGGTTGTCGTCGGTGAGTTGCACGCAACGCACGCCGGCCGGCTTGCCGTGGGGCATGCCGGGGATCGCCGAACTGATCGACGGGGCGATGCAGCAGGCCCCGCAACCGGCGCGGCAGGCGAGGCTCATCAGAAGCGCTGACGCAGCTGCGCGTAGACCGGATCGGTGTCCGGGCGCTGACCGTGCCAGCGCTCGAAGGCGTCGGCCGCCTGTTCGACGAGCATGCCCAGGCCGTCGCGGAACCAGTCGGGGCGGACGCCCGCCGCGACGGCCCAGCCCTTGAAGCCGGCGGCTGCCGCGCCGTAGCAGAGATCGTAGGCCGTGGAATGGTCCTGCACGATGGACATCGGCAGGTCGAAGTCGCCGCCGGTGACGCCGATGGAGGTGGCGTTGACCACGAGGTCGAAACACTCGCCTTCCAGGCCGTCCCAGTAACGGGTGTGGCAGCGCGCCGGTTCGCCGATTGCGTCGGCGATCTCGTCGGCGCGCTCGGGCGTGCGGTTGACGATCGTCAGGGTCTTCACGCCGGCGTCCATCAACGCCCAGGCGACGGCCTTCGCCGCGCCGCCGGCGCCGAGGAGCAGGGCGTCGTGGCCGCGCAGGTCGAAACCGTGGCGCTCGGTGATGTCGCGGACGAAGCCGCTGCCGTCGGTGTTGTGTGCCTGGATGCCGCCGCCGACCAGCGGCGTGAGCGTGTTCGCGGCGCCGGCGCGGGTGGCGGCGTCCGTCCGGGCGGTGGCCAGCGCGAAGGCGGCATTCTTGTGCGGCAGGGTGACGTTGGCGCCGAGGCCGCCATCGCGGAAGAAGCCGCGTACCGCGGCGTCGAAGTCGGCGGGCGCGGCGTCGATGGTCTCGTAGCTCAGGCGTATACCGAGCTGCTCGGCGAACGCCTGATGGATTTCCGGGGACAGCGAATGCGCGATCGGGTGACCGAACACGGCGAAACGGTGCGCTTCAGCGCTCATGGACTCTCCTGGCACGGCGCCGGACACGCCGCCCGGCGTCACGGATTCTAATGCGGCTGGTGGTCCGCGCGGTCAGTGTGCGGCGCGCCGGGTAAAGCGCCGGTCAACAGTCGCGACTCCTGAGACGGGGGCGCGCGAGGCTAAGCCCATCGACACGTCCGCCGGGAGTCCGCCATGAACGACACGCTTTCGCCGCGCCGCCTTCGCGCCCTCATCGCCATGGCCTGGCTGGCCGCCGGCGCGCTGCTGCTCCTGCTCACCCCGTTGACCGGCCACAGCGAGAGCCTGGGCTGGACGCCGGCGTTCTGGCTGCTGCTGGCCCCGGCGAGCATTCTGGTGGCGATGAAGCCGGGCCTGCCGATGTCGTTGCTGGCGGCGCTGTTCCGCCGATAACGGCCGCCGTAGGAGCGCGCCTTGCGCGCGACAGCTTTTCGCGAAGAGCGGCGGCCCCTGCTGCTCACGGCCCCAAGAACTGTCGCGCGCAGGGCGCGCTACTACGCTGCACGGCCGACGGGGCTCGTCATCCCTGGATACCCAGCCGCTTCAGCTCCAGCCGGCGGAGGAACTCCTGCATGATCCGCAGGTACAGGTCTTCGCCGAGGTAGGCATCCTCGACGCCCGCGTCGATCGACGGGTTGTCGTTGACTTCGATCACCACCGGGCGATCGCCGACCTGCTTCAGGTCGACGCCGTAGAGGCCATCGCCGATCGTCTGCGTGGCCTTGAGCGCCAGCTTCACCACTTCGGAGGGGGCGTCACGGACGGGCACGGTACGGAAGCCGCCCGATTTGGCCGTGCCCTTGGCGCCGTGGTTGTAGATCTGCCAATGGCCGCGCGACATGTAGTACTGGCACGCATACAGCGGCTCGTGGTTGAGCACGCCGATGCGCCAGTCGAACTCGGTGTACAGGTATTCCTGCGCGATCAGCAGCGCGCTGTGCGAGAACAGTTCGCCGGCCGCCTTCTCGAGCGCCTCGCGGGTTTCCACCTTGACGACGCCGCGCGAGAACGAGCCGTCGGGAATCTTCAGCACGATGGGCAGGCCCAGGCGCTCGGGCAGGTCGCGCAGGCGCTTCGCGTCGTCGCGGTAGAGGATCTCCGTGATCGGCGTGGCGAGCTTGCGCGCGACCATGAGGTCGTTCAGGAAGATCTTGTTGGTGCAGCGAAGGATCGACGTGGGGTCGTCCATCACCACCATCCCTTCCTTCTCGGCGCGATGCGCGAAGCGGTAGGTGTGGTTGTCGCTGGCCGTCGTTTCGCGGATGAACAGGCCGTCGTATTCGGCCAGGCGCTGGTAGTCGTTGCGTCCGATCGGATCGAGTTCCATGCCCAGGTGCTTGCCGGCTTCGATGAAGTGCTTCAGCGCCTTCTTGTTCGATGGCGGCATGGCCTCGTTCGGATCGACGAGCATCGCGAGGTCGTAACGGAAACGGCGCCGGGCGCGCGGCTTGCGCCAGATCTTCCGCGAGAACTTCTCGAGGGCCTGCGCGAAGGCGTCCTCCTGCGCATCGTCCAGCGTGTGCAGACCCACGGCCTTGATCGCCGACACCTGCCACACGCGGTCGCGCTCGAACTCGATGCGCATCAGCGGGCACGGGAACATGTCGAAGACCTGCCTCGCAAGATCCTGCAGATCGGGCAGCGCGGTCTCGCCGAAATAGACGAGCACGCCGAAGTCGGTGGTGTCGCGTCCGCCGGCCGGCAGGAAGTTCGACAGCTTCTGGTTGAGGTCGTCGATGTCCAGGCCGTAGAGCGAGCGGCGGCGCAGGTCGTTCACCGTACGCACCGACGGGATCACCTTGTGCCCACGCGCCTCGGCGAGCAGCGACACGTAGTAACCCGTGCCCAGGTACTTGTAGCTGCGGCAGAGGTTGATGACGTGGGTGCGTTCGTCGTCGCCGCCGACCGGCTGGCGGAGGTAATCCATGGCGCTGACGACATCGGCGGACGGGTAGTACGAGCCCCAGTCCGAGGCTTTCTCCACGACGATGACGAGCCGGCTCATGAGACCTCGTTCGATGGCGAACCTGTCGTTTCGACTCCGCCCGGAGCCGTTCGTTTCGCCGGTGCGCAGTGTGTGCCTTCCTCCGCGACACGCACAAGCGGCACCGGCCCAGGATTCATGAAAAAGTCATTGATCCTCGCGGGCCCGGGGTCTACAGTGCCGCGCTTCCCCCGGCCCCTGCGGCCGTCGATGCCTTTCCCTCGCGCCGGAGTCCGATCAAGCGCATGCGTCCAGCCCCGGTCACCGCAGCGGTGCGCGTACGTCGCGCCGAAGTGAGCGATCTCGACGATCTTGTCGCCCTCGAGGAATCGAGTTTCGCGCAGGATCGCCTGAGCCGCGCCCAGTATCGCAAGCACCTCGACAGCGAAAGCGCGACGGTGCTCGTCGCCAGCGCGAACCACCGGCGGTTCCTCGGCACGGCGGTCGTGTTCTTCCGCAAGGGCACCACCGTGGCGCGCCTTTATTCGATCGCGACGAAACCCGAGGCCCAGGGCAAGGGCGTCGGTTCCGCGCTGATCGAGGCGGCCGAGGATGCCGGGCGCGCGCGCGGATGCCGAGCCCTGCGCCTCGAGGTGCGCAAGGACAACGCGGTGGCGATCCGCCTCTACGAGCGGCTCGGTTACGCGCGCATCGGCGAATACGCGAACTACTACGCCGATGGCGCGGACGCCTTCCGCTTCGAGAAGCTGCTTTGACGGGAGGCAGGGCTATACTGCGGGTCGTTTCCGGGGAACCGCCCATGCGCCGACTCATCCTGCCGCTTGCCCTCGCATCCACGCTCGCCGCGCTGTCCGGCTGTGGCCAGAAAGGTCCGCTATTCATGCCGCCCCCGCCGCCGGCGTCGGCCACCGCGGCGCCCGCCGCGCACCCGGCCACAAGCTCGACGTCCCTCGCGCCGCCGCCGGCCAGCACGGCCCGCACGCCGTTCAACCCCGTCATCCACCAGTAAGCCGCCATGCCGTCCCGCTTCACCAAGATGCATGGAATCGGCAACGACTTCGTCATCGTGGACTGGCGCGAGGACGCGCCGCGCGTGCCCAACGCCGCGCGCGTGGCAGCGCTCGCCGATCGTCACACCGGCATCGGCTTCGATCAGCTGATCAGCATCGAGCCGGCCCGCGACCCGTCCTGCGCGTTCTATTACGGCATCTGGAACGCCGATGGTTCGCCCTCGGGGCAGTGCGGTAACGGCGTGCGCTGCGTCGCCGCCTGGTTGTTCCGCGACGGCGCCATCGAGCGCGACACCGATGTCCGACTCGAAAGTCCGTCGGGCCCCGTCGTCGTGCGCGTGCTCGACGAGAACCGCGTCGTCGTCGACATGGGCGAACCCGATTTCGATCCGGCGCACGTCCCGCTGGATCGTCCGGCGCATGCCACCTATACCGTGTCGGTCGATGGCGAGGACGTCTCGTTCGGCGCCGTCTCGATGGGCAACCCGCACGGCGTCGTCTTCGTCGACGATGTCGCCGATCCGCGTGTCGACCGCCTGGGACCCTTGCTCACGGCCCACCCGGTGTTCCCGCAGGGCGCCAACATCGGCTTCGCGCAGCGGCTGGGCCCCGACCTGATCCGCCTCCGCGTGCACGAGCGCGGCAGCGGCTGGACCCAGGCCTGCGGCACGGGCGCCTGCGCCGCCGCCGCGGTAGCCCAGTCGCTCGGCCTGGCAACGCCGGTCGTGGGCGTCGAACTGCCGGGCGGCATGCTCACGATCGAATGGCACGGCCCCGGCCACACCCTCTGGATGACGGGTCCCGCGGCCTTCGTCTTCGAAGGCGAAGTGTGACGTTCTCGCCCGAACGCGGCACACTGCCCGGCAACGCAGATCGCACCACCCGAGGAACCGAGCCATGACCGATACCGCGATCGACGGCGATATCAAGCCAGCCACCGTGGCGTCGTACCTGCGCCGGCATCCGGCGTTCCTCGCGGACTACCCCGACCTCGCGCACGACCTCGTGCTGCCGAGCGCGAACGGCCCCGCCGCGTCGCTCGCCGTGCATCAGCTGCGCGGCCTGCGCGAGAAGAACGCCGAGCTCGAATCGCGCCTGCGCGAGCTCACGGCGGTGGCCGGCGACAACGAGAAGCTCATGCGTCGCGTCCACGGGCTCATGCTCGCGCTGCTCGGCTCGCGCGACATCGAGGAAACGGTGCGTAACGTCGTGCGCCGGCTCACCGAGGATTTCCAGTCGGAGCGGATCCGCCTGATCTTCTTCGGCGACCTCGCCGGCCTGCCGGACGAACCCTGGCTCCTGCGCGAGCCGCACGGGGTATCCGGCCTGCCCGAATTCGCTTCCTTCCTGGAGCACGGCGATCCGGTCGCGGGCCGCCTCGCTCCGGACAAGCTGCACCGCCTGTTCGGCGACGCCGCGCCCGACGTCCGGTCGGCGGCGCTGATGCGCATCGGTCCCGACGCGATCCTCGCGATCGGCAGCGCCGACGCCGACCGGTTCCATCCCGGCATGGGCACGCTGTTCCTGGACATGATCTCGACGACCGTCGGCTCGGCGATCGAACGGGCGCGGAAGGTGGCGTGACCCCGCGCGCGTCCGTCGAGGCCTTCCTCGGCCATTTCGCGGCCGAGCGAGCGCCTTCGGCGCATACGCTGGCCGCGTACCGGCGCGATCTCGAGAAGCTGCTCGCCTTCATGGACTCCGAGGGGCTCGCCAGCTTCGACGACCTGAGCCCGGACCGCCTGCGCACGATGATCGCGCGCCTGCACCGGCCGCCCCCGGGCCGGAAAGGCGCGGAGACCCGGGTTCTCGAGCCGAACAGCATCCAGCGCTTGCTCTCCGCCTGCCGCACCCTGTTCCGCTACCTCACGCGCGAAGGACGGCTCGCCCACGATCCGGCGGCGGGCGTCCGCGGGCCGAAGGTGCGCCGGAAGCTGCCGCAGGTGCTCGACGCCGACGAGGCCAAGGAACTGGTCGAGACGAACCTCGGCGGGACGCTCGCCCCGCGCGACACGGCGATGATGGAGCTGTTCTATTCCAGCGGGCTGCGCCTCTCGGAGCTCTGCGGCCTGCGCTGGGGCGACCTCGACCTCGATGGCGGCCAGGTCCGCGTCCTGGGCAAGGGCAACAAGGAACGGATCCTGCCCGTCGGCCGCTTCGCCGTGGCCGCGCTCCAGGCGCTGGCCGCGCTCGGCGGCGCGGGGCACGATCAGGCCGTCTTCAAGGGCCGCGGCGGGGCGCCCATCGGTGCCCGGGCCGTGCAGCTGCGGCTCGCGAAGCTGTCGAGCGGCCAGGCCAAGCGCGTCCATCCGCACATGCTCCGGCATACCTTCGCCAGCCACATGCTGGAGTCCTCGGGCGACCTGCGTTCGGTGCAGGAGCTCCTCGGCCACGCCGACATCGCCACGACCCAGATCTACACGCACCTCGACTTCCAGCACCTGGCGAAGGTGTACGACGCGGCGCATCCGAGGGCGAAGCGGAAATAGGAGCTGGGAGACGGGAAGTGGGGGCGCCGTTCGCGGCGATCGTTCGAGGGGGCCGGTCACTTCACCCCGGCGACAACGCGCCCGGGCGGTTCACGCACCCTCGGGCGCTCGCCGGAGCGCACCCCCACTTCCCATCTCCCACCCCCAACCATCCCTCCCTTTGGTTCACCCGCACCCATCCCCACCTAACTTGTTCCCCAAATGGAACGAGAGCCCCCCATGGAACCGATGCATGCCACGACCATCGTCTGCGTCCGCCGCGACGGCAAGGTCGTCATCGGCAGTGACGGACAGGTCACCCTCGGCAATACCGTGATGAAGGCCAACGCCCGCAAGGTGCGCCGCCTCGGCAAGGGCGATGTCCTGGCCGGGTTCGCCGGCGCGACGGCCGACGCCTTCACCCTGTTCGAGCTGTTCGAGGAGAAGCTGGTCAAGCACGGCGGCAACCTCACCCGCTCGGCCGTGGAAATGGCCAAGGAATGGCGTACCGATCGCCGCCTGGGCCGCCTCGAGGCCATGCTGGCCGTGGCCGACAAGGAAGCCTCCCTGCTGATTTCGGGCAACGGCGACGTGCTGGAACCGGAGCACGGGCTGATCGCGATTGGCTCGGGTGGCCCCTACGCCCAGTCGGCCGCGCTGGCCCTGATGGAGAACACCGACCTCGATGCGCGCACGATCGTGGAAAAAGCGCTGAAGATCGCTGGCGATATCTGCATCTACACCAATCACAACTATTCGATCGAAGAGCTCTGAGCCGATGTCTGAACTCACTCCCCGCGAGATCGTCAACGAACTCGACCGCTACATCATCGGGCAGCATGACGCCAAGCGCGCCGTGGCCATCGCGCTGCGCAACCGCTGGCGCCGCATGCAGCTGGACCCGGCGATGCGCGACGAGGTCACGCCGAAGAACATCCTCATGATCGGCCCCACCGGCGTGGGCAAGACCGAGATCGCCCGCCGCCTCGCCACGCTGGCGAACGCGCCGTTCGTGAAGGTCGAAGCCACGAAGTTCACCGAAGTGGGCTATGTCGGCAAGGATGTGGAGTCGATCATCCGCGATCTGGCCGATGTCTCCTACAAACTCGTTCGCGAGCACGCCAAGGGCCGGGTCCGCAGCCAGGCCGAGGACGCGGCCGAGGACCGCCTGCTCGATGCGCTCCTGCCGCGCCGCCAGGCCAGCGGCTGGGACGACACCGGCAGCGGCGCGCCCGCCATCGACAGCGACACCCGCCAGAAGCTGCGCAAGCAGTTGCGCGAGGGCGCCCTCGACGATCGCGAGATCGAGCTCGACTTCGCCATGAACGTGGGCGTGGAGATCATGACGCCGCCGGGCATGGAGGAGATGAGCCAGCAGCTGGGCAAGATGTTCCAGAACCTCGGCGGGCAGAAGTCCCAGCGCCGCAAGATGACGATCCGGCAGGCCCGGCCCATGCTGGTCGAGGAAGAGGCGGGCAAGCTCCTCAACGACGAGGAACTGCGGGCGCGCGCCGTCGACAGCGCTGAGCAGAACGGCATCGTCTTCATCGACGAGATCGACAAGGTCGCCCAGCGTTCGGAGTGGGGCGGCGCCGGCGTGAGCCGCGAGGGCGTGCAGCGCGACCTGCTGCCGCTGGTGGAAGGCTCCACGGTGTCCACGAAGTACGGTCCCATCAAGACCGACCACATCCTGTTCATCGCCTCGGGCGCCTTTTCCCTGGCGAAACCGTCCGACCTGATCCCCGAGCTGCAGGGTCGCCTGCCGATCCGCGTCGAGCTGAGCGCGCTGTCGGTGGACGACTTCAAGCGCATCCTGCGCGAGCCGAACAACGCCCTGACGAAGCAATATGTTGCGCTGCTCAATACGGAGGGCGTGACGCTGGAGTTCACCGAGTCGGGCATCGACCGCCTCGCCGACGTGGCCTTCCAGGTCAACGAGCGCACCGAAAACATCGGCGCGCGCCGCCTGCACACGGTGATGGAGCGGCTCCTGGAGCGCATCTCCTTCGAAGCGGCGGACAAATCCGGCGAAACGTACGACATCGACGCCGATTACGTCGACAAAAACCTGTCGTCGCTGGTCAAGGACGAGGACCTGAGCCGTTACATCCTCTGAACACCGGGATGGGCCCCCTCTGCTAAACTATTGAACGATATGGGCAAGGTAATTCAACTCAAAACGAGCGGTCAGCGAGCCAGCCTGCGCGAAGCGCAGGAAAGCGGTCAGCTGGTGCGTCTGTGGCGCGACGAACTCGAGCACGGCAGCTTCTGCGGCTATGTCGGCGGAGTGGGTCGCGAGTTCTTCCTGCTGTGGGTCGTCGGTGACGGCGTGAGCTATGACGGCATGTACGTCATGCGGCATCGCGACATCTCCGAATTCGAGGCGCCGGACAAGCACGCCGGCTTCCTCGAGAAGGCGCTCGCGCTGAAGGGCATCCACCCGACACCGCCCGCCGACTTCCCGCTCGACGACATCAACCAGGTCGTCCAGGCGGCGGCCGCGCATGCGCCGGTGATCGGCGTCCACGTCGACAGCGAAGACGAAGCCGAGGTCTGTTACATCGGCCGCGTCGTCAGCGTGGAAGAGGAAGGCTTCAACATGCAGGAGATCACTCCCGACGCGGAATGGCTGCGCGAGCCGTCGTTCTTCTCGTGGGACGAGATCTCCACCATCAGCATGGAAGACGCCTACGCCACGGCCCTTCTGGCGGTCGCGGGCGATCCGCCGCCGCTGGAGCAGGGCTCGGGCGACGGCTTCGGCCGCGCGCATTAATCCTCGAACGTAGGGGCGCCCCCGCGCGCTCCTGCGATCCATTGCTTCCCGCGCCAAGACCTCCGGCCCCATGCCCCGTCCCACCGATATCGTCCTGCACTCCGCCTCGCGCGTCCTCGAAGTGACGTTCGACAACGGCGAGCGCTTCCGCCTTCCGTGCGAATACCTCCGGGTCAACTCCCCCAGCGCCGAAGTGCAGGGGCACGGTCCCGGCCAGAAGGTACTGGTGCACGGCAAGCGCGACGTGAACATCACCGCGCTCGATCCCACCGGCCACTACGGCGTGCTGATCCACTTCGACGACGGCCACGCCAGCGGCATCTTCGGCTGGGACATGCTCCATGCCATGGGGCGCAACTACGAAACGTCGTGGGCCGCCTACCTGGCCGAGCTCGAATCGAAAGGTCTCTCCCGCTAGTGGAAAGCACGCGCATGAAAGCTTCGTGCGCGCGCAGGGCGTATATTTGCCCGCCACCCACATCCACCAGCGAACGACGGATGTCCCGCAAGCCCGTTCCGGAGCCAGAGCAGCATGACGCGAATCGTCGTCGTCGGTAGCATCAACATGGACCTGGTCACCCTTGCGCCGCGCTTCCCCGGCCCGGGCGAAACGCTGACCGGCGACCGCTTCCTCACCATTCCCGGCGGCAAGGGCGCGAACCAGGCGGTCGCCGCCGCGCGTCTCGGCGCCACCGTGTCGATGGTCGGCTGCATCGGCGACGACGCTTTCGGCGACCAGCTCTACGACGGCCTCGTCGCCGAAGGAATCGACGTCACGCACGTCGCCCGCATCGACGGGATCGGCAGCGGCACCGCCTCGATCACGGTGGCCGGCGGTGAGAACACCATCGTCGTCGTGCCCGCGGCCAACGGTCGCGTCACGCCGGCGCAGGTCGAAGCCGCCCGCGCGATCATCCGCGATGCCGACGCGGTGCTGGTGCAGCTGGAGATCCCGCTCGACGCGGTCGATGCCACGCTGCGCATCGCGGAAGAAGAAAGCACACCCGTCATTCTCAATCCCGCACCCGCGCAGCGCCTGCCGGTCGAGTGGCTCGCGCGCGTGCGCTTCCTGACGCCGAACGAGCACGAGCTGGCGCTGGTGCTCGGTGCCGGCGACGACGTCGACTTCCGCGAACTCATGCGCCGCGCTCCCTGCCCGGTCGTGCTGACGCGCGGATCGGACGGCGCCTGGTTCCGCGACGGTGACGACGAGCCGCGGCACCAGCCGGGCTTCCGCGTGGAAGCCGTGGACAGCACCGGCGCGGGAGACACGTTCAACGCCGCCCTCGCGGTGTACCTCGCCGAGGGGCTCGACGTCGCCGTCCGCAAGGCCTGCGCCACCGCCGCGATCGCCGTATCGCGACTCGGCGCCCAGGGCGGCATGCCGCGCGCCGACGAAGTGGCGGCTTTCCTGGAGACACATGCATGAGACGCACCGGCCTGCTGCACGCCGAACTCAACCGCGTGATCGCGGCCATGGGACATACCGACACGCTGGTGATCGGCGACGTCGGACTGCCGGTGCCGCCCGGCGTGCCGTGCATCGACCTCGCCGTGCTGCCAGGCACGCCGTCGTTCGCCGCGGTGTTCGATGCGATCTACGCCGAACTCGCGGTGGAACGGGCGACGCTCGCGCACGAGATCCACGGCTTCAACAAGGCGCTGGAGTCGCTCGCCGACCGGCTGCGGGCGGATGGCGTGGGTGTGGACGAAGTCTCGCACGACGATTTCAAGCGCCTCTGCGCCCGCGCGGCGGCGGTGGTGCGTACCGGTGAGACCTCGCCTTACTCGAACATCATCCTGCATGCCGGCGTGACCTTCTGATGAGCACGCCACTCGTCACGATGCGGGACATCCACAAGGCCTTCGGGCCGGTGAAGGTGCTCGAAGGCGTCGACTTCGAGCTGCTCCCCGGCGAAGTGCATGCGCTGATGGGCGAGAACGGCGCCGGCAAGTCCACGCTGATGAAGATCCTCACGGGGATCTACGCGCCGGACTCCGGTACCGTCGAAGTGGACGGCAAGGCCGTATCCATCACGACACCCGCGGATGCCGAGAAGTACGGCATCGCGATCATCCATCAGGAACTGAACCTGATCCCCGCGCTCTCCATCGCGGACAACCTCTTCCTCGGCCGTGAGATCCAGCGCTTCGGCCTGCTCGACCACCGCGCGATGACAAAGCGCGCGCTGGAATGGCTGGCGCGCGTCGGCATGGAGCGCCTCGATCCCACGACGAAGATCGAACGCCTCTCCGTCGGCCAGCAGCAGATGGTGGAGATCGCCCGCGCGCTCGGCCAGAACGCGCGCGTGCTGATCATGGACGAGCCGACCGCGGCGCTGACGGAGCACGAGACCAACGTGCTCTTCAAATTGATCCGCGACCTGCGCGACCAGGGCACCGGCATCGTCTACGTGTCGCATCGCATGGAAGAGATCTTCGCGCTATGCGACCGCATCTCGATCCTGCGCGACGGCAAGTTCGTGGGCACGCGTCCCGTCCCGGGACTCGCCTTCGACGAGGTGGTGAAGATGATGGTCGGGCGCACGCTCGACGCCCGCTTCCCCACGCGCACGCCGAACATCGGCGCGGTGCGGCTGAAGGTCGATCACGTGACTGGCGGCATCGTGCAGGACGTCAGCTTCGAGCTGCACGCCGGCGAAGTGCTCGGCGTCGCCGGCCTGCTCGGTGCGGGCCGCACCGAAATGGCGCGACTGCTCTTCGGCCTCGACAAGCTGGAGCACGGTACCGTCACGCTGGACGGCAAGGTCATCACGCCGAAGTCTCCCAGCGAAGCGATTCATTCCGGTTTCGGCTTCGTCACCGAGGATCGCAAGGCGCAGGGTCTCGTGCTCGACATGAGCCTGCGCGAGAACGTCAGCCTGCCGCGCGTCCCCGCGCATGCCGGCCTGATCGACCGCCCGGGCGAGAAGAAACAGACGCGCGGCCTCATCGACGCGCTGAAGATACGCACGCGCGACATGGAGCTCGACGTCCGCGCGCTGTCCGGCGGCAACCAGCAGAAGGTCGTGCTGGCCAAATGGCTGGCGCTCAAGCCGCGCGTGCTCATCCTCGACGAGCCCACGCGCGGCGTCGACGTCGGCGGCAAGGCCGAGATCTACCACATCATCAACCAACTCGCGGAGCAGGGCGTGGCCATCCTCATGATTTCCTCGGAGCTGCCGGAGGTCCTCGCCATGAGCGACCGCATCCTGGTGATGCACGAAGGTCGTGCGACCGGACTGCTCGAAGCCCACGGCGCCACCCAGGAAGCCGTGATGACCGCCGCGACCGGAGGCAAGTGACATGACGCTCCAACTCAACTGGAGCCGCGCCGCGACGCTCCTGCAACGCCTCGGCTCGGTCATCGGCCTGATCCTGCTGTTCATCGTACTGTCGGTGATGAGCCCGGACTTCCTGACCACGGGCAACCTGCTCACCGTGCTTCGCCAGGTGTCGATCAACGCGCTGATCGCCTTCGGCATGACGTTCGTGATCCTTTCCGGCGGCATCGACCTCTCCGTCGGCGCGATCCTCGCGCTGACGGGCGCCGTCACCGCGGGCCTGATGGCGGCGGGACACGGCATCGTGCTCGCCGCGGGCGCCGGCCTGCTGCTCGGCCTCGTGCTCGGCGTCATCAACGGCGCGCTGGTGTCGTGGGGCAAGGTGGCACCCTTCATCGCCACGCTCGGCACGCTCACACTGTTGCGCGGCGTGACGCTGTCGTACACGCAGGGCAGTCCGATCCCCGTGACGAACGGCAGCTTCGCGCTGCTCGGCGGCGGTTACGTCGCGAACCTCGTTCCGCTGCCGGTGATCTGGATGTTCATCGCCTTCGTCGTCTGCGGCTTCCTGCTGCGCGGCACGGTGTTCGGCCGCCACGTCGTCGCCATCGGCGGCAACGAGGAAGCCGCGCGCCTGTCCGGCGTGCGCATCGCGCCGATGAAGCTGGCGATCTACGGTCTGTCGGGCCTGCTCTCCGCCTTCGCCGGTGTCGTGCTGACCTCGCGCCTCTATTCCGCGCAGGCCACGGCCGGCGCAGGCTACGAGCTCGACGCGATCGCCGCGGTCGTGCTGGGCGGTACCAGCCTCGCGGGCGGCCGCGGCTGGCTCTTCGGCACGCTCGTCGGTGCGCTGCTCATCGGCTTCCTGAACAACGGCCTGAACCTGCTGGGCGTAAGCTCGTTCTATCAGCAGATCGTCAAGGGTATCGTCATCCTGATCGCCGTCCTGCTGGACCGGCGGCAGTAATCCCACGAGGACACACCATGCGCAAACTCACTTTCCTCGCCGCCGCCGCGGCCACGCTCCTCGCCGCCTGCTCGCAGCAGGGTCCGGGCGAATCCGCTCCCGCGACCGCCGGCACGGCCGGTGGCGCCGCGTCGTCCGGTACGCCGGTCGTCGGTCTGGCGCTGTCGACGCAGAACAACCCGTTCTTCGTCGAACTCAAGGACGGCGCGCAGAAGGCCGCCAAGGACGCCGGCGTGCAGCTCGTCGTCGTCGACGCGCAGGACGATCCGGCCCGCCAGATCTCCAGCGTGGAAGACCTGATCCAGAAGCGCGTCTCGGTCATCCTTCTCAACCCGACCGATTCGTCCGCGCTCGCTGGCGCGGTGCAGTCCGCGCAGCGCGCGAACATTCCCGTGATCACGCTCGACCGCGGCGTCGACGGTGCCGAAGTCGCCTCGCACATCGCGTCCGACAACGTCGCCGGCGGCAAGATGGCGGCCGACTTCCTCGCCAAGGCGCTCGGCGGCAAGGGCAACATCATCGAGCTGCAGGGCGTGGCCGGCACCTCGGCGGCGCGCGAGCGCGGCAAGGGCTTCGACGACGAAGTCGCCACCACGGGCATGAAGATCGTCGCGCAGCAGCCGGCGAACTTCGATCGTGCGCAGGGCCTCTCGGTGAGCGAGAACCTGCTCCAGGGCAACCCCGACGTTCAGGCGATCTTCGCGCAGAACGACGAGATGGCCCTCGGCGCGGTGCAGGCCCTGGCCGGCAAGAACAAGAAGGTGCTCGTCGTCGGCTTCGACGGCACGCCCGACGGCAAGACGGCCGTGGCGAACGGCACGCTCGCCGCCACCGTCGCGCAGCAGCCGGAAGAGATCGGCAAGCTCGGCGTCGACACGGCGAAGAAGCTCATCGACAAGCAGCCGGTCGAGAAGTCGATCGCTGTGCCGCTGAAGCTCCTGACGAAGGAATAAGCGTCAACCGTAGGAGCGCGCCCTGCGCGCGACATGTTTTCGCGGGAAGCGGCAGGCCCTCCTGCTCACGGCCTCAAGACATGTCGCGCGCAGGGCGCGCTCCTACAGATCAGTCCTGAGGCCCCGGCGCGATCACCTCGCGCTGCCCGTTGATACCCATCGAAGAAACGAGCCCCGCGGCTTCCATCGCCTCGACGAGGCGCGCCGCGCGGTTGTAGCCGATGCGGAACTGGCGTTGCACGAACGAGATCGACGCGCGGCGCGAGCGCAGCACGAACGCGGCCGCCTCGTCGTAGAGCGGATCGAGTTCGGCGTCGATGCCCTCGTCGCCCGGTTCGCCCTCGACGGCTTCGCCCGGCGACCCGGCGAGGATCTCGTCCTTGTAATCCGGTTCGCCGAACTGCTTCAGCCACGCCACGATGCGGTGCACTTCCTCGTCGGCGACGAACGCGCCGTGGATGCGCTGCGGGTAGCCCGTACCCGGCGGCAGGAACAGCATGTCGCCCTGGCCGAGCAGGCTCTCGGCGCCCATCTGGTCGAGGATGGTGCGCGAGTCGATCTTCGACGAGACCTGGAACGCGACACGCGTCGGGATGTTCGCCTTGATCAGACCCGTGATGACGTCGACGGAGGGACGCTGCGTCGCGAGGATGAGGTGGATGCCCGCGGCGCGCGCCTTCTGCGCAAGGCGTGCGATCAGCTCTTCGATCTTCTTGCCCGCGACCATCATGAGGTCGGCGAGTTCGTCGATGACGACGACGATCATCGGCAGCGTGTCGAGATGCTCCGGCACTTCCGGATGCGCGGGGAACGGATTGAACAGCGGCTTGCCCGCGGCGCGCGCTTCGCGGACCTTCTGGTTGTAACCGGCGAGATTGCGCACGCGCAGGTCTGACATGACCTTGTAGCGATTCTCCATCTCCGCGACGCACCAGTTGAGCGCGTTCGCGGCGAGCTTCATGTCGGTGACCACGGGCGCCAGCAGGTGCGGAATGCCTTCGTACACCGAAAGCTCCAGCATCTTCGGGTCGATCATGATCATGCGGACGTCTTCGGGCGTCGCCTTGTAGAGCATCGACAGGATCATCGCGTTCACCGCGACGGACTTGCCCGAGCCCGTCGTTCCCGCGACCAGCATGTGCGGCGCCTTCGCCAGATCGGCCACCACCGGCTCGCCCGTGATGCCCTTGCCCATGGCGAGCGTCAGCAGCGAATCGGAATCGCGATACTCGTGCGAGTCGAGGATCTCCGAGAGCGCGATCATCTGGCGCTGCTCGTTCGGCAGCTCGAGGCCCATGCAGGTCTTGCCCGGAATCGTCTCGACCACGCGGATGGACGACCGTCCGAGGCCGCGCGCCAGGTCCTTCATCAGCGCGACGATCTGGTTGCCGCGCACGCCGACGGCCGGCTCGACCTCGTAGCGCGTGATGACCGGGCCCGCCGAGGCACCGACGACCTGCACCGGCACCTTGAACTCGCGCAGACGCTGCTCGATGAGTTCGCCGGTCTCGGCGAGTTCGGCATCGGAGATGATCGCGAGCGCGTCGTGACGTGCGCCGGCCAGCAGGGACACCGGCGGCAGCGTCGCCGCGTTCGGATTGCCCGCGCGCAAGGGACGCACCGGCGTCAGCGTGACCGTCCGCGGCGGTTCGACGACCGATTCGTCGTTCGCCGCGATCGCGAAGCGCGAAACGGGTTTCACCGGGGGCGGCGGGGGAACGGCAGGCGTCTCGTCGGCGGGCGCCACGATGTCGATCGGCGGCGGCAGATCGGGCACCGTGAGCGATTCTCGCGGCGCGACGTCCACGCCGGCGGCGACAGCGTTCGTGGCGACCGGTCGGGTCGCGGCCGGCGACATGGCCATGGCCGGCTGTGGACCGACGCCTGCCATCGGGGGCGCGACGGGCGGTGCCACCGCCGGCTCGGTCGGCGTCGACGCACGCGGCGCCAGCCATGGTTCGCGTATCACCGTGTCGGGGCGCGCGCGATGACGCGGCGGCACGGGCGTCGTCACCGACGGACGAACCGCGGGCGTCACCGGTTCGTTGCGCGGCGCTTCGGTGCGCATGGCGACGGCGGAAGCGGCGGGGCGCTTCGCGGGCGTCTTTTCGCGCGGTCGGCGCCGTGCCGGCGCGCGGTCTGCCCGACGCACGGCGGCGGCGGGGCGGCGCCCCGTCACGCGGCTCGCGGAGCGTGAGAACAGCCGGCGCGTGCCTTCGATGGCCAGCGCGCCGATCGGTTCGAGCAGGCCGTTCGTCCGTGCGAGGAAGGACGACCACGACACGCCGAGGTACCACGGCAGCGCCACGGCGAACACGACGATCGCCGCGAGCGTGGTCGCGGCGCCGCCCGGGAACGCGGTGAAGACACCCGCGAGCCAACGGCACACGGCGGCACCGACGGTCGGATCATCGGTGTAGTGGGAGACGACCAGTCCTTCGAGCGTCGCGCTCGACAACAGCACGAGGACGAAGCCCGCCCAGAAGCGAATCGCGCCCGGGCCCATCGTCGGCGGACGGCGCCGGCGGACGAGCGCGGCGGCGAGGCGCCAGAACAGGGGAAGCAACCAGAGGGTGGACAGCCCGAAGGCGGCGAACACGAAAGAAAGCATGCCGAACCGCGAGAACCTAGCGAGTCCGACAGTTTACCGCGCATTCGTACGCGGCGAAGCAGAACATGCCGCTAAGCGGCTGTTGACGTTCACAACGCACCGTTCCGCTGTGGGATCGGACCTGGCCGCGACGCTCTTCGCGCATCGCGGCCGGTTCCGCTCCTACGACGCGTGGACGATCAGCCGCGATAGCGCGGCGCCACGTCCTTGCGCGAGAGGTTCGGGCCCATCACGAGACGCGAATACTCGTACGCCTTGTACTGGTTCTCGTCCTGGAGCGGCGGGATGGTGACCACTTCGCCACGGTCGTAGCCGAGCAGCGCGGCGTCGACGAGATCGTGGGTGTCCATGACCATGCCCGGAAGCAGCGCGTCGACGTCCTTGCCCGACTTCTCCCAGATCTCAGAACGGGTCGCGCCCGGCAGCACGGCCTGCACACGGACGTTCTTCGTCGGCAGCTTCGCCGCGAGGCTCAGGCTCAGGTTGAGGAGGTGGGCCTTGGAGCCGCTGTAGACGCCATCGAACGCTTCCGGTGCGAACGCCAGCACCGAGGCGATGTTGATGATGCCGCCCTTGTCGCGGGCGACGAACGCCTTCGCGGCGGCACCCGTCAGCAGGGTCGGCGCGAGGATGTTGACCGTCACGATGCGCTCGAGGTTCTCGCTGCCGTTCTCGAGCAGGCTGCCGTCGAGCGAGATGCCGGCGTTGTTGACCAGCAGGGTGATCGACGCGTCTTCCGCGAGGCGACGCTCGACGGCGGCGATGTCGGCGCGGTCGCTCAGGTCGGCGCGGAGCACCTCGACCTTGCGGCCGGTGCGGTCGTGGATCTTCTTCGCGACGGACTCGAGACGGTCGACGCGGCGCGCGGCCAGGATCAGGTCGTATCCGCGGTCGGCCAGGCGCTCCGCGTAGAGCTCGCCGATGCCCGACGAAGCGCCGGTGACGAGGGCCGTGCCTTTGGTTTCAGTGCTCATGGGGGTGACTCCGTATGGTAGGTTGCAAAGTGATATCGACTACGTTGCCATACGATAGTGACTCGACTATCATAATGCAATGGACATCGACAAACTTTCTTCGGGCACCTGCGCCATCTCCCGCGGTCTCGCTCTGGTGGGAGACGCGTGGAGCGCGCTCATCCTTCGCGACGCCAGTCGCGGCATGACCCAGTTCGACCAGTTCCGCACCAGCCTGGGCATCGCGCCGAACATCCTGTCCCGTCGATTGAAGGCCCTCACCGAAGCCGGCGTATTGGAGAAGCGCCGCTATAGCGAGCGCCCCCCGCGCGACGAATACGTCCTCACGGACGCCGGGCGCGACTTCATCCCCGTCCTCGCCGCGATGGGCGAATGGGGTCGCCGTTACAACGGGGGCGGACAGGCCCTGTCGCACCTCGTCGACGAGTCGACGGGTGCACCGGTGCGCGCGCTCGTGGTCGACGAAGCGTCGGGGCGGCCGTTGCGCGAGGTTCCGATGCGCCTCGTCATGCCCGACGAGGCCACCTGATTCACTTCAGGGGCAGCGCGGCACGTCGAACAGGTGTCGCGGGTCGCCGTCGCGCGAGGCGACGATCGGGTGCTGGGCACCCGTGAACCAGTGTTGCGCCTGCCACCAGCGGGCCACCGCCGGGTGCGTGGTCGGCTCCACGGCCTGGCCGGGCTCCGGCACCAGGACGTCCACGCCGCGGCAACGCGCGGCGGCGAGGATCCGCTCGGGCGGCTCGGTCCACGCATGGTGGGCGAGCTTGATGAGTCCCCAGTGCACGGGAATCAGCGTGCGACCACGGACCTGTTCGTGCACGAGCACGGCCTGCTCCGGACCGAGGTGCCAGTCGGGCCACTGCGGATCGTACTGGCCCGACTCGATCAGCGTGACGTCGAACGGGCCGAAGGCGGTGCCGACATCCGCGAACGTGGCATTGAGGCCGGTGTCGCCGGAATAGAAGGCGCGATGCGCCGGCCCGACGATGGCGTAACCCGTCCATAGCGTCTGATCGCTTTGCGCGGAAAGCCGCCCGGACGCATGGCGCGACGGCGTCGACACGACGCGCACGCCACCGACGGTGGTTTCCTGCCACCAGTCGAGTTCGGTGATGCGATCCTCGGGCACGCCCCAGCCACGAAGGTGAGCGCCGATACCCAGCGGCACGACGAAGCGGACGCCGCGCGCATTCAGCGCCTGGATGGAGGCGCGGTCCAGGTGATCGTAGTGGTCGTGCGAGATCACCACCGCGTCGACACGCGGCAGATGGTCGATCGGCACGGGCGGTTCGTACCAGCGCTTCGGACCGAGCCAGGGGAAGGGCGACGCGCGTTCGCTCCACAACGGATCGACGACGATGTTCACGCCGTCGATTTCGAGCAGCATCGAGGAGTGACCGAACCATGTGACGCGCAGGCCGCTCGCGGGCGGCGTGGCGTACAGCGCCGACGAGTCCTTCGTGGGTACCGGCGCATCGGGCTCTTCGCCCGGCGCGGACTCGAAGATCTGCAGGATGCCGCCCTTGAGGTTGCTGTACATCGGCAACGGGTTGGCGAACTGACCGCCATGCCATTGCGGCGAGGCGTGGTACCGGCTCGCGTTGTCGCCGTCGGGGCGTTTGCCGATGTTCGGCCATGCCGATGCGGCCGCGAACGCGAGGAAGGCCACCAGCACGGCGGCGAGCAGGGCGAGGATGCGGAGGAAGCGCTTCACGCGTCGACGATAGCCTTTCGCACCGGCTAAGTCATCGCTCCCACCCGAGCCAGCGACATCGCTGCCGTCGGGTGGGAGCGCGCTTGCGCGCGAAAGGTCTGACTGAGGGCATCAACCCTTCGGCATCGTCGCCATGTCGATCACGAAGCGATAGCGCACGTCGTTCTTCACCAGGCGCTCGTACGTCTCGTTGATCGAGGCCATGTCGACCATCTCGATGTCCGACACGATGTTGTGCTTGGCGCAGAAATCCATCATCTCCTGCGTCTCGGCCATGCCGCCGATGGCGGAGCCGGCGATCGTGCGGCGCGGGAGCATCAGGCTGCCGCCGGCGAACGCGTCGATCGGCGTGAGGGCACCGACCAGCACCATCGTGCCGTCGAGCTTAAGGAGCGCGACGTACGGCGCGACATCATGCGACACCGGAATGGTGTTGAGCAGGAAGTCGAAGCTCGCCGCTTCCTTCGCCATCGCGTCGGCGTCCTTCGACACCAGCACGGCGTCGGCGCCGAGGCGCTTCGCGTCCGCACCCTTGGCTTCCGAGGTGGTGATCATCGTGACGTGCGCGCCCATCGCCTTGGCGAACTTCACGCCCATGTGGCCGAGACCGCCGAGGCCGATGATGCCGACCTTCTGGCCCTTGCCGACCTTCCAGTGGCGCAGCGGCGAGTACGTGGTGATGCCCGCGCACAGCAGCGGTGCGGTCGCCTTGAGGTCGAGCTTCTCGGAAATCTTCACCACGAAGCGCTCCTCGACCACGATGTCGGTCGAATAGCCGCCCTGCGTCGGCGTGGTCTTGTCCTGTTCGGTGCCGTTGTAGGTGAAGCTGGTATGGACCAGGCAATACTGCTCGAGGTCCTTCTTGCACGACTCGCACTCGCGGCACGAGTCGACCATGCAGCCGACGCCGGCATAGTCGCCGACCTTGAGCTTCTTCACCGCGGAGCCGACGGCCTTCACGCGGCCGACGATCTCGTGGCCCGGAACCATGGGGAACGTGGAATTGCCCCAGTCGCCCTTGGCCTGGTGGAGGTCGGAGTGGCAGACGCCGCTGTAGAGGATTTCGATGTGGACGTCGTGCGCGCCGACATCGCGGCGGCTGATCTTGAACGGCGCGAGCGGCTTCGTCGCGTCCGTGGCGGCATACGCATGGACTTCGAACATGGGGAGTCTCCTCTGCTAAGGCCGGGAACAATAACGCTCAACAATCCCGCCCGCCAACGGGGATTTCGCGATGAATCGTTGAGGTATCCTTGATAATCATGCGACCGGACAACCTCTCCCATCTCGCCGCCTTCGCCTCCGTGGCCCGCCACGCGAGCTTCCGCAAGGCCGGCGCGGAGCTGACGCTCACCACCTCGGCGATCAGCTACGCGATCCGCAGTCTGGAAGAACGGCTCGGCGTCGTCTTGTTTCATCGCACGACGCGGAGCGTGTCGCTGACCGAGGCGGGCCAGCGGCTCCTCGAGCGGCTGGAGCCCGCGCTGTTCGACGTCGGCGAGGCGCTGGAGGAAATGAACAATTTCCGCGCCACCCCCGCGGGCACCCTGCGCGTGAACATGCCCCGCGTCGCGGCCCAGCTGCTCATGCCGGCGCTGTTACCGCGCTTCCTCGCGCGCTACCCGGACATCCATTTCGAGGCCGTCGACAACGACGGGCTCATCGACATCGTGGCATCCGGCTTCGACGCGGGCATCCGCTTCCACGAGCACGTGCCCGAGGACATGATCGCAGTGCCGATGGGGGGACAGCAGCAGGGTGCGTGCGTCGCCTCGCCGGACCACATCGCGAAGCACGGCGTGCCCCTGCATCCGAACGACCTGTTCCAGCACGACTGCATCCGCTTCCGCTTTCCCAGCGGGCGGCTCTACAAATGGGAATTCGAGCAAGGACCGAAGAAGCTCGAGCTCGACGTCCGCGGTCGGGTCACCTTCGGCGACCTGCGCCTGGCGCTCGACGCGGCCATGGCCGGCATCGGCTACACGCTCGTGCTGGAAGATCAGGTGACCGAACTGGTCGCTGCGGGCCGACTGGTCAGGGTGCTCGAGGACTGGTGTCCGCCGTATCCCGGCTTCGTCCTCTATTACCCGAGGCAAAGGCGTGTCACCTCGGCGCTACGGGCGTTCATCGAGTTCGTGCGGGACGAAAACGCGGCGTAGCCGTTCGTAGGAGCGGACCTGGCCGCGATCGGGTGCTCGCGGCAACCTCCATCGCGGCCAGGTCCGCTCCTACGGACGTGGCATCGAGGCCATGACGGGCGTATCCTGACTCCATGCTGCGCCGCACCACGGCCGCGCCCCACCTTCCCGAGTCCCGCCATGTCAGCACACGCCCCCGCGCCCGCCACGGGTCTGCCGCCTGTTCGCGCCCCCCATGTCGGCCTGGTCATCCTGGCCCTGGCCATCGGTGGCTTCGCCATCGGCACGACCGAATTCGCCTCCATGAGCATGCTGCCCCTGTTCGCGCAGGGCCTCGGCATCGACGCGCCGACCGCGGGTCATGCGATCAGCGCCTATGCCCTCGGCGTCGTGGTCGGCGCGCCGATCATGACGGTGCTCGGAGCGCGCGTGCCTCGCCGCCGCCTGCTCATCGTCCTGATGGCGATGTTCACCGTGTTCAACGGCCTGACCGGCCTGTCGCCGAACTACCACTGGATGCTGGTGTTCCGCTTCCTCGCCGGCCTGCCGCACGGCGCGTACTTCGGCGTCGCGGCGCTCGTGGCGTCGTCGCTGGTGCCGCCGAACCGGCGCACGCGCGCGGTCGGCCAGATGTTCCTGGGACTCACGTTCGCCACCGTCGTCGGCGTGCCGCTGGCGAGCTGGCTTGGCCAGGCCGTCGGCTGGCGCTGGGCGTTCGCGCTCGTCGCCGTGCTCGGCGTGGCCACGATGACCGCGGTGGCGATCTACGCGCCGGAAGTGCCGGCGGACAAGGACGCCAGCCCGCTGCGCGAGCTCGGCGCGCTGAAGCGTTCGCAGGTCTGGCTCACGCTCGCCATCGGCGCGATCGGCTTCGGCGGGATGTTCGCGGTGTACACGTACCTCGCGGACATCCTGATCGCCGTGACGCACATGCCGCTACACACCGTGCCCTGGATCATCGGCATCTTCGGTGTCGGCCTCACCGCGGGCAACATGGTCGTGCCGGCGTTCGCCGATCGCGCGCTCATGCCGACCGCCGGCGGACTGCTCCTCTGGAGCATGGTGATGCTCGCGCTCTTCCCCTTCGCCGCGGGCAATGTCTGGACGCTCGGCCTCGATGTCTTCTTCATCGGCATCGGCGGCGCGCTCGGCACGGTGCTGCAGACGCGCCTGATGGACGTGGCCGGCGATGCGCAAGGCCTGGCCGCGTCGCTCAACCATTCCGCGTTCAACACGGCGAACGCACTCGGCCCGTTTCTCGGCGGCCTCGCGATCGCGCACGGTTACGGCTGGACGTCGCCCGGCTGGGTCGGCGCGCTGCTCGCCATCGGCGGTCTCGTCATCTGGGCCGCGTCGATGGCGGCCGAGCGGCGCCGTCCGGCGCTGGTCGCTGAAACCTGCGTCTGACGCGGTCCGCAGAACGCGGCATACGTAGGAGCGCGCCCTGCGCGCGACAGCTTTCGCGCAGAGCGCCAGGGCCTGTTGCGCATGGCCCCAAAACATGTCGCGCGCAGGGCGCGCTCCTACCGGACTCGCGTCCGCTATTTCCCGATACAGAGCGAACTGAAGATCGCGCCGAGCAGGTCGTCCGACGAATAGGCACCGGTCGGGCACACGGCATACGTAGGAGCGCGCCCTGCGCGCGACAGCCTTTCGCGCGGAGCGCCAGGGCCTGTTGCGGATGGTCCCAAAACATGTCGCGCGCAGGGCGCGCTCCTACCGGACTCGCGTCCGTTATTTACCGATACAGAACGAACTGAAGATCGCGCCGAGCAGGTCGTCCGACGAATAGGCACCGGTCGGGCACACGGCATACGTAGGAGCGCGCCCTGCGCGCGACAGCTTTTCGCGCAGAGCGCCAGGGCCTGTTGCGCATGGCCCCAAAACATGTCGCGCGCAGGGCGCGCTCCTACCGGACTCGCGTCCGTTATTTACCGATACAGAACGAACTGAAGATCGCGCCGAGCAGGTCGTCCGACGAATAGGCACCGGTCGGGCACACGGCATACGTAGGAGCGCGCCCAGCGCGCGACAGCTTTTCGCGCAGAGCGCCAGGGCCTGTTGCGCATGGCCCCAAAACATGTCGCGCGCAGGGCGCGCTCCTACCGGACTCGCGTCCGTTATTTCCCAATACAGAACGAACTGAAGATCGCGCCGAGCAGGTCGTCCGACGAATAGGCACCGGTCGGGCACACGGCATGCGTAGGAGCGCGCCCTGCGCGCGACAGCTTTTCGCGCGGAGCGCCAGGGCCTGTTGCGCATGGCCCCAAAACATGTCGCGCGCAGGGCGCGCTCCTACCGGACTCGCGTCCGTTATTTACCGATACAGAACGAACTGAAAATCGCGCCGAGCAGGTCGTCCGACGAATAGGCGCCGGTCACTTCGCCGAGCGCCTGCTGCGCGTGACGCAGCTCCTCGGCGGCGAGTTCGCCGGCGTGGCTGCCCTGCAGCGCGTCCGCCGTGCGTTCCAGATGATCGCGTACCTGTTCGAGCGCCACGACGTGACGCCGCCGCGCGCTGAAGGCGCCATCGCCCGCACCCGCCGTGGCGAGATCGCGCAGGATCGCGCGGAGGGCATCCAGGCCGTCGCCCGTTCGCGCCGAAAGCCATAACGTGTCCTGGCCGTCGCGCTGCGCGCGATGCGCCGTGGCCTGCGCGAGATCGATCTTGTTGATCACGACGATGCGGTTCGCCTGTGCGGGCGTGCCTTCGAAGAAGGCGAGATCGTCGCGTGCGTGCGCTTCGTCGGTGACGAGCAGCGCGACGTCGCAGCGTTCGAGTTGCGCACGCGCACGACGGATACCTTCCCGTTCGACCACATCATCGGAATCGCGCAGTCCCGCCGTATCCGCGAGTTCGAGCGTCGCACCGTCGATTGTGACCGTTTCGCGCAGCACGTCGCGCGTGGTGCCCGCGATGTCGGTGACGATCGCGCGCTCCTGACCCGCGAGCGCGTTGAGCAGGCTCGATTTACCGGCGTTCGGGCGGCCGACGATGGCTACGGCGATGCCGTCGTTCAGGCGGACGCCACGCCGGGTCTCCACGAGCAGCGCGTCGAGGTTCGCGCGCAGTGTGGCGAGGTTCGCGCCGATGACGGGGTCGGCGAGGAAGTCGATTTCCTCCTCGGGGAAATCGATGGCGGCTTCGATATGCACGCGCAGGGCGATGAGTTCGGCGAGCAGATCGTCCACGCGCGCGGAGAACACGCCTTCCATCGAACGCAGCGCGGCGCGCGCGCCGGCCTCCGAGGTCGCCGCGACGACATCGGCCACGGCCTCGGCCTGGGCGAGATCGAGCTTGCCGTTGAGGAACGCCCGCTCGGTGAATTCGCCAGGACGCGCGAGGCGCGCGCCGAGGACGATCGCGCGACGGAGCAGGGCGTCGAGCAGCACCGCGCTGCCGTGCCCCTGCAGTTCGAGCACGTGCTCGCCCGTGTACGAATGCGGACCGGGAAAATAGAGAAGGATGCCGCGGTCGATCAGTTCGCCGTCGCCATCGCGGAACGCCGCGAAGTGCGCATGTCGCGGCGTCGGGTCGCGACCGAGGAACGCCCGCGCGATGTCGCCCGCTTTCGGGCCCGAGATGCGCACGGCCCCGACACCGGCCGCGCCGGCGCCGGTGGCGATGGCCGCGATGGTGTCGTCGTGTGTCATCGGCGAGGTTCCAAAGCGAAGCGGCGCGTCTTTCGACGCGCCGCCCGGTGTTTAAGCCGTCTTGGCCTTGATGTCGGCCCGATCGACGCTGCGGTTGATCCACCACTGCTGGAGCAGGCTGGTGGCACCGTTGACCGTCCAGTAGAGCACCAGGCCCGACGGGAAGAAGGCAAAGAAGACACCGAAGATCAGCGGCATCACCTTCATCATCTTGGCCTGCGTCGGATCCATGCCGGCGGTCGGCATCATGCGCTGCGTGAGCAGCGTGACCAGGAAGTAGAGCACCGGCAGCACGTAGAACGGATCCGGTGCCGAGAGATCGTGGATCCAGCCGAAGAACGGCGCCTGGCGCAGTTCGATGGATTCCGACAGCACGCGGAGCAGGCCGATGAAGATCGGGAAGGTGATCAGGATGGGCAGGCAGCCCGCCATCGGATTGACCTTCTCCTTCTTGTACAGCTCCATCATGGCCTGCTGCATCTTCATGCGATCGTCGCCATAGCGCTCCTTGAGCGCCTGGACGCGAGGCTGAAGCTTGCGCATGCGCGCGCCCGAACGGAACTGCGCGTCGGTGAGCTTGAACAGCGCGGCCTTGATCAGAAGCACGAGCAGGATGATCGCCACGCCCCAGTTGCCGCTGATCGCATGCAGCTGCGAGAGCAACCAGTGCAGCGGCTGCGCGATGATCGTGAGCCAGCCGTAGTTGGCCGTGAGTTCGAGGCCGGGCGCGATGACGTCGAGCGTGCCCTGGAGCTTCGGACCGACATAGAGGCGCGCGACGCTGTCGACGGCCTGGCCGGGCGCGACCGAGATCGACGGACCGAACGCGCGCACGAGGTAGCGCGGCGTCGTGGAATTCGGATCGATGATCGCGCTGCTGTACGTGACGCTCTGGTCCGCCGGCGGAATCCACGCGACGAAGAAGTAATGCTGCTGCATGCTCACCCAGCCGCCGGTGATCTGGCGGTTGACCGGCTTCTTCGCGAAGTCCGTGAACGGGAGCGATTCGAACTTGTTCTCCGGGCTGTACCACGCGGCGCCGAAGAAGCTGTGCTGCGCCGGATCGGTATAGGCCTTGAACCAATTGACCTTCTCGGCCGGCACGCGCTGCAGCTGCTGGTAGGCGTTGCCCGTCCAGGCGACGCCCGAACCGTTCTCGACGCGCTGGTCGAGATCGACGACGTAGTCGGTGCGTTTGAGCGTGTAACGCTTCGTCACCTTCACGCCCGAGGGATCGGTCCAGACCATGTCGAGGCTAACCGACTTCTCGCCATCGGCGAGCACGGCCTCGGTCTTTTCGGCGCGGAAGAGGGCGCGATGGTCGGGCGCGGCGCCCGTGTTGCTGACGAGGCCATCCTGCGCGGCGAAGTAGTGCTGCGCGCTGTCGTCGAGCAGCCGCGCCGGCGGCGGCGTCGGGTTTTTCTTGGTCGCCGGTTCGGCCGGGTAGGCGAGGAGTTCCGAGCGGACGATGCTGCCGCCGCGCGTGTCGATCGTCAGGCGGAGGACATCGTTCGACAGCGTGACCAGTTCGGCCTTGCCTTCGACCGGCGCCGTGCCTTCGTTCGGCACGCTCGCCGGAGCGGCGGCGCCCGGCACGCTGGTATCGGCGTTCGGCTTGGCGGCATCGGTCTGCGCGGCGGGCGTCGGGGCGGCCGGCTGGGGGCCGTAATCCTTCTCCCATTCGGTCCACAGCAGGTACGCCACGAACATGAGCGCGAAGAAGAGAAGCGTGCGCGTTTGATTCATTGCTTAGGCCAGATCCGAATGGCGCCCCGGCGCGGGACCGGGAAAGGCGGGAAGGTCGATGAGGTCAACGCGCGATTGTGCCGTCGGCACCGTCGCGCTTCAACGGCCGGATGCGGCGCAGGAGGGCGTCGAGCTCGGCCAGTAGCGCCGCGCCGGTCTCGTTCACCGCGCTGTCGCGGGCCATGACCAGGATGTCGACCGGCGGCAGGGCGGGGCGGGCACGACGAAATGCCTCACGCGCGAGTCGCTTGATCCGGTTCCGGTCGACGGCACGCTTGGAGCAACGCTTGGAGATCGCCAGGCCGAGCCGGGCGGTATCGCCGTCGTTGTTTCCGAAGCGCAAAAGAAAACAGCGGCCGCCGAGGCGACCGCTGACTGTTCGCAGGGCTGCGAAGTCGGCGGCGCGGCGTATCCGCGCATCGCGCGGCATGGCTGCGGCACGCACGACCGGCGAACCGCTTACGGGATCAGACGCTTGCGGCCCTTGGCGCGGCGGGCGTTGAGGATCTTGCGACCGTCGGCGGTGGCCATGCGGGCACGGAAGCCGTGCGTGCGGGCACGCTTGAGCTTGCTGGGCTGGTAAGTACGCTTCATGGCGCTTACATCCGGGTGAAGATGGAAAAAGGCCCAGAAGTATGCGTGACAATCCCGAGAACTGTCAACCGCTTGGCCAGAGAGGGAAGCGCCGCCCGCGGCGGCGGCGAATCGAAGGGCGGAAGACGGAACGCTGGTAGACTTCGTCGTCCACCCCGCGCGCACGCGCCCCTTCTGTGGCAAGAATACCCGATGAGTGATCTCTGGAGGCGCTGTCTCGAGCGTCTTGAAGGCGAACTGACGTCCGAAGACGTCCATACCTGGCTCATGCCGTTGCAGGCCAGGGAGGATGCGACCGGACTGTTCCTGTACGCGCCGAACCCCTATTCGCTGGACACCGTACGCGAGCAATACCTGGGCAAGATCCAGTCGATCGTCGAGCATCTGACGGGCCGCGCCCTGCCCGTCCGTCTCGAGGTCGGCTCGTCCGGACCGCGTCCGGCCCCCGCCCGCCCGGCGTCGGCCACCGCGCCGAGCCCGGCGCAGGCCGCGCCGCGCGTGGTCGAAGCCGCGCCCGAACCGCCGCACGTGCACAACCTCGATCCGCACTACACGTTCGAGACCTTCGTGGAAGGCAAGTCGAACCAGCTCGGCAAGGCCGCGGCGATGCAGGTCGCGATGAACCCTGGCCGCGCCTACAACCCGCTGTTGCTCTACGGCGGCACGGGCCTCGGCAAGACCCATCTCATGCACGCAGCGGGCAACATGCTGATGCAGAACAATCCGGGCGCCAAGGTGCTGTACCTGCGCTCGGAGCAGTTCGTCAGCGGCATGGTGAAGGCGCTGCAGCAGAAGAACATGGACGACTTCAAGCGGCGCTTCCGCTCGGTCGACGCGCTGCTGATCGACGACATCCAGTTCTTCGCCGGCAAGGACACCACGCAGGAAGAGTTCTTCCACACGTTCAATGCGCTGTTCGAAGCGAAGCAGCAGATCATCCTGACCTGCGACCGTTACCCGAAGGAACTCGACAAGCTCGAGCCGCGACTGAAGTCGCGCCTTGGCTGGGGTCTTTCCGTGGCCATCGAGCCGCCGGACTTCGAGACACGCGCGGCGATCCTCCTGTCGAAGGCGGCGGAGAAGGACATGGAAGTGTCCGAGGACGTGGCGATGCTGCTGGCCAAGCGCATCCGTTCCAACGTGCGCGACCTCGAGGGCGCGCTCAACACGCTCGCGGCCCGGGCCAACTTCTACCGCAAGCCGATCACGACGGATTTCGCCGAAGAGACGCTGCGCGACCTGCTCAACACGCATGCGCAGGCCGTCACGGTGCCCAACATCCAGAAGACGGTGGCCGACTACTACCAGGTGCGCCTGTCCGACCTGCTCTCCAAGCGCCGTGTGCGCTCGCTGGCGCGTCCCCGTCAGGTGGCCATGGCCCTGTCCAAGGAACTCACCGAGCACAGCCTGCCGGAGATCGGAGAGGCCTTCGGGGGCAGGGACCACACGACCGTGCTTCACGCGTGCCGGACGATCCGCGGTTTCTGTGAGAAAGACGTGCGGATGCGCCAGGACTGGGAGCAGCTCATCCGCATATTGACGGGCTGAGAAGCTGTGGATAATAGGTGGATGACCGGAGGATGGTTTCGAGGTCGAAAGTTATCCACAAGGCACCCACACGAAACCGCCTGTTCAAGCCAGTAGATATAAATTCGTAAACCGCTGAAATTCAAAGTGAAATACGAGTTTTCAAGATATCCACCGGCCTAACAACAACCACTAAATAAATCTTAAAAACATAAAAGCAGGAGTAGGGGACGCATGCAATTCAGCATCCAGAGGGAAGTACTGCTCAAACCTCTGCAGCAAGTGGTGGGCGTCGTCGAACGCCGCCAGACGCTGCCCGTGTTGGCCAACCTGCTGGTTCGCGCCTCCGGTAGCGAGGTCTCGTTCACCGGTACCGACCTCGAAGTCGAGATGATCGCCACCACCGCCGCCGACGGCGTGCAGGAAGGCGAGATCACGATTCCGGCGCGAAAGCTGTTCGACATCGTCCGCGCGCTGCCGGACGGCGCGAAGATCGACATCAAGTTGAATGGCGAACGCATCGCCCTCAACGCCGGCCGCAGCCGTTTCACGCTGGCGACCCTGCCCTCGAGCGAGTTCCCGACGATCGACGAGATCGAACTCGTGGAGCGCGTGACGCTGCCGGAAGAAGTCCTGCGCGACCTGATGGACCGCACGGCCTTCGCCATGGCCAATCAGGACGTCCGCTACTACCTCAACGGCATGCTGCTCGATCTCCAGGAGCACACGCTGCGTTGCGTCGCCACCGACGGTCATCGCCTGGCGCTGAAGGAAACCAAGCTCGAAAGCTCCGTTTCCGCACGCCGCCAGATCATCATTCCGCGCAAGGGCGTGAACGAGCTGATCGGTCTGTTCGAATCGGGCGAGGGCTCGGTGGAACTGGAGTTCGGCCGGAATCACCTGCGCGTTCGCCGCGGCGGCGTGGTGTTCACGTCCAAGCTGATCGACGGTCGGTTCCCGGACTACGAGGCGGTGATTCCGCTCGGCGCCGACAAGTCGGCCACCATCGAGCGAGACGTTCTGCGCAGCGCCCTGCAGCGCGCCGCGATTCTCTCGAACGAGAAGTATCGCGGCGTGAAGCTGGAACTGAGCCCGGGTCGCATCAAGATCGTCGCCCACAATCCGGAACAGGAAGAAGCCCAGGAAGAAGTCGAAGCCGAGACCGTGGTCGACGATCTCGCCGTCGGTTTCAACGTCGGCTACCTGCTGGACGCCCTCGGTGCGCTGCGCGGCGACAAGGTGCGTATCAATCTCCGCGATGCCCAGTCGAGCTGCCTCCTGCAGGAAGAGGGCAACGACGAGGCCCGTCACGTGGTGATGCCGCTTCGCCTCTGACGCATGGCACGTTAAAGTTCGGCCACGACGCCGGGGATGTCTTCGACACCCCGGCGTCTTTCGTTTGGGAACGGGAAAAACGGCGGGATGAAGTTCGAATCGTTGCGGATAAGCGGATTACGTTGCCTGGACGGCGTGTCTTTGACGCCGGCGCCGGGCATCAACGTGTTCGTTGGGCCCAACGGCGCCGGTAAGACCAGCGTGCTAGAGGCTGCCTACCTGCTTTCCCATGGCCGCTCGTTCCGCGCGGGATCGCGGGACGTACTCCTGAAGCGGGGCGCGACGACGCTTTCCGTGTTCGCCGAAGTCCGTACCGCTGACGAGCGAATTCGCCGGCTTGGCCTGGGGCGCGAGGGCGGGC
Source organism: Luteibacter sp. 3190 (assembly GCF_031456385.1). NCBI lineage: Bacteria > Pseudomonadati > Pseudomonadota > Gammaproteobacteria > Lysobacterales > Rhodanobacteraceae > Luteibacter > Luteibacter sp. 3190. The sequence continues at coordinate 252,314 of NZ_JAVDUO010000003.1, read as the reverse complement.
GATGGCAGGCGCGTGTGGATGGCGATTCCGCGGCGTCGCTCGGTGCCTTGGTGCAGGAATGCGCGGTGGTCTGTTTCGAGCCGGGATCCCACGACCTTATCGCCGGCCCTTCGGACGAGCGCCGCCGGTACCTCGATTGGGGTTTGTTCCACGTGGAACATGCGTTCGTGAACCAGTGGCGCCGGTATCAACGGGCGCTGAAACAGCGTAACGCCGCCCTACGGCAAGGTGGGAGCGTCGACCCGGCGGTCCTGGCGCCCTGGGAAGCGGAACTGGCTCAGGCGGGCGAGGGGATCACCGCGTTTCGTCGCGGGTACCTCGAGCGTCTCATGCCTCATGTCCAGGGCTTCATGCGGAACGTCCTGCCGGAGCTCGGCGAGTTTTCGATTCGCTACAAGGCCGGGTGGGACGAGGCCAACGACCTAGCCACGACGCTTGCCGACCGGCGGGTGCGCGATCTCGGACGAGGGCACACCACGGTCGGCCCGCACCGGGCGGACTTCTCTGTGGCTTTCGAACAGGCGCCACTGAGGGAGCACCTCTCCCGCGGACAGGAAAAGCTATGCGCGCTCGCCTGCCTGCTCGGGCAGGCGTCGCTGCATGCCGAAATCCGCCGGGAATGGCCCGTCGTCTGCCTGGACGACCTTGCATCCGAGCTCGATCGGACCCATCAAGAATGGGTAGTCGCGCAACTTCTTGGCCGCGACGTCCAGGTCTTCGTGACGGGCACGGAGATCCCTTCCGCCCTTGTCGACCAGCCAGTGACTGTGTTCCACGTGGAACAAGGTCAGGTCAGGGGTTTGCTATAATCGACCGACTGTCCCGAAGCCATCCGCGCCGCATCGGGGCCGCATTCTGGCGCCATCACCAGGCATCGCATGAACGAACCTCTCGATCCGACCAACTCGAACGCCTACGACTCCGGCAGCATCAAGGTCCTCAAGGGCCTGGAAGCCGTTCGCAAGCGCCCCGGCATGTACATCGGCGACACCGACGACGGTACGGGCCTGCACCACATGGTGTTCGAGGTGGTCGATAACGCCATCGACGAAGCCCTGGCCGGTTATTGCGACTACGTCACCGTGACCATCCATCAGGACGGTTCGGCCAGCGTCGCCGACAATGGCCGCGGCATTCCCGTCGATACGCACCCGGAAGAGGGTAGGTCCACGGCGGAAGTCGTGATGACCGTGCTCCACGCGGGCGGCAAGTTCGATGCGAACTCCTACAAGGTCTCCGGCGGTCTGCACGGCGTCGGCGTGTCGGTGGTAAACGCCCTCAGCGAGAAGCTCTGGCTGACCATCTGGCGCGACGGCAAGGAATACCGTCAGGAATACGCCCACGGTGAGCCGGTGGCGCCGATCGCCGTCGCCGCCGACACGAACCGTCGCGGCACCATGGTGCGTTTCTCGCCCAGCCCGGCCACGTTCACCAACAACATCGAGTTCCACTACGACATCCTGGCGAAGCGCCTTCGCGAGCTGGCGTTCCTCAACTCCGGCGTCACCATCGAGCTGGTCGACGAGCGCAACGATCGCAAGGACATCTTCGCGTACGAAGGCGGCATCAAGTCGTTCGTGCAGCACCTTGCCCAGCTGAAGACCGCGCTGCACCCGACCGTCATCAGCTTCAGCTCGCAGACCGACGGCATCACCGTCGAGCTGGCGATGCAGTGGACGGACGCCTATCAGGAAACGATGTTCTGCTTCACGAACAACATTCCGCAGCGCGATGGCGGCACGCATCTCACGGGCTTCCGCGCCGCGCTGACGCGCACGCTGCAGAGCTACATCGAGAAGGAAGGCCTGGCGAAGAACGCCAAGGTGGGCCTGTCCGGCGACGACATGCGCGAAGGCATGATCGCCGTGCTCTCGGTGAAGGTGCCCGACCCGAAGTTCTCGTCGCAGACCAAGGACAAGCTGGTTTCCAGCGAGGTGAAGACGGCTGTCGAGCAGGTGGTCAACGACCGGCTGGCCGACTTCCTCCTGGAGCATCCGGCCGAAGCCAAGGCCATCGCCTCGAAGGCGGTCGACGCCGCGCGCGCCCGCGAGGCCGCCCGCAAGGCCCGCGAGATGACCCGCCGCAAGGGCGCGCTGGACATCGCGGGCCTGCCCGGCAAGCTCGCCGACTGCCAGGAGAAGGATCCCGCGCTTTCCGAACTCTTCCTGGTCGAGGGTGACTCCGCAGGCGGCTCGGCGAAGCAGGGCCGCAACCGTCGCACGCAGGCCGTGCTCCCGTTGAAGGGCAAGATCCTCAACGTGGAAAAGGCCCGCTTCGACAAGATGATCTCTTCCGCCGAAGTCGGCACGCTGATCACCGCGCTCGGCACGGGCATCGGCAAGGAGGAGTACAACCCCGACAAGCTGCGCTACCACCGCATCATCATCATGACCGATGCGGACGTGGACGGCTCGCACATCCGCACGCTGCTGCTCACGTTCTTCTACCGTCAGATGCCGGAGCTGATCGAGCGCGGCCACGTCTACATCGGCCTGCCGCCGTTGTACAAGGTGAAGCAGGGCAAGCAGGAGATGTACATCAAGGACGACGCCGTCCTGAACGAGTACCTGATCTCCAGCGCGGTCGACAATGCGACGCTCGTGCCGGAGGAGGGTGCGCCTTCCATCGACGGCGTGGCGCTCGAGAAGCTGCTTCGCGACTACCAGGGTGCCCTGGACCAGATCGCCCGCCTGAGCCATCGCTTCGACGTCGCGTCGCTCACGGCCATGATCGAGCACGCGCCGATGGTGGAAGGCCTGTGGACCGACGCGACAGGCATGCAGGCCTGGCTCGACGGCCTTGCCACGCGCCTCAGTGCCAGCGGCCTCGGCAAGCCGACGTACGCGCTTCGCTTCCGCCCGGCCCAGAACGAGCAGGGCGCGGCGATCGAGGTCGAGCGTATGCAGCATGGCCTCAGCCACACGTGGATCATGCCGCAGGCGTTCTTCACCGGCCTGGAGTTCCGCGCCATACTGTCGATCTCGCAGCAGCTCGCCGAACTCGGCCTGCAGCCGGGCGCCGTGGTTCGCCGCGGCAACGCCTCGCGCGGCGTGCTCAGCTTCGCCGACGTGCGCAACTGGCTGCTCGACGAAGCCAAGAAGGGCCGCACGATCCAGCGCTTCAAGGGCCTCGGCGAAATGAACCCGGAGCAGCTGTGGGAAACCACGGTCAATCCGGAGACGCGCCGCATGCTTCAGGTGGGCGTCGAAGACGCGGTCGCCGCGGACCAGATGTTCTCGATGCTGATGGGCGAGGCGGTCGAGCCCCGTCGCGATTTCATCGAATCGAACGCGCTCAAGGTCGCGAATCTCGACATCTGATCGATACGCCTGCGTATGGTGGTTGCACGCGATGCCCGGTCGGCGACGACCGGGCATTTTTTGTAGGGGATTACCCACACAGCGCACGTGGACGAAAACGGCGTTTTCAAGCCAACCTTCGGCCCATAAAACCGTCAGTGCCAACATTCTTCTAACAAGTCATTGTTTTGACGGTACTTTTTTCTTGCGCTGCGACTTGTTCTTAGGAATCGAATCGGGTTAACCTCTGTAGTCCCCCGGAGAGCCACTGTGTGTGCCGACTCCTACAACCGAGGTCTGTCAATGAAACAGCGTTCCTTCTCGAAGTTCGCGCTCGCTACCGCCATCGCGCTTTCCCTCGTCAGTGGCGTTGCGTCCGCACGCGATACGAAGTCCGCCGATAAGGACAAGAAGGAAGCGCTGTACCCGAACGCCACGCGTTCCGAGCCGAAGCTCGACCTCAAGAGCGAGAAGGACCAGAAGGCCATCCAGGAAGGTCTGGATGCCGCGAACAACGGTGAGAAGGACAAGGCCGTGCAGCTGCTCACGCCGCTCGCCGACGGCTCGGGCACCAGCAGCAAGTACGCGCAGGCTCTCGCGCTCCAGGGTCTCGCCAACCTCAAGTACAACGACGGCGACGTGAAGGGCGCCATCGTCGAACTGAAGAAGGCGCTCGACATCGGCGTGATGCCGAACGACACCTACTTCCAGCTGAAGTACATGTACACGCAGTTCCTCGTCGCCGACGAGCAGTACGCCGCCGCGCTGCAGTCGCTGCAGGAATGGCGCGCCGAAGGCAAGAAGGAAACGGCCGACTCGTACGGCCTCGAGGGCAACATCGATTACCGCCTCGAGAAGTACCCGGAAGCGATCGCCGCGATCGAGAAGGCGAAGTCGATGCCGGACGCGAAGCCGCAGGGTTCGTGGGACCAGATCCTCGCCGCCAGCTACTCGGAGACGGGCCAGGGCGACAAGGCCGCGGCGCTCGCCACCGAAGCGCTCGCCAAGAACCCGAACGACGCGACCACGCTGAACAACGCCGCCTCGTCGCTGATCCAGGCGCAGAAGTATCCCGAAGCGATCGCGCTGCTCGAGAAGGCGCGCAGCGCCGGTGCGTTCAAGGACGAGAAGCAGTACGTCAACCTCGCCAAGGTCTACCTGATCGACGGCCAGGAGCACACCGATCGCCAGGCCGCGAACGCGGGCAAGGCCGCCGCGGTGCTCAAGGAAGGCTTCGACAAGGGCGTCGTGCAGAAGTCGGCCGAGAACTACAACCTGCTGGGCGACTCGTACGTCACCGGCGACAACATGTCCAGCGCGCTCACCGCCTACCAGCAGGCCGCCGCGGTCGCCACGAACGGCGAGCCGGCGCTGAAGGTCGCGCGTGTGCAGCTACAGGAAAATCAGTACTCCGCGGCCAAGAAGTCCGCGACGGATGCCATCAGCAAGGGTGTGCAACATAAGGGTCAAGCCTACATGGTGCTCGCGGAAGCCGAGCGTGGTCTGAAGAACAAGCCGGGTGCCATCGACGCCATGAAGAAGGCGGCGCAGGATCCGGAAACGTCTGCCAAGGCCAACGCCTGGTTGAAAACCGCAGGTACCGGCAAGTAAGCGCTTGTAAAGCCCCGAAAGTAAGGTTTGTGCGACGCCATAAATCTTCCCTTCAGGTGCTATACAAACGCTATATGCTGGTGTAACTTGCTTATCTTTCCGCTTGCAGAAACCTGCGTTTTCGGCATTGTCAACCCGCCGAGCGCCGGAAGAGCAGTGCGGGCTCACTTCCGCTTGATTAGCTCTTGATAGTGACTGATGGCCTCAAGTAACGAATCAACCGGCCAAGCGCCGTTCAGTTGGGGGCGCACAAGTGCGTTGGCAGTAGCCATCGCGCTGCACTCGTTCGCCTTCCTGCTGCTGGTCGCGCCCATGGCGCCGCCCAAGACGCAGGAAAAGCAGAAAGAGAAGGTGGTGCAGGTCGACTTCATCGAACCGCCGCCCCCGCCCCCGCCTCCTCCGCCGCCGCCGCCGGAACCCCCGAAGCAGCCGCCGCCGAAAATCATTCAGCAGGTGAAGCCGCCGCCGACACCGCCGCCGCCGGCTCCGCCGCCGCCGGCTGTCGAAGAGGCGAGCACGAATGCCGTTCCGGCACCGCCGCCGGCGCCTCCCGCGCCGCCAGCACCGCCGGCCGACATCGCGCCCAGCGAGAATCTGTCGTACCGTCAGCGTAATCCGCCAAAGTATCCGCCGCAGGCGGTTCGCCAGCGGCATGAAGGTACGGTGGTACTTCTGGTCCTCGTGGGTGTCGACGGTTCGCCGAAGGACATCCAGGTCGACCAGTCGAGCGGTTTCCGCGAACTGGACAAGGCAGCGCAGGATGCGGCCAGGAACTGGCGATTCAACCCGGGCAAGCGAGGCGGTCAGGCCGTCGAAGGCTATGCACGTGTCCCCGTTACGTTCAACCTAAACCAGCTGTAAGTCCTCTCACTTACATCTCTGTTCACGCTTGACTTCCCAAGGGTAGCGTTATGTTGCAAGACACCTCCGCTCAGCCTGCTAATCCAGGTCAGAACTCGAATGCCGACGCCCTGAAGCAGATGGGCTTCGACCACCTCATCCACAACTTCGACTTCCTCGGTTGGATTGTGTTCGTGGTGCTGGTCGCGATGTCCGTGCTCTCGTGGTACTTCATCGTCGCCAACTTCATCCGTAACAGCCTCGTGCGTTCGCGCGCCGACAAGGTCATCCAGGGCTTCTGGAACACCTCGTCGACGCAGGAAGCCATTCGCATGCTCGAAGAGCAGCCGAAGGGCGAACCGTTCTCGAAGATCGCTCTCGATGCCGCTTCGGCCGTCGCTCACCACCAGCAGGCTGCTGGCGGTCGCCTCGCCGAGACGCTGTCGCGTTCGGAATTCATCGATCGCGCCCTGCGCCAGGCCGTCGCTCGCGAGAGCCTGCGTCTGGAAGGCGGCCTGACCCTGCTCGCCACGGTCGGTTCGTCGGCTCCGTTCATCGGTCTTCTCGGTACGGTGTGGGGTATCTACCACGCGCTTATCGGTATCGCCGCCTCGGGTTCCGCGTCGATGGACAAGGTTGCCGGTCCCGTCGGTGAAGCTCTGATCATGACCGCGTTCGGTCTGTTCACCGCTATCCCGGCCGTGCTCGCGTACAACTTCTTCATGCGCTCGAACCGCCTGACCTACGCCCAGTTCGACGAATTCGCGCACGACCTGCACGACTTCTTCGCCACCGGCGCCCGCGTCGAAGGCACCGCTCCGGTCGCCGTCGTCAAGAAGTAAGAGGAACTGACCCATGGCTATGAGCAGCGGGGGCAACTCCGGTGGTCCGATGTCGGAAATCAACGTCACGCCGCTCGTCGACGTGATGCTGGTTCTGCTGATCATCTTCATGATCACGGCGCCGCTGATGTCCCACAAGGTCCAGATCGATCTGCCGAAGGCTAATCCGAATGTTAAGGATGACACCCCGGTCGAACCGATGGATCTCGCGGTCAAGCCGGACGGTACGTACTTCCTCAATGACGGTGAAGTCAGCGAGGCTGAACTGAAGGCTCAGTTCGCGGTTGCGGCGGCGAAGTCGCCGCAGCCGGAACTCCAGATCCGTGCCGATCGCACCACCGAATACCGCGTGGTGAAGAAGATCCTTGGCGATGCCAAGGACGCCGGTATGGTCCACGTCGGCTTCATGTCGACCGGCAAGGAGTAAAGAACCATGGCATTCAGCTCAGGCAATTCCGGTGGCCCGATGTCGGACATCAACGTCACGCCGCTCGTCGACGTGATGCTGGTGCTCCTGATCATCTTCATGATCACGGCTCCGATGCTGTCGCATAAGATCAAGATCGATCTGCCGCAGCCGAACCCGAACATCGTCAACCCGGAAAATCCGCCGGATCCCGTCCGCCTGCAGATTCGCCAGGATGGCTCGCTGTACTGGAACGACACACCGGTCGACGAACTGGGCCTCAAGGCTCAGATCGCGGTGATCGCCCAGCAGTCGAACCAGCCGGAACTGCAGATCGACGCGGATGACGCGGTTCAGTACGAGGCAGTGGCTCGCGTGCTTTCCGACGCGAAGGGCCAGGGCCTGACCAAGATCGGTTTCGTCAACAACTGATCGCCCGGTCGTCCGGTAAAACCAGAAACCCCGCCTCTCGGCGGGGTTTTTTTTGGCGATACGTCGTCGCCAACCGTAGGAGCGCGCCCTGCGCGCGACAGCTTCTGGCGAGAGCGTAGCAGGGCCCGTTCGACTCTCCGCGAAAAGCTGTCGCGCGCAGGGCGCGCTCCTACTTCAGGATGTCGAGGTAGGCGCGTACCGTGTTTGCGAGGCCCTGATAGAGCGCCTCGCCGATCAACGCGTGCCCGATCGACACTTCGGCAAGGCCGGGGATCGCCGCCTTGAACGTTCCGAGGTTCGCCTGGCTCAGGTCGTGCCCCGCGTTCACGGCGAGCCCCGCCTGCTGTGCACGCTGCGCGGTTTCCGCGAACGATGCCAGTTCCTTGCGCGCATCGCCGCGGTGAAACGCTTCGGCATACGGCCCCGTGTAGAGCTCGATGCGCTGCACGCCGATCGCCTTCGCTTGCTCGAAGCCTTCGCCGCCGGCATCGACGAACACGCTGACGCGACAACCGATCTCGCGGAACGCTTCGACGACGGGCTTCAGCGTCTCGATATCCTTCGTGAGGTCGAAGCCGTGATCGGAAGTGATCTGTCCGTCGCCGTCGGGAACGAGCGTGACCTGCGTCGGACGTACTTCGCGGCAGAGCTCGAGCAGGCCGGGATACGCACCGCGCGCGGGTGCGAACGGGTTGCCTTCGATGTTGTATTCGACGCGCCCGCGCAGCAGGCCGGCGAGCGTCCGGACGTCCGTCGGCGTGACGTGTCGCATGTCGGGTCGCGGGTGCACGGTGAGGCCGCCGCAACCGGCGTCGATGCAGGTGTTCGCGGCTGTCGCGATATCCGGTTCGTTACCGCCGCGTGAGTTGCGCAGCACTGCGATCTTGTTGAGGTTGACGCTGAGTAGGGTCATCGACTGTCCATAAAAAAACGCACGCCACCATCGCGACGTGCGTAATGACTGTCGTCCCAGCATAACGCGCCACGTCCCTGTGGCGCAGCACTCCACGGCTCACTCCACACACGCCAACTTCGACCCGTTGGACCGGGAAAAGGTTCAAACCGGAAATGTGAAGACGCGGACGCGACGCGGCCCACCGCGCCATGCGACGGCGGACAGCAGGTCGTTACCGAGGTGGAGTGGCTGGATCTGCCACGCGGATGCCGGCGCGACGTCGCCGTCGAACGCGACCGGTGCGACCTCCGCCCCCTCGACGCTGAACGAAACGCGATGCAGACCGTAGGAAAGCCCGCCGCCGTGCGCCTTCAACACAGCCTCCTTGGCCGTCCACAAGGTGAGGAACCTCGCGAGGCGGGCGGAGTCCGGCAACGCCTCGAGCTCGGCCGTCTCAGTGCCGGCGAAGAATCGGCGTGCGAGTTCCACGGCCCGGGGTCGCGGCCGGACCGTCTCGACGTCGACGCCCACCTCGAAACCGGCGGGCCCTCGCCCGACGGCCAGCAGCGCGACGTCGCCGCTGTGGGACCAGTTGAAACCGAGCGTGTCGAACGGAGCCGGAAAACGCGGCTTGCCGTGCTCCCCGCGCTCGATGGCAGGCGCGCCGTTGCCGGCATACACGGCCAGAAGACGTGCGAACGCCGCCTCGCCCGCGCCGCCGGACCAGTTGGTGCGCCAGACGTGGATGTCGTTGTCGGTGAGGGGCGGGATCGTCGGGAGCGGATGTGCCATCCGGGCGATGCTGAGGCCAAACCGGGGGCGCGCGCAATCGTCGCTTGCTTGGTAAACCGGGCTCACTTATCGCCGATGCGATCGGCTCCCTCCCTTCGGTAGGCCGAGTGTCCGTACGACAGTAGAATGGACCCGAGGCTGAGGGGGGAACCGATTCGTGATCGCAGGCTGGCTCTTGCTGCTGGTGTCGCTGCTCTACGTGGGCATGCTGTTCGCGATCGCGTACTTCGGCGACCGCCGCCCGCTCTACCCTCGCCAGCCCAGGCTCCGGCCCGTGGTCTACAGCCTCGCGCTCGCCGTCTACTGTTCCTCGTGGACCTTCTACGGCGCCGTCGGCACCGCGGCGGTGTCCGGCCTGTCGTACCTGCCGATCTACCTCGGCCCACTGCTTCTTTTCGTGCTCGGCTTCGGCCTCATCGAGCGACTGGTACTCGTCGCGCGCGAACGCAACATCACGTCGATCGCCGACTTCATCGCCGCGCGTTTCGGCAAGTCGCACGGACTCGCCGCGCTCGTCGCGCTGATCGCCGTGATCGCGATCATTCCGTACATCGCGTTGCAGTTCAAAGCCGTCGCGATGTCGTTCAACGTGCTGGGCGCGGGCAACACGGCCTGGTGGTTCGGCGACACCGCGCTGTGGTGCGCCGGCCTGCTCGCCGTCTTCGCCATCCTCTTCGGCACGCGCACGATCGATGCCACCGAACACCACCACGGCATGATGCTCGCCGTCGCCGTCGAATCGCTGGTGAAGCTGCTCGCCTTCGTCGCCATCGGCGTGTACGCCTACCTGCACGGTCCGGGCATCGCGGAGACGATCCGCGCGCCGATGCTGCAGGTGGAGAAAGGCAGCATGCCGCCCGGCTTCGTCGCGCAGACGTTGCTGGCGTTCTGCGCAATGTTCTGCCTGCCGCGCCAGTTCCAGATCGGCGTCGTCGAATGCGAGGATCCGCGCGATCTTCGTCGCGCGCGCTGGTTCTTCCCCGTCTACATGGTGCTGATCTCCCTGGCGGTCCTGCCCATCGTCAGCGCGGGCATGGGCATTCCCGCCGTCGCGCGCGGGCACGTCGACGCGTGGGTGCTCAATCTTCCCGTCGCGCTCGGCGACAACGGCATCGCCCTGCTCGCCTTCGTCGGCGGCTTCTCGGCGGCCACCGGCATGGTGATCGTGGCGGCCGTGGCGCTGGCGACGATGATCAGCAACGACCTCGTGATGCCGATGTTGCTTCGCCTGAAAGGCCTCGACCTGGAGCGTCGCGGCGATCTGTCGAACATCGTGCTGCTCGTGCGTCGCATCGCCATCGTCGTGCTCGCCGGCCTCGCGTACATCTACTACCGGATCATCGCCGACGCCGAGAACCTCGCCGCCACCGGCCTGCTCTCCTTCGCGGCCGTCGCGCAGTTCGCACCCGCCATCGTGTCCGCACTCTACTGGCGAGGCGCCAGTCGCGTCGGCGTTTACGTCGGCCTGCTCGCCGGCTTCCTCGTCTGGGGTTACACGTTGCTGCTTCCCGCGATGACGCGCGCCGGATGGCTGCATACGCGGTGGATCGACGAAGGCCCGTTCGGGCTGGGTTGGCTCAAACCCACGGAGCTGTTCCACCTCACCGGCTGGGAGCCCGTGACGCACGGCACCTTCTGGTCGCTGCTGGCCAACGTCGGTTGCCTCGTATTCCTCTCCCTGCGTTTCCGCCCGAGCGTCGCGGAGCGCCTGCATGCCGCGCTGTTCGTCGACCCGTTCATGCGCAGCGCCACCGGCGCCGGCGACTGGCGCGGGCGCGTCACGGTGCGTGATCTGGGAACGATCGCAGGTCGCATCGTCGGTGATCGCGTGACGATGCGCGCGTTCAACGAATACGGACAGCGCCACGGCGTGACGCTCTCCCCCACCGACGCCGCGGACCGCCCGCTGATCCAGTTCACCGAACGCCTGCTCGCCAGTGCCGTGGGCGCGGCGAGCGCGCGACGCATCCTCATGGGCGCGCTATCGGGCACGGGGCTCGACATCGCCGAGGCGATGGCGCTGATGGACGAAGCCTCGCAGGAGCTTCGCTTCAACCGCGAGCTGCTGTCGACGACGCTCGAAAACGTCTCGCAGGGCATCAGCGTCGTGGACGGCGACATGCGCCTCGTCGCGTGGAACCGGCGCTACCTCGAGCTGTTCGACTATCCCGAAGGCATGGTGTACGTCGGGCTTCCGGTGGCCGATCTCATCCGCTGGAACGCCGAGCATGGCGAATGCGGACCTGGCGAAGTCGACGACCACGTCGCCAAGCGCATCCGCTACATGCGCGCCGGCTCCCCGCACGTGTTCCAGCGTGTGCGTCCCGACGGCACCGTGATCGAGATGCGCGGCCGCGCACTTCCTGGTGGCGGCTTCGTCACCACGTTCACCGACGTCACCGCGTACAAGTCGGTCGAGCAGGCGTTGATCGACGCGAACGAAACGCTCGAGCAGCGCGTCGAGGATCGCACCGCCGAACTGTCGGAAGCGCTCGACGCCACCGCGACGGCGCGTCGTGAAGCCGAGGCGGCGAACGCCTCGAAGACGCGTTTCCTCGCGGCCGCGAGCCACGATCTCCTGCAACCACTCAACGCGGCACGCCTGTTCACGTCGGCGCTACGCCAGCATCCGGGACTGGACAGCGAAGCGGCGCAGCTTGCCGAGCGCATCGACGCCTCGTTCCGCGCGGCGGAAGACCTGCTCGACGCCCTGCTCGACGTTTCCCGCCTCGACGCCGGCAGCTACCGTCCGGAAATCGCACCGTTCGCGCTCGCCGATCTGTTCGATTCGCTGCGTCAGCAGTTCGCGGTAGTCGCCGAGCAACGCGGTCTTACGCTGCACGTCGTGCCGTCGTCGCTGTCCGTGCGATCGGATGCGCAGCTGCTCCGGCGCATCGTCGCGAACTTCCTCTCCAACGCATTGCGCTATACGCGTTCCGGTGGCGTCGTGCTCGGCGTGCGTCGTCACGGCGCGCAGGTGCGTATCGAAGTGTGGGACAGCGGCCCCGGCATCGCAGACGAGCAGCAGGCTCGCATCTTCGGCGAGTTCCAGCGGCTGGAGCGTCCGTCGCCGTGGGGTGAGAAAGGCCTGGGCCTCGGGCTGTCGATCTGCGACCGTCTCGCCGGCATCCTGGGCCATCCGCTCGCGCTGCGTTCGCGGGTCGGCCGTGGAAGCGGTTTCAGCATCACGGTGCCACGTGCCGAGGCCGTGTCGCGCAAGCGTGCACCCGCGGTCGTCCGCCCGGGCGGCGAGCAGCTGCCGCTGACCGTGCTCTGCCTCGACAACGACGAGACGATCCTCGAGGGCATGCGCGCGCTGCTCGGACGCTGGGGCGTCGACTGCCGCGTGGCGATCGACGTCGAGGCGGCACTGGTGATCCTCTCTTCGACGCACGTGGACATGATCCTGGCCGACTATCACCTGGGCGACAGCATCGACGGTCTCGAGGCACTGCAGTACCTGGCGGACAAGGTTCCCGCCATGCCGCCGGCGGCGATGGTCACGGCCGACGGCAGCACGGAGCTGAAGCAGCGCGCGCGCGCGTTGGGTTATCCGCTGCTGCACAAACCCGTGCGTCCCGCGGCCCTGCGCGCGCTATTGGTGGCGCTCGCCAAGCGCAGCGGTACGCATGCCGCCTGAGCGGCACCACCCTCAACCCTCCTGCGACACCCCAGGAAACGTCTCCTTCTCCACATCGAGATGGCTCGCCGCAAGCGCCACCTGCGTGCGATTCGACACGCCCAGCTTGCGCATGATGGCCGTCATGTGCGCCTTCACCGTGGCTTCGGACACGCCGAGGTCGTAGGCGATCTGCTTGTTGAGCAGACCTTCGGCGATCATGTTCAGCACGCGGAACTGTTGCGGCGTGAGGGACGCGACACGCGCCGCGACCTGCGCCTCGTCCTCTTTCAGCTCCACGCTTCCGCCGACCAGCTGGTGCGGCAGCCACACGTCGCCATCGAGCACCGTGCGCACGGCCTCGACGATCTGCTCCACCGCGGCGGACTTCGGGATGTACGCCGATGCGCCGTGCGCGAGGGCACGCCGCGCGACGTGCCCTTCCTCGTGACCCGAGACGACGATGGTCGGCAACCCGGGATACTGGCCACGAATGTGCGCGAGCGCCGAGTAGCCCCGCGCGCCCGGCATGTGCAGGTCCATGAGCAGCAGATCGGCGTCGGGCAGAGACTCGATCAGGGCGAACAGCGCGGGCACGCTGTCCGCCGTATGCACGGTGGCACCCGGCACCGCCGCGAGCACCGCGCGCTGGAGCGCGTCGCGGAACAGCGGATGGTCATCGGCGATCAGGACGTCGGACATGGCTTATTTGATCAACCGCTCTTCCACGAGGTTCTTCACCACGCCCGGATCCGCCAGCGTCGACACGTCGCCGAGCTGGTCCGGCTGGTTCTCCGCGATCTTGCGCAGGATGCGGCGCATGATCTTTCCCGAACGCGTCTTCGGCAGGCCCGGCGCCCACTGCAGGTGATCCGGCGCCGCGATCGGGCCGATTTCCTTGCGCACGCCCGCGACCAGCTCCTTGCGCAGCTCGTCGCTGCCGGTCTCCCCCGCGTTCAGCGTCACGAACGCATAGATGCCCTGGCCCTTGATGTCGTGCGCGCAGCCGACCACCGCCGCCTCGGCGACCTTCGGATGCGCGACCAGCGCGCTCTCCACCTCGGCCGTGCCGATGCGGTGGCCCGACACGTTGATGACGTCGTCGACGCGGCCGGTGATCCAGTAGTAGCCATCCTCGTCGCGGCGCGCGCCGTCACCCGTGAAGTAGTTGCCCGGGTAGGTCTTGAAGTACGTGTCGATGAAGCGCTGGTGATCGCCGTAGACCGTGCGCATCTGGCCCGGCCACGAATCGGTGATGACGAGGTTGCCGCTCGCCGCGCCTTCCTGCGCCTTGCCGTTGGCGTCCACGATCGCGGGCACGATGCCGAAGAATGGCAGCGTCGCGGAACCGGGCTTGAGGTCGGTGGCGCCGGGCAACGGCGTGATGAGGAAGCCGCCGGTCTCCGTCTGCCACCACGTGTCGACGATCGGGCAGCGCTCCTCGCCCACGACGCGGTAATACCAGTTCCAGGCCTCCGGGTTGATGGGCTCGCCGACCGTGCCCAGCACACGCAGGGACTGGCGCGAGGTCTTCTTCACCGGCGCGTCGCCCTCGCGCATCAGCGCGCGGATGGCCGTGGGCGCCGTGTAGAACAGCGTGACCTTGTGCTTGTCGACCACCTGCCAGAAGCGGCTGAAATCCGGATAGTTCGGCACGCCGTCGAACATGACGACCGTCGCGCCGTTCGCCAGCGGGCCGTACACGACGTAGCTGTGGCCGGTGATCCAGCCCACATCGGCCGTGCACCAGTAGATGTCGTCCTCGCGCAGGTCGAAGGTCAGTTCGTGCGTCAGGCTCGTATAGACGAGGTAACCGCCGCTGGTATGCAGCACGCCCTTCGGCTGGCCGGTGGAGCCCGAGGTGTAGAGCGTGAACAGCGGATCCTCCGCGTTCATCGGCTCGGCGGCGCACGCCTCCGACTGCCCCTCCATCAGCGTGTGGTACCAGCGGTCGCGCGGCGACTGGAAGTGGATGGCGCCGCCGGTACGGCGCACGACGATCACCGTCTCCACGCTGTTCGTGCCGGGGCGCGAGAGCGACTCGTCGACATTGGCCTTGAGCGGGATCTTCTTGCCGCCACGGCAGCCCTCGTCGGCGGTGACGATGAGCTTGGCTTTCGAGTCGCCGATGCGGCTCGCGAGCGAATCCGGCGAGAACCCGCCGAACACGACGGAATGGATGGCGCCGATGCGCGCGCAGGCGAGCATCGCGACAGCGGCCTCGGGGATCATGGGCAGGTAGATCACCACGCGGTCGCCCTTCGTCACGCCGAGGTTCTTCAGCGTGTTGGCGAATTTGCAGACCTCGGTATGCAGCTGGCGGTAGGTCAGCGTGCGCGATTCGCCCGGATCGTCGCCCTCGAAGATGATCGCGGTCTTGTCGCCCCGCTTCTCCAGGTGACGGTCGAGGCAGTTGGCGGCCACGTTGAGCTTGCCGTCCTCGTACCAGCGGATGTGCAGGTCTTCCGGGTCGAACGAGACGTCCTTGATGCGCGTCGGCGGCTCGATCCAGTCCACCCGTTCGCTCATCTCTTTCCAGAACCCCTCCGGGTCCTTGATCGAGCGGGCGTACATCTTCTGGTAGTCGTCCTTGCCGATGCGCGCCCTGGCGGCGAAGGCGGGATCGACCGGGTGTAGATCGGACATGCTGGCTCCTGCGGTGCGTGTGTTTCGGCGTTGCCGAAAGAATGCGTCTGGCTATGGCTGGAGTTTAGCGTCGCGACGCAACATAAGGCTGTGCCGGTGGTACGACTTTGGTCGAGGTTAGACCTTTGGCGAATGGCAGCCCCAACGCCCCTGTCACATGCTCGGCTTGCCAATGGTTGGGGAGACCATGATGAAGACGATCCGTTCCGGTGGCCGCAAGGCCATCGCCCTGAGTGTCGCCTGTGCCCTGATGCTGCCGATGGCGGCGTTGCCGGACCTTGCCCACGCGCAATCGAAGTCGAAGAAATCCTCGAGCCGCGAGGCCGAGCTCGAATCCCGGGTCAATCAGCTCGAGCAGCAGCTCGCCGAGTTGAAGGCGATGATCCAGGAGCAGAAGGCCGCCACCACGCAGGCCACCGAGACCGCGCAGGCCGCGCAGACGCAGGTGCAGCAGACCGACGAGAAGGTCGCCCGGGTCGAGAAGACCGTGGCCGCCGTGCCGGCGAAGCCGACCTTCACCTCGGCGCCGGGCGTGTCCGTCGCGCTGCACGGCTTCATCAACGCGAACGCCTTCACGCAGAGCAAGGGTTACACGTACGGCAACGGCGCCAACGCGGAATACCCGATTCCCGGCCAGGGCGGACGCGTCAACGATTCGCTCAGCGGCGTCGACGTGCGTAACACGCGCTTCTGGCTCGACTTCACCGGCGCGAAGTTCACCGAGGCCTGGGCCGGAAGCGGCCGCATCGAGATGGACTTCTTCGGCGGCTTCAACGGCACGGGTCCGTACAGCCAGCAGCAGCCCACGCCCCGCCTCCGCCAGGCGTACATGGACCTGACCAACGCCGCGACCGGCACCACGTTCCGCGTCGGCCAGATGTGGGACCTCATCTTCCCGCTCGAATACCTGCCGCAATCGCTCTCGCACATCGCTTTCCCGCTCGGCTACGGCACCGGCGTCATCGGCTGGCGCTATCCCGGCGTGATCTGGATGCAGGATCTCAACCACGGTTCCGACGGCCCCGTGAAGTGGCGCTTCGACCTCGGCGCGTTCGAGGGCAGCTGGAACGGACCTGGCCTGACGACCAACTACCTCACGGCCGGCAACGCCGGATTCAAGCCACAGGTGGAAGCGCGCCTCACGGCCAAGGGCAAGACCTGGCAGGCGTTCGCCGTCGCGCACTACAGCAAGGTGGACCTGCACGGTGTGGACGGCGCGACCATCACGCCGATCAAGAGCAACATCAAGAGCACGGCGTACGAAGTGGGCGGCATGTGGATGCCGGGCAACTTCATCTTCAAGAGCGCGGTCTACACGGGCAACGCCATCGGCCAGCTGTTCGGCGACCTCTCGCAGTTCGGCGACATCAAGGACAAGGGCGGCTACCTGCAGGTGGGCTACAAGTTCACGCCGAACTGGAGCGCCTACGGCACTTTCGCCGCGAGCAATCCTGACGATCGCGACGTCCTTCGCTGGCGTGCGCCGAACACGGCGGGCCTGCTGAAGAACCGTCAGCAGGCGCTGAGCCTGCAGTACACCGCCGGTGCGTACGACTTCAGCATTGAATGGATCCACTCGAACCTCAACTCCTCCACGACCAACGGTCTGGGCAGGGAGAAGACGTCTGCCAACGAGTTCACGCTCAACGGCAACTATCGTTTCTGATCGGAGAGCTTTCATGGCAACGACCGTAGACGGCCTCCGCGCCGACGGTAATATCGGCACCAGCCACAAGCGCGTGATCTTCGCGTCTAGCCTGGGCACGGTGTTCGAGTGGTACGACTTCTATCTGTACGGCTCGCTCGCCGCGATCATCGGCAAGCAGTTCTTCACCGGCCTCAACGAGACCAGCCAGTTCATCTTCGCGCTCCTCGCGTTCGCCGCCGGCTTCGCCGTGCGACCGTTCGGCGCGATCGTGTTCGGGCGCGTCGGCGATCTGATCGGGCGCAAGTACACGTTCCTCGTCACCATCGTGATCATGGGTACCTCGACGTTCCTCGTCGGTGTGCTACCCGGTTATTCGACGATGGGCGTGGCGGCGCCAGTACTGTTGATCCTGTTGCGCCTGTTGCAGGGTCTCGCGCTGGGCGGTGAATACGGTGGCGCCGCGACCTACGTCGCGGAGCATGCGCCGCAGGGCAAGCGCGGCCTCTACACCAGCTTCATCCAGATCACCGCCACCTTCGGCCTGTTCCTGTCGTTGCTCGTCATCCTCGGCACGCGCCTGGGCCTCGGCACCGAGAGCTTCGAAGCGTGGGGCTGGCGCATTCCGTTCCTCATCTCCGCCGTGCTCGTCGGCGTGTCGGTCTACATCCGCATGCAGCTGCAGGAGTCGCCGGTCTTCAAGCAGATGAAGGCCGAAGGCAAGCAGTCGAAGGCGCCGCTGACCGAGGCGTTCGGCCAGTGGAAGAACCTCAAGCTCGTGATCCTGGCGCTGCTGGGCGCCACGGCGGGTCAGGCGGTCGTCTGGTACACGGGCCAGTTCTACTCGCTGTACTTCCTGACGCAGAGCCTGAAGATCGACGGCACTACCGCCAACCTGCTGATCGCCGCCGCGCTGCTCATCGGTACGCCGTTCTTCGTGTTCTTCGGCTGGCTGTCCGACCGCATCGGCCGCAAGACGGTGGTGCTCTCGGGCTGCCTGATCGCCGCGCTGACGATGTTCCCGATCTTCAAGGGCCTCACCCACTTCGGCAATCCGGCGGTCGAAGCCGCCGCGGCGTCGGCACCGGTCGTCGTCACGGCCGATCCGGATGCGTGTTCCTTCCAGTTCGATCCGGTCGGCAAGAAGACCTTCACCAGCTCGTGTGATGTCGCCAAGAGCGTGCTGGCGAAGAAGGGCATCCCGTACACCAACGCCGCGGCTCCCGCCGGCGCGCTGGCGACGGTGAAGGTGGGCGACGAGGTGATCGAGTCGTTCGAAGGCGGCAAGCTGGACAAGGCGGCATTCACCGCGGCGAACAAGGACTTCACGGCGAAGGTCGCCGCGCAGGTGAAGGCGGCGGGTTATCCCGAAAAAGCCGATCCGGCGCAGTCCAACTACCCGATGCTCGTCGTGCTGCTCGCGATCCTCGTGCTCTACGTCACGATGGTCTACGGCCCGATCGCCGCCTGGCTCGTGGAGATGTTCCCGACGCGCATTCGCTACACGTCGATGAGCCTCCCCTACCACATCGGCAACGGCTGGTTCGGCGGCTTCGTCCCGACGATCGGCTTCATGCTCGTGGCATGGAAGGGCGACATCTACTACGGCCTCTGGTACCCGGTCATCGTCGCGCTGATGACCTTCATCGTCGGCCTGTTCTTCGTCCGCGAAACCAAGGACATTCCGATCCAGGACTGATCGTACGTCACCGTCACCCCGGCGAACGCCGGGGTGACGGCCCCGGTCGTCAAAGCCCTCGGGGCTTCGGCGACCAAGTGCGGAATTACTTCGCCGCGTCTTCGATGATCTTCGCGACCTTGTCCGGATGCGAGATCATCACGACGTGCGAGGCGCCCTCGACCACCACGGTCTCCTTCGACTTCGCACGCTCGGCCATGAACTTCATCGACGCCGGCGGAATGTTCTTGTCCTTCGAACCATAGATGTGCCACGACGGAATGTGCTTCCACGCCGCCGCCGTCTCGGCCTCGTTCAACGCTTCCTCGGTGATCGGACGCTGTTCCGCGGCCATGATCGTCGCCTGCTTCTTCGGCACGTCGGCAGCGAACTGCTCCGGGAACTTGTCCTGGATCACGTAGAGATCCTTGCCACCACCCGTCAGCGGCACCGGCGTCAGCACCGAACCCAGCGTGCTGCCCGGGAACTTGCCGGAGAGTCCGGCGGCCGACTCGCCGACATCGGGCGAGAACGCGGCGACATAGACCAGCGACTTCACATTCGACTGGCCTTCGGCCGCCTCGGTGATGACCGAGCCGCCGTACGAATGACCGACGAGCACGACCGGACCCTTGACGCTCTTGACCACGTCGGCGATCGACGCGGCGTCGGTCTTCACGCTACGCAGCGGGTTCGCCGCGGCGATCACGGTGTACCCGTCCTTGTGGAGCTGTTCGATCACGCCGCTCCAGCTCGAGGCATCCGCGAGCGCGCCGTGCACGAGCACGACGGTCGGCTTATCGGCGGCGAAAGCGGCCGGGCTGACGGCAAGGGCGGCCACCATGGCGGCGCGCAGCAGGGAACGGGTCATCGTCTGTCTCCTTGTGGGGGGGGTAGCGGATTGGACCATCCGGTCCATATCCCTGCCTTGTCCGTTTTGGCGGTTGGCTTGCGGAATCCACCGCGGCCGTGACGCATATCGCGCAAATTGAGACGGCGATAACGTACATTTGTACGATGTCCCAACCCATCCCCATGACCCGTCTGCACAAGGGCCGAGGCGCCGCCTCCAACCCGGAGGGCCGCTTCGAATCCACGCGCCATCAGGCCGAGGACGACGGCTGGCACCGCGAAGACGACGATCGCCGACCCGCGACGGAGGTGCGCGAGGAACTGGCCCGGAGCGTCATCACCCGGAACGATTCGCCCGACGTCGGCTTCGACCACGCGACGAACCCATACCGCGGCTGCGAGCACGGCTGCATCTACTGCTACGCCCGCCCTTCGCACGCGTACCTCAACCTCTCGCCCGGCCTCGACTTCGAAACGAAGCTGTTCGCGAAGACCAACCTGGAGTCGATCCTTCGCGACGAACTCTCGAAGCGCAGCTACGTCTGCAAGCCGATCAACATCGGCAGCAACACCGACCCGTACCAGCCGATCGAAAAGACCTGGCGGCTCACGCGCGCCGCGCTGGCGCTGCTCAACGAGTGCAACCATCCGTGCACCATCGTCACTAAGAACGCGCTGGTCGAACGCGACCTCGACATCCTGGTGCCGATGGCCCAGCGCAACCTCGTGCAGGTGTTCGTCTCGATCAATTCGCTGGACACCCGGCTCGCCGCGAAACTCGAACCGCGCGCGAGCGCGCCCCACCGTCGCATGAAAGCGGTCGAGACACTCGCCCAGGCCGGCGTGCCCGTCGGTGTGCTCGTCGCACCCATCATCCCGGCACTGAACGAGAAGGATCTCGAAGCGATCGTCGAGCAAGCCGGAGCCAACGGCGCCAGGTCGATCGGCTACACCTGCATTCGCCTGCCGCACGAACTCAAGCAGCTGTTCCGCGAATGGCTCGAACTCCACTACCCCGACCGCGCCACGCACATCATGAGCCTCATCCAGCAGATGAACGGCGGCAAGGATTACGACAGCAACTTCGCCACGCGCATGCGCGGGCAGGGCGTCTTCGCGGACATCATCCGCAAGCGCGTGGAGGTCGCGGCGCGCAAGGCCGGGCTGCATCGCGCGTGGGATACGGTGCTGGATACGTCGCAATTTGTGGCGCCGCGGGTGTTTTCGCCGCAGGGTGAGTTGTTCTGAACGTCGAGAGAGCGCCAATCACTCTTCCTGTCACGACATGAGGCTTTCCGCAGCCATCATGACGCCTGCTAGAAAGGCCCCGCGCTCAAGATGGTCCGCGTATTACGTCAGGCCTAGTTCCGGGAGTCCGGGAGCGGCGGCGCGAGGGCGCCGCCTATTGAAACTCTTAAGCTAGATTGGCCGGCTTGAGCAGATCGGGAAAACCAACCCGGTGCAGCATCTCTGCACGCAGCCGATCGATCACCGGAAAGCTGATGCTCGCGCCATCTTCGGTGGGATCGTAATGGACGCGGAATGGTCGGCTGCCGAAAGGTAGGTCGACGACCCGCACCATCTCGGCTGCAACACCGGAGGGGTCGGCGTCTTCGGGGACGATCTCCGAGAACGCCTTCATCACCTGTTCGCCGAAAGCCTTGTACGGGCCGGCTTCGTATTCGGCAAGACGCGCCTTGTCTCCCGGCCGACCGGAATGTGCGAAGTGGTTCGTGCCTTTCGTGAAGGCGCCGGGGACGACGATGGTTGTTTCGATGCCCCAGCGCACGAGTTCACGGGCGTAAACCACCGCCAGGGAATCCATCGCCGCCTTGGCGGCGAAGTACGGCGCCAGATACGGCGGCGTCCCGCCGGCGGAACTGCTGCTTGAGATCCAGAGCAAGAGTCCCTGTTTCGCGGCGCGCATATGCGGCAGGACCGCTCGATTAACCCGCTGCGTACCCAAGACGTTTACGTCATATTGCTCCGCGAATTGTTCGGGTGTGAACGCTTCAGCGGGACCGAAGACCATGTGGCCGGCATTGTGAACCATCACGTCGATCTTGCCGCTGTCGGCGATGATCTTGCTCACCGCGGATTCGATGGATGACTCCGACTGGACGTCGAGCTCGATCGCGCGGAGATCGATACCGCCGAGGCGAGACGTTTCCGCCAATTCCGCGACGTTCCTTGCGTTGCGGCCGGCTACGTCGCGCATCGACGCGTAGACGGTGTGTCCAGCCCTTGC
The DNA here is from genome assembly GCF_031456385.1 of Luteibacter sp. 3190. Classification (NCBI taxonomy): domain Bacteria; kingdom Pseudomonadati; phylum Pseudomonadota; class Gammaproteobacteria; order Lysobacterales; family Rhodanobacteraceae; genus Luteibacter; species Luteibacter sp. 3190. Next base: position 230,509 of record NZ_JAVDUO010000003.1, on the reverse strand, counting down.
CAGAGCTTCTGCGGCGAGGCGACCGAAGCCGCTGGACGCACCGGTAATCAGAATGATTTTCTTGTTCATACGATGAGATCCCTGGTGGGGTGGCAACGGCTCGGGCGTGACTGAACGCGCACGGTTGCGTCTTCAGCACATGCCGCCATTCGCGCGGATGGTCTGACCGTTGATCCAGGCGCCTTCCGGACCTGCCAGAAACGAGACCACATTGGCGATGTCGTTCGTCTGCCCGAGGCGCTCCAGGGGATTCAGCCTAGCCATATGGTCGATCAGTTCGGGGCTCTTGCCGTGCAGGAATAGTTCGGTCGCCACCGGGCCCGGCGCGACCGCGTTGACACTGACTTCGCGACCACGCATCTCCTGGGCCAGTACCGAGGTCAGGGCCTCGACGGCGCCCTTGGTCGCCGCGTAAACGCCGTAGGTGGGGAGGCGAACGCCGATCACGCTGGTGGAGAAATTGATGATCCGGCCACCCTTACGAATCCGCCTGGCGGCTTCGCGGCAGGAGTTGAACGTGCCCTTGACGTTGACGGCCATGGCCTTGTCGAAGGTGGCGTCATCGAAGTCTTCGATCTTTGCGAGGGTAAGGATGCCCGCGCAGTTGATGACCACGTCGACGCCACCGAAAGTGGATTCCGCGGCGTCGAACATCGCTTTGACTGCCGTCGGATCGGAGACGTCGGCCTGTGCGGCGATGCCATCGCCGCCGGCTGCCTTGATCGTCGCCAGAATCTTGTTGGCCGCCTCGGCGTTGCCCGAGTAGTTCAGTACGACTTTGAACCCGTCGCGCGCGAGTCGGACAACCAGTTCCGCGCCGATGCCGCGCGACGAACCGGTAACGATGGCAACCTTACCCGAGGTGCTGCCCATGCTCTTGACTCCTTAGGATGATAGAGGGCGATCTCCGGATATCGGACCGAAGATCTTGTGACGCGGAGACGCCGTGCATCGGTCTTCGCGAGAGGAGAGGCGCGCACCCAGGAGTGCGCGCCCTGGACATCACTTCGCGTTGTGCTCTCGGATGCCGTCGCTGATCTGTTGAAGAGCAGCCTTCGTCGACGGGACTTCGCGCAGCGCGTTCAGGAAGACGAAGTCGTGGATGGTGCCGTTATAGCGAACGGCCGTGACCGCGTTGCCTGCTTCCTTCAGCTTGCGGGCGTAGGCTTCGCCTTCGTCACGAAGAGGGTCGTTCTCTGCGGTGATGACGAGTGCCGGCGGCAGGCCAGTCAGCTCTTCCTTCGAAGCGCGCAGAGGCGATACGTACGGGTTGTCGCGGGTTTTCGCGTCCGGCGCGTACAGGTCCCAGCCGTACTTCATGAAGTCACGGGCGAGGAAGTGACCGGTTGCAAACTGGTGATACGAGTCGGTATCGACGCTGGCGTCGGTAGCGGGGATGAGAAGGACCTGGTAGTCGATCTTCGGGCCTTTACGATCCTTGGTCATGAGGGTCAGCGCGGCAGTCATGTTGCCGCCTACGGAGTTGCCCGCGACCGTGATGCGGCTACCATCGGCGCCGAGTTCCTTGCCGTTCGCGGCGATCCATTCCAGCACGGCATAAGACTGCTCGAGCTGAGTCGGGAACTTCGCCTGGGGCAGCGGGGTGTATTCGACGAACACACCGACCTGGCCGGACCCGACGACGAGGTCGCGCAGGATGCGCTGGTGGTTCTGAAAGTTACCTACGATCCAGACACCGCCGTGGATGAAGAGGAGGACGCCCGGCTTAGGGGCGGTGTGATCGGGCTTCATGATGTAGATCTTCACCGTCTGCCCGTTCTGGGTGATGGTGCGTTCGGAAGTTGTCACACCGGACATGTCGACCTTGGTCTGCTCCTGGATGCCGGTAAGAATGTCTTGCGGCTTCGGCTGCGGAAGCTCCCAGAACGGGCTTGGGTCCTTGTTGATCTTCTCCAGGAACTGCTTCACCTGCGGATCGAGGTGGGAGTCGTTGGCGATGTCCTGGGCAAGAACGGGCTGGGTCATGACAGTTGCTCCAATGAGAAGGGACGCGATCTTAGTGAGGCGGTTCATGGCGGTTTTCCTGGGAAGTGTTCACGTGGGCCAAGGGCCGCTGGTGCCAATGTCGGCGAGAACATTGAGGCTCAGGCAATCGCTTGCCGACAATTCATGCCTAGGTGTTACACGCCCGGGGGACACTCGCGAAGCGTCCATAGACACCTGAATTCAGGCATGAAATGAACAAGATAGGCCGATCCGTCGTTGGATCTAATATCTAGGTAGGGGATCGCTCCCTGCGCGTTGGCACGGGGATATCGACATGGCAATTTCACCGCAGAGCGTGGCCGCTAGTCAGACACTTCAGGGACGTATGTCGCTGTGCAGCTGGGAGCTCGGATGGAGGGACCTCCTGCTCCGCAGCTACGAAGAACCCACCGAAGTAGAGAGCCTTGTCACCGCACCGACCAACGACCACCTCATCGTGCTCGTCACACGAGGAGGCTGTGAGATCGAGGGCCTGTACGCCGGCAAGTGGCAGCGCGCTCGTTATGCCAAGGGCGACATCGGAATGACTGCGCCCGGCGAGGAGGTCAGTCTTCGGTGGTGGGGTGCGCGAGACCAGGAGACTTTGCAACTGCACATTCCTGCTTCGACGCTTGCGGACGTCGCGAAGCTCGATCCCTCGTGGACGGATGAGATCCGTCTGCCGCACCAGCTGACCTTTCCCGATCCGGTCGTGGAATCCGTACTCCAGAGTCTGCGCCGCGCGGTCGAGTTGAAAATGCCCAGCCTCTACGCCGACTCCGCCGTACATTTTCTGGCCAGCCATCTCCTTCAGTTTCACGCTCGGATTCGTCCCATGGGATCGCTTGGTCGCGATCCAGGGCGCATGGCGATAATCGATGGGTTGATGCGCTCCTCCCTCTCGTTTGATCTGAGCCTGGATGCGCTGGCCGCCGAAGTCGGATTGAGCAAGTTCCACTTCCTGAGGGTCTTCAAGGACACCTTCGGCGAAACACCGTTTCAGCGGTTGACACGGCTCCGCATGGAGCGGGCCCGGGTCCTGTTGGACGACCGAGCACGTAGCGTCACCGATGTTGCGTTGGATTGCGGGTATGGAAACCCCGGGCATTTCGCAGCGGCCTTCCGTCGGGCCTACGGTGTCTCGCCGCAGGCGTTTCGCTCGCGAAAGTCCCGCTAACCCGCAATCCGGCGACAGTTCGGCGCAATTTCGCGAGCGACACCGCAAACCCGGCTGCCGAAAATGCATCGACGCTCGCTGATGGCCAGGTCGATGTTGGCGGACAATACGGTTGCACTCGTCAGAAATCGTTCTCCGGCCGCACGCCGGCCTGCGCTATTGCTCGCGGCGACCGTGCTTGCGATTTGTATCCTCGCGCTGGATTTGCGGCAGTCGCTCGACGGCGCGGTAGCTGTTCTCTACATCGCTGTAGTGCTCGTGGTCGCGCCGCTCGGCGGTCGTTATGTCATCGCCAGCGGCATCACGACCGGAGTACTGACGACCGCCGCCTTCCTGATCGGGCACCTTTCGCATCCGACCAACGGTGCCTATTCGCGCTTCGTGGTCAGTCTGGTGGCGATCGGAATCACAACGCTGCTGTCGCTTCGTGACCGGTCTTCGCGCACCACCCTCGGCGAGCAGGCGCGTATTCTCGAGCTTTCGCACGATACGGTCATCATCCGGAGTAACGAGGACGTTATCCTCTATTGGAACGAGGGCGCGGAGCTTCTCTACGGCTGGGCACGACACGAAGCGCTGGGGAAGAAAAGCAGCGAGCTTCTGCGTTGCGAATACGATGATCCCGACGTGGACGAATGCCTGCGAACGGACGGTCACTGGTCGGGCGAGGTCGTCCGCACCCGCCGGGACGGTACCCGTCTGGTACTGGCAAGCCGATGGCTGCTTCGTCGCGACCCCGAAGGCCGCCCCGTCGGCATCATCGAATCGAGTTCCGACCTCACCGCACGTCTTCGCTCGGACACCGAACGTCTTGCGTCCGAGCGGCGGTACCGGGCGATCTTCGACTCCGCCGGCTTTGCCATGTGGGAGTCGGACTGGTCGCAAACGGTTGGTGCGGTGCTTCATGCAGCCCCGCCGGGTGACCTACGCCCTTGGCTCGCGTCCCACCCTGAGATCGTTGGGCCTGCAATACAGGCCGGGGTTATTCGCCATGCGAATCAGGCAGCCGCGGATCTCTTCGGTGTTCGACACCGGGAGGAGCTGGCTGGCGCGAATTTATGCGGACGGTATCTGGAGTCCGGTGTGGGGGCGTTCTCGACCATCCTGGCTGCCCTCGCAGACGGGGAGACCTCGGTCGAAGCCGAGACCCGCCTGAAAACGTTCCACGGCAGGGTTGCCGACATCGTCCTCAGGGTAACGCTCCTTCCAGAGAGCCGGGACTGGTCGCATGTCCTGGTGATGGCGTTCGACGTTACCGAGCGAAATCACGCTCGGGCGCGCTTTGAACAAGCCTCGGCGGAACTCGCACATGCCGGGCGCGTGTCGATGCTTGGACAACTCGCCGCGTCGATTGCGCATGAGGTCAACCAGCCACTGACCGCCATCATCAACTACGCGAAGTCGGCTAGCCGGTGGGTCGATCGGGATGAGCCTCGCCTGGATGAAGTGGAAAAGTGCCTCGCGAGTATCGTTTCAAACGGAACGCGTGCCGCGGAAGTCATCGGCCGGGTCCGGTCCCTGGCCCGAAAAGCCGAGCCGCAGGCCGAGGACGTGGACCTTCTTGACCTGATCGACGGCGCACTTTCAATTACCCGGCGTGAGGCGGCAGCTCAAGCCGTCCAGATTGTCTGGAATCGTCCCGTCGCCCCGGTGCCGAAGGTCAGGGCGGACCGGGTCCAAATTCAGCAGGTGCTCGTGAACCTCATCATCAACGGCATTCAGGCAATGGTGAGTTCGACTGGATCGACACGAGAGCTTTGCGTCTACGTGAAGGTGCTTCCCGCTGGCGACGTGGCGGTTCACGTGCGCGACTGCGGGACGGGCTTTCCGGACGGGCAGGGAACGACGATCTTCGAACCGTTCTTTACCACGAAGTCGGATGGGATGGGGATGGGACTGTCCATCTGCCGAACCATTATCGAGGCCGGCGGCGGGACCATCTGGGCCCAGAACAATGAAGGCGCCGGGGCAACCGTGGCATTCAGCTTGCCAGCCTGCACCGTCCTTCCTGGTCTCCCTGCTACTCATATCTAGATGTTATTGGCCTCACAGCTGGAATCGCCATGATGGAGACCATGTTGCGGAAGGCGTGAGAGGTACACGGTTGTGATTACACAGGCACGCGTGTGCATTGTGGACGACGACGACGAGGTCCGGGAGAGCATCGCCTCCTTCTTCGATTCCGTCGGCATGTCAGTGGCGACCTTCCGTGCCGCCGAAGACCTGCTGGCGTCGCAGTGGTTGCCCATGGCGGATTTCATCGTCAGCGACCTCCACATGCGGGGCATGAGTGGTTTGGGCCTCCTGCACGAAGTACGGACACGGCGGCGGGACCTCCCGGTAGTGCTCATGACCGCATTCGGCACGGCGGAAGCTCGTGCGCAGGCGACACAGCTTGGCGTTCACGCATTCCTGTGTAAGCCGGTCGATCCGGAAAACCTTCTGGCTCTCATACGCACCGTGTTGACCGGTGGCACGGCGAGCCGATAGCGAAAAGACGTACACAGCATGACGAACTCCGCGAATGACGAAATCGACTTGCCGGTATGCGTTATCGATGATGACGAGGACGTACGGTTGTCCATCGCCAACTTGCTGCGCTCGTGCGGCCACACGGTCGAGATATTCAGTGGTCCCGCAGAGTTCAGAGACCGCGGTAGCTACGGAGCAGTGGCGTGTCTGGTCCTGGACGTGAGGCTCAAGGGCGCGAATGGTCTCGATTTCCAGGAGGAGCTCCTGCAGGACCAGCTTTCAATCCCCATTGTGCTGATGAGCGGCCATGGCGACGTCCCCATGACGGTGCGTGGGATGCGCGCCGGTGCGATCACGTTCCTGCCTAAGCCATTTCGTGAAGAGGATCTCCTTGCGGCGGTCCGAGAAGCGATTGCCACCGGCGAACGTCGGCGACGGGAGGAAGGCGCTCATGCCGAACTTCGCGACCGCTTTGCCACGCTGACGCCGCGCGAGCGCGACGTCCTTGGCCTGGTTGCCGCTGGTCTGATGAACAAGCAGATCGCGGGGCAACTCGCCATTAGCGAGATCACCGTAAAGATTCATCGCGGTAATGCCATGCGGAAAATGAAGGCGGACTCACTCGCCGATCTTGTCCGCATGGCCGAGAAGCTTGGAGCGCGCGAAAACCAAAGCCGCTATGGACGCGCGCGGACCACTGACTGAAGAAGGGTGAAAATCATGAAATACAAACAGCTCGGAAACACTGGATTATTGGTCTCGCGGCTGTGCTTCGGCACCATGACATTCGGTGGCGCGGGTGGTGTTTACAAGCATATCGGCAATGTCGACCAGGCCGGCGCCGATGAGCTGGTGAGGGCATGTATTGACGGCGGGATCAACTTCTTCGATACGGCTGACGTGTATTCCGCCGGCGAGAGCGAGAAAAGCCTCGGTCAGGCCTTCAAGAATCTTGGCGTACCCCGCACCGAGGTCGTCCTTGCAAGCAAGGGCTACAGCCGCATGGGCCAGGGTCGAAACGACGTAGGCGCGTCCCGCGGTCATCTCATGGATGCTGTCGAAGCCAGTCTGAAGCGTCTTCAGACCGATCACATCGACCTGTATCAGATCCACGCGACCGATGTCCTGACGCCGATCGAGGAAACCATGCGTGCGCTTGATGACATGGTCACACAGGGCAAGGTGCGCTATATCGGGGTGTCCAACTGGGCTGCCTGGCGTATCGCAGTGGCCAACGGTATCGCGACAACTAAAGACTATGCGCGATTCGAAACAGTGCAGGCTTATTACTCCATTGCGGGCCGCGACCTCGAGCGGGAACTCGTCCCTCTGATGGAATATCAGAAGCTCGGCCTGCTCGTCTGGAGTCCGCTGGCCGGTGGATTGTTGTCCGGAAAGTTCAGCCGCACGAACCAGAATCCAGAGGGGTCTCGTCGATCCGCCTTCGACTTCCCTATCGTCGACAAGGATCGGGCGTGGGATGTGATCGAAGCCATGGAACCTATCGCCCGCTCCCGAGGCTGCAGCATCGCGCGGATCGCCCTGGCCTGGCTGCTCTCCCGCAACGTTGTGACCTCGGTGATCGTTGGAGCGAAGCGGCTCAGCCAGCTCGAGGACAACCTCTCAGCCGTCGACGTCGAGCTGACCGAGGCGGAACTGGCTTCGCTTTCCGAAGCGAGTGAGCTTCCCCGCGAATACCCGGGCTGGATGCTGGAGACGCAGGGCGCCGATCGCTTCGGCCCGGTGGACTTATGGGCTGGCAAGACACGCTGAACGGCGCGGTCTTGGCTATCGATACCGTCGATCAAGGACCACCGCAGCAACGTCGCCACGCGTATGCGCGGCCACGGCATCTTCGCGGACATCATCCGCAAGCGCGTGCAGGTCGCGGCGCGCAAGGCCGGGCTGCATCGAGCGTGGGATACGGTGCTGGATACATCGAGGTTCGTGGCGCCGCGGGTGTTCTCGCCGCAGGGGGAATTATTCTGAGCTCAAATAAGGGTCATCGCCACGATGCCTCCCGTCGTGACAAAAGGCTGTCCGCCGTCAGCATGACGCCAGCAACAACGGGTTTGGGTACGGCGGTAGGAAGAAAAATGGTTGCCGCGAGGTGGAGCGCCGACTCCGCAAACTCGTAACATTTTTCCAGCCAGGGGCCTTACGGGGGGCGGTTGAACCACCTGCGCTCGGCGGTAGGCCGACCCAGACCACGTGCTAGGGCGCTTTACCCATCACTTGATCGCGAAATCTCTGCCACTGCTGATGACCAACCCCAAGCAGACTGCTCAGATGCTGACTGGACCCGCATAGGACGGGGTTGGGTAACCCTTCGCTGGGCAGATGACTAGCTTGTGACGCATCGGTGAGTATCGCGATGGGATTCGCAGCACTCCCATTCCCCTGCGCGTTCAAGATGACCATGCCGCCTGCCTTTGCGACGTCGAACACGAGTTCAACAATGCACTGGGAGAAACCCCGGATAAGAAATGCGCAACCTGTGAAGTTCTCGTGGCCTTCGAGGCCCTTGGCCGAGAACTCAACACTGGAGCCATCCGCAAAGTCGACTACATAGAAGCCGAACTTGTCAGCAGCAACCTGGCTATGTCGCCGAAGAGCCGCGAGGACCTCAGGTCGGCTGACTTCTGCCGAGTCCCCATACTCGAATCGCTGCAGATACAGGTCAAAGCTCATCTTTCGCCCGCGAGGTGGTTGAAATATCCAGTTTCGGAACGATCCGCCTTTGGCAGGAGGCGCACCTTGGCAGTCTGACGCCAGGAACCATTCATCGGCAATCTGGTGGTGACCTCAAATGGCCCTGACAACGCGCTGAGGTCAACTCTTGCGCATTGCCTAATGGTGAATCTGATCGGCCACGCGCTTGGTCCAGCCGGAGGTGACAATCAGCATGCGACTTCGGGCGTAGGAGGTCAACGTGGAATAGGCCTTGAGTGACGGCCGGTACTTAAGCCGGTGGCGGCGAGTCGTCGCTCGCATCATGCGCATCGAAACACTCGATGAGCATGTCGGTCAGCGCGCGTACCGTGCGAGGTGCCTGAGGTCCGGGCGGGCGAACGACGAACACGCCGGCGACGGGTAGCGGGAATCGCGTCATGATCGGTACGAGGTCGCCCGACGCCACGTGGGCATGGGTGATGCCGTCGGGCAGATAGGCGATGCCGAGGCCGGCCAGCGCCGCGGCGACGAGTGCGGTGCCGTTGTCGCTCTTGAACTTGCCTCGCGGCCTCACGGTGATCGCGCGGTCGCCGTCCATGAAGGTCCAGCTTTCCGTTCCCTGCATCAACGCCTCGTGCTCGACGATGTCGTCGGGCGTTTCCGGAGCTCCGTGCGCGCGGATATAGGCCGGACTCGCCACGAGCTTTCCGAAGATGGGTCCGACCCTTCGCGCGACCAGATTGGAGTCGGGCATGTAACCGAAGCGGATGGCGCAGTCGAAGCCTTCGGAGAGCAGGTCGACGAACCTGTCGCTGTAGGACGTATGGATGTGCAGCCGGGGATGGCGTGTCGCCATGCTCGCCAGCACGGGTGCCAGATGCGTCGGACCGAACGTCAGTGGCGCCGCGATGCGAAGTCGGCCTCGCAACTCGCCTTCGGGTGCGATGCTCTCCAGCGCCGTGTCGATATCGCGGCAGATCCTCGCCGCGTATTCGCGGAAGATCGCTCCGGCTGCGGTAACCACCGCGCCGCGCGTGCTCCGTGAAAGCAGTTGAACACCCAGCTCGGTCTCGAGCCGGACGATCTGTCGGCTGACGACGGACTTGGTGACGCCGAGCCGCCTCGCCGCCGACGACACGCCCCCCGCTTCCGTCACCTCAACGAACGTTCTCAGATCATCGGTTTCCATAGGTGTTCCCCATTAGGCGACGTCACGTCGCGTTCTGCGGTGCTACCTCGCCTGGGATGACGATGGCACTGTCTACGAGGGGTTCGCCACGGCGATGGCCAACCTTCGCAGAGCATCTCATCTAACGACACCAGAGGACTACCATGGCATTCCGCAACGGACTCGATTCGCTTCTCCGACCGGAGGACTCGGTCCTCGTGCTCATCGACCACCAGGCCTACCAGCTCGCAGGTGTCGGTAGCCACGATACGCAAGCCATCGTCAACAACGTCACGGCGTTGGCCAAGCTGGCGAAGGCCTTCAGGGTGCCGACGATCCTGACGAGCGTGCTTGCCGCCCGCGGTGGTTATCTCTTCAAGAGCATCACGGACGTGTTCCCCGACCAGGAAGTGATCGACCGTACGTGGGTGAACACGTGGGAAGACAAGAACGTCGTCGACGCGGTCAAGGCCACGGGCCGCAAACAGTTGATCATCGCCGGACTGTGGACGGAGGTTTGCGTCGCGATGCCGGTCATTCATGCGCTGGGCGACGGTTGGGATGTCTCCGTCATCACCGACGCCTCGGGCGGCATCTCGAAGGAGTCACACGAAGTGGCCATCCAGCGAATGATCGCCGCTGGCGCCAACGTCATGACGTGGATGGCGCTCGCCGGCGACTGGCAACGCGACTGGGCCCGTACGGAACACGTACAGGAACTCACCGAGATCTTCATCGCCCACCTCGGCGGAAGCGGTATCGCATACCAGTGGGAGCAGCAACTGCTGAACACGCTTCCCGGCTCCGCAGGCTGAGCGAGGGCTAAGGCCGGCTCGCTGGAGACGGACCGTCGGCCTCTCCATCGAGCACGCAACCGTCACATACGGAGGACGATCTTTCCGATGCTCTCGTTCGTTTCCATGCGGCGGTGCGCTGCCGCGGCCTCGGCGAGCGGGTACACCCGATCGATCAGCGGCGACAGCGTGCCGTCCGCGAAGCGTGCGAACCACGCTTCGCGGAAGCGCGCCACCATCGCCTGTTTGACCGCCTGCGGCCGTGTCTTCATCACCGTGCCGAGGATCTGCAGGTGACGGTAGAGCAGGCGCTCCATGTCGAGCGTCGCGCCCGCGCCGCCGCCCAAGAGGCCCACCTGCACGAGGCGGCCGCCGTGACGTAGCGAGCGAAGGTTACGGTCCAGGTACGGCGCGCCGATGAAGTCGACGACCACGTCGACACCGTCGCCACCGGTTTCGCTTTCCACCGCCGCGACGAAGTCGTCCGATTTGTAGTCGATGACGATGTCGGCACCCAGTGCCAGCACGCGGTCGCGCTTCGCCGCCTGCGTGGTGGCGAACACGTGTGCTCCGGCGGCATGGGCGAGTTGCACGGCGGCGGATCCGACGCCACCCGCCGCAGCGTGCACGAGCACCGCCTCGGAAGGCTGCAGCTTCCCCAGATGGAACAGCGCCTCGTGCGCCGTCACGAACACCTCGGGAATCGCCGCCGCATGCACGTCTTCGATGCCGTCCGGCACCGGCATGGCCATGCGATAGTCCAGGCGGGCGAGTTCGGCATAGGCACCGCCGCCGGTGATACCCATCACGCGGTCACCCACCTCGTAGCCCGCGACGTCGGGCCCCTTGGCGACGACCTCGCCGGCGATCTCCAGGCCAATGAGGTGCGAATCGCCGAAGTCGGGCCGGCCGTAATGTCCCGTTCGCAGGAGCAGGTCCGCACGGTTCACGCCAGCCGCGCGAACGCGCACCAACAGGTCGCTGGCGCGAACCACCGGCTCCGGAACATCCACCAGCCTGAGGACCTCGGGCTCGCCGAACTCCGCGAAGTCGATGGCTTTCATGCACCGGCTCTCGTGGTTCGCGTCGTTCCGTCGAGGTCTTTGCGTAGTTTCATCAGTCGTCCATCTTTCAATCGGAAGGCCCCGCTAACCTGCACCTGCGAGCGCTCATCGGGCGTGAAGAAGGGCTGGGTAGTCGGCTCGATCCTGGCGCAAGTTCGTCAGCGTGATACCGCAGGCAGAACGCCGATGGTCCGCATCCAGACCTCGGCCAGTTCCGGCCAGCGTGTCACGGGATCCTCCGTGCGTCGAAGGCCGAACGCATGCCCGCCCTCCGCGTACAGGTGCATCTCCACCGGGATCTTCGCTTTCTGCAACGCAAGGTAGTACGTCAGCGATTCGCGGATGTCGTCGGTCGGATCGTCTTCCGCCTGCACGATGAACGTCGGTGGTGCGTGCGGGTCGATCGTCACGTCGGGATCCAGCGTGAGGCCCGGCTCGGTCCACAGGTGACCGGGATACAGGGCGATGGCGAAATCGGGACGCACGCTCACCTTATCGGCGTCGTCCAAGGCGCGGTAGCTGCGCATGGCGTGATGGCTGACGTCGGCGACCATCCTTCCGCCGGCGGAAAAGCCGAGCACGCCGATGCGGTGCGGATCGATGCCGAGCGAGGCGGCACGCGTTCGCAGCAGACTGATCGCTCGTTGCGCGTCCTGCAGGGCCATCGGCTCGCGTGGATCGCGGCGGCAGTCGCACTCGTCGTTCCAGTACGGGCCTGAGCCCGGCACGCGGTATTTCAGGACGACGCACGTGATCCCTTTGGTGGTAAGCCAGTCGCACACCTCCGTGCCTTCCAGATCGATGGCGAGCACGCGATAGCCTCCGCCCGGAAACACGACGACGGCCGCGCCCGTGTTGAATCCCTTTGGCCGGAAGATGCTCATCGTCGGCGTCGACACGTGCTGGACGAACGTCACCGGCTTTCCGGCGATGTCCTTCGGGCCGAGCCCGTACACCTCGTCGCCCGGCGTTGCCGGCGGGGCGATCGCATGGCCCTTCGGCCAAAGCATGACGGACTCAGCAGGCGCCGGCGGTTGCCACGGGCGCTGCTGGCGATCCCGAAGCGGCTCGGATCCTGTGGTCGCCGAAGCCACGGACGACATCAAAGCGATGACGAGCACGGCGAGTGCGCGTAGCCAGTTCATTGCAACCCCCTGCAGGTATGACACGATCGTCGAAGCCCAAGCGTGCAGGCAATACCGGGCGAAACAATGGCAGGGTGGGGGTGATTCCGGGAGGCCTTACGGGGCGGCGGCCTCGAAGACCCCCGCGAGCCAGTCGATGAACACCCGCACGCGCGGCGAGAGGTGCCTGTTCTGCGGATACAGCACCGACACGGGCATCCGCTCCGGCGGGAAGGCCTCGAGGATCGGCACGAGTGTCCCCGTCGCGATCTGTTCCGCCACGCGATACCGCGGTACCTGGATCAGCCCCAGACCCGCCACGCCCGCCGCCGTGTAGATCTCCGCGCCACGCACGACGACGTCGAAGGGCAGGGGAATCTCGCGCAGCTGCCCGTCCACCGTGAAGTCCATCGGATAAGGCTTGCCGGTGGCGGACGTGCTGTACGCGACCATGCGATGGCCGTCGAGGTCATCCGGTGTCGTGGGCGTGCCGTGCCGCGCGAGATAGGCGGGGCTCGCCAGCGTCACCTGCTCGAAGACGGTGACGCGGCGTCCCATAAGCGTGGAATCGGGCAGGTCACCCGCACGCACGACGCAATCGAAGCCTTCGGTGATGAGATCGACCATGCGGTCGGACTCGCTCAGGTTGAGCGCGATCCCCGGATAGCGCGCCATGAATCCCGGCAAGGCGGGAAGGATGAAGAAGCGCGCGATCGTGCCCTGCATGTCGACGCGCAAGGGCCCCTTCGGCTCCGGATCGCGGAACACGCTTTCCATCTCGTCGAGGTCGGCCAGCAGGCGGACGCAGCGCTCGTGGTAGAGCGCGCCGTCGAGTGTCGGCCGGACGCTGCGCGTGGTGCGCTCCAGCAGGCGGACGCCGAGGTCGGCCTCGAGGTGCTGGATGGCGTGCGTAGCGGTGGGGCGAGGTATCACGAGATCCCGGGCCGCCTGCGCGAAGCTCCCGCGCTCCACGATCCTCACGAACAGCCGCATGACCTCGATCCGATCCACGATCCGTGCCCCGATTGTTAGGTCTGGTGAAACAGTGATGTTTGGATCGGCATTCTAGCGCCATTTTCGATAACGCCTAACTTAGTGGGTGCCGGGCATCTCCCAAAAGGACGAGGCCCGCCACATCCCTCTGACACAGCGAATCCGGAGACACGACCATGCCCTTTGCCAACTTCAAACTCCCCGAGGCCGCCCTCACCCGCGCCCAGAAGGAAGAGCTCGTCCATCGCACAACCGCGATGCTCGTGGACTATTTCTCGGAGGCCGCCCGGCCGCACACGATGGTCCTGATCGAAGAGATCAAGGACGGCGGCTACGCCCGTGCCGACGAGGTCTTCACCATCCCCGACGCCTATCGCGTGAAGGACTGATCCGCCCTTTCCATCCTTACAGGAGCCATCGACATGACTACTTCGAACGACAAGGTCGCGATCGTCACCGGCGCATCGCGTGGCATAGGCGCCGCCATCGCCGCGCGTCTCGCGCGCGACGGCTTCACCGTCGTCGTGAACTATGCGAACAACGCGAAACCGGCCGCCGAGCTGGTCGAAACGATCGAGAAGGCGGGCGGCCGCGCGATTTCCTGCCAGGCGGACGTCGGCGACCCGCAGGCCATCAAGCGCATGTTCGACGCGGCGGAGACGCGCTACGGCGGTGTCGACGTGCTGGTGAACAACGCCGGCATCATGAAGCTGGCGCCGGTCGCCCAGACCGATGACGCGACGTTCGACGAGACCATCGCGATCAACCTCAAGGGCACGTTCAACGGCGTGCGCGAAGCCGCCCGGCGCCTTCGCGAAGCCGGTCGCATCGTCAACTTCTCGACCAGCGTGGTCGGACTCTACCAGCCGACGTATGGCGTCTACGCCGCCACGAAGGCGGCGGTGGAGGCGCTGACGCACATCGTGGCGAAGGAGCTCGGCGCGCGGAAGATCACCGTGAACGCCGTCGCTCCAGGCCCCGTCGCCACCGACCTCTTCCTGGAGGGCAAGGACCAGGCGACGCTCGATCGCATCCGCCAGATGATCCCGCTCGGCCGACTCGGCGAGGTCGATGACATCGCGCGCGTCGTGTCCATGCTCGTCGGCCCGGACGGCGGCTGGATCAACGGCCAGGTGCTCCGCGTCAACGGCGGCGTCGTCTGAGGAGGCGTGCCCATGAAGCAGACCATTCTCGTCACGGGTGCATCGAGCGGCTTCGGCCGCCTGATGGCCAACGCCCTCGCCGCGTCGGGGCACACGGTGTACGCCTCGATGCGCGACCTCGGCGGCAAGAACGCGAGCCAGATCGCGGAAGTGGCCGCCTACGCAAAAGCGCATGAGGTCGATCTACGAACCATCGAGCTCGACGTCCAGTCCGAGGCCTCGGCGCAGTCGGCGATCGACGCCATCGTCGCCGAACACGGCAGGCTCGACGTGTTGATCCACAACGCCGGGCATATGGTGTGGGGTCCGAGCGAAGCGTTCTCGCCCGACGACCTCGCACACCTCTACGACGTCAACGTCCTCGGCGCGCAACGCGTCAACCGCGCGGCTCTTCCGTCCATGCGAAAGGAGGGCAAGGGCCTCGTCGTATGGATCGGCAGCAGCAGCGCCGCGGGCGGTGTCCCGCCGATGCTCGGGCCCTACTTCGCCGCGAAGGCCGGCATGGATGCCCTGGCCGTCTGCTATGCGCGCGAGCTCGCGCCATGGGGCATCGAGACGTCCATCGTCGTGCCAGGCGCGTTCACCAAGGGCACGAATCACTTCGCCCACGCGGGCTCGCCATCGGACAAGGCGCGCGCGGCGGAGTACGACGCCGCGCTGCCTGCCGGCTTCGCCGACGACATGCTCGCGGCGCTGGCGAAGACGGTGCCCGACGACGCCGATCCGGCGTCGGTCGCCGATGCCGTCGTAAACGTCGTGAACGCACCCTTCGGCAAGCGCCCGTTCCGCGTGGTGGTCGACCCCGCCAGCGACGGCGCCGCCGTGTCGTACGCGGTGATCGATCGGGTGCGCTCGGAGTTCCTGCATCGCATCGGGTTCGCGGGACTGAAGCATCCGCGAGTGTCGAGCTGAGGTCGTCGCTTCAGCCGGCCAGCTCCACGCAGAAGTCGACGAACGCGCGCACCTTTGGCGGCGCGTTCCGGCGCGAGGGATAGAACGCGTAGAGCGGAAACGTCTCGTCGGGCCAGTCGGGAAACAATTCGACCAGACGTCCATCCGCGACGGCATCGCGCACGCTGACGGCGAGCAGCTGCGCGATGCCGACCCCGGCGAGGCATACCGCGGTCATCGTGCCGGAATCGTTGACGAGCAACGGCCCGTCGGTCTCCACCGTCACCACCTTGCCGCGTCGATGGAACTCCCATTCGAAGGGCCGGCGCGTCACCGGGTCGCGGAACTGCAGGCAGCGATGTCGGGCGAGGTCCGTCGGCGTCTTCGGCGTGCCGTGCGCCACGAGATAGGCGGGTGTGGCGACGGTGATCACGCGGGTGTCGAGCAGCTTGCGTGCCACCAGCGACGACGTTGGCGGCTCGCCGAAGCGCACGGAGACGTCGATGCCCTCGCTGATGAGGTCGCCGAGCTCGTCGCGGGCGACGATCTCGATCTCCAGTTCCGGGTAGCGACGCAGGAAGTCGTCCAGACGTGGCGCGACGACCTGCCACGAAAACATCGGATCGAGACTCACGCGAAGACGGCCCCGCACGGCGTGCGCGTCGCCAGCCGCCGACATGGCGGCATCCTCCAGGCCGGACAACAGCGGGCCGACCTTCGCATACAGCCGCTCGCCCTCGTCCGTCAGCGTCACCGAGCGCGTCGTCCGATGCAGGAGGCGCACGCCGAGCCGCGTCTCGAGCCTCGACACGGCGCGACTCACGCCGGACGGCGACAGACCGAGCGCCTCGGCTGCACGCGCGAAGTTGCCGGTCTCCACCACGGATACCAGCACGGAAAGATTCCCCAGCAAGCGGCCATCGGTGGGCATGCGGTACTCCTGGCTCCGGGTGCTTCAATTAGTGATCGCGAGTCACCAAAGAACTGATGAATCGGCTATTCAGTCACGGCTGGCGCCATCCTATCTTCTTCCTCGTCCCCACGAAAACGAGGAAACCCCATGTACGCCATCACAGGTATCACCGGTCGGGTCGGCGGCGCGCTGGCCGACGCGCTCTTTGCAGCCGGCAAGCCCGTCCGGGCCGTCGTGCGCGACAGCGGTCGCGCGCAGGCGCTCGCCGCGCGAGGCGCCGAGGTCGCCACGGCGGCCATCGACGACGCGGCGTCGCTCGCCCGCGCCTTCGCTGGCGCCGAAGCCGTGTTCATCCTCCTGCCGCCCGAATTCGACCCGGCGCCGGACTTCCTGACCGCGCCCGATCCCGTCATCGCGTCGATCCACGAGGCTCTTCTCGCCGCGCGCCCCGATCGGGTGGTGGCGCTGTCGACCATCGGCGCGGACGCGGCCGAGGCGAACCTGCTCTCCCGGCTGGGGCGGATGGAGCGGGTGCTCGCCACGCTTCCGATGCCGGTCACCTTCCTGCGCGCCGGCTGGTTCATCGAAAACGTGCAGTGGGACCTCGCGTCCGCCCGCGAGCGCGGCAGCATCGACAGCTACCTCGCGCCTCTCGACCGGAAGATCGCGATGGTCGCGACGAAGGACATCGGCGGTCTCGCCGCGAAGCTGCTGATGGAGCCGGGCAAGGGCGTGCGTGTCGTCGAACTGGAAGGCCCGGAGCGCGTCAGCCCGAACGACCTTGCGGATGCCCTGTCCCGCTCGCTGGGCAAACCGGTGAAGGCGAGCGTGGTGCCGCGGGATACGTGGCAGGCGCGGTTCGTCGCGGAAGGCATGACGAATCCCGAACCGCGCATGCGCATGATCGACGGCTTCAACGAAGGATGGATCGACTTCGGTGCGACGGCGCTGAAGGGCACGACCCGGATCGACGAGGTGATCGCCGGCTTGGTCGGGCGGTCCGCCTGACCGGCGAGGGGAGGTGCGGACGCGGACCGGGCCGTCCATACTCGGTGACGCTGCGCCTCCCCCTCCCCGGACAGGATCGGACATGAAGCCTCTTCGCACAGCCTTCGTCGTGGCATGCCTCGCCGTGCCGGCGCCCTACGCCCTGGGCGCGGACACGCATCCGGCACCCGCACCGCTCATCGGCACCTGGTCGCTCGATACGTCGCGATTACCCATGCCGCCCGATCAGCGCCCTAAGAGCGTGACGTTCCGATTCGCCGAGGCGGGCGTCGACAGACTCACGACGCAGGTCGACATCGTCTACGCACCGGGACAGGAGGTCCACTCCACCTCGACCACGCCGCTCGACGGCACGTACGTCGTGATCGAGAACAGTCCCGAGGCCGATCACGTGGCGCTGCGGAAGCCCACGCCGAACGTCCTCGTCATGGCGCTGCAGAAGGACGGCGTGCTTGTGTCCACGCGCACCTACGCGGTCACGCCGGATGGCAGGAACCTCGTCGAGACCGTGGTCTATCCCGGTACCGAGAGGGATAGCGCGATGCGGGCGAATTACTTCACCCGGGTTCGCTGATACCGCGCCCCGCCCCGCGATGCGCGGGGCGGGGCGATTCTTCAACGAACCGCGTGCTCGAGCGCTTCGTAGTCTTCCTTCGAAAGGTGCAGGCTCGCGCCCTTCACGTTCTCGCGGAGATGCTCGGCATCGCCGGTACCCGGAATGGGCAGCATCACCTTCGAGCGCTGCAGCAGCCACGCGAGTGCGACCTGGCCGTTGCTGGCGCCGTGCTGCTTCGCGATCGTGGAGAGCACCGATCCCTCCCTGGCGAGCTCGCCCGCGGCGAGCGGGAACCAGGGGATGAAGCCGATATCATGTGCCTCGCAGTAATCCAGGACCGACTCGCTCTGGCGATTGCCGAGGTTGTAGAGGTTCTGGACGGTGACGACCTTGAAGTACTTCTGCGCGGCTTCGATCTGTTCGACCGACACCTCGGACAGGCCGGCGTGGCGGATGAGGCCTTCCTTCTGCATCTGCTTGATGACGTCGAACTGTTCGTCGGCCGGAACCTTCTCGTCGACGCGGTGGAGCTGCCACAGGTCGATGCGCTCGACGCCGAGACGGCGCAGGCTCATCAGCACGCACTGGCGCAGGTACTCGGGACGGCCCACCGGCGCCCACTGGTCCGGACCGTGGCGGGTCAGGCCGCCCTTGGTGGCGATGACCAGGCCCTTGTACGGGTGCAGCACTTCGCGGATCAGGTCTTCGCTGACGTACGGACCGTAGCTGTCCGCGGTATCGATGAAGTTGATGCCGGTCTCCGGCAGGGCCTCGAGCACCGCCTTCGCTTTCGCGGGATCTTCCGGGTTGCCCCAGATGCCCTTGCCGGTGATGCGCATGGCGCCGAAGCCGAGGCGGTTGACCTCGAGATCGCCGCCGATCCGGAACGTGCCACTCGCAGAGGCGTTTGCCTGTGTCATGTCGTGTCTCCAGCCGTGTTTGGGTAAGAACGCTCGTTATCGTACGTTCGATCCCGGCTGGCGCGCGTGACGAAAAGACGTGTATTTGCGTCGTTTTGCCTCGAATGTAGGAGCGGACCTGGCCGCGACAGCTTTTCGCGAGGAGCATCAGGTCCTGCTGCCCTGACGCGAAGAGCTGTCGCGGCCAGGGCCGCTCCTACAAACGCGGTGCGGTTACCTCGCGAACGCCTTGATCGTGGCTTCGTTGATCGCCTTCACGCGCTTCTCGTCCACCTTCTCGACCTTGCGGTCGTACGTGTAGAGGCCGTTGTGCTCGCCTTCCACGTCGGTGATCTGCGTGTACACCGAGCCGGACATGCCGACGCCGGGACCTTTGTCGCGGAGCACCGCGGTGTTGGCGACGTAGCCGTCGTTGAGGGCCGCGACGTCCTTCACCGCGCCGTAGGGATTGATGGCGGTGTTCGGCCACAGATGGCCGTCGACGTTGAGCGTGAGACCGCCGTGCTCGCCATCCATGGAAGCGCGGGTGGCATCCGGCTCCGGCAGGCCCGGGCCCTGGTAGTCGTGGACGTCGATGATGTCGCCGGCGTGCACGTCGCCCTTCGTGTCGCAGCAGTTGTAGCCGCTGCGCGCGTTGACGATGCGGGTGGGATCCAGCTTCTTGATCTGCGCCGCCAGTTCGCCCGCGGCGCCGATGCTCCACTGACCCCAGCCTTCGTTGAATGGGATCCAGCCGATGATCGACGTCTCGCCCTTGAGCTGCTCGACGATGCTGGTCACGTCCTTGCGGAAGCCGGCCTTCGCGGCCTCGGAGAGCTTCTCGTTGTGGCCGTTCGGCAGCGAGGGCATGTCCTGCCACACCATCAGGCCGATGCGATCGGTCCAGTAGTACCAGCGTGCCGGTTCCACCTTGATGTGCTTGCGGATCGTGTTGAAGCCGAAGTCCTTCGTTTTCTGCACGTCGAACTTCAGCGCGGCGTCGGTCGGGGCGGTGTGCAGGCCGTCCGGCCAGTAGCCCTGGTCGAGCGTGGCGAGCAGGAACGTGGGCTTGCCGTTGAGGACGATGCGGTTACGCCCGTCCACCTTCTCGATGGCGATGGTGCGCAGGCCGGCGTAGCTGGTGACTTCGTCGCGCTGCTCGCCCTGGCCGAGCGTGGCCTTGAACGTGTAGAGGAACGGATCGTCCGGGCTCCACGTGCGCGGGTTCGCGATCGCGATGCGCAGCGGCTTGCCGGCGGGGCCGGTCGCCTCGCCCACGGCCTTGCCGTCGGCATACGCGGTGACGTGCAGCGGCGCATCCTTGCCGGCGCCCTGCACGGTCGCATCGACAGTGAACGCGTCGAGCGTCTTCGCCGGGGTGAAGCGCAGCTTCGCGAGGCTGACGGCCGGCACCGGCTCGATCCACACCGATTGCCAGATGCCCGAGGCGGCCGTGTAGAAGATGCCTTCCGGCTTCAGGCGCTGCTTGCCGACCATGACGTCCGCGCCGTCGACCGGCGCATTCACCGCGACCACGATTTCCTGCTGACCGCCGGGACGCAGCGCGCTCGTGATGTCAGCGCCGAACGAGGTGTAGCCGCCGGTGTGACGCGCGACCTCCTTGCCGTTGACGTACACCGTGGCGTCCTGCGCGACGGCGCCGAAGTTCAGGCGCACGTGCTGGCCCTTCGCGGTAAAGTCCGCTGGCACGTCGACGAGGCGGCGGTAGACCATGTCGTCGGAATGCTTCTGCACACCCGACAGCACCGACTCGATCGGGTAGGGTACGAGCACCTTGTCCTTGAGCGTCTGGCCGAAGGCCGGCTTCGTCGCGCCGGTCGTGGCCGCGAACTCCCACAGGCCGTTCAGGCTCATCCAGCGCGGTGACTCGAGCGACGGACGCGCGAGCTGCGGGCGCGGGTACTCGGGCAGCGCGTTGGTGGGAGAAACCTCCGCCGTCCACGGCGTCGCCAGGGGCGGTGTCTTGCCGCTCCACGACGTCGCCGCCTGGTCCGCCATGGCCATGGGTGCGAAGCCCAGCGCGAGCGCGATGCACGCGCCGAGGCCACTTGCCTTGATCTTGCTCGTCATCCTCAGTCCTTCTTCACGTTGCCGGCGGCCGACATGGAGGGCGGCGCGTCGTTCGGGTCGGTGCCCCAGGTCTTGCCTGGCGTGGGGCCCATCGTCAGTTCCAGCGTCGCGCCGTTCACGATGTCGGCGTGGCTGAACCACGGTTTCGTCCACGGCTTGCCATTGAGCGTCGCGGACTGGACGTACATGTTCTTCGCGGAGTTGTTGCGCGCGACGATCTCGAACACCTTGCCGTTGCCGAGGCGCAGGCGCACGTGATCGAAGATCGGGCTGCCGATGATGTAGTCGGGCGTGGCGGGATCCACCGGGTAGAAGCCCATCGCGGAGAGCACGTACCACGACGAGGTGGAACCCTGGTCGTCCATGCCCGGATAGCCGTAGCCGGTCGCGTCGCTGCCATACATGTCCGCGAGCACGCGGCGCGTCAGCGCCGCGGTCTTCCACGGCTGGCCGCTCCACGCGTAGAGGTACGGCGCCTGCTGGTCGGGCTGGTTGCCCTGCACGAACTGGCCGATCAGGCCGGTGCAATCGCGGCAGATGCCCTTGGCGGTGTACGGCGTGGTGAAGAACCGATCGAGCTTCGCGTTGAAGGCGTCGCGCCCGCCTAGCGCGTTCATGAGGCCCTGCACGTCGTGAGGCACCAGCCAGAGCGTGGACCAGCCCGAGGCCTCCTTCATCATGAAGTTGTAGTACGGCTCGCCCGGATCGAACGGCGAGATCCATTTGCCGTCTTCCGTGCGGCCGCGAACGAAGCCGACCGACGGATCGAACACGTTGCGCCAGTTCCCCGCGCGGCGATCGAACATCTCGGCGTCGTCGTTCTTGCCGAGGCGTCGGGCGAAGTCGGCGAGCGCGTGGTCGTCCCACGCGTATTCGAGCGTGGTGGCCGCGCCCGCCTTGCCGCCCGCGTACGGCGGGCTCGGGTTGTTCGGCGGCACGATATCGGAGATCCAGCCGTTCTTGTCGTACTCGGCGAGATAGCCACGCGGCCCCTTGGGATCGGTGGCGTTCTTGCGCAGGTACTCGTAGGCCGCGGCATAGTCGAAGTCGATGCCGCGAGTCCACGCGCCGTTGTAGAGGAACACGGCGTGGTCGCCGTGGAACGAGGTGTTCATGTAGCCACGCTCGCGCGCGCGGTCGAGCTCGGAGCGCATGATGTCCTGCACCACCGTGGGCTGCAGCAGCATGAGCAGGGCGATCTGGTTGCGCCCCGTATCCCAGAACGGCACGGGGCCGTAATGGTCGTAGTCGGCGATGCGATCCTTCCCGTCGGCGTCGATGTAGCCCTCGCCCTTGCGCGCGATCATGCGCGGGCTGGCGAACGAGTGATAGAGCGTGGAATAGAAGAGCATGCGTTGCTTCGGCGTGCCGCCGCTCACCTGCACGCGATCGAACAGCTCGGCCCAGCGTGCACGGGCTTTCGCATGCACGCGGTCGAAGTCGGCATCGCTGTCCTGCGCGCGCAGCCGCTGTTCGGCTTCCGCCGCGCTATGCCCGTGCGCGATCCGCACGACCACCTGGTCGCCCGCTTTCGTATCGAAGGTCACATAGGCGCCGGCATAGCCGCCGGACGCCGCGCGGCGATCGGTCTGCACGTCGGTGCGGCCGAGGCCTTCGCCCTTGTTGGTCACGTCGGCGGTGAACGTGCCGAACTGCCGGAAGGGACGCGAGAACTCGGCCACGAAGTACGGACCATCCGAATCGCGGTCGCGACGGCCTGCCGTCGCCGTGCCACGGATGATGCGATCGCCGACCACTTCGATGTCGCCGCCCGAGCGACGCAGGTTGAGCACGACGTGCGAGCGATGGCTCTCGGGGAAGGTGAACCGCATCAGGCTGGTCCACTGCGTCGCGGTCAGCTCCACCTTCGTGTGGAACGTCGCGAGATCGACGGCGTAGTAACCCGGCGACGCCTTCTCGGTCGCCTTGTCGTACGTCGACGTCATGTAATCGGGTGGCACCGTCCAGTCGCCGACCACGGGCATGACCATGGGCGCGCCGCGCGCACCGTAGGTCGAACCGCCGCCGGTGAAACCGATCATCGCGGGTCGACGGTAATCGTAGGCGACCGGCACGCCGGTCGCGAAGCCGAGATCGGCGTTGATGTTGACGGGCGCGGCTTCGGTCGCGCTCTCCGGCAGGCTGGCGCCGGGTGTCGTCATGCCGGTGTAGAGCGGCTCGCCCTCGGGTGGCGCGTTGCCGATGAGGTCCTGGCGGTCCAGCGGCGCGGTGCCGACGAGCGGGTTGGCGAGGTCCACGTTGGCGGTGGAGGCCGGGGCGGCCTTGCTGGCGGCCGCGTGCCCGGTATCGATGGTGCCCAGCGCAATGATCGCCAGTGCCAAGGCGAGCGGCGCGCGGTGGGGAAGACGCGCGAATGGTGTCATCGGGTTTCCTTCGCTCAAAAAGGAAGCGGGGCCGGGCTCATCGCCCGGCCCCGCTCGTTTTGTCACTTGTCGCTTTCACCACCGAACTTGTAGGTCACGCCCACGTAGTACTGGCGTCCCGGGTACAGCAGGTTCACCAGACGGGCGCGGGTATCGCCACCCAGGTAGGTGTGCGGCGTGCCCTTGTTGAAGTTGATGATCGACGCCGTGACCATGAAGTGCTTGTTGAATTCATAGTCGCCGTTGAGGTCGATCTGGTGGTACGGCTGCGAGTAGATCGGCAGACCGGCCGCGAGGCCGTTCATGCGGCGGCCCGTCCAGTTGTCGCTGGCGCGGAGCAGCAGGCCGTTCTTTTCGTAGAACAGCGACACGTTCGCGGCGTACTTCGCGCTACCGATCAGCTCCGCCTTGCCCACCTGCGTGTCGCCGAGTGCGACCGCGGTTTCGTTGGTGTGGTTTAGCGTGTAGTTGGCGATGTAGCCGAAGCCGTTGTCCCAGGTGTGCTGCGCGTACACCTCGATGCCCTTCGACGTGCCGGAGCGGCCGTTGGCGTTCGTGCTGTACTGGCGGAAGTTCGTCGGGGTACCGCCGACATCGACATCGATGTTGTTGACGGTGACCGGGACGACGAAGTTCTTCACCTTCTTCTGGAACAGGTCGATACCGACCACGCCGTGCGTCGCGTAGTACCACTCACCGGCCAGGTCGAACTGCGTGGCCGTGAACGGCTTCAGGTCGGCGTTGGCACCCGAGCCGTACCAGCCCGGCAGCGGGGCGCCGAACTGCTTGCGGTCGTTGTAGTACTCCTGCGTGTTGTTGGTCAGCTGACCCAGCTGCGCGAGATCGGTGTAGTTCGCGCGGGCGAGGGCCTGCGAACCGGCCGCACGCAGCACGAAGTCGTCGGCGATGGTCCAGGCGATGTTGAAGCTCGGCAGGAACTTGTTGTAGCGCTTGTTCGTCGTCGAGTTGGTGAAGCCTTCCACCACCGCGATTTCGCGCGGCAGGTACTGGAAGTCGCCCGGAGCGCAAGGACCGCCACCCGCGTTCACGCCCGAAGCCGGGCAGATCAGGATGTTGCCGCCGGCGTCGTGGTAGTACGTCGCGTTGTTGGTGGTGACCTGGTTTGCGACCGTGAGGTCCTGCTTCGTGGTGACGAAGCGCACGCCGACGTTACCGCGGATGGTGCCGGTGTCGAAGTTGGCCTGCACGTAAGCCGCGGCCACCTTCTCGCCGATCGACGACTTGTTCTGCGGCTTGTTGTAGATGACGCGGTCGTAGGTCGAGTTGAGGTGGTTGTAGTAGGCCGGGAAGTTGATCGCCGGGAAGATGTCGTCGCCGTACGCGTGGTTCACGCCGTCGAGGTAGTTCGGCAGCAGGAAGCCCGGGGGCAACTGGCCGGCGTTTGGATCGCAGGTCTGGAACTGCAGCGTGGTGCCCTTGCAGTACCAGCGCACTTCGTTGCTCTGCTGCTCGGCGTTGGCGTCGGTGTACTTGCCGCCGAACTGGATCGACTGCAGCCAGCTGGAGTCGAGCGACCAGGTGAAGTCGGCCTGCGCGAAGTTCTGCGAGTTCGTGGTGTTCACCATGTTCGAACCGGTCGAACCGAGGTCGACCTGGCCCGCGCCGGCGAGCATGTTCTGCAGCACGTCCGGTGCGGCGCTGATGCCCGGCTTGCCGCTGAGGTCCCACGAGGCGCCGTTGCTGCCGTTCACCCACGCGCCGTTGACGAAGTTACGCGGCTTGGCGGCCATGCCCAGCTCGACCGACGGACCACCGCTGGCCCAGGTGCGGCCGACGTTGAAGCTGCCGCTCAGGGCGCCGCCGGTGTCCCATTCGCCTTCGATGTTGACGGTCTGCGACTTGGCCTTCTCGATCGAGTAGTTGCCGTTGAGCCACGGAATTTCCGTGTTGCAGACGTCGACGGCCTGGCGGGTGGCACCCGTGACCGGGTTCACCGTCGAATTACAGCCCACGCCGGCCGGCGGCAGCACGTAGTTCGCGCCGGTGACGATGGTGCCGGACTTGTCGAACGTCAGGCCGTTCGGAGCGAGCAGGCGGCCGTTCTGGTCGGCGAAGTTCGTGTTGTTCGGCAGGCCCCACTCGGGAATCTCGAGCGTGTTGGTGATCTGCTTCTGGGTGCGTTCGAAGCGGAAGTAGTTACCGGTCAACAGCAGGTGGTCGCTCGGCTTGAACTGCATCGTCGCCTGAGCACCCTTGGTCTTGAGGTTCAGGTCGTTGCGGCTGGTGGCGAACTGCTGCGGCATCCAGAAGCCGTTCGAGATGTTGCCGGCCTGGTCGACGACGCCGTTGCCCCAGAGGTCGATGTTGTTGTCGACCGCGGCGCCATACGGCTTGCCGTGCACGTTCACCGGCGGCTGAGTACAGGTCGTGTGGTCACGGCAATCGTCCGACCACCAGTGCCAGCTGGTCGCGTCCGCGGAGTACGTGGTGGCCTGGCGCTTCTGGTACGCGCCGGCGACGAGGACGCCGAACGTCTCGTCCTTGTTCTTCCACGACCACAGGGCGGAGCCCTGCGGTTCCGTCTTGGCGCTGGTATCGGAGCTCGCGGCCGTGCCGGTCACGAAGCCTTCGTTGACGCCCATCTCGAGCGGACGACGCGTGCGCAGGTCGACGTTGCCGCCGATGCCGCCCTCGTCCAGACGCGCCTCGAGGCTCTTGTAGAGCTTGATGTCCGAGAACATGTTGGCGGGGAACAGCGTGTAGTTGAACGAACGCGTCAGGCCGGCCGAGGTGTCGGCCGAGGCGACGTAGTTGCCGTTCAACTGGGTGTACGTGAGTTCCGGCGCGAGGCCGCGGATGCTGACGGTCTTGCCTTCGCCGGATTCGCGGCTGATGACCACGCCCGGGACGTGCGCCAGCGCGTCCGCGATGTTCTTCGCCGGGAACTGCGCGATGTTCTGCGCGTTGATCACTTCGACGATGGAGTTCGCGTCACGCTTCTCGATGACGCTCTGTTCGACCGACTGGCGATAGCTGGTGACCACGACGGTGTCGAGGTTCGTCGGACCGACCTTCTTCTTGTCGGCCTCCTTGTCCTTCTCGTCCTGCGGCGTGGCGGCACCGGCGGGCGCCTGGGCCTGCGCGGGTGCGACGGCGGCGGCAGTGGCGGGCGCGGCGGTCTGCGCGAACGCGGACGCGGGCACTCCCATGTAACCGACAAGCGACAGGGTAGCCGCGGCGAGCGCGGCAGACAGCGGCTTGCGCTTGAGCATGTGTTGGTACGTCATTTCTTTTTATTTCCCTCGAAGAAGCGCCCTGGTGTTTCCGGCGCGTTGGTCCCCCGCTACATCACAGCTGCAGATGCCCGTTCTATGGCTCCACAAACCCTCCTGACTTCAATTGGATCGATCCAAAATGACGGGTGCCGACGGACCCCGTTTCCATCGGCACGGTGCTTTCAACGGAATGTCGGGTGGTCGCGCTCCTCGCGCGGGAGGGCATCGTCGAGGTGGCGGGCAACGGCCTTCGTCGGCGCCGGCATCGCTCGGGCACCCGTGGCTCGTTTCATGAAATGGTCGGCACGATGTGTCTGCATGTCCCGCTTCCCATACCCCTCGCGA
The DNA here is from genome assembly GCF_031456385.1 of Luteibacter sp. 3190. NCBI lineage: Bacteria > Pseudomonadati > Pseudomonadota > Gammaproteobacteria > Lysobacterales > Rhodanobacteraceae > Luteibacter > Luteibacter sp. 3190. The sequence continues at coordinate 203,572 of NZ_JAVDUO010000003.1, read as the reverse complement.
ATCCGGCGGAAAGCAGGCAGCCTTCGGCCGACGCTCCACGCGCCTGCCCTGACGGCTCTGGCTCACCCCGATTTAAATCTCGCAGATCCGCCGCTTCCGCGACGTGACCTGATTCACTTTGACTTGGATCGATCTAAGTCCCCGGTGCGAATTAAGACCTCGAAGTCGCAGGCTGTCACGCTGCGCTGCAAAAACTTTCCGGGCCGATCGATCAGCGGCGTGGAACTTTGCGCGATGGCCGTCACAAAACGCGCATCGATCAGGGCTTTCGATCAAGAGGTCGAGGCGGCGGCGGGGTAGGTTCCGTCGTCCTCGCGCGCGAAAAACGAAGGTTGCTCATGAAGTCGGTCACGATGATCCTCGCCGCCATGTTCGCCACATGGCTTCCGTCCCTGGCGGTGGCGGCCGACGCGAAGCCGAAAGCGGAGACGGTGCTGAAGAGCGATAGCAGCTGGACGGGTGCGCCGTACACCGCGTATCCGAAGGGCCGGCCCGAGCTGACCGTGCTGAGGATCGTCATTCCGGCTCACTCCGCGTTGCCCTGGCACACGCATGTGGTGCCGAACGCGGCCTATGTGATCTCGGGCCACCTGACCGTGGAGGAGAAGGCCACGGGCAGGAAGAAGGTGATCCGGGCGGGAGAGGCCTTGCCCGAATCGGTAGGCGTCGTGCACCGAGGCGTGACCGACGACGAGGAGGTCGTGCTCGTCGTCATGTACGCGGGCACGAAGGACACACCGCTCTCGGTGCCGCTCGCCGAAGACAACCCCGAGTTCGCCACACCGCCGTAGGAGCGGCCCTGGCCGCGGCAGCGCTTCGCGTCAGTGGTGAAGCTGGCGCGCCAGGTTGGGGACCGGGTCGAGAAGCCGTCGCGGCCGGGTCCGCTCCCACAGCGCGTCGTAGGAGCGGCCCTGGCCGCGACAGCTCTTCGCGTCAGTGGTGAAGCTGGGCGCGAAGTTGGGGACCGGGTCGAGAAGCCGTCGCGGCCGGGTCCGCTCCCACAGCGCGTCGTAGGAGCGGCCCTGGCCGCGACAGCTCTTCGCGTCCGTGGTGAAGCTGGCGCGCCAGGTTGGGGACCGGGTCGAGAGGCTGTCGCGGCCGGGTCCGCTCCCACAGCACAGCACAGTGGAGCGGGCGTGGGATCAGGCCATTGCCGCGGCGCTCCGCACGAGCTGGTGCGCGGGGACGGGGCTGCCGAGGAGGTAGCCTTGCAGGGCGTTGCAGCCCAGGCGCGTGAGCAGCTCCTGCTGCTCGATCGTTTCGACGCCTTCGGCGACGATCTTCAGGCCGAGCGTCTTTCCCAGTCCGATGATCGCGGCGACGATCGCTTCGTCGTCGTTGCCGTGCGTGAGTTCGGTGATGAAGCCACGGTCGATCTTCAGTTCGTCGGCGGGAAGCTGCTTGAGGTAGAGCAGGCTCGAATAGCCCGTGCCGAAGTCGTCGATGGAAATGCCAACGCCGAGGGCGGCGACCTGGTTGAGGATGGCGAGGCTCGCCTCCGCGTCGCGCATGGCCGTGGATTCGGTGACCTCGAGCACGAGGTGGCGTGGATCCAGGTCATGTCGGTCGAGGGTCTCCTTCAGCACGTCGACGAGACCCGCGTGGGTGAGCTGCACCGTGGAAAGGTTCACCGATACCGTCCAGTCCGCGTGGCCTTCGGCCTGCCATTCGCGCATCTGGCGGCAGGCTTCGTCGATCACCCAGTTGCCGATGGGGACGATCAGCCCCGTGCGCTCGGCCACCGAGAGGAAGGCGTCGGGCGGCATCAGGCCGACACCGGGCTTCTGCCAGCGCAGCAAGGCCTCGACGCCGACCATCGGACCCTTAGGCGAGACGAGCTTCGGCTGGTAATGCAGCAGGAACTCGCCGCGATCGACGGCCCGGCGCAGGTCCTGCTGCAGCTGGAGCTGCTGGTGCACGTTGGCGTTCATCGCGCTTTCGAAGAAGCAGTAGCCGTTCCGGCCTTGCTCCTTCGCGTGGTACATCGCCGCGTCCGCGTTGACCATCAGTTCGTGCGTCGTGCGGCCGTTCTCCGGATAGATCGCGATGCCGACGCTGGCGGAGACGTGCACCGTGTTGCCGTCGATGTCGTATGACGCCATGAGCGAGTCCACCAGGCGCTGCGCGTGAAGCGCGGCGTCCTCGGGACGCGCGACGTCCAGCACCATGACGAACTCGTCGCCGCCCAGGCGTGCGACCGTGCCCTCGTCGGTCTGGGTGGCGAGGATGCGCGCGGATACCTGTTTCAGCAGCAGGTCGCCGATGTGGTGGCCGTAGACGTCGTTCACCGCCTTGAATCCGTCGAGGTCTATGAACAGCACGGCGAGCGGGGTCCGTTCCCTCGAAGCCTTCTGGATGGCCTGGTCCATGCGGTCGCCCAGCAGGACACGATTCGGCAGGCGGGTCAGGTTGTCGTGGAGGGCAAGTTGCACGAGCTCGCTGTTGGCGCGATCGAGCGACGTGGCAAGCGCGTCGGCACGGACGTCGAGAAGCGATACCACGAGCGCGATCGCGAAGACCGCCAGGCTGACGAGGATCACCACCACGGCCAACCACTTGGGATCGATGCCGGTGTTGGCCGCGCCGCACCAGCTGCCCAGCGGGAACTGCGAGGCCGCCATGCCGGTGTAGTGCATGCCGACGATGGCGCAGCCCATCACGAGCGACGCGCCGAGGCGGGCGAACGCGACACGCTCGCCGTCGCGGCGAAGGCGGAACGCGATCCACAACGCGGCACCGGAGGCGATCACGGCGATCACGATCGACGCGGCGAAGAGCCAGGGGTCGTAGATCACCCCGGGCTCCATCTTCATCGCCGCCATGCCCGTGTAGTGCATGGCGGCGATGCCGGCGCCCAGCAGCAGGGCACCCCCCGCGAGGCGGCGGCGCGGCAGCGCCTCCAGGCACACCAGCCACAACGCGAAGGCCGAGGAGACGATGGCGATCACGAGCGACAGGACGGTCAGGCCCAGGTCGTAGCCCACCTGGATCGGCAGGCGGAAGGCCAGCATCCCGACGAAGTGCATGGACCAGATGCCGAAGCCCATGGCGACGGAGCCGCCCACGAGCCAGAGCGCAGATGCGCGCCCACGGGTGCTGGCGACGCGGCCGGCCATGTTCAGCGCCGTGTAGGACGCCAGGACGGCCACGATCAACGAGAACACGACGAGGATGCCGCTGTAGCTGCTTGCGAGCATGGTGAACCTGCCAGGACCTGCCGACCGGCGGAAGCGGTCGTTCTGAGGATTTCGGCAGATTCGTCAAATTCTTGAGGTGGCGGCCGCTCGTCAGTGGCTGGGCGGCTTCGGCCGGTACGGCGTGTACTGGGCGGAAAGCAGCCGCCAACCGTCCTTCCCCTGCACGGCGACCAGCCCAACGGTGAGCTGCATCGTCCGGCCCGACGCGTCGAAGCTGACCCGGGTCGTCATCGCCGCGGTCGTACCGTCGCTCTGCGTGGCGATGTCGCCGACCTTCACGACGGGCGCCGGGGCCTTCTTCTCGGGCGCGTAGAACGACAGCACGGCATCGTGCGCGTCGACCTCGCCCAGGGGGCTGACTTCCACGAAGCGAGAATGCAGCACATCGGCTAGCGCCTTCTGATCGAACGTGTTCTCCGCCTGGAAATAACGGCGGGCCGCTTCCTCCGCGCTCGGCGCGGCGGCCAACGCGGCGGGAGCGAGAAGGAACATGGGCAGTGCGAGGACGAGCGGACGAAGGTGCGACGACATGGCGTGATCTCCCCTGGGTTCGCAGGACAGTAGAACGTCGCCGCGATCCGGGGTATCGGCCGGAAGTCATCGGGTGTCCGTGCAAGGGGCCCTGTCCGGACAGGTTTGTCCGCGGACAGTCGACATGGCGCCGGCCGACCGCCATGCCGGGCCGCGATCGCGTTGGCACGCTGCGTGCAGAGCCATGCTTCGGCCGCGCGACGCGGAGGATCCCGCGGGGTGTGCGGGTGGCAGGCGGATTCACCGATCGAAGGGAACGTTGCATGTTCGGCTATTACCTGGAACTGGCCGTGCGCAGCCTGAAGCGCAGCCGGGGCCTTACCGTGCTGATGGTGTTCGCCATCGGTTTCGGCGTGGCGGCGTCGATGACGACGTATTCCGTCTTCCGTGCCGTATCGGGCGATCCCATTCCGTGGAAGTCGTCACGGCTGTTCGTACCGCAGATCGACGCGTGGGGCCCACGCAAGGGTCGCGAAGTCCCCGACCTGCAACAGGCGCTGACTTATACCGACGCCATGGCGCTGATGCGCGATCATCGCGCGAAGCTGCAATCGCCGCTGTACATGATCGCGCCGGCGATCCTGCCGACCCGCGCCGGCGAGCATCCGGTCAACGTCACCGGCCACGCCGTGTCGAGCGAGTTCTTCCCCATGGTCGAGGCGCCGTTCGCGCATGGCGCGGGATGGACAGCCGACGACGACCGCCGCCGTGCCGCGGTCGCCGTCATCAGCGAACGACTGAACCGAAAGCTCTTCGCCGGCGAGGACAGCGTCGGCAGGACGATACGGATCGCCGGCAAGGATTATCGCGTCGTGGGCGTTCTGGGCGACTGGAATCCGCAGCCGCGCTACTACGACATCTACAACAGCAACGGATTCTCGACGGACCGGGACGACATCTTCATTCCCTTCGACCGTGCCATCGACGCGGCGGTGACGCGCGACGGCAGCAACAGCTGCTATGTCGTGCCGAAGGACACGGGCTTCGAGGGCCTGAAGAAGTCTTCCTGCGTGTGGGTGCCCTATATGCTCCAGCTCGACGACGCGGCCGCGGTCGCATCGTTCCGCCGTTACCTCCACGACTACGCCGGCGAACAGCAGCGAGCCGGCCGCTTCAACTGGCCGCCGAACGTACGCCTGAGCGACATCCCCACCTTTCTCGTGTCCGAGGAAGTCGCGCCGCGCGACACGAAGATCTCCCTGATCGTCGCCATCGGGCTGCTGGTCGTCTGCCTCGTGAACACCGTCGGGCTGTTGCTTGCGAAGTTCCTCCGCCGCAGCGGGGAGATCGGCATCCGTCGCGCGCTCGGCGCGCCGCGAAGGGCGATCTATGCCCAGTTCCTCACCGAAGCGGGGATCGTCGGCCTGGCCGGCGGCGTGCTCGGCCTCGTCCTGACGGGCCTGGGCGTGCTCGCCATGGGATGGCTGCTGCCCCGGCACATCGCCGCGCTGGCGCGGCTGGACATGCCGCTGCTCCTGCTGACCCTCGCGGTGGCTGTCGCCTCGACGATCCTCGCCGCCCTCTATCCCACGCTACGCGCATCGCAAGTGCAGCCGGCGTGGCAACTGAAGTCGAACTGAGGAGTCGTCCATGAGGCTGCATCCCATCTTCGCGGCGCTCCGTCGGCACAAGGCGGGCGTGGTGCTGATTGCCCTGCAGATCGCACTCACGCTGGCGATCGTGTGCAACGCGACCTTCATCATCGGTCAGCGCGTGCAGATCATCGGCCGGCCGAGCGGCATGGACGAACGCGACGTGTTCGTCGTCAGCCAGCAATGGGTGGGCGTGGACAACGTTGAGGACCCGGCCAGCGTCGAGAAGCTGGATGCCCTCCAGCGCGAGGACCTCGCCGCGCTGCGCAACATGCCGGACGTCGCGGCCGTCACGCCGGCAAACTCGCTGCCGCTGTACAACAGCTCATGGACGGGCGCGGTGAGCGTGAATCCCGGCCACGGCGAGTACGACGGGTCGAGTAACGGCACGGCGCTGGTCTCTTATTACTACATGGACGAACAGGCGCTCGCCGTCCTCGGCGCGAAGCTCGCCGAGGGGCGCTTCTTCCGCGCCGACGAGGTCGCGCACATCGGTCCGAAGGATTCGGCGCCGTCCGGTGTGACGGTGATCTCGAAGCAGCTCGCGCAGAAACTGTTTCCCGGCGAGAGCGCCCTCCGCAAGCCGCTGTATATCGACGGCGCGACGAAGCCGTCGACGATCGTCGGGGTGCTCGACCGTCTCCAGTCCCCCGCCGTGGTGAGGAAGATGCCCTGGGCGACCGTCGTGATTCCCGCGCGGCTGGACAACCTTTTCGCCCGATACGTCGTGCGCGCGAAGCCCGGAAGGCTCGACGCCGCGATGAAGGCGACGCCGGGCGTGCTCTACCGGACGAACCCGATGCGCATCCTGGATGAGGACAATGGCCTGAAGAGCTTCGCGGCGATTCGCGGCGAGGCCTACCAGGCCGACCTCAGCATGGCGATCCTCATGGGGGCCGTGTGCCTGATCCTCATCGGCGTCACGGCCGCCGGCATCGTCGGGCTCACCAGCTTCTGGGTCGGGCAGCGGCACCGGCAGATCGGCGTGCGACGCGCGCTCGGCGCACGCAAGGTCGACATCCTCCTCTACTTCCAGATGGAGAACCTTGCCATCGCGAGCGGCGGCGCGGCGCTTGGCACCGTGCTGGCGGTCGGCGTGAACTTCTGCCTGATGCGCGAGTTCGACATGGCGCGCCTGCCGCTGGCGTGGATCGCGGTGGGCATCGTCGCGGTGCTCGTCCTGGGCCAGGCCGCGGTGCTCGCGCCGGCGCGCCGTGCCTCGAACGTGCCACCGGTGGCGGCGACGCGCGCGAGCTGACGATGCCGTCGCTCGTCACCGCCGGGATTCACGCTCCTTCGTGGCGGGCGCGTCGTCCTGCTCCTTCGCGCGCCGGCGCAGGCGCAAGGGCGTCTCGCCGACCAGGCGGATGAACGCGCGGCGCATGCGCTCGGTATCGCCGAAGCCGCTGTCGCGGGCGACGGTCTCGACCGCGAGGCTTCCCTGTTCGAGCATCGCGCGGGCCTGTTCCAGGCGCAGCATCGCGATCGCGCGGGCGGGCGTGTGTCCCGTTTCGCCGCGGAACAGACGGGTGAACTGGCGGGGACTCAGATTCGCGACGCCGGCGAGCTCCGGCAGCGACAGCGGCCGGCGCAGGTTGCGCCGCGCGTAGGCCAGCACCGTCTGCACCCGGTCGCTGCGGGCGTCGAGATCGAGCAGCGTCGAATGCTGCGACTGGCCACCGCCGCGGCGGTGATGCATCACCATCCCGCGCGCGATGTGGCGCGCGAGATCGCGGCCGTGATCCTCCTCGACCAGCCCGAGGGCGAGATCCGTGCCAGCCGACATGCCGGCGGACGACCAGATCGGGCCGTCCTTGACGTAGATGCGGTCGAGCTCCACCTGGCACGCCGGATACCGGCGGCGCATCTCGTCGCCGAAATTCCAGTGCGTCGTCGCCTTGCGGCCGTCGAGCAGCCCGGCGTCCCCCAGCACGAAGCTGCCGAGACAGATCGAGGCCAGGCGGCGCGTGGTGCGGGCGGCGTCGACGAGGAACGCGCTGACCGTGGGCGACGTCTCCGGAATCTCCATGCCCACGCCGATCATCAGGGTATCCAGCGCGTCCGCGCGCAGCGGCGCGCACGAGATCGCCTGTCCCATCGACGAGCGCACGGTGCCGGGCGACTCGGAGAGCAACTCGATGTCGTACAGGCGGGCGCCCGCTTCCTTGTTCGCCACCTCGAACACCGACAGCGCGGCGAAGCACATGATCTGGAAATCGGGGTAGACGAGGAGTCCGACGCGACGCATGGAACAGGCTCTGATCGTGGTGGGAGCGGGAGAGGTGCGGCCGTGATGGCGGCCATTCCAGCTTGCGGCGGCGGGAAATGTCCGGATTCGCGGCCTCTATGACCGTCGGTCCGTGAAGAGGTCGTATAGCCTGACCAGCTTACCGCCGAATGGTCCCGTAAAGCGCAGAGCGGACCTTCGTCACATTGGCGCCGCACGACGTGCTTGAAATCGCCAATCCGACGCCAGTGTGCAAGAACCGCCGGACCGGGACACGGCACGATCCAGATCGCGGGCGCGTGGAAGGCGCCGTCCGACCGGTGCCGTCGCTCGACGGCACGCCGCCCGCACGAACCGATGCACGGGATGGAGAACGATGACGACGAATGCGCGCCCGTCGGGCGACGGTTGCGCGGATGCGCTGGAGGCGCAACGCTTCCGCGAGCTGTTCGATGCCACACCCGCGGCGATCGTGGAGCTCGATTGCACGGAGCTCCACGCGATGCTGGACGAACTCAGGAAGGACGGGGTCGTCGACATCCGGTCCTACATCGACGCGCACCCGGCGTTCGTCCTGGCGGCGCTGGAGCGAACCCGCGTCGTGGCGACGAACGAGCACTTCCTGACGCTGATGCGGGCTCCCACGGTTGCCGATGCCTGCATCCCGCTCATCGGTTACTGGTCGCCGTCGCCGCACGTGTACCGCCAGTTCATCGAGGCGCGGTTCGATGGCAAGCCGACGCACGAAGCCGAGACACGGATGCTGCGTGTCGACGGAACGACCATCGACTGCCTCGTCTCGTCGGCCTATGGCGCGGTGGCATCCCGTCCGTACTCGACCATCTCCGTCCTCGTCGACGTCGGCGCGCGTCTCGTCGCCGAGCGCGAGCTGGCGCGCGTCCAGGCCGAACTCGCCCATGCCGCGCGCGTGACCGTGCTAGGCCAGCTCACCACGTCGATCGCGCACGAAGTGAGCCAGCCGCTGTCCACGATCGCGCTCACCAGCGAAGCGATGCTTCGATGGCTCGAGCTGGACGAGCCCGATCTCGACGAACTTCGTGCGCTCGCGCGGTCGACGGCGGAACAGACGGCGCGGGCCGCCGACGTCGTCGGGCGGATCCGCCGCATGGCGCGCCGGGCCGAGCCCCTGATGCGCCCCATCGCGCTCAACGCGCTGGTGCAGGACGGCTGTCGCTTCCTTCACCACGAGTTCCTTCGTCGCGACGTGCAGGTCGAAACCCGGCTCGACCCAACGTCCCCGATGGTGCTGGGGGACGCCGTCCAGTTGCAGCAGGTGTTCATCAACCTCGCGCTCAACGCCATCCAGGCGATGACGAGCGCGCTGAGCGCCGTGCGGCGCCTGCGCGTCACCACGCGACTCACGGCGGGCGGCTGGGTCGAACTGTGGATGGAGGACACGGGACCGGGCGTCCCCACGTGCGACGAGGCGCTGCTCTTCCAGCGCTTTCACACCACCAAGCCGGACGGCATGGGCATGGGCCTGCCCATTTCGCAGACGATCGTGCAGGCGCATGGCGGCATGCTCCGCCTCGCGGAACGCCAGGAAGGCTGGGGCTGCCGCTTCGTGATGGAGGTTCCGGCGCACACGCGCGGCACGCCGGCCTAGGGGAGGTTGGCCCTGACCCATCCGACGATCTGCGAGGTGGAGACGGCGCCCGACTGGCGCGCGACTTCGCGCCCGCCCGCGAAGAGGATCATCGTGGGGATGCTGCGGATCCCGAAGCGCGCCGACAACGCGGGCTCCGCGTCCGAATCGACCTTGGCCAGGCGTACGCGCGGCTCGAGCTGCCTTGCCGCGGCCTCGAACTGCGGGGCCATGGCCACGCAGGGGCCGCACCAGGTCGCCCAGAAGTCCACCACCAGCGGCAGCTCGCCGCGCGTCGCATAGGCATCGAAGACATCGGTCTTCAGCGCGACCGGGTGACCGGTGAACAACGGCTGGTGGCAGCGGCCGCACTTTGGACCTTCGCCCAGCCGTTCGGCGGCGACGCGGTTCATCGAGGCGCAATGGGGACAGGCGAAGACGATGGGAGCGGGGGACATGGCGGCCTCGGCGGTGGGTTCCATGTTGCGATATCGGTTCGCCCGGCGCCTTGGACAAGACCGCTGTGGCCTCAGCCCCTTGCCTTGACCCGCTCGCGATGCGCGGCCTGTTTCGCCCGGTTGCCGCAGGACGCCATGCTGCACCAGCGCCGCGCGCGGCCGCGGGTGTGATCGGCGAACAGCAGCGTGCACGACGGCCCTTCGCAGGCCTTCACGTGCGAGAAGTCCTCGCCCGTTACCAGACGCGCCATCGCCTCGCCGATCGGCAGGAGCAACGACGCGGGCGACGACCAGCGGCGGCGGCGGACGAATGCGAGCCCGCCCTCGCCGGCGGTGACCTGGATGAACCCATCGTCGCGCGACAGTAACCGGTTCAGTGGCTCGAGATCGCTCAGGACCTCCGGCGCCAGCGGGCGCCCCATGTGGGCCCGCACGAACGCGGCGAACCAGTCGCGAAGGCTGCGCGCCTGGTCGGCGAGCCGATCGAGCTCGCCTGGCATCGCCCGCTCCCGCAAGTCCGCGAGCACCCCGGCCGGCACCCATCCCGCCTGGGCAAGCCAGTCGACGAGCCCGTCGCCGTCCGCGATCCAGTCGACGGGAGCGTCTACGGGCGTGGCGACGGAATTGAGGAAATCGAGCCCTGGCGCGTCGGCGACGAACAGGGCGGGAGCGGAGCGGGACATGGGCAAGGCATCCGGGAGTACGGGCGAACAGTAACCTTCAAAACGCATGTTGACAAGTTACGTAGGCACTCATAACCTGAAAAACAACCGCTGTCCGGTTACGGGTGGCGGTCGCTCCGTGACCCCCATCCCGAGGAATCTCCCATGGCCGCCATCCATTACTGCACCGCCGACGTCGACGGATTCAACATCTTCTATCGCGAGGCCGGTCGCCCCGGCGCCCCGAAGCTCCTCCTGCTGCATGGTTACCCGAGCTCGGGTCACATGTTCCGCGACCTCATCCCCCTCCTGGCCGAGCGCTTTCACATCGTCGCGCCCGATCTTCCCGGCTTCGGCCAGTCGGACATGCCATCGCGCGACACGTTCGCCTATACGTTCGACAACCTCGCCGATGTCATCGACCGCTTCACCACCACCGTGGGGTTCGATCGCTTCGCGCTCTACGTGTTCGACTACGGCGCGCCCACGGGATTCCGCATCGCCAGTCGCCATCCCGAACGGATCACCGGCATCGTGTCGCAGAATGGCAACGCGTACCTCGAAGGACTCAGCGACGCGTGGAACCCGATCCAGGCCTACTGGCAGGATCCGACGCCCGAGAACCGGAGCGTGCTCCGCGACATGCTCAAGCCGGAGACGACGCGCTGGCAGTACGTGCACGGCGTCGCGGACGAATCGCTCGTGTCCCCGGACGGGATCGCCCTGGACAACCATTACCTTGCGCGCCCGGGAGCCGACGAAATCCAGCTCGACCTCTTCGGCGACTACCGCACCAACGTCGCCCTCTATCCGACGTTCCAGGCGTATTTCCGCGAGCACAAACCCCCGTTCCTGGCGATCTGGGGCGAGCACGACCCGTTCTTCCTCCCGGCGGGCGCCGAAGCCTACAAGCGCGACATGCCCGACGCCGTCGTGCGGTTGCTCGATACGGGGCACTTCGCGCTGGAGACCCACGCGGCGGAGATCGCGGAGGCGATCATCGATCAGTTCGGCCGCTGAGGCGCCCATCGCTGCCGCTATCACGTGGCGTAAATAACGCCGGCAGATGAAGAAATCGACATGATTTCTTCGGCATCGTGGCGACCTCTGCACACATGGCATGGCCTACTCTCGTCGGGCAAGACCAGCCCCGCCTGTCCAGGCCGAACCCAACAGTGCCGAGGTCTCCACGATGGACTTATCGAACGACTGGAAATTCACGCGTCGCGACGTGCTCAAGCTGGGCGCCGTCTCGATGAGCGCCCTCGCGATCCCGCGCATCGTCGCCGCGCCGGCGACCGAGGCCGCGCGGCCCCCCGTGATGGCGAAGGTGGCGATGGAGGTCAACGGGAAGCCGCAGGCGCTCGACCTCGACACGCGCACCACGTTGCTCGACGCGTTGCGCGAGCACATGCACCTCACCGGCACGAAGAAGGGCTGCGACCACGGCCAGTGCGGCGCCTGTACCGTCATCGTCGACGGGCGACGCATCAATAGCTGCCTCACCCTCGCGGTGATGCACCAGGATTCGAAGATCACGACGATCGAAGGCCTGGGCACGCCGGAGAAGATGCACCCGATGCAGGCGGCGTTCGTGAAGCATGACGGCTACCAGTGCGGCTACTGCACGCCTGGCCAGATCTGCTCGGCCGTGGCCGTCCTCGACGAAATCGAGCGCGATATCCCCAGCCACGTGACCGCCGACCTCGGCAAGAAGGCCGCACTGAGCCGCATGGAGGTGCGCGAGCGCATGAGCGGCAACATCTGCCGGTGCGGCGCGTACTCCAACATCCACGACGCCATCGCCGATGTCGCGGGAGGTGCCGCATGAAGCCCTTCGGATACGAGCGCGCGGAAACACCCGCGGCCGCCGCCGCGAGCGCGGTCAGCCATCCCGGCGCGAAGTTCATCGCCGGTGGCACCAACCTGCTCGACCTGATGAAGCTCGGCATCGAGGAGCCGACGTACCTGATCGACGTCAACGGCCTCAAGCTCGACGCCATCGAGACCGACGGCGACGGCGTGCGCATCGGCGCGCTCGTGCGCAACACCGACCTCGCCGCCGACGCGCGCATCCGTCGCGACTATCCGCTGCTTTCCCGCGCATTGCTCGCCGGTGCGTCGGGCCAGTTGCGCAACAAGGCGACGACGGCGGGCAACCTGCTCCAGCGCACCCGGTGTCCGTACTTCTACGACACCAACCAGCCGTGCAACAAACGCCTTCCCGGCAGCGGCTGCGCCGCGATCGGTGGCGCCAGCCGCCAGCACGCGATCGTCGGCGTGAGCAAGGCCTGCATCGCGACACATCCCAGCGACATGGCGGTGGCGATGCGCGCCCTGGACGCGGCGGTCGAAACGGTGAAGCCCGACGGGAGCAAGCGTCGTATTCCCATCGCGGACTTCCATACGTTGCCCGGCAACACGCCGCACATCGAGACGGTGCTCGAACGCGGTGAGCTCATCACCGCGGTCACCCTGCCGAAGCCGGTCGGCGGCACGCAGCTGTATCACAAGGTTCGCGACCGTTCGTCCTACGCGTTCGCGCTGGTGTCGATCGCGCTGATCGCGCAGCCGGACGGCACGGGCCGTGTCGCCGTCGGTGGCATCGCGCACAAGCCATGGCGGGTCGACGCGGCGGATGCCGAACTGCCCAAGGGCGCGAAGGCCGCCTCGGCCAGGCTCCTCGCCGGCGCGCAGACGACGCATGACAACGCCTACAAGGTCACCCTGACGGAGCGCGCCCTCGCGGCGACGCTTGCCGAAGCGAAGGAGCGGAAGGCATGAAGTTCGATACCCCCGCCACCACCAATCCCATCGATCAGCTCAAGGTCGTCGGCCGTCCCATCGACCGCGTCGAGGGTGCGCTGAAAACCACGGGCACGGCGCGCTACGCCTACGAGCGCCACGACGTCGCCCCGAACCACGCGTATGGTTACGTGGTGGGTTCCGCCATCGCGAAGGGAAAGATCGTTTCCATCGACACGAGCAAGGCGCAGCGCGCGCCCGGTGTGCTCGCCGTGGTCACGGCGCAGAACGCCGGCAAGCTCGGGAAAGGCGACTACAACACGGCGAAGCTGCTCGGTGGTCCCGACATCCAGCACTATCACCAGGCCGTCGCGATCGTCGTCGCCGAGACGTTCGAGCAGGCACGCGCGGCGGCACAACTGATCAAGGTCGACTATGCGCGGACGGGCGGCGCGTTCGATCTCGCGTCGGAGAAGGACAAGGCCATCAAACCGAAGGACGGCGATCCGGACAGCGCCAAGGGCGACTTCGCTTCGGCGTTCGCCGCCTCGGCGGTGAAGCTGGACGCCACGTACACCACGCCCAACCAGTCGCACGCGATGATGGAGCCGCACGCGACCATCGCGGCATGGGAAGGCGACAAGCTGACCCTGTGGACGGCCAACCAGATGGTCGACTGGAGCCGCGGCGACGTGGCCAAGACGATGGGCATTCCGAAGGACAACGTACGTCTCGTTTCGCCGTACATCGGTGGCGGATTCGGCGGCAAGCTGTTCGTCCGTGCGGACGCCGTTCTGGCCGCGCTCGGCGCGCGCGCGGCGGGCCGTCCCGTCGCGGTTGCCCTGCAGCGTCCCTTGATCATGAACAACACGACGCATCGTCCGGCGACGATCCAGCGCATCCGCATCGGCGCCTCGAAGGACGGGAAGATCGACGCGATCGCGCACGAGAGCTGGTCGGGCGACCTGCCCGGTGGCGGCCCGGAGACCGCCGTGCAGCAGACGCGCCTGCTCTACGCCGGCGCGAACCGCATGACGGCGACGCGCCTCGCCGTGCTCGATCTTCCGGAAGGCAACGCGATGCGCGCGCCGGGTGAAGCGGCCGGGTTGCTGGCGCTGGAAATCGCCATGGACGAGATGGCGGAGAAGCTCGGCATCGACCCGGTCGAGTTCCGCATCCTCAACGACACGCAGGTCGATCCCGAGCACCCCGAACGGCCGTTCTCGCAGCGCCGGTTCGTCGAATGTCTGCGCACGGGCGCGCAGCGGTTCGGCTGGGACAAGCGCGTCGCGCGGCCGGGCAGCGCACGCGACGGCCGTTGGCTGAAGGGCATGGGGGTGGCGGCCGCCTTCCGCAACAACCTCGTCCAGAAATCGGCGGCACGCGTGAGGCTCGAGCGAAACGGCCGGATCACGGTCGAGACCGACATGACGGACATCGGCACCGGGAGCTACACGATCATCGCGCAGACGGCTGCCGAGATGCTCGGCGTGCCGGTCGACCGCGTCGACGTGCGCCTCGGTGATTCCAGCTTCCCGGTGTCGGCCGGTTCGGGCGGGCAGTGGGGCGGCAACAGCTCGACGGCGGGCGTGTATGCCGCGAGCATGAAGCTGCGCGAGGCGATCGCACGGAAGGTGGGCGTCGACCCGTCGAAGGCGTCGTTCGAGAACGGCGAGGTGGTGGCCGACGGCAAGCGGACTTCGCTTGCCAAGGCGGCGGCGGACGGCGAACTCGTCGGCGAGGACGCGATGGAATACGGCGATCTCGCCAAGCGTTTCCAGCAGTCGACCTTCGGCGCGCACTTCGTCGAGGTACGCGTGGACGCCGCGACAGGCGAGATCCGGATCGAACGCATGCTCGCCGTGTGCGCGGCGGGGCGCATCCTCAATCCCAAGACCGCGCGGAGCCAGGTGATCGGCGCCATGACGATGGGCGCGGGCGCGGCGTTGATGGAAGAACTCGTCGTCGACAAGCGGCTGGGCTTTTTCGTCAATCACGACCTCGCGGGCTACGAGGTGCCGGTGCACGCGGACATCCCGCATCAGGACGTCGTGTTCCTCGACGAGACGGATCCGGCGTCCTCGCCGATGAAGGCCAAGGGTGTCGGCGAGCTGGGTATCTGCGGCGTCGGCGCGGCGGTGGCGAATGCCGTCTACAACGCGACGGGAGTGCGGGTGCGCGACTACCCCGTCACGCTCGACAAGATCATCGACAAACTGCCACCGCTGGCCTGACGATCCACCGAGACGGGTAGGAGCGCGCCCTGCGCGCGACATGTTTTCGCGAAGAGTCACAGGGCCTGTAGCTTTCCGCGAAAAGCTGTCGTACCCAAAGGGCATAAACGCGCAGGGCGCGCTCCTACGATTGAGGAGACTCAGCCTTCGCTTCCGACCCCGTGGTGCACGACGAACACGCGCTCGGGGTCGTGCTTTCGTTTGATCGCGAGCAGCCGGGCATAGTTCGTTCCCCAGAAGGCGTCCTGCCAGTCCGGTTGGAAATAGTCGCTCTCCGATACATAGGACCCCGCGCGTGGCGCGGCACGGCGCAGGCGTCGATAAGCGGCATTCACATCATCGGCCCCGCGACGCGCCACGGCGGTGTCGACGTGCGCGCCCGGC
Source organism: Luteibacter sp. 3190 (assembly GCF_031456385.1). Lineage (NCBI taxonomy): Bacteria > Pseudomonadati > Pseudomonadota > Gammaproteobacteria > Lysobacterales > Rhodanobacteraceae > Luteibacter > Luteibacter sp. 3190. The sequence goes on along the minus strand of NZ_JAVDUO010000003.1, from coordinate 187,936 downwards.
AACCCTTCATAGTTCGGCGCACCGCTGTGGCCCACGATGGCGAGGGCGAACGCGTCGAGCACGGCGGGGTTCGTGGCGGTGTCGCGGGAGGCGGCGATGGCGTCGGGCGGTGCGCCGTAGAGGCCCTTGTTGACGTGCAGTTCGACGCTGGAGTGTCCGGCGGCCTCGGTGATGGCGGTCGCGAGGCTGCGCAGGGCGTCGTCGCGCAGCAGCGCCGAAGGCAGCCAGGCGGACGCGTAGCCGTGGATGTACCAGCCGATCTGGTCTTGGTCGCCCTTCCAGACGAAGTGCGACGACGGTGCCCCCGGACGCCCATCCGGCACGATCAGTTGTGGCGCGTGCTCGCGGAAGAACGCGGCGTCCCAGAAGTGACGGGCCCCCACGTCGAGCGCGCGAAGCGGACGACGCACGGCGTACGCCGGACGCGCGTTCACCCAGGCGACGAACGGTGCCCACGCCGCCTCGGCGGCGGCCTTGTCGATGCCCTGGAAGACCATGGACACGACGAGCCGTCGGTCGTGGGTGAAGCGGAGTTGCTCGCCCCAGGTCGGGTTGCACAGCGTCTCCCGGTAGAAGCGCAGCACCTCGTGCGTGAGCGCGAGGAAGGACGCGTCCGAGTCGGCAGCGATCTCGCCCGAGAGGCCGCCGAAGCGGTCGGGCAGGTCGTGCGTGCGCAGCGTCAGGCGGGTCACGACACCGACGTTCCCGCCTCCGCCCCCCTTGAGCGACCAGAACAGATCGGGATCGGTGTGCGCGTTGACGACCCGGATCCGTCCGTCGGCGGTGACGAGCTCCGCTTCGAGCAGGTTCGACGCGGCACTGCCGAAGCGCTTGGAGAAGCTGCCGAAGCCGCCACCGGTGACGAGACCGGCCACCCCGACGGTCGTGCAGCCGCCCCCCTGGACGTAACGGCCGCCGCGGGTGGTCACGGCATCGTACGCGTCGATCCACATGGCGCCCGCGCCGAGGCTCACGGCGGGTTGCGGCGCCGTGCCCGGTCGGGCGCCCTCGGGGACGAACGCGTCGTGCAACTCGACCCGGTTCATCCGCCGCGTCCAGACCAATAGGGAAGCCGGGGCGCACGAGGTGCCCTGGTAGCTATGGCCGCCGCCCTTCACCACCAGCCGCACGCGATGCCGGCGGGCGAAGCGCACGGCGGCCGCGATGTCGTCGGCGCTTTCCGCGGCCAGGGCCCAGGCGCTCGGCCGCGAGTCCCATGCGCCGAACCAGCCGCTGGTCTGCGTGAGCGCCGGCTGGTCACCGATGTAGAACGCGTTGCCGCGTTGGGCGACGGCTTCGGCGCGGCTCGCCGCGTCGCCGAGAAACGGCGACGCCGGAACCGAAAGTCGGCCACCGACCTCGCGGTTCAGGGCGTCCCACTGGTCGGCCGACGGCCACCCGGGGCGACCGGGCCGCACACGGGCGAAAGGCGGGGCGGTGAACGCGTCGGCTTTCAGCGTCCAGGGGAGGAGGGGCAGGGCGAGTGCGGCTTTGAGGAGGGTGCGGCGGTCCATGGGTGCCTCGGCGGTCGGTTCGGGTCCATCCTCCGCCGCGACGTGTCTTCCGTCGCGCGCGCGGGGGCGAACCGACATCGTTCGGGGACGAAGCGAGGCCGTGCCGGGGTAGGCTGTCGGCGCGGTAACCGTCCGGGGATTATCCTTGCTCCGTCCCCGCTTCCTTTCAATCGTGAGATCGCCGTGCACGCCTGGACCGACCGCCGCCTCATCGACCTGCTCGCGATCGAGCATCCGCTGCTCCTCGCGCCCATGGCGGGCTCGGGCCTATCGGACATGGCCATCGGCGTGGCACGTGCCGGTGGTCTCGGTGCGATTCCTTGTTCGTCGATAAGCACCGAGACGGCGACCGCCGAGGTCGCCGTGTTCCGGGCGAAGGTGCGTGCCCGGATCAACCTCAATTTCTTCGCGCATCGGCCGCGGGTGCCCACCGCCGAGGAGGCCACGCGGTGGCGGGAACGCCTGGCCCCGTACTACGCCGAGTTCGGTATCGAGGCATCGGATCTCCCGCCGGCGGGCGGGCGGGCGCCTTTCGATGAGGCGATGTGCGCAATGGTCGAGGCGGTTCGGCCCGAGGTCGTCAGTTTCCACTTCGGGCTACCGGACGAGCCGCTGCTCGCCCGGGTGAAGGCGACCGGCGCCATCGTGCTTTCGTCGGCGACCACCGTGGCCGAAGGCCGCTGGCTCGAGGAGCGCGGCTGCGATGCCATCATCGCGCAGGGCTACGAAGCAGGCGGCCACCGCGGCAATTTCCTCACGGACGAGATGTCCGAGCAGCCGGGCACGCTCGCCCTGGTGCCGCAGTTGGTCGACGCGCTCCATGTACCGGTGATCGCGGCGGGCGGCATCGGCGACGGGCGCGGCATGGCGGCCGCGCTGTGCCTCGGCGCGTCGGCGGTGCAGATCGGCAGCGCGTTCCTGCTTTCGCACGAATCCACCAGCGTCGACGTGCACCGGCAGGCGCTGCGCACCGCGCGCGACGACAACACCGCGATCACCAACGTGCTCACGGGGCGCCCGGCGCGCGGCGTGGTCAACCGGATCATGCGGGAGGTCGGGCCGATGTCCCCCGACGCCCTGCCGTTCCCCCTCGCGGGCGGGCCGCTGGCGCCGCTGCGCAAGATCGCCGAAGCGCAGGGGCGCGGTGACTTCCAGCCACTCTGGGCCGGTCAGGCGGCCTCGATGGCGCGCGAGCTGCCGGCCGAGGAGATCGCGCGGGGCATCGTCGACGAGGCGGCGCGCATCCTCAGGCTCTGACGCGGCGAGGTGTCAGGCCCTCTGGCCGTGCTGCAACAGCCACAGCTTCACGTACTTCCGGCGCACGTACTCGACGCGCAGCAACGCATAGACGATGCCGCGCCAGCCGTCGAGGAAGCCCGCGCGGAGCACGTAGCCGCGAAAGAAGCGCCACATCGGGCTGACGACGATCTGGCCGAGCGTCGCGCGCTTGCCGGCGGCGAACTCCTCGGTGGCCATCATGTGCGCGTAGCGTTCCTGCTTGGCCATCAGCTCGGACAGCGAACGGTACGGGTAGTGATCCAGGAAGCCCGGCAGCATGCGTACGTCGCCATCGAGACTCACCGATTCGTGGATCTCGCGCGGCCCGCGCCAGCCGCCCTGGCGGCGATCGAACAGACGCAGCACCTTGTCCGCGCCGGCGTTGCCGTGGCGCATGAATCGACCGAAGAAGTCGTTGCGCCGGTGGAAACGGTAGCCCGCCGCTCCGAAACCGGCGTCGGCGACCCGCTCGATCGCGGCACGAAGATCCGCGCCGACACGCTCGTCGGCATCGAGGCAGAGCACCCAGTCGTTCTTCGCCTGCGCGACGGCGAACGCCTTCTGGCTGCGGAAGCCGTCGAAGGGACGATGGATGACGCGCGCGCCCGCCGCCTCCGCGATGGCGACGGTGTCGTCGGTCGAGCCACCATCCACCACCACCATGTCGTCGCAGAACGGGGCGGCGGAAAGCAGGCAATCCCGGATGCGGTCGGCCTCGTTCTGGGTGATCACGCAGAGGGAAATGGGCCGTCGGGTCATCGGGATGCGGAAGAAGGGGTAGCGAGCCGTCATAATGCCACGTCACCCACCGCGGAGTGCCGCCCTTGGCCGCGTGCCTGATGTTCGCCACCGAAACCTACGCCCTGCCCATCCTGCGTCCGCTCGCGGCGGCCGCGCGTGCGCGAGGCATCGACGTGGGCTGGGTGGTGCCGGCCGCCATGGCGGCGAGCCTCACGCCCGACGAACGTCGCATCCGCAGCCTGCGCGACGCGCGCGCGATGAAACCCGAGGCCGTCTATTGCGCCGCCAACTGGGTGTCGCCCGCGCTGCCCGGCATCAAGGTCCAGGTGTTCCACGGGTTCAACGCGCAGAAGCGCGAACCGGACCGCGGGCACTTCGCGATCCGCGGCTTCTTCGATCTCTACGCCACCCAGGGACCGTCGACGACGGCACCCTTCGCCGAGCTGGCGTGCGAACACGGCTACTTCGCCGTGCGCGAAACCGGATGGCCGAAGCTCGATCCGCTGTTCGGCCCGGCGCCCGCCGCCAGCGACATGCCCGCACGCGATGGCCGTCCCGTCGTGATGTACGCGTCCACCTTCAGCCACCGGCTCAGCAGCGCGCCGGCGATGATCGAACCGCTGCGCGCGATGATCGCGCGGGGCGACCGGCAGTGGCTGCTCACACTCCATCCGAAGTGCTCCGATGAGCTGTTCGACGCGTACCGCGGACTCGAAGCGCCGAATGCGCGCTTCTTCACGTCCGAGCGGCTCGTCGAGATGGAGCGGGCCGCCGACGTGCTGGTATGCGATACCTCGTCCGTGATCCACGAGTTCGCCGTGATGGGCAAGCCGGTCGTCACGATCGCCAACCGCGTACCGCAGCCTTTCATGCTGGACGTCCCGACACCCGCCGAGGTCGATGCCGCCATCGATCGCGCCCTGTCGCACCCACCGGAACTGATGGCGGCGATTCGTGCGCACGGCGACGACATCCATCCCTACCGCGACGGTCGTTCCAGCGAGCGCGTGCTCGACGCCGTGGCGGCTTTCCAGCGCGGCGAATTCGGCACGCTGAAACGCAAGCCGCTGAACCTGATCCGCCGCTTCAAGGCCCTGCGCGACATCGGCCAGCTCCTCGACCTGCGCTGAGCGCGTACCCGCTTTCCACAGGCGTCCTTGGCCAGGGCACTTGAAATGACGCGCATCATCCATAAAAGTATGATCGTAATTCATCTTGTCCCGGGTGCCCCGTGTCCACCGTCGCCGAAGTCGCAGCCCCCGCCACCGGGCGCAGAAAGCCGTTGAAAATCATCGCCATGGCGGCGGTCGTCGTGGCCGTGGCGTCTTACGCCGGCCACTGGTGGACCACCGGGCGCTACATCGAGGACACCGATGACGCGTACGTCGGAGGCGACATCACGGTCATCGGGTCGAAGGTGTCCGGCTACGTGCAGACGATCGCCGTCGCCGACAACCAGCATGTGAAGAAGGGCGATCTGCTGGTCAAGCTCGACGACCGCGACTATCGCGCGGCTGTGGAAAAGGCCGACGCCGCGGTGGCGGCTCAGGAGGCCGCGCTACGCAACCTCGACGCGACGGTGACCCTGCAGCACAGTCAGATCGCCCAGGCGCGGGCGGGCCTCGACGCGGCGCAGGCCGAGGCGACACGCTCCGAGCTGGACGACAAACGCTATCGCGATCTCGTCGTGCGTTCCGCCGTGTCCGTGGAAAGCGCGCAGCGCGCGACCGCCACGTTCCAGACCGCGCGTGCCGATACGCAGCGCGCGCTCGCGGCGGTGCATGCGTCGCAGCAGCAGCTCGACGTGATCGACACCCAGAAGCGCCAGGTGCTCGCGGCCCTGGCGCAGGCGCGCGCCGAGGCCGACGTCGCCCGACTCAATCTCTCGTATACCGAAATGCGCGCGCCGGTCGACGGCGTGGTGGGAAACCGGCGTGCGCGCGTCGGCAGCTACGTGACGGCCGGGAGCCAGATGCTCGTCGTCGTGCCCTCGCACGGGCTATGGGTGGACGCGAACTTCAAGGAAGACCAGCTCGCACGCATGCGCGTCGGCCAGGGTGTCGACGTGCGCGCCGACGTCATGCCCGGCAAGGTGCTCAAGGGCCACGTGACCAGCCTCGCGCCCGCGACCGGCTCGCAGTTCAGCGTGCTGCCGCCGGAGAACGCGACCGGCAACTTCACCAAGATCGTCCAGCGCGTCCCCGTCCGGGTGACGCTCGACGGCAGCGATGGCGACCTCGGCCTTCTCCGCCCGGGCCTTTCCGTGACGGCGCGCATCGACACCAGGGCGCCATGAGTCCCGTCGCGCACCTGTCGCCGGGGCAGAAGATCTTCGCCTTCGCGTCGATGTGCCTGGGCATGTTCATCGCGCTGCTCGACATCCAGATCGTTTCGGCTTCGCTGCGCGACATCGGTGGCGGCCTTTCGGCGGGTGCCGACGACACCGCCTGGGTGCAGACGAGCTACCTCATCGCGGAGATCGTGGTCATTCCCCTCTCCGGCTGGTTGAGCCGGGTGTTCTCGACCCGCTGGCTCTTCGCGGCGTCGGCGGCCGGGTTCACGCTGACCAGCCTGCTCTGCGGCATGGCGTGGGATATCCAGAGCATGATCTGGTTCCGTGCCGCGCAGGGCTTCCTCGGCGGCTCGATGATCCCGATGGTGTTCACCACGGCCTTCGTGTTCTTCGAAGGGAAGCAGCGCGTGATCGCCGCGGCGACCATCGGTGCGATCGCCTCGCTGGCGCCCACGCTCGGCCCGACGCTCGGTGGCTGGATCACCGACAACTATTCATGGCACTGGCTGTTCTTCATCAACCTCGTGCCGGGCGCGTTCGTCACCGTGGCCGTGCCGATGCTGGTGAAGATCGACGATCCGGACCTCTCGTTGCTGAAGACGGGCGACTGGGCCGGCATCGCGCTCATCGCCATCTTCCTGGGCTGCCTCGAATACACCCTCGAAGAAGGGCCGCGCTGGAACTGGCTCGAGGACGACACCATCCGCGCCACCACCTGGACGAGCCTGCTCGCGGGGCTGCTGTTCGTCTGGCGCGGACTCACCGCGGCGCACCCGGTGGTGGACCTGCGCGCCCTGCGCGAACGCAATTTCGCCCTGGGTTGCTTCTTCTCGTTCGTCACCGGCATCGGCCTGTTCGGCACGATCTACCTGACGCCGCTCTTCCTCGGGCGCGTCGAGGGCTACAGCGCGCTGCAGATCGGCAAGGCGGTGCTGTCCACCGGCATCTTCCAGATCCTCACGATTCCGGTGTATTCGATGCTGGCGAACCGCGTCGACCTGCGCTGGTTGCTCATGTTCGGGTTGCTGCTTTTCACGATCTCGATGTTCGAGTTCACGCCGATCACGCACGACTGGGGCGCACCGCAGCTGCTGCTGCCACAGGCGCTGCGCGGCATGGGCCAGCAGTTCGCGGTGGCGCCCACCGTGACGTTGACGCTCGGCAGCCTGCCGCCGGCCCGATTGAAACAGGCATCGGGCCTGTTCAACCTGATGCGCAATCTCGGCGGCGCCATGGGCATCGCGGCGTGCGCGACGATCCTCAACGACCGCACCAACCTTCACTTCTTCCGGCTGGCCGAACACCTCACCCCCGCGAGCGAGCCGATGAACCGGTTGCTGGACGGTCTGGCGCCGGACTCCGACGCCTATACGGCGGCGCTGAAGTCGCTGTGGCAACTCACGTTCCGCGAGGCGCAGACGATGACCTACAGCGACGCGTTCTACGCGATCATGCTCTGCTTCGTCGTGGCCACCGTGATGGTGCCGCTCATGCGCAAGGTGCAGCCGCCCAAGGCGCCTTCGGCGGATGCCCACTGACCTTCGCCACAGAGGACCCGGCATGCGTTACGACAAAGAGCACAAGGAGCAGACGCGTCAACGCATCGTCGAGACGGCGTCGCGGCGCTTCCGGGAGCACGGTATCGAAGCGGAGGGCGTGAAGTCGCTCATGTCCGCGTCGGGCCTCACCAACGGCGCGTTCTACAACCACTTCGCCTCCAAGGAAGATCTCGCGCGGGAAGCGGTGACCGCGGCGATGGACGAACGCGTGGCCTACCTGCGACGCTGGATCGCCTCGGGCGAGGGGTTGCAGGGGATGATCGAAAGCTATTTCTCCATCCGCCATCGGGACAACCCTGGCCGAGGCTGCCCCACCACGGTGCTCGCCGCCGAAATCGCGCGGCATTCGGACGATGTGCGAACCGCGTACACCGAAGGCATGCTCGCGTTCGTGGAACTCGCGGCCACGCAGTGGCCCGCCCTTCCGGCCGACGAAGCGATGTCACGCGCGATGTCGCTCTACGGCCTGATGGCCGGCACGATGCAGCTGGCGCGCGCGACGAGCGACGCGCGACTATCGGGGCGGATCCTCGAAAGCGGCCGGCGCGCGGCGCTGGCGATGGTGGGCAGCCCGCCGTAACCGCCGTTACCATGGGGCATCCACAGGATTGAATCATGCCTTCCTCGACCGCCCAGAACGTCGGTGCCTCCTTCTCCCACGAGCGCATGCTCGCCGCGCGCGAACGCTCATGGGCCGCCTTGACCGACATCGCCTCACGCATTCTTCCCGGCATGACCGAGCCCGAAGCGGGCGAGATCGCGAAGGACCGGCTCGCCGCCGCCGGCATGCAGCGCATCTGGCACCCGAGCATCATCCGGTTCGGACCGAACACGCTGAAGACGTTCCGCCAGCGTTCGGCGCCGGACACGCGACTCGGCGAGGACGATATCTTCTTCATCGACCTCGGCCCGGTGTTCGACGGCCACGAGGGCGACGTCGGCGACACCTTCGTGATGGGTCACGACGCACAGATGAAGGCCTGCGCGCAGGCGGCGCGCGACCTGTTCGACATCACCGCAAGGCGCTGGCGCGAAGGCGTGACGGGCGCCGATCTCTACGCCTTCGCCGACGACCAGGCGCGCGCGATGGGCTGGCGCCTCAACCACGCGACGAAGGGTCACCGCGTGGGCGATTACCCGCACGCCGTGCACAAGGCGGGCAACCTCGGCGACTTCGACGCGACACCGGTGCCGGGCCTCTGGATCCTGGAGATCCAGATCGCGCATCCGGACCGCGCGATCGGTGCGTTCTACGAGGACCTGCTGATCGCGTAGCTTCGACGCTGGGTAGACCAAGGACGCAAATGCAAGTTATTCGCAATATTGCGCGGGGCGATGCTTCTGGGGCATCATGAAATGAGATTCATTCGCAATCGCGGCGCGGCGTAAGGGCGCCACGCCGCTGCCCCAGCCCCAGGAAAACGCCATGCTTCTCCGCAGGAAGACTCTGCCGCTGCTGCTTGCCAGCGCGTCGCTCCCGTTCGTCGCCTCCGCCCAGGAGACGGCCTCCGCCCAGCAGCAGGGGGGCGACAAGGCCGTGCAGCTCGCCCCGGTGGACGTCCGTGGGGTCAGCGTCGATGCCGGCTACACGCGTACCGACGCGAGCAGCGCGACCAAGACCGATACCCCGATCATCGAGACGCCGCAGGCCATCTCGGTCATCTCGAACGCGCAGATGCTCGACCAGGGCGTGCTGACCATCCAGGACGCGCTGCGCTACTCGGCCGGTGTGCGCGCCGACGCGTACGGCGTGGACAGCCGCGGCGACGACGCGTTCCTGCGCGGCACGTCGTTCGTGCAGTACCTCGACGGCCTGCGCCAGGCGTTCGGCTATTCGTATGCCCGCACCGAGCCGTACTTCATCGACCGCATCGAGATCGTCCGCGGTCCATCGTCGGTGTTGTACGGGCAGGGCACCACGGGCGGTCTGATCGCGCTCGCTTCGAAGCGTCCGCAGTTCGCGGCGTCCCACGAGATCGATGCGCAGTTGGGCAACAACGCCCGCAAGCAGCTCGCGTTCGACTTCACCGGCCCGCTCGACACCGCGGGTCACTGGGCCTACCGCCTCATCGGCGTCTATCGCGATTCCGACTCCCAGATCGACTACGTGCCCGACGACCGGAAGGCCATCGCGCCGTCGATCACCTGGATGCCCGACCAGGACACGCGATGGACGCTGCTCGCGAACCTCCAGTTCGACCACAACGGTACGTCGCTGAACTTCCTGCCGCACTCGGGCACGCTGCTGCCCAACCCGAACGGCCGCATCCCGACGCAGCGATTCGTCAGCGAACCAGGCTTCGACCGCTACGACACCGACCAGCGGTCGCTCACCTCGCTGTTCGAGCACCGATTCAACGATACGTGGAAGTTCGAGCAGAACATGCGCTACTCGCATGACAACGTGAAGTACCGCTCGCTCTATCCGGACGTCTACTCGAACCCGGCTTACCCGTTCCTCGACGACACGGCGAGCACCGTCAACCGCTACAGCTACATCTCGATCGACCGGCACAAGCGCTTCGTCACGGACACGCACGCGCAGGCGGATTTCGACCTGGCCTCGATGCACCATCGCGTGCTCGTCGGTCTCGACATCGGCTACTCGCATACCGACAGCCGCCAGGGCTACGGCTTCGACGACGTGCCGTTCAACCTCTACGATCCCGTCTACCGCAACGGTTTCACACCGCCGGACGTGGCTCCGGTCGCGTCCAGCCGCACGCGCCAGACGGGCCTGTACGTGCAGGATCAGATCAACTGGGGCGAGCACTGGATCGGCACGGTGGGCGTGCGCCACGACCGCGCGACGCTGACGACCGGCGACGACCGCTCGGTCGACAACGCGACGACCTCGCGCTTCGGCCTCATGTACCGCTTCGACAGCGGGCTGGTGCCGTACCTCAGCTACACGGAATCGTTCCAGCCGCTGGACAGCCTCGATTTCTACAACCGTCCGTACGAGCCGCTGCGCGGCAAGCAGTACGAGGCCGGCCTGAAGTACCAGCCCGTCGGCTCGCCGACGCTCGTCACGGCGACGTACTTCGACCTGCGCGAGGAAAACCGCCTCGCGCCCGATCCTCAGAATCCGCTCAACCAGATCCAGGCCGGCAGGGCGAAGACACGCGGCGTCGAACTCGAGGCGTCCACGCGCATCGCCGACCACGTCGACATGATCGGTACCTACACCTGGACCAAGGCACGACCGGACGACGGCAGCATCGTCGCCGGCCTGCCGAAGAACCAGGGGTCCGTGTGGGGCGTCTACCACGTGAACGACGCGGACAGCGACGGCTTCAGCTTCGGTATCGGCGCGAGGTACATCGGCAAGAACTACGACGAGACGGGCACGCTCGAGGTACCGAAGAAGACGCTGTTCGACGCCATGGTGGCCTACACGCAGGGTCCGTGGCGCTTCTCGGTGAACGCGGCCAACGTCACCGACCAGGTCTACAGCGCCACCTGCCTCGCGCGCGGCGACTGCTTCTATGGCCCGCGTCGCAGCATCGTCGGGCAGGCGCGTTACCGCTTCTGACCGGCCGCGACCCGCGACGCAAGGTAGGAGCGCGCTTGCGCGCGAATGGGTGCCCGCCGCAAAACCCATTCGCGCGCAAGGATTCGCTTTTGGACGTCCAGACCCGTTAGGATCGAACGTTCACACGAACGGATGGGGTCGACCGGATGGGGATTCGCAAGCTGCTCGGGAGCGCGGTGATCGCCGCGACGTTGTCCACCGCCGCGATCGCGGCGGCACCGCCGCCGGGCCACGCCGGCAATCCCGTCTTCCCGGGCTGGTACGCCGATCCCGAAGCGGCGATCTTCGACCATACGTACTGGATCTATCCGACGACGTCGCTGAAATACGCCGAGCAGGTGCATTTCGACGCGTTCTCGTCGCCCGACCTCGTGCACTGGACGAAGCACGCGAACGTGCTCGCGATGAAGGACATCCCCTGGGCGAAGAAAGCCCTGTGGGCGCCCGCGGTGGTCGAGAAGGACGGCAAGTACTACTTCTTCTTCGCGGCCAACGACATCCAGAGCGACAAGGAAATCGGCGGCATCGGCGTCGCCGTGGCCGACAAACCGGCCGGCCCGTTCCGCGACCTCATCGGCAAGCCGCTCATCGACGCGTTCCATAACGGCGCGCAGCCCATCGACCAGTTCGTGTTCCGCGACGACGATGGCACGTACTACATGATCTACGGCGGCTGGAAGCACGCGAACATCGTGAAGCTGAAACCCGATTTCACCGGGCTGGAGCCGCTGCCCGACGGCACGGTCTACAAGGAGATCACGCCGGACAAGGCGTATGTCGAAGGCTCGCTGATGTTCAAGCGCAACGGCAAGTACTACTACATGTGGTCGGAAGGCGGCTGGACCGGCCCCGACTACTCGGTGGCGTACGCCATCGGCGATTCGCCGATGGGTCCGTTCAAGCGCATCGGCAAGATCCTCGAACAGGACCCGAAGATCGCCACGGGCGCCGGCCACAACTCGGTATTCCACGATCCGAAGGACGACAGCTGGTTCATCGTCTATCACCGCCACCCGCTCGGCGACACCAACGGCAACCATCGCCAGGTGTCGATCGAACGCATGTCCTTCGACGCGCAGGGCCGGATTCTTCCGGTCAAGCTGACGAACGAGGGCGTCGAAGCGCACCCGTTGCGCTGATCAGCCGATCTCCACGATCACCTTGCCGCCGGCGTCGCCGCTCTCGACCAGGTCGAGGGCGGCATTGCCGTCGGCCAGCGCGAACCGCCGTGCCGACAGCACGGGTCGCAGCTTGCCCGCGTCCGCCAGTCGCGTCGCCTCGGCCATGATGCGGCCGTGTGCTTCGCGTCCCTTGGCGGTCAGCAACGGCATGAGGGTGAACACGCCCGAATAAGTGGCGGCGCGAAACGAGAGCGGCGCGAGCGAATGCGTGCCCCAGCCCAGGCTGCTGACGACATGGCCACCGTAGCGTCGGGCGGCGACGAACGACGCGTCGAGCGTCGCCCCGCCGAGCGTGTCGTACACGACGTCGAAGCCCTCGCCACCGGTGCAGGTCTCGACGATCGACTCGATCGACGAGGCCCGGTAATCGAAGAAGGTGGCGCCCATCGCCGTGATGACGTCGGCCTGGCCGGCCCTGCCCGTCGCCACGACGCGCGCGCCCAGCGCCACGCCGAGTTGCACCGCCATGCTGCCCACGCCGCCCGCGCCGCCGTGGACGAGGAGCGTCTGGCCGGCTCCCAGATGAGCGCGGTCAACCAATCCTTCCCACGCGGTGATGAAGCCGAGGGGCAGGGCGGCGGCATCGGCAAGCGGGAGGTGGGTGGGAGCGTGCGCGAGCAGCGCGGCATCCACCACGGCGAATGGCGCGAGCGATCCCTGGATGCCGCCGACGCCGCCCGTCAGTCCGTAGACGGCATCGCCCGGCGCGAACCCGATGACGTCCGTCCCCACGGTATCGACGATGCCGGCCATGTCGAGACCGAGGACCGCGGGCGCCGGATGTTTCGCGTGCGCGGCCTGGCCGGCGCGAATCTTCGCGTCCAGCGGATTGAGGCCCGCGGCGACGACGCGGACCCGGACCTCGCCCGCTTCGGGCCGCGGCACCGGAAGATCGGCGAACACCAGCGCCGTGCCGGCGCGTTCGAGGCGAAGGGCGGTCATTCGGGGCGAGGCATTCATGGACGTTGTCCGGTAGGAGATGCATCCAAGGTAGGTCATGCGAATACGCATGAGAATGCCCGAAGTTGCACGCCCGTCATGCAGAAATGCATAGTCGGCGCATGGACTGGAACGACCTCCGCATCTTCCTGGCCGTCGCGCGCGGCGGCACGCTCGGCGCGGCCGCGCGCGAGCTGGGCCAGACCCAGCCGACGATGGGCCGTCGCATCCGGGTCCTGGAAGAAGCGCTGGGGCAGACGCTGTTCCAGCGCACCAGCGAAGGCTTCGTGCTGACGGACGAGGGGCACGACGTGTTCGAGCATGCGCTGCGCATCGAGTCGGAAGCCCTGGGCATCGTTCGGCGAGCGAACGGGCAGGGGGATGCGGTGGAGGGCCTGCTCAGGGTGTCGTCGTCCGACTGGTTCGGCGCGCATGTCCTTACCCAGGCCATCGCGCGCCTGCGCGAGAAACATCCCGGTGTGGTCGTCGAGCTCGTGACCGACGCGCGACTCCTGAGCCTCGCACGTCGCGAAGCCGACCTCGTGTTCCGCATCGCGCCGTTCGACGAGCCGGACATCGCGCAACGCAAGCTACTGCGGGTGGCCTACGCGGCGTACGCCGCCGTCGATGGGCCAGCCGTGCCCGATGCGGTGATCACCATGGATACGGCCTTCGGCGGCATGCCGGACGTGGCCTGGCTGCGCGAGCGCCTGCCCGATGCGCCGCTCGCCTTTCGCAGCAACAGTCGCGAAGCGCAGGCACGCGTCTGCGCGCTCGGTCTGGGCGTCGCGGTCCTGCCCGTCGCGCTGGGCGACGTCACGCCGGGGCTGCGCCGGATCGATCTCGGCGACGAGCCGCCGGGAAGGGACGTGTGGATGGGCTACCACCGCGATCTCCGCCACCTGCCGCGCCTGCGTGCGTTCGTGACGGAAGTCGACCGGCTCGTCGGTATGCCTTAGCGGTCCCTGTCGTCGACGCGGTTCCGGAGAATCCGGTCGAGTTTTCGACTAAAAAGGACACGGCAGTCGTTTTTTCCAAATTCGCGAGGTTAGGCAAAACCGGACGTCACGCGATCGTCGTAAGCTTCCTTTCGTTTCATCCGCCAGCGGAGCCGCCCGGTTCCGCCCAGCCCAGGGGAGTCGTTATGGTCACGTTGCGCGTCAATGGTGAGGACCGCCAGGTCGATGTGCCGCCGGACATGCCCCTGCTATGGGTGTTGCGGGACGTGATCGGGCTCACGGGCACGAAGTTCGGCTGCGGCATCGCCCAGTGCGGTGCCTGCACGGTGCACCTGGACAACCAGCCGGTGCGGTCCTGCCAGCTACCCGTCTCCGCGATCGGCGACCGCGCGATCACCACGATCGAGGCCATCGGGCAGACGCCGGAAGGCGCGAAGGTGCAGCAGGCGTGGCTCGCGGTCGATGTCGTGCAGTGCGGCTACTGCCAGTCCGGCCAGATCATGGCGGCCGCGGCGCTGCTCGCGCGCGTGCCGAACCCGACCGACCGCGACATCGATACGGCGATGTCCGGCAACATCTGCCGGTGCGCCACCTATGTGCGCATCCGCGAAGCGATCAAGCAGGCGGCCACCGGGCAGCAGCACGGCCTGCAGGTCGTCGTCGACGGGAGCGCGGCATGAACGCGCGGCGGGATCAGGGCGACGCGTTCGACGCGGGCCGGCGCAACGCGCTGCGAGCGGCGGGAAGCGGCCTCGCCGTGGCCTTCCTGTGGACCGCCGGCATGGGACCGGCCGTCGCGCAGATGAGCCCGCGCCGCCAGGCGGCCGATGCCGCGGCCGCCGCGGCGGACGGCAATCCTGCCTTCGCGCCCAACGCCTTCGTCCGCGTCGACGCCGATGGCGCCGTTCGCCTCGTGATGCCCGCGGTGGAAATGGGCCAGGCGATCTACACCGGTATCTCCATGATGCTGGCCGAGGAACTCGGCGTCGGGCTCGACCAGATCCGTGTCGAGCATTCGCCTCCCAGCGACGCGCTCTACGGACAGCCGCTGCTCGGCGGCGGCCAGATCACGGGCGGCTCGACGAGCACGCGCGGCCAGTGGCAGGCGCTGCGCGAGGCGGGCGCCGTGGCGCGCGAGACGCTGGTCGCCGCGGCCGCCGCCCAGTGGCACGTCGATCCCACCAGCTGTTCGGTCGCGCGCGGCGTGATCACGCACGTGCCGTCGGGCCGCACGCTGGGCTTCGGCGCGGTGGCCGAGGCCGCGGGCAAGCTGCCGCAGCCGGCGACGGTCACGCTCAAGCAGCGCAAGGATTTCACGCTCATCGGCAAGCCGATGCGCCGCGTCGATTCGCCGGACAAGGTCAACGGCGGCACGCAGTTCGGCATCGACGCGAAGATCCCGGGCATGAAGGTGGCGTCGGTGATCACGAGTCCCGAGCTCGCCGGCACGCTGGGTAAGGTGGACGACGCGAAGGCCCGTGCCATCCCCGGCGTCGTCGACGTGCTGCGCCTCGACAACGCGGTGGCCGTCGTCGCGGAAAATTTCTGGCTCGCGCAGCGCGGGCTCGACGCGCTCGATATCGAATGGAAACACGGCGTCAACGCCAACCTCGATACGGAGACGCTCATCGCCGCGTTGCAGGAAAGCTCACGCAACGGTCCGGCGCTGATCGGCCGCAAGCCCAAGGGCGAGGCCGCCGCCGATGGCAAGCTGATCGAAGCCTCCTACATCTCGCCGATGCTCGCCCACGCGCCGATGGAGCCGCTGAACGCCACGGTGCACGTGACGCCGGGCAAGTGCGAGATCTGGACGGGCACGCAGGTGCCGACCCGTTGCGTCGCGGAAGCCGCGCGCATCTGCGGCATCCCGGCCGAGGGGGTCGTTCTCAACGCGGCCTACCTGGGTGGCGGCTTCGGACGTCGCCTGGAAACCGACCAGGTCGAACAGGCGGTCGCGTTCGCCAGACAGGTGGGCTATCCGCTGAAGGTGATCTGGAGCCGCGAGGAGGACATCCGCCACGATCGCGTGCGTCCGCTCTACTTCGACCGCATCTCGGCCACGCTCGGTGCCGATGGCAAGCCGACGTCGTGGAAGCATCGCATCACCAGCGGCACGGTGCTCGGGCGCTGGGCGCCGGGCGCGATGGGCAAGGACGGCATGGACAGCGACGCGATCGAATCCGCCGCCGACCTGCCGTACGACATGGACAACGTCCTCGTGGAGTGGGTGCGCCACGAGATGCCGCCCGGTCTCGTCGTCGGCTGGTGGCGCGGTGTCGGCCCCACGCACAATCTGTTCGTGGTGGAGAGCTTCGTCGACGAACTCGCCCATGCCGCCGGCAAGGACCCGCTCGAATACCGTCGGTCGCTGATGAAGCCCGGCTCGCGCGCGCTCGGCGTGATGAACCTCGCCGCCGAGAAGATCGGCTGGGGCGGACAGCCGCTCCCCGCCCGTGTCGGACGCGGCATCGCCGTCGGCTCGCCGTTCGGAAGCCACGTCTGCGCGATCGTCGAAGCCGAAGTGACGGAGCAGGGCCAGGTGCGCCTGCGCAAGGCCGTCGTCGCGATCGACAACGGCATCACGATCAACCCGAGCTCCGTGCAGGCGCAGATGCAGGGCGGCCTGCTCTTCGGCCTGGGCGCCGCGTTGTACAACGGCATCACGCTGAAGAACGGCGCGATCGAGCAGAGTAACTTCCACGACTACCGCAGCCTGCGCATCAACGAGGTGCCGGAACTCGAGGTGTATTCCGTCGAAAGCGACGAGGTACCCGGAGGTATCGGCGAAGTGGGCACGGCGATCGCCGCACCCGCCCTGACGAATGCGATTTTCGCCGCCACCGGCATCCGCCTGAGGCGGCTCCCGGTGGCCCTGGCCCAGCTGGCCGCGTCGCCCGACGCGCTCAAGCGCGTCGCGGCGGTCGGCGGCGAGAAGGAGGACGTGGCATGAGGCGCTTCCTGATCATCGTCGTCGTCCTGCTGGCGGTCGGCGTCGGCGCGTACTTCTTCCTCAACCGTACCGATCCCGACGATGGCACCGCGCCGGTGCTGGCCGGCGCGCCCACGAACGCCGACCCGGTCGCGCGCGGCGAATACCTCACCACCGCGGCCGACTGCGTGGCCTGCCACACGTCGCACGACGGCGGCAAACCGTTCGCGGGCGGTCTGGCGTTCAAGCTGCCGTTCGGCACCATCTACTCGTCGAACATCACGCCCGACAAGGAAACCGGCATCGGCACGTGGACGGACGACGAGTTCGTGCGCGCCGTGCGGGAAGGCATCCGCAAGGACGGCAAGCACCTGTATCCCGCGTTCCCGTACACGGCGTACACGCAGCTGAGTCGCGCCGACGTACTGGCGATCAAGGCGTACCTCTTCAGCCTGCCGCCGGTGCACCAGCCGGAGAAGCCGAACGAACTCGGCTTCCCGTTCAACCAGCGCTGGGCGATGGGCTTCTGGAACGCGGCGTTCTTCCGCAGCCAGCGTTTCCAGGCGGACGCGTCGCGGTCGCCCGAATGGAACGCGGGTGCGTACCTCGGCGGTCCGCTCGGGCATTGCGCCGAGTGCCACACGCCACGCAACTTCGGCTTCGCGCTGAAGCACGGCGAAGCGCTGGCGGGCGAGGTCGTGCAGGGCTGGCGCGCGTACAACATCACCTCCGATCCGACGCACGGCATCGGCAAGTGGAGCGACGAGGCGCTGACCCAGTACCTGCGTACCGGTCACGCCGAGGGCCATGCTTCCGCGAATGGACCGATGGGCGAGGCCATCGCGTACAGCCTGCAGCACTGGAAGCCGGAAGACACGGCGGCACTGGTGACGTGGCTGCGCACGGTGCCGGCGCGCGAAGGCGACGATCCCATCGTCGTCGACGCGGCACCGAAGGCGATGGTCGCGTCCAGCGCCGTGGCACCGGGCGGCGACGACGGCAAGGCCGACGCGGAAGGTCTGCGTCTGTTCGAAGGCGCGTGCGCGAGCTGTCACCAGTGGAACGGTGCCGGACAGCAGACGGCATACGCGGCGCTCGCGGGCACCCGCGGTGTCAACGATCCGAAGGGGGCGAACGTCACCGAGGCCATCCTGGAAGGCGTGAAGATGCGCATCGGCGACAACGACGTCTACATGCCTGCCTTCGGCCATGCCTATAGCGACACCGAGGTGGCGGCGCTCGCGAACTACGTGATCCGTCATTTCGGCGGCAAGCAGGGTGAAGTGACACCGGCCGACGTGGCGAAGCGCCGCGCGGAATGATCCACGAAAACTCGTAGATGTCTCTCTGGCGGGAGCGCGCCGTGCGCGCTCCCGCGCCGCTCCGCGTGTGCCGGAAGTACCGGGTTCGCCGACATTTCAATACGCAAGGATTCGCTACAATCGATCCCGGGCAGGGGGTACTCCCCAAGGGAGCGAAAGCAGCATGCGTTACGGGAAAGGTCACAAAGAACAAACGCGGCAGAAGATCGTCGAGGCGGCCGCGCAGCGGTTTCGCGCGGACGGCATCGATGCCGTCGGTGTCGTCAGCCTGATGGGCGAGGTCGGTCTGACCCAGGGTGGTTTCTACAACCACTTCGAATCGAAGGAAGAACTGGTCCGCGAGAGCGTCGCCGTCGCGGCGACCGGTGCGATGGAGCGCATGGCCGCCAGGGTGGCCGCGTCGCGCGGCGAGCGCTACCGCGCGTTGATCAACGCTTATCTGTCGGCCGAGCACCGGGACAATCCGGAAAGCGGCTGCGTGGCCGCGGCGCTCTCAGCCGAGATGGCGCGCCGGCCGGTGGAAACGCGCGAGGCCTTCACGGATGGCTACGCGGAGATGGTGGAACTGATCGCCTCGACGCTGCCGGACGGCGTGCGAGGCAAGCGTCGCCGCACGCTCGCGATGGCCGTGTTCGCATCGATGGTCGGCTCGCTGTCGCTGGCGCGCGCCGTGGCGGAAGACCGGCTCTCGGACGAAATCCTCTCGCTCGGCCGCCAGTCCGCGCTGGAGCTGGTGCAGGCGGGCTGATCAGCGCGCCGGGACGGGCGGCTTGCCCATGGCGGCCGTCTTCTCGGCGATCTTCGCCCGGATCGCGGGAATCGCGGCGAGCGCCGCGCGCTCGCCCTCGAGGATCGCGACGTTCTTCTGATCGAAATCGGTGGGACCGATCTGGCCCACCTTCGGACGGATCACCACGTCCGCGCGCGCGATCTCCTGCTCGGCCAGCTTGCGTCCCATGATCGTGATCGACTGGCCCACGATGCCCATCATGCTGTCGGGGTTCTTGCCGTCGGGGCGCGCCGAGATGTCGACCGCGATGACGATGTCGGCGCCGAGCTGGCGTGCGGCATCCACGGGAACGGGACTCACCACGCCGCCGTCGACGAAGTGCCTGCCGGCGATGTCGACGGGCTCGAACACGCCAGGGATGCTGCTCGACGCGCGCACGGCCTGGCCGGTGTTGCCGCGAACGAAGATCGCGCGCTCGCCGTTCTCGAGTTGCGTCGCCACCGCGGCGAACGGGATGCGCAGCTTTTCGATCGGCCGGTTGCCGACGAGCTGGTTCACGTAATCCTGGAGCTTCTGGCCCTGCACGAGCCCGCCGGAGAAGAGGCGCACGTCGCGGATGCTGGCTTCGTCGAGCGAGAACGCCTGCTCCTGCAGACGGAACGCGTCCATGCCGCTGGCATACAGCGCGCCCACCACGCTCCCCGCGCTGGTGCCGGCGACGACGTCGGGATGGATGCCGCTGGCCTCGAGCATCTTGATCACGCCGATGTGCGCGAAGCCCTTCGCGGCGCCGCCGCCGAGCGCCAAGCCGATGCGCGGTTTGGCCGCGAGCACCGGCAATGCGTTGTCGGGCCGTGCGTCGGGCTTCGTGCCGCCGAAGCAACCGGCGAGCAGGGTCGCGAACACCAGCGGCAGCCAGGAACGGGAAGGGCGTGGAAACATGTCGGGACTACCGTGTCGGGGCTGGCGGATCATCGGGCACGCTCGCGGCGGGCGCGTGTCCGGGGAAGGGCGAAAACCGGGCGGCATGCCGCCCGGTTCCGATGGGACGATCAGGCGCGGGTGTCGTCGGCTTCGAGGTGGTAGCGGGTGACCACCTCGATCTCGTTCTTCGAACCGAGGAACACGGGCACGCGCTGGTGCAGCGCGGTGGGCTGCAGGTCCATGATGCGTTCGCGCCCCGTCGTGGCCGCGCCACCGGCCTGCTCGACGATGAAGGCCATCGGATTGGCCTCGTACATCAGGCGCAGTTTTCCGGTGCCGCCCTTGGCCGTGATCTTCGCATCCAGCGGATAGATGAACACGCCGCCGCGCGTGATGATGCGATGCACGTCGGCGACCATGGAGGCGACCCAGCGCATGTTGAAGTCGCGCCCGCGCGGGCCCTCCGTGCCGGCGAGCAGCTCGCCGATGTAGCGCTGCATCGGGGCCTCCCAGTGGCGCTGGTTCGACATGTTGATCGCGAACTCGGCCGTCTCCGCCGGGATGGCGATGTCGCGACGGGTCAGCACGAAGCTGCCGTGCTCGCGGTCGAGCGTGAATTCGTGCACGCCGTGGCCGAAGGTGAGGACCAGCAGGGTGCTCGGGCCGTACACGACGTAACCGGCGGCGACCTGTTCGGTACCCGGCTGGAGGAAGTCGGCGACCTTCGGCTCGGTGACGCCGTCCGGGCAGCGCAGCACGGAGAAGATCGTGCCGACCGACACGTTGACGTCGATGTTCGACGAGCCGTCGAGCGGATCGAACAGGAGCAGGTGGTTGCCCTTCGGGTAGGCGTCGGGGATCGGCTGCGGGTCTTCCATTTCCTCCGACGCGCACGCGGCGAGGTGGCCGCCCCAGGCGTTGGCCTCGAGCAGGATCTCGTTGGAGATGACGTCGAGCTTCTTCTGCGCCTCGCCCTGCACGTTGTCCGACCCGGCGTTGCCGAGCACGCCGCCCAGGGCGCCCTTGCCGGTGGCCACCGAGATGCGCTTGCAGGCACGGGCCACGACCTCGATCAGCAGGCTGAGCTGGGCGTTGATGTGCCCCGCGCGCTTCTCTTCGATCAGGAACTGGATCAGGGAAATCGGTTTCGACATCGCAAGGGGCTCTGGGTCGGGAACACGCATTGTCCGCGCGGCACGTGAACCGCGCCAGAGGGACTGCTGACAGCACGTTGTCAGCAGCCCCCGCGCAGACTCTCCCTACCGATACGGAAGGGGCCACCGACATGACCAGCCTGTTCGAACGGTTCGTCGACCTGTATTCACCGCTCCGCCTGCGCGGACTGCTGATGGACGGGCCGATCCATATCGCCACCACCCACGTCACCACCGACAAAGGAACCGCTCGCATGACTCCCAGCCGGATCGTCTTCCACCACGCCCCCAACAGCCGATCGGGCAGCACGCTGATGCTCCTGGAGGAACTGGGCGCCCAGTACGACATGCACGTGATGGACCTGACCCGCGGCGAGCAGCGCGAGCCGAAATTCCTGAAGATCAACCCGATGGGGAAGGTGCCGGCGATCGAGCACCTCGGCGGCCTGGTCACCGAGCGTCCGGCGATCTTCACCTACCTCGCCGACCTGCATCCGGAGGCCGGGCTGGCGCCGGGGATCGGCGATCCGCTGCGCGGTCCCTACCTCCGCTGGCTGTCGTTCTACGGTTCATGCTTCGAGCCGGCGGTGATGGACCGCTTCATGAAGAACGCGCCCGCGCCGGTCTCGACCTGCCCCTACGGCAGCTTCGACATGGTGCTCGACCAGATCGAGGCGCAGCTGGCGCAGGGACCGTGGCTCTTCGGAGAGCGCTTCACGGCGGCGGACATCCTCTGGGCGAGCTCGCTCGACTGGACGATGAAGTTCGGCATCGTGCCGCGGCGCGACGCGTTCGAGGCTTACGTGGCGCGACTGATGGTGCGGCCGGCCATCGTCCGCGCCGCGGCGCAGGACGCGGCGCTCGCCCGCGCCCAGATGCTGGCCGCCGCCTGAGCGCCCGGCGATGCGCGGTCGTGACCATCGTCGCTTCCCGCGCAGCCCGCGGGAGGCGATGATCCGGGGATGCGCCGCGCCGACCGCCTGTTCCTCATCATCAACGCCCTGCGCGGGCGGCGCACGGCGCTGCCCGCGCGCCAGCTCGCCAGCACGCTCGAGGTCTCGTTGCGCACCGTCTATCGCGACGTGGCGGACCTCCAGCTCTCCGGCGTACCCATCGAAGGCGAGGCCGGCGTGGGATACCTTCTGCGCAAGGGCTCGGACATTCCGCCGCTGATGTTTTCCGCCGACGAACTCGAAGCGCTCGTCGCCGGCACGCGGTTCGTCCGCGCGTTCGCCGGCGAGCGGCTGGCGCGCGAAGCGCAGGCCGCGCTGATCAAGATCGAGGCCGTGCTTCCGCCCGACCTGCGCGAGCGTTCGGCGCAGGCGAAGATCTTCGCGCCCATCTGGCGCGACACGTTCCAGAACCAGATCGCCGCGATGCTCGACTGCCTGCACGAGGCAGTGATCGCCCATCGCGTGCTGTGCCTCGAGTACCGCGACGCGGAGGGCCGCACGAGCACGCGCGAGGTCGAACCGCTGTGCCTGTCGTTCTGGGGCGGCGCCTGGACGCTCGGCGCGTGGTGCCGTCATCGCCAGGCGTTCCGCAACTTCCGGCCCGACCGCATCGCGGAATGCCGCGAATCGGGCGAGACGTTCGAGGACGAGCCCGGCCGCGACCTCGAGGCCTACCTGCAGACCATGCGCGGGCATTACGCGGGCCTCTAGGGGCAACGGCATGCGATGATCGGGGATTCTCCCCGACACACGGAGCCCGTATGTCCCCCTGGATCCGCGCCATCGCCTTCGCCGGCCTCTTCGTCGGCACCGCGCACGCCGCCACCACGGCCGACGACGCCTTCAAGGCCATCTACACGAAGGAATGGACGTGGCGTAACGGACAGGCGGGCATCCTCACCTCCGGCGAAGCGCAGCCGGGCGACGGCCGGCTCGACACCGTGGACGCGAAGAGCCAGGCGGAGCGGCTCGCTTACTGGAACGACGTGCTCGCGCAGCTCGACCGCATCGACACGAAGACGCTCAGCGGCAGCGTGCGCGTGGACTACGCGGTCTATCGCGAACAGATCGGCAACCTCGCGGCGGCACAGCGCTTTGGCCAGTGGCAGATGCCGTTCAACAGCGACTCGGCCTTCTGGTCCGACATCGGGTATGTGCTGCATGGCGACAACCTGCGCACGCGCGCGGACTACGAGCACTACGTGGCGCGGCTTCGCCAGATCCCGCGTTACATGGACCAGGAGATCGCGAACATGCGCCTCGGCCTCGCGCGCGGATTCACCGTGCCGCGCGAGGTGCTCGACGGTCGCGACGTCTCCATCGCCGCCGTCGCGGAGCTGAAGGATCCCGAAGCCAGCGCGCTGTACGCGCCGTTCAAGGCGATGCCGAAGACGCTGCCGGCAGCCGACGCCGACGCGCTGCGCAAGGACGCCCGCGCGGCGATCGCCGATGGCGTGATTCCCGCCTACGGCAAGCTGCTGACGTTCTTCCGCGGCGAATACGTGCCGAAGGCGCGCAAGACGCTCGCGGCGGAATCGCTGCCGGATGGCAAGGCGTACTACCGCCAGCAGATCCGTGAATACACGACGCTCGACCTGTCCCCCGACGACATCCATGCGATCGGCCTGCGCGAGGTGGATCGCATCCACGCGGCGATGGTCGAAACGATGAAGGAAACCGGCTTCAAGGGCGATTTTCCCGCGTTCCTCGCCTTCCTGCGCACAGACCCGCGGTTCTACGCGAAGACGCCCGACGAACTGCTGATGCGTACCGCCTGGGTCGCCAAGCAGGTCGACGGCAAGCTCGACAAGTACTTCGGCCTGCTGCCGCGCCAGCGCTTCGCCATCGAGCCCGTACCGGCGGACATCGCGCCGTATTACACGTCGGGACGCGGCGGTGCCGACGTCTATCTGGTCAACACCTACGATCTTCCGTCGCGTCCGCTGTTCAACATGCCGGCACTCACGCTGCACGAGTCGATGCCGGGCCACTCGCTGCAGCTGGCGCTTTCGGCGGAGCAGCAGGGACTGCCGCCGTTCCGCCGCGACGGCTACATCTCGGCGTACGGCGAGGGCTGGGCGCTCTACGCGGAATACCTCGGCGAAGAGATGGGGATCTACCACACGCCCTACGAACACTTCGGTTATCTCACCTACCAGATGTGGCGCGCGTGCCGCCTCGTGGTCGATACCGGCATCCACCACCTCGGCTGGACGCGCCAGCAGGCCATCGACTACCTGACGCGGAACACGGCGCTGAGCGATCGCGAGATCGCCAACGAAGTCGATCGCTACATCAGCTGGCCCGGCCAGGCCCTGTCGTACGAGCTGGGCTACCTGAAGATTCGCGAGCTGCGCGCGCGCGCCGAGAAGCGGCTGGGCGAGAAGTTCGACCTGCGGGCGTTCCATGACACGGTGCTGGCGCTGGGCTCCGTGCCCCTGCCGGTGCTGGAGCAGCACGTCGACGCCTGGATCGAGGGGAGATAGGGCGGGCGCCTACACCAAAAACTACACCGATGGAGTACAATGCATCACAACTCCATAGGTGAAGCCACGATGCAACCCGCCATCCATGCCGAACCGACATCCTCCGCCGACCTCGGCGGTGCGGCCCTCCGCGCGTTCTTCGCGCTGGCCGAGCGCTGGAAACTGCGCACGGCCGAGCAGCGGACGCTGCTGGGCGAGCCGCCGGAATCCACGTACTTCAAGTGGAAGAAACAGCAGGACGGCACGCCTTCGCGCGACGTGATCGAGCGCATCAGCTACCTGCTGGGTATCTGGAAGGACCTCCAGATCCTCTTCCCCGACCCGGCACAGGCCGACGCCTGGGTACGCCGGCCGAACGACGCCCCGCTCTTCGCCGGCCGATCCGCGCTGGACCGCATGCTTTCGGGCAACGTCGCCGACCTCTACGTCGTCCGCCAGTACCTGGACGCCCAGCGCGGCTGGAACGGATGAGCGCCACGCCGCCGCTCCGCCGCATCCGCTGGAGCCAGGCCTATCGGATCGTGCCGAGCCGGTTTCCGCCGGTCGGCCTGTTCGACCGGATCGCCGATCCGAAGGATATCGACGCCGTGATGGCGGTCGAATCGCTGACCAACCCGCGCCTGCGCGAGGAAATGGGCGCGCTGCGCCTGACTCCGCCGGACCGGCGCGTGTCCGGACCCGGCACCTCGCCGATCATGGCGGCCTTCACGCACATCCCGCCCGACGGCAGCCGTTTCAGCGACGGGCACTGGGGCGTGTTCTACGCCGCGCACAGCATCCCCACGGCGATCGAGGAGACCGTCTTCCACCGCGAGGCGTTCCTCGCCGCCACCCACGAGCCGCCGATGGACGTGCAGGTGCGCTGCTACAAGACCGCGATCGCCGGCCGCTTCCACGACATCCGCGGCGGCTGGGGTGCCGAGCACGATCCCGACTCCTACGCCGCCAGCGTGACGCTCGCCCGCCGCCTGCGCGACGAGGGCTCCAACGGCATCGTCTACGACAGCGCGCGGCATCCTGGTGGCGAGTGCGTGGCGGCGTTCTATCCCGACCTCGTCGCGCCGTGCATCCAGGCCGAACACTTCATCTACCGCTGGAACGGCACGCGGATCGAAGCGGTACTGAAGGTGACTCCCGTCGAGCGGCAGGGTTTACCCCACGGGCCCTGAGGGGGTACGGTCGGTCGGATGAAGAAGCTGACGATCCTCCTCACCCTGCTCGTCCTTTCCTTCGCCGGCCACGCGAAGGGTCCCGACCACAGCCAGTGGGAAAACGACATCCAGGCCTTCGAAGCCTCGGACAAGGCCAATCCGGCGCCCGCCAACGCCGTGCTCTTCATCGGCAGCTCGTCGATCCGCATGTGGTCGACGCTGGCGGACGACTTCTCCGGCTATCGCGTCATCAACCGCGGCTTCGGCGGCTCCGACATCGACGACAGCACGGCCTTCGCCGACCGGATCCTCGCGCCGTACCACCCGGTCGCCATCGTGATGTACGCCGGCGACAACGACATCCAGAACGGCGACACGCCGGAGCAGGTGCGCGACGACTTCGCCGCCTTCGTGGCCAAGGCGCGGCAGGAACAGCCCGGCGTGCCCATCGCCTTCATCTCGATCAAGCCCAGCATCGCCCGCCTGTCGTTGCTGCCGAACATCGAGCGCGCCAACACCCTGATCCGCCAGTGGGCCATGACGCAGAAGAACGTCGCGTTCCTCGACATCGCACCAGCGATGGTCGACGCCAAGGGGCAGCCGAAGCCCGAACTCTTCCGCGACGACGGCCTGCACATGACCCCGGCGGGCTACGCGCTCTGGGTGGCCCAGGTGCGACCGTGGCTGGCGGATCACGCGACGGCGGCCGAAGTTAAACGGCAACCAAACGCGACCACCCCGTAATGCGGGAACTTCACGGCTCCGGCCCTATCTAAGTATTCGATCGCCGAGAGGCGACCTGTTGGCAACCGACGATCTTCGGATCGAGCGATTGTCCCGGGTCCCGCTATTTCCCCTGATAGCCTGGACCCGACGCGACCCCGGCAGCTCCTCCCCTGGCTGCCGGGGTTTTATTTTGTCCGCGATTCATGCCTGCCGATCGGCTCCCACCCTTCGGTAGCAGCCCCACCCGGTGAACGAGAGCAGGCCCGCTTGGTGGGAGCCGACCGCATCGGCGATCCCGCGGCAGCGGGCGATCTCGCCAACGAAAACGGGCGGCCCGACTCGTCGCCGGACCGCCCGCCAGGTGAGCGAAAGCCTTGGATCAGACGTGATGCGTACGCGGCGCGTACGGCCGGATCGACGTGTCGAACGCGCGCCATACGCCGTCGTTGCCCTCGATGTTCAGCACGATGTCCGACGCCGCGTTGGCGGCCTCGATGCGGCGGGCCTCGGCCAGCGCGCATTCGAGCGCGTCGTCGCGCGAGCAGAACTCGCCGATCTCGAACTCGTTCTTCTGCAGGGCCCAAAGCCCCGGGCCGACGGACTCGAAAGGAATATCGAAGACAACCACGATGGATCCACCCTGTTTATTGCTGGAGTGGGTCCATCGTAGGGATCCGTTCGTTAGGCCGCCGTTGAGTTTCAGTTGTCCGAACCGGAAGCGAAGCCTTCCTTCGTGCCGCGCTGGTAGACCATGTCGCTCTCGAGCACCTCGCTGGCCGCGACCGGCGTGCCGTTGGCGAGCCTCGCGTAGATCGGCGTGAAGTCGGGGCCGGTCGCTTCGAACAGCTGCGCGAAGTCGTCGATGACGAAGTAGGTCTGCTGGTAAGTGTCGATCCGGTAACGGGTATTCATCACCCGCTCGAGGTCGAAGCCGATGCGGTTCGGCGCCGCCGAGTCGATGGAATAGATGGACTCGCCCTTCGAGCTGACGATGCCGGCGCCGTAGATGCGCAGGCCTTCGCTCGTGCGGATCAGGCCGAACTCCACCGTGTACCAGTACAGGCGCGTCAGGTTCATCAGGGCCTCGGGCCCGATCGCGTGCGCCTTCATGCCGCCCTTGCCGTACGCCTGCATGTAATCCGCGAACACGGGATTGAGCAGTAGCGGGACGTGGCCAAACAGATCGTGGAAGAGGTCGGGCTCGGAAAGGTAATCGAGCTGGTCGGGCTTGCGGATCCACCAGCTCACCGGGAAACGACGGTTGGCCAGGTGGTCGAAGAAAACCTCGTCGGGCAGCAGGCCTTCCACGGCGACGAGCTGCCAGCCCGTGGCCTCGCCGAGGACCCGGTTCAGGTCGTCGAAGCGCGGGATGCCGCCATCGCCGAGCCCGAAGCGCTGGACGCCTTCGAGGAATTCCCGGCAGGCGTAGCGGGGCAGCAGCTCGCGCTGGCGGCGGTAGAGGGTGTCCCAGACCTCGTGATCGGTCTTCGAGTAGCTGGCCCAGGGCTGCTCCACGGTGCCGGTCGCATAGACGGGCACGTATCCGCGGTCGGTCTGCTGATGTTCGACGCGGCGTGGGGTGTCCATGGCGGGCTCCTGACGACTGTGTGATCGGTGAAGCAACAGGATAGCGATGCAGGGACGCAAGAGGCTTGCTATCTTGCGCGAGAGACGTCTAGTCAAACAACTTTCAACCGAAACATGCTAACGAGGCGCAACAATCATGCAGGCCACGCTCGACCGCACCGATCTACGCATCCTCGCCACCCTCCAGGCACAGGGCCGTATCACCAACGCCGAACTGGCGGCGGAGGTGAACCTGTCGCCCTCGGCCTGCCTTCGCCGGGTGCAGCGGCTGGAGTCCGACGGCGTGATCGCGGGGTACGGCGCCCGGCTGGAACCGCGTGCCCTCGGCCTTGGGCTGCAAGCGTTCGTCCGGGTGCAGCTCTCCCGGCACGAGTCCGAGGCCATCGACTCCTTCACCGAGCGCGTCGCGGAATGGGACGAGGTCGTCTCCTGCTACGCCCTCACGGGCGACATGGACTACCTGCTTCAGGTCTACGTCGCCGACCTCGACGGATTCTCGCGCTTCCTGCTCGATCGCCTGCTCAACGCTGCCGGCGTCGCGGACGTCAACACGAGCTTCGTCCTGAGGACGGTCAAGGCCTCCACGGCCTTGCCGCTGGGTGGCGCCCGATCGTGATTTCTTGCAAGCCTGTGTCTTCTAACGATAAAGAAACATTCCCCTAGCGGCAGGGCGCGCCCGTCGCTAATCTTGTGCGCTCGATGGAAGCCGCTACCGCCAACCCGACGCCTCGCGACCGCCTGCGCCCCTTGCGCTATGTGTGGCGGGTACCCTTGCTGCTGCTCCATATCGTCTTCGGCATCCTGGTCTGCGCGTTCATCCTCAGCTGGGCCGGCGGCGTCATGAAGAACGGTCGCGAGCCCCTGGCCCATCGCACGATCCGCATGTGGTCCACGATGCTGTTGCGGGTGTTCGGCTTCCGCAGCCTGCGGTTCGGCAAACCGCTTCCCGACCCGGTCCTCTTCGTCGCCAACCACACCTCGTGGCTGGACATCGAGCTGCTTCATTCGCAGCGCGCGGCGTGCTTCGTCGCCAAGGCCGAGATCGCCCGCTGGCCGCTGGTCGGCTGGATGGCGGCGCGTGGCGGCACGATCTTCCATCGTCGCGGCAACAACCATTCGCTCGCCTCCGTGATGGCCGCCATGGTCGAACGCCTGCGCGAAGGCCGTTCGGTGGCCGTGTTCCCCGAAGGCGGCACCGGTCACAACGGCGTGCTGCGCGTTTTCCATGCCCGCATCTTCCAGGCGGCGCTCGACGCCGAGGTGCCCGTCCAGCCCGTCGCGCTGCGCTTCGCCCGGCAGGGGCGGCGCGTGATCGACGCCGGGTTCCGCGATGGCGAGAGTTTCATGGCGAACTTCGTTCGCCTGCTCGGCGAGCCGCCGCTGGACGTGGAAGTGCACTTCCTCGAGCCGGTGCCGGTATCGCCGGACGGTCGCCGCCGCATGGCGGAGGCCTCGCGCGAACGCATCGCGCAGGCCCTGGATACCGACACGCCGGCATGAGCCTGCCGAAGGGTTCCGACTTCAACCCGCCGTGGCCGCTGCGCAGCGGCCACATCCAGACCATGCTTTCCTCCAGCGGCATCCGTCGCAAACTGCTGCCCCGGCGCGCGCATCGCGTGCAGGAAGACGCGCAGGAAGTGCTTGTGGACGTCGGCCACGGCGACCGGTTGAGCGGACGCTACACGGCGCAGCGAACGGGCCGCGAGTCGCGCGGCCTCGCGATCCTCTTCCATGGGTGGGAAGGCAGCGTCGATTCCACCTACGTGTTGCAGACCGGCAGCCGCCTGCTCGAAGAAGGCTGGGACATCTTCCGGCTCAATTTCCGCGACCATGGCGACAGCCACGGCCTCAACGAAGCGCTGTTCCACTCGTGCCGCATCGACGAGGTGGTGGTGGCGCTGGGCGAGATCGCCAGCATGTTCCCGGCGCGCGTCATCGGCGTCGCCGGTTTCTCGCTCGGCGGCAACTTCGCGCTGCGCGCGGGGATGCTCGCGCCGGCCAAGGGCGTCCCGATCGACTACGTGCTCGCCGTCTGCCCGATCATCGATCCCAGCGAAGGCCTGTTCTCGCTCGAAAGCGAAGCGCCGTGGTTCTACCAGGCGTACTTCATGCAGAAGTGGCGGCGCTCCCTGCGCATGAAGCAGCAGGCGTTTCCGCAGCAGACGTATTTCGAACTCGACGAGCTCCGCCAGAACATGCGCGACCTCACGCGTTCGCTCGTGCTGCGGCATACCGACTTCGGGTCGCTTGAGGCGTACCTCGAAGGGTATTCCGTGGCGGGAGACCGCCTGATGGACCTGCACCTGCCCGCCACGATCCTCACCTCGCGCGACGATCCCGTCATCCCGGTGGCCGCGTTCGACCAGCTTCGCCTGCCGCCGAACGTCGAGCTCGACATCGCCCCGTATGGCGGGCACTGCGGCTTCATCCGCGACTACGGCATGACCAGCTTCACCGACGACTACATCGCGGCGCGGTTCGACGCCATCGCGCGCTGACGAGCGGCCGTGCGGTAACACTGCAACGGCTACACATGGTCCATGTTGCAGTAGGGTCTGAACCAGCAAGGAGATTCCCATGCGACTCAAGAGCGACAGCATCGAGCACGGCAAGCCCATCCCCGCGAAGCACGCCTTCATGGAGCTCGGCGAGCCGGTGAAACCGGCCGGCAACGTTACGCCGCACCTGGCGTGGACCGAAGTCCCCGCCACCGCGAAATCGTTCGCCATCGCCGTGATCGATACCGACGTTCCCTCGAAGCCGGACGACGTGAACGTGGAGGGCCGGGAAGTGCGCCGCGACCTGCCGCGCGTGGAGTTCGTCCACTGGCTGATGGCCAACATTCCGCTCGAGTGCCGGGAGCTGGGCGAGGGCGCCTGCGGCGAAGGCATCGTGCCGCGCGGCAAGGGTAACGGGAAGATCAAGGACGACCTGGTCGGCCCGCCCGGCTCGGTGCAGGGCATCAACAGCTACACGGCCTGGTTCAAGGGCGATCCGGACATGGAAGGCCATTACCACGGGTACGACGGCCCGTGCCCGCCCTGGAACGACACCATCCCGCACCACTACCACTTCCACGTCTACGCGCTCGACGTCCCGAGCGTCGAGCTCGAGAACGGCTTCTCGCTCGAGGAGTTCCGCGACGTGATCAAGGGGCACGTGGTCGACGAGGCGGTGATCACCGGCACCTACTCGCTGAACCCGAAGGTCAAGGCCTGACCGGCGCGCTGCGAGACTGAACGCCCATTGAGCGCCGCGTCGCGGCTTCACGCGGCATGCGCGGGGCGCGGGACTAAATGGTTCCGCGCCATCCAAGGAGACCCCGACCATGCTGCACTACGCCCTCGTGTTCCTCGTCATCGCGATCATCGCCGCCGTCTTCGGCTTCGGCGGTATCGCGGGTACGGCGGCCGGCATCGCGAAGATCCTGTTCGTGATCTTCCTGATCCTGGCGATCATCTCGTTCTTCCGCGGCAGGAGCGTATAGCTTCGGTCTTGCCGTAAACGCACCACCGGGCGGCTCCGGGAGTTCCTCCCGGCGTCGCCGGGCCATGACCCCGGCGTCACTTCCCATCGCCTAACGTGTCCGACCCCAGCACCTCGGAGATAAAGCTTATGAACAAGCCCGCCGACCATGTCGCCAACGCCGCGACCGCCGCCGCGAACACCGTTTCGGCCGCCGAGCGCATCGACGCACGCGCCGAGCGAGTGAAGCAGGCCACGTCCGAGGCCGTCGACCGTACCAAGGACGCGGTCGACCGCGCCGCGGACAAGGTCGAGAGCACGTTGCACACCGCCACGGACAAGGCGGCTCATGGCGCGACCCGCGCCGCCGAGCGTGCCGAGGAAGCCAAGCTTCGCGGCAAGGAGGCCTACGGCGAGGCGGTGGACACCGCCAACGATTGGCTCGACACCGCGCGCGAGTACGTTCGCGAGAAGCCGGTGCAGTCGATCGCG
Source organism: Luteibacter sp. 3190 (assembly GCF_031456385.1). NCBI lineage: Bacteria > Pseudomonadati > Pseudomonadota > Gammaproteobacteria > Lysobacterales > Rhodanobacteraceae > Luteibacter > Luteibacter sp. 3190. The sequence goes on along the minus strand of NZ_JAVDUO010000003.1, from coordinate 156,018 downwards.
CTCGCGCTTGCCGCCGGCTGGCTCGCAGGCCGTATCCTGCGCAACTGATCCATCCTTCCCAAGGGGCTAGAGCATGCTTGACGACGGTCCCTCGGGGCAGCACGGCGGCGGTGGGCCCATGCCGGGTGACGCGCCAAAGGCGTTGCCGCCGCCGGCGGCACCGTCGTGGCTGGACGACCTCAAGTCGCTGGGCGCCGGGTTGAAGCATCTGTTCGGCGCGCAGCTGAAGCTCGCGTCGGCGGAACTCGGGCTGGCGAAGAGCGGCATCGTCATGATGCTGTTCATGGGGCTGGCCGCCATCGTGTTCGCCGTGGCACTCGGCTTCACGCTGCTCGCGCTCGCCGGATGGGGGCTCGCCCAGTGGTTCGGATCGTGGGCCTGGGCGTTGACCGCACTCGCCGGACTGCAACTGGTCCTTCTGATCGTGGCGATCCTCGTCTTCCGCCGGGCCATGCACTGGCTTACGCTCCCTGCCACGCGCGCCGAGTTCGCCATCCTGGCGAGGGAAGCCGCGAAGCAGGGCAAGGCGGAAAGCGAACGGACAGGGGACTAACGTGGGTATCTTCAGGAGCATCGCCAACGTCACCGAAGCCCGGGCCCGCGTCGTCGCGGCGCGCGAGGAAACGGTGCGCCCCGCCGCGGCGCTTATCGCCCGCGGTTACGAACATCCGCTGACCGTGGTCGGTGTCGCCGCCGGTGCCGGCTTCCTGCTTAGCAACGTCAAGCTCAACCCGCTCGCCGTTCCCGGCGTCAGCGGGATCGTCGCGGGTGGCGCGGCCGATCTCATCGCGCGTGGGCTGTCGATCGCGGCGGGCAGCTTCCTCGGCGACCTGGCCGGTTCGGCGACCGACGTGGCCGAGCCCGTGCCGTGAGCGAGTTCCCTAGTCCGCTACCCACACCCCTGCCTTCGACGGCGGCGCCTGGCGTCGCCGTTTCCACACTGGGTACGCGTTCCCGCCGCGTCGCGCGGAGCAGCCGAAGCACGCGACGCATCTCGCGCCACCTGAAAGCCATCCGGATCTCGCTCACGGGCATGATCCTGCTGGCGCTGCTCTACACGGTCGCCATCGGCAAGGGCATCCTCGTTCCCCTCGTGCTCGCCGCTTTCATCGGCCTCGCGCTCAACCCCATCGTGGCCTCCGCGGCGCGCGTCCACGTGCCACGCTGGCTCGCCGCGGTGGTCGTGATGCTGATGCTGGGGACCGGCCTCGTCTCGGGCGTCGCCACGCTCTCCGAGCCCGCGCTCAACTGGTTCCACCAGGCGCCGACCGCGATGCGCGCGTTCGCGCCGAAGATCAAGCCGATGACGCAACAGATCGAGGCCGCCAGCCGCGCGACACAGAACCTCGTCGGTGGCACCGTCGCGCGCAACGCGCCGCAGACGGCGAACGGCTTCGCGTTCACGGCATGGGACATCGTCGCTGGCGCGCCGAAGGTCCTCGCCAGCGTGCTGACCGTGGCGCTGCTGGTCTTCTTCTTCCTGGTCTACGGCGACGAGATCCTCCGGCGCGCGGTCGAGATATCGCCGACGTTCTCGTACAAGCGGCACACCGTCAGCATCGTCCGCAACATCCAGACGGAGGTGTCGAGCTACCTGCTGCTCACCGCGGCGATCAACGTGACATTGGGCCTGGTCACCGCCGGCATGCTGTATCTCTACGACGTGCCGGATCCCCTGCTCTGGGGCACCGTCGCGACGGTGGCGAACTTCATCCCCTACGTCGGCGCGATCACCACCACCACGGTGCTTGCCGTGGTCGGCGCGCTGCACTTCCAGGAACTCGGCCCCGCCTTGCTGCCGGCGGCGACGTTCGCCGGTATCACGGCGATCGAAGGCAACCTCATCACCCCGATGCTGCAGGGGCGGCGATCGCGCCTGAGTCCCGTCGCGATCCTCCTGTGGCTCTTGATCTGGGGCTGGCTATGGGGCATCCCCGGCGCCCTGCTCGCCGTGCCGATGCTGACCTGCGTGAAGCTGATCACCGCGAAACTCCGCGGCTGGCAGTGGTTCGCGCACATCATTTCCCGCTGATCCGACCACTGTGGGAGCGGACCCGGCCGCGACAGCCTTTCGCGGCTGTCTTCATGTCTTGCGCGCGAGGCTGCAAACCGCCGCGAAAAGCTGTCGCGGCCAGGTCCGCTCCTACTGCGGCGGCTTTGTTACCAGGGCAACCTGACGCGGTCGCGGAAGAACTCGCCCGTGGTCGATTCGCGGTCGGGCAGCAGTGCCGCCCAGACGACGCCTTCGGCGCTTTCGGTGACCGGGCGGCCACCGCCCCCACCGAGGCGGGTCGCCGTCCAGCCCGGGCAGACCGCGTTGACCACGATGCCGCTGCCCATGAGTTCGCGCGCGAGCACCTGCGTATACGCGTTGAGCGCCGCCTTGGACACGCGGTACGCGGGACTGTTCTCGCCACACATCGCGCGCGCCGCGCATTCGCTCGACACGTTGACGATGCGTCCGTAGTTGTGCCGCTTCATCAGCGGCAACGCCGCGGACGAGAGGCTCCACGCGCCAATGAGGTTCACGTCCATGGCGCCGCGGATCGCGTCGACGTCGGCCTTCGACGGCTTGCCGGTCGGATCGTAGAAACCACCCGCGTTGTTGACGAGGATGTCGAGCCGGCCGAAGCGTCCTTCGATGTGCGCGATCGCGTCATCGATCTGCCGCTGTTTGGTGACGTCCAGGCGGATCGCGTGCGCGTCGCCACCCGTGTCGCGGATGGCCCGCGCGAGCGCTTCGCCCTTGGCCGGCTCGCGCATACCCATGAACACCGTGACGCCGAGTGCCGCGAGTTGCCGCGATACTTCGAGGCCGATGCCGCGGTTGGCGCCGCTGACCAGCGCGACGCGCTGGCCGAGCGGCGGTTCCACCGCGAGGGTGGTCTGGCGCTTCGCCTGCACGGGCAGGCGGTGGACCTTCGCGGAACTCATGGCACCTTCGCGACCTCGTTACAGGCGTTGTCGCCACAGGCCTGCCAGCCGCCGCCGAGCGCCTTGTACAGCTGCACGGCACGGATGTTGATGCCCGCCTCGGCTTCGGCCAGCTGGTCTTCGGCCGAGAGCTGCGTGCGCTCGGCGTCGAGCAGCTCGAGGTAGTCGGTGCGGCCCGCGTCGTAGCGCAGCTTCGCCAGCTCCGCGGCGCGACGGCTTTCCTTCGCCTGCACGATCAGCTTCTCGACCCGTTCGCGCTGACGATTGAAACCCACCAGCGAGTTGTCGACGTCCTCGAGCGCAGTGAGCACCGTGCGGTCGTACGCGGCGCGCGCTTCATCCGCGCGGGCCTCGGCGCCCTTCACACCGGAACGAACGCGCTGCACGTTGAGGCCGGACCACGAAATGCTCGGGGCGATCGACCACGCGCGCGAGTCCGCGCCACCGAAGTCGTTGCTGCGGCCGGCGAGGAAACCGATGAAACCGCCCAGTGAGATGTGCGGGAAGTAATCGGCCTTCGCCACGCCGATGCGCGCGTTCGCGGCGGCGAGTTCGCGTTCGGCGATGCGGATGTCCGGACGGCGCTGCAGCACCTCGTCCGCGCCGCCGATGGCGAGCGTGGTGTCGATCGGTTTGAACGTCGCCGCCGAAAGGTCGACGTCGAGCTCGCCCGGGCGCTCGCCGAGCAGCACCGCGATGCGGAACTGATCGGCGCTGGCCTGCGTCTCGAGCACGGGGAGCTGGGCTTCCACGGCGGCGAGGCGTGCCTTCGCGCTGGCGAGATCCTGCTCGGCGCCCGTGCCGAGTTCGACGCGGGCGGTGATCACCTTCAGCGAATCGCGCTGGTTCTCGATGTCGCGCTTCGCGACGTCGATGCGCAGCTGCGTGCCGCGCAGGTCGAAGTAGTTGCGCGCCACTTCGGCGAACAGCGTGACCTGCGCATCCTGCAGCGACGCCTCGCCCGCGCCGGCATCGGCGCGCGCGGCCTCGACCGAGCGGCGGATGCCGCCGAAGAGGTCGAGCTCCCACGATGCGTCGAACCCGGCCTGGTAAGCCGTGATCGTCTGGCGCTGGTCGCTGAAGCCCGGCTGCTGCTGCCGGCTGCGCTGGTACGAGACGCCGGTCTCGATATCCGGGATCTGCTGCGACTTCGCCGTGCCGAGCGCCGCGCGCGCCTGGTCGAGGCGGGCGAGGGCGATCTTCAGGTCCGGCGCGTTCTTCGCCGCGCGCACGATGAGCGTGTCGAGCGTCGGGTCGCCGAACTGCTTCCACCACTGTGCCTGGAAGTCGCCCGTCGACTGCGCGGCGGGATCCACACCCTGCAGGGTCACCGGCTTCTGCTCCGGTGCGTGGTAGTCCGGCCCCACGCTCGCGCAACCGGCGAGCACGAGGGCGGCGAACAGGGCGGTACTGCGGAACATCGTTTTCATGGATCAGGACTCCCGGGCCGCGTGTTCGAGGAGACGGCGCTCGCGGCGCGCCGCGCGGCGTGCCTGCGAACGCTCGTTCCACGCGCGGATCAGCACGTAGAAGAGCGGGGTGAAGATGAGGCCGAAGAACGTCACGCCGAGCATGCCGGCGAACACCGCCACGCCCATCGCGTGACGCATCTCCGCACCCGCACCGTGCGAGGTCACCAGCGGCACGACGCCCATGATGAACGCGAAGGACGTCATCAGGATCGGGCGCAGTCGCAGGCGAGCGGCTTCCAGCACCGCGTCCACGCGGTTCATGCCTTCGATTTCCGCCTCACGCGCGAACTCCACGATCAGGATCGCGTTCTTGCAGGCGAGACCCACGAGCACGATCAGGCCGATCTGGGTGAAGATGTTGTTGTCGCCACCCGTGACGATCACACCGGCGATCGCGGACAGCAGCACCATCGGCACGATCAGGATCACCGCCAGCGGCAGGCTCAGGCTCTCGTAAAGCGACGCGAGCACGAGGAACACGAGCAGCACCGAGAGCGGGAAGACGAGCACCGCGGTGTTGCCGGCGAGGATCTGCTGGTAGGTCAGCTCGGTCCACTCGTACGTCATGCCGTTGGGCAGGTTTTCCTTGACCAGCTTCTCCATCGCCGCCTGCGCCTGGCCGGTGCTGTAGCCCGGTGCCGCGCCGCCGTTGATTTCCGCGGTCGGGAAGCTGTTGTAGTGCTGCACGCGATCCGGGCCGTTGGTCTGGCGCACGGTGAGGAACGAACCGAGCGGCACGAGGTCACCCGCGGCGTTGCGCGTCTTCAGGCCGACGATGTCCGACGGCTCGTGGCGGAACGACGGCTCCGCGGACACGTTCACCTGGTAGGTGCGGCCGAAGCGGTTGAAGTCGTTCACGTAGAGCGAGCCGAGATAGGCCTGCATCGTCTGGAACACGTCGCCCAGGTCGATACCTTCGGACTTCGCCTTCTCGCGATCCACGTCGGCGTCGAACTGCGGCACGCTCACCTGGTAGCTGGTGAACAGGTGCGCGAGTTCCGGCGTCTTCTGGCTCGCCGCGATGATGCCCTGCGTCTGCTTGAACAGCTCCTCGAAGCCGAGGTCGCCGCGGTCCTCGATCTGCATGCGGAAACCGCCGATCGTGCCGAGGCCGTTGACCGGCGGGGGCGGGAAGATCGCGATGTACGCATCCTGGATCCCGGCGAACTGCGCATTGAGGCGTGCCGCGATGGCGTCGGCCGAGAGGTCGGCCGAACGGCGTTCCTCGAACGGCTTGAGCGTCACGAACGCGATGCCCGAGTTCGTGCTGTTCGTGAAGCCGTTGATCGACAGGCCGGGGAACTGCACGGCGCTTTCGGCGCCGGGGTCCTTCATCGCGATCTCGCCCATCTTGCGGATCACCGCCTCGGTACGGTCGAGCGACGCGGCGTCCGGCAGCTGCGCGAAGGCCACGAGGTACTGCTTGTCCTGCGGGGGCACGAAGCCGGTCGGCGTCTTCATGAAGCCGAACACGCCCAGCGCGACGAGACCCGCGTAGAGCATCAGCACCACCGCCGAGAAGCGGAGGATCTTCTTCACGCCACCGACGTAGCCGTTCGCCGCGCGTTCGAACGTGCGGTTGAAGGGCCGGAACAGCCAGCCGAGGCCGCGGTCCATCCACACGGTGAGCTTGTCCTTCGGCTCGTCGCGACCCTTGAGCAGGATCGCCGCGAGCGCCGGGCTCAGCGTCAGCGAATTGAACGCGGAGATCACCGTCGAGATGGCGATGGTCAGCGCGAACTGGCGATAGAACTGGCCGGTCAGGCCGCTGATGAAGGCCGCCGGGACGAACACCGCGCACAGCACGAGGGCGGTGGCGACGATCGGGCCGGTCACCTCGGTCATCGCCTGGCGCGTGGCCATCTTGGGATCGAGCCCGTGCTCGATGTGTCGTTCCACGTTCTCGACGACCACGATCGCGTCGTCGACGACGATGCCGATCGCCAGCACCAGGCCGAACAGCGACAGCGCGTTGAGCGAGAAGCCCGCGAGGTACATCACGGCGAACGTGCCGATCAGCGAGACGGGCACCGCGACGAGCGGAATGATCGAGGCGCGCCAGGTCTGCAGGAACAGGATCACCACGAGCACGACCAGCACGATCGCCTCGAACAGCGTGTGCACCACGGCTTCGATCGAGCCGCGCACGAACACGGTCGGATCGTAGACGATGGAGTAGTCGACGCCCTGCGGGAAGTCCTTCTTCAGCTCCGCCATCTCCTTGCGCACCTCGTCCGAGATCGCGATCGCGTTCGAACCGGGGCGCTGGAAGATGGGAATGGCCACCGCTTCCTTGTTGTTGAGCAGGCTGCGCAGCGCGTAGTTGTTGGAGCCGAGCTCCACCCGGGCCACGTCGCGCAGGTGCGTGACCGAACCGGAGGCGTCGCTGCGCACGATGATGTTGAGGAAGTCGTCCTCGGTCACCAGGCGGCCGCGCGTGTTGATGTTGACCTGGAACGCGTTGCTGCTCGGACCGGGAGGCGCGTTCAGCGAGCCCGCGGCGACCTCGATGTTCTGCTCGCGGATCGCCTTCACCACGTCACCGGTGGTGAGGTTGCGGATGGCGAGCTTTTCCGGGTTCATCCAGATGCGCATGCTGTACTCGCCGGCACCGAACAGCTGGACGTCGCCCACGCCGTCGAGACGGGCGAGCTGGTCCTTGATGCGCGTGCGGGCGTAGTTCGACAGGTAGAGCATGTCGTAGCGGCTGTCCGGCGACGTGAGATGCACGACCATGGTCAGGTCGGGCGAGCTCTTGGTCGTCGTGACGCCGAGGCGCTGCACTTCCTCGGGCAGACGCGGCAGCGCCTGCGACACACGGTTCTGCGTCTGCACCTGCGCGTTGTCGAGGTCGGTGCCGAGCGCGAACGTGACGGTGAGCGTCATCGTGCCGTCGCTGGTCGACTGCGACGAGGTGTACAGCATGCCTTCCACGCCGTTGATCTGCTCTTCGAGCGGGGTGGCGACCGTCTCCGCGATCACCTTCGGGTTCGCACCCGGGTAGCTGGCCTTCACCACGACGGTCGGCGGGACGACCTCCGGGTATTCGCTGATCGGCAGCTTGAACACGGCGATACCGCCCGCGATCAGGAACAGCACCGACAGCACGCCCGCGAGGATCGGGCGTTCGACGAAGAATTGGGCGATTTTCATGGGTGGATCAGTCCTGGTTCTGCGCCACGGCGTCGACACCGGCAGGACGCGACGCGACGTTGCGCGCGTTGTCCGGCACCAGCGATGCCATCGCGACACGCTTCGCGTTCACTTCCACGCCCGGGCGGACGCGCTGCAGGCCGTTGACGACCACGACGTCGTCGGCGGTCAGGCCGGAGTCCACGACGCGGAGACCGTCCACCAGCGCGCCGGTGGAGACGCGGCGGTACTCGACCTTCTTGTCCTTGCCGAGCACGTAGACGAACTTGTTGCCGAGGTCGGTGCCGACCGCCTTGTCGTCGATCAGCGCGCGCGGCTGGCTGTTGCCGCTACGCAGTTCGACGCGCGCGAAGAGGCCCGGGGTGTAGGCGCCGTCGGCGTTCGGGAACACCGCGCGAAGGCGGATCGTGCCGGCGCCCGCACGCACCTGGTTGTCGATGAAGTCGATCTTGCCGATGTGCGGATAGCCTTCCTCGTCGGCCAGGCCCATCTCCACGTCCGGCGCGCGGCCGTTCTGGCGGCGGAGGCGGTCCAGCTTGAGGAAGGTCTGCTCGTCGACGTCGAAGTACACGTACATCGGGTCGACGGTGACCACGCTGGTCAGCGTGTCGCTGGGCGTCACGAGGTTGCCGGCGGTGATCTGCGCATTGCTGACCTTGCCGTCGACCGGCGCGCGGACTTCGGTGAACGAGAGATTGAGGCGGGCGTTGTCGAGCGCGGCCTGCACCGAGGCGACCTGCGCCTTCGCGCTGGCGGCGGCGGTGTCGAGGCGGTCGGCCTCCTCGCGCGAGACGGCGTGCTGCTCGATCAGCTTGGCCCCACGGGCGGCATTCGCATCGGCGTTCTTCGCTTCGGCCTTCGCCTGGGCGAGATTGGCGGCGAGGCGATCGACTTCCGCGCGGTAGGGGCGCGGGTCGATCGTGAACAGCAGGTCGCCCTTCTTCACCGCCGCGCCCTCGCGGAAGTGCACGGAGTCGATGTAACCGTTGACGCGCGGACGGATCTGGATCGTGTCCACCGCCTGGATGCGCCCGGTGAACGCGTTGGCGTCGGAAACCGGGCGGAGCAGGACCTGCGCCACCGTCACTTCCGGCGCCGGCGGTGCCGCAGCGGGCTCCGCGGCGCGGCTGGCGGTGCTACCGGCGCTGAGCCAGATCGCCGAGACCACGGCGACCGCCAGGGCGGACGAACCGAACAGGATTTTCTTCTTCATGGGGAGGTCCTGGAGCTTCGAAAGAAAGGGGTGTGACGGACAGCGGGGGCGGAGCCTACGACCTCAAGCGCGCTCGAGGTCAAGACGGTCCGTCGCAGGTGGCGAAATCTAGGTCTTGACCGTCAAGCGAAAAATGGGTCTACAATCACCTCGCCTTTGACGCTCAGTCATGAATCAATCGATGGAGTCGGCGATGGAAGACTTTTCCGCTATCAGCGTTTTCGTCCGCGTGGTCGAGGCCAAGAGCTTCTCGGCGGCCGCCCAGCACCTGCAGATGACGCCTTCCGGGGTGAGTCGCGCCATTTCCCGCCTCGAGGAAAGTCTCGGCGCGAGGCTGTTCTTCCGATCGACGCGTTCGCTGCGTTTGACCGACGATGGCTCCGCGTTCTACGCACGTTGCAAGGAGATCCTTGCCGACCTGACGGAGGCCACGGAGGCGCTCGGCTACGCGAAGACGAAGCCGGCGGGCAAGCTGCGCGTGGCGGCCTCCTCGGCCGTCGGACGCGCCGCGATCATCCCGAACCTCGCCGAATTCGAGAGCCGTTATCCCGATATCCGCCTCGAACTGACCATGTGCGATTTCCCGTTCGATCTGAACGAGGAAGGCTTCGATTGCGCGATCCGCATGGGCGAACTGGCGGATTCCAGCCTCATCGCCCGCAAGATCGGGCACTTCAGCAACGTGCTCTGCGCCGCGCCCTCGTATCTGGCGCGGCACGGCCGGCCGGTGTCGATCGACGACCTGAAGCGGCACAAGACGGTCAACTTCGTCCATCCCAGCACCGGCAAGCCGTACCAGTGGCAGTTCGACTCGCCCGGTGGCCGCGTCTCGGTGGACGTCGACGCGAACATGCTGATCAACGACGGCGAATCGGTGATCCAGGCCGCGATCGCGGGCCTCGGCGTCATCCAGGCCCCGCATTGCCTCGCCGCCACGGCGCTGGAGAAGGGCCTGCTCGAAATCATCATGACGGACACGATTTCCACCGGTTCCAACCTGTGGATCGTCTACCCGCAGAAGCGCCACCTCTCGGCCCGGGTGCAGGCCTTCATCGAGTGGACCAGCGAACTGTTCACCCGTACCAGCGAGCCCAAGTGCAAGCTGGTCGAGCAGCAGCAGGCCGAGCTGGCCCGGCTGCGCGCGAACCCGCCGACGATGGAGATCGCGGCCGTCGCCTGATCCCCGATATGGCGCCTTCATGAAACTTCATCGCGGTTTCAGGCACTTCAGACGCCGTCACGGTTGACTCGGGGCTCCACCAACGGAGCCCCGGACCATGCATCGCATCACGCGTCACCTCTGCTTTCTCACCCTGATTCTTGTGTCGTCCACCGCCGCGGCGGGCCGTTACGAGCCACCTCGGGCGGCGTCCGACGGCTGGGCCGTGGCGGACGCCGGCACGCTCGGCTGGAACACCGCCACGCTCGCCACCCTCGACGACAAGGTCGCCGACGGCACCTATAAGAAGATCACCAGCCTGGTCGTCGCCGACCACGGTCGACTGGTGTTCGAGCGCTACTTCAACGGCGGTTCGCCCGAACTGCTCAACGACGTGCGCTCGGCCACCAAGAGCGTCACGGCGATGCTCGTCGGCGCGGCGATCCAGCGCGGCGCCATCCGCGACGTGAAGGCGCCGGTCTACGCCTTCTTCCCGGAGGTGCGGCTCGCGCATCCCGATCCGCGGAAGGCCACCATCACCCTCGAAGACCTGCTCACGATGAGCTCGATCTGGGAATGCGACGACGAGAATCCGTTCTCGTCCGGTAACGAGGAGCGGATGTACGTCACCGAGCGGTGGCTCGACTTCGCGCTCGACCTCCCGATCCGCGGCTATGCGCCATGGGTGACGCGTCCGAAGGACTCGCCGCACGGCCGCACGTTCTCCTATTGCACGGCCGGCAGCTTCGTCGCGGGCGCCGTGGTGGAGCGCGCCACGAAGCAGCCGCTGGCCGCGTTCGCCCACGACGTGCTGGAGGCCCCGCTCGGCATCACGGCGGTGCGCTGGAACACGTCGAGCGAAGGCATCGGCATGGGCGGTGGCGGCACGCGTTACCGGTCGCGCGACCTGGCGAAGCTGGGCCAGCTCGCCGTCGACGGAGGACGCTGGCAGGGCAGGCCGGTGCTGCCCGCCGCGTGGATCGACGCGATGCTCACCGTCCGCGCGCAGGCGCGGGACGATGCGGATTACGGCTACCAGTGGTGGCAGTTCCGCTTTCCGGTGCACGGCGTGGAAACGAAGGTCTGGGCCATGAGCGGCAACGGGGGCAACTACGTCTTCGTCCTGCCCGAGCGCGGACTGGTCGCCGTCGTCACGAGCCAGGCCTACAACCAGGGTTTCGCGCATCCGCAGTCGCAGGGGATATTCCGGGACATCGTGCTCGCCGCGTTGCCGCGGTAGGGCCTAGCTTAGTGCGACCCCAGCTCCGGCGGGCACCAGGGCGCCTCCCGCACCCGCTGCCGCTCGGCGGCGACGCGGCGTGCGATGGCATCCACGACGTCGTTGAACGCGGGTGCCCGGCGCAACGAGGCGAACAGGGGCGACACGCGCAGGTAAGCGGCGTCGCGCCAGCCTCTCTCGACCGCGTCGGACAGCGCCGCGAGCGCGCCCCCGGTGTCGTCCGCCGCTTCGAGCAACAGCGCTAGCTCCAGCCGGCTCGCGGGCCAGGGATCGTCGTGCAGGGCCGTGCGCAACCCGGCGATGCGTTCGCGCAGCCACGTCGGATCGACCGGGGCCTCGCCATGCAATGCCGCGAGCGTGGCAGGGAGGGACGCGTCGGGCCGCAACGCTTTCGCTTCGGCGAACGCGTGCGCGGCCCCGGCGCGGTCGCCACGCGACAGCGCGAGTTCGCCGTCGAGCTGGGCGAGTTCGGCGCGCGCCGTGCCACGGGCGCGGGACTCGGCGACCGCCGTGCGCGCGTCGTCGAGGCGTCCCTGCGCGAACAGGAACGCGGGCCAGGCGATGTTGCCGAAGACGTTGTCCGGCGAAAGGTCGAACACGTGGCGGTAATGGGTTTCCGCCTGCGCGGTGAACCCGAGTAGCTCGTATTCGCGAGCCACCTGCACCTCGCGGAAGCGCACGCGCGCCGGATCGCCGCGCATGTCGAGGTTCGCGCGCAGCGCGTCCGCGAGGCGGCCCTGCTCCTGGTACAGATAGGCCGCCGACGCGCGGCTCGCGTCGTCCTCCGGATCGAGCCGGACGGCACGCTCGTAGCCGCCGATCGCGCCGGCGATGTCGCCGAGGCAATCGCGCGCGTAGCCCAGGGCCGACCACGCGTTGCCGCTGTCGGCCCGGACCGAGACGGCGCGCGACGCCAGCTTCAGCCCCTCGCGGGCCTCGTCGGCACTCGCGTTGTAAAGGCATGTACGGGCGGAACGGGCGCGACTGGCGCCTGCGAGCGCGTCGACATCGTCCGGCGCGTCGCGTAACGCGCGCTCGTACAGGGCGAGCGCGCGTTCGTTGTTCTCCCGCTGGCCCATCGCCGCGTACCAGCGCGCACGATCGAGCACGTCGCGCTGCGCGCTCGCGGGGGGCTTGCGGTCGTGCGAGAGGAACGCCAGGGCGACGCCTCCGACCGCGAGCACGCCGACGGCGGCGACGGCGGGCCAGAGGAAGCGGCGATGCGCTCCACCATTCGTCAGCGGCACGGGCGGGGCGCCCAGCTGGTAACCGCGCCCGCGCACCGTGCGCACGTAACGCGGCTGTCTGGCGTCGTCACCCAGCGCCTGGCGCAGCAAGCGCACGCGCTGCGTGACGGTCTCCTCGTTCACCACGGCCGGCGCCCAGACCTCGGCCATCAGTTCGTCGAAGCCGACGACGCGGTCCGCATGCTCCAGCAGGCAGGCGAGCAGCCGGAAGCTGAGCCCCGTCACGTCGAGCCACCGGCCATCGCGCTCGACCCGCTGGCGCGCGAGGTCGATCGTCAGGTCCAGCAGCCGGTAACGGGTGCTTTCCACGGAAGCGGGTCAGCCTCCGGCGGGAAGGAGCAGCAGCAGCGCGATGCCAAGTGCGATGCGGTAGACCGCGAACGCGGTGAAACGATGCGAGCGGATATAGCCGAGCAGCCACTTCACCGCCACGAACGCGACGATGGTCGAGACGACGAAAGCCACGCCGAGACCGGTCCAGTCCTCGCCCGCCGCGCCGCCGTGCGTGAACGTCTTCAGCAGCTCGTAGCCGGTGGCGGCGTACATGGTGGGGATGCCGACGAGGAAGGCGAATTCCGTGGCGGCGGCGCGATTGTTGGTACCCGCGAGCATTGCGATGAAGATCGTCGCGGCGGAGCGCGACGTGCCGGGAAAGACGCCGGCCACGATCTGCGCGAGGCCGACCAGGATCGCCACCTTCCACGTGATGGCGGCGCGCTCGGGGCGGTTTTCCGCAAGCTTCTCCGCCAGCATCATCCAGATGCCGCCGGCGATGAGGGCCCACGCGATGGGCGTCACGGTCTCGGGAAGCTTGAAGCCCAGCTTCGCGACGACCAGACCGAGCACGGCGGTGATCACGAACGCCACCGAGAGCTTCATCAGATAATCGCGCGTCTCGGGACGCCGCCAGTTGACGACGAAGCTCCACAGCGTGCGCCAGTAGATGAAGGTCACGGCGAGGATCGCGCCGGCCTGGATCGCAATGTTGAAGAGGTCGGAGCGCGCACCGAGCCAGCGTTCGGCGATGAGCAGGTGGCCCGTGCTGGAGATGGGGAGGAACTCGGTGATCCCCTCGACGATGCCGAGGAGGATGGCGCTGAGCAGATCGTTCACGTGGCGGGGATTCCAGTGGGGGACGACGGCATAGCTTAGCCGCTGCGCGCCCCGCACCGTCACGCGGCGCCCACGCGGGGCGCTGATATCGTCCCGATACGTGACGGAGGGCGCATCTCGCCCGTCCGGTTCGCAAGAACTTTCCATACGGACCTGCCATGGCGTTTCTCCTCCATTCGCCGGGCCGCCGACGCCGTGACCTGCGCGTCGCCGTCGTCGTCGCGGCGCTCTTGCTCGGTGCGTGCGCACCGCCGGTGCGGCCCCCGGCTTTCGTTCCGCGCGACGAGGTGCCCATCGCGGGCCTCCCCGGCGGCAAGGCGGGGTGGCCGCCCGCCGAATGGTGGCGGAGCTACTCCGACGCACAGCTCGACCGGATCGTCGATGTCGCTATGCGCGGCTCGCCGAACATGGAGCAGGCCGAGGCGCGCTATCGCGCGGCCTTGCGCGCGGTGGACACGGCGCGCGCGGAGCTGAATCCGCAGGTACGCGGTCTTCTGACCGGCAGCCACGGCTACAGCGACGTCGACGTGCGCGGTGAAGCGCCGGGCGCGGCGGGCAACGCGCAGGGCTTCCAGCTCAATCCGGGCAACAGCTGGAGCAACAGCGGCGTCGCCGGCGCGCTGGCGACGTGGGACCTCGACCTGTGGGGCCGGCAGAAGGACGCCGTCGCCGCGGCGGTGGGCCAGGCGCGCGCCGCGGAAGCCGAACGCGCCTCCGCCGCCGCGTCCCTGCAGTACAACGTGGTGAACACCTATTTCGACTGGCAGGCGCAGGAGGCGCGTCTCGCCGTCGCCAGGCACGCCGCCGAAAGCGCCACGCAGTATCGCGAGCTGGTCGCGCTGCGCGTGCGTGGTGGCCTCGACGACCCGACGGCGCTCGATCAGGCCGATGGCCGCGAAGCGCAGCTACGTCTTTCGGTGGCGCGGCTCGAAGGCGCGGCCGAGCTCGATCTCGTCCAGCTCGCCGCGCTCGCGGGCGTCTCGCCGAAGGAACTGGGCACGCTCGTGCCGTCGCCCCTTCCGGTCGCGGACACGAGCCTGCCCGCCGACGCGCGTCTCGGCCTGCTGGCGCGTCGACCCGACATCGCCGCCGCGCGCTGGCAGATCGAGGCCTCCGCGAAGAACATCGACCAGGCGCGCAAGGCGTACTACCCCAACGTCAGCCTTACCGGGCTGGGCGCATTCCTGCGCACGTATCCCGACCTCGGCTCCGGCACGCGGACGGATCTCACGCTTGGCAACATCGGCGCGTCCGTGCAGCTGCCGATCTTCAGCGGCGGGCGTCTTCGTGCGCAGTACGAAGGCGCGCAGGCGCAGCTCGACACCGCCGTGGCCCAGTACGACGCCGCCGTCGTGCAGGCGGCCGGCGAGGTCGCGCAGGGCGTCGCCACGCTGACCACGCTGGCGGCGCAGCGCACGCAGGTGGACCGTCAGTACGATGCCAGCGCCGCGCAGAAGGCCAAGGCGGCGGACCGCCGTTCGAAAGGCCTCATCGACGACCGTACCTGGCTCGACGCGGACATGCAGCTCGACCAGCAACGCGACGCGCGCCTGCAGCTCGCCAGCCAGACGCTCTCGGCCAATCTGTCCCTCATCCATGCGCTCGGCGGCGGTTACCGCGCCGACGACCTGCCCGATCTTCCGGCCGCGGACGCCGGCAAGGACTCCACCCGATGACTCCCGAAAACGAAGGCCCGCGCGACGCCAACGACGACACCCTGCCGCCGCAGCCGTACAAGTACCGCTACAAGTACCTGCACAAGTACGGGGACGCCTCGCCGCGTGGCGAGCGCGACGACGACACGGATGACGAGAAGAACGACGGGAAGGGCGAGGACGAGAATGCCGGGAAGGATGGCGAGCAGGGCAAGGAAGACAAGAAGGAAGATGGCAAGAAGGACGACGACAAGAAGGAAGACCCGAAGGCGAAGCGGAAGAAGGTCATCGTCCTGTCGGTGATCGCGGCCGTCTTCATCCTTGCCGGCCTCACGTGGCTCCTGCTGTACATCTTCGTCTTCTCGCAACGCGAAACCACCGACGACGCCTACGTGAAGGGCGACATGGTGACGATCTCCTCGCGTGTCGCGGGAACCGTCGTCGAAGTGGCGGTGGAGGAAACCGACCGCGTTCACGCCGGGCAGGTGTTGATCCGGCTGGATCCGGTCGACGCACGCGTGAGCCTGATGAACGCCGAAGGCCAGCTAGCGCAGGCCGTGCGCGAGGCGCAGGCGCGGATGCAGCAGGCCAACCAGGCCGACGCCGCGATTCCCCAGCGCCGCGCCCAGTACGAACAGGCACGCGACGAGTACAACCGGCGTCATCCGCTGCTCGAGCGCCGCGCCGTCTCGGCCGAGGAAGTCGACACGGGACGGCGCCAGATGCAGCAGGCGCTCGCGGCATTGCAGGCCGCGGAGCGCGAGGCGGCGGCCGCGCATGCGCAGGTCGACGGCACCACCGTGGAGGATTACCCGGCCGTGATCCAGGCACGCGCGCAGTTCCGCAACGCGTGGGTGAACAACGGGCGCAACGCGATCGTCTCGCCGATCGAAGGCTACGCGGCGCGGCGCCAGGTGCAGGTGGGCCAGCGCATCCAGCCCGGGCAGGACCTGCTCACGGTCGTGCCGCTGCAGGATTTGTGGGTGGACGCGAACTTCAAGGAAACGCAGCTCGAGCACATCCGCATCGGCCAGCCGGTGAAGATCAGCACCGACATGTACTCCGACGTGGAGTACCACGGCAAGGTCGTCGGCCTCAACGCGGGCACGGGCAGCGCGTTCTCGCTGCTGCCGGCCGAGAACGCGACGGGCAACTGGATCAAGGTCGTGCAGCGCCTGCCGGTGCGCATCGCGCTCGACGCCGAAGACCTGCGCCGCCATCCGCTTCGCGTCGGCCTGTCGACCGACGTCAACGTCGATACCCACGATCGCGATGGCAAGGTGCTGGCCGAGACGCCGCGCACAAAGCCGCTGGCGGTGACCAACGTCTACGAGCGCGAGATGGGCGAGGCCGACCAGCGCGCGGAGGAAATCATCAAGGCCAACACCGTCGACGCCACACCGAAGCCGTTACCGGCCCGACGCGGCGCCTGACCGATGGCGGAGGCGAAGCAGGCACCGGCGAAGCCGCCGCTGAAGGGCGGCGCGCTCGCGTTGCTCACGGCAGGCGTCGCGCTCGCGACGTTCATGGAGGTGCTCGACATCTCCATCGTCAACGTCTCGGTGCGCACCATCGCCGGCAACCTCGGCGTGAGCAGCAACGAAGGCACCATGGCGATCAGCGCCTATTCGATGGCGAGCGCCGTGATGCAGCCCCTGACCGGCTGGATCGCGAAGCGCTTCGGCGAAGTGCGCACGTTCACGATTTCCGTGCTGCTCTTCGTCGTGTTCTCGGCCATGTGCGGGCTCGCGCAGAGCATGCCGATGCTGATCGTGTTCCGTCTCTGCCAGGGGGCGGTGTCGGGTCCGATGGTGCCGCTGTCGCAGACCCTGCTGCTCAACAACTACCCGGTGGCCAAGCGACCCATCGCGCTGGCGCTTTGGGCGATGACGGTGGTCGTCGCGCCCGTGTTCGGCCCGATCCTGGGCGGGTGGATCACGGACAACTACCACTGGTCGTGGATCTTCTTCATCAACATACCGGTCGGCATCTTCGCGCTCGTGATCACGTACGCGCTGCTGCGCGATCGCGAGTCGAAGACGGCGAAGATGCCCATCGACGCGGTGGGTCTGTTCCTGCTGGCGGTTGGCGTGGGCTGCCTGCAGTTCATGCTCGACAACGGCAACGACGACGACTGGTTCTCCTCGACCAACATCGTCATCCTCGCGATCGTGGCCGTCGTCTGCCTGACCTTCCTCATCGCCTGGGAGCTGATGCACAAGCACCCGGTGGTCGAACTGCGCCTACTCACCAAGCGCAACTTCCTCGTCGGTGTCCTGTGCCTCTCGCTCGGCATGTTCGCGTTCTTCGGTGGCACGGTGGTGATGCCGATGTGGGTGCAGGAGGTCCTGGGATACACCGCCACATGGGCCGGTTTCGTCGTGGCGCCGATCGGCGTGCTCGCGATCATCATGTCGCCACTCGTCGGCGCCTTCCAGAATCGGTTCGACCTGCGCGTGCTCAACACCGTGGGCTTCGCGATCTTCGCGGGGGCGTCGTTCTACATGGCGAACCTGAGCACGAACGCGCCATACAGCGAGCTGGCCATACCGCGCATGTGCATGGGCGCGGGTGTCGCGCTGTTCTTCGTGCCCGTGAACCAGATCATCCTCGCGGGCCTGCGCGACGATCAGGTCGCGAGCGCGTCGGGCCTGTCCAACTTCTTCCGTACGCTCGCGGGCAGCATCGCCACCGCCGTGAGTACCACCATGTACTCGCATCGCACGACGTATCACCACGCCGTGCTGTCCGAGAACGTGACGGAAGGCGGGCGCGCCACGACCGAATACCTCGACCGGCTGCAGACCTTCGGTGCGCAGGGGCCGACCGCCAACGCCGCGCTGAACCGCATCGTCGACATGCAGGCGGCGACCCTCGCGGTGAACGACGTATTCTGGGTCTTCGGGCTGATGTTCGGCATCGCGATGATCGCGGTGTGGTTCGCCAAACCACCCTTCGCGCCGGGCGGCACGGGCGGCCACTGAACAGGGACCGGTGCAAGCACCCATCGCCGATACGATCGGCTCCCTCCCAAGCGGGGCCGCTGTGGTGGGAGCCGATCGCATCGGCGATCCCGCGGCAGCGGGCAGGGTGTCGGTGTAGCCGCTCAGCCATTCCTTGCCCGGAAACGCCAGCGTCTCGAGCCCGATCTGTCGCGTGATGAAGCGCGCGATGTAACGGTAGGGTAGATCGGGTGCGCTACGTCACAGGGACGGTCCGCTCCTGCTCCGCTGCATCTGCTGGGACAGGTACTCGGACCGCACCAACGCCTGCTGCTGATCGTACCGCGCGATCTGCGCGACGGCCTGCTCGGGCTCCGGCGGCGCCTTTTTCAGGTCGACGGTAACGGGCAATGAGAGAGGGCCATTGCCGAGGAAGCCCATCGTCAGGTTCCGCTCGTCCAGGTGACAGATGCTCAGGTTGTCGGCCGTGATCCGGCTGGTGTGGCAGGCGGCGGTGAACTGCACGAGTCGGTCCTCCGAAGCGTAGGGAACTCGGCGACCCAGCTCGCTGTACAAGCCATGGTAGGCACTCTCTGGATTACGGGGATCGTTGAGATCCCGGCCGGGCTCGGCTCGCGCTTCGCGCTCTCCGAAGGAGGCAAGCGAGCGTGCGTCATAGGAAGCCTGATGTTCCATATGTGGTTGACGCACCGGCGCCCGCCACTCGATCGATCGAGTTTCTTCGCCAATAGCCTGAGGGGCATCCGGCTTCGATTGCTCCTCTGCACGAAAACTCTCGTATTTACCATGGGCTTCGGCCCATGATTTGCTGTCGCCAATCGAATGCCGTGCATTCTGCGTATCCTTCACGCTGAAGGCAGGTTCCTCCGGACGGTGGGCGTGACCGAGCCGCCTACCGGGGTTCGAGCCGTCAGGAATGTGCGCCGCATAATGCCTGGCGCGGGAATCCGTCATGCCAAGGTTGTTCAGATCACCTCTCTGAAGCATCGGCTGATCCACGCAGGGCGGGGTTACTGTAGGCGCTTGGCTTGCGTCGACCTGACCTGCCGAAAAGCCCAGGTTCCAGGTCGCCCCGGAGTCTCGTAGCGACGGAACCGAATCTTGCTGCAGGGTTTGGTAAGGAGACAGGGCATCGGACCGTTGGTTAATTCCCGGATAGACGGTATGAGGCTCCCCGATCGAACGCGTCTCCTCGCGCACGAGTTCACGAATCGCCGCGAACGTGGCCGGGCCCGCGACCCCGTCCGCCGCAAGCCGATGGTCACGCTGGAACGCCTGCAGAGCTGCTCTGGTCGTCGGGCCGAAATCACCATCTGGGTTCAATGGGCGGCCGCGCGAATCGGTGTAGTGCAGCCGCGCCAGACCATCCTGTAGGTCGCGAACATCGGTACCCGTCATGCCTTGCCTTAGCGATCGCGTTACCGCCCGTTGCCTGGGGACTTCTCCGGATCGAACTTGCAGCATGCGATGAACCTCGCCGTCGCGAGTTAAGTGCAGGTCGACAGAGCTATCTGGACTGAGCTCTCGGGTTATCTCGTTTCTGTGGATTTCCGACCATGAACCATTGAGAAAGGCGACGCCACGTCCGTCGGCGTTCCACTGAACAATTTCAGCGCCCGAGGTGTAGAAACCAGATGTCGCCTTTCGGCCAGCCTCTGGCTGGGGAAAGCCATGCTTATAGGGAATTCCCTGATCGATGGAATCTAGAAAGGCCTTCGCACGCTTGGGCTCGAGGAAGAGGTTCCTGATGGCAGCGTGGTGAATGGGAACGTCCGCGTCTTCATGTCTCGCAACGTCTGAAGGCGCCATAAGAGGATCGTCGAGCACCGATGACCAAGCAGCACTGAGCGGATTAGACGGGCTGGATTCACGGAGGCCTATGAACAGGTCGCCCGCCCTGAGAGCGGCATCTCGACCCGATCGCATTGCTTCCGAGAAATGCTCGGTGTATGAGAACACGTCCTCGAAGTCGTGGAGCGTTCGCGGGTGATCGCCACCATCGGCCATACGATCGAGCAGCTGGTTCGTCTTGACCCGATTTTGGTTGTATCCCTTTGCGACGACTACAGCCAGTCTAACCTTGTCGTTCAGAGAAGCCTGTTCAAAAGCGGGAGTAGCTTCAAGCCGTCGAAGCGGCCCGTCAACCAAACCGTCAACCTCGGCTCTATCGCTCTGATGCACCAGATCTCGACCCGCGTCTGAACGAAGGAACCGATCAATCTTGTCTCTTGTCGCTACATTTATAGGTCGTCCATTCTCTTCCCGGACCTGCCTACCCGTTCTAGCGAAATCGATCTCCGCTTGAGCTCTCTCATCATCCGCCAGCACATCCGCGGGCGAATACGCTCGTGCCCACGCCTGATGTGCGTCAAGCAAATGAGCCACGTGACTTCGTCCTGCTTGGCCGAGATCCTTTTGTAACGTGCCGTACGATAGCCCGCTGTTTTCGACCGGAAACATGCGTCCATTCTCGTCGAAATACCCCGCGAAGGAGAGCTTGTATGCCTTGTCCCTACCAGCAAAACTTCCCTCCGAGCTGACGCCCACCGCA
Organism: Luteibacter sp. 3190; assembly: GCF_031456385.1. Classification (NCBI taxonomy): domain Bacteria; kingdom Pseudomonadati; phylum Pseudomonadota; class Gammaproteobacteria; order Lysobacterales; family Rhodanobacteraceae; genus Luteibacter; species Luteibacter sp. 3190. The sequence continues at coordinate 135,318 of NZ_JAVDUO010000003.1, read as the reverse complement.
AAGTACGCGATTGCCCTCAGCTCATTCTTTCCTAATTCCGCGCGTCCCTTATTCATTCTTTCTCCTTGCTTACTTGCCGTGTCTCATTCGGCTTAATTGATCAGTCAGATAGGCATCAGTGACATCAACGTTGGCTGACTTCGCGGTCTCGATGACTTCCTCCAGCCATCGTTCGTCTACGACATGTAGGCTCGGGGCCGAGCCTACCGGCGTAAAATCGCGCTGGTGAACCCTGAAGGCGAAGCCACCTCCGATGAAGAGGAGCGTCTCGTCGCCGAGGTCAACTGCTGCGCTAATCCGCGACGACCAGCCCGCCCCATTCGGGTAGACAGGCGCCTTTTTCCACACGGACGCACCCGGAATGCCGCCCTCAATGCGCTCGGAATAGTCGATGTCTCCCGCGCAGCCGGTGCAGTCGAAGATGGCGAAGTCTGTATTGATCTGAATGTGGCCGACGCGGGCGTCAGGCTGATCCGGGGCCTCCGATAGCCCGAGCTCCTGCACTTGGGCATGCTCGACGCCCGCGGGGTCGGTGAAGGTCCGCGTTCCCCTGTCCGTCGATACGTACACAGGACTCAGAACTTCTCCGGTGAAGAAGTTCACCGCGCTGTTTTTCCCAAGCTGCCGTGTTGACAGTATCCATATCGCCCATTTGCCATGGTCCTCCTCGATCAAGATGCTCCCAGGAGAAGTACTGAGGGCACCCGGGATTTTCCGTTCGGCGACCGTTGAAACGGGCCAGACAGGGGCGCGGGGGTGCCACGTATGCGTTTTATCCTCGACATCAACATAGTCATTCACGACACCTCCCTGCGGGACAAACGGAACTGCCTCATCGGGAACCGTTCTGTTTCGCGGTGTCGCCGTCTCAGCCCTTACGCTCACTTGCGTGGCGTAAACAGCGACCACGGCGATCGCGACGATGCCCTTAAGCGTGGCAATCACCGAGCCACCCCAGATCGAGCAGCGTTCGCCTGCAAGCTAGCGGAGCGTTCGAGTGGCATCGCTCGATACGCGGTTTGAAACATGTGGCAGGAAGCGATGACGGCTCGCAACGTCACGCCGCCGAATTCGTTGGAGTTGCAGTACGAGTCCCTAGCTTTCATCCATAGCCGCTCCTCGGCACGGAGTTCTTTTTTTCCTTTCTCGCCGAGGCTCGCCATCCTCTTCTTGTAGCTGGCATTCAACCTTCCGTCCTGGAAAAGGTACTCCGCATTCGAGCAATCGATGATCGCGAAGAAGTTGGCTTCCGCCCGATCCATGCATCGAGCGTACGAGGTGCGGATGCCGGCGGCTCGTTCGGATGCCTCCGGTTTTATGTTTGGCAGACCAAAGCAATCGACGTTCTCCACTTGGGATGATTCCGCGTTGTCGTGTAAGCCAGTCCGGGAAACGGCTACCATGTACGCGAGCCGCATATCCCGTTCGGCTACGGACTGCGCCACCTTCATGTCGAACCCTTGGTCGGTGGGCGCCTCGTTGAACGCCAAGACGGTGCGTCCCTTCTCGGCGAAAAGAAGGGCCTCGGTAGGCGAGGGCGCCGCAGCGGCATCACCCGCGACTGCGCAACCCGGTGCCACGACGAGGGCCGCCAGGCCCGACGCCCACAGCCTCACACCGCCAACACGGCCGACTGGCTGATGCCAGCGACCGCGAAACTCGTCCACGTACATAGTCCCTCCTTGGAAAGCCAGCGCCTTGCTGCGCGGCGCCACGAAAAGTAGCGGCACGGTACGCCAACCTTCGGGTGCGATATATGGAAGTTTTCGGAAAAGTGTCTCAATTGCCTGCGACCTCTTCCACGTCATTCGCGCATGCGCCTGCGCCGTGCACTGCGCCCCCGGCGACGTGCCGCGGACCATAGGGCTCGTGGTTTCACCGGCTGCCCGCGACGGGCGTCGGACAGGTTGATTGACGCCGCGGATGGCGTCAGCGCGTGAAAGCGGCGCGCAAGAGGACGAGCCGGGTCACACGGCCGAGCGTCGTGCCTGATTTCGGCATCGCGATGATCGCGATGTGGTTCGCGAAGCCACCTTCGCGCCGGCCGGCACGGGCGGCCCCTGAACAGGGACCGGTGCGAGCACCCATCGCCGATGCGATCGGCTCCCACCCTTCGGTAGCGGCTCCCAGCCGGTGAATGAGAGCCGGGCCGCTCTGGTGGGAGCCGATCGTATCGGCGATCCCGCGGCAGCGGGCAGGGTGCCGGCGTAGGCGCTCCGTCAGGCCTTGGCCGGAAAAGCCAGCGTCTCGGTCAGATCACCCGGCGCCGGACCGCCGGCGGCCACCATCGCATCCTCGCGCATCTTGAGGCCGGGTAGCTTCTCGAGTCCGAAGCGTCGCGTGATGAAGCGTGCGATGGAGCCCGTGTCGTAGATGGTGTGCTCGACGTGGCCCTTCTTCGCGAACGGCGAGATCACGAGCGCGGGAATGCGCGTGCCCGGTCCCCAGCGATCGCCCTTCGGCGGTGCGACGTGGTCCCACCAGCCCCCATTCTCGTCGAACGTCACCACCACGAGCATGTTCTTCCACTGCGGGCTCTTCTGCAGCGCATGCACGACGTTCGCGATGTGGCGGTCGCCGGCCTCGACGTCCGAGTAGCCGGCATGCATGTTGAGGTCGCCCTGTGGCTTGTAGAACGTCACGGGCGGCAGCTTGCCGGCGGCGACATCGGCGAGGAAATGGTTCGTCGACGCCGTCTCGCCAAGTCCGCCGTCGCGCAGGTGCCGCTTGCGCGCGTCGGTTCCCGGTGCGAGCGACACGAAGTAATTCAGCGGCTGATGGTGAGGCTGGAAGTTCGGCGTCTGCGGGAAGGTGGCGTCGTCGCCATCGCCCTTGCCATCGAGCGCGGCCTGGAACGCGCCGCCATACCAGGCCCAGTCGACGTCCTTCGCCGAGAGCATGTCGCCGATGTGCTTGTGCGTCTGCGCGACCAGCGTGTTGGCGCTCGTCGCATCCGCGAGCAGCGGGTTCGTGCGGTCGACGTTGAAGCCCGGCGAGTACGGCGGGCCGATCGTGTTCACCGCGTAGAAGTCCGGGGTCAGCGTGTTGTGGTGCGCGAACTTCGGCTTGCCGTCCATCGCGCTCTTCGGCGAATCCTCGGCCATCTTCAGGCGGAAATCGGTGGGGTCGCCGCTTTCCGTGACCGCGATGTTGAACTGCGCCGGACTCTTGTCGGCATTCGGATAGAACGGCGGGCGCGCGGCGACGAGGTACTGGTGGTTGAGGAACGAGCCACCGAAAGCGCCCATGAAGAAGTTGTCGCACAGCGTGAACTGCTCGGCGAGCCGCCAGAGACGCAGATGGACCGGTGCGCTGGCGTAGTGGCCCATGGTCAGCGCGCCGTTGTCGCCCCAGGCGACGAAGCCGTCGTTCTTTCCGCCGTTGATCTGCAGCTGGTTGTTGTAGAACGCATGCACGAGGTCGCGCGTGACCAGGCCGTGCGGCAGCGGCGTGCCGTCGCCGGTATGCAGCGCCCACGGCGCGTTCGGCAGGCCGGTGATGTCCTTCTCGCCGATCTTGTACGTCTTGTGGTCGACGACCTGTTCGTGCGGCACCATTCCGCCCCAGATCGGCGGCAGCGTCTTCAGCGGCGTTCCGTCGCGATCGCGCTGCACCAGCCGCTCGGCGGGCACGGCGCTCAGCGGCTGCTGAAGACCGGGGAAGTCACCGAAGAGGTTATTGAAACTGCGATTCTCGGCGTAGATCACCACGACGTTGTGGATGTGCTTCGCGAGCAGGGCGTCGAGTGCCTTGCCGCCCGGTGCCGGCGTCGGGGCGAGCTTGCCGTCGGCGGCCGCGGCATCGAGGCCACCGAGCGCGAGCAGCGCGCCGGTCGTTGCCATGCCGCCAAGCAGGCGTCGACGTCCTTCGTCGGGCGTATCGTCGTCGTGTCGGTTGGTCATGCGAAAACCCAGGGAAGTGGAACGATTTCCGCCGTCGGGCGGGAGCGCGCTCGCGCGCGAAAGCTACGGAGCGATGACAACGGTCTGCGACAAGGCCGAAACGCCACGCTCGTCGAACGCCTCCACGGCCACGACATAGCGAACGCCCTTGTTCAGAGCACGAAGCGTAAACGATGTGGGCTGGTCCGCGAAACGCTGGTACGTGGCATGAAGGCGATCGGCGGCGAGTCCCCAGCGAACGTTGTAGCCCACCGCGCCCCCGACGGGCGCCCACGAGATCGTGGCCTCCCGGGAATCGGCGCCGCGCGTCGCCGTGACACGGATGGGCGCGGCGGGCGCGGGACCTTCCGCGTTTCCGAAGACCCGCAGATCCGAGATCGCAAGATGCTTCGCGCCGGCATGTTTATGCACATAGCGCACATAACGGAGCTTCGTCGGGTGTGTCAGTTCGATGTACGCATTGGGTCGATCGCGTGACTCGTTCGAGAGATCGGCGAGCACGTTCCACCGGCGGCCATCGAGTGAACCCTGAAGTACGAATTGCGTCACGAGATCGGGAGCGTCGCCGTAGCGATCCGATCGGTAGTCGGCGTAATTCACCTGTACGGCGCGCACGGTGGGCGTGCCACGCAGGTCGACCGTGAGCGTTTGACCAGCCGTGTTGTCGCGGGCCACCCAGAACGAGCGCGGGTTTTCGTCGGTCACGGTGGACGCGGCGTGGTCCGGCAGCGAAGAGGACGCGATAGCGGGCTTGCGGTACGACAGCAGCATCCATCCGGTGAACGTGCTTTCCCCGTCGCGCAGCTTGTGATCCGGCATGCGCTGGGGAAAGTCGCCGAATCGCGTATCGATCCACATCTGGCCGTCGTCATGCCAGCCGGCAGGGAACAGGTCGATGCGACGTTCGAACGTCCAGTTCACGCCGAGCCACGCGGTTCCCGCGTTCCAGGCGTTGCCGATCGCGTCTTCGAACGTCGAGCCATGGCCCGCGCCCGTGACGAAGCCGCCCGGCTTGTAGCCCACGGGGTTGTACGGGGCATATTCGAACGGTCCGAGCGGCGCCCTGCCGACGTAAACGCCGGTGCCGTAGACGTTGTACTCGGTGCCGGGCGCCGCGTACTGCAGGTAATAGCGGTCGCCGTGCCGGTTCATCCATGCGCCCTCCATGTACGCGGGCCGGTCGCCCAAGGTGTGATCGGGGCCGAAGCGCTCCCAGCCGTGATTCGCGGGATCCAGATGGATGAACGCCGCCGGCGTCGTCAGGAATGCGAGCCGCTTGCCCTCGCCCTCGCCCTCGTCGGAGTGGAGGCGGAGATCCACCCGCGCACCGTAGAGCGGGTGCCTGTCCGACGAACCCCAATAGAGGTAGACCTGGCCGTCGTCGTCCCGGAACAGGCCCGGATCCCACGGCCCTGGCGGCAGCGGTCCGTTGGCAACTCGCGTGCCGGTTTCGTCGTATTGCGTCGCGCCTGGCACCGGTGGCAACTGCCGCGTCCAGAACGACCAGCGCCCATGCGCGGGATCGGTCGAGACCATCAGCGGCCGCGGCGCGAACGCGGACTGCATGAGAAACAGCTTGCCGTCGGCCACGAGCGTCGCCGGCGCGACCTCGCTGTCGAAGGGCCAGTGATCCGGCTTCACGAAGCGCCAGTCCACCAGATCCTTCGACATCCAGTACCCGTCGGCCAGCGTCTGGAACAGGTAGTACGCATCGTCGTACCGGACGATCGCCGGATCCGCGCCCGTGCGATACGAGATCCCCTCGTTCATCTGCTCGAAGTTGTAGCGGTAGTCGATGTCGACCGGGTTGGCCCAGGTGCGGGGCGCGGTTTCCGCCGTAGCGCCGGACGTGGCGACAGCGATGAAGGATGCGAGGAGGGCGAAGCGCATGGCGGCGGCCGGGGGGCGGGAACCGCCGCATGGTGCCAGCGTAAATCCCGTTACGTCGCGAGCCGCCGACATCGGACCGGTGGAGGTGCAAGAATCGTCCCGTTGCACCATGTCGGTGCATTTGCACATGGCCGCCCCGCCCGGTCTATGATGCCGGGGCTTGGCCCAGGCCGGTCCGCGAGACGCGGAGGCGCTGGCACACCGTTTGCTCCGTCCCCGAAGCCCAACACCCATTCGAGGTTTGTATGTCCGCCGTCTCCAAAGTGCTGAACCTGATCAAGGACGAGGAAATCGAGTTCGTCGACCTGCGCTTCGCCGACATCCTCGGCAAGCACCATCACGTGACGTTCCCCTCGCATGCCATCGACGAAGGCACCTTCGAAGACGGCAAGATGTTCGACGGCTCGTCGATCGCGGGCTGGAAGGGCATCAACGAGTCGGACATGGTCCTCATGCCGGACCCGGAAACGGCGCACCTCGATCCGTTCAGCGCCCACAAGCAGCTGATCATGCATTGCGACGTGCTCGAGCCGAGCACCATGCAGGCCTATGGCCGCGATCCGCGTTCCATCGCGAAGCGCGCCGAGGCGTACCTGAAGTCCACCGGCATCGCCGACACGGCGTTCTTCGGTCCGGAGCCCGAGTTCTTCATCTTCGACTCGATCCGCTGGCAGAACGACATGGGCCGCGTGTTCTACGAGATCAACTCGGAAGAAGCCGCGTGGGCCTCGCGTTACAAGTACGACGGCACGAACACCGGCCACCGTCCGGGCGTGAAGGGCGGCTATTTCCCGGTCAGCCCGGTCGACAGCCTCGGCGACCTGCGCGCCGACATGTGCAAGGTGCTGGAGTCGCTCGGCCAGGTGGTGGAAGTGCACCACCATGAAGTCGCGAACGCCGGCCAGTGCGAGATCGGCACGCGCTTCAACACGCTGGTGAAGAAGGCCGACGAACTGATGACGATGAAGTACGTCATCAAGAACGTCGCGCACCAGGCCGGCAAGACCGTGACGTTCATGCCGAAGCCGATCGTCGGCGACAACGGCTCGGGCATGCACGTGCACCAGTCGCTGTCGAAGAACGGCGAGAACCTCTTCGCGGGCGACCTCTACGGTGGCCTCTCGCAGACCGCGCTGTGGTACATCGGCGGCATCTTCAAGCACGCCAAGGCCATCAACGCGTTCGCCAACTCGACGACGAACAGCTACAAGCGCCTCGTCCCGGGTTACGAGGCACCGGTCATGCTCGCCTACTCGGCGCGCAACCGCTCGGCCTCGTGCCGCATCCCGTACGTGTCGAGCCCGAAGGGTCGCCGCATCGAGATCCGCTTCCCGGACCCGATGCAGTCGGGCTACCTGACGTTCACCGTGCTGATGATGGCCGGTCTCGACGGCATCCTGAACAAGATCGACCCGGGTGCGCCGGCCGACAAGGATCTCTACGACCTGCCGCCGGAAGAAGAGAAGAACATCCCGCAGGTGTGCGCGAGCCTCGACGAGGCGCTGGTCGCGCTCGACAAGGATCGTGAGTTCCTCAAGGCGGGCGGCGTGTTCACCGACGACTTCATCGACGGCTACATCGCGCTGAAGATGCAGGAAGTCACGCGCTACCGCGCGAGCACGCATCCGCTCGAGTTCCAGATGTACTACGCCATCTGATCCTTCCGGATCGGGTGCGTGCGACGAAAAGGGGCGCTCCGGCGCCCCTTTTTCTTATCATGCGCCGTCCGCCATGGAGTCTCTCGTGCCCAGGTTCCCGTATCTCCGCCTCGCCGCGGTCGTTCTATCTCTCGCGTGCGTCCCCTCGCTTGCCGCGGCGACGATCCCGGTCTACGGGTACAAGATCGTGCGCGAATTTCCGCATGATCCGGGCGCCTTCACCGAAGGTCTCTTCTATGAAGACGGGTTCCTCTACGAGAGCACCGGTGAACTCGGCGCGTCGACGGTGCGCAAGGTCCGCCTCGACACCGGCGAGGTGGTGCAGCAGGTCGATACGCCGAAGGGCTATTTCGGCGAGGGCATCATCGCCTCGGGCACGAAACTCGTGCAGCTTACCTGGCAGGACGGCGTGGCCTTCGTCTACGACAAGGCCACGATGAAACTCGCGGGCGGCTTTCGTTATCCCGGCGAAGGCTGGGCGCTGACGCGCGACGCGACGCACATCTACATGAGCGACGGCACGCCGACCATCCGCGTGCTGGATCCGGCCAGCTTCCAGCGCACTGGGTCGATCGACGTCACCGCGAACGGGAAGCCTGTGCGGCAGGTCAACGAGCTGGAGTGGGTCAAGGGCGAGATCTACGCGAACATCTGGCAGACCGAACGCATCGCGCGCATCGATCCAAAGACGGGCCATGTCGTCGGCTGGATCGATCTCGCCGGACTGCTCGATGTCTCGAAGCTCGACAATCCGATGGACGACGTGCTCAACGGCATCGCTTACGACGACGCGCACGACCGCCTGTTCGTCACCGGCAAGCATTGGCCGAAGGTGTTCGAGATCCGGTTGGTTCCGAAACGCTGAGTCGCGCGCCGGATTGATCGGCGTCTTCCGCGCAGGGTAAGGTCGGGGGCTGACTCGCGCGCCAACCTCCGTAGCGCGCCCTGGAAGGGGCAAGGATCCTTGAAGACGTTCATCATCGGCGCGCTGGCGTTGCTGGCGCCTTTCGCCGCCAGAACCGCCGATTTCAGCTGGCGCGAGCACTGGCCGACCCATCATGTCTTCGCCGACGGCACCGATCTCGGCCTCATGCTGAAGTACCAGTACGACGTCGATCGCTTCTCGCACGACGGCAATCTTTACGAAAATGCGCAAAGCTTCCGGCGGAAGGAGCTGGGATTCTTCGTGAAGAAGAAGGGCGTCTACGACGCCATGGGTCTGTTCGATTTCCAGGCGAAGGTGTGGCTCGACGTGTTCTTCCGGCTGCAGACCAAAGCCGTGGCCGGCAACGATCTCGGCGCCGTGCGCGTCGGCTTCACGAAGACACCCGTGGGTTTCGAAGGCAACACGAACACCGGCAGCACGTCGTTCCTCGAAGCGTCGATTCCCATGCAGGCCATTTACGCCAACCGGCGCGTCGGCGTGGACTGGGCCCTGACACGGAAGCGGTACCTGCTGCAGCTGGGTTACTACAACGGCGGCAATCTGCAGGGGAAACTCGACGGCCGCATGGTGGCGGGCCGCGCGGCGTGGACGCCGCGCAACGATCCCGGCGACGTCCTGCATCTCGGGATCTCGGCGTCGCGCGAAGTTCCCTACGGCAGTACCGACGGCCGCGGTCGCTACACGCCGCCCGGTATTCGTCTGCGGGCCGTGCCCGAGGCGGGGCTCGCCACGACGCGTCTCGTGGACACCGGTGTGCTCGCCGTCGCCGACCACGTCGACCGGCGGGGTACCGAACTTCTGTGGATCGGTGGCCCGTGGTCCGTGCAGGGCGAATACCTCGACGCCCGCGTGAAGCTCGTCGACAAACCGGCGTACAGGGCCCACGGCTGGTACGCGTTCGGAAGCTGGGTGTTGACCGGTGAAGCGCGTGGCTACAGCGGTGGCAACAACGCGGACGTCGTTCCGAAAAGACCCTGGGGAGCAGTCGAGGTGCTGCTTCGCTACAGCACGCTCGACCTGGACGACGGCCCGGTGCTCGGCGGCACCGAGCACGACTGGACGATCGGCGCCAACTGGTACGTCACGAAATACCTGAAGCTGCAGGCCAACTATGTGCGCGCCGTGAGCGATCGGCGCGACGTACGCGCCGATCCGCGCATCCTCGAGGTGCGCGCCCAGATCATGTTCTGACGTTGTCGCACGAGTCGGACGCCGCCCGGCGAGATCACTTCGCCGGCGGATTCTCCGGTGGGCGGCAGTTCGTCAGCGGCATCGACGGCAAGACGCCTTCGCCGAGATAGCGCGCCACGGCGCCGCTCACACAGGGACGGTCGTGACGCGTGGCGACGGAGTGCCCGCGTAATCCACGCGCGACAACGAGCTTCGCGTTGGCGTGCGTCTGCATCGACATGGCGGCGCCGCGCAGCGGCGCTTCGGCGTCGAACTCCGCGTGCACCATCAGGAACGACCGCATCAGCACCGGGACCGACGACGGCCCGAATGCGCCCGGCCAGTAGCTGCACACCATGCCCTGAAAGAGCTCGTTGCCGACGCTGCCCGGCCACGACGCGTCGAGTTCGCGCATGCGTTCGTGCCAGTAGCGGCTGTCGGCGCCCCAGTAGCCATCGTTGCAACGCGCCGCGAAGACGCTCGCGATCCGTGCCGGCGCCGCGTCAACGGCGCGCGGGCCGAATCCGTAGGCGTCGGCATCGCCCTGGCGATCGCCGGCCGCCAGCAGCGAAGCCGCGGCGGCCCGCACGTCGCGGGCGATGACCGCATCCGGCGCAAGCGGCGCCGTTGCCAGCGCGTCGCCGAGCGCCGCCGCCGTGAGGCCCGCGTCCGCATCGAGCTGGCGTCCCATGGCGAGGGCCGCGGCGACGTGGACCGCGTCGACCATGCCCGGCCCCCACGCCGCGCGCCATGCCGGCGGGATACGAGCGATGCGTGCGCGTACGTCGGCGGCGTCGCTTCCCCAGCCGTAACGCGCCGGTGCCTCGACGAGATCCGAGATCGCGCGACGCAGTGTGCGGCCGCGCTCGGCGATGCGGGCCTCCATGGCCTCGGCGACCGAACCGTCGATATCCCAGCTTCCGTCGAGCACGAGGCGATCGACGTGCCGAGGATGTCGCTCGGCGTATCGGGCCGCCACCCAACCGCCGCGACCGGTGGCGAGGATGTGCAGTCGTTCCTGCCCGAGCGCCTCGCGCAGGCGCTCGATGTCCGCGATACGCGGCTCGGTTCCGATGCGGTCATGCATGGGATCGTTGCGGCATGCGGCGGCGATCGCGACGGCCAGCTGATCGGCCGCGGCGAAGTTGGCATCGGTCATGTCGATGCCGAGCGTGCGATGCCGCGGCAAGGCCGCGGTCGCGCTGAGGCAATCGTGTCCTTGCGCATCGTCCATGCGTCGGGGCGCGAGACCGACGAGGTCCATCCGGCGCGATAGTTCGCGCCACGCGTCATCCCCCGCCCGCCACGAGGCGGCCATGGCGGGCACCGCGACACGGACGGGATCGGCGAATTCGTCGGGCTCGAGCAGAAGCGTGCCGTCGTGGCGGTCGCCGCGGGCGCTGTCCGCGACGACCCGCACCACGTCGAGCTCCAGCGTGCCGGAGGTCGGATCGGCGTAGTCGCGCGGCACGATAAGGCGGGCGCATTCGGTTCGCGACGCGACGTCAGGGGCGGCCGCCCCGCAGGCCGTCCAGGAAAGCGGGGCGACGGATTCCGCGGCGGCGGGGAGCGCGGCCGCGAGTGCTCCGGCGAGGAGCGTGAGGGAAACGATGGTCTTCATGGCGATCCATGTCCAGGGTGGACCCCGGCGGGCTTGCCGGCCGGAGGTGCCCGTGTGGGCGCCGGTAGCGTAGCGACCGCCGCGGCGAACACGCAGACGCCGACTTCTTCCGCACGCGTCGTCCACGCCCTCGCGGCGACAGGACGGACGCCAGCACCGCGTCCGCCTGCGCCCGCATCGAAGATGTCGCGCGCCTACTGCATGTGCCAGCCGTGCGTGACCACGAGCGACTGCCCGGTCAACGCGTTCGAACGGAAGCCGGCGAGGAACAGCGCGGCCTCGGCGATGTCCTCCAGCGTCGTGAACTCGCCGTCGACGGTATCGCGCAGCATGACGTTCCGCACCACCTCGTCTTCGCTGATTCCCAGTTCGCGCGCCTGTTCCGGGATCTGCTTCTCCACGAGCGGCGTGCGCACGAAGCCGGGGCAGATCACGTTCGAACGGATGTTGTCGGGCGCGCCTTCCTTCGCGATCACCCGCGCGAGCCCCAGCAGACCGTGCTTGGCCGCGACGTACGGCGCCTTGAATTTCGACGCGACGTGCGAATGCGCCGAGCCCATCAGGATGATGGAGCCGCCTCGCCCGGAGGCGATCATCTGCCGCATCGCGGCGCGGCTGGTGAGGAACGCGCCGTCCATGTGGATGGCGAGCATGCGCTTCCAGTCGGCGAACGCGAATTCCACCAGCGGCGAAATGATCTGCACGCCGGCATTGCTGACGAGGATGTCGACGGGACCGATGTCGCGCGCCGTCCGCGCGAAGCCCTCGTCGACCTGCGCCTCGTCGGCGACGTCCATCGCGATGCCGAGGGCGCCGTTGGCCATCGACGCCGCCGCTTCGCGCGCGGCATCGATGGCCAGGTCGGCGACGATGACCCGCGCGCCCGCGTTCGCGTAAGCCGTCGCGATGGCGCGACCGATGCCGCTGGCCGCGCCCGTGACGAGGGCGACCTTGCCTTCGAGCTCTTTCATCGATGGGTTCCTGAGGAATGTCGTGGACGATTATGCGCGTCGTGCACCCCGGGTGGCATCGTACGAAGGTACGTGGCGGGACCGGCGACGGCGTCAGCTTCGCCGCAGTCGCTCGCGCAGGGTCGCGCGGATACTGTCGAGAGACGGCCAGCCATCCGCCGCACGTTCCTCGCGGCCCGCGGCCCGCGGCACGAACGGGCACGCCGTGATGCGCTCGTCCGGGAGCGTGCCCGTCAGCAGGAAACGGCCGACCGTGTGCTCCACGCAAGGGGTGTCGGACATACCGAATACACCGTGACCCACCATGCCCTGCGCGACCACCATGCGAGCGTCGCGTGTTCCCTCGAAAGCGCGCCACGCACCGTCGATGGGCGTGATGACATCGAACTCGGCATGCACCATGAGAATTGGCGGAACCGATTCCGCGAGGCGCCGTGTCGGGATGGTCAGGCGCGGAGCATAGGGCCAGAACCGGCAGATGAGGCCGGTGAGTACGGGCCCGCCACCGTGCAGGGGATAGTGCTGCCCGAGCACGCCGGCAAGGTGGCGAAGCTGCTTGAGGTCCTTCGTCCAGCGGCCGTCGCCGCACGTGGTGCCGAAGTAGACGGCCATATCGGTCATGGACGACGGCGCCTGCGGCGAATCGAGCCGGTCGATGAGCTCGGCGGCGGCATCGCGGACTCGCGCGTCGGTCGCCGCGTCGGTACTGAACGCGTGGTCTTGCGCGCGTCGCGTCAATTGCGCGGGAACGTCCGCCCACCGTTCGGCATCCGTCCATGTCGCGCGCACTTCGCGGATCCATTCCGCGAGCGAGAGCATGGCCACCAGTTCGTCGGGCGTTTCAATGCCGCCCAGCCATGCGCGGAGCGCTTCACCGGGTACGGCGCGAATGGCATCCAGCACGCTGGCTTCGGTTCGCTCGCGCCAACCGTAGGCAGGGTCGCGCAACGCGGGCCGTACCGCGCGGCGCAGGAGGAGGTCGTGTGTTTCGGGGGCAAGGCTGTCGATCTGTTGCTCGAACGTGCCGGTGTAGTCCATCGACGAGTCGAGCACCATCCGTCCGACATGGCCTGGAAAAAGGGCGGCATAGAACGCGCCGACCCAGCTGCCGTAGGACACCCCCAGGAAATGGACCGTCGGCTCGCCGAGTGAGCGGCGCACCTTCTCCATGTCCAGGACGTGCGTATGTGTGTTCACCGTGCTCTGCACCGCGTCGGCGGAGCATGCCGTCGCGAAATCGCGCGCTTCGCGCACGAATGCGGACCAGTTCCAGTCCGCCAGGTCGATGGTGGGATCGGGGCCACCGCTGAAGCCGGGCGGTGTCCCGCAGGTGACGCGCGGACCGCCGCGCAGTCCGCGCGGAACGATCGCCAACAGGTCGTAACGGTCGGCAAGACGACGCTTGTCCCCGTCGATGGCGCTATCCGGCGAGGCGAGCGCCCACGTCGCAGCCACCTGCGGAAGGAAGTCGAGCGGGTTCGCACCGGGGCCGCCGAAATGGAAGAACATTGTGCCCTGTCGTTGGGACATCTCACCCGCGCGCACGCGGACGAGACCGATGTCGACCGAGCCGGATTCGGGCGCGCCGTAGGCACGGGGCACGGAGAGGGTTCCGCACTGGAGCCTGGGTCCCCAGGCATCCCTCCACTCGGCGTCGACCAGGTCATCGGTGCAAGCCGCCCAGGCGATCGATCCCGGTGCCAGTTCATCGGTGGTTGCCACGCTCGCGGCGGGCGACAGGGTCGCGAGTGCCAGGCTCGCGGAAAGCAAACATGTTCTGAGGAACGTCATTCGAAGGGTCCACGGAAGCGGAGCGCTACCGTAGGTTCCCATCGCCGGGTCAGACAGAGGGCAAGGCCGAGAAATCGTGTCGGCCTTGCCCGACTCGCTTAGCTATGGCGGAGCATCCGTCGCAGCTCGTCCTGAGCCATTCGCACGGCGTCACGCTCGTCCGAACGCCCCTCTTCCGTCGCGCGGACGGTCGGAACGAAGTCGCATTGCGTGTCGTGCGACGTGGGAAGCTTGCCGTCGAGCAGATAATCGCCGACCGAGGCCTCGATGCAGGGCGTGTCCGACATGCCGAAGACGCCGTGGCCAAGCATGCCGCGCGCCGTGACCATGTATGCATCGTGCGATGCTTCGAATGCCTTGCGTGCGAGCTTCAGCGGCGTGGCAGGATCGAACTCCGCCTGCACGAGAAGCAATGGCTGCGCCTCCGACAGCGAAGTGAGGAGCGGTCGCCACTGGGTGGGGTTGGGCCAGGCCCTGCAGGCGAGCGCGGCGCTGATGCCCGCACCCGAAGCCTCGGGCCTCGTCGTGCCGATCTCGTTCGCCAGCGTCCGCAGTCCACGAAGGTCGCGCTGCCACGGCGTATCGCCGCAGATCACGCTGTAATACACATTCCAGTCGATGAACGACGTGGGCTTCGGGCGGATCGTCGGTGCCAGCTCGATCGCCGCCTTGCGGATCTCGTCGTCGACGTCGGCCTCCTCGCTGAAGTGGTGCACCCCGGCGCGTTCGATGAGGTCGGCCGCCGTCACGCTGGCCTCGTCGCCGATCCAGTCGGCCATCGTGAGCGCCGCCGCCAGTTGCGCAGGCGTGGTGATCGACGAGGCCCAGGCCTCGCGCGCGAGTGGCGGCATGTCGCCCAGTCGTCGCATCACGGCATCCGGATCGCATCCGAGACCATAGGCGGGCGTTGACGTCGCAGGCAGCAGTGCCAGGCGGCGGAAGAGGTCGCTGCGTTCCGCCGGCTGGTCGTCGAACTGCTGTTCGATGGTGCCCGCGTAGTTCATCGACGAATCGAGCACCATGCGGCCGGTGTGCTGCGGATAGGTCGCGGCGTAGAACGCGCCCACCCACGTTCCGTAGGAGATCCCCAGGAAATTCATCCTGGATTCGCCCAGGGCGACTCGCGCCCGCTCCATATCTTTCACATGGCCCAGTGTTCCCGCGCTGGCGGGCATGCCATTTTCGCCGCCGCAGCCATGGGCGAACGCGGTGCCCGATTCGATGAACTGCAGGAAGTCGTCGTCGCTGCGGCGGACGGCGGGATCGTGCATGAAGTAGGGGTAGGGATCCTTGCACGTGAAGCGCTCTCCGCCGTGCAGCCCACGCGGGATGACGGCGACGAGATCGTAGCGGTCGGCGATGCGACGTCGGTAGGCGGCGGGCGAGTCATCGTCCGGGGTTTCCGACCAGACGTAGCCGTAGAGGGGAAGGAAGCTGAGCGGGTTGCCGCCGGGCCCGCCGAAGTTGAAGAACAGGGAGCCCTGCCTCGCCTCGGGTTTGCCCGCCCGGATCCGCACGACGCCGACGTCGATTAGACGCGGCAGCGCCTCGGCCTCGCTGAGCGGTGCCTTCATGACGCCGCACTCGAGCCGGTCGCCGAGGGCGTCGATGAACGTGGCATCGACGAATTCGGCCGCGCAGGAGGTCCAGGCGATGGCGGGATCCGCCGCGGTCGATGCCGCATCGGCGGTGCGACAAACCGTGAGCGCCAGTGCGGCGGCGGCGACGGCGAGGGGAAGAGGACGAACGCGTGGTGTCATGGGTGACGCTCCTTGGGGGGGAGCGCTCACCTTAAGGACGGCGTCGAGCCGGCATCAGCGGCGAACGTGCAGCGCATTGGTACGAATGAGCCTCGTCGTGTCCGCGGGCGTCGCCGTCATGCGACGTGACAGGCGAAGCACACCGGCGACGTGCGGGCGCCGAGCATTCGAAAGGCCGGGACCGAGCGCTCGTCCCGGTCTCGGCTCCCGCGTTGCCTGGGCTCAGCTCTTCTCCAGTATTCGCCGCAGGCGCTCGCGCAATGCCTGCAACGAATCGCCCGCGCCCGTACGCTCGTTCACGGCGTCGGCCGGGTCCGGCTCGTAATCGCATTGGATGTCGTGCTCCTTCGGGAGCACGCCATCCAGCAGATAGTCGCCCACCGTCTCCTCGACGCAAGGCGTGCTCGACGCGCTGAACACGCCATGCGCGCGCATTCCGCGTGCCATCACCATGTAGGTGCCCGGCGTCCCAGTGAATGCCTCCCGCGCGGTGACCAGAGGCGTGGCGGGGTCGAATTCGGCCTGCGCCATGAGCATGGGCGGCGCCGACGACAGGGCGCTCAGGGGTGGCCGCCACTGGGTAGGGATAGGCCACTGCCGACAGACGAGGTTCATGGCGAGAAACCCGGCATGGGACTCCGGCTGCGTCTCCCCGATCTCCTGCGCACGTCTCCGCACTGTCTTGATGTCGGGATTCCACGCGGAATCACCACACACGACGCCGAGGTAGACGTGCTGATCGAGCAGGGGCCGGTCTGCGTCTTCTTGCTCCGACGACCTCGCCGACCCGACCAACCGAAGCATGGACGCATACCGGTTCGCCGCCTCTCGAATCGCTTCATCCACGGCTGGTAGGTGACTGAAACGATGGCGTGTCACCCGATCGACGAGGGCCGCGGGTTCGATGTCGGGGTCCTTGGCGATCCACTCGGCAAGGGTGAGCACGGCGGCAAGCTGAGCGGGTGTTTCGATGTCGCGGGCCCAAGCTGCGCGCGCCCAAAGAGGCATGTCGCGCAGGCGGTTGATGACGTCGGCCGAGTCGTTGCCGACGCCGTAGGCGGGTTCGGCAAGGGCCGGCAGGAGCGCCTCACGACGGAAGGACGCGCTGCGCTCGTTCGTGACCGCTTCGAAGTGGTGTTCGAACGTGCTTCGGAAGTTGACGGAAGAGTCGAGGACGATGCGGCCCGCATGCTCGGGATACGTAGCGGCATAGAACGCGCCGACCCACGTGCCGTACGAGTACCCTAGGAAGTTCAACGTCGGCTCACCGAGGGCGGCCCGGGCGCGTTCCATGTCGCGCACGTGACCGAGCGTACCGACGCTCGCATGCATTCCGGCGGCGCAGCTGTCGGCGAAACGTATACCGCCGTAGATGGCCGTGATCCAATCCTCGTCGCTCTCGAATAACGAGGGGTCCCCGACGCTCGGTTCGGGCTCGCTGCAGGTGAATCGTACGCCGCCGCGAAGTCCGCGAGGAACGACGGCGACCAGATCGTAGCGGTCGGCGAGCCGGCGCCGGTAAGCGCGAGGCGAGCCGTCGTCTTCCGCTTGCGACCAGACCTGCGCCAAGACAGGCAGGTCGTTAAGGGGATTCCCGCCGGGGCCGCCGAAGTTGAGGAAGAGGGAGCCCTGTCGGGCGGCGGCGTTACCCGCCTTGACGCGTATGACGCCGACATCGACGAGCTGGGGCAATGGCGCGTCGTCGTCCAGCGGCGCCTTCATGCTGCCGCACTCGAGACGGCCGCCCAGTTCGTCGATGGAGCCCTCGTCGACCTGCTCCGGCGAACAGGGTCCCCACGCTATGACCGGAGCGTAGGGGGTGGTCTCCGCCGCGGCGGTGCGGCACACGGTCAGCGCCAGTGCCGCGGCGGCGATGGCAAGGGAAAGAGGACGAACGCGTGGTGTCATGGGTGACGCTCCTTGGGTGGGGAGCGCCTACCGTAGGGAGGCTACCGAGCCGGCTTTAGCGGTGGCGTCGGATGGCGGCCGTGCGAGAGTCCCTCGCCGCGTCCGCGGGCGAAGCCGTCAGGAATCGCGGAGCACGAAGCGCGCGCTTTCGCCGGAGGCCGATGAGCCCGCGATCCAGACGTCGAACTCGCCCGGCTCGGCGTCGAAGGTGGTGCCGTCGCGGTGGGTGAACGCGAGGTCCCGTCGCGTGAGTTCGAACGACACGTCTTCCGACTCTCCCGGTGCGAGCATGATCTTCCGGAACGCCTTCAGTTCACGCACCGGCCGGACGCGACTGGCGACGCGGTCGTGGATGTAGAGCTGCACCACCTCTTCGCCGGCGACCTTGCCGGTGTTCGTCACGGTCGTGGACACCGCGATGGTCTCGTTCCAGCCGATGCTGGCCTGTACCTCCGGTGCCGTGTACGCGAACGTCGTGTAGCTCAGGCCGTGCCCGAACGGGTACAGGGCGTCGAAGGTGATCTCGCGGTACCGCGACTTGAACGCCGGCGGTTGGTCGGCCAGTTCGGGACGACCGGTACGCGGGTGGTTGTAGAAATAGGGCTGCTGGCCGGCATCCTGCGGGAAGCTGACGGGCAGTCGCGCCGCCGGGTTGTAGTCGCCGAAAACCACATCGGCGATGGCCGGACCGGTCTGGCTACCGAGGAACCACGTGACGAGGATCGCGCTGGCGTCGCGCACCTTGCCCGTAAGCGCCAGCGCGCGGCCGTTCTTCAGCAGCACGACGACCGGCGTACCGGCCGCGATCACGGCGTCCGCGAGCGCCTGCTGCGCAGGCGGCACGATGATCTGCGTGCGCGACTGCGCTTCGCCGGAATAATTCTGCGGCTCGCCGATGGCGAGCAGCACGACGTCCGCGCGGCGCGCCGCGGCGACGGCGGCTTCGATGCCGCCTTCGATCGCCGCCTCGATACCGGAGCCGGCGACCACCTCGACCGAGGCGTCGTCGCCGAGCGCGTCGCGGATGCCCGTCTCGATGTTCACGTGACGACGCGCATCGCCGAAGAGCGTCCAGCATCCTTCGAGGTTGTCGATGTCGGCACCGAACGGCCCGATCAGTGCGATCTTCGTCCCCGATTTGTTCAGCGGCAGCACGCCGTCGTTCTTCAGCATCACGATCGAACGGCGCGCGCCGTCGCGCGCCAGTGCCGCATGCGCCTCGTTCGTCGACGTGTCGGCCTCGACGGCGGGGTCGAGCGAGCGGTAGGGATTGTCGAACAGCCCGATCGCATCCTTTACCGAAAGGACGCGGCGAACACCTTCGTCGAGCACGTCCATCGGAACCTCGCCCGAGGCGACGAGGTCGCCCAGGTGGTCGGCGTAGAAGCCGCTCTGCATGCTCATGTCGACGCCGGCGAGGAAGGCGAGGCGCGTGGCGTCGCGCTCGTCGGCGGCGAAGCCGTGCGCGATCAGCTCCATGTCGGCCGTGTAATCGGACACCACGAGGCCCTTGAATCCCCACTCGCCGCGGAGGATGTCGGTCATCAGCTCACGATTCGCCGATGCGGGCACGCCGTTGATGTCGTTGAAGGCGCTCATGAAGGTGAGCGCACCGGCATCGAGCGCCGCCTTGAAGGGCGGAAGGTGCACGTCGCGCAGGGTCTGCGGCGCGATGTCGACCGCGTTGTATTCCATGCCGCCAGCCACGGCGCCGTAGGCCGCGAAATGCTTCGGCGTGGCGAGCAGCGCGTCGGACGCCTTGAGATCCGGGCCCTGGAAACCGCGCACGCGCGCGGCCGCGAACGCCGATCCCAGTACCACGTCTTCACCCGCGGCTTCCGCGACGCGGCCCCAGCGCTGATCGCGCGCGATGTCGACGGCGGGCGCGAACGTCCAGTGGACGCCCGCCGCGGTGGCTTCGATCGCCGTCGCGCGCGCGGTGCGCTCCGCGAGGTCCGGCTCGAACGACGCCGCCTCTCCCAGGGGAATGGGGAACACGGTACGCATGCCATGGATCACGTCGGCGCCAAACAGCAGCGGAATGCCAAGACGGCTCTCCTCCACCGCCACGCGCTGTGCTTCGCGACCTTCGGCGGCGCCCACGCCGTTGAACAGCGCACCCACGCGCCCGGCCCGCACCTGGTCGAGCACCTCGGCGGCGCCCTTCGCGTTGACCTCCGGATTGATGTCGGGCGCGAAGGGACGCACCGCATCGGCGAATACCCCCAGCTGTCCGATCTTTTCCTCGACGGTCATGCGGGCGATCAGGTCTTCGATGCGGGGGTTACGTTTCATGGGTAAGGCCTTGGGGACGGGATGACGCGGCGGCGGCGCGTCAGGCGGGCAAGGATACCGGCATCCGCACGTGAAGTGGGCACGTAAATGGCGTTACACGTAAACGATTACGGCCTTGGGCCGCAATGACTTCACGCACGTGAAATCGTGAGGCTCCGGAACGGTCAGATGGCGGCCTGGCGCACGGCGTCGACAACCGCGATCAGGACGTCGCAGTCCCCGTCGCTCAGGACATCCAGCAGCAGGGCGGCGATGGCCAGGCTGGCGAATCCTTTGCGCATCGCGCCGACGGCAGCCCCGAGCACGCCCATCCGGCGGCCCAACAGGCGGCCGGTGCGTTCGAGAAACCCTAGCCGTCCGGCGATCCGTTGCACCTCGCGCGCCACCTGTGGCTCGACCTCGTGGGCTTCGTCGCGGATGAGGCCGGTGAGCACGTCCATCCGACCGGTGTAGTAGATGCCGACGCCGGTGGTGAACATCACCCAGTCACGGGCCTGCGCCTGCGCGAGGCTCATGATTTCGCTGGGATCTTCCTCGAAATCGATGAAGCCGACACCCTGGTCGCCCACGGTGATGTTGCGCGCGAACGCCTGGCCGAGATAGCCGCCCCGGCGGTGCAGCCTGCCGATCGCGTGCGCCGTCTGCCGGACAAGCATGTCGGCGTCGTTGGCGCTCTCGAGGCGCTTCAGGCGATGCGCCAGTGTCGGACCCATGTCGCTGAGGATGAGGCTGCGCGGGCCCTCTCCGAGGATCCGGGGCACGGGAGCGCCACACGCACGCAGCGCTTCGAGGCGGCGCGCCTCGACTTCCTTCGCACGTTCGCCCACGTGGCGCGGCGGCGATCGCAGCGCGTCGAGCCCGAGGCGACGGGCGAGGCCATTCCAGAGCCGGACCAGTGCGGGGCGAAGCCAGCCGTCGGGGTCGTAGCGCTTCAGCCAGGCGGCGCTGCCGCCAAGGGACAAACGTTGAACCATGAGAGATCTCCGTGCGTCGGTACCTCGCCGCGGCGCCCCCGCTCGCGGTCCGGTTCCGACACGTCGAAACACCGCGCCGATCGAGGCGCGTTCCTCCCCATCAGCGAATTGTAAGGCGCGTCGCACTTTCTAGCGATACCAGACCTAGGATCAGCTTTCGTCATGGTTAGAATCTAGTTAAACCATGCGCCCGCGACCGCAGGGTTTTCCAATCGCTGCGTCTTTTCGGCAGCTTTGACCTTCAATTCGCCTGAAACGTGGTGCGCACCGCGACACGCGTGAGCGGCGGCGCTAGGCTTCATGCGAATCGCTCCCGAAGTGAGTGCGCCCATGCAAGCCCCGGATCGGCCCGTGATCGTCGAGATGAGAGGGGTCGGCAAGGTCTTCCAGACCGGGTCGGTCGAGACGCACGTGCTTACCGACATCCATCTCGCCGTGCGCGCTGGAGAATTCGTGGCGATCGGCGGCCCGTCCGGATGCGGCAAGACCACGCTGCTGTCGCTCATGGGGCTCCTCGACGTGCCTTCCTACGGCGACTTCCGTTTCGCGGGCGAATCCATGCGCGGGCTCGGTCGAGCGGAGCGTTCGCGGCTGCGCAACCAGCACATCGGATTCGTGTTCCAGTCGTTCAACTTGATCGACGATCTCACCGTGGCCGACAACGTCGCGTTGCCCTTGGCCTACCGCAAGGACATCGGCTGGCGCGAGCGCACGAGGATGGTCGCGAGCGCGCTGGCCAGCGTGGACATGGCCCATCGCATGCGACACTTCCCCACGCAGCTGTCGGGTGGGCAGCAGCAGCGGGTCGCGGTCGCGCGGGCGCTCGTGGGCGATCCAGCCATCCTGCTGGCCGACGAACCGACGGGAAACCTGGATCTGCGCAATGGCGAGATCGTCATGGGCCTGCTTGCCCGCCAGCACGCCGCCGGCCGGACCGTCTGCATGGTGACGCACGACGACCGTTTCGCCGCGACGGCCGAACGTACGATCCGCCTCCTCGACGGCCGCGTCGTCGACGAATCGACGTTCCAGCAGCTGCGCAGCGAGTCCGAGTCGGGACTGGAAGCCCTGCGCGCCGGCGATACGCTGTGGTGACATGGGCGACCGAGGTCGCAAGAGCGGGTGGTGCGCTCTTGCGCCAGCCCGTCTTCCTTGCGCTCGCTTCGGTCACTCTCTCCCTGGGCGTCGCCGCGTTGCTCGGTGCATTCACCTTGCTCGACGCGCTGTTCGTCCGCCCGCTCCCGTGGCCCAACCACGAGCGCGTCGTCGTCTTCGGCGGGCGAACCGCGGGCGACCCGATGCGCGCGATCTCGCCACGACTTTACGCGGCCATCGCGCCTTCGCCCCTGTTGAAGTCGCATGGTCTTGCCTACATGCCCGAGCCGGTCAACGCGACATGGAACGGCCGTGACGAACTGCTACGCGCCCAGCGCGTCGACGCGGGATTCCTCGATACCCTGGGGGTGCGTGCCGATGCCGGTCGTGTTTTTCGCGGCGGGACCGGCAACAGCGAAGTCATGCTCTCGCATGCCTTGTGGAAACGTGACTTCGGCGGAAGCGGGGGTGCGGTCGGGAGCACGATCGTCGTCGACGGAAGCGCGATGCATGTCGTCGGCGTGCTGCCGCGTGACTACCGCTTCTTCAGCGATGTCGACCTGCTCATCCTGCCGGCCGCACCGCCCGTGGGCAGCGCCATCGCGGAAAACATGACCGCAGTCGGGCTGCTTGGCCCTGGGGTGGGTGCGGACGCCCTGTCGCGCACAGTCGCCCTGGCCGTGAACCGCGATGCCGCGGCGTTGCACCTCGGTCCGGACGACATGCCGTGGTACGGGGCGACGCCGATCGACGATCTCGTCGCGCGCACCGGACGCGCACCGGTCTGGCCGTTCGTGTTCTGTGCCTGGCTGGTACTCATCCTCGCCGCACTGAACGTAGCGAACCTGATGCTCGTCCGCTCGCTCCGGCGTTCGCCGGAGATAGCCCTCCAGGTCGCGCTCGGGGCGAGCGGGTGGCGCCCCTTCATTCCCGCCTTGACCGAGGGCGCCATGGTCGCGATCGTGGCCACCCTCCTGGGCCTCCCGCTCGGCACGCTGGTCGTCGTCGTGTACCGCCCGTTCCTGCCGGACCTGTGGATCGCCTCCGCGGCGCCGCCCTTTCCCGAAGTTCGCACGGTATGCGCCACCTTCCTCGTCACGGCCGCGATCGCGCTGGTCGCCGCGCTCTGCGTCGCCGCGCGGCGGACGTCGGACGCGATCCTGCGGCAGCAACTCGCCGCAAACGGCGCCGGTATCGGCAGCCCTGGCATGCGTCGCGCACGAGCGATGGTGACCCTCTCGCAGTCGGCGCTGGCGACGGTACTTCTGATCCTCGGCGTCGCCACCGTCACCCGATACATGCAACTCGAGGGCCTGCCGCTCGGCTTCGATCAGGCGAACACCGCCGTGGTCGAAGTGCATCCGGACCGGAACCGCTATCCCGAGACGAGGAACGTCATGAGCCTGCTGGATGAGATCAGGCGGAAGGCGACGGGGCTGCCGGGCGTCGCGATGTTCGGGTGGTCCAGCGAACTACCGCTCGGCACGCGCTTCGTCATGCCGTTCCGTCGTGGCGACGGCGGTACCGACTACCTGAGGTTCGCGATGGTGACGCCCGGTGCCGCCAAGGCGCTCGGGTTCCAGAAGGTCGCCGGGCGCTGGTTCGACGAGGGTGACGTCGCCGGCGCGCCGGCGGTGGCGATCGTCAACCGCGCCTATCTCGAGAAGATCGACGGGCGAGGACTCGGCGCGCACCTGCGTCAGGCCGGGTCGGCGACCGGAACGGCCCGGATCGTTGGCGTCCTCGCCGATACCCGGCGATCGGAGAGCGGCGACGCCATGGACGGCGAGCCCCTGGTGGTGATGCCTATCGCCCAGGTGACGGCGTCATACGGCGCGGTGCGAAATCTCCTGCCGATCTACGCGGTGCTGCGCGGGCCCGGCGCGCGCATCGCGGCGCACGAAGCGTTCACCGATCTGGTACGTGGCATCGCCCCCGGGCTTGCGCTCGGCAACGTACGCCCCCTCGACCGGATAGCCAGACTTGCGAACGCGGCTGCGCGACGCGACGCGGTCCTGTTCGCCACGCTCGCCGCGTTCGCGGTGTCGCTCGCCTGCGTCGGCCACTATTCGGTACAGGCTTTCGAGGTAGCCGCGGGAACGCGCACTCTCGCGATTCGTAGCGCGCTCGGCGCAACGCCCGCGGCTCTCGTGACACTGATCGTACGCCACGCGCTCGGCAATGCGGTGCCCGGCGTCGCGCTGGGCCTGCTGGGCGTTCTCGCACTCCGTCACTGGCTGTCGCCGACGCACGCCGGCGCGCAGGCCGTCGATGGTTCCGATGCCGCCACGGGTGCGGCGATCATGATTCTCTTCACGACGCTCGCCGTCCTCGGGCCGGCGCTTCGCGCGGCATCGATCGACCCGTGGCGCGCGTTTCGCCGCGAGTGACGCGCCGTGGCGTCACAACGTCCAGATGAGGTGTGCCATGAAGTTCGATGCCCACGCTGCGGGCGCCGCCGTGCTCGTCGTCGACGACCACCCCGATGTTCGGCTGGCCATGCGCATCCTGCTCCGCGCCGAGGGGATTCGCTCGGTCGAAGTCGACTCGCCGGCGGGGGCGATGAACGCGATCGCTCGTGAAGACTTCGAGTGCGCGCTCGTCGACCTGAACTATGCCGCGGACACGACCTCGGGGCACGAGGGCCTGGAACTCGTCACGCGCATGCGCCACGAAGCGCCGGATGTACCGTTGATCGCGATGACCGGCTGGGGGAGCGTCGACCTCGCGGTTCGCGCCATGAAGCTCGGCGCCGCCGACTTCGTCGAAAAGCCGTGGAACAACGCAAGGCTGGTCCACTCGGTCCGTAGCCAGATCGCGCTGCGGACGATGCGGGACGAAAACCGGCGCCTGCGTGAAGAAGCGGCACTCGCACGACAGTCGGGAGACATACTTCGGGCTTGCGAATCGTCGGCCATGCGCCGTGTGGTGGAGCTCATCGACCGCATCGCGCGTGGTGACGCCCATGTGCTCATCAGCGGGGAGAACGGTACCGGGAAATCGTTGTTCGCGCGCGAGATCCACGCGCGCTCGCCGCGTGCGGAGGAGCCGGTCATCCGCGTGGACATGAGCAGCCTGCCGGAGTCGCGCTTCGCGGACGAGATGTTCGGCGAGGAGGGTCCCGTGTCGCGGCCCGGGCGCTTCGAACTGGCGAACGGCGGCACGCTGATCATGGAAGAAATCGGCAGCATCCAGCCTTCGCAACAGGCGAAGCTGCTGCGCGTCCTGGAGGAGGGCGAGCTCGAGCGTGGCGGCACCATGCGCACACGGCGTGTCGACGTACGCGTGATCTCCACCACGAACATGGACCTCGAGGCGGCCATACGCAGCGAGCGATTCCGGAGGGACCTCCTCTACCGCCTGAATGCGATGCAGGTGAGGTTGCCGCCGCTTCGCGAGCGCTCGGACGACATCGTGCCGCTCGCGCGCCACTTTCTGCTTTACGAGTGCCGGCGGCGGTCGCGCTCCGCCATGTCGTTCGCGCCATCGGCGGAGCGTGCGCTGCGCGGGTACGACTGGCCCGGCAACGTCCGCGAGCTCGAGCACGCGGTCGAGCGCGCGGTGCTCCTCGCGGCGGGAGACGAGATCGACGCCGATTCGCTCGGCCTGCACCGTCCGTCCGGCACCCCGCTGCTGCTCGACACGCTGACCCTGCCGGAAGCGGAGGACCTGCTGATCCGGCAGGCGCTGGCCCGTCATGGCCGGAATCTGCAGAGGGCCGCCGACGACCTCGGCATCTCGCGGCAAGCGCTGTACCGCCGTCTCGAGAAGCAGCGATCGCGTGGCACCTTCGAGTCCGTCGATTGAGATCTCCATGACGCAGGACGCCAGCGGCATCGCACTCGCGGATGGACGCCTCGTCCGGCTCGGCGCGGCCGCATGGATCGGTGCGAGCCTGGCGCCGACGACGATCGCCGGCGCGATGCTGGTACTCGTCGACAACCTCGGCTGGACGGATCGGCTACTCATCTTCTGCCTCGGCATGGGGGCGACGCTCCTGCTTGGCTGGATCGCGACGAACCGCATGCTCGGCACACTCACCACGGTGTCCGACCTGCTCGCCGCGATGAGCGAGGGAGACCTGGGCATCCGCGGTCGCGTACGGCCCGGCCACGACCCGCTGCAGCAACTGGTTCGCGACGTGAACCGTCTCGGCGACGAGCTGCGGGACGGACGCCGCAAGCGCACGGAGGCATCGCGGTTCCTCGGTAAGACGCTGATCGCCTTGCAGGATCCGATCTTCGTGGTCGACGACCAGAACAGGCTGCGCCTCATCAATCCGGCGGGTCGTCGCCTGATCGGCGCGGAACGCACCTCGGTGGTCGGCCGCGATCTGTCGAGCCTCGCGCTCGGCGAAGCGCTCGAAGCGCCCGACAACGCCGTGATCTCCGGTCGCTTTCCCGGGGGGCACGGGCGCTGGGCGATCCGTCGCGCATCATGGCGCAGTAACGGGCGCGATCACCGGCTGATCATGTTGCGCGACCTCAGCGTCACGCTGGGTGAGGAAGAGCGCCGCGCATGGCAACGACTGATTCGCGTGCTGAGCCACGAACTCAACAACTCGCTCGGTCCCATCGGCTCACTCGCAGGAAGTCTTGCCTCCCTGCTCGGACCGGAGCTCGACGCGGCCGAGGAGATGCGTCTGGGCCTCGAGGCGATCGGACGCCGGGCCGATTCCCTCGGTCGCTTCCTTTCGGGCTATGGGAAGCTGGCAAGACTTCCGCCCCTGCGCCCATCCATCTTCCGGCTGGACCTGTCGCTGCTGCGCCTCGCGGTCCTGGAGCGCCGTCTACGCATCGTGGTCGAGGGGACGGCGCCCGTCACGATCCATGGCGACGAGGACCAGCTCGCCCAGGCGTTCATCAACCTGCTGCGCAACGCGGTGGAAGCGGCGCTCCCCCTGGGCGGCGGCGTCCGCCTCGACTGGTCGGCGGATGAACGCTTCGTCTGCGTCGTGATCGAAGACGACGGACCCGGGCTCCCGGATAGCGATGCCCTGTTCGTGCCGTTCTTCACCACGAAGGCGGAAGGCTCAGGTATCGGACTCAGCCTGGTACGGCTCATCGTCGAGTCGCATGCGGGCAGCGTGGATCTCGTTCCGCGCCGGGACGGCCGTGGCGCCATAGCGAGCGTCCGTCTTCCACTCGAACCCTTGCGATGACATCGGCGGCTGTCCGGAAGTGGACGGACGCGTCCGCTTCCGGACGACCGTCTGACCGGATTCGATACGGTCGGCACAAAAACATCACGCGCCAGGCATCGATCGACGCGCAAGCCGCAGTCAGGGTGTTGTCTGCCCGTCCCTGGCGGTCCTAGATTCTGCCCGCGCCCGCACCTTCCGCAGGCGTACGTTTCCAAACCAGCAACGGAGGCACGATGGAGCGGATACTCGATTTACAACGCCTGGAAGCGGACATGGGACAGGCGGACGAAACTGCGACGAACTACAGCAGCTGCAGCAACCGAGGCTGCTCGGCCGCCAACGCGGACGGATTCGAAGAGTAGGGGACGCGCCACGACGCGCGGGAAGCGTGATGTCGTCCGCTGTGGGTAGCGGCGGCGGCATCGACGGAAGACGGGAGGCGAAGGCGGTGGATGGGGCGGAGTCCTCGTCCGCCGCCGGGTTCCGGTCACAACACCAGGGGACGATTCGGCAGCCATGGGGCGACGCACCGAGCTTTTGCAGTACACGGCGGTAGATCGGGAATTCTTCGAACCCTTCGCACGACGCGATGTCGATACCGCCGACTTCATTGAACCTGTAAGACGCATCGTTCCCGGCACATGGACCTTCCACAGGTCGGGCATCTGGATGCAGTGCACACCACCGGGCGCCTGTCTGCCCACCCAGGGATGGAAAATCCACATCTCCAGCGTCGCTTCGACGGCCCGCATCGTGCTCGCCATCGCGGCGGCCACGCTGGTCGCCTCGGGAACGGCATTCAAGTTCGCCGCGGACTCACGCATGCACGCGGCCATCAACGGCAAGCGCTGGCCGCGCGGCGGCTCGGGCAAGTTCATCACGGTGTACCCGCGCGGCGTGGAAGACTTCCGGCGCGTGATCGAAGACCTGCACGAAGCCTTGTCCGGCTATGCGGGACCCTATGTGCTCAGCGACCGGCGCTACCGCGACTCGCGGGTGCTCTACTACCGCTATGGCGGGATCGCGGGCGAGCATCGCACCCTCGCGGACGGACGGCGTGAGTGGCTCTTGCGCCGGCCCGACGGCGCGATGGAGCCCGACGAGCGCAAGCCGCACTTCCACCTGCCCGAGTGGCTGCGCGACCCCTTTCCTCGCGACGACGATGCGAAGGGCATCCGCGGCGCGCACCTCGCGGGCGGCCGCTATCGGATACGCCGCGCTCTGACCTTCTCTTCCGCAGGCGGCGTCTACCTGGGCGACGATCTCGACGAAGGCCGGCCCGTCGTCATCAAGGAGGCGCGGCCGTATGTCGGCGGTGGCGAAACCGCCACCGCGACGTTGCGCAAGGAGTTCCGTCTGCTTCGTCGCCTCGCGCCGTTGCACGTGGCGCCGCTCCCCGTCGCGCACTTCCAGGACTGGGAGCACAGTTATCTCGTCCAGGAGTACATCGAGGGCGATACGTTACGCAGCTGGCTCGCGCGCCGGTACCCGTGGCTGAAGACGCGCGCCGGGCGCAAGGACGTACTTGCCTACCTCGACGACGTCGTGCGGGTTTTCACGCGCATGGCGCAGGCGGTGGAGCGCGTGCATGCGGCGGGTGTGTCGCTGGGCGACCTGTCGTTCCACAACTGCATCGTCATGCGGGATGGCGACATCCGCCTCATCGACATGGAGGCGGCGGTCGAAGATGGGCTCGATATGCCCCTGGACGTGCGCACGCCTGGCTTCGCATCACCGCGCCCCCGGCGTGAAGAACCGGTGGACACCCGCGCCGAGGACGCATACGCGTTCGGCTCGAACCTGCTCGCGGCGATGATGCCCATGAACGCGATGCTGCCGCTCGACCGCGACGCGGCGCTGCGTTTCACGCGCACGATGTGCCGTGACATGGGCTATCCGATGGTGTTCGTCGAGACCATCGACGCGCTGTTGTCGAGCGACCCCGCGCGGCGTCCGTCGCCGACGGCGGCGATGGACACGTTGCGCGAGGCGGTCGAGGCGCTTCACCACGATGACGGGCCGTTACCTGCGCGCCCCGCGACACATCCCGGCGCCATGGACCCCGCCGGCGAGCTCTTCGCGTTCATCGACGCGATGGCGTCCGTGGCACGTCCGGACCGCTTCGTTCCCGCCGGTCCCGAAGTATTCGAGAGCCACCCGTGGGGCGTCGCGCACGGTGCCGCCGGCGTTCTCCATGCCTACATGCGCGGCGGCCGCCGTGCGCCAGAGGGTTTGCTTTCTTATGTCCTCGCCGGTGCGCGCAGCAAGCGGGACCGCGGGTCGAGCCTGATGTATGGCGACGCCGGCATCGCCTGGGTGCTGTTGGACGCCGGCGAGCGGGAAGCGGCGTTGACGTTGCTCAGGGCTCCGCTCGACGAGGCTATCCGGGCGCGAGCCGGGCTCTACGACGGCATGGCGGGGTGGGGTCTGGCGCGGCTGAAGGCCTGGTACGAGACGGGCGATCACGATTTCCTCGATGCGGCCATCGACGTGGGCGAAACGCTGTTGCACGACGCCGGCTACGACCGGGGTGGAGATGGCACGCTGCACTGGGAGTCGTCCCGGCCACAGCCGGTCGGACTGGGGCATGGCGCCTCGGGGGTCGCGCTCTTCCTTCTTCACCTGCATGTCGCGGCGGGCGCGAACGCGCGCTTCCTCCGCGCGGCGCGGGAAGCTCTGGCATTCGACATCGCGCAACGCCGCGCGAATCCCGATGGCGATCCCAGCTGGCCGAAGCAGGTCGATGGGGTGACGCTGTACCCGTACCTCCGGCATGGCACGGCGGGCGTGGCGGCCGTCGCCGCGCGATTCCACGCGGTGACCGGCGAGCAGCGCTACCTCGATATGACGAAGGAAATGCAGCGTGACCTCATGCGACGGCACGCGATCTCGCCCGGCATGGCCGAAGGCCTCGCTGGCATCGGCGAGGTCCTGCTCGATCTCGCCATGCTGTTCCCGGATGGCGAGGAGGCCTATGTCGCCGCGGCCCGCCAGGTGGCAGGGGGCATCGAGCCGTTCCTCATCCGCCGTGCCCAGGGCCTCGCGGTGCCTGGCACCGAACTGCTCCGCCTGAGTTGCGACCTCGCCACCGGCAACGCCGGCGTGGCCGCCTTCTTCGATCGACTGCGGCGTGGCGCCTCCGCGTCGTTCATGCTCGACGAACACCTCCCGATGGTCCACGTGCATCGTCAGGTCCACGCGGCCGCCTGACACGCGATGGCGCTTCCCTAGGCGTCGTCGCGCAAGACGGCTCCCACCGGCGCCGGTGCCGGTGGGAGCGGGACGAAGCGCGTGGACAATCGACGGCACGAACGTACTCGCACGCGTCCGCCGATGCGGCTAACCTGCGGCGCATCGGGGATCTGGAGTCGTCATGAAACGCTTGCTCATCGGCATCGCGCTGTCCGTCGCGCTCGCCTCGGCCGCTCAGGCCGCCGTACCCATCTGGGGCTCCCTCCAGTCGAGTCCGGCGGATACGCCGCCATCCGCGCTCAAGCCCGGGCAATGGATCTGGGGCGCCCGCGACAAGTCGCCTGGTCCGATGGCGGTGATCGTCAGCCTCACCGAGCAGCGCGCGTACGTGTATCGCAACGGCATCCTGATCGGCGTCAGCACGGTGAGCACCGGCAAGAAGGGGCACGAAACACCGACCGGCGTGTTCTCCATCCTGCAGAAGGACAAGGACCACCACTCGAAGAAGTACGACAACGCGCCCATGCCGTATCAGGAGCGCCTCACCTGGGATGGTGTGGCGTTGCACGCCGGTGGATTGCCGGGGTATCCGGAGTCGCATGGCTGCGTGCACATGCCGACGGAGTTCGCGCGCCTCCTGTTCGACACCACGAACATGGGCATGACGGTCGTCGTGGCCGAGGAAGGTACGGCGCCTGTGTCCGTGGTGCATCCCAGCGCCGTCATTCCCATCGACCCGCGCAACGGCGCCGATCTCGCGCTGGCGCCGCTGGCGGATGGGCAGCCCTATCGATGGACGCCCGATGCGTCGCCGAGCGGTCCGATCTCCATGGTCCTGAGTGTCGCGGACGGCACCGTGATCGTGATGCGCAACGGCATCGAGATCGGACGCAGCCGCGTGCAGGTCACCGACCCGCTGGTGGGCACGCACGCCTTCATCGTCGCCGCGGGCTTCATGCCGGAACGCAACGGCCTGCGCATGCCGAACTGGATCACCATCGGCATTCCCGGCCACGGTGACGAAGCCGGCAAGGTCGTCAGCGAGGCGCTGGTCGATCGCGTGGCCGTGCCGCGCGAATTCATGGAGAAGGTGCTGCCCCTCCTTACCCCGGGTTCCGTCCTCCTTGCGACCGACGAGAGCATGCAGCCCGAATCGACGGGCCCGAAGGTCAAGGTCCTCGACTCGAACCCGCCGGGCGTCTGAGCGAGCATTCGCCTGGCCGCGCCTTCGGCAAGGAAGCCGACCGTCAGAACTCGAAACCGTCGTCGCCGATGGCCTCGACGAGATACGAGACGAATGACGCGATGCGCGCCGAGATGGCGGTGTTGCGGTAATAAACCGCGTTGATCGGCTGACGCTGCTCGGACCAGTGTTTCTCCAGCACGGGTACCAGTGCGCCCGATGCGCGATCGGCGCGTGTCATGAAATCGGACAGGCAGACGATGCCGTTCCCTTCCAGGGCGAGATGCCGGAGCGTCTCGCCGCTGGACGAACTCAGCGTCGGCCGGATGTGCACGTTCTGCCCCTTCTGGTCGAGCACGGGCCAGTGGTTCAGCGAGTCCGGCTCGGTGAAGCCGAGCAGCGAATGCTTCGCGAGGTCGGCGACCTTGCGGGGCGTGCCCGCCTTCGCGAGATACGCCGGGCTGGCCAGGCAGCGCACGCGGCTCGTGGCGATGGGTCGCGCGTGCAGCGTGGAATCCTTCAGGCGCCCGATCCTCAGCGCGACGTCGGTGCGACGTTCGAGGAGGTCGATGTAGCCCTCGCTGCTGTGGAGCTCCAGCTCGACATCCGGGTATCTCACGCGATAGCCCGCGACCAGCGGCACGACGACGTGGAGCATGAAGGGCGACGCGGCATCCACACGCAGTCGCCCGGCGGGACGACTGCGACGCGACGCCATCTGTTCCTCGGCGCCTTCCACGGCCGCGACGATTTCTCGCGCACGCTCCAGGAACGCCTCGCCCTCCTCGGTCAGCTCGAGACGGCGCGTCGTGCGTCGGAGCAGCGTGGTGGACAGTTTCTGTTCGAGCCGACCGAGGGTGCGGCTCGCGGCGGAGACGGTCTGGTCGAGTTGCTGCGCGGCGGCGGTGATCGATCCTGTGTCGACCACGGCGATGAAGTTCTGGATCTCGTCGAGCGTGATGTTCATCGTTGCCGCCTGCGTAAGGATGAATCGCTTATACGAGGCTTTTCGGGCAAAGGTAAAGCGGTGCGCCGAGACTTGCGCAAGAGAGCGCCGGAAACGTGCAATTCGCGTAAAGGTATGACGCGCGTCCCCTTTTATTGGTGCTAGGGTGGTTGCCCGCGACCGTCAGGGCCGGTCGCCCACGTCCGGCTTCCACCCCGTGTGGATGCCGACATCGGTGCAGGGAGCGCCAGCCCATGGGAACGACGCGCGTGACGATCCAGGCCGCCCCGGTTCCGGCATTCCGGTACCGCGTCTTCGTCAGCTACAGCCATCAGGACGACGGCTGGGCGCGTCGGCCGCACCGCGCGCTGGAGAGTTACGCGGTGCCGAGGAGGATGATCGGCCGTCCCACTGCGTTCGGACCGGTACCGCGAAAGCTTTGGCCTACCTTTCGGGTGAGCGACGAGCTGGGGCGCCGGGACGTACAGCGCCGGACGCGTCGTGCCGTCGCACTCGCCGTCGTCGCCGCCGGCGTCATGGCGATCACGAGCGCGCTCGCGGTGCAGGCTTGGCTCGCGCGGCACGCCGCCGAGCGTCGGCAGAAAGAGGCCGAGGATCTCGTCGCGTTCATGCTGGGCGACCTCAACGACAAGCTCGCACAGGTCGCGCGCCTCGACGTCATGGCCGCCGTCGACGATCGGGCGATCCGCTATTTCCAGGCGCAGCCTGCCGACGAGCTGAGCGCGCGCTCGCTCGCCCAGCGCGTGAGCGCGCTGGAAAAGATCGGCAGCGTGCGGCTCGACCAGGGCCAGCCTGGCGACGCGCTCGCCTCGTACCAGGCCGCGCTGCCCCTGGCGGCGCGACTCGCGGGCAACAGGCCGCAGGATGCGGCCAGCCAGGCCGCGTTCGCGGAAGTGCATGGGTTCATCGGCATCGTCCACTGGCGGCAGGGCCGTCTCGACGACGCGCAGACAAGTTACGCCGCCGCGCAGGCGATCCTGCAACGCGCGCTCGAGCAGACGCCCGACGATCCCGCGCTCACGTTCCAGCTGGCCCTGGTGGACAACAACATCGGCCACGTCATGGAGATGCGTGGCCAGCTCGACGATGCCGATACGCAGTACCGGCGCATGCTCGTGCTGATGCGGCGCCTCGTCGACCTGCAACCGGCGAACGGCGAGTGGGCCGAATCGCTCGGCATCGCGTACAACAACCTCGGCAAGCTCGCGTTAATGCGTGGCGACCTCGGGGACGCCGTCGCCAAGTACTCGCTCGACGAGCGCCTGCAGACCCGGCTATCGCTTGCCGACCCGAAGAACATCGACCGCCGCGGCAATCTGATCAGTGTCCAGGCGATCCTCGGTCGCACGCAGGCGCTCGCGGGCGACGTCGCATCCGGCATGGAGCGCCTGCAGCACGCCGTGGACGAAGCCACGGAACTGGCCGAGCTCGACCCCAGCAACGCCGACCTGCAGGAGCAGATCGCCTTGTATGGAACCCAGCTGGCGCGGCTCCGCCGTCTTTCCGGCGACCTGCTCGCGGCGATCCGTCTGACCACGAAAGCCGAATCGATCTTCCTCCGCCTGACGCGACAGGATCCATCCAACGCCGCCTGGCAGCGCGAGTACGCGGAGACGCTGGTCGAGCGTGCCGCGCAGTCGCGCGCGCTTGGCGATGCCGCCGCGGCGCGACAGCAGGCCCAGGCGGCGCTGCGCCTGCTGACTCCCCTTCGCACGAAGCAGCCCGACGACCGGGCGACGGTGCTTGCCATGGCTTCCGCGCGACTGGTGCAGGCCTACGCCTCGACCGATCCGGGCACCGCGCATGCGCTGCGCGTCGACGCCTTCCGCGACACCGCCAACGCGAAGAGCGGTAAGGATGACCCGCGCCTGCTCGCGTTGCGCGCCGAAGCGCTGCTGGCGCTGGAGCGCAAGGACGACGCGGCGCCGCTGATCGAGCGACTGCGCGCCGGGGGATACCGCGACGCTGCGCTGCTCGCGGTGTTGCGGGATCACCGTGTCGACTACCCGGCCGACGAACCGCCTGTCCGCCAGGTGGCCACCGCGGACGGTGGAGCGTTGGGATCGCGATGAACGACGCGGTGACCTACCAGTCCACGCGGGCGAACTCGGACTGCGACAGCCAGGCCTGGAACCCGAGTTCGCCTCGCCTCGCGCCGTCGCAGGGCAACAACACGCGTTCCTTCACCCGCGCGCCGAAGTACGGGGCGTCTTCGATGGTGCGTACGTCGCACGGCGCTTCCATGATCGTGACGAAACGACGAATCAGGTCGGACAGGCGTTCCCGCTCCGGTCCGCCGATCTCCAACGAACCAAGGAGGGGATCGCCCGACGCGAGTTCCGCGATCACGGCCGCCACATCGGCGGCCGCCACAGGCTCGATCCACGCGGGCGCGAGTTCGACGATCTGCTCGCGCTCGGCCGACACGACGATCGCCACGAGAAACTCGTAGAACTGCGTCGCATGCACGATCGAGAAAGGAACGCCCGACTTGCGGATCCGCTCGTCCTGATAGCGCTTTCCGCGAAAGTAGATGCTGTCGTCGATGCGTTCGGTGCCGACGACCGAAATGGCGATGTGATGACCGACGCCGTTGATCCGCTCGGCCTCCAGGATGTTGTCGATGCCCTTCCGGAAGAAGTCGAACGTTTCTTGCGTGGTGTACGACGATGCGTTGGTCGCGTCGATGACCACGTCCGCACCTGCCAGCGCATCGACCAGGCCTTCGCCGGTGCCGATGTCCACACCCGTCGATCGCGACGCGACCGTCACGTCGTGACCTTCGCGACGCAGACGGTCCACCACATGGTGTCCCACCACACCCTTGCCACCCAGGACGACGATGTTCATGCCTACCTCGCAACGATAACCGGCGACGCGGAACGGCCGCCGGCATTCGATGCTATGCCGCCCGCGGAAGGCGCGGTAGGCACGGCCGGGTCAAGGGGATGTTTCCCTGGAGGCACCAGTCGTCCGCGGATGTTCGCTCAGCCAGAACGCGAGATTGCGGACGTAGCGGTGCGTCGAGCGGAGCGCCTCGGGGAACGCGAGCATCTTGCTGCCGGGTGCCTCCGAGACGAACGACGGGCAACCCGCCTGCACGTCCCAGTTGTAGTCGGCGAAGTGGTGGAAGGTGGACTGCGCGATGGCACGGCCGCCCTCGTTCGATGCCTCGAAGGCGACGGCGACGTTGAAGTCGCGGCCGGTGGTCTGGCTCTTTCCGCGCAAGATCACGCGAGCGGACGGGTCGTCCGGCGGCGCGCTCACGGCGCCTTCGTGAGGATGCGCGGGGAGGAAACGGATCACGCCCGTCTCGGATTCCGGATCGGCCAGTACCGCGTGCGCCGGGCCTTCGACGAACACGTCCTGATAGTCGCCGTTGGCGCCCGAGTGGTAATTGGGCCACGAGATATAGGTGGTTTCGCGATCGTCGATGCAATGCCGGCTCGGATCCGGCTCCGGGTTTTGCGAGTGGAAGTGGTGCGCCGCGCCGACCCCACCGAGCGTGCAGACGGAGCTGCCGAGGTCCATGTGATCGCGCGTGACCATCAGCGCCCCGCCTCTGCGGCGGAACCGGCTGATGCCCTCGCAATCGTTGGCCGTGAGGCCGTGCCCGGTATCGACCGCGAAAAGCCAGAGCTGGTCGACATCCGACTCGTGCAGGCGCGACAGCACGCTGTCGTCTTGCGGCAGCGGATCGCGATTCCGGGCCGTGACGCGAAAAGCGACCTCGCCCGTTTCGTCCTGGAGACCCTCGAGATGGGCCTTCAGCAGGCTGAACCGTTCAATCGCCCAGTCGTTGTCGTCGTGTTCGATGGTCGTCTGCAGCAGTATGTTCTTCATGATTCCTACCTCGCGCGTCCACCGATCCTACCCCTTCGGACTCCCGAGTATTGGTTCATTGTGTGAAACACGGTCTGGGGGACGCCACCCGGTCGCTTCGAACCGAGGATCGCTTCCCTGGACGCACCATTCGCGGCCATCCCGCCGCCGCATTCGTGTCGTTTTGTAACAAAGCTCCAGACGACGCCGATCCCACTTTCCCGCGGCGTCCTCATCGCTTAGATTGCCGTGCGGGCAGCAAACGATGCATAGGGGGAACACATGAAGCACATGCTTTCGACGAACGGCATGCGCCGCCTGGCGCTCGTCGCCGCCGTCGCCGTGGGAGCGGCGATCTGCGCGCCGGTGCAGGCCCAGTCGACCGCTGGCACCATCGGCGGTCACGGTCCGGCGGGGGCGAAGGTCGTGGCGGTGAGCAGCGCGGGCTTGCACCGGGATACCACGATCGACAAGAAGGGCCGTTATCGGCTGGGAAACCTGCCGATGGGGACCTATACCGTCACGCTCGACAAGGACGGTACGACGGTGGACACGCGCAAGAACATCCCGATCCGTGTCGGTGCCAACAGCCAGATCGACTTCGCGTGCGAGAACGACGTGTGCGAGGCCGGCGGCTGATCACGCGGCGTCGATGACCCCCGCGCCACGATAGGCTCGTGGCGTCCGGGAGATCATCGGGTGACAGGCAAGACGTTCGATGTCGACGTGGCGATCGTCGGCGGCGGTGCCGCCGGCATCGGCGCGGCACGTCGCCTTTCCGGGCAGGGTCTGACGGTGTGGCTGCTCGAAGCGTCGCAGCGCCTCGGCGGCCGCGCGTGGACACGCCATGTCGATGGCATGGCTCTCGACATGGGCTGCGGATGGCTGCATACGGCCGACCGCAACGCATGGCGGCCCATCGCCGAGGACCTCGGCTGGGAGATCGACCACCGCCCCGCGGCGTGGGACAAACCCCAGCCGCATCCACGGTTCTCCGCCAGCGAACAGGCCGAGGCCCATGCGGCGTTCCGTGCCTGGCACGATCGGCTCATGGCGTCGCCGCCGGTGTCGGACAAGGCGTCCGACGCGCTCGACGACGGCGGACGCTGGAACGGTTACCTGCAGGCGATGAGCGGATACATCAGCGGGGCACCGCTCGAACGCATCTCCGCGGCCGACTACAATGCCTACGAGCGCGCGGCGACCGAGAACAACTGGCGGGTTCCACGTGGCTACGGCACCCTGGTCGCGGCGAGCCTGCCTCCGGACGTTGTGTGTCGCCCGGCGACGCCGGTCGAGCGTATCTCGCTCGGCGCCCCGGGCGTCACGCTGTCGACGCCGTCCGGCACCGTGCGCTGCCGCGCCGCGATCCTGACGATGTCGACCAACGTCCTCACCGGCGACACCCTGCGGCTTCCCGACGCGCTGGACCCATGGCGACACGCGGCCTCGCGCCTTCCCCTCGGCTGCGACGAGAAGTTGTTCCTGCGCATCGATGGCGACATCGAGCTGCCGACGGAAACCGCCCTGATCGCCGATCCCCACGACCCGGACAGTCCGGTGTTCTACCTGCGCCCGCTCGACCGTCCGGTGATCGAAACCTTCCTCGGCGGCCGGAGCGCATGGCGCGTATCGGCCGAGGGCGAAGCCGCGACATTCGACGCGCTTCTCGGGATGCTGGAGGGCCTGCTCGGCAGCGACGCGCGCCGTCACCTGCGCCCCCTGGTCGCCTCGTCGTGGAGCAGCGAGACCTACGTACGTGGCTCCTACAGCCACGCGCTGCCGACTCATGCCGGCGAGCGCGCCGTTCTGGCCGCGCCATTCGAGGACACGCTGTTCTTCGCAGGAGAAGCGACGCACCCCGCATCGTTCTCCACCGCCCATGGCGCGCTCGAGACGGGAATACGCGCCGCGGACGAGGTTCTCTCGCGGCTTCTGCCGGAACCTCCAGCGATACGGATCTGAGGCGCCGTCTTCCGCTCGATTCCGAGGGACGGCCGGCGTAGATTGCGGCAAACGCCTCGGGGGGGATTCGACATGCGATCGTATCTGACTGTCTTGTTACTGGCCGTCGCTGCGGGCGTCTGGTCGTCGACATCGCTGGCGGCGGACGATGGTGCGGTCGTGACATCGCGTCCTTGCCCCGCGGGCGTGGCGACGGAACCGCCGGGTCCCGCCTGCCTGCTGGCGCGCAAGGCACTCGGCGCGCTTCCCGACGAGCCGATCTACTGGCACATCGACAATTACCCTGACGAGGCGGCCGCCCGCGCGGCGATGGATCGGCATGGCGCCGTGGTCAGCGACTTCGGCAAGGTGTGGCTCTTCACGATCGCCGGCGAATCGTGGCGCGCTCCGCGAGGAACCCACGTAGCGACTGTGGGGCCGCTGCCCGTGACGAAGGCGGCGTCGTTCGACGCCGAGTACGTGCACTCCTAT
Source organism: Luteibacter sp. 3190 (assembly GCF_031456385.1). Taxonomy (NCBI): domain Bacteria; kingdom Pseudomonadati; phylum Pseudomonadota; class Gammaproteobacteria; order Lysobacterales; family Rhodanobacteraceae; genus Luteibacter; species Luteibacter sp. 3190. Next base: position 96,594 of record NZ_JAVDUO010000003.1, on the reverse strand, counting down.
TTCTCGCCGGGCATGAGCGCGCCGGTGCACAAGCATTCGGGGCCGGAAGCCTTCTACGCCATCGACGGCGACACCTGCCTCGAGATGAAGAGCGGTGTCCACACCGGACATGGTCCCGGAAACACCATCGTCATGCCCGGCGAAGAACCCATGTTGCTGATGGCGATCGGCAACACCCCGCGCCGTGCTTTCGCGCTGATCCTCCACGACGCCGACCTGCCGGCGACCACGCGCGTGACGAACTGGCCGCCCCCGGGGCGCTGCGCCGCGCAGCGGTGACATCGCGGATCGGGCCGTTCACTCCGCGCGCATTCGTTTGATGGTTTGCTGGTCGCCTTAACGCACTCACCGAGACGTGACATGGCCAAGCACGACCCACGCGTGACGCACCAGGCGGAGCCCGACGAGACACCGAGCGACGTGGGCGCGTCCGTGCTCGGGCGGCTCGCGGCGGTCGGTCTCGCGGTGCTGGTCGTCGTCGCCGTGCTGGTGCTGGCGATCTACTTCGTCGCGAAGTAACGTTTCCGCATGACCAGAACCGCGCGTCTCCAACTGCGGCCCGTGGCCTCCGGCGACGCGGCATGCGTGTTCGCCATCTACGGCGATCCGGCAACCAACACGTTCAACCCCGCGGGCCCGTTGCCCGACCAGGCGACGGCCGATCATGTCCTGGAAACCTGGCTGGCCTGCTGGCGGAATCATGGTTTCGGCCCCTGGGCGGTCTCGACCAACGACGAGCCTGCGCACGTCATCGGGTTCGGCGGCCTGTCGCATTACGACTACGGCGGCGTCAACCGCATCAACCTTGGCTACCGCTTCGCTGTCGAGGCGTGGGGGAGGGGATACGCGACGGAAGTCGCGCGTGCGGCCCTGGAAAACGCCTTCGGCGCGCTCCGGCTCGACGACGTCTATGCGCTCGTCAGGCCGGATCACGCCGCATCGATCCGCGTGCTCGAGAAGGTCGGCATGCGCCGTTTCGGCACGCTCGACGATGCGCCGACGCTTGCCGAAAGCCTCGTCTTCGTCGCGGCCCGGGCGGCATTCCACCCGGGCTCGACGTCCTTGCGGACGGCATCCTAAGCGAGCTTGCGATCCAGGAAATCCCTGATCATCGGAATCACCTCGTCACCGCGGTCCTCGAGGACGAAGTGGCCGGTCGGGATGAGGTGGAACTCCAGATCCTTCAGGTCGCGCTTGTACGGGTGCGCACCATCGGCGGGAAAGATGACATCGCGCTCCCCCCACACCAGCAGCGACGGCGGCTGATGCTCGCGCAGCAGACGCTGCACCTCGGGATAGAGCGGCACGTTCTTCCGGTAGTCGTACATCACGTCCATCTGGATGTCCTCGTTTCCCGGCCGGTCGAGCAGCGCCTGGTCGTGGATCCAGTTGTCGGGCGAGATGCGCTCCTTGTCGTCGACGCCGTCGGTGTACTGGAAGATCGTGGTCTCGAGCGACACGAGGTTGCGGATCGCGTCGCGACTCTCCTTCGAGCCGTCGACCCAGTATTTCTTGATCGGATCCCAGAAACCCTTCAGGCCCTCCTCGTAGGCGTTGCCGTTCTGGATCACCAGCGCGGTCAGCTTCTCCGGATTCTTCAGGAACAACTGCCAGCCCACCGGCGCGCCATAGTCCATCACGTACATCGCATAACGCTCGACCTCGAGGTGTGCGAGCAGCTTGCGGACGAGGTTGCCGAAGTTCTCGAACGTGTAATCGAACGTCGATCGATCAGGCGTGCCGCTTTCACCGTAGCCCGGGTAGTCCGGCGCGATCACGTGATAACGGTCCGCGAGTGCCGGGATCAGGTTGCGGAACATGTGCGACGACGTCGGGAAGCCATGCAGCAGAAGCATCACGGGACCGTCGGCGGGGCCGGCTTCGCGCCAGGCGACCTTGACGCCGTCGATGTCGACGTGGCGATGGAACGTGACGGGAAGTTTCTTCAGGTTCGTGGTGTTCATGGTGGTTTCTCCGGGTGCTTTGAGCGTGTGCGCGAGGTTCGTAGAAGAGCGATCAGGGTGCTGAGCTGTGCGGGTTGTAAGGCGACGCGTCGAGGTACTCCCACTGCGCGCGTGGCATCGCGTCGCGAAGGACCCACCGATCGACGTGGAACTCGAGGAACCGTCCGGTGCCGCCGGTTTCGTTCGCGGCGTCCGGACCGTCCCACCGCACGGACGCCCGTCCAGTCAGTTGCAACAACCGGCCGCCGGCGAAGTCGGGGATCGCGAGGCCGGCGCGCGGGTCGACGCCGAGGTTGCCGAGCGTGTTGAAGAGGCTGTTGCCCACGAAATCGGGTATGCGCAGCGTCGCCTCATCCACGACGCGCACGAAGCCGGCGTCGCCACCGCGATGCGACACGTCCGCGCCGTGTTCGGCATGCTGGCTCGCGATGAAAAGGGTGTCGGCGGCATCGACGACATCGCGGACGCTGCCACGGAGCACACGGCCCGAAGCCGCCTGCGGGGCCGCCGCGACATCGGCGAACCCACGCAGTTCGCGTCGCTGGATGTATTTCGGGCAGTTGGGAAACGCTTCGTGCACGGCCATCTCGATCCCTTCGTCGTCGACGCGAAGCACGGTGCCGTTGACGCGATACCGGCGACGCGTGCCGAGTTCGATGAACAACATGGCCAGGTCGTTGCCCGGAGCGACACCGCTCCAGATCGGATCCATCGGGTCACGCGCCTGAGCGGCCAGAGTCAGGTGGATGGATCGACCGTCGAGGGTTCGCGCGAAGCCCGGCTGGCCGTACAGCACCGAGGCCCAGACCTTTCCGGATGCATCGACGTTCCCGACGACCACCATGAACTGCTGCGCGATGAAGGGTCTTGCACCGGCTACCACGGAATTGGCCACGATGGCCCGGTTGCGCATCGCGGTGGCGGACTCACCGGCCCGTTCCTGCGCCGAGCGTTCACCGGGGTGGAAGGAGAAGGAATCGTTCATGGCCGTCGTTTCGCCTGGAATGGATTCATTCTGGCCAGCGGCCCGAGCGGGCGGAACGTGGCGAGGCGTAATTGACTCTTTCGCCCTGCGGAACGATGCCGCCGGCTACCTCTTGCCGTCGCCTTGCGAAATAATCGGACCGTCGCCCGTCCGGAACCGCACGATGGATCAGCTCCACCTCATGAAAGTCTTCGTGGGCGTCGGCGAGGAAGAGAGCTTCGCCGCGGCATCGCGACGCCTCGACCTGTCGCCCGCCGCCGTGACGCGCGCCATCGCGTCGCTGGAAGAGCACCTCGGCGTCAAGCTGCTGGCACGCACCACGCGAAGCGTGCGCCTCACCGACGCGGGCCGGCGCTACCTCGACGACAGCCGCAACATCCTGGCCAGCATCGCCGAAGCCAACGAGGCCGTCGCCGGCGTCAACGCCACGCCCAGGGGGAATCTCGCCATCACGGCACCGGTGCTGTTCGGCAAGGCGTACGTCATGCCGTGCATCGTTCGTTACCTGAAGGACTTCCCCGAGGTCGACATCGCCGCTTACTTCCTGGATCGCGTCGTCAACATCGTGGACGAGGGCATGGACGTGGCGATCCGCATCGGCCCGCTGCCCGACTCCGGCCTGCGCGCCACCCAGGTGGGACGCACACGTCGCGTGCTATGCGCGTCGCCGGAGTACCTGGCGCGCCACGGCACGCCCGACCATCCCGCCGACCTGCTTCGCCACACCATCGTCGCCGCGAGCGGCGTCTCGCCCCGTGTGGACTGGAAGTTCGGCACCGCCGACGACCCGACGATGGTGCACATGCATCCGCGACTCACCGTCACCAGCAACGACGCGGCCATCGCCGCCGCGGTCGCCGGCCTCGGCATCGCCCGCCTGTTGTCGTACCAGGTTGCCGCGGAGCTGGAGGAGGGGCGGCTGGTCGTCGTGCTGGCGGAGTACGAGGAAGCCCCCTGGCCGATCCACGTGCTCCATCGGGAGAGCAAGTTCGGTTCGATCAAGGTTCGCCAGTTCATCGACCGGCTGGTCGAATACCTGCGCGCCCATCCACACCTGCACTAGCCGGCACGCGATCCGGTCAGACCTGGCCGAACAGGCGACGCGCGTGCTCGTATTCCCGGCGCATCTCGTCAGCGCTCAATGCCCGTTGCCACACCGCGACGTAGCGCGTGAGGATCGCCCCCATGCCGCCCGCGTCGCCGCCGTCCTTCCACGCGTTGACGAGCACCTTGCCGTTGAGCGGCCGTGCCGCGAGCCCGTCGTGAGCCTCTTCCCGTAGCGCACCTTCGAAGGCCGGGCAGTAGAAACGCACAGTCCCGCTCGCCGTGTCGATGGAAACGATCGCGAAACGCGGCGCCGCGCGGGTCGCTACCGGTTGCGGCGTCGCCGTCGTCAGGGCCTTCATGTCGTTCGTGAGCGCCAGGCGGAAGCCGGTGCGCCCGGACTCGTCGACCGCGGCGTCGTAGGAGTGTTGCAGCGTCGAACCCGCGAGCCGCGGCGCGAAACCCTGGAACGTCCCGAGCGCGCGACCGGCGTTGCTGGCCGGACCGACGCCGACCGGCGTGCTGAACACGGCGGCGTAGGTGATGCTCGCCGTCTCGTCGATGTCCGTCCGGAAGCCGTGGGTGTTGTTGGGCGAGAGCGCGCCACGACTCGTGAATGCCGGCCGGCCGATCGGAACGAGCGCGGCGGCGCCGCTTCCCGATCGGTCGATGAGGTCGCTGCGCGCATCGCCATCGAAATGCCATTCGCCGTTCGGCTGAGCCCGCGCCATCCAGGCCAGGTCGATGTCGCCGACCAGCGCGTAGTTGTGCATCGGCCGCGTGCTGCCGTCGCTGGCGACGTAGACGTCGAAGTCGCCCGCACCGTCACGGATGTTGGTGCGCGGTCCGCCGACACGGCCCGCGATGCCGGCGGGCTCCGCGACGTCGCCCCAACCCAGCGTGACCTTGCGCGCATGGTCAGGCAAGTCGGTCTTCAGGCCAAGACGAATCGTGTCGACGGCGACGACCTCCACCGTGTCGATCAGGTTGTCGTCGGTGTCGTTCGCCATCACGAGCGCGTCGTTGGCGTCGCGCACGTCGAAGCCGGCGTTGCGCGTCGCGGCGACCCAGCCCGTATCGATCGTCACGCCGCCCGCGGGGACGTTGAAGACGATGTCGATCGTCCGCGCGTCGACCCGGACGGCCGCGACCATGTCCAGCGCCGGATGGCGTAGCGGGGCGCCGGCGGTGCGGTCCTGGATCAGCTGATGGATGGCGCGTGCGAAGTAGCGGCCCTGCCAGCGGTGGCTCTCGTTGGTCAGGTGGAGCATCGGCTGGTCGAGGGACGATTCGTCGACGTAATCGAAGACGTACTGCGGGTTCACCATGCGGAGGTACGGGCTGGACGCGCATGCGTCGCGCTGCGCGAGCGCGATGAAAGGATTGCAGAACGCCATGCTCGTCGTGCCGTAGCTGTTGTGGCTGCATACCTGTGCGACGAGCCAAAGCGGGCGCCATGCCTGCTCGGGCAGGTCGACCTGACAGAGCTTCAGCCAGTGCGCGCGCTCCAGCGCCACGAGCTTCGTCCGGTAGCTGGCACGCGTTTCGGTCAGCCCGGTCGAGTCGGTTTCCCCCTGCTGCCATGTGGTCGCGAGCCAGCCGATGCTCGTGCCGTCGCGCCGGCCTTCCTCGCGCATCAACGCGAGCATCGCCTTCAGGCGCGTGCGGCTGTTCAGCCAGCCCTGGTAACCACCGGGGTTCGTATCGTCCAGGAACGTCGCGAAGTAACCAATCGGCCGACCGCCCTCCGCGCTGGTGAACGCGCTGTAGCGGCTGTACTGCGCTTCGTAGGGAACGCCATCGAGCGCGGCCGTGTATTCGACGAGGCCGTCCGCGCACGCGTTCGTGCCGACCTCGCCGCCGGTGCCGTGACCCCCGTCGTATTCGACCAATGGCGCGAGGCTCGTCATCGCCGTGGTATCGGTGCCCGGGCGCACGCCGCCATTGAAGGTCACGTTGGCATAGATCTGCTGCAGCGTCAGCGCCGGTCGGCCGCCGGTGCCCACGGCGTTGGACTGGCCGTGGAACATGATGAGCTCCCGGCGCGCGCGGACGATCGTTTCCACGGCCGGCGCATCGGCGGCGACCGCGGGCGTCGCGAGCAGCCAGGACCATCCGGCGCCCGCAAGGCCGAGGCCGCCAGCGACGGTGGCACTCCGGAGGAGAAACGCGCGCCGCGAGACATCGGTCTCGTCGTGCGCTACCGCCTGTGCCGTTGTCTGTGGTGTCTTCATGGCGTCATTGAAGAAAGCGACGTGTCGACGAAACGGCACGCGGGCGGCCTTCTGGCCGAAATTGACTAGCGATCGACCGCGACACGCCAGACCACGCCACCGGGATCGCCCTTCCGGGTCAACTTTTCGTCGTCGGCATAACGGTTGGGCGCTACGCGACCGTCACCGTGTCGCTGTGAGGCTAGACCTTCCCAGCCATCGCCAGGAGAACCCATGGATGCCATCGCATTGCTGAAGCAGGACCACCAGGTGGTCAAGCAGCTGCTCGAAGAACTCGCCGAGTCCACGACCCGTGCCGTGAAGAAGCGTCAGGAGCTGCTGCAGAAGATCCACGTGAACCTCAAGGCGCATACGACCATCGAGGAGGAGATCTTCTATCCGGCGTTCAAGGCCGCCGGCAAGAAGGACGAGGAAAAGATGTACTACGAGGCCCTCGAGGAGCACCGCGCCGCGGAAGACCTCGTTCTGCCCGACCTCCTGAACACCGACCCGTCGACCGAGCAGTTCTCCGGTCGCGCCAAGGTCCTGAAGGAACTGATCGAACACCATGTCGAGGAAGAAGAGGGCGACATGTTCAAGGACGCGAAAAAGCTCCTGAGCAAGGAGGAGCTGCAGGACCTGGGCGCCCGCATGGAGGCTCGCAAGGCAGAGCTGCTCGCCGAGCTGAAGGCGGCAGCCTGACGACGCGATGCGGGCGCCCGACCCTGGTGGCGGGCGCTCACGTCGCGCTAACTCACGCCGGGCCACGATACGCAGCGCTCCGCGCCGGTCATGTACCGGCTCGCTCTGTCGCCTAACAGCCCGGTAGCCGTCCATGCCCCCAAAGCGCGTTTCGACCGGTACCAGCGGTCTCGATACCATTCTCGGCGGTGGGCTCCCCGCCAACCGGCTCTATCTGCTCGAAGGACAGCCCGGCTCGGGCAAGACGACGCTTTCATTGAGTTACCTGCTCGACGGCCTGGCCAAGGGCGAGAGCTGCCTCTACGTCACCCTTTCCGAAACGGCCGACGAGCTCGCCGAAGTGGCCGAGGCGCATGGCTGGTCACTGGACGGCCTGCACCTGTTCGAGCTCGCGTCGGCCGAAGCCGTTCTGGGCGACGGTCGCCAGCAGTCGGTGCTGCATCCCTGGGAGATGGAACTCGACGGCACCGTTCGGTTGATCCAGGCCGAAGTGGAACGTACCAATCCGAGCCGCATCGTCTTCGATTCGCTTTCGGAATTGCGGCTGCTTGCGCAGGATCCGCTTCGCTACCGGCGCCAGGTCCTGGCCCTGAAGCAGTTTTTCGCACCGCGCAACATCACGGTGATGCTGGTGGACGACCTGACGGGTGAGGGCGGCGGACGCGACGCCCACCTGCACAGCCTCTGCCACGGCGTCATTTCGCTCGAACGCCTGACGCTCGATTTCGGCGCGGCCCGGCGCCGGCTTCAGGTCCAGAAGCTCCGCGGCGTCGACTTCATGGCCGGCTACCACGATCTCGCCATCCGCACGGGCGGGCTCGAAGTGTATCCCCGCCTCATCGCTTCGGCTTACCACGCGCCTTTCGTCGGCGAACCGGTGCTCAGTGGGATCGCCGAACTCGACGAGCTCCTCGGCGGTGGCCCCTTGCGCGGTACCAGCACCCTCCTCACCGGGCCTGCGGGCTCAGGCAAGACGAATCTCGCGTTGCAGTACGTCGCGGAGGCCTGCCGTCGCGGAGAAGCATGCGCCATCTTCCAGTTCGACGAACGCACGGGGACGCTGCTGACGAGAGCGGAATCGCTCGGCCTGGATCTTCGGCCGCACATCGAGAGCGGATTGCTCACGCTGCGCCAGATGGATCCCGCGGCGATCTCGCCCGGCGAGTTCGCCTGGACGATCCGCCGTGCGGTGGAGGATGGATGCCGGATGCTGGTGATCGACAGCCTCAACGGGTACTTCACGTCGATGCCGCAGGAAAAGCAGCTGATGTTGCAGGTCCACGAGCTGCTCTCGTTCCTCAACCAGAACGGCGTCAGTACGATCCTCATCCACCCGCAGCACGGACTGGTGGGATCGATGTCGGTGGGTGACATCAATGTCAGCTACATGGCGGACACCGTGATCCTGTTTCGCTTCTTCGAGGCACAGGGCCGTATCCGCAAGGCCATCTCGGTCATCAAGAACCGTAGCGGCGCGCACGAGGACACGATTCGGGAGCTGCGCGTGGACGATCACGGGCTGCGCCTCAGCGCGCCTCTGGATCAGTTCCGCGGCGTGCTGACGGGCACGCCGCAGTTCGTCGGTGCCGCCGATGCGCTCTTGGAGCAGCGCGGTGCCGGCTAGCAAGCCCGTCTATATCGCGGCGCCTTATCGCCGCGATGCGGACACGATCGCGGACGTGCTCCGCCGGGCCGGCTACGTTGCGACCGTCCATCCGTCGCTGGAGGCGATGGCGCCGGCGCTGGACGAACGCGTCGGCGCCGTCGTGCTGACCGAAGAAGCCATATCCGGCGACCTGTCGGTCCTCGTGGCGGTGCTCCGAAGTCAGGAGGCATGGTCGGACATTCCCTTCATCCTGCTGCGTCCCGCGCGTGCACACACGCTGGCGCACCGCGCCGCGTTGCCGCCCGAGGTCATCAACCTCGTCGAACTGGAACGGCCCTTGGGCGAGGCCTCGTTGGTCAGCGCGGTGGCCGCGGCGCTGAAGGCCCGGCAGAGGCAGTTCGTCATCCGGGATCAGATGCTCAGCCTGGCGGCGAGCCAGGCGGCGCTTGCCGCGAGCGAAGCCGAGCTCCGGCTGATCGCGGACTCGCTCCCGGTGCTGATCGCCTTCATCGATCGCGGTCTCGTCTACCGTTTCGCCAACGCGGCGTACGAATCCTGGCTCGGGAAGCCGCTGAGCGAGATCGTCGGGCAAAAGGTCGAGGACGTCATCGGACCCGAGCCCTGGGCCACGCGAAAGGACGCCATCGCGCAGGCTTTGCTCGGGCGCCCGGTGCGGATCGAGGTGAGCTGGCCGCACCGAAGCGGCCAGCGGCGCGACGCGGAGATACGGTACTTGCCCCGGCACGCTTCCGACGGCAGCGTCGACGGCTTCCACGTGTTCGCCACCGACGTGACGGCGAGGAAGGTCGCCCTGCAGGCCATCGAACACGAGGCGGCGCGGCTGGAGGCTCGCGTGGCCGAGCGCACGGCCGAGCTCGAGGCGGAGATGGCGGCGCGCGAACGCAGCGAGGCCGCGCTGCGCCAGGCGCAGAAGATGGAAGCCGTCGGCCAGCTGACCGGCGGCATCGCGCACGATTTCAACAACATGCTCACGGGCATCCTCGCGGCCATGGACGTCATGCGGATGCGTATCGCCCAGGGTCGCACCGACGATCTCGGCCGCTTCATCGACGTGGCCAGCGGTTCGGCGGAGCGGGCGGCCGCGCTGACGCAGCGGTTGCTCGCGTTTTCCCGCCGTCAGTCGCTGGACCCGAGGCCGGTCGACGCGGCCGGGCTCGTGCGTTCGCTCGAGGACCTGCTCGCGCGCACGCTTGGCGAGCGGGTGCGCCTGACCGTCACCCTCGACGACGATGTTCCGAAGGCCATGGTGGACCGCAACCAGCTCGAGAGCGCGTTGCTCAATCTCGCGATCAACGCCCGCGACGCCATGCCCGAGGGCGGTGATCTCTGCGTCGCGGTGGGCGCCCGGTCGGGCGTGGTCGGTTGTACGGAGGTCGAGGACGTGGCGACGCGGTGGGACATCCCCGAGGGCGAGCACGTGGTGATTTCCGTCACGGACACGGGCGTCGGGATGGACGAGGACACGCTGTCCCGCGTGTTCGAGCCGTTCTTCACCACGAAACCGATCGGCCAGGGCACCGGCCTCGGCATGTCCATGATCTACGGATTCATCCAGCAATCGCAGGGACACATCCGCGTCCATTCGCGACCCGGCGCCGGCACCACCGTCGCGCTCTACCTGCCGCCATGCCATGACAAGGAAGCCGCGGAGCGAAGCACGCGCCAGGACGCCGCCGTGTCCGACGGTCGTGGCCAGCGCATCCTTCTCGTCGAGGACGATCCCCAGGTGCGCGTGCTCGTGGCCGACCTGCTCACCGAACTTGGCTACCGGGTACGGACGGCCGACGCGTCCGATGCCGCGCTCGCGACGCTCGCGGACGATCCCGCGATCGATCTGCTGATCACGGACGTCGGCCTCCCGGGGCGCAGCGGCCGCGAGCTCGCCAGCATCGTTCGCCAGTCGCAGCCGTCGCTACCGGTGCTTTTCATGACGGGGTATGCGCAAGGCGCCGCGACACGCTCGGCGTTCCTCGACCCCGGCATGAGCATGATCCTCAAGCCGTTCGAACTCGGGGCCTTCAGTCAGGCGGTGAACGGCATGTTCGCCCGCGCATCGACGGCCGGGTGAAAGCGCGACGCCCGTGCTCAGCCGGGATCAGAACAAACCCGGCTGGCGGTTCGTCAGCGCCGCGAGGCTTTCGCCCAGAGGCGCCAGGATCGCGTCGGCGATGGGCTCGAGCTGGTTCGACAGGTAATGCTCGTGATCGATGGCCGAGGCGCGCGCCTCGACGGGCTCGGGACCGGCCAGCGTCATCACATAGCTGATCCATCCGCCGTTCTGGTAGCGCAGCGGCCGGCCGTGGCGCGCGTTGTACTCGTCGGCCATGCGCGCCGCGCGCACCTGCGGTGGCGTGGTGCGGTCGTACGAGTCGAGCTTTCCGCGCAGACGCTTGCGGTAGACGAGCTGGTCGTCGAGCTCGCCGGACTGCAGGCGGTTCACGTAATCGACGACGTAGTCGGCATACGGCTCGCGACGGAAAATGCGCCCGTAAAGTTCGCGCTGGAAGCGCTGCGCCATCGGTGTCCAGTCGCTGCGGACCGTTTCGAGGCCGCGGAAGGCGAGCTCCTCCTCGCCGTCGTCGTTGACGAAAAGGCCGGCGTAACGCTTCTTGCTCCCCGCCTCTCCGCCGCGGACGGTCGGCATGAAGAAGCGGGCATAGTGCGTGTCGAATTCGATCTCGAGGTGGTTCTCGATGCCGTGGGCGGACGCGAGCGACGTCTTCCACCAGTCGTTGATCCGTTGCCGGAGCCGGTCAGCGACGGCCATCGCCGCCGCTTCGTCGTGCGCGCGGCCGAGCCAGATGAAGATCGAATCGGTATCCCCGTAGATCGCCTCGTACCCTTCGTCCTCCACGAGCCTGCGCGTGCTGCGCATGACTTCGTGGCCGCGCAGCGTGACCGCGGCCGCGAGCCGGGGATCGAAGAAGCGGCCACCGGGCGCGCCGAGCACGCCGACGAACGCGTTCATGAGGAGCTTGAACGCCTGCGACAGGGCCTGGTTGCTTTCGGCCTTGGCCTGATCGCGCCGCTTCCACAGGTGGTCGATGATGCCGGGCAGGCAATGCCGGGTACGCGAGAAATAGGTGTCGTTCGGTCCGGGCACGGCGTTCGACCGGTCCAGCATGCCTTCGGCCAGCCCGATGGGGTCGACCAGGAAGGTGCGGATGATCGAGGGATACAGGCTCTTGTAATCGAGCACGAGGACCGAGTCGTAGATGCCCGGCCGCGAATCCATCACGAAGCCGCCGGGATAGGACTCGCCTTGCGCGGCACCGGCGCTCGGTGCGACGTAGCCTTCGCGATGCATGCGCGGCAGGTAGTGGTGGCTGAAGGCGGCGATGGAGCCGCCGGACTGGTCGGCGGGCAGGCCCGTCGCGTTCGCGCGCTCGAGGACGAAGTCGAGCAGCCGCGTCTTCGCGAAGATGCGCGTCACCAGTTCGCAGTCCACCAGGTTGTAGCGTGCGAGCGCCGGTTTGTCCTCGCGGAAACGACGCTCGATCTCGTCCATGCGATGGTACGGATCGTCGACGTCCTTGCCTTCGCCGAGCAAGGCCTGCGCGACGGATTCGAGGCTGAACGAAGGGAACGACCACATCGCCGAACGCAGCGCCTCGATGCCGTCGATGGCGAGGCGCCCGGGGATCGACGCGAACACGTAGTTCTCGCGGCGTCCGTGTTCGCGCCATTCGACCGGTCGGCCACCGCGGCCCAGCGACAGCACGAGACCATGCTGGTCCGCGCAGGCCTGCAGGAGGCGAAGGTCGAACTGCACGAGGTTCCAGCCGACGATCGCATCGGGATCGTGCTCGCGGAACCACGCGTTGATGGCGTAGATCATCGCGCGGCGGTCCGCGCAGTACGTCAGGACGAAGTCCTGCGGGCCCGGTCCGTCGGCGGGTGCCTCACCGAGCATGTAGACGTCGCGCCGCCCGCAACCCTCGAGCGCCACGGAGTACAGCTCGCCCATCGCACTGGTTTCGATATCGAGCGACACGATGCGCAGCGTCGGGCGATGGGGCTCGCCGGGGCGAATCCGCGGATTCACGAGGACGGCGTGCGCGTCGTCTTCAGCCGCTTCGACCGTCACCGAGGCGGTGATGAAGCGCTCCATGAGGTAGCGATCCGTCGGCCGGACATCGGCTTCGATCAGGGCGATGCCGCGCTCTACGAGCCGCTTGTCGAGCCGCAGCATGGCGCGGTAGTTCCGGGCGTACAGCCCGACCACAGGCTCCTGGTCCAGGGTCTTCATCGCCAGGGGCCTGAGTTCGAACACCGGGTCGTTGCGGACCGCCGCCTCGACGTCGCCGCGTTGCGATTCCCGCACGAATGCGACCGCCGTCTGTCCGGTCACCACGACGTGTCGCGGGCCGTCGCCCGTCGCCAGCCAGAACTCGAGTTCCACGCCATCGCGCGTGTCGCGCCAGTGGCGCGTGAGGATGTAGCCACGTCGAGCGGGGGAAACCATCGCGCGATTTTACAGCGGCGCGGGCGGAGGAAACCGCCGGACGGGCGTGGTCTGCTGACAGCATGCCGTCAGCAGGGACGTCATGCGTGGCGAAGCCACCGGCGAGCGCGTACGCGAAGGCGATGCGCGGGATGTCGCGCTCGCTGGACTGGACGTGGATGTCCATGGCGCGGCCGCCGCGCGCGCATTTGTTACACTGACCATTCGTTGCCGGCCCATTCGATGAAGACGCCCGAAGCCATCAAGGTCCTCTCCGCACTGGCTCAGGAATCGCGCCTGGCCATCTTCCGCCTGCTGATCGAGCAGGGGCCGGACGGCCTTCCCGTGGGCGCGATCGGCGAGCGTCTGGGCCTCGCGAACGCCACGCTTTCGTTTCACCTGAAAGAACTGCTTCACGCCGGGCTCGTGACGAGCCGGCAGTCCGGCCGGTTCATCTATTACGCGCCGGTGATCGCCGCGGTGGACGGGCTTGTCGCGTTCCTCACTGAGAACTGCTGCGCGGCGACTGGCGGCGACTGCCTGCCGGCAAAGCGCGGCGCGAAAGCCGCCGGTGAAACGCCGAAGAAGCGGCAGGCTGCCACGCGCTGATTCGTCAGCCGTTTCCGCGCGCCAGCGGCGAAGCGCCTTCGCCCTGTCCGATACGGACCAGCTCCTGCCGCATGGCAAGCGCATCGAGCCGTTCCGTCGGCAATGCGACGAGCGCGCCGACGCGTTGTCGCAGGAAACGTAGCGCCGTGACGAACGCACGCTTGCGATCGGCCGGCGAGCCTTCCACGGCGGACGGGTCCTCGATGCCCCAGTGCGCGGTCACAGGCTGACCCGGCCAGATCGGGCATGTTTCGCCCGCCGCGTTGTCGCAGACGGTGATCACGATGTCCATCGTCGGCGCGCCTTCCGCCTCGAAGACGTCCCAACTCTTGGACTCGAGCCCCGTCGTGGGGTAACCGAACTCGTCCAGCACCTCGATCGCCATCGGGTTGACCGACGTCCGGGGTGAGCTGCCCGCGGAGAACGCCCGAAAACGTCCGGCACCCTCCTTGCGCAGGATGCTTTCCGCAAGCACCGAACGCGCCGAATTGTGCGTACACAGGAACAGCACGTTCAACGCGCGCATGGTCATGGTCGTGCTCCGCAAACCGTCATGCACGACAAGGCTACTATATTTCCATAAATATCGATATGTGGATGTGTCAGCACCGCGGTGATGACCTGCGGAACGATGGCCGCTAGAGTCGAAGGTCGTGCTCAGGGGACGCTTTCATGCCACGGACCACCGTTATCGCCCTCGTCGTGCTTGCCGCCGCGTTCGTGGCCCATGCCGACGACGTTCCGCCGACTCACGAAAGTTTCTCGCTGGCGTCGGCATCGCCGGCCGAGACGCGGCGCATCAACGTCTACACACCGCCGGGTTACGCGACATCGGCCCGCCGGTTTCCCGTTCTGTACATGCTGGACGGCGGCCTGCAGGAGGACTTTCCGCATCTCGCGCGGGCGCTGGACGAAGGCATCCGGGCCGGCGAGATCCAGCCATTGATTCTGGTGGGTATCGAAAACACGGAGCGCCGGCGCGACATGACCGGTCCGACGGCCGTCGCCGATGACAGGAAGATCGCGCCCCGGGTGGGAGGTTCGGCGACGTTTCGTGCCTTCATCGCGAAGCAGCTCGTGCCCGAAATCCAGACGCGTTACCGGGCCGACGCACACCGTGGCGTCATCGGTGAGTCGCTCGCCGGCCTGTTCGCCATCGAGAGCCTGCTTCACGAGCCGGCCCTCTTCGATACGGTCATCGCCATCAGCCCGAGTCTCTGGTGGAACGATGCGAGCATCGTCCGCGATGCCCCGGCGCTGCTGCGGAGATTGCCGGCTACTTCGCGGCACCTCTTCCTCACATCGGCCGACGAGGAAAACATCGCACCGAACGTCGCGGCCTTCGATCGCGCGCTGCGCGCCGCTAAACCGCCAGGGCTGGTGTGGATGTACGTTCCGCGCCCGGAACAGCGGCACGACACCATCTATCGCGCGTCCGAGCGGGCGGCCTTGCGGTGGGCCTATCCGGCGTCTCGCGCCGGCGACGACGACCCGGCGCGATAGTTACCGGGTCGTCGCGGCCGTGGCGCGATGAAGGTTCACTTACCCTCGGGCACGAGGTTCGCGAGCTTGCCCTTCTTGTCGAACTCGCAGGTGAATTTCTTCTCGCCGTCGATGCCCGCGTTGGCGACACCGGCGATCGAGTAGCCCGAGTCCGCGGCTTCGAGCGGCTGCAGCTTGATGTAGTCGTTCTTGACGTCGAACTTCTTGCCCGCGGCGTCGAGGCACTTGTTCGTCAGCTTGCCCGGATCGGGGCGGTCGGAAGCGAAGGCGCCCGAGGCGAGGACGAGACCGAGCGAAGCGGCCATGAGCAGGGTGGGAGTACGCATGGATCTATCTCCGTACGAGGCACGAGGCCGGAATCAACGTCACCGGAGTCTGCCTTCCGATTCCTTGCGGCAGGATGAATCGTGCAAGCGGAATTCGTCTCGTCGTTGCGTGCGACTGCGCCGCGGCATCGGCGTCAGACGGTCGGCGTGGCACCGCCGTCGATGCGGAAGATCGTGCCTGTCATGAAGTCGTTGAGCGGACTGGCCAGCAGGCAGGCCGCGATCGCGATGTCTTCCGGCATGCCCAGGCGATCCACGGTCTGTCGCACCACGTTGCGTAGTACGTGCTGCTTGCCGACCTCGGGATCGTCGCTGCCCAACTGCTTCGCGGTCGTGGCGAACCAGTGATCGAGCTGCGGGGTATAGATGAGTCCCGGCATGATCGCGTTCGCCGTCACGCCGGTTCCGGCGAGCGATTTCGAAAGGCTGAGCGTGAGGTTGTTGAGCGCCGCCTTGGCGGCGCCGTAGGCGGGGAACTGCGCATGCGGGGAAATCGCGTTGCGCGACGAGATCTGGATGACGCGTCCCCATCCGCGCTCGCACATGGCGGGAACGAGGGCGCGCGTGAGGCGCACGGCGGCGAGGGTGTTCGCGTTGTAGTTCTCGGCCCACTCATCCACCGAGGCGCCGAACCAGTCGGCATGCGACGTGTCGGACGAGCCGCCGACGTTGTTGACGAGGATGTCGATCTGTCCGAAAGCGGCACGCGCCACATCGGCCACGCTTTCCGCCTGCGCGGCGATTGCCAGATCGCCGAGGGCCATGGATGCGCGGCCCCCCGCCGCCTCGATCGATTCCACGACGGCCGCTGCGCGGCCGGCGTCGCGACCGTGGACGACCACCGACACGCCTTCCGCGGCGAGCATCCGGGCGATCGCCGCGCCGATGCCGGAGGTGCTGCCCGTAACGAGTGCGGTTTTTCCGCTGAGACGAAGATCCACTGTAGCCACCCCATCATGATGTCTACACCAGTATACTTAGGCGGCAGCCCTTGTCTACACCTGTTTACTTAGGATCCCGCCATGACGTCCTCCGATGTTCCGAGAAAGCGCGACGCCGCGGCGACGCGGGCTTCGATCCTGGCCTCGGCGCGCCACGCGTTCGCGACCTTCGGCTACGACGGCGCGGGCGTTCGCGACATCGCGCAGCAGGTCGGCGTCACCGCGATGCTGGTCAACCGCTATTTCGGTTCGAAGGAGCAACTGTTCGCAGAGGTGGTGGCGACGACACTCGCCGAGCCGCAGATCCTGCGCGACGACGTGCTGGCTTCCAGGGAACGAGGCCGCGATCTCGCGAGTGCGTTGATCGAGCGGACAGCCGGCGACGTGTCCCGACTCGACGGCTTCCTCATCCTGCTCAAGTCGGCGTCGAACGAGCGCGCGGCGGCCATCTGTCGCGAGCAGGTGGAGGAGCACCACCAGCGCACCCTCGCCTCGTCTCTCGGGGGCGAGTCGGCCGAACTCCGCGCCGGCGTGGCGCTCGCGCTGATCGCGGGGTTCCAGTTCATGCGGCAGATGCTGGGCATGCAGGCGCTCGCCGAAGCGTCTCCCGAGGCCCTCGCGGCCATCCTCGCCCCGGCCTTCGACGCCATTCTGGCGCCGCGCTGACGATCACCAGTTGTTGTCGTCGGAGGAATCGTCGTCGCCGGACGAACCGTCGCCCCAGGAGCTATCGTCGTTGCCCATGTCGATGGGACGGTCGCGCAGGTCGTCGTAGGCCTGACCCGAGGGGTCGCGGTCGTCGCGGCTCACCGGTGTCACGTCGCGCGGCTCGGTGCTTTCGCCATGCGAGCGGAGCGCCTCGTCGAGCAGCATGCCCGCCGCGACGCCGCCCAGCCCGGCGGCGACCGCCGTGCCCACACCCGAGTGAGGTGCCTGCGGCTGCGGAGGCATGGGCGGATGAGGACTGTTCGACGTGTAGCCGGAGTACGGCGGCACGCCATCGGTGGGAGGCGTGCCGGCATACGGGCCCGGGACAGGCGTGGCATCGCGCTTCTTCCGCATCAGCAGGATGAGGGCGAGGATCACGACACCACCGATGACGAGGATCGTCGTGAAGTGCGACGAGCCGCCCGAGCCGGTCGCGGATCGCGCGTCATCCCCGAAACGAGCGGCGGTATCGCCGCGTGGTGCCTGCGTCGTGGACCCTAGCGCCGCGTCCAGCTCGCGCTGGAACGCCTGGAACTTCGCAGGGTCGGTGAATCGCGTGGAGGGATCGAGGGTGGCGGCCTTCGTCGCCTCGGCCTTCGCGTCGGCGATGTTGCCCCGGTGCGCCAGCACCTCCGCGAGCACGTAATGCGCCTTCGCGCTCTGCGGGTGCTCCGCCACCGCCTCGCGCAGCATCGCTTCCGCGCCGGCATAGTCGCCGCGGGCGATCAGCGCCTGGACGTCCTTGGGAGAATCCGCGGCATGTGCCAGCGACGCGCCCAACAAGAGGAGAAACAAAACCAGCCTGGCCATGACGGTGCCGCTCGATGAGGACTAGGACGACAGCATACGCCTCGTAATTTTCAACGGCCTTTCTTTTCGTTCGCACAGCCGAAACGTTCCACGCCGGCGGTTTCGTTCCACGATTAACTTCAATGCGGTTACGCCAAGAACGTCCGCGTTCTCGCAGGGAGAATCTCGTCACACCTTCTCCACGAGAACCCCGTCATGTCCGATAACGTCCTTTCCCGTTCCGCGTACAGCGCCGTCATCAATCTGCCCGTCGACAAGGTCGACATCGCCGAGTGGTTGTTCAGCTTGCCGAGCGATGAATACAAGCGTTGCTGCCCACCCGACCACATCGCCGCCGGCTCCACCTGGACCGACGACGGCCGCCGGATGTCTATCAACGTCGAGATGATCGGCAAGGGGCTCGTGATCCAGCAATACGTCGCCGAAGTCGCCGAACCGAATCACTGCCGGATGGTGTCGCTGTCCGACGTGTTCGCGCCGCAGGGCCGTAGCCGCGTGCAGGTGATCTGGGATTTGTCCGTCGAGGCCATCGACGAGACGAGCTGCAAGTACACGAACTCGGTCGTCTCGTCGGCGCCGCCGGAGTACGTGGCGTGGCTCGCCGAGAACGGCATGACGATCGAGCAGGCGGCTGCCGCGCGGCAGTCGGCATCGAGCGATCACAACAGCCGCGAGACGCCGCTCTTCGCCGCCAGTATCGAGCGCCGCGCACGCGCCAACGCGGGCAAGTGACCGGCACGACCGCCGCGAGGGATCGCGGCGGTCTCAGCCAGCCGGGCCTCGCACGCTGCGATACGCGCCTGGCGTGACGCCGGCGATCCGGAGGAACACGCGCGTGAAATGGCTCTGGTCCGCGAAGCCACACGCGGACGCTACATCGCTCAGTGCGTCCGTCGAGCCGGCGAGCCGTTGCATGGCGACCTGGACACGTCGCCGCTGCAGCCACCGGTGCGGCGGAAGGCCGGTGGAGACCTTGAACGCCTTGATGAAATAGCCGCTGGAAAGGCCGCAGGCGGCGGCGATGTCCGTGATGGAGAGCCGCCCCATGAGATCGTCGGCGAGCATCTCCGTCGCCATCCGGAGCTGCGCCGGCGCGAGGCCGCCGGCATGTCGCGTCGGCACCGGCGCGCTGGCGCCGTAGCGTGTCGCGAGATGGACAAGCAAGGCCATCTCCACGTGGTCGGTGAAGACGCGGCTGGCCTCCTGCGGGGCGAGGGTGGCAGAAAGCAGGGCGCTCGCGAGGTTCTCCACCACCGTGTCCCGGACGCTCACGCCCGGCGCGACGTCGAGCCGGTCGACGGGACGTCTGAGCTCGAGCGCCGTCGCGTCGAACGACGACAACGGAACATGGAAGTTCATGCAGTCGAACCGGCTGAGCAGGTTCGCCCGCCAGCGTTCGCGGTAATCGTAGACCGTGAACTCGCCCGCGCCGAACGTACGCGTCGGCACTCGACGTCCGTTCCGCCAGAGCTCGCCGCGATAGTCGGCGAGCTGGAGCGCGACGAGAAAAGCGCCTTCGAGCGCATGCGGATCGCTGGGACCATGCCCTTCGCGCGCGCACGTCAGCCGGCTCACGGTGAGCCCGCTGCGGTTCATCGCCGCGTATCGCAGTTCGGTGTCGTCGACGCGCAGGTAGCGCATCGAGCGATTGGTGGTCGCGGAGGCCATCGAAGCGTGTTTCGTTCCCGGATAGCAGGTATCCCAAAAAGGACCACACGGCGCCGTTCCTCGCAATCATCCGTAGGGATGGGCGCGGGTCGGCTCACTGGAAGACCGTGAGATCTTGCGGCAAGATGCCGGCTCCACAGGGGGAAAACATGGAAGAACTGCGAGGTGTCGCCGCACCCGGCCGCGTGGCCGTGGGCGTCTGGGGAAAGCCGTGCGCGATCGCACTGGCCGTGGCATTGGCGCTCGGCCTATCGGCCTGTGGCGGAGGCGGAGGAGGCGGCGGCGGGAACGTCCGGCCGACGCCGCCACCCGCAACGGGCGGCGGCGGTACCGCCCCGGCCCCCAACGGTAACTTCGACGTGGCCGCGAACGTATCGACGGTCGTGCCCGAGACCCTCGCCGGTGCGATCGATGTCGTGAAGACCGGCGCCGGCACGCTCACCCTGACGGGCTACAACACCTACGGCGGACGCACGCAGGTCAACGCCGGTGCCCTATACGTCAACGGCGACCAGACGGCGGCGAAGGGAGCGACCACGGTCGCCGCCGGCGCGACACTTGGCGGTAGCGGCATCCTCGGCGGCGATGTGACCGTCGCCGACGGCGCGACGCTGTCCCCGGGCGACCGGGGCAAGACCGGCGTGCTCACCCTCAACGGCAGCCTCCGCCTTTCGTCGGCCTCGATACTCGACTACGGTTTCCTGCAGGCCGCCGGCGGTGTCCAGTCGGGTGACCTGATCAACGTGCGGGGCGATCTCACCCTCGACGGCATCCTCCACGTCGACGTGGCACCGGGCGGCGACCTGGGCCCCGGCGTGCATCGCCTGTTCAACTACGGCGGCGTCTTGACCGACAACGGCCTGTCGCTGGGGAACATGCCGTCCACGGGCTGGTACGTGCAGACCGGCGTCGCGCATGAAGTGAACCTGATCGACACGCGTGGCATGCGATTCGGCTTCTGGGACGGCGCCGGAGCGAAGGGGAACAACGCCATCGACGGTGGCGACGGTACGTGGAGCGCGGATCCAGGGAACGATACGTGGACCGACGCCAGCGGCGCGGCGAACGCCGGATTCAGCGATGGATCGTTCGCCGTCTTCCAGGGACGTCCCGGCACTGTGAGCGTCGATGGCGGCAGCGGCCCGGTCAACGTGTCCGGCATGCAGTTCGCTGTCGGAGGGTACGCCGTGCGCGGAGGCCCGATCCATCTCGTGGGCGACGCGGCCAATCCGGCACGCTCCACCATCCGCGTGGGCGACGGTTCGATTCTCAGCGCTCATATGGTCGCGACCGTCGACAGCGTGCTCGATGGCGATGCCATGCTTGTAAAGACGGATCACGGCACGCTCGCCCTCGGGGCAAACAACACGTACCGCGGCGGAACGACCGTCGACGATGGCGTGCTACAGGTGGGGACCGGCGGCACGACGGGTTGGATCGTCGGCGACGTCACGAACAACAGCGTCTTCGCGTTCAACCGCAGTGACGATGTGACGTACGGCGGCGTGGTGAGCGGCAGCGGCACGCTCGTCCAGAGCGGCACCGGGCGGCTGACCCTCACCGGTGTCAATACGCATACGGGCGGGACGACGGTGCGCTACGGCATCCTCGAGGTGGCGCCGGGTGCGACGCTCGGGTCGGGCGACATCGTCGTGGATGTGAACGACCATCCTTACGATCCGGCCGCCACGCTAAGGGTCGACCACGGCGTGACCCTTCCTAACGCGGTCTGGTTGATGGGCCACGGGACGATCGATAACGCGGGCGTGCTGAGTGGTAATACCTTCGGCATGCGCGGCATGAGCGACGAGTTCTTCGACGGCGGGACGGTCTGGAACCACGACGGCGGCATCATCCGGGGCATCCAGTCCGGTGTCGGCTTCGGATCCGCCATGGGTACGGTCAGGAATGGTA
Organism: Luteibacter sp. 3190; assembly: GCF_031456385.1. Taxonomy (NCBI): domain Bacteria; kingdom Pseudomonadati; phylum Pseudomonadota; class Gammaproteobacteria; order Lysobacterales; family Rhodanobacteraceae; genus Luteibacter; species Luteibacter sp. 3190. The sequence goes on along the minus strand of NZ_JAVDUO010000003.1, from coordinate 75,136 downwards.
GCGGTGGCCTGATCGAGGGTGGCGATGCGGCCGTCGACCTGCACGCCGGGGGCGCGATCTACAACGACGGCTCAGGTACCCGCATCGCGTCCGACACGGGCCTCGCGGCGCGAACGGCGTGGCAGTTCTCGTCGATCCGGAACACGGCTGGCGCCACGCTGTCGGGCCGATTCGGCGCCATCCAGATGCAGGCCGGTGGCAGCGTGGGCAACGACGGCATCGGTAGTTCGATCGTCGCATCGTCGGGTCGCGGTATCGAAGCGACAGGCGCGACCGCGTCGGTGAGCAACACCGGGGGTGCCCTGATCTCCAGCGCCGGCACCGCGATCTGGCTGCAGCGCGGCGGATCGGTCACCAATGGCGCGGGGTCGGTCATCGAGACCACCGGTACGCGGCGGGGCGACTGCAGCAATGCGGAATGCGCCATTTATGTCGCCACGGACGACGACGGCCTCGGACACCACACGGGCGGTGGCCTCACGCTCGTCAATGCGGGCAGCATCATCGGCGACGTGCAGATGTTCCGCACGGCGAGCAATAGCGTGACGCTGAGCGCGGGCAGCTCGATCCACGGCGATCTTCAGCTGGGTACGACCGCGTCGTCCCGGATGACCTTGGAAGGCGATGCGGGGACGGTGCAGTTGTATTCGCAGGCGGTCACCGGTCGCACGACATTCGACAACGGGTACCTGTGGAAGACCGGAAACGGCAGCTGGATCTTCGACAACGACGATCTCAGGCCCGGTAGCATGACGATCACGAGTGGCACCGTGCAGGTCGGCAACGGCGGGACGACTGGGTCCCTCGGTGCACCCTTCAGGGTCGACCTGTACAACGCGAGTCTCGTGTTCAACCGAAGCGACGACATCGCCTTCGACGGACTGCTTGTCGGAAGCCACACGCAGGGCCAGGTGGGCTACCTCGTGCAGGCGGGCACGGGCAAGCTGACATTGACCCAACCGGCGGACATCAGCTCCCTGCGCGTCAGGATCGAACGGGGTACGTTGCAGATCGACGACACCGGCTCGCTTCCGGGAAGCGATAACGGCAGCTTCTCCATGGCCAATGTCGAAAACGACGGCGCGCTGATCTACGACAGCCAGTGGAACATCTTCGCGGGCGCCACCTCGGGCACGGGCTCCGTGACGCAGAACGGTTCCGCGTCGCTGATCATGGATCTCCCGAACACGTACACCGGCGGGACCACGGTGAACAAAGGCAGATTGCAATCGTCTTACGCGCTGCCGGGCGACGCGGCGGTGAACGCATCCGGCACCGTGACGGGCATAGGACGCGGGTACTACGTGCCCGGCTTCCCCGGCGTGACCGGTAGCCTGTTCAACGCGGGCGTGGTTTCCGTGCGTGGTGGCGATACGAAGGTCGGTGGCGACTACGTTCAGTCACCCACGGCCACCATCGCGCTGGATCTGGGCAGCAAGGTCGCCGTCGACGGCATGGCGACGCTCGGCGGGGGCACGCTGAGGATCACCGGCGCCGACTCCGGCTACGTCGCCAACACGCATACCGACGTCCTCACCGCGAACGGTGGCGTTACCGGCGCCTTCGATCGGCTGGTCAAGGACACGGGCGTCGTCTTCACGGCGACCACCATCAACTACACGCCGAACAGCGTGTGGCTCGATACCACCGGCCTGGACGTGACGACCGCCGCGGCGGGCGACGGCGTGAGCTACACGGCGGCGTCGTTCCGCAGCGCGCAGCGCGTGCAGGCGGCATTCGACCAGATCGACGGCGAGATCGCGGCAAGCGGATCGCCATCGGCATCGAACGGTTCCCCCGCCGTCACGACCGCTTTCGTGCAGGCGGCTGGCGAGTTCCAGCAGGCGCCGTCGCTGCAGGCGGCACAGGCTTCCCTGCGGAGCCTTTCCGGCGAGCTCCATGCCGCCAGCGCGGCGATGACCTTCGAAAGCATCGACGCCTCGAACCGCGCCTTGTCGGATCGCCTCGACGCTCTGGCGGGCAAGAGCGACGGTTACGGCATGTGGACGCAGAGCCTCAACGTCGGCGGCGACATGGGGCGCACCGGTTACGACGGCATCGGCTTCCAGCTCAATGGCTGGCTGGTCGGCAGCGACAGCCCGATCGGCACTTCCGGCGTGGCGGGCTTCGCCTTCGGCCAGAGCACCGGGCGTCAGCAGCTCGATCGAAGCGCCGACCGGAATCGCAGCCGGAACACGGACGGCATGTTCTACGCCGGCTGGCTCGACGGCAACTGGTATGCGCATGGCCGCCTCGGCTTCGGGCGCTTTCACCAGGACGTCGATCGCCGGCTTCTGCTCGGCACCTCCGTACAGGGCGTTTCGACCAATTACAGCGGCAGCTACAGCGTGGCGTATGGTGAGACCGGGCTGCGCATGGGCTGGGCGGGGACACTCATCACCCCGTTCTTCAGCACGGAGTACGCCAGGATCGACCGCGACGGCTTCGCGGAGGACGGCGCCGGCGGATTCGGCCTGCGCGCCAATGCGCAGGTGATCGATCGCTGGCAGGCGGGCCTCGGGCTGCGCGCTTCGCGACAATGGAACTTCGCAGGCGGGCGCTCGGTGGCGGTGCGTGCGAGCGCGCAGTTCCAGCGCACACTCGCTTCGCAGGGTGACATCTTCGACGCCAGCTTCGTCGGACTGCATCAATGGCAGCCCCTTACCGGCGTGGGCCTGTCGCGCTATCGCGGCATTCTGAACGTCGGCATCGACGCGGCGCTATCCGAACGCACGTCGCTCACCTTCGGCTACGACTATCAGAAGGGCCAGCGCGACCAGGCACAAGGAGTCTCGGCCCGGATGCTGATGGCGTTCTGACGACGAGGCCACGGCATGCGGTACGTTCCGCTGGCGCGCCCCATGACCGTGAGTTAGGTTGCGGGAGTCACGCGTTCGATGAAGGAGTTAACGGTGCGGCCAGCGTTGGTGTCATGGGTAAGCCTCGGATTGTCGTCGATCGCGGTCTGCTTTTCGGCGGCCGCTTTCATCGCCACGCAGCGAGCCGATCGAACCCTGCACGCGAGGGGCATCGTTATCGACGATGCCGCCGGTATCCCCCGCGTGGTCATCGGGGCGCCCGTACCGGGACCGACGATCGACGGGAAGACGGGCACCCGGGCGGGTGACCTCTCGGGTATCGTCATCAACGGCCCGGACGGCACCGAGCGCGGGGGGTACGGCACCGTCGACCAGGGCGGTGAAGCCGTGCTGACGCTCGATTCCGCCAACGGAAAGGTGGAGCACTTCAAGGTCGTATCGAATGCCGGGTCCGGCGCAAGCCTGTTCATCGTCACGGGCGATGCGCGCAAGGCGCTCATGCTGAGCACCTACAGTGGAGAGCCCAGGATCTCGGAACTGTCGGATGACGGTGAAGTCGGGACCTACGAAGCAAAGCGCGCTCCCGCGTCATCTACTAAATAATTAGTTGACGCGGGAGGCCTTCGGGCGTATCACTACTACATCTTTAGTAGATATCGCCGCAGGGGCCGTGCATGAAGATCTCCCTCACCGACCGCGAGGCCGACGTCATGCAGGTGCTGTGGGAGCACGGGCCTTCCATGGTGGCGGACGTTCGCGAGAAGCTGAGCGACAGGCTGGCCTACACGACCGTACTGACGGTGTTGCGCACGCTCCAGGCGAAGGGATACGTCGGCTACGAAGAAGAGGGACGGGGCCACCGCTACTTCGCGAGCGTGAAGCAGCAGGCCGCTCGGAAGAACGCGTTGCAGCACCTGACGGACAAACTGTTCAAGGGCTCGACGGAACTCCTTTTCTCGCACCTGGTCTCCGAGCAGAAGCTCACGACCGAGCAGATCGGCCGCATGCGCAAGCTGCTCGCCGAGCACGCCGACAAGGACACGAAGTGATGCTGGCCTGGATGGTGTATGCCGTCCTCGTCACGATGGCCCTCGGCGCGGCGGCCCTGATGGCCGAGAAGGCGATGGCATCGCGGCGAATGCCGAAGCGCTGGCCGTGGATGGCCGCGATCGCCGCCTCGGTGGCGCTGCCGATCGGCATGGCGACGGTTTCGGTGCCCACGCCCGCAACGCCGACGCGCGCGGCGTCCGCCATCGCCTTGCGGGACACCACCTCGATTCCCCTGGCGTCGGTCGCGATCGACTGGAGCGGAGCGAGTGCTTACACGGCGTCCCCGTCGGTGAACAGGGCGGCGATCGACATATGGGCCGCGAGCTCGTTCACCCTGGTCGCCTTCCTGTCCGCCAGTGCGTTGATCCTTCAGCGACGCAAGCGCCGATGGACCACGGACCAGCTGTGCGGCGTTCCCGTGCTGGTTTCAGACAGCGCCGGCCCAGCCGTGGTCGGCCTCGTCCGCTCGCGCATCGTGGTGCCGGCGTGGGTGATGCGCGAGTCGGTCGGGCAGCAGCGCTACGTCATGGCCCATGAGCAGTCGCATCTGCGTGCACGCGATCCGCTGCTCGTCGCCGGCGCCCTCGTGCTGCTCTCAGCCATGCCATGGAATCCGCTGCTGTGGTGGCAGTTCCATCGCCTTCGCTGCGCGATCGAGGTCGATTGCGATGCGCGCGTGCTGCGCTCGGGTGGCCAGGTGCAGGAGTACTGCGAGACGCTGATCCAGGTAGGGCAGAACCAGTCCGAATTCATCGGTTCGGTCACCGCCATGTCGGAATCGCGATCGTTCCTCGAACACCGGATCAGGATCATGCTTTCCCAACCAGGACGCTGGGCACGCGCCACCGCGTTCGCCCTGATCAGCGTCGCGCTTGGCATGGCGGTGTTCGCGACACAGGTGACGCCTCCCGCCACCGCCGTGCCGGCCACGAACGGGGCCATCCGGATCAGTCCGGATATCCTCGATGCCTACGCCGGCGAGTACGAACTTGGCGACTACTCGCTGGTCACCGTGGCGCGCAAGGGCGACGACCTGACGGTGACGCCGATCGGCCAGTTCATGGCGCAGGGCACCATCGACGCACCGGCCATCAGCGAGACGTCGTTCGCGATTCCGGTGCTCGACGCGCGGCTCGAATTCACCCGCGGCGCGGGGGATCGCGTCGAGGCCATGGCGGTCTACATCCACGGCGCGATGGCCGCGACGGCGAACCGCGTCGACGAGGCGCGTGCCGAAGCGATCCGGGCAGCGCTCGCCGCGAGGATCCGCGAACAGACACCGTACCCCGAGAGCGAAAAAGCGCTGCGACTCGTTCTGACCAATCCTCCCACCGACGTGGGCACGCGCTCCGGTACGCCGCCGAAGAGCGCGGCGCAGCGCGAGTCGCTGTCGAAGTACTTCGACGCGCTCGGTCCCGTGCAGTCGTATCGATTCAACGGCGTCACGGACTATGGCTGGGACAGCTACGACGTGCAGCACGAACATGGGGCCGAGCAGGTGTTCTTCCTGCTCGACCGCGACGGCCTGATCGTCAGCAGCGTGGTCCGTCGTCAGTAGGACGTCCGCCACCCCAATAAATCCTGCAGAAGGACACGAACGATGCGAGGCATCGAACGACTCGTCATGCGTGGAGCGATGGTCGTGGCCGGGTTCGCCGCGGCACCGGCGTTCGCCCTGTGTCCCGAGCCTGCCGCTTCCGCGGGTGGGCCGGACAACGCGCACACGCGCTACGTGGAATCGCATCTGTTGCCGCCCGTCATCCGGAAGGGCGACAAGCCCGTTACGCTGGCCGAGCGGATGCGCCAGTACGGCGTGCCCGGCATCAGCGTCGCGGTGATCCACGACGGCAAGCTCGCCTGGGCGCGCGGGTGGGGCGTGCGCGATGTCGTGAGCTGCAAGGCCGTGACGCCCGACACGGTGTTCCAGTCAGCCTCGATCAGCAAGGTCGCCACCGCCGTACTGGCGTTGCGCATGGTCGAGCAGGGAAAGCTCGGGCTGGATGCGAACATCGACGACGCGCTTCGTTCCTGGAAACTTCCGGCGGACCCGACGCTGGCGCCGCACGGCGTCACGCTACGCCAGTTGCTCAGTCATACGTCGGGGCTCGGCGTCCATGGCTTCATCGGCTACATGCCCGGCGTGCCGCTGCCCACGCCCGAACAGATCCTGGACGGCGTGCCGCCCGCCAACACGCCCGCCGTGCGCAGCGTGCTTCCCGCCGGGCAGGCGTTCGAGTATTCCGGTGGTGGCTACGTCGTGACGCAGGTCGCCCTCGCCGACGCAGGCGGTGCACCGTTCGCCGAGCTTGAGCGACGCGAAGTGCTAGGCCCGCTCGGCATGACACGCAGCGCATTCGCCATGCCGCCGTCGCCCGACCTGGCCACCAACATGGCGTTCGGGCACGAAAACGGCAGCGTCGTTCCCGGTAACTACCGACTCGAGCCGGAGCTCGCGCCCGCGGGCTTGTGGACGACCGCCACGGATCTCGGCCGACTGCTCATGGACATCCAGGCCTCCTCGCAGGGCAAGACGGGTCATCGCCTGTCACCGGCGATGACGCGGCAGATGCTCACCGCGGTCAAGGACAACTGGGGCATGGGCGTGGCCGTCTATCCGAGCGGTCCGTCGCGCTTCATGCACGACGGTGTCAACGTCGGGTATTACGTGTTCATGATCGCCTATGCGGACAAGGGCGAAGGCGTCGTCGTGCTGACCAACGGCGGTGACCGGCGAATCGTGGCCGACGTTGTCCGCGCGGTGGCCACCGACTACGGCTGGCCCGACATCGCCGCACCGGCGAGCGAAGAGAAAACGCTCAGCCTTGCCGAGTACGCCAAAGCGGCAGGGCACTTCGTCGGCGGCGGACTCGATGTCGTCCTCGAAGCCCGGCCCGGCGGTCTCTACGCGAACGCTGGTGCGCCCGTCGCGGAGCGACTCGTCACGCTCTCCGCACGACGCTTTCGCTCCGAATCCCTGGGAATCACGGTCGAATTCACCCCCGACTTTTCGAGCTTCACGATGATCGAAGGCTCGCCGCCGATGAAGCTGGTGCGGGTGGAGGCACCTGCGTCGCCCGTGAAGAAGGCGATCTGACCGCGAGGGTGCGGACGATCATCGGACGGCGACAGTTTGCGGGCCGGCCGTTCACGGCCCGACCGCTAGCGTCGTGGCTTCCACATGCCGGAGTATCTTATGAAAGCCATCGTCTTCCACGGGACAGGTGACATCCGCCTCGACGACGTGCCCGAGCCGACCATCGAAGCCGACACCGACGCCATCGTCCGGCTGACCAGCTCGGCGATATGCGGCACCGATCTGCACTTCATCCGCGGCACGATGGCAGGCGTCGAGCCGGGAACGATCCTTGGGCACGAAGGCGTCGGCGTGGTGGAGAAAATCGGCTCGGCCGTGCGCAACCTGAAGGTCGGCGACCGTGTAGTCATCCCGTCGACGGTCGCGTGCGGGTACTGCTCGTATTGCCGCGCGGGTTATTCGGCGCAGTGCGACAACGCCAATCCGAACGGTCCGGGGACCGCGTTCTACGGTGGCCCGAAGGAAGCCGGCGGCCTGAACGGCATGCAGGCGGAGAAGGTCCGTGTGCCGTTCGCCGGCATCAACCTGGTCGGCCTGCCGGACGAGGTCAGCGACGACGAGGCGATCCTCATCTCCGACATCTTTCCCACGGGCTATTTCGGTGCCGACCTTGCCGGCATCAAGCCGGGTCACCTCGTCGCGGTGTTCGGCTGCGGACCCGTAGGGCAGTTTGCGATCGCATCCGCGAAGCTGATGGGCGCAGGTCGCGTGTTCGCGATCGACCAGCATCCGGATCGGCTGGAGATGGCGAGGAACCAGGGCGCGGAAGTCATCGACTTCTCGAAGGAAGACCCGGTCGAAACGATCAAGCAGCTGACGGGCGGCATCGGTGTCGACTCGGTCATCGACGCGGTGGGCGTGGATGCCGAACACGCGCACGAAGGACCGGCGAAGAAGTCGAATACACCCGAGACGGCGAAGCAGGCATCGCCCGCCGCGCGCGAGCACGCCGAGCACTTCCAGGCGGGCGACGGACCGATGCAGTCGCTGGCCTGGGCGGTCGACGCCGTGGCCAAGGCGGGCACCGTGGCCATCATCGGTGTCTACCCGCCCTCAGATAACCTGTTTCCCATCGGCGCTGCGATGAACAAGAACCTCACCGTGCGCATGGGCAACTGCAACCATCGCAAGTACGTGCCCATGCTCGTCGAGCTCGTGCGCAGCGGGCAGGTCGTTCCGACGTCGATCCTGACCGAACGCGAGCCACTGAGCGACGCACTCGCGGCCTACGAGCAGTTCGACCAGCGGCAGCCCGGGTGGATCAAGGTCGAACTCGAGCCGTCATCCTGATGCCGAATCCGTCGACTTGGCTTGGACCGCTGCTGCCCGGTGGGCGGCAGTGCGTTCGCGACCCTAACCCTGGTCCGCGAGAAGCGGGAAATCGACCTATACTCGGCGCACTCGCTGATGAACGGACGCCTATGAATCGTCGCCTGTTTGCCTGGTCTGCCGGCTCGATCGTTCCCCATTTCCCTGCGTCTCACCAGCTGTCATCGGCTTATGTCCGGCCGGGGTTTCCGTGATGGGTGAGCTGAGAGAAGGGGGACTGGCCATCCTGGTCTTGCTGGCGATGTCGGTGATCGCGCTCTGGGTGGCTATCGAGAGGTTTCGGAGCGTTCGCAAGCGACTGGTCGTCCCCGAAGGCCTCGCACGCCGGGCGGATGTCTTGTGGCAAGAGGGCAGGATCGATCAGGTCCAGACGTTGATCTCGAGCGATCCGAGTACGCTCTCGCGCATGCTGCGCTACATGCTGGACTATCGTGCGCACGATCTGGCGTCGATCACGAAGGGCGTGGAAGACATCGCCTCCATCGAGCTTCGCGACCATCTGCGCCGTATCTATCCCCTGGCGATCATCGCGACCGTTGCGCCAATCGTGGGTCTCCTCGGCACGGTGGCCGGCATGATCGAAGCATTCCATGCGCTCGCCTTCTCCGGTCCCGTCGATCCGGCATCGCTCGCGAGCGGGATTTCGAAAGCGCTGGTCAACACGGCGGCCGGCCTTTGCGTGGCTCTGCCGGCGCTGGCCTTCTACCACGGTTTCAAATACCGCATTACCGCCTTTGGCCTCGAGCTGGAACGGCAGGCGGGCGCGCTCCTGCGAACCCACTTCATGGGCACGACGAGCGGCGCGACATCGTGAAGATCGATCTGGGGGACGATCATGAGCCGGAAATCGGGCTGGTGGCTCTGATCGACTGCATCTTCTTCCTGCTGATGTTCTTCATGGTGGCGACCACCTTCAAGGCGAACCAGGACAACAAGCGCGATCGGTCCATTCCCGTCGATCTTCCGAAAGCCGCGGCGACCTCTCGCGCGGACGAAGCATCGACGACGGGCATGGTCATCGCCGTGGCGCGCGACGGAGCGATCTACGTCGATGGCGTCGCGACGACGCAGAACCGGCTGCACGATCGTCTGCGCGACCTCGCGGCGCGCGATGCGCATGCGGTGATTCGCATCGACGGAGATCGCCGTGCCCCGTTCGAAGACGTCGTAAGCATCATGGATCTGTGTGCCTTCGAAGGGCTCACCAACCTCGCGGTCCACGTCCGGAATTAGCATGGCCAGGCGATCGTCGTGGGATCCGTATCGCCCGATCCGAAACGAAAGCCCGGCACGCGATGTGCTCTGGTCCATCCTGGCGCACGCCCTCGTGCTGGGCCTGGCGTACTACCTGACTCAGCTCCGCCCGGCCTCGAGCGACGTGTCCGGGCGGGTGCAGGCGACCCGCAACGCCGCTTTCCAGGCGGCGGCGACCCAGCGTCTGAACGACCTGTCATCCGCCGAGGCTGCACTTGCGCAGCGTTCGCAGGACACCGCCCCACCTCCGTTCCGCCCCATTCGTTCGGCGCGAGACGCTCTCGAGCAAGCGCGAGCGCGCTACGACGCCCTGAAGAAAAAGCACGTCGACCTGCCAACGCTGCCGAAGATGCCGCGCACGGAGGCCGAGGCACTCGCGCAACTGGCCCAGCTCGAAACCCAGCTCGCCGCGACGTCGACGCGCGACGCACAGTCGGGATCGCCCGGCGCCGCATCAGCGGCCGGGGACGCCAAGGGTGGGCCGGGAGGCGCCCGATTGGCCGGTTCTGCGGGGGATGCCGAGCTGACCCCGTTCGATGTCGCCACGGATCGTGGGCGCGGCGCGGACGTCGTGCCGCGGGGAAGGTTCTCGTCCATCCCGCCCCTCGATGCGCCGGTTCGGGCGGCAGGGGGCCGCAGCGTCGGTCCCGGCGGCACGTATGCCAACCGCCTGTACGTCGACACGTGGTATGTCGTGGGGCCATTCGATGCGATCGGCGACCAGCCACTGGAGCATCAGGAGTTGCCGGAGCTGGCCGTCGATCTCGACGGAACCTACGCAGGAAAGTCGGGCAGGACGCTCACGTGGCGCCATGTCCAGGCAAGCGAATACCCGTTGTTCCTCCCCGACCCTTCGGAGAGCGCCGTCTATTACGGCTACACCGAGTTGAGGCTCGACCGCGACCGCGAGATATGGGCGTGGATCGGCGCCGACGACGCGGCGAAAGTTTGGGTGGACGATCGACTCGTCTGGAAAGGCGGCGCGCCGGTAAAGCCCTGGTTTCTGCGGGATGCCCGATCGATGAAACGCGAGATCGCCGATTACAACCTGAGCGAGGGCAAGATACGCCTTCGTCTCTCCGCGGGCCGCCATCGGGTGCTGTTCAAGCTGTACAACGGCGCCGAGGTGATGTTCTTCTCGTTGGTTCTGAGCGACGCGCAGGAGCGAAGCAATGCCGCTCTCGTTCACCCGTGACGGGCGAAGCCATAGCCGCAAAGCGTCTGGCACACCACGCCACAAAAAGGAGACACGTATGAAAATGGGTATTCGTTCCAAACGTGCCGTGGTTTTCGTTGCGGCTGCTCTAGGACTCGCGGGCGCAGGCTGCGCTGAGGAGTCGCCCCTCGTCGTCCTGTCGTTGCCGTCGGAGGCGGCTTTGGCGGAACGGGGTATCGTCACATTCTCGATCACGAATCCAACCGACGAGAACATGGCAGTCGTCTCGCTTGAGACCCCGTTCGCCATCGCCGACGATCGATTGGCAAACCCGGAGTTCGAAGTGAGCGATGCCAGTGGACGCGAGCTCCCGTACAAGGGTCGCCAGGTGCGCTTCGGGCCGCCCGAGGCTTCCACGTTTCTGCTCATAGGGCCGCATCAGACGCTTAGCAAAAACGTCGATCTGGCTTCAGATTACGACATCCGTGAGGGCGGCGCCTATAAGGTCACGTACGTCAAAACGCTGCGTTTACTACGCGGGTCAGGGGTGGAGAAGATCAAGGACATCGGGCCAGAGGAGGAGATCCCTCTGCAAGCTGTCCGTAGCAACACCCTTACGATCTGGATGAATGATGCACTGATGACAGGAGCATCCGCATACCGTTCCCGTCGGGTCGCCGAAGATGCTGTCGCAGTGTGTACGCCGAGTCAGTGCCCGACATCAGGCAGCGACGTTTAAGCGGATTCGCTCTTCATCGTGACGCGGCACGTGCATCCTGTCGCCAATCGGCGCAGTATCGAGTCGTTCGGATCTACCACCCACCGGAGATCGACATGACGACCAAGAGCCTCTACGTTGAACTGCACGCGAAGCCCGGCCGCGAAGAAGACGTTGCCGCCTTCCTCGAGAGCGCGAAGGGACTCGTCGATGCCGAACCCGGCACCACCACCTGGTTCGCCGTTCGTTTCGATTCGAGCACGTTCGCGATTTTCGATGCCTTCGGCGACGACACGGGCCGCGACGCCCATCTGAACGGCAAGGTCGCCGCGGCGCTGATGGACAACGCGAGCGAGCTGCTCGCCAGCGCACCGGTGATCCGCAAGGCCGATGTGCTGGCCGACAAGCTGCCCGGCTGAGGGGCCGGTCAGTTCGGATCGAAGGGGCCGCATCGAGTGATGCGAGCCCCTCCGAACCTTCGCATTCGCTGCCAAGGCCGGCGCCCGGTCGAGGATCACTCCATGCGATCGAGTCGATTGAAACAGCTCACCGTCAGCTGGTCGCTTCTCGGTTATTACCAGCGTTTCGAAGCGCTCGTCGCGCTGGCTCTCACCTTCCTGATCAGCGTGATCATCGTCGTTGCCCTGATTCGCCTTGCGATGGGCGTCGTGGACGGCCTGGTGTTCAGCGCAATGGATCCCCTGGACCACGCGGTCTTCCAGACGGTGTTCGGCGAAATCATGACGCTGTTGATCGCCCTCGAATTCAATCACACGTTGCAGTACATGGTCGCGCGACAGCAAAGCATCGTGCAGACATCGGTACTGTTGCTCATCGCCATTCTTGCCCTTGCGCGGAAGTTCATCCTGCTCGATCTCAAAGCGGTAAGCGCGGCCCAGGTGCTTGCACTGGCGGGCGCGACCTTAGCCTTGGGGCTGACGTATTGGTTCATTCGCGCCCGTCGTGACGCGGACGGTGCATAGGCGTCGAGTTCATCCTAGCGGCGGCGGACTTCCGCACTTTGGTGATCGGTCACGCTCGATGCCCCGACCCAGGTCGCCTGCTCGTTCGCCAACGTGCATGCGAAGCTCGTGGACAGAAAGGCATAGTTTGTACATTGGCAGACGCAATAGTTTGTACCTATCCTGGCAAGGCATGGGCGCGCCGCTAATCCCGAGGTGAGGATCGGCATAGTTTGTACTGCATGAGTTGCGGTTGGCATTGCAGCTCACAAGGCGCCGTTGCGGTGCAAAAGCACGCTATCGTCCGTCCGCATACGTGGTATTCGTGACGGAGCCACCGCTCAAGCCGGTGACACGGGCAATCAGCGCGCATCCCACGTTATTGGCCGCCATTCGATGCCCGCGTTGCTGTGAGTAGGATCGTCAATACGGGAGCCCAACACGAGAATGTCGACGGAGCGTTATCGGCATTGGAGGTTTAGACGCCAGCTCCTGGACCGCGCTAAGCTCCTGCTATGAATTTACGAGAAGCTCACATACTCACTATTGCTGAGATCGTCCGCGATTCAGCGGCAATGAATGAAGCGGCGCTCGCTGGCGACTTCGACGAGGCTCGATTCCTGGCGCAGCTCGTCGTAGGCAAGGCGGCAGCGGCTTCGCTCATGGATGTTGCGAAGACGGCGGAGCGAGTCGTCTGCCGACTTGGTCCCCTCGGCGCCGATCCGTTCGGCGGGTACGGCGAAGCTATGTTCGCGCTGGCATGCGCGCTCGACCACTTGGGTTTCGATCCCATCTGAGACGTGGTCACTCAAGCCACTCAGTTAATCTGGGTAGAAGCTGCATGAAGTATGCCGCGCTTGTGTACGCAGCGTAGTCCTGCCATCCGTCGTGCTTCTCGGCGTCTGCAAAATCGCAGACTGCTTTGATGGCGAGACCTGGGATGCCACACGCTGTGGATGCGGCCATTACCCCATACGCCTCCATCTCTACGGCAAGGAGATCGCGGTTCTGCTCTTGAATCCTCGCCACTACCTCGCCGTGCGCGAGGACGCTGGCCCCCGACGCCATTGGCCCAATGTGCACCTTAAAGTCTCCGGTCGGAACGCCTCCATCCCAGCCTGACCGAATCGCCTTTTTTGTGCAGGCCTCCTCCGCAACGTCCGAAGCGATCTCGGACAGATCCGCCGCCAAGGCAGACTGCAGTGCTCCCGTGCGAAACACGACCGAGTTATCGTCGGCCTCCGCGTGCTTACCGGCGCCCCAGTCCCAAGTTGGGTTGCCAATGACGACGTCACCTAAGTTAACCTTCCCTTTAACGCCGGCGCATATCCCCAGCATGACCACGATCTGCGGCGCCATTCGTGTTGCCATCTTCGCAGTGAGAGCGGCGGCGGCAGAGAGGCCCTTTTGCATGCACGAGGCAGCGACTAGTCGCACAGTACGTGAGCCGTAACTAAACTCGCCAAGGTGGTACCTCGTAGGGTCGCCATCGTGCCGCATCGGCGCCCACCCCAATGGAAGCTTTAGAACGGCCTCGAGCTCTCTGCCGCGCATCGCGGTGATGATTGCAACATCAACGGTCGTAACCCTGCGTGAGCGCGCCTTCTTCGCTAGGCGCTCGCAAAACCCCTTCAGGAAGACTCTCCAGTCGTCACTCGACGCGCTAATCGCGCAGAGACCGAACCCACGTCGCTCGGCTTCGACACGGGCCTCCTCGAGCAACTCGTCCTTCGACGTAACGACCAAGAACTCCGGCGATATCATTCGTCCACCTTCAAGGTGGAGCATATCTAGAAACTGAAATCCACCGTTCCGTGACGGCGCTCCGTCGACCGAGGACGGAAGATTTACATCAACCAAAACAAGGTCGACCTCATTGGCACTTAAGTATTCCCTAGCCCCGGCCGCGCTTGAGAGATGCTGCAACGTGACGTCCCCGCCGACCTCCGCTAATACACGACCAACAAGCTGCGCCTTGGCCTGCTCGTCATCTACCAATAGGATTCTGAAGCTGCTCATTTGACGATCCTATCCACTATCTTCCGAAGTGATATTTTCCACGAGTCCTGCGCTGGGCTGTAGTACACAAGCTCCCGGAATGATTCCGGATAGTCTTGCTTCAACTCTTTTGCAAGGCCCTCAAGCGAGACTCTGCCCGCGCCTTCGCCAAACGTGTCAAACATCGTGACGACTATCGTTGGTACACGAATTCCTCGAAGGCGCATCTGCGCCAGTAGGTCCCTTCCAGCGTACGTCTCAGGTGCAGTTCCATCGTACTTGTAGGACGCGCCCTCGTAGTTGGGCATGCTCATATCTAAGAGCATAAGATCAAACGGTGGCGTCGAATCGATTAGGAAGTCGAGGGCGGGCGTGAAAGATCTCGCGGTTGAGACCTCGCACGACGAATACGTGCTAACGACCCAGTCCTCAAGGCGCCGCGCCTTGTCGGGATCGTCTTCAACCAATAGTACTTTCATCGGCATCCTCAGCTATCCTGAAACCAAATGTGAGTGAAAATGTTCGTTCGCCAGTGAAGCCGAATGAAAGTACAGGGTACGAGTAGAACGGTGAATTTACGGCTCGCCATAGCTTATGAGTTCCACTTCCCCCCTCGACCTGGGCACGGGTCGGCGAATCAGACCGCCCTAGCGAAGCTTCAATCTTCGCAACCCTATCGAGGTCAAATGGTGTCGGCTTCTCGTCGCCAATAGTATTTGTAACCGTTGCAACGAAGTTCGCCTCATCAAGCACAAGGTCAATGTTAATAAGAAGATCGTCAGACGCAACGGCTGAGTGCTCGACAGCATTCGTAATAAGTCCGTAGAACGCATCAACCATCGCGTCCAGACTGTGGCCAGGCATCTTTCCGGACGACTCATTGGTGTTAGTAATGATCGTGGGTGCACCCGCAAAGTCGGGCAGCGTCTTTCGAACCATCGTTGACGCGATGTCGACTGCGAGTCGGGGAGCGTAGTCCTCCCTATCGTAGACGGTAGATCGCGTGAACCAGTCTGAAATCTCAGACAGCTTGTTTTGCGTAGCCGTGTCGCATCTGACGATCTTGTTTCTCAGGTCAGATATGGAGGCTACTTGCGGCATCTCTTCGATCGCCTCGTACAAGCCGTCAAATGTCTTGCGGAACCGCCTAGTGATCTCGCCTTCGATAGCCGCCCGGACTCTTATTAGATTTTGGTCCGTCTTAGACCACAATGTGTCTATGCAGACCTCGATGAAATCGCCGATGTCGTCGATCTGTCTCATCTGGTCATGCAGATGTTTCCGTTCGAGGCTCGACGTCCTATAGGTGAGGAGAGCCTTCTCTTTACCATTGCGGTCAGGCGTTAGTGCTCCTGATACGACGTTAACTTGAATGATCTCATCTCGCGCGTAGGCGGTTGTCGCATCGAAATCGGACGTGAACTTTAGAAGAGCTCGTTCCAGCTCTGTGCGCTGTTCTGGCGACAGATCGCTGGTTCGCTCGGTCCAATAGGTGTTTGGCGCGTACCCGCCTTTGCCGTGAATCTCGTTTGTGACTAAGTGATCTTCAGCCACCGCCTTCCTGAGTTCGTTCTTGAGTCTGCCGTGCCTGACGCGCGTACTTAAGTAGGCGTTCAAGCCGCTGTCGCCACGCAGGAACTCCTTCGTGACTTCGCTGTAGAGTGCATCGAACTGCGTGTACGCCTCGCTCGAATCTACGTCGCCTAGCACGTGAATCTCAGACAGCAAATCCCCAATACTGCGCTTGGTTGCAACACTCATGTCGGTCAAGGCCGGTCCCAGAATATCTAGGACGGTGTTCGGACCTGACTGGTCTAAAGCGTTTAATGAACGATAGTTCGCGTATTGCGCGCCAAGGGACTTGCGAAGCCTTTTCTTAATGGCCGGAACGTCAACGTAAACCTTGCTTTCCTCGACGAGTTTTAAACCCTTGGAGATCTCCTGTCTTTTAACACCTTCGCGAATCTCTGCCGTGTACTCGGGGGCCCGAACTTCATCGAGCGTGGCTAACAGTCTACAGACCTCGATTCGAGCATCTTCGATCGATGCCTCGCTCTTGTATAAGCGCGTCTGACGCATCCCGTCGGGTACCCACACGTATCGTAGGTAGGCGATGATTCTCTCATCACCAACTGTGCCGCGAAGGCTAAGGATGTCCGACGGGTGGAGGATTGAATTTCGTTTCTGGAACGTTTCGAATGCGAATCTCAAGTGAGCTTCGACAGGGGCGGTGCCCGTCATGCTGCAAATTCCAAACACAATTGGCACGTCTATCGTGCTTGGCCAACGGCTCGCCTCATCAAGGGCCTTCCGTAGCGGCGTTGCCGGCAGAATTGAAGGCGCGTCCTCCGAAAGGAGGAAGGCATTAACGCAGTGACGGACAGCCTCGGTGTAATCTCCATTGCCTAGGTGAGCAAGGCTCATTAAGCTCTCGATTCTCGCTCGGTCTCGGATGTGCGTGGACTTCACAGTGGCGAGGAGCTCGGCCGCCTCGCTGTACAATCTCTGAGATAACTTATACCTAGAGGTGAAACGAGCCGCGCGGTCACCGCTTAGTGAGTTAGAGATTGAAGCGCCCGTCAAGAGAAGGTCAACAATTTCGGAAAGCACGGGAAACGCGTTTCTTAGTTTATCCGTGTTGTGCAGTGATTCCCGAGCTGCGCCGGTTGCGATGATTCGCATCAACGGATTGATGTGCTGACCGACGATGTGCATCCGAAATTGGCCTGCGGATAGCAGAGATTCGCCTTCCTCATCGAGGACGTCGACTACGACGACTCGCAGGAAAATTGCCCAGTCTTGCGTGTAGTAAAGGTTAGCAGTGACGAAAACAGCATTCGCCGACGCGTATGCTTCGGCACTCAAAGAGAATACGCTGTGTAGATGCTTTGCGACATGACGATGATTCGCGCAGCTCAAATCTGCGAAATCGTCCGCTGAAGCGCCAATCCGTATCGCCGATCGCACCAAGATACACATGGCAAGCATATCTGCTGGCCTGCGAGTGAGAAGGTCTTTGCTCAACGCGCTTGCACGTCGATAGTCGCCGGCGGCGTAGCTCTCTAGGGCGTCATTCTCAGCATCGACTAGGTCATCAAAATCGATCGATGCCCCTATGACAGCACCGATGTTATTGAGCCTGCAGTCGCGGATTCGCGACGCCAAGAAAGTGACTGCCCTCCTCAGCAGGTCAACGACATCCCTTGGCATGCTTCGGAGCGTGCATATTGTCGTGAGGTGCGTTACGAGCAAGTCATAGAGGTCAACAATCGATGTATGAGATTCAACATAGAGAGACGGGGCTATCTTAAGTTGGTCCGTCTTTCCGTGCCCAGTGACCTTTGTCTGCGCATAGGCAAGCCCGGCCATCCCTTCGTTTTTCCCGAAGGCAGAAGCTATCTCTTCGTTAAGGTCAACGTGCTGGCCACGTGTTTCAATTCTCTTTACGAACCACGTCACCATATGCGCCTGGAGCGACGAGCTCGGCAGCTGCTCAGCTAGTAGATTTCCGAGCCGCCTCGCGTCGTCAGGGTCGCCAAACTGATTTTTCTGAAGAAGCTTGTTTTGGACCAGCCAGAATGACGTGCCTAGATTATTCTCGACATTCTCCAGCGCTGAGGCTACCCCTTCTTTGTCCCCCGTGAGAAAGCACTCATCGACGGTTCGTCGCAGCCCAACAAACTTGTTGAGTTCATCTGCGTAAAGCGCGCATCTGCGTATCGCCCACACAACTTCTGTTAGGTTGCTAGACGGTCCGGGAAGCAGCGTCGTCGATAACATTTCTCCTAGCGTTGCAGGGAAGGGTTTTCCGTAAACCTGCTCTAAGGTTTTCGTACTGGGGAAGAGGCTCTCAAATCTGGAGAAAACATGCTGCGGTGAATTGGCGTTCTTATATCGATGCACCGCGTTGAGTCTGGCGGCGCCGCCGCGCAGAAATTCGCCACGTGCTTCACGTAGTGTCTTCGGCTTGACCCTGTTCCTCACAGCAAAATTTCCTTCTTCAACCCTAGGTCCCTTGGAGGTTCCCCGCTGCGCTCTATCGGGGTACTTTTTGTTGATTATCCACGGAGAAACGCTACTGTGTCGCCTGACGAATTCCTGGCGACAGTAATGTCCGTTGAGGCGGTGCGCGCCGTGCCTTTCGGCAGCATGCTCTACGGTAGCTTCAGCGAATTCGGCTTTCCGTCACCGAGGCACAGCTGCGGTCATGCGGTAGCGAGACTATAGTCTTATTTCTTTGCTGCCAGTCGATGTGTGCGCCGGCGCTGATGGCTGCGCCTTCGCAGATCAAGACGATTAACGATAGTCGAAATACACCGAGTGCCCGTTGGCGAGCTAGTGGCGCCCGGAGTAACGGATGTCGCAGCTCGAACTGTGCGATCGACAACGCGATGTAGCCAACAGCTGCGGCCGTCACCGTCCAACCCACGATCCTGGCGTGTTTCGTGACTCCGATTGCCTCGGGTTCGTAGAACACCATCCCCAACAGGGCGATGATGCCGCAGCCGAAGGCCACGTTACGCGCTAACTCTAGAATGTCCTTGATGTCGTCCGCGCTTTTCATGCTAGTCCTATGTCCAGGGTACATGTCGGCGGTTGGCTGACATGGCTCTAGGTTAGGTGTCGGCATGTTGCGTAGACTCTTTAGGTGGCGGGCCGCTTATCGCAATCCGAACCTTTCCCGCTTAGAACTTCGGGCTCGCCGCAGCGGTGGGGAGCGCATAAGTTTAGTGCCGTCGGCCGCGTATACATCTACGGTCAAACTCCTATAGAAATCATACCCCCGTCTCGTGACTGATAAGGTGCTGGCGATAAGGAGGTCTCACGGGCCGTGGAGAAGCATCAGTGTAGACAGTGTGGCGGGCTATACCCTTGACCTCGAGCGATTACGCGCCTGACGCATTCGGCCTGCGCACCATGTTGTCGAGGAACCTCGACACCGGTCTGCCAACGCTTCTCCATCTTGGTTCGCTGACCGCGGACCCATTCGCTGCGGTTGGGTCGTTCGGATGCACGTGCGGACCTACGACCTCGACCGTAGCCGTTAGGACCTACGGCATCGATTGGACCTGGCCTCCAAGTGCGCGTGGCGGATAGCGGCCATTATTGCCTTTAACCAAAACTCGGGGCTCGCAGCCTACGCCCCAAACACTGATGCTAATGGCTCCTAGGGTTCGCCTGCGAGGCGAGGATTTTCCAACGTGCAATTTCCTTCGCTAGCGCTGGGTCATGTCGTAGCTCTTCGATAAGGCTCGCTACAGCCGGGTCTCTACCTCGGCGCTTCTTGAATGGTGTCAATAGAAGGACTCGGTGTGGTAATCGTTGGTTCTTAACGAGTGCTTCCAGATCGCCTAGGCGGTCCTTTGGGCAAGCGGCAGCAACCGCGGCGGCGAGAGCCATTGCCAGGTTGCCGGGTCCTTTGGAAGGTCGATCCGGGGATGCCATATACATGGCAACTAGCTCATCCCAGTATCCGCTTGCCTCTTTTGTAGCAAGCGACCGGGCCAACGATGCAAGCGTGCCCTCCGAGTATTCACGACGCAGGTGCTCCATAAGGATCGGCAATGCCTGCACATAGTCCGAGGTGGGAACGTTGGGGAGCTGGTTGACCATGTCAACGTTAACGCCTACCTCAGCCAACTGCTCCAGCATTTCCCGCTGTTCTACCTTGAAGGCAGCGATGCGCTCCGCGATCTCCGCGTCGAGAGCGTCGCGCCGCTTTTTCCCTTCCTCAGTCAACATTGTTCGTTACTCATTCATCGGCACTCGGTAGTGATTGATTTCACCGGCATCAATCAAGTCTTGTAATGGCTTAGCAAGCTTAGATTCTTCGTTTGTGTAAAGATTGAACTGCAGCTTATTGTCTTTGGCGAACTGGAGGTAGTCTCGAATCTGCGCAGTAAGACCCTGCCGCGCGACATTCTTTACCTCATTGATACTAACCGATTCGACGATGCCATCCGGAACGCGTCTTGTGCCGTTGATATCGATTGCGATCTTCTCACCGATGTCAGCTACTTTCCTGACCGCCTCCTCCCCGCGCCGCCCCTTCGCAGCAACAGCGGCCATCTTCTCGCCGATGCTAAAGACGCGACTTGCACCGCGAATCTCGCCGCCCACGATGGGCAGCGCTGCCATCGCCCACCCGCCGCCGCCGCACCCTTGCATCGCGCAGTTGACGAAGCCCCCACCCGGTACCAAGTCGATCAAAACCGGAATGGTGAATTCCCGTCCGGTCGTCTGCCAAGCTTCCATCATTCCCGGCGCCTGCCAGTCGATCGACCCAGGGACGCTTTGCCGCCCGTCCGGGTCAATGTTCAACACCGGGTTATTGCTGGCGTAGACATAGCGGTTGAATGCGACGACGCTCCCGGGTGTCGTCGACGCCGGATCCGTACTGAGAAAGCGCCCGATCTCGGGGTCGTAATACCGAGCCCGCATGTAGACCAAGCCGGAGTCGACATCATTGACATGCCCGGTGTACCCGGGCCCCTGCTCCGGTGTACCGAGCGCTTGGCTGCCGTAGGGCCGATAGTCCACCGTACTGATGAGGTTGCCGGCGCTGTCAGCCTTAGCGAGCACCGTGCCTTGGGGGCTCGTGTAGTAGTAGGTAACCACGTCCGCAGCGCGTGCCGACCCGAGCATCAAGAAAGCGGCCATCACCATGGCGATGCCGATCCAGCGCTGCATGCGGGTTCTCTTCTTTTGGCTGGGCAACATCTTCATTCTCTCCAAGTCCAGTCGAAGGGAGTGGCTCAGCACTCCCGGACGAGCGTTCTATCCGTCACGCCGATGGGAATGGCACCCAGGCCGAGCAGGCTGATGCATTGCACGACCGCACCCAGTAACTGCCCATCAGATAGCTGACGGTCCCCGACTGGAGCGTGTAGGAATTTGTCGTCCCGCTGTAAACGATTCCCGCGCTGCTCTGCACTTCGTAGCGGGTCGCGCCGGCCACGGCACCCCACACTCCTAAGAACCGATAAATCGACCCTGCCGTGGTCTTAATCGTTTGCACCCCCGGGGGGACAGGGGGTGCAAGCGATACGGTCACCACTGCTTGTCCGCTATAGGGGCCGCATCCGCCGGCGTTGCACGCCTGCACCTGGTAGACGTAGGTGCCATCACCTCGGCCGCTCGTCGACCAGTTGGTCGCGCCGCTGTTCTGCACACCGGTCCACCCGCCCCCGTTCACGGACTCGATGAGGTTGTACGAGGTGGCTCCGCCCACACCGGTCCACGAGATGGTGTAAGCGCCGTTGTTGCTGGTCCCGCTGCCGGCAATAGACGGCGCCGCCGATGGCGGGACCGTGACAATCACCACACCGCTGGTGGCATAACCGCTGCACCCGTTGGCATTGCACGCCCGTACTCGGTAATACCAATTGCCAGTGGCGGGTTCTTGGATGGTGGCGTTGGTCGCGCCTCCGGCATACACCTGGGCCCAGTTGCCATCCTGGCTGTGTTCGACCTGGTACGAGGTCGCATAGGTCGCTGCGGGCCAACTGAGCGCCACAGCCCCGGTCGAGCTGCCGGGCGCGCTGATGCTTGCCGGCGCCGGCGGAATGTGCGCGATCGTGACGGCTGCGGAACTGGTCGGCGTGCTGCACCCGTTGGCATTGCATGCGGACGCTCGAAACTGGTAGCTGCCGTCGGCCGGCCCGTTGACCGTGGTGCTCGTAGCGGCACCGCTGTAGAGAGGGGTCCATGCCCCTCCGTTGAAGGATTGCTCCACCGTGTAACTGGTGGCGTGAGCGACGGCCGACCACGTCACCGAAATGCTGGCCAAATTCCCCGCGGCGCTCGCAGCCGCACTCGTCGGCGCCGTCGGGGCCAGGGTCGAGGGTGGCACCACAAAGGAACCCGATCCCGACAGCAAGGTGTTGTCGCCGCCGGTGGGCGAGATGCCATGGATGTAGATAGGTTCCCCGGCATGGTCGCCCCGCATGGCCTCACTCAACGAAATGCTGAAGCGGTGCAAGGTGCCAGTCGAATGGCAGGCATCTTGAATGGCCTGTTCGCTTGCCTGGTTGGCGGTATACGCACCGATGGCGGTCCCGGTCCCCGCCGGACCGCCCACGTATAGATGCACGTCAATGGAAGCGGCTAGACCGCTGGCACATGCCCACCCGGTGACGGTGGCATTGGCACCCGTCGAGACTCCCTCGATGGTCCCCATTACGGTGGAGGTCGACGCCTTGCGGCTCGCTATGAGCTTCTTGCCAAGGTAGACGTAATTCGTGGCAGTGGCCGAGCCCTGGTCGTATTCCCACATCAGCTGGCCGTTGCCGGCATAGGCCGAATAAGTGGTGGCTCCCGGCGTCACCGACTTCACGCGGTGCCCAGACGCGTCATACATGTAGGCGCCCTTGCCGTCCACGGCAAGCAACCGGTTGGCCAGGTCAAACGTGAGCGACTGGTTACCCTTGGTGATGGTGTTGCCTCGGGCATCATGGGTGAACTGAGTGGTCGAGCCGCCCTTGCTGATGGACGCCAGCAGATTGCTGCCGTTGTAGGTGTAACTCTTTACGCCAGCACTATCGGTCATGCTGCGGAGGTTGTTGAGTGTGTCGTAGGTGTAGCTCTCACTCCCCCACAAGTTGCCAGCGCTTGCCGACGTCAACCGGTTGAGCCAGTCGTAGCTCATGGTGCGCGTGCGCTGCTCAGACCCTGACTCATCGGTGATCGACACGATATTGCCAACGGCGTCATAGGCCAGATCTTCACTGACAACGCGAGCGCCGCCCGTTTCGAAGCTGAAGTTGTTCAGCAATTTGCGGTCGTTCTGGCTTGCAGAGTAGAGCGTGCCATTGCCCAGCGTCAGGGCTTCGAGATCGCCGTTGGCGTAGTAGGTGGCTCCCTGGGCGTATGCGCCCGCGGTCGTGGGCTGGCCCAGCGCGTTCGGCGCGAAGGCCACGACGCTGTTGTCCGGGTACTGGACGCTCGCGAGGTTGCCGTTCCCGTCGTAGCCATAGCCCAATGCCCATGACCACCCATCGACCGACAGCACTTCGGCGGTGAGCAGGCCGAGCTTGTTGCGCCCATAAGCCCAGCCGACCGTGCCGGTGTTCTGGCTGCTGGCTGTCGATGTGGCCGCCACGGCCGTGGCCGGCTTGCCCAGCGGATCGTACGTGAAGCTCGTGGCCAACGTACCGTTGGGGTAGGTGACTGAGGTGACACGGTTCATCGCGTCGTACGCGCTCTGGGTCTTGGCGGCATCGGCAACTTGGTCGTAGCCGCATCCGTCGCCAGCGAAGCTCTGGCCAGTCGCGCTCCAGACGATGTTGTCGGCGCCGTCATAAGCGGTCATCGTGCTGCCAGTCTCGGGTTCCCACGACCGACACACCCGCTTTTGGGCATCGTAGGTCATCGTGCGCGCAAAACCGCCTTGGGTGATGGAGCGAACATTGCCGTAGACGTCGCGATCAATGACCTGACTGACGCCTTCGGGGGCATCAACCCGAACGGCCGCCTCGAAGGCTGGCTGGTCGAAGGCCTGGTAGTGCGTAGTGGTGACGTTGTCGCCCGGGTTGGTCGGCGTCCGGGCGTCCGTGACCTGCGTGGTTCCGCCAGTCGGGTAGGCGGTGGTCGTGGTCAGGTCGCCCTGCTCCGACGATGCGATTGTCGCCACAACCCGCCCGAGCGCGTCATAGCGCGTTGTCGTGCCGGCAGCGATGGCGCCCCAATCGGGCGTACCGTCGACCGGGTAGGACTCGAAGGTCTTGCGGCCGCCCCAGTCGTATCGAGTGGCGGTGGAGATGGCTAAAGCGCCGGAAGTCGCATCAGCCTTGCTAACGAGGATGGGTCGCAGCAAGGCGTCAAAGTCTGTTCGCTGGCTCAGGTTGCCTTGGGTGATGGTTCGAACCCAATGGTTGCCACCGACGCCGCGCGCGTCCGGGGAAAAACCGTAGGTGTATACCTTCGGCGCCCAGGCCGTGCTATCTCCGGAAGGGTAATCGATTCGGGCCAGGCGCCCGATCGCATCGTAGCCATAGCTGGTCGTGGCACCGGCCTGATCCGTAATGGAGGAAATTTGACCGAACCCATCGACGGAGACGGTCTGTGAGGTCCCGTCGGGATACGCGATGGCCCCGGGGATGCCCATGACATAGCCGGAGAGCGACGTGGTGTGCTCGTTGGCGTCGGTGAAACTGGCCAGTTGTCCCTGAGCATTGAAGGTGTAATCCATCACCTTGCTGCCGAAACGATATCGCGCCGTGGGCGTGAGCGAGGTCGCGTCGTAGTCCATCTGACTGACGGTCTCGTTTTGTCCCAGGTTGATCGATTGAGCAGGCAAGCCGAGCACCCAAAGCGCGGCGTTATCGGTGAAAAGGGTGCGCTCGCTGGTGCTGAAGCCGAAGTTATTGCCGCGCGTGACGTCCTGCGCCCGAACGAAGGCGTCGAATGCATTGACCTGCCACGTGTAGGTGTCCGGAGTGGCGCTGGCCGCCGGGTCTATGATGATTTGGCGAGACCCCATGGGCGCCTGCTCGTCCAGCTGCGTCCGATTGATGCGCTGTTGCGGCGCATAGCCCCACGGATGGGCATAGGCGATCGAGCGAGCATCGGCATTCGGATCCGTCTGGGGCGCTGGATTGACATACCCGTAGGTCGTAGACCGGCGCAACGCCGAATCGGTGCCGGCTTCGTAGACCTCCTCCTGCCTCAACTGGCTCTCGGTCCAGTCAAAGCAGTTGGAGAAGGTGCTCCGTTCGACATGCCGTGCCGGATGGTTGTTATCGACGGGGTAGGTCACCTCGGTGTAGACCCGAGACGTGCACTGTACCGCGGCCCCGCTGGGTGCCCAGCTCTCGTTCGACGGCGAATAAGCGTAGTCCCAATTCAAGCCTTCTGCCGGGAGACCTGCGCCGGACAACCCGCGGTGGGTAATCGCCATGGTGTAGGAAGCGTTCGGAATGGCCGCCCACGTTCCTGGGTAATTCGGGGTCGCCGGGATATTCGGCCCGGACATGCACTCCTGCGGCACATTCGCTCGGCCTCGCTTGAACGCAGCCACCGTGTAAGTCGCGGCTAGCCCCGACGGGTGCGTCATCGTGGCGGTGTAGGGGGTACCCGCGTTGTGTGCGTCGCCAATGGCACCGCACGTTCCGCCACTCTCGCGTGTGTCGGGCCACGCGCCGTTGAACGGGTCAAGGTTGTAACCCCAAGCGCTTCCATCGGGCTGGGTCACCGACGTCAGCGTGTAGACGAGGTTAGTAGCGGATTTCACATATGCGTAGGTCCATGTGCGCGTGCCGGCTGCCCCGCCCTGCACCGTCACGGTACTGACGCGATGCGAGCTAGTGCCGGTATTGGCATCGTTCTCATAGGTGATGGTGACGTGTCGCCCATCGGACGCAGCAATGTCGATGACATCATCCCCGCTGTAGCCATAGGTGACCCAGTTTCCGAAGCGATCCTCCACGCGAGTGACCAGCATGCGTCCCTCGCGACGCTGGAGCAGATCTTCGGCAGCAGCGAAGACATGGACACCGGAGACCAAAGTATTCGGGCCTGAATTCAAGGGCCGAGTCAGCGTCGGCATGTAGCGGTAGGCGATGTGGTCCAGCCAGTACTTGGTCCCGTCGGGGCCGACCGCCAGAAACCCCTCGAGCGTGGCGTCGTTCGCTGCTTGAGGAAGGCAGCCTACCGCCCAGTTCGCTTTGGTGACGATCGGATAGGTCAGACCGTTCACCGCTGGCGTTGCGGTGTTGGCTGTTGTCCGCGACAACAGATCCTGGCTGGCTTGACCCGGGATACGCAGCTGATACCCCTGCCACCAGGTCTGCGGTTCCCAGTCTGCACGTTCCGAATCACCGGAGGGTGCGGCGACACTCGGAGGTTCGCCGAAGCTGGTACAGATGGCGTTAGGATTTTCTGCGGCTACCTGCCAGCCCAGAACGTTGTTCTGGTTGGCCGTTACGGTGAAAATCTGTGGCAACTGCAGATCCCAATCGCCAAACGCCCGGTGCTGAAGGTCCGGCCGATCTTCCACGCCGTGGAACGTGAAGTCGCGACCCACCGTGATCGTTGGACCGGTGCCGGTTACGGTCACATCCGTTTGGCCGAAGGACAACGACCCGTCATACAGGCTGATGCGTTCGCCAAACGGGGTATCACCCAGCGGCTGGATGTCCTCGTTGACCTTGATTAGCTTTTTATACTCTTGCTCGGGGGTTGCTGTGTTTTGCGCCTGCGCGACGATTGGCAAGCTTGTCCAAAGCACGATCGTCGCAACGCGAGCCGCACTGCACATCCGACGCGTCAATCGCGTCGCCCCCTGATTGGTCCGTGTCATCGCGCTTCCTCAGCCTGTGGCCGTTCATCTGCGCTGCAATGTACGGACGCGTCGGCGGCTGGAACAAGGGAATTCGGCCTTGTCAAAGAGGCGTGAAACCACGATTAACATGGCTTCATGCGCTGCGCTACAACGCATGAAGGGGCAGGCAGCACATCGATGTAAGACTTCCCCTACACATCGCGGCGGCGAACTCCTACAACGTAATACGGGCATCGTCGGCGGATCGGCGATCGGAACAGCCGGCTTACCGGAGCCCATGCACGCCGACCGCCTCACTTTTTGGGCCGGTTGCACGATCGGTGCGCCACGCCTGAGCCTGCAATCTTTTTGCTTGTCCAGTTCGTGCCGCCTACGGACAGGTATGCGCGCCCGAATGCGGCTTGCGGCTGCGTCAAAACCAATTGCGTTGATACGCAACGCGGCTCAACACAGCGGCGCAAGCCCGGTCCGTAACGTGCATATTATACGGACAGATCAATGACTTAGATTGACAATGGCTAGGCGTGGTGAGACGTTTGAAAGCAGTGGATACGGCCGCTGCCCAAGGCCATGAGGGCGGTCTGACCTATCTGACAGACACTTTTCAACCCACAGTGATTTCGGAGGCCTATCGGATAAAACAACTGCTAAAGCTAGAAAATTCAGCGGGTTAGACAAAGCAAAGCCCCCCGAGGTGCGAACTCGAGAGGCTTAGTAGAACGACATACCAACCGTCGCCTCTCGCATTCTCCTCACCCTTCCCCCTATGTCAAGCCCGCGAAGGGCGTGGCACGGGCGAGCTTGACTTCGTTGAAGCAGGAAGCTCGCCCTGTGCCGGGGTACCGAGGTGTCGAAATCATGAGTACAACAATCCACGAAGGCCTGGCGATCGAGGACCGACGCGCCATTTACCAGAAGGCTGGATTGTCAGACGCAAGTGCGCGGCAGGTTGAGGCCATGGTCGCATCTGCCGGGGAGAGGGACGTGGGCCGCGGTGCGCTTCGGAACGTCGTCGTTGAGCTGCAATCGAAAAAGAACGGTGCAGTCCGAGTTGTCGAAAGCCACACTTGCGAACTCATCTTCGCCTACGAATGCGAGTTGGATCCTGAAGTCAGGGGGTACTACGCCCAGGTGCGGTGTCCCCACGTGGAGAGACACAGAGCGGGTCGCCGCCACGTCTCTTCCGCGACACTCGACTTCCTGGTCTTCAGAGACAAGCGGATCCAGCTGGTTGAATGTAAAACGCTCGAATGGCTCGAAGCCGAAGTTAGGAAGCTGCGGACGGACTGGAAGGTTGAGGATGACCGATGGCGGAACTCAGCTATCGAACTCTATGCGTCAGCGCGAGGGATCGAGTTCGTTGCATGGCAACCGCCGTCGCCAGCGGGAATCTACCTGCAAAACCTTCAAGCATGCTACACAGTGCTCGACGACGCACCGCCCGCCCGCCGAGTCGTCGAAGCAGCGGTGAAGCGTATCCGTGGACGGCCGTCCACAATCGAACAGCTAGTGACTGGTATCCCGGGCTTTTCCGCCCGCACGGCCCTCTGGATGCTGGCGTCGGGCGTTGCCTACGGTCCGTGGAAGAGCATTGGCGTGGCCGACAATGCCGACTTCCCTCTCTACGCTGACCGGGAGCGAGCAGGGTCCGCCGACCGCTCAGCGATGATTCAATTACAGCAGGCGATCGCCCAGCCGAGAATTACAGACAGGCTCGCCCTTGCTTCCGCCGTAGACCTCGCACGAGGTCGAGAACGGCTCGAGAGGCTCGGCCGCATGATGCGTGGGGAGGAACCCTGGACTCGCCGCTTTAGAGAGCTCGACAATAAAGTCCGCGAAGGTGAGGCAAACGGAGAGTCGCCGCTGGAAGTCTGCCTCACAGCCTATCAGCGTTCGGGGAACAGGACGCATCGCTTACTCGAAGACCACTACACTGCATGCAGCGAAGTCCTTCATAGGACCTGGAATTCCGGGAGGACGAGCCGACCGCTTGACCTCTATTTCTCATTCGCGATCGAGTGCGAGGCACGAGGGATCGAACCCTGTAGCCGTTGGTTACTCGACACTCACCGCCGTCAGCTCGACCCCGGTAACCACGCACTCAGCACCGGTGGTATGCGGGCGTACCAGACGGTGCGCCCGGCTACAGATCCTCGTTTTCGCTCGCTGCCGCCACTGGGCTATGGCCTCGTGGTTCATATCGACTCTTCCAAATTCGATGTGCGCTTGGTGGTCAACGACAATGGCGACACGGTCCTGTTGACTGCAATCATATACGTCGCAGTCGATGGCGCGTCCGGTCGGGTCATGGCTCACGCCCTCATGTTCGGGGCAGCAAGGACCGATGGACTGGCCCTTCTGATTCGTAACTACGTGACGCACCACGGCACATTGCCATCCGTGATTCATCTTGATCGAGGCTCCGAGAACAAGAGCAAATGGCTGAGAGGCTTCTGCTCCGGGCGCATTACGATCCGTCGCTCACCAACGGCGGGGAGCCCATGGAACGGCCTGGCGGAATCGACCATAAAGCAGATTAACGTCCAGGTCGCACACCGCCACCCTGGCAGTACGCTCCCAGATCAGGCCGGGCGGAAAGCTGACGGACGCTTCAAGAGCTATAAGACTGCAAAGCTCACAATGAGCCACATGCACGAGCAGCTGTGCGCGTTCCTCTACTCCGACTGCGCCACAAACCTCGGTGTCGATGGGATGTCGCCAATTGAGCGAGCCGCCGAGCTCTTGAAAACGTTCGGCAACTTTGGCACGCCCTGTGCCTATGACGATGCCCTTCTCTACGCAACGTCGTTGCCGATCGACCTACGCAAAAAATTCAACCGCCGCCGCGGCATCAGGACGGAAGACGGTTGGTTTACGAGCGACGAACTGAAAAACGCCGTCCGAACGAACGTGATCGAAGAGGTGCGAACGGATTGTGAGAGACCGGACATTATGTATGTCAAAGTTGGCGGAAGGATCGTGAAGGCATTTCACAACAAGGTGCTTTCGATGGCCCGCATGGACGCACTTGATCAGCAGATCGAGCTCCAATTCTTGCCCATCGCACGCAGGCTAAGCAGGCAACAGCGCGCCGAAGGGGGGAGGAAACGGTATACGAGGATGGAGTACGCAAAAATGCGGAGCGGCTCGGAGGAATCGAGCGTAACGCGGGATGCTGATGAGCAAGCGCAAGCGGCCCCGACTTTACCGAGCCACGACGCAACCACCGAGGTGAAGGCAACGGAAGATAGCGGCCCACGGGAATGGCGATTTGACGATCTGGAGCCGTTTCCAGAGGATACCCAGGCATGAAGCAGGGCGAGCAGCTAATACCCGCTGTCCCAGCTAGATTCATGGCCTCGAGACCGTGGCGCCTATCTAAGGTGCTAAGCGCACTGCCGAGGTTAGCCTAATGCAAGCCATTGAGCACTTTGTCTACGCGAGAGCCATTCGGCAGCTTATTCGCGAGATCGATAGCTGCCCGTCAGGCCACATAGTGTTCTTGATTGGACTATCTGGCGTAGGGAAGACATCCGCACGGTATGCTGCCCTTCGCGAGCTCTTCGGTCGCCCGATGTACTGGGGTGCTGGTCGTATTCCGGTCATCGACACCCACGCACTTCTGCCATCGAACGCGTTCTACAGCTCGATGGGTATGTCCGAAACGCTTGTAGACCAACTTAGTGGTCCTAACCTTCGCTGGTTAACGCATGGAGTCGAGAAGCCGAACGCAGATACCCTAGCGATACTCGCGGAGGTGGATCGGGCTAGAGATATATTGGCGGGTGTCGCCCGTAGGCGATTCTCCGAATCTGATTGCTGGAGCATCGTTCGTCGCCAAGCCCACGCCCGGGGATGTAAGGTCATTTGCATCGACCACGCAACAGCGCTGCTAAGGAACCGCGCAAACCTCCAGCCAGCGCAGCACATTGAACACCTGGTGTCGCTAGCGGAGGAGTGGGATCTGAAGCTCGTGATGACGGGGATTCACCATGTCCACCACCTTTGGGAAGTCCATCCGGAACTCCGCCGTCGTATTCACAAGGTCTGGATGCCGCCCTATGGTACGTCGCGCGAGGAGGATCAGCTGCATTGGTCGAGATTGATTAAAAATCTCTCCGCAAGATATGCGCTGACGCGACGTGACATCGTCTTCAATATGCGCGATGAGGTCATGGCAGCCACCGGGGGTGTAGTCGGAGAGGCAATTCAGTTGTTGGAGCGCGCCAATGGAAGGGCCGTTGACGACGGTAGGGAGGCAATTACTACTCAGGATATACGCTCTTCATACCATAGCGAGAGCGATCTCGAAGCGCTCTGGTTCGACGTCAACGAGTTCGAGAAAGTGATGAGTACAGCCGACGTTGAAGAAAGAGCTATCTCAATCAAAAGCGCTTGGTCAACGGTCGGGAAGAACTTGGCCTCAGGGCCAAAGGGCGAGCCGCGGTGACTGCCAATAGTCCACGCACGGGGTCAGTGGTGAGGATGTGGACGCCTCTACCGCCGCTCACGTTGCAAGGCATCGGGACGCCTTGGGTCGAGGACATCGATCATTATGTCTGCCGCATCTTGCGTTGCACCGGGATGAGTACATCGAGTCTCCGATCACTCATCGATCCGGGTTGTCCGCTTGGATCACGCTACTTCCCCGATCTGTTCCATAGTACGGAAGGCACACTTGATCGACTGTACAGGCTGGAGGAGATGACGGGAGCTGATCATCTCCGATGTGGGACGATGGTCGCGCTTTCCAACATTTTGAACCTTCAGTTCGCAGGCCGGAGCCCTCTGACGCGGCGATGGTGTGTCATGTGCTACGCCGAATGGGAAGAAAATACCTGCTGGGAGCCGATGATATGGCGATTTGGTCCGCAGTCTAGGTGTATCAAGCATGGCTGCATGCTCGAGGATAGGTGTCGCTCGTGCGGCAGGAATCAGTCGAGGCGTGTGAGATATGTAGATCGACACAGGTGTTACCTGTGCAAGGCCTCTCTAGGCTCGATCGGATGCTTCACGCAGGTCGCAGCCTATGATCAGTTCGCGGAAGCCTGCTGTCAGGATATCGTAGGTGTGTGCGGGGACCCTGCAAGCGGGATTGCGCACTCCACGTCCCTCGATGCTTATAAGAGCGCGCTTAGGGATGGTTTCTCAATGACTGTGGAGCGCAATGTGCCAACCGCTCACGAACTCGATCTCGCTGAGCAATACAGATTCTTGCTAACAGCGAATTCCACAAAGATTAGTGCGCGGAGGCTGATCGAGCTCTGTGCCCTACGGGCGGTCATGCCGCGCGAGGTGATCGACTCTCCCGCTGATGCGGCGGTGGGCTTGTTCGGACCGTGTCAGTGGGGGCGCTCGAATCGTCGAGCGCGACAGCCATCAACGGCTGATGGATTCGATACGCCCGAAGTGACGACCGAAGATCGCCTTAGTCGGTTCCTTGAGGTCGCCACCCGGATGGCGACTAACCGGGAGGTGGCATATATGCCACCCGCGAGTTTCATCCTCAAGGCATGCGGGCTTGCCCGAAACATCACTATCGAGCACCTGGGGGACGAGTATCGGCGGTACCGACGTCTCCACGAAGCGCAAGGAAGCATTTCGGTAAGAGTCGATTACAACCGCGCCTTCAAGCTCGCTCTCCACACGATTTCCGGGCTCAAAGGCGGAAGCGTTACTGAGGTGTGGGTTGCTGAGCATGCCCACAGCTTAGCTCGGGAGGCGCATGTAGTACGCGCGAAAGCGCAACGTTGCCTGCACGCTGCCTGGATACTCGAGTCATTTAAGACGAGATGGCGGAATGACGATGACAGCCGGACCGGCCATGCATCAGTTCAGGAGAAGATCGTGACTGCGGAATCCGAAAGCCGAGAAGCGTATCAATCAAGGGTCCAGGCGACGCTCAAGAGGCTCTTTTGGCTCGCTGCGTCGAGCCAGGAGGAGTTGGAGCTCATTGCCAACCACGGGGTCGACCGAGAGGTTTGTACGAGCCTTGTAGCGGGCTTGGTTCCGGTTGGATACCTGGCGGTCGATCCGCCGGGCGTCTTCCACGGGCTCGAGGCGACCCTTCTGCTTCGTCTATGTTGGCTGTATACGCAGGCCTCGGTATTACTGGACAGCGACACAGCTGCGTCAATTTGGGTGCTGAAGAACTTCAAAGCTGCCCCCCTTGAACCTTCTGATATAGAGGCTAGCCTTGCGTTTGCCGACGAACTGATCACGCGGATCCGGCGTACGCGCGAATTCATTCTCTGATTCATGGGGTATTGATGGTGATGATGAACGATGTGGTCGATGTGAAACCCTCATAAGAAGCAAAGGACATATCCAGCGTGGCGAGAGTAACGAGGCGAGGCCAGTACCCCATGTTGATGATGGTGGTCATCGGCACATCGGCGGTTCGCACTAGCTAAGTGAAAGCGATCGACCTCTCGCGAGAGCGATGCCGTCGAGGCTATGGCTATGCGCTAGCGCTGATGTAATCGGCGCATCAGATCGACGAGGCGCCGGTCACTCGCAGCAGCGGGCTGCTCTGAAAGCGTCCGGATCAACGGCTCGGTGCCATAAGGCCAGTCTCGGGTATACGTCGGCAGCACCGCCCACAGAATATCCAGCAGCGCCACGGGGTGCCGTTTAGGTAGATCGTCGACGGTGAAGTCCAGATACCAGTAGGCACCAATATCCTGAAGCCTGACCAGATGCGAAACTATCAACGGTACGACCTCGTCGAACAGGCCCTTCATCTTGAGCGCAAACTTGACCAATGCCGCCGTGGTCTGCGCGGTTCGCACGACTCGCTGCAACGGCCACACGGTGCCGAAGAATCTCGCCAGCGCCGGCCGCCAGCGGCTGTCCTCATCGTTAGCCCAATTTCCAAGACGCCACAGGGCAGTGTTGCGCACACGGTCGCCACCAACGATCAGCGCCTCGCGCAGTTCACTATCGCTCAACAACTGACGGTCTTCGCCGTCCACGTCAACGCCCAGCCACCCTTTCATGAGGAGGTCCACTAGGACGCCTTGCTCGTCATGCGGCAAGTTGTCTTCATGAATAAGGTCCATCAGCTGCGGCTTCAGCTCGTTAAAGAGCTCAGGGGTGATTCGAAGGTGCCCCGAGAGGAGCCCTTGGAAAAAGCTATCCCGATCATCCTTTCGAAATGCATGTGGCAATAGCGCCCTGCGTGTCTGTTTCGGCGCGATCGCGGACAGCCAGCTGTATTGTCTAGCCATCAGGCAAACTGCATAACGGCGTAGGTCGCCGTGCAATGATAAGAGGGCGTCGAAGCGTTGCAGGGTGCGGTTGGGTACTGGGTCACCGACTCGCGTGGGAAACCCGCAGTCCTTGTTCAGGATGACGCCCAGAAGCCCCCGGATAGGACTATTGATAGCCTCCATTGTCCAGTCTCGCATCGGGCGGGTATCCCACCCCGTGTGTCTTGCGTGCGGGACGGCGACGAAAAGCGCGGTCCAGAGGCCATCGAGTGCGCCCGGGTCCAGTTGATACAAGTCCCCCGCGCGCTCCTCCATCCAGTTCGCGACGTCGGGTGTGATCTCGGCAAGATCGGTCGTTCGCAGCTGGGTAAGGCGGCGCGCAACAAGGGACGCGCGGCGGCGGGGCCACGTGACGTTACCTTCCGGAGACAGCAGCGTACGCCACGCTCGTGCGTTGAACACACCCCTCGTCATCGCGGCGCTCAACGCACGGATCGCCGTCACCGGCCGATGCTTTACGAGCCCCAGGAACGGCCTTCGCTGGATGAGACGCCGGAAATCTAGATCGTCATCATCAGATAGCTCCGAGACGATGTCTTGGACGGACTGCGATTCCAGATGCGACGAATCAATGTCCTGGGTAAAGAATCCGCTCCGACGAAGGACACCATCGGCCACTTCCGCAGGCGTAAATTCGGGCGCCATGCGCTGCAGCTCGGCCAGCTGATCGGCCGCATCGCGGGTGAATACGACACCGTGATGCTCCAGCCAGTGCCAGCGATGCAGTTTTGTCCAGGCGATCAGCCTTGCAGCTTCAGGGTGCTCTCTCGCGAAGGGCGGATCACCGTGGAGGAGACGCTCTTCGGCGGCGGCGCGGTCGGCCAGCGCCATGTCAGGCCACCGGGTGACCAGGGCGCTAAGCAGATCGTTTTCCTGCGCGTGGTCCCAGAACTGCTTTTCATCCATAACGGCCAGCGCGTGCGCAACCTGGTCGATGTCGGTGAGGTCGGGAATCGACAACGCCCATACGCAAAGGCGCGCGAAAACGCGCTCGTCACTGGATTGCCAGCGTATTTGCTCTACACGAGCGGCGGCGCGATCAGACGCTGCCCAGCGCCGCATCCAGTCACAGAAAACCAGTAGGGTCTTCGACAATCCCAAATGATGCGTATGAGGATCCGGATTGATTAGGTCATCCACCCGCCCCTCTACGTCCAGACCAATATCGCGCGTGAGGATCAGGCCGTCTTCAATAAGCCTCCGGAATCGGGGAATGGCCTCACCAAGCCATTCGTCCGGAATCGACGGGATCGCGTGCGGCTCGGGGTAGTCCATGCGCAGGGAGATGATCCGTGGGGCGGCACCGCTATCGAGGTGCTCAGGTACAGATCGATTTGCCCGCTGTACGGTGAAACGCGGGCGGAACAGGTCCACGGTGTCGTGGACCAGTTCGCGCGTCCAGCCATTCTCAGCAAGGCGCTGAATGGTGAAACCACGGGTATCCGACAACGGGGGCGGCTGCAGCCACGCCTGAGTAGCCATGCGCCACTGCCATCGTAACGACACCGAATATTGCTCGGGAGCGTTTGTGACGCGACCCATGATCTGGTCGGCGAGCGATGAATCCACGCGTCGCTGGCCTGCCGCCCACCACAAGGCGACGGGATCTCCAGAAACCCTCGCCACCCAGTTTCTCAGGTACTCGATGCGTGGCGGTACACGTTCCGCAGAATGGTCATCAACTTGGCTCACTAGCGCGCGGCGGTTAGCGGTTCCATCTCGAAGATCCTGAGCTGTCAGATGGAAGGCGTCCCATAGGCGCGGAAGCGGGGCGCTGTCGTCGGGCGTGGCTGTCGGCGACGGGTCATCGTCCAGACCATACGTCTTCCAAGCTGCGGCGGGCGGGGTGGTATCAGCCGGATGAAGCGGCTTGTCCCGGCGTTCGACCGCGTCAAATACCATTAGCCACGATGCCGGGATCGGTTCGGCGGCATACGCTAGCGCGTGCGCACCGTCGGCCGATGACGCCAAGTCGCGCACCATTCCTCGCTCATGGGGCAGCACCCCCGCAGGGCCCTGCATCGCGCGGGCCATCACCCGTTCGGCCCAGGCTTGGGGATCCCTCGCGCGATCGGCCCAAGCGCGCAAGCTGTCCCACAGTGCCACGTGCCGGTTATCGTCATCATACGGGATCGGCGTCACGCCCTTTTGGGCCCATTGCGCATCGCCACCCTCAGCATCGCCCGCATGGAACGCGTAGATCGGATTTTGCTGGCCATCAAAGCGTCGGACGGCTTCCAGCAGATACTGCACGGGCGGATCGTCGGCCGAGTAACCAACGAATACGATGGTAAAGCGGCGCATGAGCGCCTGGATGAACCGAGTGGCCCAGCCATCGGCAAGGTAGGAATAACCAAACTCGGCGGTAGATAGGACGAGTGCCCCCTGATCGCCGTGAGGATCGCCCCCATCAGCCTCACCGTCCGGCATTGCGGGACCGACTCTTCCGTGAAGATGCACGATGCCCCGGAAATCAACGGGCAACTTCGGGTCAGGCAGATTGGGTGCAACCCACACGCCCAAGGTGGGGTCGCACGCTTCGAACAATGAGTCGAAGTTTGTCGTGACCAGTCGCACGGCACCCGAGCGCGTGCGCGACAGATCCATAAGCGCTTGGTGGAAGCTCAGGTCAGGAGGCGCCGCAGGTGTGAGCGTCTGCGTGACAACTCGGCGAATATCGGCCAAGTCGAACTCGCGCTCGAGCATGGAGAAGACCCGATCAATCCCCGGGCCGCTCGCACCGGAACCGGCGTCGCGCGCGGCCTTCGCGGACAGGTGCAGCTGCCGGGCGGCACTGCAGCGGGCTGAGCCTAGCTTGTCGAGGACCTGACCCGCTAAATCGATGAAATCGGGCAGCCCGGCCGCGGCGCGCGAGACGCCCGCGCCGCAGAAGAAAAGAACCTGCCCAGCATCCCTGGCGGTGAGTAGCTCACTGGGAATGGCAGGTCCGTTGGCAATGAAGCGCATGACTCCTCACCGAACATGAATGTCGAGTCTAGTATGCCCCCAGGCGCCGCGCCTCGCGTAGAAAACGGTACTGGCCGCATACGTCAAAACTGTCAATTTTGCGGATTCGGTGTGCGGACAAATTGGGGCATCATAAGATCGGGTAGGAAGGATCTTTTACGAGTTTTCCGCCTCGCCCATCTTTGGCGTTATCCCGCAACAAGGTTTTGCGACTGGCGGGTGGTCAGCGTCGCGCTTGAGGCAGGTAATAATACCGACATCCGTGTGACGCTCGGTAATGACATCGCCATAGCGACGTATCGCACGACACTCTTTCTGAGCTCAATGGGACGTGCACTGATAGTCAGCGATCACATTGACCCAGCCTGGGTCTTTGGTCGTGGCGTTCGCCGGATTTGATCTGTAGCTCGAGTCAAGTATTAGTGCCGGGCCGTCACACGCCTCACTCGCACGTCGGTCACAGGCTTCGAACTGACCATTACGTGCGTAGGCGGAGCAAGATATGCGCACACGTCCGCTCGCATCCGGGCGAGGCGGCGCAAACAGGTCGGCACAGCCGCTCAGTGAAACGGACAGGCCCGTCGCAAACATAAGCCGTATCAACATGCTGCGGTCAAAAGTTTTTTAGGAAGCGTCGTGCGGGACCAATCTGGCCGGGTGGTCCAAGCCTAGCAGTTAACCTTGGCGGTGGTTTATGTGGCCTGGCTTCGCCGCAGCGTTGCGAGCGTGTCTCCATCTGCCAGATCGAGAGCATCGTGACCCCCGTCCCCATGGCTCCGCAGTTGGGGCGTGCAATGTGGCCGTGCCGAGCGGGCGACCAGAGTGGTTCGGCGCCTTGGCGTCTTTCGACAGGGCATGACCCGCTGACGAGGGGCGCACCCGGTAGATTTCCGCAAAGCAGCCACTTCCCATGCCAAGGAAAGGGGACGAGGGGGTGACTTTGGAAGCTTGAGCGCGAGGCTCTCGCATCGGAGTGCTGCGACGGAGAGGCGAATACCGCGTCGGTGTCCATTCCAGTTGCGGTGTCCTACCCTGTTACAGCGCGCGACACATCTCTGCTGCTCTAGCAATGCGATCAGGGTGGTCAGCAATGCTGTTACGAAAGGCCAGTCCAGCCATTTGACATCGAGCTCGGTGTCCACTCGTAGGATGGCCTGTCCATAGGGGGAATGGGGCAGACTGCCAATTGGACAAGCCTGTCCAACACCCGCTCTGATCCCCTATCGCATCGACTTTGCGAGTATGAGGCGCACGGGGACCTAGGACCGGCTCCCATAGGCAAGGTGTGAGAACCAGCTATGGGAATTCGTCCGAACGGTCGGGCGCCCGTGGAGGCCCGGACCTGTGTACATACTTTGCTAAATGGGTGAGGCGGGAATCTGTAACCCGACTAGGAAAATGTATGACGTAGCAGGCGTACCCTCGGCCCGGCGCGGCTCGCGCAGGACAGCAAGAGGCTCATTTAGCAAAGTGTGTGCAAAGTGCACACACTTTGCCATTCCGTCCACTCGCCTGGCCTTTAAGCGGCTTGCGCTTTCACCCTTTCACTCCCTAAATTGGTGCAATGCATGCACCCGATCAGACAGACCTTCTGACCCTGCTGGGAACCGGCCTCGCCGTCGTGGGCCTCGACGGGCGCGTCGCCTGGCTGAATCCCGCGCTGGGCGAGGTGCTCGATGTGGGGCCGCGCACGGCGCAGGGGCAGGAACTGGCGGTGCTGATGCGGGCGCCTTCGCTCTCGGCACAGCTGGCGCGGGTGCTGGCGGAGCGGCGGGGGTTCCACCTGCGCGGCCTTGCTCTCGGGCTGCGGGGGCGGGAGGTCAGCGCGGATGTGTCGCTGCAACCGATCGACGACGAGCGGGTGCTGGTGGAGGTCCATCCGCTGGCGCACGACGTCGCGTCGGGCGCCACGCCCCTGTCCGCCACGTTGCGCGGCTTCGCCCACGAGGTGAAGAACCCGCTGGCGGGTCTGCGCGGCGCGGCGCAGCTGCTGCAACGCCGAGTGGGCGACGATGATCTGCGTCAGCTCGCGGGCATGGTGATCGCGGAGGCGGACCGTCTGGCGGCGTTGGCCGATGGCCTGCTGCGGCATCGCGGCGCGGCGCGCATCGGCCCGGTCAGTGTCCACGAACTGCTCGATCGGCTCGAAGGCCTGGTGGTCGCCGAGCCCGATGCGCCACGCGTGCGACACGACTTCGATCCCAGCCTGCCCGACAGCGTCGGCGACACGGATCGCCTGATGCAGGTGCTGCTGAACCTGACGCGCAACGCCGGACAGGCAGGCGCTTCCACGATCACCCTGCGCACGCGCGTGGAGCATGGCGCGCGTCTGGGCGATCGCACGGTGCGCGCGGCGCTGCGCATCGACGTGATGGACGACGGGGCCGGCGTGCCCGACGATCTGCGCGATTCGCTGTTCCAGCCGCTCGTGTCGGGCCGGCCCGACGGGACTGGCCTGGGCCTGGCCCTCTCGCGTGAGATCGCCCTCGAACACGGCGGCGACCTGCGTTACACGAGCCGTCCGGGCGAAACCGTCTTTTCGCTGTACCTGCCGATGGAGCGCACGCATGAGTGAAGTATGGATCGCCGACGACGATCGCGGGGTACGGTTCGTGCTGGCGGAGGCGCTGCGCGACGCCGGCCACGCGGTGCGCGAGTTCAGCGCGGGCGACGCGGTGCGCGCGGCCCTCGACGAAAGCCGCCCCGCTTTGCTCGTCACGGATGTGCGCATGCCTGGCGAAGACGGCCTGCATCTCCTCGAGGACCTCACCCGGCGCAACATCGGGCCGGTGATCGTCATGAGCGCGTTCACCGACGTGGCGACGACGGCCGCGGCGTATCGTGCGGGCGCGGCGGATTACCTGGCGAAGCCCTTCGATCTCGACGGCGCGGTGGAGGCGGTGGAACGCGCGCTCGCCGCCGCGAACGAAGAGGTCGTCGTGCCCGCTACGCGCTCGGACACGAACGCGCTGCTCGGCGAGAGCGCGGCCATGCGCGAAGTGTTCCGCCTGATCGGCCGCGTCGCGGCCAGCGACCTCAACGTGCTGATCACCGGCGAGACAGGCACCGGCAAGGAGTTGGTCGCGCGTGCCCTGCACGATGAAAGCGCGCGCAGCGGCAAGCCGTACGTCGCGCTGAACACGGCGGCGATTCCGTCGGAGCTGCTGGAAAGCGAGCTGTTCGGTCACGAGGCGGGCGCGTTCACCGGCGCGACGCGTCGTCACGCGGGACGCTTCGAACAGGCCGACGGCGGCACGCTGTTCCTCGATGAAATCGGCGACATGCCGCTCGGCCTGCAGACGCGCCTGTTGCGCGTGCTCGCGGGAGGTGAGTTCTATCGCGTGGGTGGGCGTGAACTGATGCACGGCAACGTGCGGATCGTGGCCGCCACGCATCAGGACCTCGACGCGCGTGTCGCCGCCGGTCAGTTCCGCGCCGATCTGAAGCACCGGCTCGACGTCGTGCGCATCGCGCTGCCGGCGCTGCGCGAGCGCCGGGGCGATATTCCGCTGCTGGCGCGGCACTTCCTCGCGCAGGCGGCCGCGGACCTCAATCTGCCGCCGAAGCGTTTCTCGCGTGGTGCGATGAAAGCCATCGAGCAGCGCGAATACCCGGGCAACGTGCGCGAACTGGAAAACCTCTGCCGCCGGCTCGCGGTGGTCGCACCAGGCCTGGAGATCCAGGCCGGCGACCTCGGCAGCCTGCCGGGTACGCCGGCGCGCGGCGAGGAATGGACGGAAGCCCTTCGCGTTTGGGCGCAGGACGCCCTCGCTCACGGCCAGGCCGACGTGCACGCGCGCGCGCGCGACGCGCTGGACAAGACCTTGCTGCAGGTGGCGCTCATCGCGAACGATGGCCACCGCCAGCATGCCGCCGCGGCGCTCGGCGTCGGCCGCAACACCCTCACTCGCAAACTCGGTGCGTCGCGCAAACGGCGGCCGCCCCATGGATAACGTCATGCCGCTCGAAATCCGCCGCGCCGCCCCGGACGACGCCGATGCGATTGCCCGCTGGAACATCGCCATGGCGTGGGAGACCGAAGAGAAGCGCCTCGACCCCGACATCATCGGGCGCGGCGTGCGCGCCGTGTTCGACGAGCCCCGCCGGGGGTTCTACCTCGTCGCCGAACTCGATGGCCGCGCGGTGGGATGCCTGCTGGTGACCTACGAGTGGAGCGACTGGCGCAATGGCGATTTCTGGTGGGTGCAGAGCGTGTACGTGGCGCCCGAGGCGCGGCGCGCCGGCGTGTTCCGCGGGATGTACGCGCACGTGAAAGCGATGGCCGAGGGCGCGGGCGCCGTGGGTCTGCGCCTCTACGTCGAGCTCGAGAACGAGCGAGCGCAGGCGACGTATGCGGGGCTGGGCATGGAGCGCTGCCATTACTTCATGTACGAGGCCCCGTTGTAGGAGCGCGGCTTTCGCGTTCGTGTTCTCTGGGTACGTGCGACGAAGAGCCGTGGGGCCTGTTGCTCAAGGCCTCAGAACATGTCGCGCGCAGGGCGCGCTTCTACGGGTCGACGGTGGGGTCGCCGGTGTCGACGACCGCGATGCGCTCTTCGAACTCGCGTGGGGACATCGCCTTGCCGAAGAGGAAGCCCTGCATCTGCGAGCAGCCCACGGAGGACAGGAAGCTCGCCTGCTCCACGCTCTCCACGCCCTCGGCGAGCACGTGCTTGTTCATGCCCTTGCCCATGGTCACGATGGCGCCGACGATGGCGGCGCTGTCGTTGTCCCAGGCGACGTCGCGAATGAACGCCCGATCGATCTTGAGGGTGTCGACAGGGAAATGCTTCAGGTAGGAGAGGCTGCAATATCCGGTGCCGAAATCGTCGAGGCTCAGCGACACGCCCAGCGACTTGACCTTGCGCAGCAGCTCGACGATGTGGTCGCCGCCTTCCATCACCGTGCGCTCGGTGAGTTCGAGTTCGAGCAGGGTCGGATGCAGGC
The DNA here is from genome assembly GCF_031456385.1 of Luteibacter sp. 3190. Classification (NCBI taxonomy): domain Bacteria; kingdom Pseudomonadati; phylum Pseudomonadota; class Gammaproteobacteria; order Lysobacterales; family Rhodanobacteraceae; genus Luteibacter; species Luteibacter sp. 3190. The sequence continues at coordinate 33,291 of NZ_JAVDUO010000003.1, read as the reverse complement.
CGGTCTCGTCGAGGATCGACTGCAGCGATTCGAAGAACCGCGTGTGCTGGAACTGCAGGGCGGAGACGTTGACCGACACGGATAGCGGGCGGTACATGCGCGCCCATCGCTCGGCGTGGAGGCAGGCCGAGCGCAGCACCCACTCGCCGATGGGCACGATGAGGCCGCAATCCTCGGCCACCGGGATGAAGTGCTCGGGCGTGTAGACGTCCTCGCCATCGACCTGCCAGCGCAGCAACGCTTCGGCGCCGACGATGGTCCCCAGCTCGGTATCGACCTTCGGCTGGAACTGCAGGGTGAGCTCGTTGCGCGCGAGCGCCTTGCGCAGATCGACCTCGATGCGCACGCGCGCGGTGCTGCGCTCGTTCATGCTCGCGTTGAAGAAGCGGTAGCCGTTGCGGCCCTGCATCTTCGCCTCGTACATCGCGGTGTCGGCGTTCCGCAGCAGCGATCCGGCGTCCTCGGCATCGTCCGGGTAGATGCTGATGCCGATGCTGAAGCTGATGCTCAGTGCCGCCGCATCGAGGTTCACGGCCTGGCTGCACGCGGCCAGCACGTTCTCCGCGACCTCGCTGGCATCCGCGGGCGTCTCCACGTGCGGGAGCAGCACCACGAACTCGTCTCCGCCGAGCCGGCTGACGGTGGCGTCCGCGCGCGCCGCGGCGCGGATGCGTCGCGCGACGTTCTGCAGCAGCGCGTCGCCGGCGGCATGACCGAGTGAATCGTTGATCTGCTTGAAATGGTCGATGTCGACGAAGAGCAGCGCCGCCCGCTGGTGCCGTCGCGCGGCGACGGATACGGCGAACTCCAGGCGCGAGGTGAGCAGCGCCCGGTTGGGCAGGCCGGTGAGGGTGTCGTGGTGCGCCTGGTGAGCCATCTTCAGCGCGAGGGCGCGCGTCTCGCTCACGTCGTGGAACACCACGACGCCGCCGACCACGTTGCCGGCGTGGTCGTGGATCGGTGCCGCGGAGTCCTCGATCGGGCTGTCGAAGCCATTGCGATGGATGAGGATGGCGTCGGTGGTGAGGCCGACGATGCTGTTCTTGTCGATCGCGACGAGCAGCGGGTTGGCGATCGGCTGGCGGGTGAGCGGATCGCGCAACTGGAAGATCTCGTCCATGTGCCGGCCCACGGCTTCGTGGCTGGGCCATCCGGTCATCGCCTCGGCGATGGGGTTGAGCGAGGTGACGATCAACCGGGGATCCGTGGTGATCACGGCGTCGCCGATCGACTTCAGCGTGACTTCGGCGAGCTCGCGCTCGCGGAAGAGGGCGTCTTCGAAAGCCTTGCGCTCGCTGATGTCCTGCATCTGCGAGATGAAATACAACGGTTCGCCTTCGTCGTCGCGCACCAGCGACGCGCTCAGCTGCGCGTGCACCACGTGGCCGTCACGATGGATGTAGCGCTTCTCCATGTGGTACGAGGCGCACTCGCCGGACATCAGCTTGCCGACGAGGGCGAGGTCCGCGGCGAGGTCGTCGGGGTGGGTGATGTCCTGGAAGGTGAGCGACATCATCTCCCGCTCGGTGTAGCCCAGCATCGCGCACAGCGAATCGTTGACCTGCAGCCAGCGGCCTTCGGGCAGGACGAGCGCCATGCCGATCGCGGCGTACCGGAAGGCCTGCGCGAACCGGCGCTCGCTTTCCTTCAGCTGGGTCTCGAGGGGAGAGGAAGACGGAGTGGATGGCACGTGGGTCGCCGATGAATTGACTCGCCACCCACTCTAATTCGTCGTCCGTCCCCCGTATATCGAACTATTCGGGGATTTCCGGCTAATGCAGCGTAGGTGCGGGCGCCGTGAGCGCGCCATCGGCGTCCAGCATCATCCGCCCCAGCGCGTGGACCTCGCTCGCGGCGCCATACCGTTCCGCCAGGGCGTCGAGGAGCGGCGCGAGGGCATCCGGTGCCAGCGGGTAGCCGTGCGCGAGCACGCGTGCCTTGCCCGGGACCGGCTGGGCCACGGTGATCGCGGCCATGCCGAGGCCGGCGGCCTCATGCGCGTAGAGCAGGGGTGCTGGCTGGGCCGGATCGGCGTCGGCGACCGGTTCGACGAGGTAGCCGGCGGTGCGAGCCGCTTCGCCTTCCAGGTGCAGGGGCACGTGATGCGCGGCCAGCAGGGCCGCGTACTGGCGCAGTTCGAACAGCGTGCCGGCGAATTCGTGCACGGGGTTGGCGCCCTTGTTCCCCGCGCGCGCGAACCAGTCGGCGATGCGGGGCACGCCGACGCGGCCCTCGGCGTAATGCAGCGGCAGGCCGCGCGAGCCGAGCGCGGTCTCTTCCTTGTACGGCGTGAGCAGCGCGGCTTCGAGCATCGTCCACAGCGGCGCGAGGTTCACGTGCTCGTACTGGACGCAGGTCAGGGCCATCAGGTCGTCGCGGCTGAGGAAACGGGCGTGCTCCAGCCGCATGCCCAGCGTGCGCATGAGGAAATCCGCCGTGGCGGTGCCGGCTTCGCCACGACCGACCAGTTCCACTTCCATGCGCTCGGCCAGTTCGTCCGCGATATCCGCGGGGGCGAGCAGCATCCAGGGGATCAGCCGCATCGGGCCGCCGGCATAGGCCGGGTCGGGGACCAGCGGCTGGGCGGGCATGTGGCCGTCGCTCGTGCCGAAGGCCACCACGCCGCCGGCCGTCGTCACGCGCGGGATGCGCCGCCCCAGCTCTTCGAGGGTGGCGAAGACGGGAAAGCCCGGACGCAGCAGCTCCACGCCGTCGAACAGCGCCCCGGCCACGGCCAGTCGCGAGGCCTCGACGCCGGGCAGGAGGGCGCGCAGGTCGTCGGCGATCAGTCCGGCGAGCGTCTGTGCCTCGTCGCGGGTCAGTTCCAGGCGCTCCGGCGTCTCGCCGGCGGCCAGTTCCAGCGCCAGGACGGCGGGACGGGCGATCAGGGACTCGTTCACGCGGGTTTTTCCGAACGGCAAAGGAATGCGATTCTACCATCCGGCCACGACGGGCTTTCGCCCGGAGGGGATGCGGGTTAGCCTTGCCGATACGCGTTCGTCGGCGATCGTCGGCGTCCGCGATCCCTTCGTCATCGCATTTGGGCCCGCCAGCGGGCAAACCCCTCGGTCTGGATCGTTCTTCAAGCATGGATAAGACGCAAAAGCGCGTGGGTGTGGTCGGCGGCGTCCGCATTCCCTTCTGCCGCAACAACACCGCCTACGCCGATGTCGGCAATTTCGGCATGTCGGTCAAGGTTCTCGGGTCGCTGGTGGAGAAGTTCGGCCTGCACGGCGTGGAACTGGGCGAGGTCGCCATGGGCGCGGTCATCCGCCACTCGTCCGACTGGAACCTCGCTCGCGAGGCGCTCCTGTCGTCGGGGCTGGCCCCGACCACCCCGGGCATCACGACGGCGCGCGCCTGCGGCACCTCGCTGGACAACGCGATCCTCATCGCCAACAAGATCGCCACGGGTCAGATCGACGCCGGCATCGCGGGCGGCTCGGATACCACGAGCGATGTTCCCATCGTCTACGGTCAGAAACTTCGTAAGCGCCTGCTGGCGCTGAACCGCGCGAAGACGCTGAAAGAGAAATTCCAGGTCGCCACGCGTGGCTTCGCGCTGAAGGAGCTCAAGCCCTCGTTCCCGGGCGTGGCCGAACCACGCACCGGCAAGTCGATGGGCGACCACTGCGAGCTCATGGCCAAGGAGTGGAAGGTGGGCCGGCTGGAGCAGGACGAACTCGCGCTGGCCAGCCATCGCAAGCTCGGCGCGGCCTACGAGGCCGGCTTCTTCGACGACCTGGTGGTGCCGTTCCGCGGCCTGAAGCGCGACGGGTTCCTCCGCGCCGATTCCACGCTCGAAAAGCTGGGCTCGCTGAAGCCGGCGTTCGACAAGACCTCGGGGCAGGGCACGCTCACGGCCGGCAATTCCACGGGCCTCTCCGACGGTGCGGCGGCGGTGCTGCTCGCCAGCGACGACTGGGCGGCTTCGCGCGGCCTGTCGATCCAGGCGTACCTCACCCACGCGCAGGTCGCCGCGGTGGACTTCGTCCACGGCGAGGGCCTGCTCATGGCTCCGACGGTGGCCGTGCCGCGCATGCTCAAGCAGGCGGGCCTCACGCTGCAGGATTTCGACTTCTACGAGATCCACGAGGCCTTCGCTGCGCAGGTGCTGTGCACGCTACGTGCATGGGAGAGCGAAGACTATTGCCGCAACCGGCTGGGCCTCGATGCCCCGCTGGGATCGATCGATCCGGCGAAGCTCAACGTCAACGGCTCCAGTCTCGCGTCCGGCCATCCGTTCGCGGCGACCGGCGCGCGCATCGTCGCCACGCTGGCGAAGATGCTCGAGCAGAAGGGGTCGGGCCGCGGCCTGATCTCGATCTGCACGGCCGGCGGCATGGGCGTCACGGCGATCCTCGAACGTCCCTGATTCGACGAAAAAAGGCGGTGCCCCGGTGCCGCCCCTGCAAGGCTCATGCTCGCACTACGTACCAGTACCTCCCTGAGCGCACTCGCCCTCGTGATCGGCATCGCCGGCACGAGCTGGCTGACGGCGCTCACCTATGAGCGCGCACCGATGACGCGCCGCCTCGCCGAGGTGACGCTGCCCACGGCCGCTCCCGCGCTCGTGTCGAAGACGGTGTCGCGGTTCGCTCCCCCGAAAGCCGCGGAGGCGACGCCGGCGGCACGCGTCGCGTCGCGTGTCGCACCCCGTGCGGAACGGCCCGTCACGGCAGCTCCGCCGGCGTCGGCGCCGCTCGAGCCCGTCTACATGCCGTCGCCGCGCTACCCCATGTCCGCGCTTCGCGCACGGCGCGAGGGGAAGGTGATCCTCAGCGTCACCGTCACTCCCGACGGCGACGTCACCAGCGTCACCATCGGCCGCTCGTCGGGCGACGACGATCTCGACCGGGCCGCGCGCGAGGCCGTGCGCGGCTGGCGTTTCGCGGCCTCCGACGACCGCCCGCAGCGTTTCACGGCGGAACTGCCGGTGAATTTCGAGCTGACGCAGCGGTACTGATCGGGGCCGCACCAGGCCTCGGAAATCAGAGGATGCCGGCGGCCGATGAGCCGAAGGCCGTGATCATGCGCGTGTAGATCAGCTTCAGCGACACGTCCACTTCCGGGAAGTCGCCGACGGGCTCGTAGCATTCGAAGAACTTCGGGTCGGTCCAGCGCATGGGGATGCAGCCGGGCTTGATCTCGTAGCTGGTCGCGTAGCGGAACGGCCACAGGTCGAAGAACGGCAGACGTTCCGAGACGTCGCCGATGAACTCGTTGACCGACGACAGGACGGGGATGGTCTTCTGCCGAGGGGCAATCACCCACGCGTTATCTGGCTGCGTGTCCTGGAGGATCGAATCGCGCAGGCGATCGGCGAACCGCTTGTCGTAGACGATCACGCCCGACTCGGTGTTGTAGTGGTCGGAGCGCGGATCGAAGTTGTGCGTGCCCACCATGGCGAAGGTGTCGTCCACGACGATCGACTTCGCGTGCAGGCCGAAACGTACGCCGGCGGTGAGCAGCGGAGCGGGGCGGTTGCGCGGACCGCGGCCGGCGCGGCTGCCCATCCCGAGGAAGCCCGACGACTCGGACGGCGTGCCGGCGGCGGCCTGGGCCGCACGGTCCGAACGGCGCGCGCGCCCGCCGCCGCTGCCCTGGTGCGCGACGGCGACGGGCGGCGTGTCGATGCTGACGGATCGTCCTTCGAGGGCATCGGGATCGCCGTTCGCCGGGTGCGGCTTCATTTCGTAGATCTCGAAGCCGTAGTCGGTGAGGTAGCGCTTGCGATGCTTGTACGACAGGGCGTAGACCGCGAACGCGTCCGTCGAGGCGAGCGAGTTCGTGGAGACGACCACGCGCGGAGGGTCGGGGCGCTTGCGCAGGCCGCTGAAGACCTTCTGTGCCGGCTTGCTCATCACCAGGTACGGCGTCTGCAGTACGATTTCGCTCTTCGCGTTGCGCAGCAGGCCGATGATGTGCCGCGTCAGGGCGCGGACCTCGCGACGCTTGGGCTCGTCGGTCTTGCCGGGCAGGTCGGAGAGGTATTCGACGCGGTTGAGACGCAGCGTGGCACGTTGCAGACGGGTGGCGATCCAGCCGGCGTCCGTCGCGTCGGCGATCATCTGGTTCACGCGCTCGGGGTGTTCGTACGTGGGCGGATCCCAATGCCGGGGATCGTCGGTGTCGGCCATCAGCTCGCGGTTCACGTCGCGGAGGTGCGTGAGCGGAACGGAGCGCTTGTGGTTCCAGAACTGGTCGAAGCTGGCGCCCATCGCGCGGGCCGCCGGTCCGCCGACCATGACGTCTCGGTCCACGTAGTCGAAGGCGCCGTCCCAGTCGAAGTAGCGGTCTTCGTAGTTCCGCCCGCCCGTGATGCCGATCAGGTCGTCCACCACGATCAGCTTGTTGTGCATGCGCTGGTTGAACTTGTAGAAGCAACACAGGATGCCCGCCGCGAACTCGAGGGGCGGCGTGCGCGCGCTCTGGAACGTGGGGTTGTAGAGGCGGATCTGCATGTGGTCGCTGGCGCGCGCCAGCCGCGCGAGCAGGCCCGGGTCGCGGAACGAGAACAGCTGGTCCGCCAGGATCCGCACTTCGACGCCGCGCCGGGCGGCATGCACCAGCTCGTCGAGCACCAGCTTGCCCGCGTCGTCCTGCTCCCAGATGTAGGTCTGCACGTCGATCGTCTTCGTCGCCGCGCGGATCAGGCTGATGCGCGCGGCCATCGCGCTCTCGCCGTCCTCCAGCAGGGTCGCCACGTGGACGGGGCGCTCGGCCGTGGACGCGCCGTTCGCCTCGATGGCCGCGTCGATCAGCGGCGAGGGAACGGCGCAACGGGTGGCGTCGGAGGGCGGGCAGGCATCCTGGCGATCGACGGTCAGCGTCACCACGGCGTCGGCCTTGCGGATCCGCTCGCGGGACAGGGAACAGCCACCACTGGCGAGCGTGGCGGCGAGGAGCAGGATCGTAAGGAAGCGGCGCATGCCGGCGATGATAGGCGACGCTCAACAACGCCACGTGAGTTCCGCGGCGTTCCCGGTCTCAGGGATTCGTCAGGACGATCGCCATGCCCAGACTGACCCGGTCGGACAGCGCGCCGCGCCGCCCGCGCATCTCGTAGTCGGTCCGATCGATCATCCCCTGCAGCTGGAGGACGCAACCCGCCATGCCGTGGGTGGGACACCGCGTGGGTTGCAGCCGGAACGACACGGGCTGCGTGACGCCACGGATGGTCAGCCTGCCCTGCACGTTGCCGCCCTGGCTCAGGACCTCCAGGGCGGTGGGCGAGGATTCGAAGTGGATGCGCGGGTGGTGACCCGCGTCGAAGAACTCGGGGGCCAGGACCCAGCGACGCAGGCGGGCGGACTCCATCCGGATGCTCTCGGTGTCGATGTCCGCGTTGACGACGGCCGTCTGCGTCGGCGGGTCGATGGTCACCTCACCACGGATGCCGTCGAAACTTCCGGTGACCGTGCTGACCCAGAGGAGGCGCACGCTGAATTCGGCGCGTGAGCGCACGGGGTCGATGCGCAGGTCGGCGGCGGACAGGGGCGTCGTCGCCAGGAGCGCGACGAACGCCGACAGCAGGTGGCGCATGGAGAAAACTCAGTTCGGTGGCGACCAGAAGGTCTCGAGCTTGGCTCTGCCGGGTTCGAGCGGGCCATGGGGGAACGTGAGGCGCGCCAGCGCACCTGGCGGCATGCCCCGGTAATCTTCGGAGCGCCCCTCGACGAGGAAGGCTACCAGTTGCTCGATGCCGGGATTGTGACCGACGAGCACCACGTGCTCGGCGCCCTGCTGCTGGTCGAGCAGCTCGAACAGGTCGCCCACGGTGGCGTCGTAGATGCCGTCCACGTATTCGGGTTCAACCTGGCCGAGGGCGAGGGCGGCGGTCTCCTTCGTGCGTTCGGAGGGTGAACACAGGACGCGGTCGTAGCGGACATGATGGGAGGCGAGCCACTCGCCGGCGGCGCGGGCCTCGTTGCGGCCGTGTTCCGTGAGTTTTCGCTCGCGGTCGTCCTTGCCGTCCTTGCCTTGCGGCGCGGCTTCGGCGTGGCGTAACAGGATGAGCTCTTGCATGGGTGTCGCCCTCCTCGATGCCACCGGTGGTGGCGTGACTGCCGACGCGTTGCCCTTGCGACTTCAGGTGCTTCGTTTGATCCAGCGAAGCAGTTTCGCCCAGTCGTCCTGGTGCCCGCGCACGTTTTCCGAGTGATAGTCGAAGATGCCCTTACCGAGCGCCGTGAGCAATACGTACGCCTGGGAGTCCCGAAGTTCCGCGACCACGGGAAACGGCGCACGCTCGCCGAGTTCCGCGAGTGCGGACTGGCTGGCGTTGGTCCAGGGTTTCAGGCGATTGCCGACGAGCCCGACCGGGAGCTTGCCGCGTTTCACGCGGCCGATGCCCTTGAGCACCTTGAGGAAATCGAGCGTGGCGTCGAGGTCGAAGTGCGAGGGCAGCACGGGCACGAGGATCACGTCCGCGTGATCGATATAGGGTTCGAGGTCTTTCTCGTCGACGCCGGCGGGCGTATCGACGATGACCCGCTCGACGCCGCCCGGCAGGCGGTCGAAGGCGCGGCGGCTGCCCTCGATGGCGGCGATCGCCGGTGCGTTCTCCGGACGGCGCTGGGCCCAGCGCAGGCTGGAATGCTGCCGGTCCGCATCGACGATGGCCGTGTGCTTGCCCGCGTGCGCCCAGTGGGTCGCCAGCTGGGTCACCACCGTCGTCTTGCCGCAACCGCCCTTGCTGCTTGCCACGAGCGTCGTAAGCATCCGCGCGCACCTGCCATGGGGAGTGTTCCTAATCTACACACCCCCAGGCATGGGTCCAAGCTCAGAAGATCTTCGTGCGGACCTTGGGCATCACGACGAGGATGAGGGTGGCGATCGGACCGAGGATGAGCGAGAGGAACCACCACAGCAGGCCGCTGCGGTTCTTTCCCTGGGCGAGGCCGGCATTGATCAGCGCGAGCGTGCCCCAGCCGACGAAGAAACCAGCGCCCCCGCTGGTGAGGAAGGCGAATTGATCCACGATAAGCTCCTGTTCTGTCGCAGGATTGAGTGTTGCGGTCGGTCGTGTGTCGGCCCGGAATCCCCCCGTGCAGGCCTCGATAGTAACAATCTCGTGCAAGATGGGGCCGGTTCGGCGCAGCTTCCGTTCATGGTCGAACCGTATCCTCTCGTCTTTTATGTCACGGAGATGGCCCATGCGGGGACGCCGCGTAGCGACACTGGCCCTGGCCGGCCTGCTTTCCCTGCCCACCCTGGCAGCCACGCCATGGCCGGGCGCCGCGAAGGACCCCGCGAAGGGGCCGGTCGCGAAGGACCAGAGCAAGTCCCTCCTGCAGTTCCAGAAGGACCTCGCCAGCGTGCTGGCGCTGCGGACCGAGTCCGAGCCGCTGCTTGCCGCCGCGCTCCTCGCGCGGCCGCTGTCGGGCGTCCCGGAAACGCTCACCTATCACTCGCTGCTCGAGCGCGCCTCGCGCAACGCCGACGCAGGTCCTCAGGTCGCATGGGCCCAGCTGGCCGACTGCGACGCCAGGGCGGGTAACTGCCCCAACCCCGAGGCCGTGACGGCGCTGCAATCGAAGGCATCGGACAACGCGGCGTTCTGGCTGCTGAAGCTCGGCATCGACGAACACAACGGAGCGAGCGACGCCGTTCGCACGGACCTCGCGAAGGCCGCCAGCGCGAAGCTCTACGACGATTACCTCGGCGCGAGCCTCAAGGCCCTGGCCAACCACGTGAGCCAGCTCCCGCCGCCGCCCGATACGTTCAACGCCCTGCAGGGTTCGGGCGCCGCGGGCGTGCAGATGGTGCTCGTCTTCGGCCTCGCCAGTGCGCAGCCGATGCCGGGCTTCCAGGTCGCCGCGAAGTACTGCGACGACAACAAGTCCGATGCTTCCGTGGTCGCCGACTGCCTGAAGCTCGCGAAGGTGCTGGAGTGGGGGAGCAGCCCGCTGGGCCGGTCGCTCGGTCTGCACCTGCGCGAGACGCTGTCGCCCGACGCGGCCGACCAGCAGAGCGCGAAGAACGCCCGTCTCAATCTCGTCTGGCAGATGCAGCAGTTCGCGCGCCTGAACGTGCAGGCGCAGGGCGACAAGGCCACGGCGCAGAAGCTGCTGTCTCTGGCGCGCACCGGCGGCACGGAGATGAGCGTCATCCTCGCCTCGCTCCGCGCCTACGGCCTTCCGCCGGAAGCACCCGCCGGATGGGAGCCGGCGAAGCTGGAGAAATAAAAAAAAGGCGCCCATGGGGCGCCTTTTTTTCGCAGGAGAGCCCGGGTTTCAGTCGCCCAGTTGCTCGCGCATGAACTCCGGCTGCGCCAGCGCGCCCTTGTGGACGTCGGCGTTGTAGTACTTCGTGGCGAAGTTCTTGCTGATCGCGCCGCGCTCGCGGAAGCCCGACAGATCGCCGTCCTTGCGCGCCATGGTGCAGCTCCACCAGCCGGTGGGGTAGCACGGCTGCGGGAACGGCAGGGTGCGCACCGCCTTGAAGCCCGAGGTGCGCATGGCCGAACGCATGGCCTTGATCAGCTCGATGTGCGCCAGCGGCGATTCGGACTGCTGCACGAGGATGCCGCCGTGGCGCAGGGCCTTGTAGCAGCTCGCGTAGAACGCGGCGTTGAACAGGCCTTCCGCCGGGCCCACCGGGTCGGTGGAGTCGACGATGATGAGGTCGATGGACTCCGGCTCGGCCTCGGCCATGTACTTGATGCCGTCGATGAAGAGCAGCTCGGCGCGCGGGTCGCCGTTCGCATCGCACAGCTCCGGGAAGTACTGCTCGGCGAGGCGCGTGACGCGCTCGTCGATCTCGACCTGCGTGGCCTTTTCGACTTCCTCGTGCTTGAGCACTTCGCGCAGCGTGCCGCAGTCGCCGCCGCCGATGATCACCACGCGCTTGGCGCGCGCATGGGTGAACAGCGCCGGGTGGGTCATCATCTCGTGGTACAGGAAGTTGTCGCGGCTCGTCAGCATGACGCATCCGTCGATCACCATGAGATTGCCCCAGTCCGTGGTCTGGTAGATCTCGATGGTCTGGAACGGGGTCTTCTCGGCGTGCAACAGGCGCTCGACGCGGAAACCGATGGAAGAGCCCGAGGCCTGGTGGGCTTCGGTGAACCAGCTGAGCTGCTGCGACATGACGCTTTCCTGAAAACGGGTAGGGGGCTAACCGGGCATTGTACCGGCTCCGGGGCGCCGTGCGGCCACGTCCTCGCCCGGGCTGGCCTGTAGGCTCATTCCGACCCGGCGCCGGGCGGGTTACCCCCCTGTCACGAGCGGCCGCTACAATAGGCGGCCTGCCGCCCCGTCCGGGGCGCGCAGCACCAAGTCTGGTCGGCCCCGCGGCGTGCGAGGCTCCCGGCCGCCAGGCCCGCTTCAGGTCAAGGTTCGCCGCTGCGACTGTTCCGCGCCCCCCATGGGGACACGACACAATCACTTGGAGATCGTCACAGCCATGACGAACTGGACCACCGATCGCGCGAAGCTGACCTACGCGATCCCCCATTGGAGCGACGGCTACGTCGACGTCGCCGGCGATGGCCACCTGACGATCCGCCCGCGCGGTAACGGGGGGCCTGCCCTCGACCTGCCGGCGATCGTCGACGCGGCCACCCGCGAGGGCCTGCGCCTGCCGCTGCTCGTGCGTTTCCCGGACATCCTCGCCGACCGCCTCGCGCGCCTCCAGCAGGCCTTCGCCAAGGCGATCGACGATGCCGACTACGCCGGCACGTACACGGCCATCTATCCCATCAAGGTGAATCAGCAGCGCGGCGTCGTCAGCGAGCTGGTCGCCGCCGGGGAGCAGGGCTTCGGCCTCGAGGCCGGTTCGAAGCCGGAACTGATGGCCGTGCTGGCGCACGCGCGCCCGGGCAGCATGGTCGTGTGCAACGGCTACAAGGATCGCGAATACGTCCGCCTCGCGCTGATCGGCCTCAAGCTCGGCCTGCGCGTGCACATCGTCATCGAGAAGCTTTCCGAGCTCGACCACGTGTTCGCCGAAGCGAAGGCGCTGGACGTCGAGCCGCTGCTCGGCGTGCGCGTGCGTCTGGCGTCGATCGGCGCCGGCAAATGGCAGAACACCGGCGGCGACAAGGGCAAGTTCGGACTGAGCCCGGGCCAGGTGCTGGAGCTGATCGAGCGCCTCGAAGCGGCCGGTCTGAAGCACACGCTGAAGCTGCAGCATTTCCACATGGGCTCGCAGATCTCCAACGTGCGCGACATCGCCGCGGGCATGCGCGAGGCCGTGCGCTACTTCATCGAGCTGCACCGCCTGGGCGTGCCCATCGAGGTCGTCGACGTGGGCGGTGGCCTCGGCGTCGACTACGAAGGCACGCGGTCGCGCAGCTACAACTCCATCAACTACAGCCTCGGCCAGTACGCCGCCAGCATCGTGCAGCCGCTCGCCGAGGCGGTGGCCGAGCACGGCATGAAGGCGCCGGTCATCTTCACCGAATCCGGCCGCGCGATGACCGCGCACCACGCCGTGATGGTCGTCAACGTCAGCGAAGTCGAGCCGGTGCCGCAGGGCGCGATTCCGGCCGAGCGCGCGGGCGAGCCGGCGGTGTTGCGCCACCTGCGCGAGACGCACGCGGAGCTCGACCATCGTCCGGCGCTGGAGCTGTTCCACGAGGCCCAGCACCACTTCGCCGAAGGCCAGGCGCTGTACGCGCTGGGGCAGCTCGACCTGCGCGACCGCGCCCGCCTCGACGAGCTGTTCTACGCCATCGCCAACGCCGTGCGCCCGCGCCTGCTGCCCGCCGAGCGGGCGCATCGGCAGGCGCTGGACGATCTCGACGAAAAGCTGGTCGACAAGTACTTCGTGAACTTCTCCGTGTTCGAGTCGGTGCCGGACATCTGGGCCATCGACCAGATCTTCCCGATCGTGCCGATCTCGCGCCTCGACGAAGAGCCGACGCGCCGCGGCGTCATCGCTGACCTCACCTGCGATTCCGATGGCCGCATCGATCACTACGTCGACGCCGAGGGCGTCGACGTCAGCCTGCCGCTGCATGATCTGAAGGACGACGAGTCGTACCGGCTAGGCATCTTCATGGTCGGCGCGTATCAGGAGACGCTGGGCGACATCCACAACCTGTTCGGCGATACCGATGCGGTGAACGTGCGCGCGACGGACGACGGGTACGCGTTCGCGCATATTCGCCGCGGCGACACGACGGACCTGATGCTCGACTACGTCGGCTACGACCTCAAGGCGCTGCGCCAGTCGTATGCGGATCGCCTCGCGGCCGCCGGCATCGCGGGCACGGAGGCCGAGACCCTGGCCGCCGCGCTCGACAAGGGCCTCACCGGATACACCTACCTCGCGGAAACCGCGGGCCGCTGACCGGACGGTGCGGCGCCGCCGCGCGCCGCACCGCGTTTCCTCTTTCTTCCAGGCACCACCATGACCCTCAAGGCAGCTTTCATCGGACTCGGCGCGATGGGCGCGCCCATGGCCGGTCACCTCCACGCGAAGGGCCTGCTGGCCGCCGTGGGCAATCGCACACAGGCCCGGGCCGATGCCCTGGCGGGCGAGCTCGGCGTCGCCGCGCCTTCGCTGGCGGAGATCGCGGCGTCCTGCGACGTGATCGCGCTGTGTGTCAGCGCGGATGCCGACGTCATCGGCGTCGTCGAAGCATTGGCTTCTTCGCTGAAGGCCGGCGCCATCGTGATCGACCATTCGACCGTCGCGCCAGCCACCGCGACGAAAGCGGCACGCCTGATCGCCGAGGCGGGCGGCTCGTTTCTCGACGCACCGGTTTCCGGTGGTGTCGAAGGCGCGAAGAACGGAAAGCTGTCGGTGATGGTCGGCGGCGACGCCGATGTGCTCGACCGCGCACGACCGGTGCTCGAGGCCTACGGTGCGCGCATCACGCACATGGGCAAGGTCGGCAGCGGCCAGGCGACGAAAGCCGTGAATCAGGTGCTGGTCGCGGGTATCGCCCATGCGGTCACGGAGGGTCTGGCGCTGGGTGAGGCGCTGGGTCTCGATGCCGACCGTCTGATCCCGACGCTCGCCGCGGGTGCCGCGGGCAACTGGTTCCTCGACAAGCGCGGCGCCACGATGCTGCGCAACGAGTTCTCGGTGGGCTTCAAACTGGCGCTGTTGCACAAGGATCTCGGCATCGTCCGTGGCATCGCCACCGACGCGGGCACGGATCGCACGATCATCGAGCAGTCGCTGGCCGATTTCGCCGAGCTGATGTCGCAGGGCTATGGCGACGACGACATCTCGGCGCTCATCCGCCTGAAGCGCGCATCCTGACATGACGCGTGCGCCGGGCTGTCGCCGGCGCACGCGAGGGGACTGCGGTTACGGCGTCGACGCCTCCCGCGGCGGGACGTCGTAGTTCGGTCCGGAGAAACTGCCGCTCTTCACCACGCGGGTACCGAGTTCGTCATCGAACGCGACGAACTCGAACGTCACGTCCACGTGTGTCCGGTCCGGGCTGAACTGCACGTCGACCCAGCCTTCTTGCGTGTCGAAGGCCCTGACACCAATGTACCCGGGCGGAGCGGGGATGTTCTCGGAAAAGGTAGCGAAAGCGGTGCCAGGGCCTTCCGGCCCGCCTAGCTGATACCGCCCGCTGACGGCGTGTGGCTCCCCGACGGGTGGAACGACGCCCAGGGTTACATAACCGCCCTTCCCGTCGTACGTTGCGAAGAGCCCCGAAAACGGCTGGCCCAACCAGTACTGCTCAACGAAATATCCCTGTCGTCCTACAAGAAGGTTGCCATTGACCAATGCCTTCAGGACCCCGTCGGACCGGGAGCTGAGAGTCGTCGTCTCGAAGGTCCGGTTGGCGAACTCTTGGATGGAGTACGTGGGGTTGTCGGCCATCGCCGGCATAGCGAAAGCGCCAGTGGAAAGGGCAAGAGAGAGAGCAGCGCGCGACAGGCGCGAGCGGAACGATCCGTACATGAAGCCTCCGTGGTGTGTGTGTCGGGACGCGCTGTGTATCCTGCCGGGTACATACCTACGAAAAAATCAGACCATTCTGAAAAATCCGACGATTCGCGTGCCGCGTGCAGCCCAAAGAGAAGACCGCCACGAGGGCGGTCTTCTGGTCGGGCGACCCTCGCAGAAATTCGGTTAAGGCGTCCGCACGTCTTGCGGCGGAAGGTCGTAGTTCGGGCCGGAGAAACTGCCGCTCTTCACCACGCGGGTACCGAGTTCGTCATCGAACGCGACGAACTCGAACGTCATGTCCACGTGTGTCCGGTCCGGGCTGAACTGCACGTCGACCCAGCCCTCCTTGATGTCGAAGCTCCTCATACCACCAGTGAATCCCGGCGGAGAGGTAATGTCCTCGAGGAAGCTGGCGAAAGCGGTGCCAGGGCCTTCCGGTACGCCGAGCTGATATCGGCCGCTGACGGCGTGCGGCTCCCCGAGTGGCGGAACCACGCCCAGGAGAACATAACCGCCCTTGCCGTCGTAAGTTGCGCGAGACGCCGTGAAACTTTGGCCCATAAACCATAGCTCCATCGCATACGCCTGGCGTCCTACAAGAAGGCTGTCATTGACCAACGCCTTCAGGACCCCGTCGCCCTGTACGCTGAGAGCCGATGCCTCGAGGGTTCGGGTGGCGTAGTCCTTCACGGAATACGTGGCGTCGTCGGCCATCGCCGGCATGGCGAAAGTGCTGGTGGAAAGGGCAAGAGAGAGAGCAGCGCGCGACAGGCGCGAGCGGAACGATCCGTACATGAAGCCTCCGTGGTGTGTGTGTCGGGACGCGCTGTGCATCCTGCCGGGGACATACCTACAAAAGAATCAGACCATTCTGAAAAATCCGACGATTTGCGTGGCGCGTGCAGGCCAAAGAGAAGACCGCCACGAGGGCGGTCTTATGGTCGGGCGATCCTCGCTGAAATTCGATTAAGGCGTCCGCACGTCTTGCGGCGGAAGGTCGTAGTTCGGGCCGGAGAAACGGCCGCTCTTCACCACGCGGGTACCGAGCTCGCCGCCCCGCGCGACGAATTCGAAGGTCACGTCCACGCGCGTCCGGTCGGGACTGAAATGTACGTCGACCCAGCCTTCCTTGATGTCGAAGGACGTGAAACCGGTGAATCCGGGCGGCGCGGGAATCCACTCTCTGTAGGTGGCGAAAGCGGTGCCAGGGCCTTCCGGAACGCCGAGCTCATACCGGCCGCTGACGGCGTGCAGCTCGCCGCGTCGTGGGATGACGCCAATGGTTATCGAGCCTCCCTTCCCGTTGTCTGTTCCGTAAAGCGTCGAAAACGGCGTGCCCTGCCAGGTCAGCTCCCTCATATATGCCTGCCGCTCCATGAGAAGGCCGCCATTGACCGACGCCGTCATGATCCCGTCGGACCGGGCGCCGAGAGCCGACGCCTCGAGGGTCCGGGTGGCGAAGTCCTTGATGGACATCGTGGCGTCGTCGGCCATCGCCGGCATGGCGAACGCGGTGCTGGAAAGAGCGGAAAGAAGGACGGCCCGCGACAGGCACGAGCGGAACGATGGGTGCATGAAAACTCCGTGGTGTGTGTCAGGACGCGCCTCGCATGCTGCCCGGCCCACACCCCGGAAAGAATCAGACTTGTCTGAAAAATCCGTCGACTTACACGTCGTGAAGCGACGCACAGGTTCGCGCTAGGGCGCGTTGGGGTCCGGGAGATCGGCGTAGGGGAGGAAGAACTTGCCGCGGCGGATAAATCGATTGCCCTCGGTGTCGTTCGTGGCGTCGAACTCGAACGTGCCCTCGACGCTCGTGCGGTCGGCGGCGAACGCCAACTCGATCCAGCCGCCGGTCGGGAGAAACCGGTTGAACCCCGACGGCGATTCTTCGAAGTAAACGGCTAAGCCGCTCCCGGGCTCTTCCGACAGGCCAATGTCGTATCGGCCGCTCGCCGCGTGAGCATGGCCGGCGGCGGGGAACGCCAGCAACTGGATCAGCGCGGAACGTTCGGTCCATGCGTCGTCCACCATGAAGAAGCGATCGCCCGTCAACGGGTGCAGATCCTCTTCAGCACGCGCGACGGCACTCATCACGAACACGTCGTTGACGGTACATGAAAATCCCCATTCGCTCCGATGGCGCGTTTCGAGCCGCGTGGCGAGCGTATCGATGAGGCGGCCGGCCCCTTTCGTTCTGGCGTTGCGCATGACTCCTCCTTGAGCTTGGCAACCGCGGGTGTCCTCCCTGGATACCCATCGGTTCGTGCAGGTCTACGCCGGGATCCCACTGGCGTCAACGGGCACGAAAGCGGCAACCGCGCGCCGTTCCTTGCAAAAAAAAGACCGCCACGAGGGCGGTCTTTTCGTCGGGCGGGCCGCGCCGGATCAGCTGCCTTCTTTCAGGGCGATGGCGCTGATGCCGGCGGACTGCAGACGCTGTTTCGTGCTCTCCAGATCGGTGGCCGACTTGAAGGGGCCGAGGCGGACACGGTTGTAGGTCTGCGCACCGACCTTGACCGACTGAACGTTGGCCACGAAACCCTGCAGCGCGAGCTTTGCCTTGAGAGCCTCGGCATCCGCCGCGCTCGGGAACGCGCCCACCTGGAGCAGGTACCCGGAGCTGCCCGACGCCGTGGCCGGTGCCGGCTGCGCCGGCGTCGCGGTCACCGTCTGCGTCGTCGCCTTCGGCAGGTTCGTCGCGGCGGCGGTCGTCTGCGCCTGCTGCTGCGCCTGCGCCTGTGCCTGTTGCGCCGCCGCGGCCTGTGCCTGCGCCTGCGCGGCCTGTTGCTGCTGCTTCTGCTGCGCTTCGGCACTCGCCTGCGCCCGGATCTCGGCGTCGGGAATGCGGACCTCTTTCTCGGAGAGCACCGAATAGAAATCGTACGAGGGCTTCTTCGGCTTCTCCGCCTCGGCCTGGTCGACGACGCCCGGATCGCTGCCCTTCTGCGCGGTGGCCTGCGGGTTCGGTTCCGGGCCCTGGTGCTGGCGCATCATCGGCATCCACGTGCCGCGCATCGCGAAGGCCATGAGCAGGGCGCCGGCGAGGATGCCGATCAGCGCCCAGCTCCAGCCTGGCATGCCGCTCGAGCCGTTGCGGACGGCCTGGCGGCCCTTGCCCTTCTTGCGTGTTGCCA
This sequence comes from Luteibacter sp. 3190, assembly GCF_031456385.1. Classification (NCBI taxonomy): domain Bacteria; kingdom Pseudomonadati; phylum Pseudomonadota; class Gammaproteobacteria; order Lysobacterales; family Rhodanobacteraceae; genus Luteibacter; species Luteibacter sp. 3190. Next base: position 15,289 of record NZ_JAVDUO010000003.1, on the reverse strand, counting down.
TTTACATGCTCTCCGGGGCGGAAATGCCCAGCAGATCCAGACCGTTCCTGAGCACCTGCTGCGTGGCGGCCACCAGCGCGAGGCGTGCGTCACGCAGATCGGCGTCGTCGACGATCCATTTGTGCTCGTGATAGTAGCTGTGCAGCGCGCCCGCGAGTTCGCGCAGGTACTGCGCGATCAGGTGCGGTTCCAGGTTCGCCGCGGCGGACTCCACGATCTCGGGGTAGCGCGAGAGCTCGACCATCAGGATTGACTCGTGCTCCGTGTCGAGACGGCCAAGCTTCGCGATCCCGTTGCCGCGATCGGTCGCGAGGCCGCGCTCCGCGAGTTCGCGGAACACGCGGCTGGCGCGGGCGTGGGCGTACTGGATGTAGTAGACGGGGTTGTCGTTGCTCTGCGAGCGGGCGAGGTCGATGTCGAACACCAGCTGCGAATCGGCCTTGCGCGCGATCAGGAAATAACGCGTGGCGTCGCGGCCGGCCTCGTCGATGAGGTCGCGCAGCGTGACGTAGGAGCCGGCGCGCTTGGAGATCTTCACCTCCTCGCCGCCGCGCATCACCGTGACCATCTGGTGCAGCACGTACTCGGGCCAGTTCTTCGGAATCCCGGTGTCCAGCGCCTGAAGGCCGGCCTTCACGCGGGCGAGCGAACCGTGGTGGTCGGAGCCCAGCTCGGTGATGGCGCGCTCGTAGCCGCGCTGCCACTTGGTGCGGTGGTAGGCCACGTCGGGAAGGAAGTAGGTGAACGTGCCGTCGGACTTGCGCATGACGCGGTCCTTGTCGTCACCGAAGTCCGTCGAGCGCAGCCATAGCGCGCCGCCTTCCTCGTAGGTGTGACCGTGGGCGACGAGTTCGCGAACGGTCTCGTCGACCTTGCCTTCGCCATACAGCGACGACTCGAGGTAGTAGACGTCGAAGCCGACGCCGAAGGCCTTGAGGTCGAGGTCCTGCTCGTGGCGCAGGTAAGCGACGGCGAAGCGGCGTACGTCGTCCAGGTTGTCGGCATCGCCGGTGGCGACGACGGTTTCGCCGTCGGCCTCGACCGATTCGCCGGCCAGGAAGGCACGCGCCACGTCGGCGATGTAGTCGCCACGGTAGCCGGATTCCGGCCAGCCCGCTTCGTCCGGGGCGATGCCCCGGGCGCGGGCCTGCGTGGAAAGCGCCAGGTTGGCGATCTGGACACCGGCGTCGTTGTAGTAGAACTCGCGGAACACTTTCCAGCCCGCCGCATCGAGAAGACGCGCGATGCTGTCACCGATGGCCGCCGCGCGGCCGTGGCCGACGTGCAGCGGGCCCGTCGGGTTGGCCGACACGAACTCCACGCCCGCGGTGCGGCCGGCGCCATCGCGATTGCGGCCGTACCGGTCGGCTTCCGCGAGGGCGCGCTCGATCTCCGCGTGGAACGCGGCCGGCGCCAGCGAGAAATTGATGAAGCCCGGTCCGGCGATCTCCACCTTGCCCACCCGGACCGAGGCCGGCATGGCCTCGACGAGATCGGTCGCGATGTCGCGCGGCTTCCGGCCGGCGGACTTGGCCATCATCATCGCCGCGTTGGTCGCGAAATCGCCGTGCTCGCGGTTGCGGGTCCGTTCGATCACGAAATCCGGGGCCACGAAGTCGGACGGCAGTTTGCCGGACTCCCGCAATGCGCCGATGGCCTGCAGGACGAGTTGTTTCAGCTCTTGTTTCACGGGATGGGCGACGCGGATATGGAACCGGCAATCCTATCAGATGGCGCGCGGCCGTCGGCCGGCCGGGGGAGCCCGTCCATCCACAGCCTGTGGATAACTCTGTGGGCAAGACGGAGCCGCCGGGGCGGCGACAGGCAGGTACGCATCGTGACACGACCCTGCAACACATGAAAATCATTTAAATCAATGCATTGCAATCCTGACTTGCGCCGGGACAACAACTGTGACGGCCAAGTGGGAAAAAGCGCCCATGTGCATAACTTCGGCGGCGCAGTGGCGAAGCAGGCGCGAAAGCGGCACGTCACGGCGCTGTCATCCCTCATCGTCACAATGTTCCTCGTGCCCGGTGTCTCCCCGGCCCAACGGCACGACGGTCGCCCACCCCTCCCTCGAAAGGTGACCCCCCCAGACGGCGCGAGCGGCACTCGCGCCGTCTTTTTTTGGTCGCTCAGCGGCTCCTGGCCAGCAGCAGGCCCCGCTCCGCCATGGAAACGGGTTCGCCCCGTCCCACCACGATGTGATCGAGCACGCGAATGTCCATCAGGGCGAGTGCGTCGACCAGGACCTGCGTGATGTCGCGGTCGGCCCGGCTGGGCTCCGGGACGCCCGAGGGGTGGTTGTGGGCGAGGATGACCGCGCTGGCGTGATGGCGCAGGCATGCGCGTACCACCTCGCGGGGATAGACGCTGGCACCGTCGATGGTGCCGCGGAACAGTTCCTCGTACGCGAGGACCCGATGCCTGGTGTCCAGGAAGAGGCAGGCGAACACCTCGTGCGACAGGTGACTCAGTCGCGCCTGCAGGTACTGCGCACTGTCGCGCGGGCTCTCGATGCGGGGCAGGTCGGTCAGTCCTTCGCCCAGGGCGCGACGCGCCAGCTCCAGGGCGGCGACCAGCCGCGCCCGCTTCACCGGTCCGATGCCCGGCACGGGCGGCAGGTGGTCCGGCTCGGCGAGGAGGCGGCCGAGGCTACCCGCGCGGGAAAGCAGGGCGCGGCCCGTCGCGACGGCGTCGCAGCCCGCCGTGCCGTTGCCGATCAGAACGGCCAGCAGCTCGGCGTCGGACAGCGCCGCCGCACCGTGCGCGTACAGCCGTTCCCGCGGCCGGTCGTTGGCGGCCCATTGCCGGATCGGCGGCTGGCGATACGCGACGGGTGGCACGGTGGCATCGCGGACCGTGGAGGGCGGGTTCGTGGGCGACTTCATGGCTTCCCTTCGATGAGGGCCGCACGGGGGTTGCGGCACGATGTACAAGGTAGGGTTGCGATCGCGATGTGGCGATAGAACGATTCTGAAAAATCGCTCCGGAAGTGCGATGGTGGAAATCCGTTAAGCTAACGTGCCTTCCGAACCGCCATCCCGCCATGAGCCTTCGCCAGCGTCGCATCCTGATTGGCGTTACCGGTGGTATCGCCGCGTACAAGATCTGCGAACTCGTGCGGCGCCTCCGCGACCTCGAGGCCGAGGTGCGCGTCGTGATGACGGAAGGCGCCACGCATTTCGTCACGCCCACGACGTTCCAGGCCCTTTCTGGCCAGCCGGTGCGCGTGAGCCTGTGGGACGAGCAGGGCGAGGCCGCGATGGGGCATATCGAGCTCGCCCGCTGGGCCGAGCGCGTCCTGATCGCGCCCGCGAGCGCCGACACCATCGCGCGCCTGGCGCACGGCCATGCCGACGACCTTCTGACGACGGTCGTGCTGGCCACCGCGGCGCCGGTGTACGTGGCGCCTGCGATGAACCAGCAGATGTGGGCGAACCTCGCCGTGCAGGCCAACGTCGGCACGCTTCGCGTCCGCGGCGTCGGTGTCCTGGGCCCAGCCGACGGCGACCAGGCCTGCGGGGACATCGGCTCAGGCCGCATGCTGGAACCGCACGAACTGCGCGACATCCTCGTGGCGTCGTTCGGCGAGCAACCGCTGCGCGGTCGGCGCGTCGTCGTCAGCGCCGGCCCGACGTATGAAGACATCGATCCCGTGCGCTTTATCGGCAATCGAAGCTCCGGTCGCATGGGTTTCGCGGTCGCCGCGGCGGCGCGCGACGCGGGGGCGTCGGTGACGCTGGTGGCCGGTCCTGTGTCGCTTCCCACGCCGCCGGGCGTCGAGCGCGTCGACGTCCGCAGCGCGCGCCAGATGCACGACGCCGTCGTGGCGGCGTGCGCGGGCGCCGACATCTACATCGGCGCGGCGGCGGTGGGCGACTATCGCCCCGTCGAAGCGGCGGACTACAAGCTGAAGAAGGCGGGCGGCGTGCCGCTGCGCCTCGAGCTCACCGAGAACCCGGATATCATCGCGGCGCTCGCGGTGCAGCCCGTGCGCCCGTACCTCGTGGGCTTCGCCGCGGAGACCCGCGACATCGAGGGGTATGCGCAGGACAAGCTGGCCCGCAAGGGCATCGACATGATCGCGGCGAACGATGTCACGAGCGGGAAAGGCTTCGAGGTGGCGGACAACGCGCTGCACGTCTACTGGCATGGCGGCGACGAAGCGTTGCCCGAGATGCCGAAGACCGAACTGGCCCGACGGCTCATCGCGCTCATCGCCAAACGATTCCTCACCGGAACCACGCCTTGATAGACATCGAACTGAAGATCCTCGATCCGCGCCTGGGCGACTCGATCCCGCTGCCGGAACCGGCCACCGCGGGTAGCGCGGGCATGGACCTGCGCGCGGCGGTGGATGCGCCGCTGACGCTGGTACCGGGAGAGAGCGCGCTGGTGCCCTCGGGACTGGCGATCCACATCGGCGATCCGGCATGGTGCGCGCTGATCGTGCCGCGCTCCGGCCTGGGCCATAAGCAGGGACTCGTGATGGGCAACCTCGTCGGCGTCATCGACGCGGACTATCAGGGTCCGTTGATGATCTCGTGCTGGAACCGCGGAAGCGCGCCGGTGACCATCGCGCCCGGCGACCGGATTGCGCAATTATTGCTCGTGCCGGTCGGCCGAGCGCGCCTCCGGGTGGTAGAAGGGTTCACCCCCTCGCAGCGGGGCGAGGGAGGATTCGGCTCGACGGGTGTTGGCTGATTCTGCCGGGGTAGCGAAGGGGCGACATGGCATCGAAAGAGGGAGGGGCGGGACGCATGTCCCGTGTGGATCTGCGACGTTTGCTGCCCCTGGCGGGCGCGACGTTGCTGCTCGTCGCCGGCGTTTTCTGCGCGTGGCAGACCTGGCTGATCGCCGATGAGGGAAGCGCCGCCGAGCGCACGCATGCGGCCCAGCGGGATACCACGCGAGAACTCGGCGCGCTGATCGCGGGCAAGCGCGAAGCCCTGCAGCGCGCGCTCATGGCAGGCGGCATCGCGACGTCCATCGACGATCACGCCACGGCGGCGGAAAGGCTGCGCGCGGCGCTCCCTTCCGTCCGCGTCGTCGAGGTCTACAGCGGCGGCCTGGATGAGGTGGTGCGTGCCAACTACCGTGAGTTCGGCTACGCGAAGGCCGCGCAGCTCATGGCCGCCCTGGGCGGCAGCGGACCGCCGCGGGCGTCCACGTCGCTGAAGGACGGCGAGCGACGGCTATCCATGGTCGAGCCTGTGGCGGGCGAGGGCACGGTTCGCGCCTGGATCTGGCTCGAATACCCCTTCGACGACATCGTCGCCCGGTTCGATGCCGCATCGCCGGGCGGCGGCCGCCTCGAGCTGCGCCAAGGCGAGGGACGCGACAGCCTGCGCCTGCTGGACGTCGGCTCCCGGTCCGCCGAACTCGAAGCCGAAGGGCAGCGCGTGGAGGGCACGTCGCTGTTCGTGTTCGCCGCGATGCCCAAGGCCTTCATCGTCATTCCGCACTCGGAGGCGCTCGGCGCGTTGCTGTCCCTGGTGGGACTCGGCGGCGGTGCCTTGCTGCTCTGGGGCCTGCGCCGCCGCCCGGCCGTCGAACCCGAGGCGATGCCCGAGCCGGACGTGATGGTGGCGGACGTCGTGCGCAAGCCGAGGCTGCCCCCGACGCCCGCGCCGGCCGCCGTCGCAGCGCCCACGCCCGTCGCCGCTCCGGCGGCCGGCGAGCCGTCGCTCGATCCGGCGATCTTCCGCGCGTACGACATCCGCGGCGTGGTCGGTAAGACGCTCACCGCCGACATCGCCCATCGCATCGGCCAGGCCATCGGCGCGCGCATGCTCGACGCCGACCTCCGCGAGATCGTCGTCGGGCGCGACGGGCGGCTCTCCGGTGCCGAGCTGGCCCACGCCCTGTCGGACGGCCTGCGGGCCGCCGGCATCGACGTGATCGACCTCGGCATGGTGCCGACACCGGTCGTCTACTTCGCCGCCTACCACTTCGGCACGGGTTGCGCCGTCTCGGTCACGGGAAGCCACAATCCCGCGGACCACAACGGCTTCAAGATCGTGATCGGCGGCGAGACGCTCTCCGAAGACGCGATCGCCGACCTGCATCGGCGCATCGTGGCGGGCAACCTGCCCGCCGACGGCGTGGGCACCTGGCGCGAGCAGTCGGCAACGGAGGCATACGTGGCCCGCATCGCCGGCGACGTCGCCGCCGAGCGGCGCCTCAAGGTCGTCGTCGACGCCGGCAACGGCGTGGCGGGGGCCGTGGCCCCGCGCGTGCTCGAGGACATCGGTTGTGAAGTGATCCCGTTGTACTGCGATGTCGACGGTCAGTTCCCGAACCACCATCCCGATCCGTCCGATCCGCGCAACCTCGCCGATCTCATCGCCGCCGTGCACACGATCGGCGCCGACCTCGGCATCGCGTTCGACGGCGACGGCGACCGGCTGGGCGTCGTGACGCAGGCGGGCGAGATCGTGTGGCCCGATCGTCTGCTGATGCTCTTCGCGCAGGACGTGCTCGCGCGCAATCCCGGCGCCACGATCATCTACGACGTGAAGTGCACCGGCCACCTGCGTGGCGTGATCCAGCAGTCGGCCGGCGTGCCGCTGATGTGGCGCACGGGGCACTCGCTGATGAAGGCCAAGCTGCGCGAGACGGGCGCGGCGCTTGCCGGCGAGATGAGCGGCCACTTCTTCTTCGCCGACAACAACCGCTGGTACGGTTTCGACGACGGTATCTACGCGGCGGCGCGCCTGCTCGAGATCGTCGCTGGCGACGTGGAGGAGCGCAGCGTGGCGGAGCTGTTCGACACGCTGCCCAAGAGCGTTTCCACACCCGAACTGCGTCTGCCCATGGAAGAGGGCGCGCACTTCCGTTTCATGGACGCGTTCCGCGCGTCGGCGACGTTCGACGATGCGCGGGTCACGACGATCGACGGCGTTCGCGTGGATTGGGCGGACGGTTTCGGACTGGTCCGGGCGTCCAATACGTCGCCCGCGCTCATCTTCCGCTTCGATGCCGATAGCGCCAGGAGCCTGGAGCGCATCAAGCAATCGTTCCGCCAGCGCGTGCTGGCGGTCGACAAGTCCCTCGCGTTGCCTTTCTAGCGGCGGCTACCGCGGGCCGCTGGCGGCGCTGGCGGCCTTCAGTTCCCTGTAGTGGCGGAGCTGGGCGTCCAGGTTGGCCTTGGCCGATTCCTTCGCCGCGAGCTGGCGCTGTAGCGTGGCACGCAGCGACGCCACCGTGTTGCGCTGCTCGGCGATGCGGTCGTTGAGGTACTTGGGCACCGGCTGCTTCGCGCGTTCGAGGTCGCCGGCGCGGGCGAGCAGATCGGCGAGGGCCTTTTCCTGTCCCTGCAGATTGAGGCGCGTGGTGCGCGCCGCCTGCTCGAAGTTGTCGAGCTCGGCGCCCTTCGCCGCCGCGAAGGCGGCCTCGTTCGGGTATGCGTTGAGCATCTGGGCGTCTTCGCGCTGGCGCTGCTGCTGAGCCTGCAGCGCCGCCGCCTGGGCGTCGGCCACTTTCCGCGCCGCGGCGCGTTCGTCGGCCGTCAGCTGGCGATCCACATGGCGGACGACCATGCCCTGGGCGTTGACGATGTCGTAGCCGGCCTTCATCGCCTCCGGCGAGAGACTGTCGCTGAAGTACGAATGCCCGGTGGCATCCTTCCAGCGATACCGGTAGGCGTTGTTGTTCGTGGTGTTCTGGGCGAACGCGGCCGTGCCGATGCACAGTGCCGCCCCCGCCAGGATGTATCGCGCTGCTCGCATGCTTTCCCCTCCTGTCGATGGAGTATAGCCAGCGCGGGCAGGCGGATTGCGCGCGGCCGGCAAGCCGCGCCGGCCGCGTGACGCAATCGCCGTTTTCCCTCAGCCGCTCACGCCGTAGCGGTCGCGGTAGGCCACCAGCCGGCCATGCTCGGCGGCGAGTTCGGGCCGCTCGCCGGCGTAGGCCAGCACGTCGGCCAGGCTGGCGATGGCGATCACGGGGATGCCGAACTGGGCCGCGACTTCCTGGGCGGCGGAGCGGTCGCCCTGGCCGCGCTCCTGGCGATCGAGCGCGATGAGCACGCCCGCGGGCTCGGCACCCTGCGCCCGGATCAGTTCCAGGGATTCGCGCACGGCGGTGCCGGCGGTCATCACGTCGTCGACGATCAGCACGCGGCCTTTCAGCGGCGCGCCGACCAGCGTGCCGCCTTCGCCGTGATCCTTGGCCTCCTTGCGGTTGTAGGCCCAGGGCACGTCGCGGTCCTGGGTGTCGGCCAGCGCGATCGCCGTGGCGGCGGCCAGGGCGATGCCCTTGTACGCCGGACCGAACAGCATGTCGAAGGGGACGCCGGAGCGAACCGCCGCCTCGGCGTACGAGCGCCCCAGGCGGGCCAGCGCGGCCCCCGAGTCGATCCGGCCCATGTTGAAGAAGTACGGGCTGCTACGTCCCGACTTCAGGGTGAACTCGCCGAAGCGGAGGACGTCGCGGGCGAGGGTGAGTTCGATGAATTCGCGTTGGTAGTCGTGCACGGGCGATCTCGGGCGGGAGCGATGGGAGACCGCCATGGTACAGCCGGGTCCGAGGGGCGGCCCACCCGCGGGTTATCATGGGCGGATCGCCGAACGCATCGACAGGGCCCCATGCGCATCATTTCGCTGAACGCCAACGGTATCCGCTCCGCCGCCACCAAGGGCGTGTTCGAGTGGCTTCGCAAGCAGGACGCCGACGTCGTCTGCCTGCAGGAAACCAAATCGCAGGAATCCCAGCTCACCGACCCGATGTTCCGGCCCGACGGTCACCATTGCTTCTACCACGACGCCCGCAGCAAGAAGGGCTACAGCGGCGTGGCCATCTATTCGAAACGCGAGCCGGACGAAGTGCGCGTGTCGCTCGGCCGCGAGGACTTCGACTGCGAGGGCCGCTACATCGAGGCGCGCTACGGCAACCTGAGCGTCGTCTCGTTCTACATCCCGTCGGGATCGTCCGGCGACGAACGGCAGCAGTACAAGTTCCGGGTGATGGAGTGGCTGACGCCGATCCTGCGCGAGTGGGCGGCCAGCGGCCGCGACTATGTGCTGTGCGGCGACTGGAACATCGTCCACACGAAGAACGACATCAAGAACTGGACCTCGAACCAGAAGAACTCGGGCTGCCTGCCCGAGGAACGCGCCTGGCTCGACCTGCTGTTCAACGAGATCGGCTGGGTGGACAGCTTCCGCGCCCTCAAGCCCGACGCCGTCGAGTACACCTGGTGGTCGAACCGGGGCCAGGCACGCGCGAACAATGTGGGGTGGCGGATCGATTACCAGATCGTCACCCCCGGCCTGCGCGACCGCCTGCGCGACTGCTCGATCTACCGCGACGAGCGCTTCTCGGACCATGCGCCGTTCACCGTGGACTACGCGGAGTGAGCAGCGGCGGGGAGCCCGCGCGCTACAAGGGCTGGCATGGTCTGTTCGCGGCGTTCGCTCAGCCGGGCGCGGTCATCATGCTGTTCTTCGGCCTCGCCTCGGGGCTGCCGTTCCTGCTGGTGGGCAACACGCTGTCGGCGTGGCTGAAGGAATCCGGCGTCGATTACGGCGCCATCGGCATCGCCAGCTACGTCACGTTCGCCTACAACTTCAAGTTCCTCTGGGCGCCCGTGGTCGACAGGTTCCGCCTGCCGCTCTTCGGCCGCCTCGGCCTGCGCCGTGGCTGGCTGATGTTCGCGATCCTGCTGCTCGGTGCCGGGCTGCTGGGCATGGCGGCGATGCCGCCCACGGTGTCGCTGCCGCGATTCATGGGCATGACGTTGATCGCGGCCATCGCGGGAGCGACGATCGACATCGTCGTGGACGCGTACCGCGTGGAGATCGCGCCGCAGGAAGCGCAGGGCGCCCTGGCCGCCACGTACACGCTCGGCTATCGGCTCGGGCTGATCGCCGGCGGCGCGGGCATCCTGATCGTGGCGGACGCCTTCGGCTGGCAGGGCGGCTACGTGGCCATCTGCGCGCTGCTCGTGGTGCCCTTCGTCACGGTGCTCGTGGCACGCGAACCCGAACATAGGGTGCGCGAGCGCGTGCCCCTGCGCGTCGCGGTACAGGAAGGCTTCGTCGGGCCGTTCCGCGACTTCCTCGCGCGGTTCGGTGCGCCCCTGGCCCTTGGCCTGCTCCTCTTCGTGGCGCTGTTCCGGCTGCCGGACCAGATGCTCGGCGTGATGGCGTATCCGTTCTACCTCGACGCGGGATTCAGCAAGACGCAGATCGCCGAGGTCTCGAAGGTTTACGGCGTGATCATCGGCATCCTCGGCGCGCTGCTGGGCGGCTGGGCCGTCGTGCGTTTCGAGATGCGCCGGCTGCTCGTGGTCGCCGCCATCGGCGTGGCGCTGTCGAACATGCTCTATCTGCTCATGGCCGCGAATCCCGGCCAGACGTGGGCCTTCGTCGCCACGCTCTCCGGCGACAACTTCGCGCAAGGCTTCGCCGGGCCGGTGCTGGTGGCCTTCATGTCCGGCCTGGTCAACCGCAGCTTCACGGCCACGCAGTACGCGCTGCTCAGCGCGCTGGCGAACCTTCCGGGCAAGATCATCGGTGGATTCTCGGGATTCCTCGTCAAGGATTCGGGCTACGCGTCGCTCTTCGTGGTCAGTACCGTCTCGATCGTGCCGACGCTCATCGTGCTGGCATGGCTGTGGAAACGGATGCCGCGGCCGGAGGGCGGCGACGCGACGTAAGCCGAATGGCCGACCTTCGCGTCATGCCAGAAATGTGTACCATCGGCCCCACAGGGGGCATGCGCGAGGAGGGTCACGCACGTGCCAGATATAGTGGTGAGACATATCGACGAGCAGATGGCCGAGCGGATCAAGACGCTCGCCCGTGAACGACGCTGGTCGATCAACGAGGTCATCCTGCACGCGTTGCGTTACGGGCTGGGTCTGAGCCCGGGCGACGTGTTCAACGAGCTTTTGCTCGAACCGGGCGACATCGCGCACCTGACGGGTGCGTGGGACGCCGAGGAACAGGCCGCGTTCCAGGAAGCACTGTCCGCGCTGGCGCAGGCGTCGCCGTCGACGCTGGCCGATGCCGGTGCGCGGCCGGTGAAGGCTCCGGAGACGTTCTAGCGCGATTCCTGCGAGGCGGCGTAAACCGCACCCAGCAAGCGAAGGCCCCGCGCACCGGTCACCGCCGGAAGATTCCCCGGCTCGCCACGCACGCGGCGATAGGCCAGCCATGCGAAGGCCATCGCCTCCATCTGGTCGGGATCGATGCCGAAATCGGCGCTCGAACGCAACGCGCGACCTTCGAGGCGCGCCGTGAGCGCACGCATCAGCGCCGTGTTGTGCACCCCGCCGCCGCATGCGACGACGTCGACGGCGTCCGGCGCGTAACGCGCGATGGCGTCGCCGATCGAGGCCGCGCTCAACGCCAGCAGCGTCGCCTGCACGTCCTCCGGACTCAGATCGGCCACGCGCGGATGTTCGTCGAGCCACGCCAGATGGAAGTGTTCCCTGCCGGTGCTCTTGGGCGGGTCGAGCACGAAATAGGCGTCGTCGAGCAACTCGGCCAGCAAGGCGGCGTCGACCGTACCCGAGGCCGCGAAAATGCCGTCGCGATCGAAGGCTTCGCCGCGGTGGCGAAGGCACCAGGCGTCCATCAGTCCGTTGGCCGGACCCGTGTCGAAACCGGTGACGTCGCCCTCCGGCGTCAATCGCGTGACGTTGGCGATCCCGCCGAGGTTGAGCACGACGCGCGAGCCGTTCGACGGACGCAGCACCGTGGCGTGGAAGGCGGGTACGAGGGGCGCGCCCTGACCACCGGCGGCGACATCCGCGCGGCGGAAGTCGGCCACGGTGTCGATGCCGCTGCGTTCCGCGATCACCGAGGCATCGCCGATCTGCAGCGTGAACGGGTGAGTGCCCGACGGGCGATGGCGGATGGTCTGACCGTGCGAGCCGATGGCGGTAACGGACGATGCCGGCACGCCGGCCTTCGCGATCACGGCGCGGGCGGCATCGGCGAACGCCATCCCCACGGCGACGTCGAGGCGCCCGTAGGCGTCGAGGTCGAGACGGAGTTCGTCCTGCGCGACCGCGAGGATCCTCGCGCGGAGCGCGTCCTCCCAGGGATGCGTCAGGCCCGCGACGAGTGCGGGGCGTCCGTCGGTGAAACGGACCAGGGCCGCGTCGATGCCGTCGGCGCTGGTCCCGGAGATGAGGCCGAGGTAGAGGCCGTCCGTGGTCGCCACGGATCAGCCGCCGTCGTTCTTCGCGGTCTCGCTGCGGGCGAGCTTCGTGTTGTTGTCCACCTGGTTCAGGCGGACGAGCTGCGGCCCGACGATCTCTTTCTTGAACTTCGCCAGCTGCGCGGCGGGGAGCGGCTCCGGCTTCGGCAGCGTGACCGTCTGCGGATCGCGCTGCGCGTTGTTGACGCGGAATTCGTAGTGCAGGTGCGGGCCGGTGGCGAGGCCGGTCATGCCGACGTAGCCGATGGTGCTGCCCTGGCTGACGCGCTGGCCGACGCGCAGGTTCGCGAAGCGCGACATGTGGCCGTAGGCGGTGCTGATCGACGCGTTGTGCTGGATCACGACGAAGTTGCCATAGCCGTTCATCCAGCCACGGAACTTGACGACGCCGTCGCCGGCCGCGTGGATCGGCGTGCCCGAGGGAGCGGCGTAATCGACGCCCTTGTGCGCGCGCATCTTGCCGAGGATCGGGTGCATGCGGCCCGCGCTGAACTGCGACGAGATGCGCGTGAAGTCGACCGGGATGCGCAGGAACGAACCCTGCAGCGGACGGCCTTCCTCGCTGTAGTAGCCCACCTTGTCGCCGTTCTTGTAACGGTACGCGGTGTAGCGCTTGCCCTGGTTGATGAACTCGGCGGCGACGATGTCGCCTTCGCGCATGAACGCGCCGTCGCTGTAGACGTCGTCGTAGACGACGGTGAAGTTGTCGCCTACGCGGAGGTCCTGCACGAAGTCGATGTCGAACTTGAAGACCTCGGCGAGCTTCAGGACCATCGCGTTGCTCATGCCGGCCTTCGACGCCGCGCCGAACAGGGAGCTGTCGATGAGGCCGTGCGCGATGTGCTCGCGACGCTGCACGTCGCGCTTCTGCGTGGTGAGTTCGGCCTTGCCGCTCGTGAAACGCAGCGTGGCGACGCTCGTTTCGTCCTGGTCGAACCGCACGCCCTCGAGCGTGTGGTCGGCGTTGACGAGGAACTGGAATTCCTGGCCGGGCTTGATCTGGTGGAAGACCTTCGTGCCGCCGGCGGCGTCGATGACGCGTTGCAGATCGGTCATCGACAAGCCCTGCGCGACGAAGATGTCCGCGAGCGTCTGGCCGGGTTGCACCTGCACGGTGTTCCAGGTCTCCACCGGCGGGAGGGGCTTCACGCTGGCGGGATCGAGGCGCGGCACGGCGAGCGGCACGACGGCGAGGGCGACGTTCGACTGCACGTCGGGGCGCGGAATGTCCGTGTTGACGCGTGGCAGCGCGGTGGCGACGGTTTCCTTGCGCATCGCGCCGGCCCATGCCGGAATCACGAGCGCCGAAAGGATGACCAGAAAGAAAGCGGTGCCGGCGAGGATCCAGCGCTCGCGCGACCAGCTCAGCGGCTCGGCCGACGCGTTGCGACTGAAGGACCAGTGGGCGCGGCTGTCGTAGAAGTGCGAATGACGGCGCTGCGCCTTGCGCCGGATGGCCTGCTTGCGAGCGCTGTGCGCTCCGCGGTTCACATCACCCATTGTCTTTCTTGTATCCGCTCGCCCCGAGTTGTCGCGTACCATAACGGCCCTGTGCAAAGGCCGTCAACGCCTTTTCCATCAAGGCTTTGCATCACATCTTGCGGTTAACGCACAATTAACCCCCACGGCGTTTTCACACACGAATGTGAAGGCCGTCGATCCCCCTATATAGAGAGCAAGCATGAACGAGCTGGACCAGGCCCTGGCACTGATCGCCCGCGGCGCCGACGAGATCATCAAGAAGGAAGACCTCGAGGCCCGCCTGAAGACCGGGCGCCCCCTGCGCATCAAGGCGGGGTTCGATCCGACGGCGCCGGACCTGCACATCGGCCATACCGTGCTGCTCAACAAGATGCGCCAGTTCCAGGATCTCGGGCACCAGGTGATCTTCCTGATCGGCGACTTCACGGGAATGATCGGCGACCCCACCGGCAAGAACGTGACGCGCAAGCCGCTGACCCGCGAGGACGTGCTGGCGAACGCGGAGACCTACGCCGAGCAGGTCTACAAGGTGCTCGACCGCGAAAAGACCGAGCTGCGCTTCAATTCCGAGTGGTTCGGCAAGATGGGCGCCGCCGACATGATTCGCCTGGCCGCGCAGCACACGGTGGCGCGCATGCTCGAGCGCGACGACTTCGCCAAGCGCTACAAGGCCGAGCAGCCCATCGCCATCCATGAATTCCTTTATCCGCTGGTGCAGGGTTACGACTCCGTCGCCCTCGAGGCGGATGTCGAACTCGGCGGCACGGACCAGAAGTTCAACCTGCTGATGGGGCGCGCCCTTCAGGAGCATCACGGCCAGGCGCCGCAGATCGTGCTGACCATGCCCCTGCTCGAGGGACTGGACGGCGTGGCCAAGATGTCCAAGTCGCTGGGCAACTACATCGGCATCAACGAGCCGGCGATCGACATCGTCACCAAGACGATGAAGATCGGCGACGACCTCATGTGGCGCTGGTTCGAGCTGCTCAGCTTCGAGGTGTCGCTCGACGAGCTGGCGACCATGAAGGCGGATATCGCCTCCGGCGCGCTGAACCCGCGCGACGCCAAGCTGAGGCTCGCGCGCGAGTTGGCCACGCGTTTCCACGACGCGGGCGCCGCCGAACAGGCCATCGCCGGCTGGCATGCGGTGGTGCGCGGGGAGGGCGATACCTCGCTCCTGCCGCTCACCGACATCGCGGCGCCTGCCGAAGGCTTCCGTCTGGCCGCCCTTTTGACCGCCGCGGGCGTCACGCCGAGCAATTCGGAAGCGAACCGGAAGCTGAAAGAGCGCGCGGTGCGCATCGATGGCGAGGTCGTGGAGGACACTTCGCGGGTCTTCACGGCCGGATTCGAGGGCGTGCTCCAGGTCGGCAAACGAAACTTCACGCGTATCCGGCTGATTTAACGCAGGTTTCAAAAAAACTTCACGAAAGGGGTTGCGGCATTCTTAGGAATCCGTATTATTCGCCTCCCCGCAGCGGCCCACGTCGAAAGACGAACGCTACGGCAGCTGTATCGCCTCGTCGGCGACCTCGAAAAAAAGTTTCACGAGGGTGTTGACGGAAACGAAAAACGATATAGAATGGGCGGCTCACCTCGGGACGAAATGTTCAGAGGGCATCAACGAAAG